>NZ_JBCNLB010000001.1:0-1094976 GCF_039595735.1 Duganella sp.
GAACAGGACCGTGAAACGACTCTACGCCGATGATAGTGCTGCAACCAGTGTGAAAGTAGGTTATCGTCAAGCTAGTTATTTAGAAAAAGCCCCGTCAGGATAAAATCCGGCGGGGCTTTTTTGCGTTCGGCGCAACAAGCGATTTTGATATGCGGAAACGAAGGTGTACCATGTGTCCTTTCGCGCCAGCTTCAAAACTCAATGAAAAATAAGACAGCCCAAACAATGCTGTATTGCGCATTGGCGTTGATGGCCTGGGGGCCTGCCCGTGCGGATGATTATGCCGATGTCAGCAAGCTGGCCAAGGCCGGCAAGATCGTCGAAGCCCTGAACAAGACCAATGAATACCTGAGCAAACGTCCCAACGATCCGCAGATGCGGTTCATGAAAGGCGTGCTGCTGACTGAGCAGAACAAGTCGGAAGAGGCGATCGCCGTCTTCACCAAGCTAACCGAAGATTACAAGGATCTGCCGGAGCCGTACAACAATCTTGCTGTGCTGTACGCCGCCAATGGTCAGTACGACAAGGCGCGCGTGGCGCTGGAAAAGGCCATCCGCACCAACCCCAGCTATCAGACTGCCTATGAAAATCTGGGCGATATTTACGGCAAGATGGCCAGCCAGGCGTATGACAAGGCGCTGGCATTGGGCTCGACCACGGCGGTGCCGGCCAAGTCCAAGCTGACCATGTTGCGCACGTTCTCGACCAGTACCGGCGGCAAGTTCGTTGGCGGCGAGACTGCGCTCGCGCAAGCGCCCGTTCCAGCGCCAGCACCGGCTGCTGCGCCGGCACGTCCGGCTGCCAGCACGCAGCCGCCTTTGATTTCGCCACTGCCGCCGCAGAATGTTGCGCCGGCTAATGCGCCGCAGCGGATTCCCGCTCTGTCGGTGTCGCCTCCAGCGGCTGCGGCACCTAAAGTCGCGGCTGCGGTGGGACCGATTCCAGTAACGCCGCCGGCGCCAGCGAAGCCTGCCCCGGCCCCTGTCGTTGCGGCCGCGCCGGCGCCGGCCAAGGCTGTACCTGCGGTTGCCGCAGCGGCACCAGTGAAAGTGGCGGCTGTGCCAGCGCCAGCGCCGGTTGCACCGGCGCCGGTCAAGCCGGAACCGCCCAAGCCTGCCAAGCCGGAGCCGGAAAAGGTTGCCGCCAAGCCGGATGCGTCCGAGCATGATGCCGTGATGGCGCAGGTGAATGGCTGGGCCAAGGCCTGGGCCTCGCAGAACGTGGACTCCTACCTCGGCTACTATGCCCAGCAGTTTGAGCCGCCGAAAGGCGTCAGCCGCAAGGCGTGGGCGGACGAGCGCCGCGCCCGTATTGAAGGCAAAGGCCGCATCCGCGTGGAAGTGGCTGCGCCGGAGGTCTCGGTCAACGGTAACACGGCCAGGGTCACTTTCCGCCAGACCTATGAATCCGATCGTTTAACCGCACGCAGCCGCAAGACGCTGGTGATGGTTAAAAATGGCGGAAAATGGCAGATCAAGCAGGAAATTTCGGGTAACTGATGTCACACTCATTTTTGCGTAAATGGCGCACGGGCAGCGTGCTTGGCGCGCTTATCCTCAGCCTGGCGGGAGGGGAGTTCAGCCACGCCGCAAAAAAGCCGGCGCGGGCGCCGGTCGCCCGTAAAGCCAATCCGGAAGAGCTGCTTAACGATATCTATAAAGATCTGGCAGCACATGATCTCGGCGCCGCGCAGAAAAAGGCCGATGCGCTGGTCGAAGCCTATCCCAATTTCCGCCTCGGTCATCTGATCCGCGGCGATATCCTGTTGATGCATACGCGCGCGGTGACCAATCTGGGCGCTGCTGTACCGCCCGGCTCTGAAGCCAGACTGGCCGACCTGCGCCGTGAAGCGGCGGTGCGCCTGCAGGCCGAGCGTCCGGCGCCGACCTTGCTGCCGCGCGCGCTGCTGCAGATGCGCAAGGACCAGAAACATGCGCTGATTGTCGATGCCAGGCATTCGCGCCTGTACCTGTATGAGAACACCAACGCCGGCCTGCGCCTGATGCAGGACTTCTATGTCAGCCAGGGCAAGCTCGGCATCAACAAGCTGAAGGAAGGCGATATGCGCACGCCGGTGGGCGTGTATTACCTGATCGGCCGTCTGCCAGGCGTGAAGCTGCCGGATATGTATGGCAAGGGCGCGCTGCCGCTTGATTATCCGAATGACTGGGACAAGATCAATGGCCGCAGCGGTTCCGGCATCTGGGTGCATGGCACGCCGCCGGAGACGTTCAGCCGGCCGCCGCTGTCGACCGATGGCTGTGTGGTGGTCAGCAATGATGATCTGAATTTCCTGACGCGCACGGTGGAAATCGGCAAGACGCCGATTCTGATTGGCGATCAGGTGGAGTTTGTCAGCAAGGAGCAGCTGGACCAGGATCTGCGTCAGGCGGCCTCGCTGGTGGAGGCATGGCGGCGTGATGTGGAGAACCGCGATGACGCCAGTCTGAAGTCGCTGTATTCGGCGCGCTTCAGGTCAGCGGCGGATGAGGATATCAATACCTGGCTGGACAAGAACCGCTATCTGCCAGGGGCGAAGAAGATCAGTGTGACGGTCAGCGATCCGAGCTACTTCCGCCAGCCCAGCCAGGAAGAGGTCATTGTCAGCAACTTCACCCAGCAGATCGTGATCGGCAAGTTCCGTCACGCGGTGCGCAAGAAGCAATACTGGGCCAAGGAAGGCAAGAACTGGAAGATTGTGGCTGAGTCGAACGTATCGTAACGCCGACTCAGCATGGATTCCGGCTTGCGCCGGAAGGACGTCTTATCAGAAGTGGTATGCCGCCTTGAGTTCGACGAAGTTCACACCCGAGTTCGGCTTCTTGTAGCCGCCGTTCGAGAAGTGTTGCAGCTTCACGCCCACCTCCCAGTTGTTGTCGAACACGTAGCCAGCAGCGATGTGGTCACCGAACTGGAAGTGGGTCGACAGGCGGTTGTCGCTGTTGTTGTACAGCTTCGAGAACATGTGCACGCCGATGCCGCCTTCGTAGTACATGCCCTTCTTGTTGTCGTTCTGGAAGCGGAACACTGGAGTGAAGCCGATATCCCACAGTTTCTGTTCAGCGCCGACCACGTTCTTGTAGCGGTTTTCCTGCCAGATGCCGGTGCTCAGTTCCCAGTAGCCACCCAGGTGGGTGCCGTTCGACTGGAACCATTTGTTGTCCCAATCCTTGGCGGCGTTGAAGCGCACCATTTGTACGTGCTCGCCGGCACCTACGTCGACCGACACGGAGTCGATCAGTTTGTCATCTGCATACGCGCTTTGCGCGGCGATCAGCGCGGCGGCAACCGCGATCATTTTTTTGGTGAACATAGTATCCTTGCAATTATGGAGTGCTGTATCTCAGATTGTTATACGGCTAACCCGTGATTGTACCGGGGTTCGGAAAATAATTCTTGGAGCGAAATTGTCTACGCAAATTACTTTCTTAGGCATAGGCTTGATGGGGGAGCCGATGGTGCGCCGCCTGCTGGCGGCCGGCCACCAGGTCACGGTCTGGAACCGCACGCACGCCAAGGCGCAGGCGCTGGCCGAGGCTGGCGCGCGGCCGGTGGCGCAGCTGGCGGCCGCGGTGCAGGGCGCGCCGATGGTGATTTCCATGCTGGAAGCCGGTCCCACCGTGCAGCTGGTGCTGGACGCCGCTCTGCCAGCGCTGGCGCCGAACGCGCTGTGGATCGACATGAGTTCGACCCAGCAGGCTGAAGCCCAAGGCTTCCACGCGCAGCTGACGGCGGCGGGGCGGCGCTTCCTCGATGCGCCGGTGTCGGGCGGCGTCGGTGGCGCGGCGGCCGGCACGCTGGCCATCATGGCGGGCGGCGCGGTGCAGGATTTTGCCGAGGCCGAACCGGCGTTGTCGGCCATGGGGCGCGCCACGCTGGTCGGTCCGGCCGGCAGCGGTCAGGTCGCCAAGCTGTGCAATCAGCTGATCGTTGGTGCAACCATCAATATCGTTGCGGAAGCCATGTTGCTGGCGCAGGCGGCCGGCGCCGATCCGGCGGCGATGCGCGCGGCCATCCGTGGCGGTTTTGCCGAGTCGAAGATACTGGAGGTGCATGGCCAGCGCATGCTGGAGCGGAATTTTGTCGCCGGCGGCAAGGTCGCCACCCAGCTGAAGGATCAGCGCAATATCCTGGCGGCAGCGGAAGCGGCCGGCATTGTGCTGCCGCTGACCGAGCTGGTCACGGCACGCTATATCACGCTGTCCAGGACCATCCCGCAGGCCGATCACTCAGCCGCGCTGATCGGCCTGGAGCAGCTGAATCCGGGGCAACGCGTCGGCACCGCGCCCGACCAATTAGGCTAGCGGCAGGCTGGCTTCCACCAGCTTGACCCAGAAGCTGGCGCCCACCGGCAGCAGGTTGTCGTTGAAGTCATAGCTGCCGTTGTGCAGCACGCACGGGCCGAGGCCGTGACCGCCGGCGCGGTGGTCACCTTCGCCATTGCCGATGAAGATGTAGCAGCCCGGCCTGGCTTGCAGGAAGTAAGCGAAGTCTTCCGCCGCCATCGATGGTTCGGTCTGGTCGTCCACCTTGTCGGCGCCGACCACGGATTTCATCACTTCCACCGCAAAGCGGGTCGCTTCCGGATGGTTGATCAGCGGCGGGTAGTTGCGGCGGAACTTGAATTCCACTTCCGCATCAAACGCGGCGGCCGTGTTGACGGCGATCTGTTCCATTTTCTTTTCCAGCATGTCCAGCACGTCCCACGACAGGGTGCGCACGGTGCCGGCCATTTTGGCTTCGTCCGGAATGACGTTGGTGGCGGTGCCTGCCTGGATCTGCGTCAGCGACAGTACGGCCGTATCCAGCGGGCTGGTGCGGCGGCTGATGATGGTTTGCCAGCCTTGCGCGATCTGCACCGCGATCATCACCGGGTCGATGCATTTGTGTGGCTGAGCCGCATGCCCGCCCTTGCCCTTGACGGTCACGTAGAACTCGTTACTGGACGCCATCAGCGGGCCTTCGCACACGCTCATGTGGCCGGCGGGGATGCCGGGCCAGTTGTGCATGCCGTAGATGGCATCCATCGGGCATTGCTCGAACAGGCCGTCTTCGATCATGCGCCTGGCGCCGGCGCCGCCTTCTTCGGCAGGCTGAAACACCAGATACACGGTGCCGTCGAAGTTGCGATGCTCGGCCAGGTGCTTGGCCGCGCCCAGCAGCATGGCGGTGTGGCCGTCATGGCCGCAGGCGTGCATCTTGCCGGGGTGAACCGAGGCGTGCGGGAAGGTATTCACTTCCTGCATCGGCAGGGCGTCCATGTCGGCGCGCAGGCCGATGGAACGGCCGGAGCTGCCGTTCTTGATGACGCCGACCACGCCGGTGATGCCCAGGCCGCGAATTACCGGGATGCCCCATGCGGTCAGCCTGGCGGCCACCACGTCCGAGGTGCGTTGTTCTTCATAGCAGAGCTCAGGATGGGCGTGCAGGTCGCGCCGGATCTCCTGTAGCTCGGATTGAAATGCAATGATGGGATCAACCAGTTTCATGCTACTTCTCCACTATTCCGCTATTTCCATTTTTCCAATTGTAGCCCTTGTCCGCGGAGTTAAGCCAGAGCGCACGCAATGGTTTACGATACTGCTTTGAACCAACGCTTTTTGGATTTTCAGACATGACAAGCACACAAGTCCGCGCAGCCTGCCCGCTCGACTGCCCCGACACCTGCGCCCTGCTGGTGACGGTGGAAGACGGCGTCGCCACCGCGGTCAAGGGCGATCCCGACCACCCGACCACGGCCGGCGTGCTGTGCACCAAGGTATCGCGCTATACCGAGCGCACCTATCACGAAGACCGCCTGCTGCATCCGCTGAAACGCGTGGGCAGGAAGGGCGAGGGCAAGTTTGAGCGCATCAGCTGGGACGAGGCGCTGGACACCATCGCAGCCCGCCTCAAGCCGATCGCCGCCCGCGCGCCGGAAGCCATCCTGCCGTACAGCTACTGCGGCACCATGGGGCTGGTGCAGGGCGAGTCCATGTCTTCGCGCTTTTTCAACAAGATCGGCGCGTCGCTGCTGGATCGGACCATTTGCGCGACGGCCGGCTTCACCGGCTACAAGTACACCATCGGCGCTTCGGTCGGCACCGACATGGAGCAGTTCCAGAATGCCAAGCTGCTGATCATCTGGGGCGGCAATCCGATTGCATCCAACCTGCACTTCTGGACCCGCGCGCAGGAAGCCAAGCGCCATGGCGCGAAGCTGATCGCCATTGACCCCTACCGCTCGCTGACGGCGGAGAAGTGCCACCAGCACATCGCCCTGCTGCCAGGCACCGATGCCGCGCTGGCCTTGGGCCTGATGCATGTGCTGATCAAGGAAGACTTGCTGGATCACGATTACATCGCGCAGTACACGCTGGGCTTTGAAGAACTGAAGCAGCGCGCGGCGGAATGGACGCCGGAGCGCGTGGCCGACACTTGCGGCATCACGGTGGATGAAGTGGTCGATCTGGCGCGCCTGTACGGCAGCATGGCCAAGGCCGGCGAGCCGGTGGCGATCCGCACCAACTATGGCGTGCAGCGCGTGCGCGGCGGCGGCATGGCGGTGCGGAACATCGCCTGCCTGCCGGCGCTGGTGGGCGCGTGGCGTCATCCGGCGGGCGGCGTGCAGCTGTCGTCCAGCGGCTCCTTCCCGACCAACAAGCCGAAGCTGCAGCGCCCGGATTTGTTGAAGAAGATCCCGCGCACCATCAACATGACCACCATTGGCGACGACCTGCTGCGGCCTGCTTCGCCAGCGTTTGGGCCACAGGTGGAAGCGGTCATCGTGTACAACTCGAATCCGCTGGCGATTGCGCCTGATTCGGACAAGGTGATGCGCGGCTTTATGCGCGAGGATTTGTTCACGGTGGTGCTGGAGCAGTTCCAGACCGACACCGCGGACTACGCCGACATCGTGCTGCCGGCCACCACGCAACTGGAGCATATTGACGCCCACACGTCCTACGGCCACCTGTACATGATGGCAAATAACGCCGCCATCGCGCCGATGGGCGAGGCCAAGCCGAACACCGAGATCTTCCGCCTGCTGGCGGCGCGCATGGGCTTTGACGACGACTGCTTCAAGGAGTCTGACGATGAATTGGCGGCGCAATCCTTCAACGCCCAGGACGTGCGCGCCATCGGCTTTGACTGGGACGCCTTGAAACAGAAGGGCTGGCAGAAATTGAATATGCCGGCGGCACCGTTTGCGCAGGGCGGCTTCTACACGCCGTCCGGCAAGTGCGAATTCTATTCCGCGCAGATGGCAAAGGACGGTCTCGATCCGCTGCCAACTTATCTGCCGCCATATGAATCGGTGGCCAGCAACCCGGAGTTGGCAAAGCGCTATCCGCTGGCGATGATTTCGCCGCCGGCGCGCAACTTCCTCAACTCCACGTTCGTCAACGTGAAAAGCCTGCGTTCGGCCGAAGGCGAGCCGCATCTGGACATCCATCCGGACGACAGCGCGGCACGCGGCATCGCCGACGGCGACATGGTACGCATCTTCAATGACCGCGGCTCCTTTGTGGCCAAGGCGCGCGTGACCGACAAGGCGCGCGCCGGTCTCGTTGTCGGCTTGTCAGTGTGGTGGAAAAAGCTAGCCACGGATGGTAAAAACGCCAATGAGGTTACCAGCCAACAGCTGACAGATATGGGCCGCGCACCGACTTTTTACGATACACTGGTTCAAGTTGAGAAGGTCTCTGCTTGAAGGTGATGTATGCGCAATATTGCACGTCAAATGCTCCGCGCCAGGTACTGGCTGGCGCCGGCGTGCGTCGCTGCGATGCTGGCCGGTTGCGCGCAATTCAAGTACTACATGCAGGCCGCGCAAGGCCAGTATGCATTGTGGTCGGACGCCCGTCCGATTGACGACTGGCTGGGCGATCCCACCACCGATCCGCAGCTGAAGGCACGTCTCGAAAAAGCCATGTTGATCCGCAAATTCGCGGTCAAGGAACTGGGCCTGCCGGACAACGCCAGCTACAAGAACTATGCCGCGCTATCGCGCCCGTTTGTGCTGTGGAATGTGGTGGCGACGCCGGAGTTGTCGCTGCGGCCGATCCAGTGGTGCTTCCCGATCGCCGGCTGCGTCAGCTACCGCGGCTACTACAGCAAGGAAGACGCCATGGCCTACGCTGACGAGTTGCGCAAGGAGCGCAACGACGTGCAGGTGGGCGGCGTGCCGGCGTACTCCACGCTGGGCTGGTTCAGCGATCCGCTGCTGTCCACCTTCATCAACTATTCCGATGCCGAACTGGCGCGCATGGTGTTCCATGAATTGGCGCACCAGGTGGTGTATGTGCAGGGCGATTCGCAATTCAACGAAGGCTTCGCCACGGCGGTGGAGGAGGCCGGCGTGGCGCGCTGGCTGGAGCTGTATGGCACCGATCCGATGCGCGAAGCCTACACCCGCTACAACGCGCGCCGGCAAGACTTTCTGGCGCTGCTGGTGCGGCACCGCAAAATGCTGGCCGACCTGTACGCCGGCAAAACCAGCACGCGCCACAAGCGCGCCGAAAAAGCACGCATCTTTGCCCACCTTAAATCCGACTACGCCAGGCTGAAGGAAAGCTGGGGGGGGTACGCCGGTTATGACCGCTGGTTTGCCGAGCCGCTGACCAACGCCCACCTCAGCGCGGTGGGAACTTACCACGATTATCTGCCCGCCTTCCGGGTGTTGCTAAAGCAGGAACGAACGTTCGTGCGATTTTATGGTGCGGTGCAAAAAATAGCGACTCTTGATGCAGGTCAACGCCGACAGCAGTTGGAGCTGCTGGGCCGCCCGCCGATGCTCAACGCGGAAAGCGGCAAGGGAGCGCAACCAGACGGCGAAGGCGCGCATTGATGCTGCGTTGCGGCATAAAAAGCCGTTAGAACCTCCGTTCTAATTATGGTTAAATGCGCTTGCGTACGGGCGTCCTGCCCGATAGCATCGCATCATCAGCAAGCTCCCTGACCGGCTCTGTGCGCCGGCCTTACAACGATAAATATTCGAGACAAGAGGCACAGGATGGAGAAAATCTGGTTGAAATCGTATCCACCGGGCATGCAGACCGAAGTTGATACGAGTCAGTACCGTTCGCTGGTGCAGTTGCTGGAAGAATCGTTCCAGAAATATGCAAGCCGTAACGCGTATGTCTGCATGGATAAGTTCCTCACCTATGCCGAAGTCGATGCGTATTCGAAGCGGCTTGGCGCCTGGCTGCAAAGCCGCGGCCTGAAGCCGGGCGCGCGCGTGGCCATCATGATGCCCAACGTGCTGCAGTATCCGATCGCGATTGCGGCGATCCTGCGCGCGGGCTACACGGTGGTCAACGTCAACCCCTTGTACACGCCGCGCGAGCTGGAACATCAGCTGAACGATGCGGGCGCGGAAGCGATCATCATCCTGGAAAACTTTGCCACCACGCTGGAACAGGTGCTGGGCAAGACCCAGGTCAAGCATATCGTGGTGGCCAGCATGGGCGAGATGCTCGGCGGCCTCAAGGGCATGCTGGTGAACTTCGTGGTGCGCAGCGTGAAGAAGCTGGTGCCGGCGTTCTCGCTGCCGAACGCGGTGCGCTTCAAGGATGCGCTGTCGCAGGGCGGCGGCATGAAGCTGACGCCGGTGCAGCTGAAGGACAGCGATCCCGCTTTCCTGCAGTACACCGGCGGCACCACCGGCGTGTCGAAGGGCGCGACGCTGACGCACAAGAATATCGTGGCCAACCTGCTGCAAAGCGAAGCCTGGTCGCAGCCGGCGCTGGGCGGTTCGGACGAGCAGGTGACCATCGTGTGCGCGCTGCCGCTGTACCACATCTTCGCGCTGACGGCGTGCGCGATGTGGGGCACGCGGGTGGGCGCGCTGAACATCCTGATTCCGAATCCGCGCGACATCGGCGGCTTCGTCAAGGAACTGGCCAAGTACAAGTTCAATATGTTCCCTGCGGTGAACACCTTGTACAACGCGCTGCTGAATCATCCGGATTTCGCCCATCTGGATTTCTCGGCGCTGAAGATTTGCAATGGCGGCGGCATGGCGGTGCAGCAGGCCGTCAACGACCGCTGGCTGAAGGTGACGGGCGTGTCCATCATCGAGGGGTATGGCTTGTCCGAAACCTCGCCGGTGGCCACCTGCAACCGTGCGGACAGCAAGGAGTTTACCGCCACCATCGGCCTGCCGGTGCCGTCGACCGACATCGCCATCCTGGATGACGACGGCAAGGAAGTGCCGCTGGGCACGGCCGGCGAGATCGCGATTCGCGGCCCGCAGGTGATGGCCGGCTACTGGAACCGTCCGGACGAAACGGCCAAGGTGATGACGCCCGACGGCTACTTCAAATCGGGCGACGTCGGCGTGATGGACGCCAACGGCTTCGTGAAGATTGTCGACCGCAAGAAGGACATGATTCTGGTGTCCGGCTTCAATGTCTATCCGAACGAGCTGGAAGGCGTGATTGCCGCGCATCCTGGCGTGCTGGAGTGCGCCGCGATCGGCGTGCCGGATGAGCACTCGGGCGAGGCCGTCAAAGTGTTCGTAGTGCGCAAGGACCCGAACCTGACGGAAGCCGACCTGATGGCCTACTGCAAAGAACAATTAACCGGCTATAAAAAGCCGAAATACATTGAGTTCCGCGAGGAGCTACCCAAAACCAATGTCGGGAAAATTCTGCGCCGCATGCTGCGCGACGAAGCAACCGGCGACAAGAAAAAGGCTGCATAAAGATGGAAAAGATTTGGCTGAAGTCGTACCCCGAAGGCGTACCAGCGGAGATTGATAACACCCAATACCGCTCGGTCACCCATTTGCTGGAAGAGTCTTTCCGCAAGTACGCTGACCGCAACGCTTTCGTGTGCATGGACAAGTTCATGACGTACGGCGAGCTGGATCAACTGTCTTCCAAAATGGGCGCCTGGCTGCAGAGCAAAGGCTTGCCGGCCGGCGCGCGCGTCGCCATCATGATGCCGAACGTGCTGCAGTACCCGGTCGCCATGGCGGCCGTGCTGCGCGCCGGCTACACGGTGGTGAATGTCAATCCGCTGTACACGCCGCGCGAGTTGCAGCACCAGCTGGTGGACTCGGGCGCCGAAGCCATCATCGTGCTGGAGAACTTTGCCACCACCGTGCAGCAGGTGGTGGCGCAGACGCCGGTCAAGCATGTGGTGGTGGCCACCATGGGCGACCTGCTGGGCGGCCTGAAAGGCGCACTGGTCAACTTTGTGGTGCGCAAGGTCAAGAAGATGGTGCCGGCGTATTCGCTGCCGGGCGCGGTCTCGTTCAAGCAGGTGCTGGCCGAAGGTTCGGGCATGGTGCTGCAGCCGGTCAAGCTGGGGCATGACGATATCGCCTTCCTGCAATACACCGGCGGCACCACCGGTGTCTCCAAGGGCGCCATCCTGCTGCACCGTAACGTGATTTCCAACGTGCTGCAAAACGAAGCGTGGCTGCAGATGAAAGGCGGCGGCGAACAGATGGTGTTCGTCAGCGCGCTGCCGCTGTATCACATCTACTCGCTGACCATCAGCGCCTTCATGAGCATGCGCACCGGCGGCCTGAGCCTGCTGATTCCGAACCCGCGCGACATTCCCGGCTTTGTGAAAGAGCTGTCCAAGTACAAGGTGACCGTGCTGCCGGCGGTGAATACGCTGTACAACGCGCTGCTGAACAACGCCGATTTCGCCAGGCTGGACTTCTCGTCCTACAAGCTGTGCAACGGCGGCGGCATGGCCGTGCAGAAGAGTGTGGCCGAGCGCTGGCTGAAGGTGACCGGCACCCCGATCATCGAGGGCTATGGCTTGTCCGAAACCTCGCCGGTGGCCACCGCCAACCGCATTGATATCAAGGAATTCACCGGCACCATCGGCCTGCCGATTCCATCGACCGAAGTGGCGATCCTGGACGATGACGGCAACAAGCTGCCGCTGGGTTCGACTGGCGAGATCGCGATCCGCGGCCCGCAGGTGATGGCCGGCTACTGGAACCGTCCGGAAGAAACCGCCAAGTCGATGACGTCGGATGGCTTCTTCAAGACCGGCGATGTTGGCGTGATGGACGAGAACGGCTTCACCCGCATTGTTGATCGCAAGAAGGACATGATTATCGTGTCCGGCTTCAATGTGTATCCGAACGAGGTGGAAGGCGTGGTGGCGGCGCATCCGGGCGTGCTGGAAGTGGCGTGCATCGGCGTGCCGGACAAGAATTCGGGCGAGGCCGTGAAGCTGTTCATCGTGCGCAAGGACCCCAACCTGACCGCCGAGCAGGTGCTGGACTTCTGCAAGCACGAGTTGACCGCTTACAAGAAGCCCAAGTACATCGAATTCCGCGATGAACTGCCGAAAACCAACGTCGGCAAAATCCTGCGCCGCCAGTTGCGCGACGAAAAAGCCGCCGCTTAAGGCTTGCGGACACACGCGAGCCTGCGGGCTCGCATGGCGGTTGCCAGGCGGCTGCGTACCTCATGCTCGCGATTGAGGTAGCCTTCCACATTGGCCTTGCGGGCGGCCTCGGCAAAGTGCAGGTCGTCCACTTCCTGTAGCCGTTCAAATTCGGCTAGCGACAGCACGACCACGGATGCGTGGCCGGCTTGTTCCACTACGACGGTTTGCGTCAGCGCTTGATGCAGATAGCGATCAAGCTCGTGCGCGATTTCCACTTCAGACACTTTCAACATACGGCACCCCCTGCAAGCCAGTATAGAACTTGTCCGCCGCGATTCAAGCGCGGACCGGGCCGGCCTGGCCGTCGCGCACCACGAAGGCGGCGCCGCGTGCGATCGGGCTGGCGCTGTCATGCACGCTGTCCAGAACAAGAAAGTGGGCGGTGGTGTCAGCTGGCGTGACGGTCAGCAGCATGTAGCCGCGCCTGTCGCTGCGGCCATATTTGATGCCGTGGTTCATCGACACATATTGCTCGGTACGTGCTTGCGGGCGTGAGGGCGAGGTGATGGAGGTGCCGCAGAATTCCGTCGCCACCAGCGGATTGGCAGGCGAGGCGGGTCGCGATGGATTGCGCGCCAGCTCGCAGGCGAAGAAGCTGTGCACGTCACCGGACAGGACCAGCGGATTGCGGGCGCGGCTGGTGTGCAGAGTGTCCATCAATTGCTGGCGCGCCATGGGGTAGCCGTCCCAGCCGTCGGTCCAGAAGCGGCCGTCGCCAGCCTTCATGATCGGCAGCTGGCTGTTCTGCGCCATCAGGGTTTGCTGAGCCAGGATGTTCCAGCGCGCCTGCGATGAGGACAGGCCCTGCGCCAGCCATTGCTCCTGTTCCTGACCCAGCATGGTGCGGCTGCGGTCCAGCAGCGTCGGGCAGGCGCGCAGCAGGACGGAGCTGGAGCCGCCGCGTCCCGGCGGCGGGCAGGCCAGGTTGGCGCGGTACTGACGGTCGTCCAGCACGTGGAAGCGTGCCAGCTTGCCCCAGTCGTAGCGCTGGTAGATGCGCAGATGGGCGAAGTCGCGCGGCGTCAGGCGTAGCGGCATGTGTTCGTAGAAGGCCTGGTAGGCGGCGGCCCGCCGTTGCAGGAAGCGCGGGTTGAGGCGTTCATCCTGCTGATTGGCGTAGTCGTTGGCGACTTCGTGATCGTCCCAGGTGACGATCCACGGCGCGGCGTGGTGGGCGGCCTGCAGATGGGCGTCGGTTTTGTACTGGGCGTAGCGGGCGCGGTAATCGGCCAGCGTGAAGCTTTCAGAGGCCCGTACAGCCGCTTTGGGGTGTTGCAACTGGTATGGACCCCACTCGTAGATGTAATCGCCCAGGAAGGCCACCAGATCGGGCGCAGCAGCGGCGATGTGGTGGTGGGCGGCGTAGCTGCCGAATTCCCAGTGCTGGCAGGAGGCCACGGCCAGCTTGAGCTGCTTGGGCATGCTGCCCGCGGCGGGCGCGGTGCGCGTGCGGCCGGTCGGACTGACGGCGTCGCCCAGCATGAAGCGATACCAGTACCAGCGGTCGGGCTGCAGGCCGCTGATATCGACATGGACACTGTGCGCCAGTTCGGGCGCGGCGCCGGCGCTGCCCCTGGCGGCGATGCGGCGGAAGTTTTCGTCTTCCGCCATTTCCCAGCGCACGCTGAAGGCGATGGGCGGGGTGGCCGCGGCGTTGAGCGGGTCATGCAGGATGCGGGTCCAGATGATGACCGCGTCCGGCAGCGGCGAGCCGCTGGCGACGCCAAGGCTGAACGGGTAGGCATTGCGGCTGTCGCGCGCGCCGGCGCGGTTCTGGGCCGCGCCGATGGTGCTGGCGCTGCTCAGCGCTGCCAGCGCGCCAAGGCGGCTGGCGGTATGGAGGAAGATGCGGCGGTGTTCGTCCATGCGCCGCCGGGGCTCAGGGATTGATCAGCGTCTCGATCGACGGCACTTTGCGCGGCTTGCGATCGGAGTCGGTGGCGACGTAAGTCAGCGTGGCTTCGGTCACCTTCACGGTGTTGGTCTGCAGGCGGTTGCGCTCCGCGTACACTTCCACCTGCACGGTAATGGACGTATTGCCAACCTTGACAATATCAGCATAGAACGACAGCAGGTCGCCCACGAACACCGGATTCTTGAACACGAAGGAATTCACCGCAATGGTGGCAACCCGGCCGTTGGCGCGGCGCGTGGCCGGCAGCGAACCGGCGATGTCGACCTGCGCCATGATCCAGCCGCCGAATACGTCGCCATACACATTGGCGTCGGACGGCGCGGGCATCATGCGCAGTTCCGGCATCTTCCCGGCGGGCAGGCCGCGGTTGACAGTGTTGACGTTGGGGACGGGATTTTGGGGCGTGGTCATCGTGATTTCTCTTCTGGGGCTACAATTATCGGGATTGAACCATAAAAAGCCAATATCCGCCATGCGCCGTTACGCCGATTCCCCGCCAGCTCCCGCCAGCACTACCGCTCCTGCCCGCAGCGATACCGCAACAATTAAAACCCTGATCCCGTACTTATGGGTCTACAAATGGCGCGTGCTGCTGGCGCTGGGCTGCCTGGTCGGCGCCAAGCTGGCCAATGTCGGCGTGCCGGTGGTGATGAAGAAGCTGATCGATTCGCTGACCATCACGCCATCGCATCCGCAGGGGCTGCTGGTGCTGCCGCTGGGCGCACTGGTGGCGTATGGCGCGCTGCGCGTATCGACCACGCTGTTCACCGAGCTGCGCGAGTTCCTGTTCGCGCGCGTGACGCAGCGTGCGGTGCGCACCATTGCGCTGAAAGTGTTCCGCCATCTGCACGCGCTGTCGCTGCGCTTCCACCTGAATCGCCAGACCGGCGGCATGACGCGTGATATCGAACGCGGCACGCGCGCGGTCGGGTCGCTGATTTCGTACACGCTGTTTAACATCCTGCCGACGCTGGTCGAGATCACGCTGGTGCTGGGCTATCTGGTCACGCACTACGATATCTGGTTCTCGGTGATTACCTTTGTGGCGCTGGTCTCGTACATCACGTTCACGATTTTGATCACCAACTGGCGCACGCACTTCCGCCGCACCATGAACGAGCTGGACTCCAAGGCCAACACCAAGGCCATCGACTCGCTGCTCAACTACGAAACGGTGAAGTACTTCGGCAACGAGGAGTATGAGGCCAGGCGCTATGACGAGGGCTTGCGGCACTATGAAAGCGCGGCCGTGAAATCGCAGACGTCGCTGTCGCTGCTGAACACCGGGCAGTCGATGATCATTGCGGTTGCGGTGACCTTGATCCTGTGGCGCGCCACCGTCGGCGTCATCGAAGGCAAGATGACGCTGGGTGATCTGGTGCTGGTCAATTCCTTCATGATCCAGCTGTACATTCCGCTGAACTTCCTCGGCGTGATTTATCGCGAGATCAAGCAAAGCCTGGCCGACATGGAAAAGCTGTTCTCGCTGCTGGACCAGAACAAGGAGATTGCCGATACGCCGGATGCGCGTCCGCTGGTCACGCACGGCGCGCAGGTGCGCTTCAATCATGTGGACTTCAGCTACGATCCAAAGCGGCAGATCCTGTTTGATGTGGACTTCACCATCGCACCCGGCACCACCACGGCGGTGGTGGGCCACAGCGGCTCCGGCAAGTCGACCTTATCGCGCCTGCTGTTCCGCTTCTATGAGGTGAACGCGGGCAGTATTACCATCGACGGCCAGGATCTGCGCTCGCTGACGCAGGACTCGGTGCGCCATGCCATCGGCATCGTGCCGCAGGATACGGTGCTGTTCAATGACACCATCGAATACAACATCGCCTACGGCAAGCCAGGCGCTTCGCACGAGGAGATCGTGGCTGCCGCGCGTGCCGCATCGATTCACGATTTCATCGATAGTCTGCCGGACGGTTACAAGACCATGGTGGGTGAGCGCGGCCTGAAACTCTCCGGCGGCGAGAAGCAGCGCGTGGCGATTGCGCGCACGCTGCTGAAGAATCCCGCGATTCTGATTTTCGACGAAGCCACGTCGGCGCTGGACTCGAAAGCGGAGCAGGCGATTCAGGCGCAGCTGAAGGAAATCTCGCGCACGCGCACCACGATGGTGATCGCGCACCGCCTGTCCACCGTGGCCGACGCGCAGCAGATTATCGTGCTGGATCACGGCCGCATCGTCGAGCGCGGCACGCATCAATCGCTATTGGCAGCGGACGGACTGTATGCTCAAATGTGGGAGCGTCAGCAAGCAAGGACTGACGAAGAAGACACTGTGAATATAGTTTAATAAATAAAGGGATCGACCATGAAGTCTCGTTTTGTTCTGGGTGCAGTGACCGCCATGCTGGCATGCGTGCAAAGTGCTTACGCCGCCGATCCAACCGAGCCGCAGTTCCGCGCCCTGTACAAAGAGCTGGTCGAGACCAACACCACGCTGTCGTCCGGCAGTTGCACGCTGGCGGCGGAGCGCATTGCGGCGCGCATGAAGGCGGCCGGTTATCCGGAGTCGGACCTGCACATCTTCACCGCGCCGGAGCATCCGAAAGAGGGCGGTCTGGTGGCCGTGCTGCCAGGGCGTGACCCGAAGGCGAAAGCCATTCTGCTGCTGGCGCATATCGACGTGGTGGAAGCCAAGCGCGAGGACTGGACGCGCGATCCGTTCACGCTGATCGAGGAGGACGGCAAGTTCTATGCGCGCGGCGTGGTGGACGACAAGGCGCAGGCGGCTATCTGGGCCGATTCGCTGATCCGCTTCAAGCAGGAGGGCTACAAACCGCGCCACACGCTGAAGATGGCGCTGACCTGCGGCGAAGAGACGGCCGGCGCCTTCAACGGCGCCGAGTGGCTGACCAAGAATCGCCGTGAGCTGATCGACGCGGCCTATGCGCTGAACGAAGGCGCGGGCGGCGAGCTGAATGCGGCCGGCAAGCGCGTTTCGATGACGGTGCAGGCGGGCGAGAAGGTGGCGCAGAACTATCGCCTGGAAGTGGTCAATCGCGGCGGCCATAGCTCGCGTCCTGTGAAGGACAACGCGATTTACCACCTGGCCGGCGCGCTGTCGAAAGTGCAGGGCTATGAATTCCCGATCCAGCTGACCGATGGCAGCAAGGGCTATCTGAATGCGATGGCCAAGATCCAGCTGGATGCCGGCCACAAGGAAATCGCGGATGCGATGAAGGCCGTGGTAAAAGATCCGCAGAATGCGATGGCGGTAGCGACGGTATCGAACGCAGACGCCAGCTGGGCGGCCATGCTGCACACCACCTGCGTCGCAACCATGCTGGATGGCGGCCACGCCACCAACGCGCTGCCGCAGCGCGCACGCGCCAACGTCAACTGCCGCATCTTCCCTGGCGTGTCACAGGAGACGGTGCGCCAGGCGCTGGTGAAGGCGATCGACGATCCTGCGGTGAAGGTGGAAACGCTGGAGATTCGCGGCGAAAATTCGGCGCCGCCAGTGCTGACGCGCGCCATCATGGAGCCGGTGGAGAAGCTGACCGCGAAGATGTGGCCGGGCGTGCCGGTGATGCCGATCCTGCAGTCCGGCGCCACCGACGGCCAGTTCCTCAACGCGGCCGGCATTCCGACCTATGGCATCAGCGGCATTTTCCTGACGCCGGACCTCGGCAATATCCACGGTCTGAATGAATACATCGGCGTGCAGTCGCTGATGGAAGGGCGCGTATTCCTGCACGAACTGGTGAAGGTCTACGCGGAGCAGATTTAAGCCAGGGCGCGATATTTGAAATCGCGCAGCTTCACCGTGCCTGCACCGGCGCAGTAGACGCCGGGCTGCAGGCTGAGGAAGCCGCCAAACACGTTGTGGTGCAGGCCGGAGACTTCCATCTGCCATGAGTGCTGCACCCAGTTCTTCCCGTCCAACGAATAGTGGAACGTGACGATGTGACGGTCGTTCTTCACGCGGATATGGACGGTGGAGACATCCATCTTCTCCCGCATCCAGCTTTGCTCCTGCGAGTGCGCGAAGGTTTTCATGTGCGTCGGCGTGAAGCCGATGCCGACATAGGCGCGCTCGTTGTAGTGCAGCAGCAGGCCGCCTTCCGCGTCAGCGCCGATGTCGAGCGTGATGGCGGCTTCGTAGGCGCGGTCGCCGGTGATGAAGGTCAGCGGCGACGAGTCGGCCGGGGAGCTGCCTTTGCCTTTGATGGCCAGCACACCGGGCGTGTGCTGGACGCGTTTCATCTCGTCCGGGCCGGGATTGAAGAAGCTCCACTGCACGCCGAACTTTAGCGTTTTGAAATCGTCCGACTTGGCGAAGCTGTGCTGCACGGCCTTGCCTTTTTTCGGCATCGGCAGCGGTGCGGACAGGTCGCCGCCCTTGGCCTTGAACCAGCCGTCTTTGGTCCACTCGATCGGTTCGAGCAGGCATTGACGGCCCAGCGTGCGGTAGCCGTTTTCGTAGCCGTGGTAGACCATCCACCAGTCGCCGGCAGGGCCTTCAATCGGCGTGGCGTGGCCGCGCGACCACCATTTCTCATCGGCGCTTTTGGTGCGCACCAGCGGATTTTGCGGGTGGTTTTCCCATGGGCCGTGGATGGAGCGCGAGCGGGCGGCGATCACCATGTGGCTGGTCGGTGGGCCGGAGGTGCCGCCGACCGCCATGACGAGGTAGAACCATTCGCCGCGCTTGAACAGTTTCGGGCCTTCGGGGGCGAACATCTCGACCACCCAGTCGGACGGATAGCGCCAGGGTTGGTAGACATGTTCCAGCTTGCCGACGGTGGCCAGGCCGTCCTCGGTCAGGCCGATGCGGCGCACGCCGTTGACGAACAGGTAGCGCTTGCCGTCTTCACCGACCGCATGGCCGGGATCGATGGCGCCTTCGATTTTCAGGTCGATCGGATCGCTCCACGGACCGCGGATGTTGTCGGCCCAGATCACGTAGATGCTGGTGCCGGCGGGGATGTAGATGAAGTAGCGGCCGTTGTGCTTGACCAGGTCCATGGCCCAGATGCTGCCGAGCGGCTTGGTGAGGGCCGGGCCGATCGGCTGCCAGTTCACCAGGTCCTGCGAATGCCAGATGATGACGCCGGGGTAGGACAAGAACGACGAAAACGTCATGTAGTAATCGTCGCCGTCCTTGAGGATGGTGGGGTCAGGGTGATCGCCGGCGAGGATAGGGTTGAGGAAGGTGCCGTTGCCGAGATCGGCCTTGCGCTGGCCCTCGATGCCGCGGCCCCATTTCGGTTCCGCGTTAGCGGCCTGCACCAGCTGCGGCGCCACCGCCGCTCCCGCCAGCAAAGTTTTCAGCGCCGTGCGCCGTGTAGCAGTCATATCATCTCCATCCGAGCATTATTATCCCGTGATGGTGCATCACTCCCCTACACCCCGGCAATTACGAAATCTGCCAAAACGCCTAACGATTCCGCACAACAGCGCCGCTTGCTTGCTATGAGCCCCCGCAAGGCGCATTATGTTTTTGCGGACTACCCTCCGGTCACATAATTCTTAACTATGGTGGAGGTATAAATGACAGATAATGTGGCGTTGCTGGTCACCGGCTTGCTTTGCGCCGGCGGTGCCGCGCTGTTTTTCAGGTTCTTCGGCAGCGATGCAATCAACATTATTGTGTTGCTTGCGTTGGTGGGCGCGCTCTTCGACAACGCGCGTTTGCGGCGCAGGCTGAGGCAGCTAGGCGCCAGGCCGGAGGGGAAGCGGACTTGGTTTTGATAGAATGCAGTCGCACTTTCAGGTTGATTTTTGATGTTGCGATGAGCTAACGCTCTTGCCATGGACATACGTCCAAGCGGCGCCCCGCGCAACAGGGGCATAGAGAGAGAAATATCGAATGCGTCTTATCATTGCACTGATCTTACCTTGGCTGACTTTCTTCACCATTGGCCGTCCCATCGCCGGAATTATCTGCCTCATTTTGCAAATTACGCTGATTGGCTGGCTACCAGCGACGATTTGGGCCGTCTATTCCTTGAGCCAGTTCAAGACTGATCAAAAAATCGAGCGCGCGCTTGGCCGGCGAAATTAGTCTGGCGCTTCCGCTGAGGATGCTAACATCCGAAAAAAAAGCCACCGCGAACGGTGGCTTTGTCGTTTCAGGCTTCCGCTGTTTTCGGCGGGTCCATCTCACCTTCCCACTTGGCGACGACGGCGGTGGCGATGCCGTTGCCGATGACGTTGGTGGCGGAGCGCGCCATGTCGAGGAAGTGGTCGATGCCGAGCAACAGCAGCATGCCGGCTTCCGGAATGTTGAACTGGCCCAGCGTGGCGGCGATCACCACCAGCGAGGCGCGCGGCACGCCAGCCATGCCTTTCGAGGTCAGCATCAGCACCGCCATCATGGTCATCTGCTGGCCCAGCGACATCTCAATGCCGTAGGCCTGCGCGATGAACACGGTAGCGAAGGTGCAGTACATCATCGAGCCGTCCAGATTGAACGAGTAGCCGATCGGCAGCACAAACGAGGCAATGCGGTTGCGCACGCCGAAACGCTCCAGGCCTTCCAGCGTTTTCGGATACGCCGCCTCGCTCGACGCGGTCGAGAAGGCCAGCAGCGCCGGGCTGCGCATTTCTTTCATCAGCGCGAACACGCGGCCTTTCAGGAACAGGAAGCCGATGAAGATCAGCAGCGTCCACAGCAGCACGATGCCGAAGTAGAACTCGGCCATGAACACGCCGTAGGTCGACAGCACGCCCAGGCCGCTCTTGGCAATGGTGCCGGCCACCGCCGCAAACACGGCAAACGGCGCAAACTTCATCACATAGCCGGTGACTTTCAGCATGACGTGCGCCACGCCGTCCAGCGCGTCGATCAGCGCATTGGCTTTGGGACCCACCGCTGCCGCGGCCGAGCCGAAGAACAGCGAGAAGATCACGATCTGCAGGATCTCATTCTTGGCCATGCCGTCCACGATCGACGACGGCACCAGGTGGGTGACGAAGTCTTTCAGGGTCAGGCTGGAGGTGGCCAGGTCGGCCTTGGCGGCGGTGGCGGCCATGTGGCCCAGCAGCGCGTCGCCCGGACGGAAGATGTTGACCAGCACCAGGCCCAGGCTGAGCGACATCACCGAGGCGATGAAGAACCAGCCCAGCGTCTTGACGCCGACGCGGCCCACCGCGGTGGCATCGCCCATCTTGGCAATGCCGCACACCAGGGTGGAGAACACCAGCGGCGCGATAATCATCTTGATCAGCCGCAGGAACAGCGTGGTGATCAGCGCCATGGTGTCGGCAAAGCCGGTGGGACTGGCCAGATTGTCGTGGGCGAAATAACCGGTGATGATGCCTAGCACCAGTCCAATCAGGATGTACGTGGTCAATCGGCTTTGTTTGTTCATATTTTGAGGTTTCCTGTGGTAGTGTCTCTCTGAGCCTGCGCAGCGGGATGGGTAGCCGCTGCTTTCTTCTTATGGCGTCAGCCGGTGTTGGGTGCGTCGGCTGCTGAAACTATTGGCAAGTTCCGCAGTATCCTTGTGGGCAGGGACGCTGTCAAGCGCGTGGCTGCGCGCAAAATAATCTACTTTCTTATGATCGAAATCAAAAATATCAGCAAGTGGTATGGCCAGTTCCAGGTGCTCAAGGAATGCAGCACCCGGGTGGAAAAAGGCGATGTGATGGTCATTTGCGGACCGTCCGGTTCCGGCAAGTCCACGCTGATTAAGACCGTCAACGGGCTGGAACCGTTCCAGCAGGGGGAAATTACCGTCGACGGCACCGCGGTCGGCGCCAAGGGCACGGATTTGCCGGCGCTGCGGGCGCGCATCGGCATGGTGTTTCAGAATTTCGAGCTGTTTCCCCATTTGTCGGTGCGCGACAACCTGACACTGGGGCAGATCAAGGTGCTGGGGCGCAGCAGGGACGAGGCGGCCGAGCGTGGCTTGCATTACCTCGACCGGGTTGGCTTGCTGGCCCATCAGGATAAATTCCCGGCCCAGCTGTCGGGCGGCCAGCAGCAGCGGGTGGCGATCGCCCGCGCGCTGGCGATGGACCCGATCGCCATGCTGTTTGACGAGCCGACCTCGGCGCTGGACCCGGAAATGATCAACGAGGTGCTGGACGTGATGGTCGGCCTGGCGCAGGAAGGCATGACCATGATGGTGGTGACCCATGAAATGGGCTTCGCCCGCAAGGTGGCCAACCGGGTGGTGTTCATGGATCAGGGCAGCATATTGGAAGACGCCGGCAAGGAGGAATTTTTCCACGCCCCGCAAACGGAACGCGCGCGCGACTTTCTGGCCCGTATAATTCACTGATGAACATTTCTTTTAAGCAATTAGGTGGCGCGATGCTGGCGCTGGGACTGCTGAGCGCCGCTCATGCAGCGGACAAAATCGCCGCCGATCTGGTGCTGACCAAGGCGACCCTGATCGACGTCGCGGGCGGCAAGGCAGTGACGGGCAAGTCGTTGGTGCTCAAGGGCGACACGATTCTGGCGGTGGTGGACGACCGGCAGTTGTCCAACTACGCGGCCAGCATGACCATCAGCCTGCCGGGCAAGTATCTGATGCCGGGGCTGTGGGATACGCACGTGCACTTCGGCGGCGGTCCGGCGCTGATTGAAGAGAACAAGCATTTGCTGCAGCTGTATCTGGCGTACGGCATCACCGCCGTGCGCGATTGCTCGGGCGATTTGCCGGATACCGTGCTGCAGTGGCGCGACCAGGTGAATCAGCGCAAGCTGGAAGGACCGACCATCTTTACCTCGGCCGCCAAGCTGGAGGGCTACAAGCCGCTGTGGAAGGGCACGATTGAAGTCGGCACGCCGGAAGAGGTGAGCCGCGCGCTGGACAAGCTGCAAGGCCAGAAGGTGGACTTCGTCAAGATCACCGAAAACACCCTGAGGCCGGAGATTTATCTGGAAGCGCTGCGCCAGGCCAGGGAGCGCGGCATGCGCACCTCGGGCCATATTCCGGTGCAACTGACCCTGGCGACCATGTTTGACGCGGGACTGGGCACGGTGGAGCACCAGTCTTACCTGCTGCGCGCTTCGACCCCGCGCGAAAAAGAACTGACCGCTCTGGTGGCGGCCGGCAAGCTGACCGGCAAGGAAGCCGTCAAGCAAAGCCTGGACAGCTACGATGAAGCGACTGCGCGCGCCTCGTTCCGCTACATGGCGGCCAAGGGCACGGCGGTGGTGCCGACCCTGTCGGTGTCGCGCGTGGTGGCGTATCTGGACCAGGACGACCACACGCACGACGAAGCCTTGCAGTACATCGGCAAAGGCCTGCGCGCCACCTATGACTGGCGCGTGCAGCGCGCGGCGCAGGACGACGCGGCAGCGATAGCGCAGCGCAAGGCGGTGTTCGAGAAATCGGCCTCGCTGCTGCCGATCCTGCAGCAGGAAGGCGTCAGCATCATCGCCGGCACCGATGCGGGCTTCCTCAACTCGTATGACTATCCGGGCCAGGCGCTGCACGATGAAATCGGCCTGTACGTGAACTATGGCCTGACGCCGGCGCAGGCGCTGCAAACGGCTGTGATCAACGGCCCGCGCTTCCTCGGCACGCTGGATCGCTACGGTGCGCTGGAAGCCGGCAAGGCGGCCGACGTGCTGGTGCTGGATGCGAATCCGCTGCAAGACATCAGCGCCACGCGCAAGATCCGCAGCGTGATCAGCCACGGCCACGTCTACGACCGCGCCCGCCTCGACAAAATCCTGGCCGACACCAAGGCCTGGGCCGAGAAAACCACTGCGCCATAAGCTGCGATACCCATGCCCTTCATTCGCTCCCTATTCTTTTTGCTGATGTGTTTTGCCCCGGCGGCCTGGGCGCTGGAGGCGTTTCCGGCGGGGGCGCCGATGAACGGGCCGGTCAGTTTTGTGTATGCGATTTATTATTTACAGCCACCGGCGGTGGAGCCGTTGGCGGCCTTGAATGCGACGCTGGCGCAGCTGGGCGGCAAGTTCAAGGTGGTGCAGCAGTTGGCCGACGCGCCCAGCGAGCCGCAGATGGCGCCTACGCTCGACAACGACATCCAGAAAAACTACCCGCCGCCCAGCGTGCGGATGATCGAGTACTTCGGCCGTGGCTTGAGCAAAGCCCAGGCGGAGGCGCTTCAGTTGGCGCAAACGGCGTTGGTGCTGGAATTCCGCGCGCCGGCGTCGCCCACCTATGCCGCGCTTCGTGCTGCAGACAGTCTGCTGCTGCAGGTGGCCGAGCAAACTGGCGGCCTGATCTGGGATGAGGAAACCCGCGAAATCTTCACCACCGCCGAATGGCGCAAGCGCCACGTGGATGGCTGGCAGGGTGATGTGCCCAACATCGTTCGTCATACCGTCATCCATGCGTATCAGGGCGATAAGTTGATACGCGAAATCACGCTCGGCATGGCCAAGTTTGGCCTGCCGGATGTGGTGATCAGCGATGTCGCGCATTCGCAAAACAATCAGGCCGGTAATCTGATCAACATCCTCGCGCAGGCGCTGGTGGAAGGCGCGACCATCGGGCAGAGCGGCGTCATGACGCTGAACCTGAAGACCATCCGTCACGACGCCTTCCGCAACGCCCAACTGCCGTCGCTGACCGACAACGCCAAGGCACAGGCGCAGCTATTGCTTTACAAAGGCCAGCCGGAAGAAGGTGATCCGCGAAACCGCCTGTTGGAGGTGGGTTTCGACCGTTACCCCGGCCCCGACCGCTACGCGCAGCAGACTGCCCTGTTTGCGTCTCTGTTCGGCTTCACGGATACGCTGCAGATGGTCAAGCACACCGATGCCGTCCTGGCTGCAAGCACCGCCGCCAAGACCAGATTGCCGGCCTTGCGCCAGCGCTTCAACGCCGGCCTGAAGCCGGGCGAGTACATCCTGGTGAAAGCACCGTTCGCCACGCCGGAAAAGGGCCGGGAATGGATGTGGGTGGAAGTCACCAAATGGGAAGAGCATGACATCACCGGCCTGCTGAACAACGAGCCGGCCCAGATCCCCACGCTGCACAGCGGCCAGATCGTCAAGGTCAAGGTAGCCGATGTTTTCGACTATCTGCTCTACGACGGCAAGGGCGGCGAGGAGGGCAACGAGTCGGGCAAGCTGATGGCCCGCCAGCGCGCCGGACAGTGAGAACCGGGTAAAATATCGGCTATTCGCATTTTGAAAGCCCGCCGCCATGTCCGACCTCGAACAAACCCCTTCCAGCATCACCATCACCCGCCCAGACGACTGGCATCTGCATTTGCGCGATGGCGCGACGCTGGCCAGCGTGCTGCCGCACAGCGCCCGCCAGTTCGGCCGCGCGATCGTGATGCCGAATTTGAAACCGCCGGTCACCACCACTGCCGCTGCCGTCGCCTACCGCGAGCGCATCCTGGCGGCGCTGCCGGAGGGCATGGACTTCGAGCCGCTGATGACGCTTTATCTCACCAATAACACCCAGCCGGACGAAATCGTGCGCGCGGTGGAGAGCGGCGTGGTGCACGCGGTGAAGCTGTACCCGGCCGGCGCCACCACCAATTCGGACGCCGGCGTGACCGACCTGGCCAACTGCTACAAGACGCTGGAGAAGATGCAGGAACTGGGCCTGCCATTCCTGGTCCACGGCGAAGTGACCGATCAGGATATCGACCTGTTCGACCGCGAAGCGGTGTTCATCGAGCGCGTGATGCGCCCGCTGCGCCGTGATTTCCCGGCGCTGAACATCGTGTTTGAACACATCACCACCAAGCACGCCGCCCAGTACGTGGCGGAGGCGGAAGGCCCGATCGCCGCCACCATTACCGCGCACCACCTGCTGTACAACCGCAATGACATCTTCAAGGGCGGCATTCGTCCTCACTACTACTGCCTGCCGGTGCTGAAGCGTGAAGAGCACCGTCTGGCGCTGGTGACCGCCGCGACCAGCGGCGACGAGCGCTTCTTCCTCGGCACCGACTCGGCGCCGCATGCCAAGGGCGCCAAGGAAGCCGCCTGCGGTTGCGCCGGCTGCTACACCGCGCTGCACGCGATGGAGTTGTACGCCGAAGCCTTCGAACGCGCCGGCGCGCTGGACAAGCTGGAAGCCTTCGCTTCGCTGAACGGCCCGGCGTTCTACAACCTGCCGGTCAACCAGGGCAAGATCACGCTCAAGCGCGAGCAGTGGACGCTGCCGGAAGCGTTGCCGCTGGCGGACCAGCAAGTCATTCCACTCAACGCCGGCGAAACCATCAACTGGAAAATGGTGTAAGCAGTGCTGGATACAATCGACTGGTCGCGTCCTTGGTACGAATCGGTACGCGACGCTGCCGGCCGCTTGTCCCCGCAGTCGCATTTCCGCGACGCGTTCAGCAGGCAGGCTGCGGCGCTGAGCCTGCGCAACCATCTCGGCTTGCCGCTGTCCTTTGTGCCGCAGGAGGATCTGCCGGAAGGCACGGCTTACGAGGAGCACATCGGCGCCACCGGTTGCGTGCCGACGCGCGACAACCTGCATGACTTCTTCAACGGCCTTGTGTGGCTGACCTTCCCGCAGATTAAAGTGCAGCTGAACGCCTTGCAGGCGGCGCAGATCGCGCTGGATGGCGTCGGCAAATCGCGCGGCCCGGCGCGTGACGGCGCCACCATCTTCGATGAAAACGCCGCGCTGCTGGTAGTGCGCGATAACGCGGACGGCCATGCGCTGACCGAAGCGCTGCGCGAGCATCGCTGGCATGAAGCCTTCGTCGGGCGCCGCGCGCAATGGGAGGCGGCGGATGCGCAGACCTGGCTGTTCGGCCACGCGCTGATGGAAAAGCTGGTGGCGCCGCGCAAGGCCATCACCGCGCACACGCGCGTCGTGCTGGCGGACGACACGTTCTTCGCGCTGGATCACGCGGAACGCCGCGCATGGATCGATACCACCGTCGCGCGGCAATTGGCCGATGAAGGCCTGAGCACCGCCGGCTTCACGCCGATGCAGGCGCTGGGCGTGCCGGGCTGGTGGCCAGGGCAGGATGAAGCCTTCTATGCCGATGCAACGGTGTTCCGCCCCAAGCGGGCACCCGCAGTAAAATAATCAACTTCATCTCAATTCCATCGCCGCCGATGCGGCAGAAAGTGCACGCCATGACGCAGCCAATCCGCTGGGGTATTCTGGGCACCGGCAAAATCGCCAAAGCCTTCGCCACTGCTTTGCAGGACACGCCGGACGCAAAACTGGCGGCCGTTGCTTCGCGCTCTGTGGATAGCGCTACCAGCTTTGGCCAGCAGTATGGCGCCGAGCGTTTTCACGGCAGCTATCAGGCGCTGGCCGATGATCCTGGCGTGGATGTGATTTACATCGCCACGCCGCACCCCATGCACCACGAGAACGCGCTGATGTGCCTTAACGGCGGCAAGGCGGTGCTGGTGGAGAAGTCGTTCACCATGAACCGCCGCCAGGCCGAGGACATCATCAATCTGGCGCGCGCGAAGAAGCTGTTCGTGATGGAGGCGATGTGGACGCGCTTCATGCCGTCCGTGGTGGAGGCCAAGCGCATCGTCGACAGCGGCGAGATCGGCAAGCCGGCCAATGTGACCGCCGATTTTGGTTTCACCTCCGACGCCGGCCCGGAGCACCGGCTGTTTGCGCCGGAGCTGGGCGGCGGCGCGCTGCTGGATCTGGGCATCTACCCGCTGTCGATGGCTTCGTTCTTCCTGGGCGGCGTCACCGGCGTGAAGGCGCAGGCGGAGATGACTACCACCGGGGTCGATATGCAAACCGCGTTCACCCTGTCGCACCAGGGCGGCGGCGTGTCGTCCTGCGCGTGCAGCCTGCGTTCGCGCACGCCAACCGAGCTGACGATCTCCGGCGAGAAGGGCTTCGTGCGCCTGCATGACCGCTTCCACAACACCGACAAGATCACTGTCACGCTGGTGAACGGCACCTCGCGCAGCGAGCGCACGCTGGATCTGCCGAAAAGCGGCAACGGCTATACCCATGAAGCGCAGGAAGTGGGCCGCTGCATGCGCGCGGGGCTGATCGAAAGCCCGGTGATGCCGCACGCGGAAACGCTGGCCATCATGGGCACTCTGGACGAGATCCGCGCGCAGATCGGTTTGCGCTATCCGGCCGACGAGTAAGCAAGGCTGCGCCGAACTGGTTACAATCCCCAGATACGAAATAAATAACGGGGAGAGACCATGTTCACGGCAGACCGCGCACCCACCCTCAAGAACGTATTGCTAGCCACCGGCGTGGTCCTGACGCTGGCGATGGGCGTGCGCCACGGCTTCGGCTTCTGGATGCAGCCGATCTCGCAGGCCAACGGCTGGACGCGCGAGACCTACTCGCTGGCGCAGGCCATGCAGAATCTGATGTGGGGCGCTTTCGGCCCGTTCGCCGGCATGGCGGCGGACCGCTTCGGCACCATGCGGGTGGTGCTGGTCGGCGCGCTGTGTTACGCCCTCGGTCTGGTGTGGATGGCGGTGGTGACGCAGCCGACCATGTTCGTGCTGGGCACCGGCGTGCTGGTCGGCCTGGGGCTGGCGTGTACCGCGTTTGGCGCGGTGAGCGGCATCATCGGCCGCGTGGCGCCGCCGGAGAAGCGCTCGTGGGCGTTTGGCATCTCGGGCGCCGCCAGCTCCTTCGGCCAGTTCATGATGATGCCGGTCGAGCAGCAGCTGATTTCCGCGGTCGGCTGGCAGAACGCCTTCTACATCCTGGGCGCCTTGATCGTGCTGCTGATGGTGCCGATGGCGTTCTATCTGCGCGAGCCGTCGGTGGCACATGCGCATGGTCCGCAGCAAAGCATCCGCGAGGCGGCCAGCGAGGCGCTGGGCAACCGTTCCTTCCTGTTCCTGGTGGCCGGCTATTTCGTGTGCGGCTTCCAGGTGGTGTTCATCGGCGTGCACTTGCCGGCGTACCTGAAGGATCAGGGCATCGGCAACCCCAGCGTGGCGGTGCTGGCGCTGGCGCTGATCGGCTTGTTCAACATCTTCGGCTCCTACTATGCGGGCAAGCTGGGTGGACGCTTCCCGAAACGCTATTTGCTGTCGACCATATATTTCTCGCGTTCGGTGGTGATTTCGCTGTTCCTGCTGGCGCCATTGATGCCGCTGACGGTGTATCTGTTTGCGGCGGCGATGGGCGTGTTGTGGCTGTCCACCGTGCCGCTGACGAATGGCATCATCGCCGGCGTGTTTGGCGTCAAGCATATGTCGATGCTGGCGGGGATCGTGTTCTTTTCGCACCAGCTGGGCAGCTTCCTGGGCGTGTGGCTGGGCGGTTATCTGTACACCAGCACCGGCAGCTATGACATTGTGTGGGGCATCGCGATTGCGCTGGGCGTGATGTCCGGCCTGATCAACCTGCCGATCAACGAGCGCCCGCTGGTCCGCGCGCAGGCGGCATGATGAAAACCTGGCTGCTGCGCGCCGCCTTCGCCGTTGTGCTGGCGCTGGGCTTCGCGGCGTATTTGCAGCCGGATTTTGTGGTTGATATCGCCAACCGGATTTATTTGTGCTTCTGAGCTGAGGTTCCATGGAGCGCAGCGGCGGACTGTCCGGCTGCGCCGGGGTGACAGGCTCAGACTTTGAGGAATTCCTCGCGGCCGCCCAGCCAGCGGGCGAGGTGGGCTTCGACGGTGGCGGCTTTTTCCGGGGTGTTGGCGTGCAGCAGGTCGTGGGCGACGTCGCGCGCCTGGTCGACCAGCCAGCCGTCGGTTTCCAGATCCGCGAAGCGCAGCATGGCCTGGCCGGACTGGCGCGCGCCGAGGAATTCGCCGGGGCCGCGGATTTCCAGGTCGCGGCGGGCGATTTCGAAACCGTCGGTGGTTTCGCGCATGGTCATCAGGCGTTGTTTGGCGATCTGGCCGAGCGGGCTTTGATAGAGCAGCAGGCATACTGACGCTGCCGAGCCGCGGCCGACGCGCCCGCGCAGCTGGTGCAGCTGCGACAGGCCGAAACGCTCGGCGTGTTCGATCACCATCAGCGAGGCGTTCGGCACGTCGACCCCGACTTCGATCACGGTGGTGGCCACCAGCACCTGCATTTCGTTGGCGCTGAAGGCGTCCATCACCACCTGTTTTTCAGCGGGCTTCATGCGGCCATGCACCAGGCCGACATGCAGGTCGGGCAGGGCTTCGGCCAGCAGGGCGTGCGTTTCGGTGGCGGTTTGCAGTTGCAGCGCCTCCGATTCTTCGATCAGCGGGCAGACCCAGTAGATCTGGCGGCCTTCCAGCGCGGCGGCGTGTACCCGTTCGATCACTTCGTCGCGGCGGTTCTGGTCGATGGCGCGCGTGACGATCGGGCTGCGGCCCGGCGGCAGTTCGTCGATCACCGACACTTCCAGGTCGGCGTAGTAGGTCATGGCCAGCGTGCGCGGAATCGGCGTGGCCGACATCATCAGCTGGTGCGGCACGGCGCCTTCCACACCCTTGTTGCGCAAGGTGAGGCGCTGGCCGACGCCAAAGCGGTGCTGTTCGTCGACGATGGACAGGCCGAGGTTTTCAAACGTCACCACGTCCTGCAGCAGCGCGTGGGTGCCGACCACCAGCCGTGCCTCGCCGGATTCGATCATGTCGTAGGCAGCCTGCTTTTCCTTTTTCTTCAGGCTGCCGGTCAGCCAGGCGACCTTGACGCCCAAGGGTTCCATCCAGGCGGCGATCTTGCGGAAGTGTTGCTCGGCCAGGATTTCGGTCGGCGCCATCAGCGCGGCCTGGTAGCCGCTGTCGATGGCCTGGGCGGCGGCCAGCGCCGACACCACGGTCTTGCCGCTGCCGACGTCGCCCTGCAGCAGGCGCTGCATCGGATACGGCTGGCGCAGGTCGGCGCTGATTTCGGCCAGCACGCGTTTTTGCGCGCCGGTCAGCTTGAAGGGCAGGGCGGCTTCCAGATCGCGCGACAAGGCGCCGACCTTGGTCAGCGCCGGCGACCCCTTGGCGCGGCGCGCGCGCTGGGCGCGTTTCAGCGACAGCTGCTGCGCCAGCAGCTCGTCGAACTTGACCCGCGTCCAGGCGGGATGCGAGCGGTCGGCCAGCGCGTGTTCGTCCACCTGCTGCGGCGGATAGTGCAGCAGCTTGACGGCCGGCTCCAGGTCGGACAGCTGCAGCTGGCGGCGCACGTCGGCCGGGATGGTGTCGGTCCAGTCGACCCGCTTCATCGCTTCGCCGATCGCGCGCCGCAGCACCGGCTGCGACAGGCCTTCGCCGGCCGGGTACACCGGCGTCAGGGAGGTTGGCAGCGGCGCGCCCTCGTTCACCACCTTGTAGGCCGGGTGCACCATCTCTGCGCCGAAGAAGCCGTGTTTCAATTCGCCGCGCACGCGCACCCGCGTGCCCTCGGCCAGCTGCTTGACCTGGCTGCCGTAGAAATTCATGAAGCGCAGCTGCAGATCGCCGGTGCCGTCGCTGATGTGCACCAATAATTGGCGGCGCGGCTTGTAGGCGATCTCGTTTTTTGTGACGATGCCCTCAACTTGGGAGGTGTCGCCGCCATGCAGCCGGGCCTCTTCGATGGTGATGACCTGTGTTTCGTCTTCGTAGCGCATGGGCAGGTGCAGCACCAGGTCCATATCGGTGTGCAAGCCCAATTTGGCCAGTTTGGCCTCTGCGCTGACGGTTTTTTTGGCAGTTTTCGACGGTGAAACAGGCATATGGCGTAAAATAGAGGGTTGGCCGCCGGTATTGTAAGGCCTACCGTATTTTTGTTTAACAGAGTCCGACCATGTATTCGCTTTCCGATTTCGATTTTAACTTGCCGCAAGAGCGTATTGCGCAATTCCCGCTGCCAGACCGCAGCGCCTCCCGTCTGCTGCATCTGGACGGCGCGCAGATTATCGACCGCCAGTTCGCCGATATCGTCGACCTGCTGCAGCCGGGCGACCTGCTGGTGATGAACAATACCCGCGTGCTGAAAGCCCGCTTCTTCGGCATGAAGGAGAGCGGCGGCAAGGTGGAGGCGCTGGTCGAGCGCGTGCTGGATAACCGCACGGTGCTGGCCCAGGTGCGCGCTTCGCGTTCGCCGCTGGCGGGCACCAGAATGCGGCTGGCCGATGCCTTTGACGTCACGGTGGGCGAGCGCGCCGGCGAATTCTTCACGCTGCACTTCGATGCCGACGTGTTCGACCTGATCGAAGCCCACGGCCGCCTGCCGCTGCCGCCCTATATCGAGCACGATGCGGATTCGTTCGACGAAAACCGCTATCAGACGGTCTTCAACAAGGTGCCGGGCGCGGTGGCCGCGCCGACCGCCGGCCTGCATTTCGACGAGCCGCTGCTGGCGAAGCTGAAAGCCAAGGGCGTCAACTTCGCCTACGTCACGCTGCACGTGGGCGCCGGCACCTTCCAGCCGGTGCGCCACGAGAACCTGGCCGAGCACCAGATGCACACCGAGTGGTACACCATGCCGCAGGAGACGGTGGACGCGGTGCGCGCCGCCCGCGGGGCCGGCCGTGATGTGGTGGCGGTCGGCACGACCTCGCTGCGCGCGCTGGAATCGGCCTCGCAGGGCGGCCAGCTGGAAGCCGGCAGCGCCGATACCGCGCTGTTCATCACGCCGGGCTACCGGTTCAAGACGGTGACGCGCCTGATCACCAATTTCCACCTGCCCAAGTCGACCCTGCTGATGCTGGTGTCGGCCTTTGCCGGTTTTGAAGAGATCCGCAAGGCCTACGCCCACGCGATCGCCAGTGAATACCGCTTCTTCAGCTATGGCGACGCCATGCTGCTGACGACGCAGAACAAGGAATAAGCATGCTGGAATTTAAATTACACAAAACCGACACCACCGGCGTGACCAAGGCCCGTCGTGGCGAGGTCAAGCTGAACCACGGCGTGGTGCAAACGCCAATCTTCATGCCGGTCGGCACCTATGGCTCGGTGAAAGCCATGTCGCCGCTGGAGCTGAAGGAAATCGGCGCCCAGATCATCCTCGGCAACACTTTCCACCTGTGGCTGCGTCCGGGCAATGACATCATGGCCAAGTTCGGCGGTCTGCACGACTTCATGGGCTGGGACAAGCCGATCCTGACCGATTCCGGCGGCTTCCAGGTGTTTTCGCTGGGCGCGATGCGCAAGATCACGGAAGAGGGCGTGCATTTCAATTCGCCCATCAACGGCGACAAGCTGTTCCTGTCGCCGGAAATCTCGATGCAGATCCAGCGCGTGCTGAATTCGGACATCGTGATGCAGTTCGACGAGTGCACCCCTTATGAAATTGACAATCGCCCGGCCACGCTGGACGAGGCGGCCAAGTCGATGCGCATGTCGCTGCGCTGGGCGCAACGCTCGCACGATGAATTCCAGCGCGGCGCAAACCCGAACGCGCTGTTCGGCATCGTTCAGGGCGGCATGTTCGAGAAGCTGCGCGATGAATCGCTGGAAGGCCTGGAAAAGATCGATTTCCCGGGCCTGGCCATCGGCGGCCTGTCGGTGGGCGAGCCGAAGGAAGACATGATGCGCATCCTGCAACACGTCGGCCCGAAACTGCCGGCCAACAAGCCGCACTACCTGATGGGCGTGGGCACGCCGGAAGACCTGGTGGCGGGCGTGTCCAACGGGGTTGACATGTTCGACTGCGTGATGCCGACCCGTAATGCCCGCAACGGCTGGATCTTCACCCGCTTTGGCGACATCAAGATCAAGAACGCCCGTTACAAGGATGACAAGGAGCCGTACGACAGCACCTGCTGCTGCTATGCCTGCAAGAACTTCTCGCGCGCTTATCTGCACCACCTGAACCGCACCCAGGAAATCCTCGGCGCGCGCCTGAATACCATCCACAATCTGCACTATTACCTGGACCTCATGCAGCAGATGCGCGATGCGCTGGATGCGGACCGGTTCCCGGCCTGGGTGCAGCAATTCCACGCCGATCGCGCGCGCGGGGTGTAAAAGTCCTAACGCCGTGCGGCCAGTGCTAGAATACAGCGCTGTTTTTTAAACTATAGATATCGGAGTCACCTGTGTTCTTCATTTCCAATGCTTACGCCCAATCCTCGACCGACGTTCTGGGCTCGTCCAGCTTCCTGGGCCAATATGGTTTCCTGATTCTGATGTTCGTGGCCATGTACTTCCTGATGATCCGTCCTCAGCAGAAGCGCGCCAAGGAGCAAAAGGCCATGATGGAAGCGCTGGCCAAGGGCAATGAAGTGGTCACCGCCGGTGGCGTGCTGGGCAAGATCACCAAGATTTCCGACCTGTACGTGACGCTGGAAATTTCCAGCGGCGCGGAGCTGGTGGTGCAAAAGAACTCGATCACGATGGTGCTGCCGAACGGCACGCTGAAGAGCCTGTAATTCCCCCCGGCCCGCACGCGCTGCGGGCCGTTTGACGTCTACACTGAACGTTAGAGCTATATGAATCGTTATCCAGTCTGGAAATATATCCTTATTGTCGTGGCCATCCTGTTGGGCGCGCTGTTCACGGTGCCGAACTTCTTCGGCCAATCGCCGGCAGTGCAGGTCACCAGCGGCAAGTCGACCGTCAAGATGACCGCCGACATGACGGCCAAGGTGGCCGACGTGCTGGCCAAGGCCGGCATTGCCAACAATGGCCTGACCTTTGACGGCAGCGGCAATTACGCCTCGGTGCGGGTGCGCTTCGCCACCCCGGACATTCAGTTCCAGGCCAAGTCGGTGCTGGAAAAAGGCCTGAACGCCGATCCGGAAGATCCGACCTATCTGGTGGCGCTGAACCTGCAGGAAAACACCCCGCAGTGGATGCAGAGCCTGCACGCGCTGCCGATGTACCTCGGCCTCGACTTGCGCGGCGGCGTGCACTTCCTGATGCAGGTGGACAGCAAGGCCGTGCTGGCCAAGCGCATCCAGGGCATCCAGGCGGCCGCGCGCGCTTCGCTGCGCGACAAGAATGTGCGCCACGCCGGCATCGAGCTGGTCGGCAATACCGTGGAAATCAAATTCCGCGACGACGCCACCCGCCAGAAAGCCAAGGATGTGCTGTCCGGCCAGATCGCCGACCTGAACTTCGTTGACGCCGGCGAAGGCAGCGAGCTGAAAACCGTGGTCAGCCTGAAGCCGGCCGCGCTCAAGCAAACCATCGACGATGGCGTGAAGCAGAATATCTCGACCCTGTCCAAGCGCGTGAACGAGCTGGGCGTGGCTGAGCCGGTGATCCAGCAGCAAGGGCCGGACCGCATCGTGGTCCAGTTGCCGGGCGTGCAGGACGTGGCGCGCGCGCGCGCCGTGATCGGCCGCACCGCCACCCTGGAAGTGCGCATGGTGGATGAATCGATCACCCCGGGCACCGAGCTGACCGCGGCGATTCCCTTCAATTCGGAACTGTTCACCGTCGGCAAAGGCGTGCCGGTGGTGCTGCTGAAAGATGTGGTGCTGAGCGGCGAGTACATTTCCAGCGCGGTGGCCAGCTTTGACCAGAACCAGCAGCCGGCCGTGGGCATTGACCTGAACGGCGATGGCGGCCGCCGCATGCGCGACGCCACCCGCGACCGCGTGGGCAAGAAGATGGCCATCGTGCTGAAGGAGAAGGGCAAGCCGGAAGTGCTGTCGGTGGCCACCATCCAGAGCGAGCTGGGCAGCCGTTTCCAGATCACCGGCATGGGCAACGCCGAGAACTCGGCCGAGCTGGCGCTGCTGCTGCGTTCGGGCGCGCTGTCGGCGCCGATGGAAGTGATCGAGGAACGCACCATCGGTCCGGCGCTGGGCGCCGAGAACATCAGCAAGGGCATCCACTCGACGCTGTACGGCTTTGCCGCGATCGCGATCTTCATGATTGCCTACTACATGATCTTTGGCTTCTTCAGCGTGTTTGCGCTGGCGTGCAACCTGCTGTTCCTGCTGGCCATCCTGTCGCAGCTGCAAGTGACCCTGACCCTGCCGGGCATGGCCGCGATCGCGCTGGCGCTCGGTATGGCAATTGACTCGAACGTGCTGATTAACGAGCGTATCCGCGAGGAATTGCGTGCCGGCGCCACGCCGCAGGCGGCGATTGCGGCCGGCTTCGAGCGCGCCTGGGCGACCATTATCGACTCCAACGTCACCACGCTGATCGTCGGTGTGGCGCTGTGGGTGTTCGGTTCCGGTCCGATCCGCGGCTTTGCCGTGGTGCACACGCTGGGTATTCTGACCTCGATGTTCTCCGCCGTGTTTGTCTCGCGCGGCGTGGTCAACCTCTGGTACGGCCGCAAGAAGAAACTGCAATCGATCGCTATTGGTACCGTCTGGGTACCAGGCCAGAAATAACCAGGGGTACTGACGATGGAATTTTTCCGCATTAAAAAAGACATCCCGTTCATGCGCCACGCGCTGGTGTTCAACGTCGTTTCGGCGTTGACCTTCGTCGCGGCCGTGTTCTTCCTGCTGCACCGCGGCCTGCACTTCTCGGTGGAATTCACCGGCGGCACGGTGATGGAGTTGCGCTACCAGCAGGCGGCCAATCTGGAACGGATCCGCCACACGCTGGAAAGCATCGGCTACGAACAGCCTGAAGCGACCGGCTTCGGCACCGCGCACGACGTCATGCTGCGTCTGCCGGTGGTGAAGGGCATCACGCCGAAGGATGCGTCGGCGCAGGTGTTTGACGCGCTGTGCAAAGCTGAAAGCGGCAGCCTGAAGCAGATTGACACCGTGACCGCCAAGGGCGAGCACGTGGTCAAGCAATCGTGCGCCGGCGCCGGCGATGCCGAGCTGGTGTCGCTGCAGAAGGTGGAGTTCGTCGGCCCGCAGGTGGGCGACGAGCTGGCGCAGAATGGCCTGAACGCGCTGGTGATGGTGGTGATCGGCGTGATGATCTACCTGGCCGTGCGCTTCGAGTGGAAGTTTGCAGTGGCGGCGATTATCGCCAACCTGCACGACGTGGTGATCATTCTGGGCTTCTTTGCCTTCTTCCAGTGGGAATTCTCGCTGACGGTGCTGGCCGGTATTCTGGCGGTGCTGGGCTACTCGGTCAATGAGTCGGTGGTGATCTTTGACCGTATCCGCGAAAACTTCCGCAAGCAGCGCAAGGCCTCGGTGCAGGAAGTGATGAACAACGCGATCACCTCGACCATCTCGCGTACCATCATCACCCACGGCTGTACGCAGATGATGGTGCTGTCGATGCTGTTCTTGGGCGGCCCGACCCTGCACTACTTCGCCATGGCGCTGACCATTGGTATTTGCTTCGGTATTTATTCGTCGGTGTTCGTGGCCGCCGCGGTCGCCATGTGGCTGGGCGTGAAGCGCGAAGACCTGATCAAGCCGGTCAAGGAAAAAGACGAAACCGACGGCGCCGTCGTCTGAGTCTGGCGCGTCCCACAGAATCCCTCCCGCGCGGAGGGATTTTTTTTTAGCTATCGCGTGGTCGATATGCATAGGGTTTGCACCTTCTACCAGATGCCTATTTTTGCCTGAAATCGCCTGCAGATTGCCTATTTTTTTAAGCGTCTTTTAGCGGTTTTCCCTCTGGGAGGCGCTCCGACGCTGTTACAAATACAGGCATTGAGCAGGCAATTTCAGGCGAAAATAGGCATCCACTGGAACTGAAGAACACCATCTACACGGGAGACAAGATCATGAGCCGGACCGGCCGCTTATTCATGCTGATGGACGCCATGCGCGGCTATCGCCGTCCCGTCACGGCCGCCAGGCTGGCGGAACAGCTGGGCGTTTCGGAGCGCACCATTTATCGCGATATCCAGACCCTGTCCGGCCTCGGCGCGCCGCTCGAAGGCGAGGCCGGCGTCGGCTATATGCTGAAGACCGGTTTCTTCCTGCCGCCGCTGATGTTTGGTGCGGACGAGCTGGAAGCGCTGGTGCTGGGCGCGCGCTGGGTGCGCCGGCAGGGCGATGAAGCGCTGGCCGCCGCCGCCAGCAATGCCCTGGCCAAGATCGCCGCCGCCACACCGAAAGACTTGCGCGACGACATGGCCGAAACCAGCTTGTGGGTGCCCTTGTGGCAGGACGAGAAAGACGCCAGCGATGTCCACGTGCGCCCGGTGCGCGAGGCGATCCGCTACCAGCACCGCCTGCGCATGTCCTACTGCGATGAGCAGGGCACGGCCTCCGACCGCATCGTCTGGCCGTTCGCGCTGGCCTTCTTTGATAACAAGCGCCTGCTGGCCGCGTGGTGCGAGATGCGCATGGCCTTCCGCCACTTCCGGGTCGACCGCATCGCCGCGGTGGAGTCGCTACAACAACGCTATCCAGCGCGGCGCCACGACCTGCTGAAGACCTGGCGCCAGCAGCACAACATCCGCGAAGACTCCTGACAAAAACTGTCGCAACCCGGTTCTACGATGGAGACATCAACCCACCGGAGATACCAAATGCGACTCTACTACCATCCTGCTTCCACCTGCTCGCGCCGTGTCATGCTGGCTGCCATCCACATGGGCACGCCGCTGGAACTGACTGAAGTAAACCTGATGAGCGAGGAAGACCGCCGCCGGCTGGTCGCGCTCAATCCCAACAGCAAGCTGCCGGTGCTGCAGGACGGCGAGTTCACGCTGTGGGAATCGTGCGCCATCATGCAGTACCTGGCGGACCGCACCCATGGCCAGACCCTGTACCCCGACAACATCATGGCGCGGGCCGACATCAACCGCTGGATGCTGTGGTCGGCCCAGCACTTTGCGCCGGCGCTGGGCGTGCTGGTCTATGAGCACATCTGGAAAGGCCTGATCGGCAATGGCGGCCCGGACCCGACGGAAATCGACCGCGCCAGCCGCCTGATCGCCCAGTTTGCCGGCGTGCTGGAGCAGCATCTGGCCGGCCGCGACTGGATCGTCGGCGAGCAGCTCACGCTGGCCGACTTCGCCACTGCCGCGCCGCTGACCTACATCGGGCAGGCCCGGCTGCCGGTGACCCAGTATCCCAAGCTGATGGCCTGGCTGGCGCGGGTGGCCGAACTGGACGCATGGAAACAGACCGTGCCGGCCTGGTAAATTGCATAAATACCATGCTTATGTGAAGTACCGCACAGAACGCAAGGGCGGGGCGGGGTATTCTGGACGCGTCTCCTCTGGAGGAGATCCCTAGTTTTGGACTTTGCCCGCTGCCCAGCGGGCTTTTTTTTACAGCATCAGCACCGCGTACAGCGATTGCACCTCATCCGCGGACTCGCTCATGATGGCGTGCAGCGTGCCTTCGCCCACCACGAAGTCGATGGTGCGCGCCCCTTGCAAGGTGGTCGCGCCCGGCCGCTGGTGCAGCGGCGAATGCACCGGCGCCAGATCATTGGCCAGCAGCAGGGTGTCGCCCAGCGTCTCCGGCGGCAGCGCACGCAGTCCGATCCACATCGATTCGATCGCCTTGAACACACCCTCCGGCACGCCCAGATGCGCCATCACGCCGCGCCCGATCTCCAGTTCCCCATGCTCGACCCAGTCTTCCGGCTCGCCGTCCATCACTTCGGGAAAGTCGCCGGCGCTGGCCAGCATGTAGAAACCAGCCACCTCGTGCATGATGCCGGCAAACAGCGCGGTATCGGGATCGACGTGGGTAACCCGGCGCGCAATCACCTGCGCCAGTGCCGCCACATGGGCGGTGTGCTCCCATAACTGTTGGATCTTGGCCGCCAGCGACGGCTCGGTCACCTGGCTGCCGATCTGGCGCACGATCACCGCCGCCACCAGCGATTGCAGGGTGCGGATGCCCAGCCGCTGCACCGCCGCGCGCACGCTGGAGATTTCAGTGCCGGAACGGTTGTAGGCCACCGAGTTGGCGATCGCCACGCTGCGCGCAGCCAGCAAGGGATCTGCCTGGATCAGCCTGGCGGCTGCCTCGATGTGGCAGTCAGGATCGTTCAGCGCGTGCTGCAGGCGCAGCGAGGCGTTGACGTTGGCCGGGAACGTGAGTTCTCCCCGGCTCGCCTGAGCAGCAATGGTCTTGAAGGCGTCGAGTCTGTCCATGCTCAAAAATTATACTCAAAATATTGCCTTGCGGCACTTTTTCTGAAAATACTTTTTGCGGCGTGGATTTCACCCAACAGCGCTTGTCAGTGGGCGCTTACTGCTGGCTGAAGATGGCGTCGCAGCCTTCCACCGGTTCATCGGTGTCCTGCAGCTCGTCGACCAGGTCGAGGTCGAACAATTCTTCCACCGCGTTCATGAAGCTGTTGTGGGTGCTGGCGCCGATCAGGCGATAGATTTCACCGTCCTCGTTGCGCACGCCGACGATCAGCGCTTCCTGGCGCACTTCGTCGGCCGGCGCCACGTCCAGCAGCAGGTTACCGATAATGTGTTTGTCGAATTTGGCAGGCTTTTTGCCTTCCAGCAGAGAGGTTTTCAAATCTGTTTCCTTGGTGTTTTAATCGCAGTCATGGGTGGACGGCGTTCCCGTCTGGCCGGCCATGATGACAGTTTTAAGCGCGGACAGGGTTTTTTCAAGCTGCGCGAAGTCGTCCTCGGTGTAACTGGCGAACACTTTGCCGCTTTGCGAAATGACTTCCGGGAACACCGTGCAGAAGGTCTGCTCGCCGGCCTTGGTCAGCTTCACAAAGAAGGAACGCTTGTCGCAGTCATTGCGCTGACGTTCCACCAGCCCTTTTTGCTCCAGCCGCTCGATCACCCCGGTGAGGGTGCCCTTGGTGATCAGCGTCTTGTCGCCCAGCTCCTTGTAGGACATGCCGGGCGTGTTGCCCAGCGTGGCGATGATGTCGAACTGGGCGTGCGTCAAACCGCTCCGGCGCACGTACTCGCCGGAGAGCCGTTCATAGCCCTGCATGCACTCGGCCAGCAGCCGGATGCTTTTCAAGAATCGTTCACCCATAGGACGTGATTATAGCCGCTTCGCATCGCGCTTTCCGGCGGGTACACTATGCGGACTCTGACGATAATAACAACCATGCCTGTACACCTGCGCGGCATTGCCGCATTGCTGCTCGTGACCCTGGTCTGGGGCACGACCTTTCCTGCGATGAAGAACATGACCGGCTACCTGTCGGCCAGCTGGATCGTGCTGTGCCGCTTTGCGCTGGCCAGCGTGCTGCTGTTGCCCTTTCTGTGGGGCGTGCGCTGGCGCGACCTGCGCTGGGGCATCCTGGCCGGCGTGGTGTTGTTCCTGTGCTACGTGTTTCAGATCGAGGGGCTGGCGCTGACCAGCTCCAACCGCAATGCCTTCATCTGCGGCCTCAACGTGCTGGTGCCGCCGTTGCTGGGCGTGCTGCTGGGCGCCAGGCTGGAGCGGCGTATCGTGGTCGCCCTGTGCCTGTCGGTGGCCGGTCTGTTCGCGCTGTGCTGGGAAGGCAGCTTCAGCTGGGGACGCGGCGACACCCTGGCGCTGCTGTGCGCGCTGTTCTTTGGCGTCTACATCAAGCTGATGGAATCGCTCACGCGCAAGGTGGACAAGCTGATGGCGCTGACCGCCTCGCAGATCCTGACGGTGGCCGTGTGCGCGGCGCTGTGGTTGCTGATGACCGAGCTGCCGCAGGATGTGCCGGCCTACGCCGCCTACATCCGCAAGGGACTGGAGATGTACAGCCTCAACCTGATTTACCTGGGCGTGATCGCCACCGCCGCCATCATCTCGCTGCAAACCTGGGGGCAGAGCCACAGCAGCGCCAACGAGGCGGCCGTGATCTATGCTTTCGAGCCGGGCTGCGCCGCCATCTTTGCCTACCTCTGGCTGGGCGAGACGCTGGCATGGAGCGGCTTGCTCGGCGCGGCACTGTTGATCTCCGGTATGATAGTGAGCCAATGGAGTACCGAGCGTCCCGCCACGGTCCTGGCGCCGGAGTAGCCCCGATGTCTTTCGATACCCTGTCCAGTCTCGCCCGGCAGCAGCCCCTGCGCCTGCTGCTGGTCAACGCCGGCGAGGCGGACGCCATCACCTGGGCCGGGCTGGTGCAGCCGCTGCGCCTGGCCGCCGCCGCGCTCGGCCGCGACGTGCTGCAGCTGGACACCATGACGCCGGCCCAACTGATGCTGGCCCAGCCGGGCTGGCCGCATTTACCTCACCATCTGGCCCTGCTGGTGGCCGACGAGCAGCAGGCCGCGCTGCCGCCCGAGCAGACGCGCGCCGTGATCGAACGCTGCCGCACGGCCGACTACTGGGGCGGGGTCGGCGCCGGCGTGCTGTGGCTGGCCAAAGCCGGCCTGATGGCGGGCGTGCGCATCGCCCTGCCGTGGGCGCTGTACGCCGACACCGAAGACATCACCGAGCGCGCCATCCTGACGCCCCATCTGTTCGAACTGGACGGCCGCCACCTCAGCTGCTGCGGCGGCGCCGCCTCGATCGACTTTGCGCTGACCCTGATCGAGCACCTGTTCGGCGCCGGCGCCCAGGCCAACGTCAAGGAAACCCTGTGCGTGGAACGCGTGCGCGGCCCGGAAGAGCGCCAGCGGGTGGCGCTGCAGGCGCGCTTTGGCGCCTTGCAGCCGCGCCTGTCGGAAGCGGTGACGCTGATGGAAACCAATATCGAGGAACCGCTCTCCACCGACGACATCGCCAACCTGGTCGGCTTGTCGCGCCGCCAGCTGGAGCGCCTGTTCAAGCAATACCTGGGCAGCCTGCCCTCGCGCTACTACCTGGAGCTGCGCCTGCAGCGGGCGCGCCAGCTGTTGCTGGAGACCAATCACTCGATCGTGCAGGTGGGGCTGATGTGCGGCTTCTCGTCCGGCTCGCACTTCTCCACCGCCTTTGGCGCCCTGTTCGGCAACACCCCGCGCGAGGAACGCCAGCGCAAATTACAGTCCTAACTCCGGGGTCAGGTCCGCCATTTCTACACGAGCACAGCAGTAGGCGCGCCTACTGCTGTGCTCGTGTAGAAATGGCGGACCTGACCCCGGAGTTGCAAATTGCAGTCCTGATAAGTTTACTTTGCGGCCAAAAGTAAAAATTCTTGTCGCCATTTGAAAAGAACTTTAGCATCCCCGCTTTTACAATGGGTCCACGCGGCGCTGTGCCGCGCATGACCCACATCTTGATAGGGAATGCCATGAATGCCAAAGTAGATACGACCGCCCTCAACCGTCCTGTGACCCGTCAGACTTTTGACGAGGTACTGGTGCCGACTTATGCACCGGCAGCGATGGTGCCGGTCCGCGGCGCGGGCCTGGACCTGTGGGACCAGGCCGGCAAACACTACCTGGACTTCACCTCCGGCATCGCCGTGGCCGCGCTGGGCCACTGCCACCCGATCGTGGTGGAAGCGCTGACCCGTCAGGCCAACACCCTGTGGCACCTCGGTAACGGCTACACCAACGAGCCGGTGCTGCGCCTGGCGCTGGCCCTGACCGAAGCCACCTTTGCCGACCGCGCCTTCTTCTGCAACTCCGGCGCCGAAGCCAACGAAGCCGCCCTCAAGCTGGCGCGCAAGCACGCGCACGCCAAATTCGGTCCGCACAAATCGCGCATCATCTCGTGCTACCAGTCGTTCCACGGCCGCACCCTGTTTACCGTGTCGGTCGGCGGCCAGTCGAAATACACCGAAGGCTTCGAGCCGCTGCCGCCGATGATCAACCACATCATCTACAACGACATCGAATCGGCGCGCGCCGCCATCGACGATGACGTCTGCGCCGTGATCGTGGAGCCGCTGCAGGGCGAGGGTGGTGTGGTGCCTGGCAATAAGGCCTTCCTGCAAGAACTGCGCGACCTGTGCACCAGGACCGGCGCCCTGCTGATCTTTGACGAAGTGCAGTCCGGCATGGGCCGCACCGGCGAGCTGTTCCACTACATGAGCTACGGCATCACCCCCGACATCCTGACCTCGGCCAAGGCGCTGGGCAACGGCTTCCCGGTGGCCGCCATGCTGACCACCCACGAACTGGCCGCCACCCTGGGCGTCGGCTCGCACGGCACCACCTACGGCGGCAACCCGATGGCCGCCACCGTGGCGCTGACCGTGCTGGAAACCATCAACCAGCCGGCCTTCCTGGCGCGCGTGAAAGAGGCCGGCGCCAAGCTGCGCGCCACCATGGAAAAACTGATCGGCGACTACCCGCAGGTGTTCCGCGAAGTGCGCGGCGCCGGCCTGTTGCTGGGCCTGGTGGTGGCGGACGCCTGGACCGGCCGCTCCAAGGATATCCAGAAAGCCGCGGAAGCCAACGGCATGATGGTGCTGATCGCCGGCATGGACGTGGTACGCCTGGCGCCGGCGCTGATCGTCTCGGACCAGCAGATCGCTGAAGCCGACCGCATCCTGCGCCTGTCGCTGGACGGCCTGCTGAAAGCAGCCTGAGGCATCAACCCGTCATTCCGGCGCAAGCCGGAATCCATACGCCCTTTCCGAAGCCGGGCACGCAACATGGATTCCGGCCTTCGCCGGAATGACATTCTGGCGCCCGGCTTGTCGCGCGGGCGTGCATGCATTCACAGTAAGGAGTTCTCATGTATGTAGTCCGTCCGGTTGAACTTGCGGATATTGCAGCCCTGGAAGCGCTGGCCGCGGTGCCCATGCCGGGAGTGCATACCCTGCCCAAGACGCGCGAGAAAATCCGCGCCATGGTCGAACTGTCGATCGCCTCGTTCGCCGCGCACGTCGACATCCCGAGCGAAGAGGGCTACCTGCTGGTGCTGGAGTCGCCCGCCACCGGCGCCATCGTCGGCACCGCCGCCATGTTTGCCGCGGCCGGCTCCAACGGCACCTACTTCTCCTTCCGCAACGACGTCATCCAGCAGGTCTCGCGCGACCTCAACATCAGCCACAGCGTGCACGCGCTGACCCTGTGCTCCGAACTGACCGGCTACTCGCAGCTGTCGTCGTTCTACGTCGGTGAGCGCGAACACGGCACGCCGGAAGCGGCGCTGCTGTCGCGCGCGCGCCTGATGTTTGCCGTGCTGGCGCCGCACCGCTTCTCGGACCGCTTCTTCGTGCCGCTGGCCGGCGTGACCGACAGCGAAGGCGGTTCGCCGTTCTGGGACGCGCTGGGCCGCAAATTCTTCAAGATGGATTTCCTCGACGCCGAGCGCACCATCGGCGGCGCCCGCAACCGCACCCTGATCGTCGAGCTGATGCCGCACTACCCGGTCTACGTGCCGCTGCTGCCGGGCGACGCCCAGGCGGCCATGGGCCAGATCCATCCCTCGGGCGAACTGGCGTTCAATCTGCTGACCGCCGAAGGCTTCGAAGCCGACGACTACATCGACATCTTCGACGGCGGCCCGATCCTGCAGGCACACAAGAATTCGCTGCGCACCTTCACCGGCGCGCTGCAACGCCGCGCTGCCACCTCGGTGGAGCAGCCGGACCGCGGCCGCGAGCCGCAGCTGCGCTACGCCGTGTCGTCCGGCTCGGAGCACGACTTCCGCGCCGTGATCACCCATTGCCCGGCGCTGGAATCGCAACTCAGCGTGGCGCTGTCCGCAGAGGTGCAGGAAGCGCTCAAGGTCGCCGAAGGCGACACCGTCATCTGCGTCAGAATATAAAAACGAGAATACCTATGCTAGTTGTACGCGCAATCCAAGCCGAAGACCTCGACGCCCTGTACGTCATGGCCACGCAAGTGGGCAGCGGCATGACCACGCTCAAGCCGGACATGAAGATGATGGGCGACCGCCTCAACATCGCCGTCGCCTCGTTTGCCGAAACCATCGCGCCCGAACAGCGCGACTACATGTTCGTGATGGAGGACACCGACAGCGGCCGCCTGGCCGGCGTGTGCGCCATCAAGGGCTCGGTGGGCCTGACCGAACCGTTCTACAACTACCGCATCGGCACCCTGGTGCACTCCAGCCGCGAGCTGAATGTGTTCACCCGCATGGACACCCTCTACCTGTCGAACGACCTGACCGGCAGCACCGAACTGTGCTCGCTGTTCCTGCACCCCGACTACCGCAGCGGCAACAACGGCAAGCTGCTGTCCAAGAGCCGCTTCCTGTTCATCGCCCAGTTCCCGCACCTGTTCACCGAAAAGCTGATCGCGGAAATGCGCGGCTACCAGGAGGAGAGCGGCCGTTCGCCGTTCTACGAAGGGCTGGGCCGCCATTTCTTCAAGATGGACTTCGACCACGTCGATGCCCTCACCGCAGTCGGCAAGAAGTCCTTCATTGCGGAACTGATGCCGCGCCAGCCGCTGTACGTCGACTACCTGCCGCAGGACGCGCAGGACGTGATCGGCAAGGTGCACACCTCCACCGCGCCGGCGCGCCGCCTGCTGGAGCAGGAGGGCATGTACTTCGAAGGCTATGTCGACATCTTCGACGCCGGCCCGGTGCTGCAGGCGCGCGTGTCCGAACTGCGCGCCATGCGTGACAGCGCGCTGGCCGAAATCGGCCTGACCACCGACTGGGATTCCGCCTGCGCGCCGGAGAGCGCGGCGGCCGAGCCCATGCTGGTCTCCAACACCAACATGAAAGACTTCCGCATGATCCTGTCGCAGGCGGTGCCGGTCAACGGCGCCATCGCCCTGCCGGAGGCGGAGCAGAAGCTCCTGCACTGCCGCACCGGCGACACCGTGCGCACCCTGACTCTCAATCCGAGGAAGAACAATGGCTAATTCAGTGGCAAACATCAGTAACTTCATCAACGGCGAATGGCTGCACGGCAGCGGCGCCGAACTGGTCACCATCAACCCGGCCACCGGCAAGCAAACCTGGAGCAGCAAGGAATCCACCGCGCAGGACGTGGCGCAAGCCACCACCGCCGCCCGCGCCGCGTTTGACGCCTGGGCCCTGACGCCGCTAGCGCAGCGCATCGCCGTCTGCACCCGCTTCCGCGATCTGCTCAAGCAGGACGCCGAGGAGCTGGCGCTGCTGATCTCCGAAGAAGTCGGCAAGCCGCTGTGGGAGGCGCGCACCGAAGTCACCACCATGGCCAACAAGATCGACATCTCGGTGCAGGCCTACGATGCGCGCACCGGCGAAACCCACAACAAGGTGGCCGATGGCGAAGCCGTGCTGCGCCACCGTCCGCACGGCGTGTTTGGCGTGTTCGGTCCTTACAACTTCCCCGGCCACCTGCCCAACGGCCATATCGTGCCGGCCCTGATCGCCGGTAACACCCTGGTGTTCAAGCCCAGCGAATACGCGCCGCGCACCGCCATCAAGACCGTGCAGCTGTGGGAGAAGGCCGGCCTGCCCTACGGCGTGCTCAATCTGGTCAACGGCGGCCGCGACACCGGCATCGCGCTGGGCCAGAGCAAGCTGCTGGACGGCGTGCTGTTCACCGGCAGCTGCCAGACCGGCACCGCGCTGCACAAACAATTCGGCGGCCAGCCGGGCAAGATGCTGGCGCTGGAAATGGGCGGCAACAACCCGCTCGTCATCTGGGACGCCAAGGAAATCGACGCCGCCGTGTTCATGGCGGTTTCGTCGGCCTTCATCTCGGCCGGCCAGCGCTGCACCTGCGCGCGCCGCCTGATCCTGCCGGCCGGCGCGGCCGGCGACGCCATCGTCGCGCGTCTGATCGACGTCGCCAGCCGCCTGACCATCGGCGCCGCCGACGCCGAACCGGCGCCGTTCATGGGCCCGGTGGTGTCGGCCGCCGTCGCCAGGCGCCTGGTGCAGGCGCAGGCCGACATGGTCGCGCGCGGCGGCAAGCTGCTGCTGGAGATGAAACACCTGGACGCCAACACCGGCTTCGTCTCGGCCGGCATCGTCGACGTCACCGACGCCAAGGGCATTCCGGACGAAGAGTGGTTCGGCCCTCTGCTGCAGATCATCCGCGTGGCCGACTTCGACGCCGCCATCGACGCCGCCAACAACACCGCCTTCGGCCTGGCCTCGGCGCTGATCTCCAACGACGAAAAACTGTGGCAGATTTTCCAGGTGCGCGCCCGCGCCGGCATCGTCAACTGGAACCGTCCGACCACCGGCGCCGCCAGCAGCGCGCCGTTCGGCGGCGTTGGCCAGTCGGGCAACCACCGCCCCAGCGCCTACTACGCGGCCGACTACTGCGCCTATCCGGTCGCATCGATTGAAAACCCGGTCCTCGAAATGCCTGCGAAGCTGTCGCCGGGCATGCACTTCTAAAAGGTAGCTTCAATGTCCGCACGCGAATTCAATTTCGACGGCCTGGTTGGCCCATCGCACAACTACGCCGGCCTGTCGTTCGGTAACGTGGCCTCGTTCAACAACGTCAAAAGCGCATCCAATCCCAAACTGGCCGCGCTGCAAGGCCTGGCCAAGATGCGCGCGCTGGCCGCGCGCGGCTTCGGCCAGGCGCTGCTGCCGCCGCAGGACCGGCCCAACTTCCGCCTGCTGCGCAGCGTCGGCTTCAGCGGCAGCGATGCCGAGGTGCTGGCCAAGGCGGCCAAGGAATCGCCGGTGATTCTGGCGTGTGCCTATTCGGCCTCGCCGATGTGGACCGCGAATGCTGCGACGGTCAGCCCGTCGCCCGACAGCGCCGACGGCCGCCTGCACTTCACTGCCGCCAATCTGAACAACAAACTGCACCGTGCCTTTGAGCACGCGCAGTCGACCCGCGCGCTGCGCGCCATCTTCAAGGACGATCAGCACTTTGCCGTGCATGACGCGCTGCCTGGCACGCCGGCCTTTGGCGATGAAGGCGCGGCCAACCACACCCGTTTGTGCAAGGACCACGGCAGCGCCGGCGTCGAAATGTTCGTCTACGGCCGCACCGAGTTTGATGCCTCCGCTTCGGCGCCGAAAAAGTACCCGGCACGCCAGACGCTGGAAGCCTCGCAAGCGGTGGCGCGCCTGCACGGCCTGTCGGCCGGGCGCACGGTCTACATCCAGCAGAATCCCGACGTCATCGATCAAGGCGTGTTCCATAACGACGTGATCGCGGTAGGTAACGCCAATGCCCTGTTCTACCACGAGCAGGCATTCGCCGACGAAGCAGGCGCGCTCGATCAGCTGCGCCGCGCACTCGCCGGCGTGGGCGCGGACCTGAACGCGATCCGTGTCGATACCGCCAGGGTGCCGGTGGCCGACGCGGTTGCCAGCTATCTGTTCAATAGCCAGCTGCTGAGCAAGGCCGATGGCAAGATGGCGCTGGTGATTCCGCACGAATGCCAGGAAGTCGCTTCTGTGGCCTCGTATCTGCAAGACCTGGTGGCCGGCGGCAGCGTGATCGACGAACTGATTCACTTCGATCTGCGCCAGTCGATGCGCAACGGCGGCGGCCCTGCATGCCTGCGCTTGCGCGTGGCCCTGACCGACGCCGAAGCGGCCGCCATGCACCAGGGCGTGGTCATGACCGAGACGCTGTACCATACGCTGGTGGCGTGGGTGGAAAAACACTACCGTGACCGCCTGGAGCCGGCCGATCTGGCGGACCCGCAACTGGCAATTGAAGTGCATAATGCGCTGGAGGCGCTGAGCCACATACTCGGACTCCCCGGACTGTACGACTACTAAGGCAGCGCAGCCACAAGCCGGCGCGGCCTTCTGCAACACAAGATACCTATAACGTATTTGGAGAAGCAAGATGAAACAAATGCCACAAGACCTGCGTCAGCAAACGCTGGATCTGGTCAACGCAAACAAGCCCGCCACCGAAGTCGCTGCACTGGTCAGCGCCTGGCTCGGCTCCCTGGATGACGAAGACCTGGCGGGCACCGCGCCCGATAGTCTGGCCCCGGTGTTGTGGGATGGTTTCACCCAAGCTTCCAGGCGCAGCGGCAGTGGCGCGCAAATCGCCACCCTGCGCTACGACGATGGCCGCGGCGGCAAGGCCACCGCGCTGCTGATCCTCAACGACGACATGCCGTATCTGGTGGACTCGATCGTGATGGCGATGCGCAAACTGCGCGTCACCGCCAACGGCGTGCTGAATGCCGTGCTGCCGGTCAGCCGCAACGCCGACGGCGTGGTCACCGCGGTCGGCGCGAGCGGCGCCAAGCTGGAATCGTATGTGCTGGTGCTGCTGTCGGAAGATCTGCCGCAGGCCGAACTGGGCGTGCTGGTCGAGCGCATTGTGATGGTCTCGCGCGACGCCGCCGTGGTGCGCCGCGACCGTGCCGCCATGCTGGAGCACTTCAGCCGCATCGGCGCCGAAGCCGCATCGCATAACGAAGAAGGCAAGGAAGTCGCCGCCTTCCTGGAGTGGGCCCGGACCGAAGGCTTCGAGCCGTTCGGCTACGCCTACTACGCCGTCAAGCCTGGCGTGCGCGAGCTGGAACGCGACATCCCCAGCCGCATCGGCGTGCTGCAGGACACCTCGCATCCGGTGTACGGCACCTGCCTGGCCAACATTCCGGGCGACTTTGATACCTTGTCCAAGCGCGGCCACACCCTGTCCATCGTCAAGGCGGACGTGGAAGGCACGCTGCACCGCGACCAGCAGCTGGACTTCATCGGCATCCGCCACACCGACGCCCAAGGCGCCATCCTCGGTGAATACTGCTTCGTCGGCCTGTTCACCCGCGCCGCCACTGCCACCCCGCTGAACCGCCTGCCGTTCGCGCGCGGCCGCGTGGCGCGCGTGCTGAGCATCGCCGGCGTGCGCCAGGAAGGCTTCCGCGCCGAGAAATTCGTCGAGATCCTTGAATCGCTGCCGCGCACCGAAGCGCTGGAAGCGGAGCCGGAATGGCTGGCCGAAGTGTGCGGCGCCGTGGTCTCGCTGTACAAGCAGCCGCGCGCCAAAGTGTTCGCCCGCCGCGACGTCTACGCGCGCCACCTGAACGTGCTGGTCTACCTGCCGCGCGAGCGTTACAGCGCAAGCGTCGCTTCCGCGCTGGCGAAAGCGCTGCAGGCCAGCTCCGGCGCCCACCACGTCAGCTCGCAGACACTGGTGGCCGACGGCCCGCTGGCGCGCGTGTACCTGATCGCGCATGGCGCGCGCTACCCGCTGGACCTGGAAACCGACATCCAGCAGCCGCTGTTGTCGGTGCTGGACGGCTGGCATGACCAGTTCTCCGTGCTGGCCGACGCCGTGGCCGACGTGCCGCTGCGCGCCAGTCTGCGCAAGATGTGCGCCACGCTGCCGCCCGATTACGTCGCCGCCACCACGCCGTCCGCCGCCTTCCACGACCTGGGCGCCATCCTGCGCAACCCGGACCCTGCGCGCGTCAACGTGCGCGTGGACGCCGACAACGGCCACACCACCATCCGCCTGTACTCGGTGGACCGCGTGCCATCGTTGTCGACCATCCTGCCGGCGCTGCACAACGCCGGCGTGGCGATCGACCGCGAGCAGGCCCACTCGCTGCGCGTGAACGGCGAGCGTCATTACGTCACCAGCCTGGCGGTGGATGCCGCCAGCGCGGCCAAGCTGGCCAAGGCCGAAATCGTGCCGGTGGCGGAAGAGCTGTTCGCCGCCCTGTTCAACAACGAAGCCGAAGACGGCCGCCTGAATGGCCTGGTGATCGAAGGCGGCCTGAGTGTGCGCGAAGTGCAGCTGGTGCGCGCCTACATGAGCTACTGGCGCCAGACCGGCACCAACTTCTCGGTGCGCTACATGGCCGAAACGCTGCGCACGCAACCGGCGCTGGTCAAGGAACTGGTGGACGCCTTCCTGCAGCGCTTCGACCCAGCGCTGGACGACGCCACGCGCGCCGCCTCGCTGGACAAGCTGGCCGACATCAAGAGCCGCCTGCCGGCCATCAACCACGCCGACAGCGAAGCAGTGCTGGGCGCCATGGCGACCCTGATCGGCGCCACCCTGCGCACCAACTACTTCCAGAACAACCAGCAGGGCGACAAGATCATTTTCAAATTCGACACCAGCAATCTGTCGCTGGTGCCGGAGCCGCGTCCGTTCCGCGAAATCTTCGTGTTCTCGCGCCGCTTCGAGGGCGTGCACCTGCGCGGCGGCCCGGTCGCGCGCGGCGGCTTGCGCTGGTCGGACCGCATGGAAGACTACCGCACCGAGGTGCTGGGCCTGGTGAAAGCGCAGATGGTGAAGAACGCCGTTATCGTGCCGGCCGGCGCCAAGGGCGGCTTTGTCTGCAAGCAGATGCCGAAAGACGCCGTGCGCGAGACCATCGCGGCGGAAGGCGAAGCAGTCTACCGCCTGTTCATTTCCAGCCTGCTGGAAGTGACCGATAACCGCGTGCTGGGCAAGATCGTTTCGCCAACCGACACCGTCTGCTACGACGGCAACGACCCGTACCTGGTGGTGGCGGCCGACAAGGGCACCGCCACCTTCTCCGACATCGCCAACAGCATCGCCGTGCAGCGCGGCTTCTGGCTGGGCGACGCGTTTGCGTCGGGCGGCTCCAACGGCTACGACCACAAGAAGATGGGCATCACCGCCAAGGGCGCGTTTGAAGCGGTCAAGCGCCACTTCTACGAAATGGACCACGACATCCACGCGCAGCCTGTGACCATGGTTGGCGTCGGCGACATGTCGGGCGACGTGTTCGGCAACGGCGCGCTGTTGTCGCGCAAATTGAAAATTGTGGCCGCCTTCGACCACCGCCACATCTTCCTCGATCCGAATCCGGACATGGAAGTATCGTTCAAGGAGCGCGAGCGCATGTTCGCGCTGCCGCGCTCCTCGTGGGACGACTACAACAAGGAGCTGATCTCGAAAGGCGGCGGCGTGTTCCCGCGCAGCGCGCGCTCGATCGAACTGTCGCCGGAAATCCGGGCCGTGCTGGATATCGAGGAAACCGCGCTGACGCCGGAAGAACTGATGCACCGCATCCTGCTGGCCCCTGTGGACCTGTTCTACAACGGCGGCATCGGCACCTACATCAAGGCGTCCACCGAAACCCACGCGCAAGTGAAGGACCGCGCCAACGACAACATCCGCGTCAACGGCAACGAGCTGCGCTGCAAGGTGGTGACCGAAGGCGGCAACCTCGGTGCGACGCAGGCCGGCCGTATCGAGTTTGCGCTGTCCGGTGGCCGCATCTTCACCGATGCGATCGACAACTCGGCCGGCGTGGACTGCTCGGACCATGAAGTGAACGCGAAGATGTGGCTGGACGTGGAAATGAACGCCGGCCAGCTGAGCGAGGCAGACCGCAACCGCATCCTGAACGAGATGACGCAGGATATCGAACGCCTGGTCCTGCGCGACAACACGCTGCAAACGCAGCTGCTGGTGCGCGAGCTGCAGGCGCAGGGCGACGCCGCCGTGCAGGATGGCTATGCCGCGCTGATCGCGTCACTGGAAGAAGAGGGCGCGCTGTCGCGTGAACTGGAGCAGTTGCCGTCGGTGGCTGAACTGGCGCGCCGCAAGGCCGACGGCCGCGGCCTGACCACGCCGGAACTGGCGGTGGTGATCGCCAACGTCAAGAACCGCTACAAGCGCATCCTGTCGGCGTTGCCGCTGACGGACCACAGCTGGGCCGAGTCGGTGCTCAAGCCCTACTTCCCGGATCTGCTGGTGGCCACCCGTCCAGCGCTGGCGCACCCGCTGGCGAACGCCATCCTGGCCACCGTGCTGGCCAACGAATCGGTCAACCGTTGCGGTCCGCTGATGCTGCGCCAGCTGGCCGGCGAGCATGGCGTGGATGAAGCGGACGTGATCCTGGCGTGGGGCCAGGCATGGTCGGCGCTGAACCTGGCGCCGGTGTTCAACGCACTGGATGCGGATGCGCTGAAGGTGCCGCGCGCGGTCTCGATCAAGGTCGATGCGCACACCCGCGTGCTGCAAAAAGCCGTCATTGAAGGCGCGCTGTCGGTGCCTGCCGATCAGCTGCGCAACGGGGTCGCCGAGTTGACGCGCCTGTTCGCCAATCCGGAAACGCTGGCGCAGCTGACGCCTGTCAGCGGCCAGTCGGAAGCCGAGCTGACCACCGGCCTGCGTCCGGAGTTTGTGCGTGCCTGGATGGCGGTCGATGCGATCGAGGCGGTGGCGGCGTTTGTGTTTGCGGCGCTGTCGGTGCAGCGTCCTGCCGGCATGGACTTGCCGGCCTTCCTGCAGGTCGGCCTGGCGCTGCGCGCACAAGTTGGCATCGATACGCTGGAACGCGGCCTGAAACTGCCGGCCACCAGCCGTTCGCAGGAACAGCTGCGCAGCTACGCGCAAAACGCGCTGCGCCGCACCCAGCAACGCCTGCTGTCGCAGGTGCTGAAGCATGCGACCGGCAATCACTCGGCGGTGGAGGCAGTGGAAGTCGTCGCCAACACCCTGGGCTTGTCGGGCTATGCGCCGGCCTCGGATCTGGAGCAGGCCATGCTGGATGTGTGGGCCTTGTCGGAGGCGGTCAACGCCAGCACCATGGCATTGGCGGCGTAACACGATGAGCGATTTGCCAGCAGCGTTGCCGCCTGCGGTCCGAGCCCTCGCGGAAGCGGATTTCAGCGCCATCGCGCCGCGCTTCATGGCCGCCGGCTTCACGGTTGCGGAGCCGGCGGACGGCATCATCACGATCCGCGCCGCCGACGGCGTGGCGCAGGCCGGTGCGGCCATCGCCGGTGCGCGTGGCGCCGCCCGGCCGGCGGTGCTGATCTCGGTCGGCGTGCACGGCGACGAGACCGGCCCGATCGAAGTGGTGGCCTATCTGCTGGACGCCTTGTCGCATCAGGCCTCCGCGCTGGCGGTGGACCTGATGCTCTGCGTCGGCAACATCGGCGCCATCCGCGCCGGGAAGCGCTTCATCGATGCGGACCTGAACCGCATGTTCCGCGAACAGCGCGGCACGCTGGAGGGCACGGCGGAAGCGGCGCGCGCCGACGTGATGATCGCGGCTACCACCGCCTTCTTCAGGGACGCCGGTCCGCTGCGCTGGCACCTCGACCTGCACACCGCCATCCGTCCATCGGTGTATCCAACCTTCGCCATCGTGCCGGAGCTGATACCCGATGAACCGCGCGGCGCCCTGATCGACTGGCTGGGACTGGCGGGCATCGGCGCCATCATCATGAATCCGGCCTCGGTGGGAACGTATAGCTACTACTCGGCCGAACATCACGCGGCGGCCGGCACCACGATAGAACTGGGCCGCATCGGCACGCTGGGGCAGAACGACCTGGCGCAATTCGCCGATGCGTCGCAGGCGCTGGACGATCTGCTGCGCGGCGCACCCCAGCGTGCGGGCACGCAGCGTCCGCACATCTTCAACACCGCGCGCCAGATCATCAAGTTGAGCGACCAGTTCCAGATGGCGTTCGGCAAAGAGACGCACAACTTCACCGCCATGAAACAAGGTGAGGAGATCGCACGCGATGGCGACACGATTTACACCGTGCAGTTCCCCGAGGAGCTGGTGGTGTTCCCGAATCCCGATGTGCGGGTGGGGTTGCGCGCCGGCCTGATGGTGGTGCGGGTCGGCTGATCTTTACCCGCCTTTACACTTTGCGGGGTCATAGATACATGGATTAGTTCGTTAACAGGAGCAGCATTGTCCTTAACTACGGAGTAAGAGCCATGACCGCAATCAGCAGCATTTCCAACAGCAGCACCAGCGCCGCCACCTTTGACCCATCGAAAGGCGCGGCGCGTTTCGCCTCCAAAGTCTTCAAAGACATGGATGCCGACACCGACGGCAAAGTCAGCAAAGACGAATTCGTCAAAGGGCTGGAATCCAAAGGCGTCTCGGCCGACGACGCGACCAGGCAATACGAGGCGATCGACAAGGAAGGCACCGGCTCGATCACGAAAGACGACCTCGAATCGGCCATCAAGAGCGGCGACTTCAAACCCCCACGTCCGCAAGGCGGCGCAGAGGGCGCGCAAGGCGGCGGCGCTGCGCGCGCTGCGGGCGGTGGCGGCACGGTCAGCGCCGGCAGTTCGACTAAAACCTACGAAGCCGCCGACAAAAACCAAGACGGCACCGTCACCCAGCAAGAGCAACTGGTCTACGACATGGCCCAAGCCGCCAAGTCCGCCGCTGCCTCCACCAGCGCCGACAAGCTCGGCACCAACATCGACGCCCTGGCTTGAGATGGAAAAGCGGCAGCGCGTCTGGCTGCCGCTTGCTACAGGATCAGGCGCGGACGATCAGGGCAGTCACAGTGATGGCCAGACCGACCAGTACCATGGCGGCGCCGGTCACGGCGGCGGGATGGAAGCGGCGGGAGACGGTCGGGATTTTTTTGATCGGCATGGCTGGCTCTCTTTCTTGGCTCTGGAGTAACACTTAACACAAGAGTAACCTGCGCCCGGTTTCCAATCTATACATGCCGCTGTATCAAAAGTAAGCACATGTAACGCCAGGGCGAAAGGGGTTGTATTTCTGGCACAAAATACCTGTAGGGGCCGCGCACCGGTAGGCCCTATAATCGCTGTGTTTTTGCCTGAATATAGACTCCCACAAGGATTGCCTGTGAACCAAACGCTGGTCCAGAAACTGACCCGTACCAAGCCGGTCGACAATAAAAACACCGAACAAGCTCCAGGCAGCAGTAACAGTCTGCACCGCTCCATAGGCCTGTTTCCCCTGACGATGATCGGCGTCGGCGCCACCATCGGCACCGGTATCTTCTTCACCATGGTCGAAGCCGTACCCAAGGCTGGCCCGTCGGTGATCCTGTCCTTCCTGATCGCTGCGATTACCGCCGGCCTGACCGCGCTGTGCTATGCCGAACTGTCGTTCCGCATTCCCGCCTCCGGCTCCTCGTATTCGTTTGCCTACGCCACCGTGGGCGAGTTCCTGGCCTTCATCATGGCCGCCTGTCTGCTGCTGGAATACGGCCTGGCCGCCAGCGCCACCGCCATCGGCTGGTCGGATTATCTGAACAACTTCCTCAACAACGCCTTTGGCTGGCACATCCCCGAGCTGCTGCGCTCGCCGATGATCGTCTCCACCGCGCACGGCATCGAGATTCATGGCGGCCACATCAACCTGCCGCCGATCATCCTGGTTTGCCTGTGCTGTCTGCTGCTGGTGCGCGGCGCCAAGGAATCGGCCACCACCAATGCCATCATGGTGCTGGTCAAGCTGGCGATCCTGATCTTCTTCGTGGTGATTGCCTTCAGCGGGTTTGACATCAACAACTTCCATCCATTCTTCAGCCCGGACGGCGGCGTGCATTACACCGGCATGGCTGGCGTGACGGCGGCGGCGGCCACCGTGTTCTTCTCCTTCATTGGCCTGGACACGGTGGCCACCGCCGGCGAAGAAGTGCGCAACCCGACCCGCAACGTGCCGATCGGCATTCTGGCCGCGCTCGGCATCGTGACTTTGTTCTACATGCTGGTGGCGGTAGCCGCCATGGGCGCGCAGCCGGCCTCGAAGTTCGCCGGCCAGGAAGCCGGCCTTGCCGTGATCCTGCAAAACGTCACCGGCCAGACCTGGCCGGCGCTGGTGCTGGCGGCGGGCGCGGTGATCTCGGTATTCAGCGTGACCCTGGTGACCATCTACGGCCAGACCCGCATCCTGTACGCCATCGCCAAGGACGGCCTGATTTCGAAGTCGTTCCAGAAGGTCAGCCCGCGCACGGGCTCGCCGGTGCAAAACACCCTGATCGTCTGCATCGTGGTCGGTCTGGTGGCCGGCTTCGTGGACGCCACCTTCCTGTGGGACATGGTCAGCATGGGCACGCTGACCGCCTTCATCGTGGTGTCGCTGGCGGTGCCGGTGATGCGCCGCAAGGAAGGCGTGTCGGCGGTGAAGGGCTTCCGCGTGCCGGGCGGTCCTTACCTTGTGCCGGGCCTGAGTATTGCGGCTTGCCTGTATCTGATGTTTGGGCTGTCGATGACGACCTACACCGTGTTTGTCATCTGGATGAGCGCGGCGATCCTGACCTACTTCCTGTACGGGATGCGCCACTCCCGACTCAACTAAAAAAGCCCCGGCCGCTTGCGCGTGCCGGGGCTTTTTGCCATATATGCTCAGTCGCTGTGCAGCTTATTCCGCCTTGTTTTCTGGCTTGTTGCCCAGGTAGAGGCGCAGCACCAGGCCGGACAGGGCGATGGCGGCAGGCAGGTTCTCGATGATGGTCAGCATGGTTTTCTCCTTGAGGTAGATTCAATTAACCGCGGGAAGCGAAGTAGCGCAGCTCAGCAGCCAGGTTGGGCGAATGCAGCTCGCTGTCGGCGGCCAAGCGGTTCAGCCACCAAATGGTTTCTTCTTTGTTGCGCTGCGACACGGCCGGCTGCACGGCGAACAGTGCGGCGATCAGTTGACGCGCGGCGTTGGCAATGTTGGCGAAGTAGCCAGTGTCAGCAAAGGTGTTCAGGGTCGTTGCGCTCATTTGAAGCTCCATAAATATTCGTTTGATGCGATGCAGTATGCGCCCGTTTCAGTAATAAATAAACTTTTGATTTGTGATACGCGCCATAAGTTATCCGTATAACTCTGCATTTTTCCTATGAAACTGCATTGCCGTATGGCAGCGAAATTCAGGTATCATTGCTGTCCACATGGCAATAATTTGATGGAGTCCGGATGTCCCTGCGCACAAAATTCATGCTGGCTTTGTTGTTGACCGGACTGGCGGCGGTTGCGATGGTGGGCGGCCTGGCCTACGTGGGCATGACCAAAAAGGTGGATACCATCCGGCGCGAGCAGGCGGCCGACCAGTTCCACTCGGTGGTGACGGCTTATCTGCAAAAGTACGGCAACTGGCAGGCCAGTCCGGGCAAGCAGGGCTTCGACGCATTCATGCAGTCAGGTGAGCATCCGCCGCCGCTGTCCGATGGTGCGCAGGATGAGGATCGCCGGCCGCCGCGCGAAGACGGGCGCGGCGCGCAAGATGACGGACGTGGTCCGCCGCGCGAAGACCGGCGAGGCCCGCAGGATGACGGCCGCGGCCCGCCGCGGGGCGAAGGTCCGGATGACGGACAGCGGCCACCACGCGGCGAAGGTTATCGTCCGCCGCGCCGCGGCGGCGAGCCGCCATTCCGCTTCATCCTGGCCGATCAGGATTTCAAGGTGCTGCTGGGCGCCGGCGTGTATCGCCACGGCGAAGCGCTGCCGGAAGCCGCGCGCAAGGATGCGCGCGCCGTCACCGTCAATGGCAGCGTGGTGGCTTACGTATCACCGGAAGGCGTGATCACGCCAAGCAAACAGGAACTTCAATATCTGGCCGCCATGCGCGACGCCCTGTGGTACGGCGTGAGCGGTGCGGCCGTGCTGGCGCTGGTCCTCGGCCTGCTGCTGAGCCGTAGCCTTGGCCGCACGCTGGGCCACCTGACCAGCGCCGTGCGCGCCATGCACGGCGGCTCGCTGCTGCAGCGCGTACCGGTCGAAGGCAAGGATGAAGTGGCCGAACTGGCCGCGGCCTTCAATGACATGAGCGAAAAGCTGGCGCGCTCGCATCAGGAATTGCAGGAGTCGCACCAGACCATTCTTCAGCAGGCCGAGCAAATGCGCGAACTCAGTGTGCGCGACGCCCTGACCAAGCTGCACAACCGCCGCCACTTCGACGAGCAGGCCACCACCTTGTTCAGCCATGCGGTACGCCACAAACGGCCGCTGGCCATGGTGATCGGCGATATCGATTACTTCAAGAAGATCAACGACCAGTTCTCCCACGCCACCGGTGACGCGGTGCTGCGCCAGGTGGGCGAGATCCTGCGCAGCCATATGCGCCTGAGCGATCTGGTGGCGCGCTACGGCGGCGAGGAATTCGTCATCGCCTTCCCGGAGACCGAGCTGCCGCAAGCCGCCGCGCTGTGCGACAAGCTGCGCGGAATTATTGAAGCCTTCCCATGGCATCAGGTACATCCGGATCTGAAGGTCACCATGAGCATGGGCGTGTACGCCGATCTCGCGGCCGGCACGGCGGAAGCCATGCTGCAAAAGGCCGACGCGCTGCTGTACCGCGCCAAGGAGACGGGGCGCAACCGCGTCTGCTTCGCGGCCTGATTCGCGGCCTTCACAGCGCCCGGCGGTCCAGCCAGCGGCCGCCAAACATGGTGCACACCAGCGCCGCCACAATCAGCGCAATACCGGCCCACTGCCAGCTGTTGATGGTATCGCCCAGCGTCACCATGCCGGAGGCAATGCCCACCACCGGCACGCCCAGGCTGAACGGCGCCACCCGATTGACCGGGTGGCGCTTCAACAGCCGGGTCCACATCGCATAGCCGATGATGGTCGAGATCCAGCCGACATACGCTACCGCCACCCAGGTCGCAAACGGCGCATCAACCCACTGCCAGCGCGTGGCCGGATCATCGAACGCCAGCGACAGCAGTACGAACGGCACAATGGGCACGGCGCCGCACCAGACAATAAAGCTGATCACATCGAATTCCGGCGTCTCCTTCTGCGCCCGCCGCACGACGATATTCGACACCGCCCACATGGCGGCGCCGGCCAGGCACAGCGCAAAGCCGGCCGGTGTGATGTCGGCCGAATGCACGGCTTGCACGGAGCTCATGCCAAAGCACAGCAAGCCCACCGCCGCCAGCGCCAGGCCGGCCAGCAAGGCGCGGCTGGTGCGCTCCTTCAGCAGCATGAAGCCGAAGATGGCGGTGAAAAAGACCTGCGTCTGCAAAATGACGGAAGCCAGCGAGGCCGACATGCCCACCTTCAGCGACAGAAACAACAGGCCGAATTGGCTGACGCCCTGGCTGAAGCCGTAAGCCAGCACCCATTTGGCCGGCAGCCTGGGGGGCTTCACAAACAGGATCAACGGCAGGATGGCGAACACATAGCGCGCTGCGCCCAGCTGGAACGGCGTCAGGTTGCGCAGGCCGACTTTCATGGCGACGAAGTTGGTGCCCCAGATAAGGACCACCACCAGGGCGGAGAGCAGGTCGCGGGTGCTGAAGGATGAGTTGGAAGTCATCCCTCCATGTTACGTCACATCGCGCAGGATTGCTTCGCTGTGGACGATGATTTTCACCGCGTCCGCTTGCAGCAGGCGAATGCGTCGTTGAACCAGCGGCCAGCCGGACCACGGCACCAGCGCCGCTGCCGCCGCCGCCGCATCCTGCGCGGACAGGGTGGATGCCGACATCAGCGCATCCTCGCGCGCTTCGGCCGCATGCGGATCGAGCGCGTGCTCCAGAATCTGCACCACCTGCTCGTGGCTCTCGGCCAGCATGGCGTTCAGCTGTTCGGCCGGCAGTTCCTTCACGTGGCGGCGCAGAATGGCGCGCAGGGCCGCCACGTGCGCCATCAGCAGGTAGTTCTGCACCATGAACAGATTGATGTCTTCCACCGCGCGCTGCTTGCTGGATGGCTCGTCCAGCATGCGCGCCAGTGCGGAGCTCAGGCCGGCCAATGAGTCCATCAGGCGCTTGCGTTCGATGCGGTAGGCGAAATCGTCCTTGCATTTCCCCTGCAGCAGATCGAAGCTGGCCTGCATGTAGCGCAGGTTCACATCCAGCACGCCGCGCACCAGGCGTGGCAGGCTTTGATACTCCCAGTTCGCCAGCACAAAGCTGAACGCCGTCGCCACCGCCGCGCCGACGATGGTGTCGATCAGCCGCTCCATGATCAGGTTCTCGTTGCCTGGCGCGATCAGGTACATCTGCAGCAAAATCATCACGCTGACCGCCACCGCCGCATAGCGGTAGCGCAGATAGACGAAGGTCGGCATGGCCACGGTGGACAGCACCAGCGCACCGAGGATAAACGCGGGATAGTTGAGGAACTTGAGGATCAGCGCCGTGATGAAGCAGCCGATCACCGTGCCGACGATGCGGTCGCGCCGGCGCTGCTTGGTCATGCTGAACGACGGCTTCAGGATAATCACGATGGTCAGCACGATCCAGTAGCTGTGCGCCGCATACGGCAGCCACGCGCCGATCAGCAGGCCGACCGAAATCGCCATCGCCACCCGCAGCGAGAAACGGAAGATCGGCGAATCCCAGCGCAGGTGCGACAGAATCATGCGGAACTCGTACTTCTGCTGCGACAGGAATGGCCCCATGTCGGCATCGGCCCAGAAGGGCGTGGTGTCGTAGGCCTTCTGGCTGGCCTGATGCAGCTCACCGATCATCTTGATGATGGCGCGGATCTTGTTGCGCTGGGCGCGCAGCACGGCCAGTGCTTCCTGCTGAGGCTTGCCCTCGTTGATGCGCTGCTGGATGGCCGCCAGTTCGGCCTCGATGGCGTCCAGCTCCGGCTCGTACGAAATCTCCGGATACGAAGCCTTCTTGCGCGTGACGTCATACGCCACCGATTCAATATCGCGCGCCGCCTTGTAGGCCAGGTCATGCAGCGTTTTCAGCACCGGCGAATCCACCAGATGCACGCGCAGCTGCGCGTAGTCGGTATGGGTGGACAGGATCAGCTCATACAAATCCAGCATGCAGACGTGCACCTGCACCACGATCGCGTCCTTGGCATTGTTATGGGCGCGCAGGATCAGGTCGCGCGATGCCTGCTGGCGGTCGGCCAGCAGGCTTTGATGGCGGATCAGTTTATTGAATTGCTCGGTGAGGTTGTAGCGCGCGTCGTAGAAGTCGGCCTTGATGTCGATGTAGGCCGCCAGCTCGAACAGCGCTTCCGCCAGCACCTGCTGCTTGATGCGGTGGCGCAGTATCCACGAGATGCCCATGGCGTAAGCCAGATAGGCCACCGCGCCCAGCGTGAATAAGCCGGTATGGACGAAGGACTGGCGCACCGTCATCGAATGTTCCATCGACATGGTCATGATGAACAGCGTGGCCAGTTGCAGCGGCATCGACTTGCGGCCGTACACCACCATCATGCAGGCGCCAAAGCTGATCGCCACCAGCATGGTCATGAGCAGCCAGTGATATGGCGCGCACAGGCTGATTAACAGGGTGACGGCGCTGCACAGCAGCACCGAGGCGCTCATCTCGTTGAACTTGTGGCGCAGGGGGCTGGGCATGTCCATCAGTGCGGTGCAGAGCGCGCCGATGCACACCGTCATGGCGGTGGCCAGGTCGGCAAATTGGAGCGTGATCAGCGTGACGCCCACCAGTCCGGCGGCGAAGCGCAAGCCAAGATAAAAGTAATGGCTGTAGAAGAAGGTTCGGAAATTTAACGCGTAATGCATGGCCTGGGCCTTGTGGGCAGCTTGCATGCGCACCGCAGGATCGCCGCGGTGCGCATGTTGAATGACGCAGAGGGACTACTTTTTTACAGTACGGAGAGCACCGGATAGCGGCGCCACTCAGGTTCCTGGTGGCGTTTGCCGTTGGCGAAGATGAAGCCGAGCACCGCGTCCTGATCCGACAGCAGCGCCGGATTGGCGGCTTTCCAGGCTTCGAATCCGGCTTTCAGTTCTGGTTCGGTTTCCAGCATTTCCATGGCCAGGTCTTCGAACACGTAGTCGGAGTAGTTCTCTTTTTTCTCCAGCACGCTGTTGAAGAAGCCCCAGCGGAAGAAGGAGTCATGGCCTTGCGGTTCCAGCGTTTCGACGGCGTAGCGGGCGTTGGCCTGCTTGAGCGGAATGAAGTAGTCGCCCGGCTGCACGGTAAAGCTGCCGGTGCGCGCTTCCAGCTGCACTTCGTCGTGGTACATATGGCCTTCGTAGGCGGTCGGGCGCGAGGTGACGGAGACGATGTGGTAATACTGCGCTTCCACGGTGGAGGCTTCGTCAAAGCGCGCCATGTCGACGCCATTCCATTGCAGGCGCTCGATGGCTTCGCGCCAGGCTTGCGGCACGATGTAGCCTTTTGGCGCACGCACGGTGGCTGCCGGCACGAAGCTGTTGTAGTAGGCGATGTCCTTTTCCCACGGCTTGCTGCGGTCGTACGACAGGCGCTGGTAGTCGCCCAGCAGGGATGGGCTGCGCTTTGCTTCGTAGCCTTTGAAGCGGAAGGTCGATGGATTGTTTTCGTCCATCTTCCAGGCCACGGTCCATTCGCTGGCGTTGGCGGCCTGCTCGCGCGCTTCGGCGCGCAGCTGCCTGATTTGTTCGCCGTGCGAGACGGTGAAAGCCATGGTCACGTCCAGCAGGGCGCGCATCGAATCGTAGCGGTCCTTGAAGGGCTTGAGCATGTGCGTCTCCGGCATGAAGCCGATCACATGATGCAGGGCGGCGAAGCCGGTCGAGAAGCGCGGCACTTCCAGGAACTCGGCGATGCCGTCGTCCGGCGTGTCCCTGACCGGATTGACGTACGGGCAGGTCGGCCAGCCTTTCGCTTCCATCTCCTTGTAGATGTGCGGCAGCATGGTCTCGCGCAGGAAGGGGCCGAGGCCGTAGCCCAGCTTGTCCGCCTGCGTGTGGATCAGGGTCATGGTGTACGGATAATCGGCGCCGTTGGAGGTGTGGGTATCGACCATCACGTCCGGGTCCCAGCTGGTCAGCAGCTGATTGAAGATGCGGGCGTTGAGCGTGTCGCACTTGACGAAGTCGCGGTTCAGGTCGAGGTGGCGGCTGTTGCCGCGGAAGCCGAATTGCTCCGGGCCGTCCTGATTGACGCGCGAGGTGTTGGCGCGGTTCAGCGCGCCGTCAACGTTGTACAGCGGGACGAACAGCAGCACAGTCTTGCCGAGCGCCGCCAGCTTGGCTGCATCGAAGCACAGGTCGCGCACGATGGCCATGCAGGCATCCACGCCTTCGGGTTCGCCGGGGTGGATGCCGTTGTTGTTGAAGAAGACGGGGCGGCCTTCGGCCTTGATCTGGGTGCGATCGTGCACACCGTCGGCACTGACCACGCCGGCGTGCACCGGGATGCCGCCGTCGGACACGCCGATCTGCTCAAATCGCAGCACTTGCGGGAAGCGCTGCGCCAGGGCTTCGTAGAAGGCGATGCATTCGCTCCACGTGGTGGTCTGGTTTTGATTGCCTTTTTCGTAAGGCGTCGGCATGTCTGGGTGCATGGTCGTCTGGATCTCAGCGGGTGTTTTGGGGGAAGGCGGGCTGGATAAGCCCGCTGTCGAGGGCGAGATTGTATCATCGTGCCCGTTTTTTGAGCGCCGGCAGCGCCAGCGTTGCGTTGCTTCAAAGAAAACTCTGGCGGGCGGTGTTCTACTGGCCTGGTGAAAATCAGCCAGGGGAACGGGATGCGGACCTTGATCGTGGTGGCGGTGCTGGCGCTGGTGTGCAGCTGGGGCGTGGCGCAGATTGGCCCGCGCTATGTGATCGAACTGCGCAGCCAGGGCGGCGGCACGGTGGGCATGGCGCAGGGGCGCGTGCAGTTGGCGGGCAAGGGGATGGCGCTGATCCGCTTTCAGGGCCTGCGCGTGCTGGCGGTGGATGCGGATAGTGAGGCCTACAGCGGGGAAGCGGTGCGTGGCTGGCCGGCGGCCGATGTGCTGCTGGTGCTGCCGGCCGCCGCCGGGCACTACGAAGGGCTGGCGCCGCTGCGCGCGCTGCGCCATGGCATGCCGGTGATCGTGGCGGAAACCCCGGTTGAGATGCAGGCGGCCCAAACGGCCCACGCAATGCAAGCGGCCCAAGCGGCCCAAGCGGCGCGGACACCGGGCGCGGCTGGGACTGCGGCGGACGGGCCGCAGCTGTATCCCATGCAAGTCTGGAACACGCTTGACCTGCGCAAGCAAAACACGCGCTTGCGGGTGACGGCGATGGCCGGCGCGCCAGGCACACGCGGCGTGGCTGGCTTCATGCTGGAGATGGGGAACAGCCGCTCATCCTACCGCCTCTACATCAGCGGCGGGCAGGACGAGGCGGTGACGCTGGCGCAGCGCCTGCCGGGTGCGGACCTGGCGCTGCTGCCGGCCCGCGAGGCGCCATTGCTGCTGGTGCTCAATCGCGGCGCACCGGCGGCGCGCGAACCGGCCGCGTTGACCACGGCCGGCTACGCCTTCACTGCGATCAGGCGCTGATCATTTCTTGCCGGTGGTTTCGACCCACTGGGCGTAGGCGTCGATGAATTTCTTCAGGAACTGTTTGGTGCTGTCGTTATTGATCTTGCCGTCCGGGCCGAGCAGATTGGCGGCGCCGCCGATGTAGGCTTCCGGCTGCTGCAACAGCGGCATGTCGAGGAACACCATCGACTGACGCAGATGGTGGTTGGCGCCGAAGCCGCCGGTCGCGCCGGGCGACACGCTGACGATGGCTGCCGGCTTGCCGCTCCACACGCTGGCGCCGTAAGGCCGCGAACCGACGTCCAGCGCGTTCTTCAGCGCGGCCGGCGTCGAGCGGTTGTACTCGGGCGTGAAGAACAGCACGCCATCGACATCCTTGATGCGCTGACGGAAATGCGTCCACGCCTGCGGCGCCACCGCACCGTTCTCTTCCAGATCCTGGTTATACATCGCCAGCTCACCGATCTCGACGATTTCGAACTCCAGCGATGGCGGCGCCAGCGCGATGACTTCGTGGGCGAATTTCCGGTTCAGCGAATCCTTGCGCAAGCTGCCGATCACAACGGCGATTTTCTTCGCGGGCATGACATCTCCTTACGGTAAGTGGGCGGAAGCCATACTGTAACCTATCCGCCAAAAAACGCTCACACCGGCTTGGCGACCATCAGGTAGAACACGGCGAGCAGGGCGAAGAAGGCGGGAGCACCGAGGACGACCCAGGCGGTGAAATAGCGCCAGAAGGCGCGCGGCAGTTCGCGCCCGGTGGCGGCGGCCGCCGCCGACAGGTCGCGCAGCCGTATCTGCAGCCACACGACCGGCAGCCAGCACGCCAGGGCAATCAGATACAGCACCAGCGACCACATGATCCAGCGGCTGTGCATGGGATAGCCGGCCAGATGGATGAGATAGAAGCCGGTGGCCGGCTGCACGATCATGGTCACGCCGGTAAATAGCCAGTCGGCAATCACGACCATGCGCGTGACGGACGCGATCACCCGCGTGTCGCGGCTGATGACGGCAAACAGCAGATACCACGCGGTGCCAATGCCAGTGCCAAACAACAGCGTCGACGACAAAATGTGCAGCCACTTGTAGATGAAGTATTCCATGCCATTCCTTACGCCGCGCCGTGCGATTCATTTTTTCGGTATCTTGGCTTTGACCTTACACCAAACGGGAGAATGGCCATGGACGATTGGAAGACTGCGATAGGAAAGGGCATGCTGCCCGGCGCGCTGGCCAGCGTGGCTTCGGCAGCCGTGCTGGCGCTGCGCGGCAAGCAGGAAGCCGGTCATGTGTTCGCAGGGCACAATGCCATTAGTCACTGGCTGTGGGGCGACAAGGCTTTCCGCAAGGATGCGCCGACATGGAAATACACGCTGGTCGGCTACGGCATCCACCACGCCAGTTCCCTGATGTGGGCCAGCTTGTTCGAGCAGGCGGCGGGCAAGGTGCTGGACCGCAAATCGCCCGGCGCCACGCTGGCGGCATCAGCGGCGGCCACAGCGGTGGCCTGCTTTGTCGATTATCAGATGACGCCCAAGCGCCTGCGTCCCGGCTTTGAAGAACGGGTGTCGCGCAGTTCGCTGGCGTTGGTGTACACGGCTTTCGGGCTGGGACTGGCGGCCGGCGCGTTGCTTAACCACCGTGACAAGGACCAGGCTTGACCGAGTCCCCAAAGATCCGCCTTGGCTGCTGCCGATGCCTGGCTGGCGCAGCATGGAGCTGCGGTGGGCCGCACCTCCACGCGGTAACACACTGCGCCGCTTAGTCTGCGTTCATTTCTTTCAGCAGATTGTCGGCGTGGTCGACGTGCTTCATGTTCCACAGGATGTAGCGCAGGTCAACCTGAATGTCGCGCGTCATGGCCTTGTTGAAGTCCCAGTCGGAGATGATGGAATCCAGCGTGCCGTCAAACGCCAGGCCGATCCACTCGCCCTTGCTGTTCAGCGCGGCCGAGCCGGAGTTGCCGCCGGTGATGTCCAGCGTCGCCAGGTAAGCCACCGGCACCGATTTCAGCACCGGATCGACATACTTGCCGAAGTCCTTCTCCTTGATGGCTTTCAGCTGCGCGGCCGGGGCGTTGAACTCGCCCTGGCCGGTGGCCTTGGCCGCCACGCCCTGCACCGTGGTGAAGGCCTTCCAGATGGTGCCGTCCGCACCCGGATCGCGGCCGGCGATCTTGCCGAAGGTCACGCGCAGGGTGCTGTTGGCGTCAGGATAAACCGCCTGGCCCTTGCTGTGCATGTAGGCGATCTTCGCCTTCATGTAGTTGGCATAGGCTTGCTGCAGCTTGCCGCCCAGTTCCTCTTCTTCCGCTTCGGCCTTCAGATCCGGCTCGTACAGGGCCACGGCAGCCTTGATGAAGCTGTCGTCGCTGGCCTTGAAGTCTTCCGGCTTGCGTTCCAGCCAGGCCTTGCGCTGCTCGGCATCGCCCAGCTTGCTGCCGGCGTACAGCTTGTCCAGCGCCGCTTGCAGCTCGGCCTTGCTCATGCCGTCCTTGATGCCGACCACGGCATCAAACGCGGCGTTGCGCTGCGCTGCCGGCTGGGCGGCATACTTGGTCAGGCTGTTCAGCACCAGTGCCGTGTCCACCTTCTCGTCATAGTTGCGTACCAGAGCGTCAACCGCAGCCTTGATGCGCGGCACGTCGCGTTGCTGGAAGCCCGACTTGCGCTCGACATCCGGCTTGGCATTTTCATTGGCCAGACGGTACAGCGTGCGCGCCGTGTTCAGCAGGCGCGGCTTGGACGAACTGAAGTAATAGTCGCGCTTGTATTCCGCATCGCGCTGGGCGATCAGTTTTTCCACCGCTTCGATATCGCCGGCGTACTCGGCCTTGCGCTTGGCGTCGGCATTGATCCACTGCTTCAGCGCTTCGTGCTCGGCGGTCTTACGCTTGAGCATGTCGCTGCCGGCGTAGGAATCGAGCATGCCCTGACGGTTCTTGTAATAGTTGTTGATATTGGCCACTTGCGACGCGTACTTCAGCGCGGTGTCCTTGTTGTCCTTGGTGGTATCGGCAATGATGGCCAGGCTTTCGGCCGAGGACTTCACGAACGCCGGGTAGCTCCAGTCGAAGGTAAACGCCACTTCCGACGGCAGGCGGTGACGGTTGGTGCGGCCCGGGTAGCCCAGCACCATGATGAAATCGCCTTCCTTCACGCCTTCCTTGGCCAGCTTCAGGTAGTGCTGCGGCAGGTAAGGCACGTTATCCTTGCTGTAGTCGGCGGCCTTGCCGTCCTTGCTGACGTAGGCGCGGTAAAAGCCGTAATCGCCGGTATGGCGCGGCCACATCCAGTTGTCGGTATCGCCGCCGAACTTGCCCACGCCTTCCGGCGGCGCGTGCACCAAGCGCACGTCGCGGATTTCCAGTTGCTTGATCAGGTAGAACTCCAGGCCGCCGTAATAAGACGACACGGTACAGCGGTGGCCGGGATCTTTCTCGCACTCGGTCTGCAGGGCTTTCTGGTTTTTCTCGATGGCATCGCTGCGCTGCTTGCCGTTCAGCTTGGCCACGGCCGGGGTGATGATCTGTTTGCTGACATCGGTCACCGCCTTGGTCACGTAGACGCGGGTGCCCGGTGCGGCGGGCAGTTCCTCGCCCAAGTTATGGGCCAGGAAGCCGTTGGCCAGCAGATCGCGTTGCGGCGTCGAATTGTGGGCCACGCTGCCGTACACGCAATGGTGATTGGTGGCGACCAGGCCCTGGGGCGACACGAACGAGGCCGAGCAGCCGCCCAGGCTGACGATGGCGCCCATCGGGAATTCGGTCAGCTTGGTCAGATTGGCGGGATCGAGTTTGAGGCCGGCTGCCTTCAGTTGCTTGGCTACTTGTGGCAGCTGCTGCGGCATCCACATGCCTTCATCGGCATGGGCTGCGGTGCTCAGGATGGCGAGCACGAGGAGGGATTTTTTCATTTGTCTTCCTGATAAATTGTGGCGAACAAAGTATCGTCAGACCTTACGTTCGCGTCAACCAGAATTTTCAGGAAAATAACTCCGGGGTCATAACTCCGGGGTCAGGTCCGCCATTTCTACACGGGCTGTGCCGTAGCGGCCGCTACGGCACAGCCCGTGTAGAAATGGCGGACCTGACCCCGGAGGTGGCGGGTTACTCGGCTTTGATGGCTTCGATCTGGATAGCCAGTTTCACTTCCGGCGAGAAGTTCGGCAGGCCGTAGTTCAGGCCGAAGTCGCTGCGCTTGAATTCGGCGCTGGCGTCGGCGCCGCACACTTCACGCTTCAGGCGCGGGTGCATGATGCACTTGAACTTGTTCACTTTCAGCGCCACCGGCTTGGTCACGCCCAGCATGGTCAGCTCGCCGTCCACCGCCACCAGCTTGTCACCGTCGAACTTGAACGATTTGCTGGTGTAGGTGATGGTCGGGAATTTCTCCACATTGAACATGTCCGCGCCCTTGGCGTGCGAGTTCATTTTGTCGAAGCCGAAGTCGATCGACGCGGCGTCGATTTTCACGTCCAGCGCGCCGGTCTTGGCGGCAGTATCCAGGGTCACGGTGCCGCTGGTTTTGTCAAACTTGCCGCGCCATACCGACAGGCCCATGTGGTCGGCTTCGAAGCTGGGGTAGGTGTGCGTCGGGTCGATGTTGTAGGTGGCGGCGATGGCGGAGGTGGCCGAAGCGGCCAGCAGCGCGGCGATCAGGATCTGCAATTTCATGTGGTAAGTCTCCCTTGAGTGGTTTATTGCGCAGCTACTACGTGGAATTTGATGGTGACGTCGTCGGCCACCATGCTGGTGTCTTTCCATTCGCCTTCACCGATGTTGTAGGCCAGGCGCTTGATCGGCACGGCGCCGTCAAACACCTGGGTCTTGCCGTCAGCCTTGACGGTCAGCGGGAAGGTGACGTCGGTGGTCTTGCCTTTGATGGTCAGCTTGCCGGTCACGGTCAGCTTGCCGGTGCCGGCCGGCTTGATCGAGGACGAGACGAAGGTGGCTTTCGGGAACTGCGCGGCGTTGAACCATTCCTTCTTGGCCACTTCCTTGTTGTACTCGGCGTCGCCCAGGTCCATGCTGCCGGTGTCCACTTCCACCGTGGCTTTGGCGGTTTCCGGCTTGGTCGCATCGTAATCGATGTTGGCGGTGAATTTCTTGAACTTGGCGTCCACCGGCACGTTCATTTGCTTGAAGGTGGCGGTCACGGTGCTCTTGGCCGGATCGGTCTTCAGGGCCGCGGCGCTGGCGGCAACGGCGACACCCATCAGGGAAACGAGGGCGATTTTTTTCATGGTGTTCATGTTATGGGGCTCCAGTGGGTGAGATTTACAGCGGCAGCATGCGTTTCAGCGTGACGTCGCGGTCGACAAAGTGGTGCTTGAGTGCGGCCAGGGCGTGGGCGACTACTGCTGCGGCCATCGTCATGGTCAAAACATAATGTACAGTTTTTAAAGTTGCCTTAAGTTCAGGATCTGCTGCCAGCGGGGCCGGCATCTGCCACAGGCCCAGGTAGACCACCGGCACGCCGGCCGCGTAGGTGTACAGATAGCCGGAGATCGGCACGGCAAAGATCAGGAAGTACAGCAGGTAGTGCATGCCCTCGGCGATCTTGTGCTGCCAGTCCGGAATCGAGGCCAGCTTGGGCGGCGGCTGATGGGTGACGCGCCACAGCACCCGCAGCACGGCCAGCAACAGCACCGTGACGCCCATCCACTTATGCCAGGAGAAGTACTTCAGCTTGGTGGGCGAAAAGCCGGGAATGGCGACCATGGACAGGCCGAGGAAGAAGGTGGCGATGATGAGCAAGGCGACTAGCCAATGCAGCAACATGGCGATTTTGGTATAGCGTGGCATATAGCAGCTCCGGAAATAGTACGTGTTAGGACTAATATACCAAAGAAACCTGAAGCGTGCTTGCACAGGCGAAAAAAAGCCCCGGGACGCAGGCGCCGCCGGGGCTAGTGTAGAGCAGTTTGCTGAATTACATCAGATGGCTTTAGCCAGAGCTGCGGCAATGCCGGTGTAGTTCGACGGGGTCATGGCCAGCATCAGGTCCTTGGCTTCCTGCGGCACGGCCAGGCCGTTGATGAACTCCTGCAGCGCGGCTTTGGAGATGCCCTTGCCGCGGGTCAGCTCTTTCAGCTGCTCATACGGGTTGGCGATGCCGTAGCGGCGCATCACGGTCTGCACTGGCTCGGCCAGCACTTCCCAGTTGGCGTCCAGGTCGGCTTCCAGGCGCTGCGGGTTGACTTCCAGCTTGTTCAGGCCGCGCAGGCAGCTGTCGTAGGCCAGCAGGGCGTAGCCGAGGCCGACGCCGATATTGCGCAGCACGGTCGAGTCGGTCAGGTCGCGTTGCAGGCGCGAGACCGGCAGCTTCTCGGACAGGTGTTTCAGTACGGCGTTGGCCAGGCCCAGGTTGCCTTCCGAGTTTTCAAAGTCGATCGGGTTGACCTTGTGCGGCATGGTCGATGAACCGATTTCACCGGCCTTCAGCTTCTGCTTGAAGTAGCCCAGCGAGACGTAGCTCCAGATGTCGCGGTTCAGGTCCAGCAGGATGGTGTTGGCGCGCGCGAAGGCGTCGAACAGTTCGGCCATGTAGTCGTGCGGCTCGATCTGGATGGTGTACGGGTTGAACACCAGGCCCAGGCGCTGCTCGATAACGTTCCGGGAGAATGCCGGCCAGTCAAACGATGGGTAGGCCGACAGGTGGGCGTTGTAGTTGCCGACCGCGCCGTTCATCTTGCCCAGGATTTCCACCTGCTCGATGCGCTTGATGGCGCGCTGCAGGCGGGCGACCACGTTGGCCATTTCCTTGCCCAGGGTGGTCGGGCTGGCGGTCTGGCCGTGGGTGCGCGACAGCATCGGCAGTTCGGCATTGGCGTGGGCGATTTCAGTCAGCTTGGCGATGACTTTGCGCAGCGACGGCAGCATGACGTTATCGCGCGCCGCTTTCAGCATCATGCCGTGCGAGGTGTTGTTGATGTCTTCCGAGGTGCAGGCGAAGTGGATGAACTCCGACGCCGCCACCAGCTCCGGCACATCCTTGACCTGCTCCTTCAGCCAGTACTCGACCGCCTTGACGTCGTGGTTGGTGACTGCTTCGATTTCCTTGATGCGGGCCGCATCTTGTTCGGTGAAGTCGGCGGCCAGCTTGTCCAGCAGGGCGTTGGCTTCGGCCGAGAACGGCTTGATCTCGTCAAAACCGGCCAGCGACAGCGCTTGCAGCCAGGAGATTTCTACTTTGACGCGGTGGTGCATGAAGCCGGATTCGGACAGGATGGGGCGCAGCAGATCGGTTTTACCGGCGTAGCGGCCGTCCAGCGGCGACAGGGCCGACAGCGTGGAGTAAGGAGTAGTGGTCATGATGGAAAGAACGGAAGTTGAAAGAGCAGACCGTGATTTTACCATTGGCCGGCCCCGGAGCCGCCGATGTTATACTGGGGCCTGTTCTTCCTCTCTAAGCGTCTATGAAACTTATCGGTTCCCTCGCCAGCCCTTACGTCCGCAAAGTGCGCGTGGTGCTGGCGGAAAAAAAGCTCGATTACCAGTTTGAATTGGAAAATGTGTGGGCGGCCGACACCACCATCAGCCAGCTCAACCCGCTTGGCAAGGTGCCCAGCCTGGTCATGGAAGATGGCACGGTGATGATCGACTCGCGCGTCATGGTGGAATACCTGGATACCCTGACCCCGGTCTGCAAGCTGCTGCCGCCGAACGGCCGCGACCGCGCCGACATCAAGTGCTGGGAAGCGCTGGCCGACGGCATGCTGGATGCGGCCGTGAGCGTGCGCCTGGAGCGCACCATGCGTCCCAAGGAACTGCAAAGCGAGGAATGGATGGCGCGCCAGATGCACAAGGTGGCGCTGGGCCTGAAGGCGCTGTCGGACAAGCTGGGCGACCAGCCTTACTGCGCCGGCATCCATTACTCGCTGGCCGACGTGGCGGTGGGCTGCACGCTGGGCTGGCTGTCGTTCCGCTTCCCGGACATCGCCTGGCGCGACGATTATCCCAACCTGGCCAGGCTATACGACAAGCTGTCCGAGCGCCAGTCGTTCAAGGACACGGTTCCGGCCTGATCCATGCCGAAGACCACGCCCGAAGCAGAAAGCCGGCGCCTGCAAATGGCCGACATCGCGCGGCTGGCGGGCGTGTCGACTTCCACCGTCTCGCGCGCGCTGGCCGGCAGCAAGCTGATCAGCGAAGAGACGCGCACCCGCGTCATGGAACTGGCGCGTTCGCTCAACTACAGCATCAACATCGGTGCGCAAAACCTGCGCATGAAGCAGAACCGCACCGTCGGCGTGGTGGTGCCGTACGACCCGGACACCCGCCAGCACCTGTCCGATCCCTTCTTCCTGTCCATGCTGGGCAGCCTGGCCGATGCGCTGACCGAGCAGGGCTTCGACATGCTGGTGTCGCGGGTGGACGCCAGCACGCTGGATGCCGCCGCCGCGCCCTTCGATACCGGCCGGGTGATCGGCATCGTGCTGATCGGCCAATGGCGTCATCATGATCAACTGAACCAGCTGGCCGCGCGCCATGTGCCCATCGTGGTATGGGGCGCGCAGCTGCCGCAACAGCTGTACTGCACCGTCGGCAGCGACAATCTGGCTGGCGGCGCGCTGGCCGGCGCGCACCTGCTGGCGCAGGGGCGCCGGCGCATCGCCTTCTTTGGCGACATCAATCTGCCGGAAATCGGCCAGCGCTACGCAGGGCTGTGCCAGGCGCTGACCGCGGCCGGCATCGCGCCTGATCCGGCGCTGCTGGTGCCGGCCTCCTTCGTGCCGGACGGCGGCCGCCTGGCGGTCGAGCAGCTGCTGGCCGCTGGCGCGGCGTTTGACGCCATTTTCGCCGGCAGCGACCTGATGGCCATGGAAGCCATCAACGCCCTGCGGCAGCGCGGCCTGGAGGTGCCGGGCCGCGTGGCGGTGGTCGGCTATGACGACATCCAGCTGTCCAGCTATTTCCACCCGCCGCTGACCACGGTCCAGCAGCCTATCCAGGAGGCTGGCCGGGCGCTGGTCGCCGCCCTGCTGGAACTGACCGAGGGCCGTCCCGCGCCCTCGCAGCAACTGCCTACCCAACTGATTGTCCGCCACAGTACTGTGTGATTTGTGCAACCGATTGCATTCGGATTTAAAAGCCGTAACAAAAAGTCTTTTGCATTTTCATGCAATCGATTGCATAATGCGTCCATCTGCTCAATAAAGCAGCAACAACGACAATACTGGAGACAACCATGCACCATCGCACCCTCAAACTGGGCGGCATCGCTGCCGCTGTCGCAACCGCCGTCCTGCACATGGGCAACGCCGCCGCGCAGGAGGCGCCGCCTTCGGACGGCCTGAACATGGAGCGCGTGGTGGTCACCGGCACCAGCACGGCGTCGTCCAAGATGAAGACCAGCGTGTCCATCAGCACCCTGGAAGGCGACACCATCAAGAACGCCGCGCCGCTCAGCGCGGCCGAGGTGCTGCGCTCGGTGCCGGGCGTGCGTTCGGAATCGTCGGGCGGCGAGGGCAACGCCAACATCACCGTGCGCGGCGTGCCGATTTCGGCCGGCGGCGCGCGCTATGTGCAGATCCAGGAAGACGGCCTGCCAGTGCTGCAATCGGGCGATTTCAACTTCATCACGCCAGACAGTTATGTGAAAATCGACGGCACGCTGGACCACCTGGAAGTGGTGCGCGGCGGTTCGGCCTCCACGCTGGCGACCAATGCGCCGGGCGGCATCATCAACTTCATCACCAAGACCGGCGAAGAGAAGGGCGGCCACATTGCCATCAGCCGTGGCCTGGGCTACGACGAAACCCGCTACGACTTCGACTACGGCGCCCCGATTTCCGACAAGACCCGCTTCTTCATCGGCGGTAACTACCGCACCGGTGAAGGCGTGCGCAACACTGGCATGAGCACCGAAGGCGGCGGCCAGATCCGCGGCAATATCACGCATGATCTGGACAATGGCTTCATCCGCCTGTCGTTCAAGCACCTGGACGACAAGGCGCCGACCGCGCTGCCGGTGCCGGTGCAGGTGGTGAACCAGCAGATCCGCGAAATTCCGGGCATTGATCCGCGCACGGTCAGCTTCTATTCGCCGTACTGGGTGCGCGACGTGGTGCTCAGCAAGAACAACACGCCGGTCTCCACCAACGTCAACGACGGTTTGAAAGTGAAGAGCGATTCCATCGGCCTGGAAGGCTCGTTCGATCTGGGCGACGGCTGGAACCTGAACAACAAGTTCCGTACCTCGGACAACAGCGGCCGCTTTGCCGGCGTGTTCCCGGCCAATAACGGCACGGTCGGCAGCTATATCTTTGCCACCGGCCCCAACAAGGGCAAGGCTTACAACGGCCGCGCCTTCTCCGCCGTGGTGTTCAACACCTCGATCGACGATGCCGGCAACACGCTGAACGACACCAGGCTGGCCAAGACCTTCAAGCTGGCGGACGGCTCCAGACTGACCACCACCGCAGGCCTGTACCTGTCGACGCAGAAGCTGGCACTGACCTGGAACTTCAACGAATACCTGATGCAGGCCACCGGCGACAAACCGGCGCTGCTGCAAACCGCCAGCGCCACGCCGGGGCTGGTGGGGCCGGCCTTCGGCGGCTGCTGCTCGCGCGCGGTGGATATGGAGTATAAACTCACCTCGCCTTACCTGAACCTGGGCTATGAAACCGGCCCGCTGAATGTGGATGCCAGCATCCGTCAGGACCGCCAGCGCGCCAGCGGCACCGCCAACATCGCGACCATGAGCAACGGCGCGCTGCGCTACGATGCGGCCACCGAGCAGTTTGTCGACTACAAGCTGAATCACAATTCGTACTCGGTGGGCGGCAACTACGCATTCACGAAAAACCTGTCGGCGTTTGCCCGCGTCAGTGATGGCGTGGCCTTCAATGCGGACCGCATCCTGTTTGGCACGCCGCTGGACGGCAGCGCACCGATCAACATCAACACCGTCAAGCAAGTGGAAGGCGGCGTGAAATGGCGCAGCGGCGGCATCAGCACCTTCGTCACGCTGTTCCAGGCCAAGACCGACGAGAGCAATTACGAAGCGACCACCCAGCGCAGTACCTCCAACAAGTACGACGCCAAGGGCGTGGAGCTGGAGGGCGCTTACAGCAATGGCGGCTTCCGCATCACCGGCGGCATGACCTATACCGACGCCAAGATCGTCGGCACCGCAGCAGCGGATGTCGCCAATATCGGCAACACGCCGCGCCGCCAGGCCAGGTACATCTACCAGCTGGCGCCGAGCTACAGCTTTGGCAGTGCCACGGTTGGCGCCAGCTTGATCGGCACCGGCAAGTCGTGGGGCGACGATGCGCACACCATCGTGCTGCCGGCGTATGAAGTGGTGAACGCCTTCGTCAACTACAGCCTGACCGAGAAAGCCACGCTGTCGCTGAGTGTGAATAATCTGTTCAACAAGATCGGTTACACCGAAGTGGAAGGTGACGGTCACGCTGCCCGCTCCATCTCCGGCCGTGCCGCGAAAGTCAGCCTGTCCTATGCCTTCTAATGTGATGATGGACCGCATGCTCGCGGTCCTGCCCGAGGAACTGCGGCCGCAAGCCGCGCAGCGCCTGGCCGCCAACGAGCCGGTGCTGCGCCGGCTGCTGGCTGGTTTGTACGGCGGGCATGCGGGCTTCGATACCTGGCTGGGCGAGTTGATGGCGTCACTGGGCGCGCTGTACGCGGCACGCCCGGCCGAGCTGCGCGCGCTGGATGAACAGCGCGCAGCGCAGCCGGACTGGTTTCTCAGCCAGCGCATGCTGGGGTATTGCGCGTATGTGCAGAACTTCGGCGGCGATCTGAATGGCGTGGCGGCGCGTATCCCGTATCTGCAGGAGATGGGCGTCAGCTATCTGCATCTGCTGCCTTTCCTGCGGGCGCGCGCCGGTGAAAATGACGGCGGCTTTGCGGTGTCCAGTTTTGACGATGTCGAACCATCGCTAGGCACCAATGCGGATCTGGTGGCGTTGACCACGCAGCTGCGCAAGGCCGGCATCAGCCTGTGCTCGGACTTCATCCTGAACCACGTGGCGGACGACCACGCGTGGGCGCTTGCCGCCAAAACCGGCGACGAGGAAGCGCGCGCCATGTTCCTGGTTTATCCGGACCGCGAAATGCCGGACCGTTATGAGCGCACGCTGGGTCAGGTGTTCCCGCAAGTCGCACCGGGTAATTTCACGCCGGCGCTGGGCGGCTGGGTGTGGAGCACCTTCTACCCGTATCAGTGGGATCTGAACTACGCCAATCCGGCGGTGTTCGCGGCGATGGCGGCCGCCATGCTGCGCCTGGCGAATCGCGGCATCGAAGTATTCCGCCTCGATTCCACCGCTTTCCTGTGGAAGCGCGAAGGCACCAACAGCATGAACCAGCCGGAGGCGCACCAGATCCTGCAAGCCCTGCGCGCGATTGTCGATATCGTCGCGCCGGGCGTGTTGCTCAAGGCGGAAGCCATCGTGCCGACCAAGGAACTGCCGGCCTATCTTGGCAGTACCGACGCGCGCGAATGCCACATCGCCTATCACAGCAGCCTGATGGCGGCCAGCTGGCTGGCCTTGTCCGAGCAGGGCACCGGCGCGCTGCGTGAAGTCATCCGCAACACCCCGGAGCTGCCGCCGGCGGCAACGTGGCTCAGCTACGTGCGCTGCCACGACGACATCGGCTGGAACGTGCTGCGCGCCGAGGCGGGAGCGGATGCCGCCGCACGGCTGGCGCGCGCCTCGCGCTTCTTTGCCGGCGCCGAAGGCAGCTATGCATGCGGCGCCGCCTTCCAGAGCACCGATCCGAACGCGGCGCACGGCAGCAACGGCGCGGCCGCCTCGCTGGTGGGGCTGGAAACCGCCAACACCGCGGAGGAGCGCGCACTGGCCATGCGCCGCCTGTTGCTGCTGCATGGTCTGGCGCTGTGCTTTGGCGCGCTGCCGGTGCTGTACATGGGCGACGAGCTGGCGATGGAAAACGATTACAGCTACCTGCATCGCCCGCAGCACGCCATGGACAGCCGCTGGCTGCAACGCCCGGTATTCGACCGCGCCCGCTGGAAGAGCCGCGACTATGAAGGCGCCGAGGCGGGCCGCATGTACCAATCCCTGCTGCGATTGGTGCACGCGCGCCGCCAGCACGACGCACTGGCCGCCAACGCACCCCGCACGCTGCTGGCCGATGCGCCGGACGGCATGCTGGCGCTGGCGCGCGGCGAGCGCTTTGTCACCTTGATGAATTTCTCCGGCCGGCCGCAAACCTACGCCTTGCAAGGGCAGTGGACCGACTGCCTGGACGGGCGCATACTGGATGGCACGGTCACGCTGGAACCGTATGCAATGCACTGGCTGGAACGTGGAGCGACAGCATGAGCCAACACACCATCGCCGTCTTCGGCGAAGCACTGGTCGACGATTTCATTACCGAACAGGTGGTGGGCGGCGCGCCGTTCAATGTGGCGCGCAACCTGGCGGCCTTCGGCGTCGCCACGTTGATGGTCACCCGCATTGGCGCCGACAAGAATGGCGCCCTGCTGCGCCAGGAGTTCCAGCGCTTCGGCATGAGCGAGGCCGCGCTGCAAGTGGACGAACGCGAAGCCACCGGCCGTGTGGTGGTCGAGCGTGACGCTGGCGGCCACCGTTTCATCATCCTGCCCGACCAGGCGTACGATTACGTGGAGGCCGCGCCGGCGTTGAAGGCGCTGGCGGACGCGCAGCCGGACGTGATCTACTTCGGCACCATGGCGCAGCGCCACCAGCAATCGCGCACCACCTTGCGCGCCATGCTCGAAGCGTCGAAAGCACAGCGCTACCTCGACCTCAACGTGCGCGAAGGGCAGGTCACCGAGCGCATCGCCCATGAGTCGCTCAAGCTGGCCGATATCGTCAAGGTCAATGAGGACGAGCTGCAAGACCTGTTCAAGTGGTACACCCATACGCAGCCCGGCACCGGCGCGGCCGACAGCCCGGCCATGCGCGACGCATGCCTGGTGCTGATGCGCACCTTCGGTTTGCGCGGGCTGATCGTCACGCTGGGCGCACGCGGCGCGATGTACTTTGAGGCCGACGGCACGGTGACCGCCAACCACGAATGCCACGCGCCAGCTCACATCGTTGACACGGTGGGCGCCGGCGATGCTTTCTCCGCCGTGTTCCTGTTCGGTCAATCGCAAGGCTGGCCGCTGGCTGTCACGCTGGCGCGCGCCAATGCATTTGCTGGCGCGATCTGCGGCATCTCGGGCGCGGTGCCGGCCGATATCGGCTTCTACACCGCCTGGATAAAAAGCTGGGGAGCCGCATCATGAAGCCGCGCCTGTCGTTCTGGCAGATCGTCAACATGAACATTGGATTCTTCGGCATCCAGTTCAGCTTTGGCCTGCAACAGAGCAGCATGAGCCCCATCTACAAATACCTGGGCGCCGATGAAGCCAGCCTGCCCTATCTGTGGCTGGCCGGCCCGATGACCGGGCTGCTGGTGCAGCCGCTGATCGGCGCCATGAGCGACCGCACCATCACGCGCTGGGGGCGGCGCACGCCATACTTCCTGATCGGTGCCATCCTGTGCAGCCTTGGCCTGCTGGCCATGCCGTTCAGCCCCACGTTGTGGATGGCGGCCAGCCTGCTGTGGATACTGGACGCGGCCAACAACGTCACCATGGAACCGTACCGCGCGTTCGTCAGCGACAAGCTGCGGCCGGAGCAGCACTCGATCGGCTTCCTGACGCAAAGCGCCTTCACCGGCCTGGGGCAAACGCTGGCTTACCTGACGCCGTCGCTGCTGGTCTGGCTGGGCATGAACAAGGATGCGGTCAACGGCAGCCACATTCCGCACATCGTCATTGTCGCTTTCATGATCGGCGCGGTGTTCTCGATCAGCTCCGTGCTGTGGACCCTGAAGACCACCAAGGAAAATCCGCTCACCGAAGCCGAACTGCAGGCGATGCGCGCCAGGCCGGCTGGCTGGCGCCATGCCCTGGGCGATATCGCCAGCGCGGTGCGCGAGATGCCGTCCACCATGCGCCAGCTGGCGTGGGTCAAACTGTTCCAGTGGTACGCCATGTTTTGCTACTGGCAGTACATCATGCTGTCGCTGTCGACCACCATCTACGGCACCACCGACCAGACCTCGCAAGGCTTTCGCGATGCCGGCCTGCTGACGGGGCAGGTGGGGGCGTTCTACAACTTCATCGCGTTTGTGGGCGCGCTGGCGCTGGTGCCGTTCACCCGCCGCTACGGGCCGAAGATCACGCACAGCGTCTGCCTGGCGCTGGCCGGCGTGGCGATGCTGAGCATCCCGCAGATTCATACGCCGGCATTGCTGTATGTGCCGATGCTGGGCATCGGGCTGGCGTGGGCCAGCATCATGGGCAATCCGTATGTGATGCTGGCGGGCTGCATTCCGCCGGAGCGCACCGGTGTCTACATGGGCATCTTCAATATGTTCATCGTGATCCCGATGATCATCCAGATCTTCACGCTGCCGCTGTACTACCGCAGCCTGCTGGGTGGGAATCCGGAGAATGTGATCCGCCTGGCCGGTGTGCTGATGCTGTGCGGCGCAGTGGCTGTGTTGATGGTCAAGATAAAAAAACGCCAGCTTGAGGCTGGCGTTTTGTGATCACTCTTCGTTCATCTGGCTTTGCAGGTAGTTCTGGATGCCGATCTTGCCGATCAGGTCCAGCTGCGTTTCCAGCCAGTCGATGTGTTCTTCGGTATCTTCCAGAATCATCAGCAGCAGGTCGCGCGACACGTAGTCGGCGGCCTTCTCGGCGGCGGCGATGCCTTCCTTGACGGTGATCTGCGCGCCACGTTCCAGCTTCAGGTCGCAGTTGATCATCTCTTCGGTGTTCTCGCCGATCATGATCTTGTGCATGGCTTGCAGGTTCGGCAGGCCGTCCAGCATCAGGATGCGGTCGATCAGTTTGTCGGCGTGTTTCATTTCGCCGATCGATTCTTCGTATTCTTTCTTGCCGATCTTTTCCAGACCCCAGTGTTTGTACATGCGAGCATGCAGGAAGTACTGGTTGATGGCAGTGAGTTCGTTGGTCAGCTGTGCATTCAGCAAGCGGATGACTTCTTGGTCGCCCTTCATGGCTGGCTTTCTAAGTAGTTGCGGAATAGCGGCATTTTGCCATGAACGGACTGTCAACGTGTAGCGATTGCCAATGATTTTCGTCCAAAGTGTATCAATATCCCCGGCCTGAAAATATTGGAGCTAATGAAAACTATTAGCATTCGCAACGTGCGGCAACCCACAGTGCGCCAGCGCCCGGATAGCTAACATGGAAGCTCAACTAAGGAGCGCGCCATGGATTCCATCAATGCCAACCAAGTAGAATCAAACCATCAGGATCTCGTCGGTGAAGACGCCGTGCGCAAGATCCGCGAATTTGTCGACAGCACCCCCGGCTGTTTTTTCTGCACCAACGACGCCCAGGGCGGTCCCGGCGATGCACGGCCGATGACCGCGCTGCAGGTCGATAACCTCGGCAACCTGTGGTTCATCTCCGCCAGCGACAGCCTGAAGAATGCGGAATTGGCGGCCGACCCGTCGGCCACCTTGTACTTCCAGGGCTCGGCGCATTCCGAGTTCATGCATCTGGAAGGCATCGCCACCGTGCTGCGCGATCCGGTCAAGCTCAAGGAACTGTGGAGTTTCACCATGAAGACCTGGTTCACCGAGGGCGAAAATGATCCGCGCATCACGCTGATCAAGTTTGCGCCGACTTACGGCTACTACTGGGATACCAAGCACGGCAAAGCCGTGGCCAGCGTCAAGATGCTGATTGGCGCCGTGATCGGCAAGACCCTGGATGACTCTATCGAAGGCAGGCTGGATCTGTGATCAGCCGAGCTGGAAGTTAATTGGCACCAGTGCATACACGGGGATGGCCTTGCCATCCTCGACATGCGGTTTGTACAGGGCGCGCAGCACGGCCTGGCGGCCCGCTTCATCCAGATTGCTGAAACCGGACGATTTCTGGATCGTCACCTGTTCCGCCGTTCCCTTTTCCCCGATCAGCACGCGCAGCATGACGGTGCCGGTTTCGCCCATGCGGCGCGACATGCTTGGATACACCGGTTGCGGCGCGCGCACATATTCCACGCCCGAGACCGTCTTCGGCGCGCTCGGTTGCGGCGGTGCGGGCGGCGCCACGGCAGCCGCCGGCGCGGCCACGGCCGGCGTGGCGTCGCTTGGACGCGGTTGCGGCGGCGGCAGGGTGATGGTGGGTTCAGTCTGGACGATATTCACTTGCGGCAGCGGCGGCACGAAGGTTGGCTTCGGCTGTACCAGCGGCACCACTTTCGGTGGCGGCGGCGCCTTCAGCGGTTCCGGGGCGGCCACAAACGTGACCGTCACCACCTGCGGCAGAATGGCATGCGTGACCGTGCGCAGCATGCCGGAATAAGCCAGGTAAAACACCACAGCGTGACCTACGACGATGGCGGCCATCGGGGCCAGCTTGCGGCCGCGGCGCTTGAAGTCGCCGCCGGACAGCGTCGCTGCCGGATTGTAGGTCAGGGTGTTCATGCTTAGTTGGAGAACACCGGACGCTTCAGCACGGTTTCCTTGAGGTCGGCGGCGGCCTTGGCCGCCAGCTGTTCGGTGAGGATTTCTTCGGCGCAGGAGAAGCACTGGCCGCAGCAGGTGGCCACGCCCAGCGCGTCGCGCAGTTCGTCCATGGACGTGATACCCAATTCCATGGCTTGACGGATTTCGCGATCGGAGATGTTGTTGCAAACACAAACAATCATTGCTGCACCTTCTGGCTAGGCTGAATAAGTCTGAATTAAGTCCTTCCTGACATGATTGCTAGTAACTTAATGCGAATCATTATCATTAATCGTATACTGCCGTAAACTTCAGCGGTATGCAAGCTAAATAGAAGTCATTCGCATTACCGTTTATAATGCTAGTATCTGATTCCGGCCGGAAATTACTCATGACGCACGCTGCTCCCCTCATTACTCTCGATGCGCTAAAGGTTGGCGCCACCGCCACCGTGGTGCATGTTTCCCCCGGCGCGGCCGATGATGGCGGCACCGGTCTGGCGCGTCGTCTGATGGAACTGGGCTTTGTGCCCGGCGAAAAAATCCGCATGCTCAAGCGCGGCATGCCGGGCGGTGAGCCGCTGGCGATCAAAGTCGGCAACTCCACTTTTGCGTTGCGCCGCTTTGAAGCTGCGCTGGTCTCGATTCAACCGGAATAAATAATGGGTGCAGTAGAAAACGTGGCGCCGCCAGTGCCGGCCGCCTCCCGCACGCCGATGATGGCGCTGCTGGGCAATCCGAATTGCGGCAAGACCGCCTTGTTCAACCGCCTGACCGGCGCGCGCCAGAAAGTGGCGAACTACGCCGGCGTGACCATCGAGCGCAAGGAAGGCGCGTTCACCACCACCGGCGGCAATGGCTTCCGCGTGCTGGACCTGCCTGGTGCTTATAGCCTGTCGGCCCACACGCCGGACGAGGAGATTACGCGCGACGTGGTGGCCGGCCTGCGCAAGGGCGAGGCGGCGCCGGACGTGGTGGTGTGCGTGGTCAACGCCACCAATCTGCGCCTCAACCTGCGCCTGGTGCTGGAGATTCAACGCCTGGGCCTGCCGATGATCCTGGCGCTGAACATGGTGGACGTGGCCACGAAGCGTGGCATCAGCATCGACGCCGACAAGCTGGCGCAGGAGCTGGGCATGCCGGTGGTGGAAACCGTGGCGGTGCAGGCCGGCGGCGAAAAGTCGCTGCTGCGCGCGCTGGACGGCATGTGGCCGCTGCCCGAGACCAAGCCGCATCCGCTGTCGGCCATCGATGCCGTCAGCGTGGAAGAGACCCAGCGCGAAGTGCGCCGCATCCTTGACCTGGTGGTGACCGAGCCGGCGCATGCCAACGACAATCTGACTGAAAAAATCGACAACGTGGTGTTGCACCCGGTGCTCGGCCCGATCATTCTGGCGGTGCTGATGTTCCTGGTGTTCCAGGCGGTGTTCACCTGGGCCACGCCGGCCATGGACCTGATCAAGGACAGCGTCGATCATTTGCGCTCGCTGGTGCGCGATGCCATGCCGGACGGCGTGCTGCGCGGCCTGCTGGTGGATGGCATCCTGAGCGGCGCCGGCAACGTGCTGGTGTTCCTGCCGCAGATTCTGATTTTGTTCTTCTTCATCCTGGTGCTGGAAGATTGCGGCTACCTGCCGCGCGCGGCCTTCCTGCTGGACCGCCTGATGGGCGGCGTCGGCTTGTCCGGCCGCGCCTTCATTCCACTGCTGTCCAGCTTTGCCTGCGCGATTCCGGGCGTGATGGCGGCGCGCACCATTCAGAATCCGCGCGATCGTCTGGTCACCATCATGATCGCGCCGCTGATGACTTGCTCGGCGCGCCTGCCGGTGTATGCGCTGATCATTGCCGCCTTCATTCCGGAGCGCGAAGTGTATGGCTTCCTCAGCTTGCAGGGGCTGGTGCTGTTTGCGCTGTACTTCGCCGGCATCTTCTCGGCGATGGCGGTGGCTTACTTCTTCAAGCGCGCGCTGGGCGCCAACCAGAAGCAGCCGCTGATGCTGGAACTGCCGGCCTATCACTGGCCGCACCTGCAGAACCTGGCGCTGGGCCTGTGGGAGCGCGCCAAGATCTTCCTGACCCGCGTCGGCACGGTGATCCTGACGCTGATGGTGCTGCTGTGGTTCCTGAGCTCCTTCCCGGGCGCACCGGAAGGCGCAACCCATCCGCCGATCTACTACAGCCTGGCGGGCATCCTGGGCCGCGGCCTGGAATACATCTTTGCGCCGATCGGCTTCAACTGGCAGATCTGCATTGCGCTGGTGCCGGGCCTGGCCGCGCGTGAAGTGGCGGTGGGCGCGCTGGGCACGGTGTACGCGCTGTCGCAGAGCGGCGAGGAACTGGCGCAGTCGCTGGAGCCGATCATCGCTTCGTCGTGGGCCTTGCCGACCGCGCTGTCGCTGCTGGCCTGGTACGTGTTTGCGCCGCAGTGCATGTCGACCCTGTCGGTGGTGCGCCGCGAAACCGGCGGCACGCGCTATGCGCTGCTGATGGCCGGCTATATGTTCGCACTGGCTTACATTGCTTCGTTCCTGACTTACCGGATTTCGCTGGCCGTATTGGGAGGCTAATATGTGGCAAGAGATGATCGTTGCGCTGATCGTGCTGGCGGCACTGGCGCATTTCTGCACCAAGTACCTGCCGGCGGCGCTGCGCCGCCAGATCGTGGCAGCGTTGAGCAAGCGTGGCTACGATGAGGCGCGCATGGCCAAACTGTTCAACATCAAATCCGGTTGCGGCGACGACGCCGGCTGCGGCAGCTGCGGTTCCTGCGACAGCGTCCCGCCTGCCAAAACCGATGCTTCCATGAAGCGCGTCATCAAGCTGCACGTGCAGCGTTAATCCCCGGGGCGGCACAACGCCGCCCGCCTCGGCCAGCGCGCTGAGGTATCAAATTTTATTTCCCGAATTGACGATTTTCGCAATTGTGGCGTTGTCACGCCCTACGTATGCTGAGTTGATGGACGGCATCATTTGACGCTTCGGTCCATTCGTTATCAATCATATATTGCGAGGTGTAAATGCGTATCCTGAGTCCATCGCCAGACCTGCTGGTCCGGCTGTTCAGGCAGGCCGGTCTCTCGGCCATGGTGGTGCTGGCAGGCTGTGGCGGCGGTGGCGGCGATGCAGCGGCTCCGGTTGTGCCGACGCCGACGCCCGTTACTCCTACGCCCACACCGACCCCGACCCCGACGCCGACCCCGACGCCAACGCCAACGCCAACGCCAACGCCCACAGGCGCCGCGACCTGGCAAAGCGTGAAGTGGGGCGGCGGCGGCTACGTCAGCGGCCTGATCTTCCATCCGACTACCGCCAACCTGCTGTACGCGCGCACCGACATCGGCGGCGCCTACCGCTGGGACCAGGCCACCTCGTCCTGGACGCCGATCACCGACGGCCTCGGCTTTGGCGCCGCCGAGAGCAAATACCACGGCGTGGAAAGCATGGCGCTCGATCCGAACAACGACCAGCTGGTCTACATGGCCACCGGCATGTACACCTTTGAAGGCAATGGCCGCCTGTACATTTCCAGCGACCGCGGCAACCACTGGACCCACGTCGACCTGCCGTTCGCGCTGGGCGGCAATAATCCAGGCCGGGCCATCGGCGAGCGCCTGATGGTCGACCCGAACAAGCCTTCCACCCTGTTCTATGGCTCGCGCACGGCCGGCCTGTGGAAGAGCACCGACTCCGGCCAGACCTGGACCCAGGTGACGTCGCTGTCGCCGGTCAAGATGAGCGCGGACCAGATCAGCGCCGCCGGCGGCAGCGCCATGGGCGTCGAGGTGGTGGTGTACGACACCTCAACCAAGGGCAGCGGCACGGCCACCCAGACCATCTACGCCGCCATCGCGCCCGATTACGCCAGCGCGGCGGGCCTGAGCTCGAACCTGTACAAGTCCACCAACGGCGGCACCACGTGGACCGCGGTCACCACCCCGGTGAGCGGCTACCACATCCCGCACATGGTGCGCGCGGCCGACGGCGTGTTCTATGTGGTGTTCACCAAGGACGCCGGACCGGGCGCCGGCGGCCCCGGCCGCTTCTACAAGTTCGACGGCACCACCTGGACCCTGCTCAAGAGCGAGGACCCGGCGGGCGGCACCAATTTCGGCCTGGGCGGCGTATCGGTCTACGGCAGCGGCGCCACCACCCGCATCGCGCTGGGCGTGACCAATTCCTGGGGCAACTGGAGCGGCCAGCAGATCGTGCAGCTGTCCGACGACGCCGGCAAGACCTGGCGCGAAATCGAAGCCACCATGCCGGGCGAAATCGCTTCCGGCTGGGTGGACGACGTCGAGATCGATCCGTCCAACCGCGACCACATCATGCATGTGCACGGCGGCGGCATCGTCGAGACCCGCAACGCTTCCTCGGCCACGCCAAGCTGGAGCGGCGCGATCACCAACATCGAGGAAACCGCCACCCTGTACCTGACCACGCCGCCGGCCGGCGCGCCGTACAAGTTCATCAACAGTGCCGGCGACATCGGCACCTGGGTCCAGACCGACCTTGCCAGCAAGCCCACCATGGGCCCGACCGATAACTGGAGCAACGGCAACGCCGCCGATCTGGCATGGTCCGATCCGCTGTATATCGCCGGTGCCGGCGTGGCCAACTGGTCCGGCGCAGGCGGCTTCGGCTTCTGGTCCGGCGATGGCGGCAAGACCTGGTCGAACTTTGCCACCCTGCCGGCCGGCGCCAAGGCCAACACCGGGGCCGCCGGCAATATCGCGGTCACCTCGCGCAACAACATCATCTGGGCGCCGCCCAACTCGGTACCGTCCTACAGCACGAATAGCGGCGCCAGCTGGACCGCCACCAACCTGCCGGCGCTGCCGGTGGTGGGCCAGAACTGGGACCGCGGCTATCGCCTGGTGGCGGACCGCAAGAACCCGAACAAGGTGTATGCCTACGATTCGGGCGGCGCCTCCTGGGCCACGCCGGGCAAGGTATACGTCTCGACCGACGGCGGCCACACCTACACGCTGAGCCAGGGGGCGACCGCGGCCAATCTGGCGCCCAACGCCTGGTGGAGCACCGCCATGGCGGTCAACCCCAACGCCGAGGGCGATCTGTGGCTGGCGGACGGCAACACCGTGTATCACTCGGTGGATTCGGGCGCCAGCTGGACCAGGCTGAACAACTTCGCCAGCGCCGGCGGCACCCAGGGCGCCAGCCTGATCGCGCTGGGCAAGGCGGCGCCGGGCGCCAGCTACTCGGCGGCGGTGTATGTGGTGGGCGTGATGAATGGCACCTGGGGCGTGTACCGCTCCGACGATGCCGGCGCCACCTGGTCGCGCTTCAATGACGACGCTCACCAGTTCGGCGGCATCGGCGTGATGGCGGCCGACTGGAACACCTACGGCCGCATCTACGTCAGCGGCACCGGGCGCGGCCTGCTGTATTCCAACTGAGGTCAGCCGCAGTACGGGTCGAACGTTTCGGCCTGCGCCATCGGCCAGTAATGGCCGAAGACCGGCGGCAGACGGGCGAGCTGGCTGGGGTCCAGCAGCTCGCCCGGTTCCAGGAAGGGCAGCAGCGTCGAGGCCAGCTTCACCTGGTTGGACGAGATGCGCCGCACCAGATGGCGCGGGCGCAGTTGCGCAGGATGCGTCAGGCCGGCGGCGGCAATCAGCTGCGCCAGCGCCTTCATGGTGTTTTCATGGAAGTTGGCCACGCGCTGGATCTTGTCCGGCACCACCAGCGCGCGCTGGCGGCCGGGGTCCTGCGTGGCCACGCCGGTCGGACAGCGGTCGGTGTGGCAGCTTTGCGACTGGATGCAGCCCAGCGCGAACATGAAGCCGCGTGCCGAATTGCACCAGTCCGCGCCCAGCGCCAGCGTGCGGGCGATGTCAAAGGCGGTGATGATTTTGCCCGAGGCGCCGATCTTGATCTTGTCGCGCAGGTTGGCGCCGACCAGGGTGTTATGCACCAGTAGCAGGGCTTCCTGCAGCGGCGTGCCGACGTGGTCGGTGAATTCCACCGGCGCCGCGCCGGTGCCGCCTTCGCCGCCATCGACCACAATAAAGTCCGGCACGATGCCAGTGGCCAGCATGGCCTTGACGATGCCGAAGAATTCCCACGGGTGGCCGATCGACAGCTTGAAGCCGGTCGGCTTGCCGCCGGACAGATTGCGCAGGCGCTCGATAAACTCCAGCATTTCAATCGGCGTGCTGAACGCCGAGTGGCGCGACGGCGACACACAATCCATCCCCATCGGCACGCCGCGCGTCAGTGCGATCTCGGGCGTGATCTTGGCCGCCGGCAGCACGCCGCCGTGGCCTGGCTTGGCGCCCTGCGACATTTTCAGCTCGATCATCTTGACCTGCGGCGCGGCGGCGTTGGCGGCAAAGCGCTGTTCCGAGAAGCTGCCGTCGTCGTTGCGGCAGCCGAAGTAGCCGGAGCCGATTTCCCACACCAGGTCGCCGCCGTGCTGGCGGTGGTGCGGGCTGATGCTGCCTTCGCCGGTGTCGTGCATGAAGCCGCCTTGTTTGGCGCCGCCGTTCAGCGCCAGGATGGCGTTGGCCGACAGCGCGCCAAAGCTCATGGCCGAGATGTTGAACACGCTGGCCGAGTAGGGCTGCGTGCGCGGGCAGTCCGGGTGGTTGCCGATCTCGATGCGGAAGTCATGGTGCTGCTCGGGCGCCGGCGCGATCGAGTGGTTGATCCATTCATAGCCGGGCGCGTACACATCGAGCTGGGTGCCGAACGGGCGCTTGTCGGTGTCAAGCTTGGCGCGCTGGTAGACGATGCTGCGCTGGTTGCGCGAGAACGGTTCGGCCACCGTGTCGTCTTCCAGGAAGTACTGGCGAATCTCGGGACGGATCGATTCGAAGAAGAAGCGGAAGTGCGCCAGGATCGGGTAATTGCGGCGCAGTGCGCGTTTGGTTTGCAGCAGGTCGCTGATGCCGACCACGGTCAGGAAGGCGGCCACCGCCGGGATCTCCCACGGCGCCCCCAGCGCCAGTGAAACCAGCAACGCAACAACGGAAGCAGTGAAGGCAAGGTAACGCGGTGACAGCAAATTCATGGGGACTCCGGCGGCGGCTGTGGATCTGCCGAGTGTACTGCTGTTTCCCGATGGAATCCATATCCCGGGAGGGCAGGTGCGCGCGCGGGCGGCAACAATGCTAAGCTAGCGGCGTTGCGGCGCACGGCCGTTCTTTTTTCTCGGGGATATCCACCATGATCGTTGTCCACCATCTCAATAATTCGCGTTCGCAGCGGGTGCTCTGGTTGCTGGAAGAGCTGGGTCTGGAATACGAGATCGTGCGCTACCAGCGCGATCCCAAGACCATGCTGGCGCCGCCGGAACTGCGCGCCATCCACCCGCTGGGCAAGTCACCGGTGATCAGCGATGGCGAGGTCGTGGTGGCGGAGTCGGGCGCGATCGTCGAATATCTGATCGACACTTACGGCAATGGCCGGCTGGCGCCGCCGCCCGGCACGGCGGAACGCCGCCGCTGGACCTACTTCCTGCACTACGCTGAAGGCTCGGCCATGGCGCCGCTGCTGATGAAGCTGATTTTCGACCGCGTGGAAACCAGCCCGGCGCCCTTCTTCGTCAAGCCGATCGCGCGCGCGATTGCGCAGAAGGTGAAGGGCAGCTACATCCTGCCGCAGATCGCCATGCATCTCGATTATCTGGAGACGGAATTAAGCAAGACACCGTGGTTTGCCGGCGCCGAATTCAGCGCGGCCGACATCCAGATGAGCTTCCCGCTGGAAGCGGCCTCCGCGCGTGGCGGGCTGGACGAACAGCGCCCCAACCTGAGCGCCTTCCTCACACGCATCCACAGCCGCCCCGCCTTCCAGCGCGCCCTCGAACGCGGCGGCCCCTACGAACTGCTGAAGTAAGTCGGTTAGAATGGCGGCTTGAACAAGCCCGGATGAAGTTGAACATGGGTAGACTCCTTGCCATCGACGGCCTCAATATTGTGCGCCGTGTCTACGAAGCCAGCCCCGAACCTGACAGCGCTGAAAAGGCCGACATCGCGCTGCGCCATGCGCTGTCGTCGTTCCGCACGCTGGTCCATGACCACGAACCGACGCATATCCTGCCGGCCTTCGACTTCGGCGGCCGCACCTGGCGCCACGATCTGTACGCCGGCTACCGCGAAGGCCGCGCGCCGATGCCGGCGCCGCTGCGCGAGGCGCTGCCGGGCTTTTACGACAAGCTGCGCACCTTCGGCATGCATGTGGTGTCGCTGCCCGAAGTGGAGGCCGACGACGTGATCGGCACGGTGGTGCTGCGCTGGCTGGCCGAGGGCCGCGGCGAGGCCACCATCGCCACCACCGACAAAGACTTGCACGGCCTGATCGCCCACGGCGCGCGCGTGTGGGATCACTTCAAGAGCGAATGGCACGACCACGACTGGGTCGAAAACAAGTGGGGCGTGCCGCCCGCGCAGTTGCCAGACCTGCTGGCGCTGATGGGCGACGTTACCGATTCCATCCCCGGCGTCTCCAAGGTGGGCGTGAAAACCGCAGCCAGACTGTTGCGTACATACGGCACTCTGGACGCCATCATGGCCGGCGCCGGCATTCTGAAGGACACGCTGGGCGAAAGATTACGAAAAGAACGCGAAATGCTGTATCTTTCTCGACAACTGGTTCAGTTAAAAACGGACGTCAGGGTCGGCGTCACCTGGAATATGCTGCTCTGGTCCCACTAATAACAAGGTTTGCAAGATGTTAAAAGCAGTTGTCATCGATCCTAGCGCCGTCGCCCGCGGCTTGCTCAACACCGTGCTGCTGGACGGCGGCTACGATGTGGTGGGCGCGACCCATACCTGCGCCAGCGCCATGGTGCAGCTGATTAAGCATCACCCGCACATCGTCTGCATCGCCCGCGAGCAGATTGAAAAGGAAGAGGAAGCGATCCGCGAGATCCGCGCCAACTGGCCCAAGACCCTGATCTTCATGGTGTCCAGCGAGATGGACGCCGCCACCATCCAGGCCGCGCACGCCATGGGCGTGAGCGGTTTCATCGTCAAGCCGTTCAAGGCCGACACGGTCCTGAATACGATCCGCAATGTGGTGATTGCCATGGTCAAGCGCCAGCGCGCCGCCATGGAAAAGGCCGCCAGCGAAACCCCGCCGGCCGCCGATTAAGCCGCGAAGGTGGAACTGTCGATGATGCCGCCGCCGAGGCAGACCTCGCCGTCGTACAGCACTGCCGACTGACCCGGCGTTACCGCCCACTGGGCATCCATGAATTTCAGCGCGAAGTCGGACAGGCCGTCCGGCGCGACTTCGCACGCCACGTCAGCCTGGCGGTAGCGCGTCTTGGCCGACAGCGCGCGCGCTTGCGGGGCCTCGCCGGCGATCCAGCTGGCCTGGTCGGCGCGCAGCGACGATGACAGCAGCCATGGATGGTCGTGGCCCTGCACGATGTACAGCACGTTGTTGGCCACATCCTTGCGCGCCACATACCAGGCATCGTTGCTGCCGTCGGCGTTCTTGTACGCCTTCAGGCCGCCCACGCCGATGCCCTTGCGCTGGCCCAGCGTGTAGAACGACAGGCCCACGTGCTCGCCCACCACTTTGCCGTCCGGCGTCATCATCGGGCCCGGTTTGTAGGACAGGTAGCGGTTCAGGAATTCGCGGAACGGACGCTCACCGATAAAGCAGATGCCGGTCGAATCCTTCTTGGCCGCATTCGGCAGCTTGAGCTTCTCGGCAATCTTGCGCACTTCGGTTTTCGGAATCTCGCCCAGCGGGAACAAGGTGCGCGACAGCTGCGCCTGGTTCAGGCGGTGCAGGAAGTAGCTCTGGTCCTTGGTGTGGTCGACCGCCTTCAGCAGCTCGTGCTGGCCGCCGTTCTGGCGCACGCGCGCGTAATGGCCGGTGGCGATCAAATCCGCGCCCAGCGACATGGCGTGGTCGAGGAAAGCCTTGAACTTGATCTCGGCATTGCACAGCACATCCGGATTCGGCGTGCGGCCGGCCTGGTACTCGCGCAGGAAGTCGGCAAACACACGGTCCTTGTATTCGCTGGCGAAGTTCACCGCTTCGATATCCACGCCCACCACGTCGGCCACTGAGGCGGCATCGATCCAGTCCTGGCGGGTGGAGCAGTACTCGGAGTCGTCATCGTCTTCCCAGTTCTTCATGAACAGGCCGATGACTTCATAGCCCTGTTCTTTCAGCAGCCATGCCGAAACCGAGGAGTCCACCCCGCCCGACATGCCGATAACGACCCTTTTTTTGCCCGACCCGTTACTCATTCCTTATCCATTCGCAGTGCTGACCGCTTCCTTGTAGACGGAAGCGTGTGTTTGTACCAGTTCCAGCGGCGCCCGGTGGCCCGCCAGATATTCATCGACGCATTGCAGCACCGTCGGACTGCGGTGACGGTCGGCGCAGGCGGCCAGTTCGTCGCGCGTCAGCCACATGGTGCGCAAAATGCCCTCGTCCAGAGGACGGTCATGTTTCTCTCCCGGATAGCCGCAGAAGGTGAAGCGCAGATACGTCACTTCCTCGCCGGTGCGGTTGGAGGTGTAACGCGACATATACATGCCCACCAGCGCGGTCGGCGTGAAGTCGTACGCCGTTTCCTCCAGCGTTTCGCGGATCACCGCCTCCTGCAGGGACTCATACGGGTCCAGGTGGCCGGCAGGCTGGTTGATGCGGATGCCATCGCTGGTTTCTTCTTCGATCAGCAAGAACTTGCCATCTTTTTCGACGATGGCGGCAACAGTAACAGAGGGTTTCCAGATACGCGGCATGAGTCATCCTTGAAAGAGCCGACATTTTAGCTTGTTCCGGCCATTTGGTTTGCGCTGGCGCAGATTTAGCGGGGAATTAATGACAAATAGTAATACTTGAAATGATGAAACCAGTGTCGATTGAGAATTAAGTATTAAGTATCATGGTCGAAAAATCCATGATAGATTGTAGTCAGTTTATTAATCATTTGGAGGCACCATGAGAATAAGCGTACCGGCCGAGACCCGGCCGGGTGAGACCCGGGTGGCGGCCACCCCGGAGACGGTCAAGAAACTGGCCGCCAAGCACCAGGTGCTGGTGCAGGCCGGCGCCGGCCTGGCCGCTTCCGTCACCGACGCAGCCTATGTTGCGGCTGGGGCACAAATCGTGCCCGCCAGCGAAGTCTGGGCCGCGGATGTGATCCTCAAAGTACGTGCCCCCAATGCAGAAGAGCGCGCCCAGATCAAGCCGGGAACGGTGGTGATCGGCATGCTCAATCCCTTCGATGCGGACAACAACGCCGCCATGGCCGCCGCCGGGCTGCAAGCCTTTGCGCTGGAAGCCGTGCCGCGCATCACGCGCGCGCAGTCGATGGACGTGTTGTCGTCGCAAGCCAACATCGCCGGCTACAAGGCGGTGATGGTGGCGGCCAATACTTACCAGCGCTTCATGCCGATGCTGATGACCGCGGCCGGCACGGTGAAAGCGGCCCGCGTGCTGATCATGGGCGTGGGCGTGGCCGGCCTGCAGGCCATCGCCACCGCCAAGCGCCTCGGCGCGGTGATCGAGGCCTCCGACGTGCGGCCGCCGGTAAAGGAGCAGGTGGAGTCGCTGGGCGCCAAGTTCATCGACGTGCCTTACCTGACCGATGAAGAGAAAGAGATCGCGCAAGGCGTGGGCGGCTATGCCCGCCCGATGCCGGCCGACTGGATGCGCCGCCAGGCCGAACTGGTGCACGAACGCGCCAAGCTGGCCGACGTCATCATCACCACCGCGCTGATCCCGGGCCGTCCGGCGCCAGTGCTGATTTCCGAAGACACCGTGAAGGCCATGAAGCCGGGTTCCGTGATCGTCGACCTGGCCGTCTCGCAAGGCGGTAATTGCCCGCTGTCGGAATTGGGCAAGACGGTGGTCAGGCATGGCGTGCACATCGTCGGCGAGCCGGATCTGGCCACGCACGTGGCGGCCGACGCCTCGGCGCTGTATGCGCGCAATGTGCTGGACTTCCTCAAGCTGATCATCGACAAGGAAGACAAATCGGGCGGCGCTCCGCTGGTGATCGACCGCGAGGACGAGATCATCAAGGCCACGCTGCTGTGCACCGGCGGCGAACTGCTGCGCAAATAAGGAGACGGACATGGAAATCAGCCACACCATCATTAACCTGATTATTTTTGTTCTGGCCATTTACGTCGGCTACCACGTGGTCTGGACCGTGACGCCGGCGCTGCATACGCCGCTGATGGCGGTGACCAACGCGGTATCGGCCATCATCATTGTCGGCGCCATGCTGGCCGCGTCGCTGACCGAGGGCATCGTCGGCCAGGTGGCCGGCACGGTGGCGGTGGCGCTGGCCGCCGTCAATGTGTTCGGCGGCTTTCTGGTCACGCAGCGCATGCTGGAGATGTTCAAGAAGAAGGAACCTAAAACCAAGCAGGGAGATAAAGCATGAATTTCATCTCCATGAATCTGGTGACGATGCTGTATCTGATTGCATCGGTGTGCTTCATTCAAGCGTTGAAGGGTTTGTCGTCGCCGGCCACCGCGCGCCAGGGCAATGCGTTTGGCATGACCGGCATGGCGATCGCGTTTGTCACCACGGTGGCGCTGATCCTCAAGCTGCGCGCGGAAGCGGCGGCTGGCGGCGCGGGCCTTGGCTTGCCGCTGGTGGCGCTGGGGGTGATCGTCGGCGGCGGCATCGGCGCGGTGCTGGCGAAGAAGGTCGAGATGACCAAGATGCCGGAACTGGTGGCCGCCATGCACTCGCTGATTGGTCTGGCGGCCGTGTGCATCGCGGTGGCGGCGGTGTCGGAGCCGCATGCGTTTGGCATTGCGGCAGTCGGCGAAGCGCTGCCGGTCGGTAACCGCATCGAGCTGTTCATCGGTACCTTTGTGGGCGCGATTACCTTCTCCGGTTCGGTCATCGCATTCGGCAAGCTGTCGGGCAAATACAAGTTCCGCCTGTTCCAGGGTGCGCCGGTCAGCTTCGCCGGCCAGCACATGCTGAACCTGATCCTGGCGATCGTGATGGTCGGCCTGGGCCTGGTGTTCGTGGCCGCCGGCGGCACCGAACCGGCGTGGGTGCCGTTCCTGATCATGACCGCGATTGCCTTTGTGCTGGGTGTGCTGATCATCATCCCGATCGGCGGCGCCGACATGCCGGTGGTGGTGTCGATGCTGAACTCCTACTCCGGCTGGGCGGCGGCCGGCATTGGCTTCTCGCTGAATAACTCGATGCTGATCATTGCCGGTTCGCTGGTGGGCTCCTCGGGCGCCATCCTGTCCTACATCATGTGCAAGGCGATGAACCGTTCGTTCTTCAACGTGATCCTGGGCGGCTTTGGCGGCGCGCCGGCGGAAGCGGGAGCGGGCGGCGCGAAAGAGCAGCGTCCGGTCAAATCCGGTTCGGCGGATGACGCCTCCTTTATCATGGCGAATGCGGAAAGCGTGATCATCGTACCGGGCTACGGTCTGGCGGTGGCGCGCGCGCAGCACTCGCTGAAAGAGCTGGTGGAAAAGCTGACCCACAAAGGCGTGACGGTGAAGTACGCGATTCACCCGGTGGCGGGCCGCATGCCGGGCCACATGAACGTGCTGCTGGCGGAAGCCGAAGTGCCGTACGATCAGGTGTTTGAGATGGAAGACATCAACGGCGAATTCGGCCAGACCGACGTGGTGCTGATCCTGGGCGCCAACGACGTGGTCAACCCGGCCGCCAAAGATCCGAAATCGCCGATTGCCGGCATGCCGATCCTGGAGGCCTACAAAGCCAAGAGCATCATCGTCAACAAGCGCTCGATGGCCTCCGGCTACGCAGGCCTGGACAATGAGCTGTTCTACCAGGCCAACACCATGATGGTCTTTGGCGACGCCAAGAAGGTCATCGAAGACATGGTGAAGGCGGTAGAGTAAGTTTTAGCGGCGGCCGTACATCATCAGTTCCGCCAGCAGTCCGCGGGCGGGGCTGATGATGTCGATGGCGGCCAGCGACAGGCCCAGCAGGGCCTGGGCTGGAGTATCGTTGGCGAAGATGCGGGCCATGGCGTCGGTGACGCGCACGGTGGTGCTGCGGTCGCGCTGGCGCTGTGCGGTGAACTGCGACAGCTTCTCCGGCGTGGCGCCTTGTGCCAGCAGGCGCGCCAGCACGGTCACATCGCGCAGGCCCAGATTCAAGCCCTGGCCGGCGACCGGATGCAGCGTCTGTGCGGCGTTGCCGATGGCGACGGTGCGCGCGGTGCTGCGTGGATCGGCGTTCAATCCCAGAGGGAAGGCAAGGCGCGGCGTGGCGCGCGTGAAGGTGCCGACGCGGTCGCCAAAGGCTGTCCCCAGCGCCTGCAGGAAGTCCGCATCGTTCAGTGCCTGCAGTGCGGCTGCGGTGTCCGGGCGCACGCACCAGACCAGCGAGTATTCATCGTCTTGCGGCAGCAGGGCCAGCGGCCCCTGCTCGGTAAAGCGTTCGTAGGCGCGGTGCGGCGGCGGCGCGGTGCTGCGCACTTGCGCGATGATGGCGGTTTGCCGGTAGTCGCGATGGGTGGCGCGGCTTTGCTGCTCGTTGAACAGGCCTCCCTCGGCCTGCACCACGATCCCGGCGCGCAGGGTTTTCGGTGCGCCTTCAACATCGGCGATCAGTGTGACGGCATCGGCTTCTTCGTCCAGCGTGAGCACGCGGGCCGGGCGCAACGCGGCGATGCCAGCCTGTGCGCAGACGGCGCCCAGCGCGGTGACCAGGTGGCCGTAGCGGCTGACATAGCCCAGCGCCGGCAAACCGTAATCCTTGCGATCGATCAGGCTGCGGCCGAACTGGCCGCGGCGCGAGACGTGGATTTGTTCGATGGCGGTGGCCGCGGCAGGCCAGGCGCCGATTTCTTCCAGTATCTGCCGGCTGCCCCACGACAGCGCCAGCGAGCGCGGGTCCTTGCTGGCCTGTTCCAGCGTCTTGGCGTCGATCAGGGCGACGCGGGCAGCGGGCACGCCGCGTTTGACCAGCAGCGCCGCCAGCGCCATGCCGGCCGGTCCCGCGCCGCAGATGGCGATGTCGTAATCCAGTTCAGTCATGCTGCATCAATGCTTCAATCTCGGCCACGGTCTTGGGCGCCCTGGCGCTCAGGATGGTGTGGCCGTCGGCGGTGACCAGCACGTCGTCTTCGATGCGGATGCCGATGTTCCAGTATTCTTCCGGCACGCCTTCGGCCGGGCGCACGTAGATGCCCGGTTCCACCGTCACCACCATGCCCGCTTGCAGCGCGCGCGATGGCTTGTCGGCCTGCGTCACGTCGCGGTATTGGCCGACGTCGTGCACGTCCATGCCCAGCCAGTGGCCGGTGCCGTGCATGTAGAACTGCAGGTAGGTCTTGTTGGCGATGACGTCCTCCAGCGTGCCTTGCAGCAGGCCGTAGTCCAGCATGCCCTGTGCCAGTACCCTGACTGCCGCTTCGTGCGCGCCGGAGTAGGGCAGGCCGGGAGCGATGGCTTGCAATGCGGCGGCCTGCGCATCCAGCACGAGTTGATACAGGCGCTTTTGCGGCTCGCTGAACTTGCCGTTGACCGGGAAGGTGCGCGTGATGTCGGAGGCATAGCCATCCAGCTCGCAGCCGGCGTCGATCAGCACCAGGTCGCCGTCGCGCGATCGGGCGTTGTTGGCGTTGTAGTGCAGCACGCAGGCGTTGGCGCCCGCCGCCACGATGGAGGTGTAGGCTGGCGCTTGGGCGCCATTGCGGCGGAATTCGTACAGCAGTTCCGCTTCCAGTTCGTATTCATGGATGCCGGCGCGCGCCGCGCGCATGGCGCGGATGTGGGCTGCGGCCGAGATGTCGGCCGCGCGCTGCATGGTCGCCTGTTCGCTGGCGTCTTTCAGCAGGCGCATTTCGTCCAGCAGCGGCAGCAGGTCGACGGTTGACGCGGGCGGCGTGACGCCGGTGCGCGATTTTGCGCGCACGGCGGACAGCCAGCCGGCCACGCGCGCATCGAGCTTGCCGCCCAGCGGGTAGTACAGGGCCGGCACATTGGACAGCAGCGTGGCCATGTGCTCGTCCAGCGTTTCGATGGCGTAGGCCTGGTCGAAGCCGAAGGCGTCGCGCGCCGCTTCCGGGCCGTAGCGGTAGCCATCCCAGATTTCGCGGTCGATATTTTTCTGGCGGCAGAACAGGATGGCGCGCGCCGGCGCATCGCCGCCTGCGGCCACCAGCACCACCACCGCTTCCGGCTCGGTGAAGCCGGTCAGGTAGTAGAAGTAGCTGTCGTGGCGATACGGGTAATCGCTGTCGCTGTTGCGCGCAACTTCCGGTGCGGTCGGCAGCACGGCCACCGCGCCCGCCGCCATTTGCGCCAGCAGGCGCGCGCGCCGGGCGGCATGTACCGCGATGGCGGGCGCCGCTGCGCTGGCCTCGGCCGTCATCACTGCAATCCCTTGCCGGCTGGCGCCAGCGCTGCCAGCGGCGCGTTCAGCAGATCGAGCTGCTGGACGGTGCCGACGTTGTGCCACTCGCCTTCATACACTTCGCCGCCGACCTGCTTCTTGTCCGCATATTCGCGGATCAGCGGGCCAAGCTTGGCATAGTCGCCGGCGGCGATGCGGTCGAACATCTCCATGCGGTACACGCCGATATTCCCGAAGGTCCACTTGGGCGAACCTTCGTTGGTCAGCGAATACATGCTCATGCCGAAGTCGCCCTCCGGATGCCAGTCGGGATTCGGCACCATGTACAGCCAGCAGATATCGCGCTTGTCGGCCGGATAGGGATTGCCCCACATGTCCTTGTCGTGCAATACGTCCTTCACCTGCTCGAAGTCGAAGTAAGGCACATAGATATCGCCGGAGATGGCCACGAACGGCTCCTCGCCCAGCAGATGGCGCGCCTTGGCGATGCCGCCCGCCGTTTCCAGCGCCTTCTCTTCGCGCGAATACAGCAGCCTGGCGCCGAACTGGCTGCCGTCGCCCAGCGCCGCCTCGATCTGATCGCCCAGATGCGCGTGATTGATGACGATTTCCGTAATGCCGGCCTTCACCAGATTCAGAATGTGCCACACGATCAGCGGCCGGCCGCGTACCTTGAGCAGCGGCTTGGGCGTGGTATCGGTCAGTGGACGCATGCGTACACCGCGTCCGGCGGCGAAGATCATCGCTTTCATGCGCGCGCCCTCAGAAGGTGTAGCCGACTTGCGGCTGACGGTCTTCCAGCAGATCCAGCAACTTGATCAGCGGCCGCAGATCCTTGTAACGGCCGGCGGTCTTGCGCACGTATTCCATCACGGTCGGCAGGTCGTCCAGGTACTGCGGCTTGCCGTCGCGGTAGTTCAGGCGGCAGAACAGGCCGAGAATCTTCAGGTGGCGCTGCAGCGCCATGTATTCGAAGTCCTTGTAGAAGGCGTCGATGTCGGCGTTGACCGGCAGGCCGAGCGACTTGGCGTGCTGCCAGTAGCGGATCGCCCAGTCCAGCACCAGTTCTTCATCCCACGACACGTAGGCGTCGCGCAGCAGCGAGGCCAGATCGTAGGTCATCGGGCCATACAGCGCGTCCTGGAAATCCAGCACGCCCGGATTGCCGGCGTCGACCACCATCAGGTTACGTGAATGGAAATCGCGGTGGACATAGACCTGCGCCTGCGCGGTGACGTTGGCCAGGATGGCGTCAAACACAGCTTGCAGCTCGGCGCTTTGTTTTTCCGTCAGCGTGGCCTTCAGGTGCTGGCCGATGTACCACTCGGGGAACAGATTCATTTCGCGCAGCAGGAAGGCGCGGTCATATTCCGGCAGCACGTCCGGACGGCTGGTCAGCTGGAATTTCACCAGCGCTTCCAGCGCTTCGGCGTACATGGTCGAGGCGTTGTCGTGGTCCAGCACCGACAGATAGGTGGTGGTGCCGAGGTCGGACAGCAGCATCAGGCCGGCCTCGTAATCGGTGGCGACAATGCGCGGCACCGTCACGCCCGCGTGCGTGAGCATTTCATCAACCTTGACAAAGCCCAGCACGTTTTCGCGCTCCGGCGGCGCGTCCATGGCGATCAGGGTCGGGCCCAGCGCAGCTTGTTGTTCTGGCAAAACATTCAGGCGGAAATAGCGGCGGAAACTGGCGTCGGCCGAGGCCGGGCGGATGCTGTCCACGTCCACCACATTCAGGCGGCGCAGCCACGTCACCAGCAGTTCCAGACGTGTATCGGAAGTTAAATTCTGTAATAAAGACATTGATGCGTGCCGAGGAAACCGGCGTCAGGTGAAGATTCCCATATAATAAGGGATTCAAATTAAAAAATCGCCTTTCATGGTGTTTCGTCCCGTCTTTTCATGAGTCGCATGCCCAAACCGCAGCGCTTGGCGTATGCCTTGTCCGCTATCTTCACTGTATCGGCGCTGCCTGTCCACGCCTATGCCCAGAGCGCGCCGCCCAAGCAGCGTGCGCCGCGCGTGGAAGACAAGAACGCTGTCACCATCATCAAGGCGGAGGATATCGGCGGCCGCCCCGAGCGCGAGGTCACGCTGGACCGCGACGCGGAACTGGTCAAGGACAAGACCAGGGTCAAGGCCGATTCCGCCTGCTACCGCCAGGTCGAGGACGAAGTCGAAGCCAAGGGCAATGTGAAGATCTGGCGCTTTGGCGACTACTTCACCGGCGACGAGCTGAAGCTGAACATGGATACCGGCAAGGGCTATATGCTCAACCCGACCTACCAGCTGGAAGCCAACCACGCGCGCGGCAAGGCTGAACGCCTGAATTTCATCAACGAAGATGAAGCGCAGGTGGTCAACGGCACGTACAGCACCTGCCAGAGCGCCGATCCGGACTGGTATCTGCGCTCGGACACGCTCAACCTGGATTCCGGGCGCGACGTCGGCACCGCCGGCAAGACGCTGATTTATTTCAAGGACGTGCCCATCATCGGCACGCCGGCGCTGTCGTTCTCGCTGTCCGGCGCGCGCCGCTCGGGCTGGCTGTCGCCAACGCCGGGCTTTGGTTCCAAGAACGGCGCCGAACTGGTGGTGCCGTACTACTTCAATATCGCACCGAACCGCGACCTGACGCTGTACCCGAAAATCATCGGCAACCGCGGCATCCAGTTTGGCGCGCTGGGGCGCTACCTGGGCGAGACCGACGGCGGCTTGTACCGCGGCGAAACCTACCTGGAGTACCTGCCGCGCGACCGCGCGTACGCCAAGGCCAACCCGGATGAAAACAGCGACCGCTGGATGATCCGTTCCACCCACACCCAGGACCTGAGCAAGGACTGGGAATACAGCTGGAACTTCCGCGCCGCCTCGGACAACAACTATCCGAACGATTTCTCCAAGACCGTGTCCAGCTCCACCGAGCGCCAGCTGCTGCGCGAACTGCGCACCGACTACCATGGCGAGTTCTGGACCCTGACCGCGCGCGTGCAGAAGTACCAGGTGCTGCAAGACCCGGAATCGGTGGTCGATCCTTCGCTGACCGTGACGCGCCCGTATGACCGCCTGCCGGCCGTGAACTTCCACGCCGCGCAGTACGACGTGGCCGGCGGCTTTGACTGGGCCTTCGACTCCGAGCTGACCCGCTTCTACCACCCGACCCTGATCAACGGCACGCGCCTGGTGGCGATTCCGCAGCTGAGCTACCCGATCATCGGATCGAGCTATTTCATCACGCCGAAGGTGATGGTCAACATGGCCAGTTACCAGCTGGACGCGTTTGGCGCGCAGCGCGCCGACAACCTGTCGCGCACGGTGCCGACCTTCTCGCTCGATTCCGGCCTGGTGTTTGAGCGCGACGTCAAGTTTGGTGGCAAGCAGATGACCCAGACGCTGGAGCCGCGCCTGTTCTACGTGAACACGCCGTACCGCGACCAGAGCAAGTTCCCGACCTTCGACACCGACGCGGCCACCTTCAACTTCGCCCAGATCTTCAGCGAAAACCGCTTCGTCGGCTCGGACCGCATTGGCGACGCCAACCAGCTGACCGCCGCGCTGACCTCGCGCTTCCTGGACGCCAACGGCGCCGAGGCCTTGCGCTTGGCGTTCGGCCAGCGCTTCTACTTCCGCGACCAGAAGGTGCAGCTCGATTCATCGACGCCGGTGGTGGATGCCCACTCCGATATCCTGCTGGCCGCCAGCGGCCGCATTTCGGAAACCTGGGGCTTCGACAGCGCCGTGCAGTACAACCCGAGCCAGAGCCGCATCGTCTCGGAAAGTTACACCGCGCAGTGGATACCGGGCCCGAAGAAAGTGCTGAACCTGGGCTACCGCTATCTGCGCGACAGCTTCAAGAATATCGAGTTGTCCAGCCAGTGGCCGATCTTCCAGCGCTGGTATGGCGTGGGCCGCATCAGCTACTCGGTGCAGGACAAGAAAATCCTGGAAAGCCTGGTCGGCCTCGAATACAACGCCGATTGCTGGGTGTTCCGCACCGGCGCCCAGCGCTTCGTGACCACCTCGACCAAGGCGTCGACCCAGATCTTCTTCCAGCTGGAGCTGAACGGCCTGTCGCATCTGGGCGTCGGCAGCCCGCTGGAGGCGATGAAGACCAGTATTCCGGGCTATCAGCGCCTGAATGAGGGTTATGGCCGCTAACTCCTGATGTACACTTGGCGTCCGCCGCGCAAAAAATGCCGCGGCGCTTTTTGACTTTTTTACACCTTTGAGCGTTCTACCATGCGTAATGCCAGTAAGTACCAGATGAAACTCCTCGCAGTCCTGTTGTGCACGGCCGCGCTCAGCGGTTGTAGCCTGTTCTCGTCGAAGAAGAAAGCTGAGCCTGCGCCAGCCCCTGCTGCCGCCCCGGCCGCGGCCGCCGCGGCGCCTGCTGCCGCGGCCAAGCCGGCCGCCAAACCGGCCGGCGCCGGTTTCGTCCCGCCTGGCGAATCGGGCAACGTGGCCATCGATTCCATCGTGGTGGTGGTCAATGACGACGTCATCACTCAGCGCGAGCTGGCCAACCGCATCAAGACCGTGACCGCCCGCATGAAGGCGCAAAACGTGCAGATGCCATCGGCCGCCGACCTGCGCCGCCAGCTGCTGGAGCGCATGATTGTGGAGCGCTCGCAGTTGCAAATGGCCAAGGAATACGGCGTGCGGGTGGACGACCTGCAACTGGACCGCGCCATCCAGCGCATCGCGGAAGCCCAGAAAATGAATGTGCAGCAGTTGCGCGACCAGATGGAAAAGGATGGCACGCCGTACGCCTCGTTCCGCGAAGAGATCCGGGAAGAAATCATCATGCAGCGCCTGCGCGAGCACGAGGTGGACGCCAAGATCCAGATTTCCGATGCCGAGGTGGACAGCTTCGTGGCCGCGGAAAAAGCCGCCGCCGCCGAGCAGTTCGAGATCAATATCTCGCAGATCATGATCCGCATTCCGGACAACGCCACTGCCGAAGTGATAGCCCAGCGCCGCGCGCGCGCCGAGGAAGTGATGCGCCAGCTGCGCACCGGCGCCGACTTCGCCAAGATGGCGGCCACCTATTCGGACGCCAGCGATGCGCTGCAGGGCGGCGCGGTGGGCTGGCGCCAGCCGGAGCGCCTGCCGCCGGTGTTTGCCGAAGCGCTGGTCAAGCTGAAGCCGGGCCAGGTCACGCCGATCATCAAGAGCACCGGCGCCTTCCACATCCTGAAGGCGGTGGACCGCCGCAGCCTGGCCGAGGCGCAAGCCGTGGCCTCGGTGCAGCAGACCCACGCGCGCCACATCCTGATCAAGGTGACGCCGACCATGAGCGCGGCCGACGCCAAGCGCAAGCTGCTGGAGCTGAAGGAGCGCCTGGACCATGGCGCCGCCAAGTTTGAAGACCTGGCGCGCCTGGTGTCGAACGACGGCTCGGCCTCCAAGGGCGGCGACCTGGGCTGGCTGTATCCGGGCGACACCATGCCGGAATTCGAAGCGGCCATGAATGCGCTGAAGATCGGTGAAGTCAGCCAGCCGGTGGAAACCAGCTTCGGCCTGCACCTGATCGAGGTGCTGGAGCGCAAGAGCGACGACGTCTCGAAAGAGCGCGAGCGCAACAACGCCCGTCAGGCCCTGCGCGAGCGCAAGCTGGAAGAAGCCACCGAAAGCTGGCAGCGCGAAGTGCGCGACCGCGCGTACGTCGAGTACCGCAACGAAGAAGACAAGGCCGCCAACGCCGCCAGCAAGTAAGACAGAAAGGGGAGCACGATGAGCGCCACTTCACCTAAACGGCGCCCCGGAGTGCGCCCCGCCATTGCCGTCACGGTTGGCGAGCCGGCCGGCATCGGCCCGGAAATTTCCCTGCGCGCGGCGTGGGCGCGGCGGCACGAGGTCAATTGCGTGCTGCTGGGCGACGCCGCCTTCCTGGCCATGACGGCCAACGATATCGATCCCGGCATCAAAGTTTCCGCGCTGTCGCTGATGGCGGTGCGCAATGGCGGCTTGCCGCACTTCGGCCCGGACCGCATCAGCGTGATCGACGTGCCGCTGGACGCGCACGTGGTGCCCGGCAAGCTGGACAAGGAAAACGGCCGCGCCGTGCTGGCCACGCTGGACGCCGCCATCGAGGGGGTGCAGGCCGGCTGGTTCGAAGCCGTGGTCACCGCGCCGCTGCAAAAAAGCACCATCAACGACGCCGGCGTGAAGTTCTCCGGCCACACGGAATACTTCGCTGAAAAGACCGGCACGGCGCAGGTGGTGATGATGCTGGCCGGGCCGCAGCTGCGGGTGGCGCTGGCCACCACCCATCTGCCGCTGAAAGACGTGTCGGCGGCGATCACGCCGGATGGCCTGGCGCGCACGCTGGACATCCTCCACGCTGACCTGCGCGACAAGTTCGGCATTGCCGCGCCGCGCATCCTGGTGTGCGGCCTCAACCCGCACGCCGGCGAGAACGGCTATCTGGGGCGCGAGGAAATCGACACCATCACGCCGGCAATTGCAGCGGCGCGGGCGCGCGGCATCGATGCGCGCGGCCCGTATCCGGCCGACACCCTGTTCCAGCCCAAGTATCTGCAGGATGCCGACTGTGTGTTGGCGATGTATCACGACCAGGGTCTGCCGGTACTGAAATACGCGACGTTCGGCAATGGCGTCAACATCACGCTGGGTCTGCCGCTGATCCGCACCTCGGTCGATCACGGCACGGCGCTGGACCTGGCCGCGCAAGGCCTGGGCAAGGCCGACTGCGGCAGCATGGAGCAGGCCATCAGCGCCGCGCTGACCATGGCAAACCATTCTTTGGACAATAAACAATGAAACAACACGTAGCCCGCAAACGCTTCGGCCAAAACTTCCTGCATGACCAGCACGTGCTGGGCAGTATCACCGAGTCCATCAATCCGGCGCCGGACGACACCATGGTGGAAATCGGCCCCGGCCTGGCCGCCATGACCGATCAGCTGCTGCGCACGCTCAAGCACATGCACGTGGTCGAGCTGGACCGCGATCTGGTGGCGCGCCTGGAAAAGGCTTACCCGCGCGACAAGCTGACCATCCATGCCGGCGACGCCCTGAAATTCGACTTCGGCAGCATTCCGGTGCCGGAAGGGCAAAAGCTGCGCATCGTCGGCAACCTGCCATACAACATTTCCAGCCCGCTGCTGTTCCATCTGGCGACCTTCGCGCCGCTGGTCAAGGACCAGCACTTCATGCTGCAAAAAGAGGTGGTGGAGCGCATGGTGGCCGAGCCGGGCAGCAAGGTGTACGGCCGCCTGTCGGTGATGCTGCAATGGCGTTATGACATGTCGCTGCTGTTTGTGGTGCCGCCGGAGGCGTTCGATCCGCCGCCCAGAGTGGATTCGGCCATTGTGCGCATGATCCCGATCGCCAGCCCGCTGGCATGCGACGGCGAGAAGCTGGAAGCGGTAGTGCAGAAAGCCTTCTCCCAGCGCCGCAAAGTGATCCGCAACTGCCTGGCTGGCATGTTCACCGAAGAACAGATCGTCGCCGCCGGCATCAACCCGACTGACCGCCCGGAAGCCGTGGGCCTGGCGCAGTACGTCGCGCTGACCAATCTGCTCAAGTAAAAAAAAAGCCCGCTAAGCTAGCGGGCTAAATCCATTTCCTTTGCAAGAAGTGGAGGAGACAAGTGCAGTATGCTGCGTGACAGCATATAAAGCCACTTTATTTTCCCAATATCAATTATTGGGGTGCTGAATATCTCCTCCAGCCTTGCTTATTTGGGTACGCAAGTCACTTGCAGGTTGTTGACCGGAACCTCGTGCATGACGCCGGTGCCGTTGGCGATGGTGCAGCTCAGGCCATTGCCTGGGTCGAGCACGGTCACGCCGTAGGCGGTGCCGTCCGCCACCGTGGCGCTAAAGGCGAAGCTGCCGGCGCCGTTGGTGGCGCTGGCGCTGCTCAGGGTCACCGAGCCGCCGGCCGAACCGTTCAGCAGCGTCACCGTGCGGGCCGTGCCGTCCGCCGCCGCGGTCAGGCCGGTGAACTGGCCGCCCAGCGAGTATTCATTTTGCGCGCAGGTGACAACCGCCTGGATCGCCACATTTTGACCGGCTGAGCCGCTGCCGCGGCTCACGCCGCATTGCATGTGGGCCGGGTTTTGCTTGACCACGATGTTGTAATCAGTGCCGTAGTCAATCTGCTTGGGGAAGGTGAAGGTGGTGGCGCCGGATGGCACGCTCACGGTATCGCTGCCGTTACCGAGGATCAGGCCGCTATTGTTCAGGTTGACCACCGTGCCCTGCACCGCAAACTGCGCCTTGCCGCCACAGGCTGCCAGCGCGGCGGCCACGCCCAGCGCCGCCACGGCGCTTACGTACGAAAATTTCATGTATTTCTCCAAAGTTGAAAGCGCGCGCGGCTTAGTTGTTGGTGCAGTTGACGATCAGGCCCAGCTGGTCCGCATTCGGCATGGTGCCCGGATTCAGCGCGCTGTCGAATTTGCAGGTCTGGCCGGCAGGCTGGGTCAGCACAGTGCCGCCATACGAGGAACCGTTCGATACCTGGGTCGGGAATTTGAAGGTGACGTCGGCGCCGGCGGTGGCCGCTGGCAGCACGCCCACGGTGTCCGGACCGTTGGCCAGTACCAGGCCGGTGCCGGTCAGACCCTTGACGGTGCCGCCCAGCACGAACGGGTTGGCTTTACAGGTGACCGCTACCCGGTACACGGTGTAGACGTTGGCGTTGCCGGTGTTGTTGGTGACGGTGCAAATGGCACCGGTCGGATTGGTGTCCACTTCCACGTCGAAGCTCTCATCGCTGCCCAGCAGCCTGGTGAACACAAAACTGGCGGCGCCGGTTTCGATGGTCAGCTTTTCGCCGTTGCCCTTGTTGATCAGTACCAGGCCTGCTTTTGGAGGCCCCTCATAACCGATGGTGCCGGACAGCGACAGGTTGCCGTCATTGCCGCCGCAGGCGCTCAGAATGACACCACACAGCAGGGCAAGGCCCGCACGCAGATACGAACTTTTCATAAAAACTCTCTCTCCAAAACGAATAGGGCCCGGCAGCACGCACGGGAGGCAGCATATTACACTTGTGCGCCGTATTTTAGTGCATTTGGCATGCTTGCCCTTGCAAATGGATGTAACAGCCTGTGTCGCCGGCTTACTTCACCTGCGCCACTTCGCACACCGAGCGGCGCCCGTCCAGCGTGCAGCGGTTGCGGATTTTTCCTTGCAAATCATGCACTTCCACCTGCCATTGGTCGGCGCCGCGGCGCTCCATGGTCATGAAGCCAAAGCCGTCGACCCAGGAACTGAAATGCTCGACCAGCGCGCCCGGGGCTGGCGTCACGCCCGGCGGCAGTTGTTCCGGCAGCGGCACGATGTCTTCCGAGGTGCCGGCAAAGCCGGCAATGAACTGGCTCGGGTGGCCGCTGCTGAAGCTGGCCTGCTGCCACAGGTGGACGTGGCCGGACAGCATGGCCTGCACCGCCGCCGGGAACAGCCGGGGATTGAGCGAGCCGAAGCTGGCTTGCAGGCCGGCGTCGCCCGGCAGCAGCACGATGCTGCCGTCGGCCTTGCGGTCGGCGCCCATGCCCAGCAGCGGATGGTGGCTGATGCCGATGTTGCGCGGCGCCTGCTGCGCCAGGGCGTCCAGCTTGCGATACAGATCGCGGTACTTGTCGTAGCCGAGGTCGCCCGGCTTCAGGCCTTTCCAGGTGGTGTTGGCGGTGTCCAGCACCAGCAACTGGGTGGACTGGCCGATCGGGATGGCGTAGGGATCGCTGTAGTTGCCGACAGCGTCGTCCGCCGCCGCGTTGCAGTCGCGGCCCTTGAGCAGCGGGCGCGGGTCGAGGAAGCGCCAGTAGCCCTGGCCGCCGCGCAGGCAGTTTTCGTGATTACCGCGCGCCATCACCCACGGCGCGGCGTCCAGCAGCCGGGCGCCCGGTGCAAAGAAGTCCTCGTCCCAGGCATCCCAGCCATAGCCCCATGGACTGCCGGCGCAGCCGGCGTTGCCCTCGGGGCAGGCGTTTTCGCGGTAATGGTAGTCGCCAACGTGGATCACCAGCTGCGGCTTCCAGGCGGCGGCCTGGGCGGCCACGGTGGCAAACGGATATTGTTCCTTGTCGTTGCAGGCCTGGTAGCTGTTGCTGCTCTTTTGCAGGCGGCAGCCGGTGTCGCCTATCACCACGATGCGGGTCGGTTCGGCCGTGGGCAGCGGCAGCGCGCGGCCCAGCACCCTGGCGCTGCTGGTGCCGGCCGGCAGGATGGCTTCGCAGGTCAGCAGCGGGAAGTCGGCCGCTTTGGAATCGGCTGGCACCGACGGCGTGGTGCGCAGCGGGATGGTCTGGGCCGGCGCGCGCAGCGTCATCGGCTGGCTGCGCTGGTTGAGCACGATGTCGGGGCAGGTGGGCGCGTCGATCAGCACGCGCGCCACGGCGGCGCCGTATTCGCCGATCACCACATAGGACGTAAAGTCAGGCGGCGGCAGCGGATTGGTGGCGGCGCAGCCGGCCAGCAGCATGGCCGGGGCCAGGCGTTTCAGGATGGGTAACAGCACGGGATCTCCAGCGGAATAATCCTGATGTTACCATGGTGTTTATTTGCCTACATCACCATGACTGCTCGCCGTCCGCTCGCTCTGCTGTTTGACCTTGACGATACCCTGTGGCCGATCGGCCCGGTCATCGCGGCCGCCGAGGACAGCTGGCACGCCTGGCTGGCCGGGAGCGCGCCCAAAGTGGCGCAGGCCTTCAGCGTGGCCGAGCTGCGGGTGCGCCGCATGGCGCTGCTGGCGCGCCGGCCAGAACTGATCTCCGACCTGTACCGCCTGCGGCGCGAGGCGCTGGCCGAGGTGTTTGCCGAACTGGGCGAAGACCCGGCCCATATCGAAGGCGCGATGCAGCACTTTGCCGTGCAGCGCAACCTGGTGGTGCCGTATGCCGATGTGCTGCCGGTGCTGCCGCTGCTGCAGGGCATGCTGCGGCTGGGCGTGATCACCAACGGCAACGCGGATCTTGAAGTGATCGGCATGGACCACCATTTCGAGTATGCGCTGTCGTCGTCGCAGTTTGGCCGCGCCAAGCCGGACCCGGGCATCTTCCATGCCGCCTGCGCGGCGATGGGCGTGGCGCCAGAGGAGGCGGTGTACGTGGGGGACGACCTGCGGCTGGACGTGCAGGGCGCCCAGGCGGCCGGCTTGCGCGCGGTCTGGATGAACCGCCACGGCAGCAGCGCCCACCTGGCAGCGGGCGTGACGCCGGATGCGATTTGCGCCACGTTTGACGAACTGCTCCACTGGATACGTGGGCAGATGCCGCATTGAAGTGCATAATATAAACAGGACTTTTACACCGATATTTAGTATGCAACTCGACAATCGTGCCCAAACCCTGCTCAAGGCCCTGGTGGAACGCTATATCGCGGACGGCCAGCCGGTGGGGTCGCGTGCGCTTTCCAAAATTTCCGGGCTGGAGCTGTCGCCGGCCACCATCCGCAACATCATGGCCGACCTGGAAGAGCTGGGTTACGTGGCCAGTCCGCATACCTCGGCCGGCCGGGTGCCGACGCCGCGCGGCTACCGCATCTTTGTCGATACCCTGCTGACGGTGCAGCAGCTGGACGAGCAGGCGGTGGGCGCACAGCTGCGCCTGCAATCGCCGCAGCCGCAGAAAATGATCACCAATGCGGCGCAGATGCTGTCCTCGCTGTCGCAGTTTGCCGGCGTAGTGCTGAGCCCGCGCCGCGAGTCGGTGTTCCAGCAGATCGAGTTCCTGCGCCTGGGCGAAAAGCGCATCCTGCTGGTGATCGTGGCGCCCAACGGCGACGTGCAAAACCGCCTGCTGCTGACCGACGTCGACTACAGCCCGGCCCAGCTGGTGCAATCGGCCAATTACATCAACCAGAATTACGGCGGGCTGGCGTTTGACGAAGTGCACGCGCGCCTGCAGACCGAGCTGCGCCAGCTGCGCGACGACATGGGGCGCCTGATGCAGGTGGCGGTGGAGGCGGGCAGCGAGGCCATGGCCGACGATTCCGACAACATGGTGATTGCTGGCGAGCGCAACCTGCTGTCGGTCAGCGACCTGTCATCGAACATGACGTCGCTGCGGCAGATGTTTGACATGTTTGAGCAGAAGACCGGCCTGATGCAGTTGCTGGACGTGTCGTCCAAGGCCAGCGGGGTGCAGATTTATATCGGCGGTGAATCCAGCCTGGTGCCGATGGATGAGATGAGCGTGGTGACCGCGCCGTACACCGCCAACGGCAAGATCGTCGGCACCCTGGGCGTGATCGGCCCGACCCGGATGGCGTACGAGCGGGTGATACCGATCGTCGACATCACCGCCAAGCTGCTTTCCAACGCCCTGACGCATAATTAAATTCGGGGTCAGCTCTGTCATTCGGACACGGGCTCAACTATATAATTGTTGAGCCCGTGTCCGAATGACAGAGCTGACCCCGAATTTTATGGGCGGTGCGGGCAGGCGGTTTTGGTGCAGTTGCCGTAGATCGCCAGCGCGTGCTCGGCAATCTTGAAGCCGCGCTCTTTGGCGATGGCATGCTGGCGCTCTTCGATCGATTCGTCGTAGAACTCTTCCACGCGGCCGCAGTCCACGCACACCAGGTGGTCGTGGTGCGAACCGGCGTTCAGTTCGAAGATGGCCTTGCCGGTTTCGAAGTGGTTGCGGTTCAGCAGGCCAGCCTGCTCGAACTGGGTCAGCACGCGGTACACCGTGGCCAGGCCGACGTCCATATTGTCCGCCAGCAGGATCTTGTACACGTCCTCAGCGGTCAGGTGGCGCACTTCGCTGTTCTGGAAGATATCCAGGATTTTGATGCGTGGCAGCGTGGCTTTCAGGCCGCTGGCCTTCAGGTCGGTAGGATTGTTACCCATGGTCGAGACTCGTAGATTGGTTGGCGATAGCTAGCCGCTAGTTTACCGTACTCCGACTAATCCGGTTACAAAGATTTGCCCCGTCCCGTGCCGGGTGCTTTATGATATAGCGTTTTTCGGCACATCCGCTCGACCAGATTGAGGACATTTATGCGCGTCACCCAGGCTTTTTCGCAGTCTTTGTTGCACCGTTTTACTCCTGTCGCCGCGACCGTTTGCGTCGCGCTGGCGCTGGGCGGCTGCGCGACCAAAACCACGCTGGGCGAGAAATCGACCGAGGTGAAAGACAGCGAGCCGACGCTGGATGCCAGCAAGGGCGCGCAAACCACCACTATTACCAAACTGCAACGTTTCATGTGGTTCTTCTCGCCGTATCGTCCGGACATTCAGCAGGGCAACTTCGTATCGGAAGAGATGTTGTCGCAGTTGAAAGTCGGCATGACGCAGGACCAGGTGCGCTTCATCTTCGGCACCGCGCTGCTGACCGATCCGTTCCACGGCAACCGCTGGGATTATGCTTTCCGCCTGGCCAAGGGCAATGGCGAAATCACCACCAGCCGCGTGATCGTGTTCTTTGACAAGGATGGCAAGGTGGAGCGCTGGGAAGGCGGCAACCTGCCGACCGAGAAAGAATACATCGCCCGCATCGCCGGCCCGGCGCCGAACGCCAAGAAGGAAGCGGCCATCGAGGCAGCGCTGTCCAAGCCGGCCCCGACCGCGCCGCTGCCGGCCGGCACCGACAACCCGGCCGCTGCCTCGCCGGTCGGTGTCACGATCAGCAACGACAAGAAATAACAAGGATTTGAGCATGACCCAGATGAACATCGCCATCGCCGGCGCCGGCGGCCGCATGGGCCGCATCCTGATCGAAGCCGTGCAGAATGCGGACGACGCCCGCCTGTCCGGCGCGCTGGACCGTGCCGGCTCGGAGCAGGCCGATGCCGCCGCCTTCCTCGGCAAGCCGGCCGGCGTGCCGGTGGAGTCGGACTTCAGCAAGGGCCTGGCGGGCGCGCAGTACCTGATCGACTTCACCCGTCCGGAAGCGACCCTCGAGCACCTGAAATATTGCGCCGAGCACGGCATCAAGCTGGTGATCGGCACCACCGGTTTTGACGATGCCGGCAAGGCCGCGATCGCGGCAGCGGCAAAGAAAACCGCCATCGTGTTCTCGCCCAACTTCTCGGTCGGCGTCAACGTGACCATGAAGCTGCTGGAGCAGGCCGCCAAGGCACTGTCCACCGGCTACGACATCGAAATCATCGAAGCCCACCACCGCTTCAAGGTCGATGCCCCGTCCGGCACCGCGCTGAAAATGGGCGAGGTGATTGCCGACGCGCTGGGCCGCGACCTGAAGGAACACGGCGTGTTCGCGCGCGAAGGCGTGACCGGCGAGCGCGATCCCTCGTCGATCGGTTTTGCCACCATCCGCGGTGGCGACATCGTGGGCGACCACACCGTGCTGTTTGCCGGCATCGGCGAGCGCATCGAGATCAGCCACAAGTCCAGCAGCCGCGTCACCTACGCGCATGGCGCCATCCGCGCCTGCCGCTTCCTGGCCGACAAGCCGACCGGCCTGTTCGACATGTATGACGTGCTGGGCCTCAAAGACAAATGAATCCCGCGGCCAGCCAATTCACCCTGAGCCGCTTCTGGGAGCAGGGTGACGCCATCAGCCATGCGGTGGCGTTTGTGCTGCTGGCGATGTCGCTGGTCAGCTGGTTCTTCATCCTGGCCAAGGCCTATGCGTCCTGGCGCATCCGTCGCAGCGCGCCGGCGGTGCAGGCCTTCTGGGATGCGCCCAGCATGCAGGACGGCGTGGCCGCGCTGGCGCTGGCCGATCCTGAACAGATTTTCCTGCCGCTGGCGCAGCAGGGCGCCGCGCAGCTGACCGCTGCCGCCCGGCCGTCGCTGGGCGGCGAGATGGACCGCTCGGCGCAGGCCACGCGCGTGCTGCGCGCGGCGATACAACGTTCTACCAACCGGCTTGAGGCCGGCCTGACGCTGCTGGCGTCGATCGGCGCCACGGCGCCGTTTGTCGGCCTGCTGGGCACTGTCTGGGGCATTTACCATGCGCTGGCCAATGTCTCCTCGCACGGCACGGTGCAGATCGATAAAGTGGCCGGCCCGGTGGGCGAGGCGCTGGTGATGACTGCGATCGGCCTGACGGTGGCGATTCCGGCAGTGCTGGCCTACAATGGTTTCAACCGCGTCAATCGCCTGACCCTGGCCGAGCTGGACGCCTTCGCACACGACCTGCACGCTTACCTGACCAAGTAAGATCATGGCCTTCGGCGCATTCAATCACCACCGCAATCCCGGCCCGATGGCCGACATCAACGTCACGCCGATGGTGGACGTGATGCTGGTGCTGCTGGTGATTTTCATCCTTGCCGCGCCGATGTTCACCGGCTCGGTGCAGCTCGAGCTGCCGAAGGCGCAGGCCCCGGCCGCGCAAACGGCGCCGGCGGCGACCGTCACGCTGTCGATCGACGCCAAGGGCCAGGTTTTCTGGAATAACGATCCGGTGGAGAAGGACGCGCTGGAGTCGCGCCTGATCGAGGCGGCCAGACTGGACCCGCAACCGGAACTGCAGCTGCGTGCCGACAAGGACACCCGCTACGAAGTGGTGGCGCAGGTGATGGCCGCGGCGCAAAGCAATGGATTAACGAAATTGGGCTTCGTCACGGACCCCAAGGAGAAGAAATAAATGGCTACCGCAGAACTGAACGGCGCAGCGATCAAGGATTTCGACAGCTTCCACGCCGAATGCAAGGCCGCGATGGGCTTTCCCGACAGCTACGGCAATACCATGGATGCCTGGGTCGATTGCCTGAGCTATCTGCGCGATGACGATAGCATGAGCAAGTACAAGCTCAAGCCGAATGAGGTACTCGACATCGTCATCAAGGACGCGGCGGTCATGCAGCCCGACATCCTGGAAGAAGTCACCTACTGCGTGGCCGGCCTGAACGAGCGCTACGAAGATTACGGCGAAAAGCCGGCCCTCAAACTTACCCTGCGCTGATTTCTACCCCGGCCGGCACCGCGTTCGGAATATTGGCCTTGGCGCCGGTTTCGCCGGGCGCCAGCGTCAGCACCTCGAAGCCGGTTTCGGTGACGTGTACCATGTGCTCCCATTGCGCCGACAAGGATTTGTCGCGCGTCTCGACGGTCCAGCCGTCGCTCAATTCTTTCGTTGCGGCCTTGCCGGCGTTGATCATCGGCTCGATGGTGAACAGCATGCCCGGCTTCAGCACCATGCCCTGCCCTGGTCGGCCATAGTGCGTCACCTGCGGATCTTCGTGGTAGACCTGGCCGATGCCGTGGCCGCAGTAATCCAGCACCACGCTGTAGCCGGCTTTCTCTGCCACGGTCTGGATGGCGAAGCCGACGTCGCCCAGCGTGGCCTTCGGCTTGACGGCGCGGATGCCGGCCCACATGGCGGCGTAGGTGGTTTCCACCAGCTTGCGGGTGGGCTTGGACGGTTCGCCGACGTAGTACATGCGGCTGGTGTCGCCGTGCCAGCCGTCCTTGATGACGGCCACGTCGATGTTGATGATGTCGCCGTTTTTCAGCACCTGGGTTTCCGATGGAATGCCGTGGCACACCACGTGGTTGACCGAGCTGCACACGGTGGCCGGGAAGCCGCCGTAGCCAACGTTGGCCGGGATCGCCTGCTGCACGTTGACGATGTAGTCGTTGCACAGCTTGTCGAGGTAGGCCGTGGTCACGCCCGGCTTGACGTGGGGAGCGATCATGGTCAGGACATCGGCCGCCAGCTGGGCGGCGACGCGGGCCTGAACCATTTGCTCGGGCGTTTTGATGAGATTGGCGTTACGGCGGGACATGGACTACCTCGTTATTTGCTGAGGCGGTATTGTCCCACAATCTCAGCGTACCGCCTTTAAATCAAAGTGCGGGTTGAGGATGAGGCACAGCAGGTTGCCGAAGGGATCGGCCAGTTCGACCGTGCGGATGCCTTCGCCGACGTCCTGGATGGCGCCGTGGATGGTGGCGCCCAGCGCGGTGATGCGGGCGACTTCGGCTTCGATATCGTCCACGCCCCAGTAGACCAGTGCGCCAGCCTGGGCGGGCGTGCCGCCGTCCGGCAGCAGGCCCAGCTCGAAGCCGCCGATGTTGAAGCCGACGTAGAACGGCTGGTCAAAATACGGCTGGGCGCCAAAGACTTGGATGTACCAGTCCTTGGCGGCGGCCAGATCGGCCACCGGGTAGATGGCGGTGCGCAGTCCCTTGATCATGTGTGTCTCCAGTTGATGAAAACATCATCTTGGCACATCAGACAGCGGCGGGATTGGAAAAATGGAATCGCTCGGGCGTGGCGCCGGCCAGTTCCCGGAAATCGTGGATCATATGGGATTGGTCGAAGTAGCCGCACTCCAGCGCCAGTTGTGCCCAGTCCGGCACGTCGGCCGGGGCGGCCTTGATGGCGGCGGTGGCGTGGCGGAAGCGGCAAATCCGCGCAAACAGCTTGGGCGACAAGCCGACATGCTCACGGAACTGCGCCGCCAGATGCTGCCGCGACACGCCCAGCCCGGCCGCCAGGTGTTCGACGCGCAGCGCACCGCCACCGCCATCCAGCGCTTTCAACGCCCGCTGTACCAGCGCCGGGCCACCGGAGCGCCCAGTCGTTGCGCCGCCGGCCTGCAGCCGCCGCACCAGCTCCTGTTCAATCAGCGCCAGTTGCGCGCGCTCGGGCGCGTCACTGGTCCACAGCGCATCGGCCAGCCGATCCGCATCGCTCCGTCCCCACAGCACGTCGACGTCGGCCCGCTGATCGGTCAACGCCTGTAGCGGTGTCGCCAGGAACAACCCGGCCATACCCGGCTTGAAGCGTACCGCCAGCGTCCGCACCGGCCGCACGCTGGCGACCACGATGGAGGACGACATCATCCCCACCGCAAACCCTGGCTGTCCGCCATCTTGCCAAAGAATGTCGACGCAGTTATCCGGCAGCACCCGGTGCGCATGGGCCAAAGCCGGCGCACGCGCCGCCCACATGCAGTCCACGTAGGTGGCCAAGGCAGGGTGGGGTGGGTATTCTCGGTAATGCATCCGGACAGTATGCCACGCGCGAATCGTGCACGGCGCTTTTTACCGATGATGTAAGCTGGCAATAATGTTTATTTTGCATTGAACAAGGCAACCGTGGGCGAAAAAGCGATCATCCGGCTGGGCGATAAAACATCGCACAATGGCACTGTGCTGGAGGGATACCAGGACACTATCTGCATGGACAAACCCGTCGCGGGTGTTGGCCACAAGGTTAGCTGTCCCAAGTGTTCAGGCTCCCACACCATTGTCGAGGGGGCAACCAGTTTTTTTGTACTGGGGAAAAATATCGCTGTTGAGGGCATGAAAACCTCCTGCGGCGCGGTGCTGATTGCCAGTCAGCAGAACGATACCGTAGAAGCTGGAGGGGGCGGCGCGCCCGCCGGGGCTGCCGCTGCCAGTACGGCAAAGGCTGCGGCCGCCGCCGCTGCAGCGGCGGCGGCCGCGCTGGCAGCCAGCGCCTTCGACGAGCAATTCCAACTGGTTGACAAGCAGGGCAAACCGCTGGCCAACGCCACCTACAAAATCGTGGCTGCCAGCGGCCAGGAAGTGGAGGGCGTCACCGACGCCAACGGCAAGACCCAGCGCATCAAGACGGCCGCCGCCGAACAATTACAGATTTACCTGAAGAGCTGACCATGGCCGAATTCCTGCTGGTGGGCACTGCCGTCACCAATGCCGTTACCAACTCAGTGGTCCAGGTGCAGGTCGAGGAGCTGTTATGCTCGATCACGATTGTGCCCAATGAGCTCGGTGACAACCTGCCGATCATTCAAAAGGCATCGCGTACCCTGAATAACAAGGTACTGTATCACCTCAAGCTGAAAGCCCGGCTGGTGCGGAATGCCGGCGGCAAGCCGGCGCCAGGGCATGTACTGGCGCTGAAATCGAGCCGTCCCGGCGACAAGCTGACCGTGCCCCCGAAGACCGACGACAATGGCGAGCTGGTGTTTACCATCGATACCCGCGAAAAGGGCGAGGCGGTCATCACTACCACCACCGAGGGCGTCACGCTGGCTGAGTTCAGGGTTACTTTCAAAGAGGCGTGGTACGAGGAAAAATTCAAGATCACCGGCTATAACGTGTGCGACGAGGCCGATTTCTCAGGCGCGCTGGTCGCCGGCACCGGGCTGGATGAAAAGCACAAGGAAGATTTTCTCTTTGGCGCCGCCGGCGTGCCGATGCAGGGTACCGGCAAGGCCACGGACGGCCGCTACATTCGCCTGCAGTCCTTTGAAGGCGGCTGGCACCGGAATGCGCGCGGCAACCGGGACTACGTCAATACGCAGTCGAGCGTGACATTCGCCTATGCCGATGGTGTAATAGGCTCATTCAATCCGGTCAGCGCCAACCATTCGATCGCGGTTGATCCGCACGTGATCCCGAAAAAAGGCAAGGTCCATATCGAAAGCGTGGGCGAGCGCTGGGCGGATGACCGGGGCAGCGCCATCCTGGGTTATCACATCGATAATTTTCTCGGCGCGGGCAAGGCGGTGGTCACGGCCTGGCTCAAGGGTGAAGTCAACGGCACGCAGCGGCGCGTCAAGTATTTGGGAGAGTAAGGATGGCCTGGATTCGTATCGCGCTGGCGGCCAGTGCGCTGGCGCTGAGTCTGCAGGCGGAAGCGGCGGCGTTCAAGGATGTGTACGTCGACGATGCTGGCCAGGTGCACCTGGTGACGGCGGCCGGCAAGGACCTGCACATCGCTGGCAAGCGCTCCGCCATCAATCCGCAACTGGCGCCCGATGGCAACAGCGCCGCCTGGCTGGTGATGGCGCCCGCCGACGCCAAGGGCGAAGCCGGCGCCAACGAGGTGCGGCTATACCGCGACGGCAAGGCGCGCGCGATCAAGTGCGAACCCTTTATCCGTGATTTCTGGTTCTGGAAGGGCGGCAGCCGAATTGCCATCGACTGCGGCGGCAGCCACTTCGCGGGCCGTGAAATCCTCTATGACAGCGCCACGCTGAAGCAGCTGGAGAGCTTCGACCAGGCCATGGTGCCGGCTGAAAAGCGGCCTGAATGGTCATCTTCCAGCGACCGCTACCAGCCAGATTGAGGTCGCTGCGGCGTTACGCGCTCAGCGGGGGAATGAAACGGTATAATGTCCGGTTCATATTCAACTTTTGGCCGTACACCGATCATGCAAGATAAATATAGTCCCGCCGACGTAGAAAAAGCCGCTCAATCCCACTGGAAGGCGATCGACGCCTACAAAGCTGTCGAGAACGATCCGCGCTTCCCGAAAGGTAAGTACTACGCTTGCTCCATGCTGCCTTACCCATCGGGCAAGCTGCACATGGGCCACGTCCGCAACTATACGATCAACGATGTGATGTACCGCTACCTGCGCATGAACGGCTACAACGTCCTCATGCCCATGGGCTGGGACGCGTTCGGCATGCCGGCGGAAAACGCGGCAATGGCCAACAATGTGCCGCCTGCGCAGTGGACCTATTCCAACATCGCCCACATGCGCTCGCAAATGGAGCTGATGGGCCTGGCCATCGACTGGTCGCGCGAAATGACCGCCTGCAAGCCGGAATACTACAAGTGGAACCAGTGGATGTTCCTGAAGATGCTGGAAAAGGGCATCATCTACAAAAAGACCGGCACCGTGAACTGGGACCCGATCGACCAGACCGTGCTGGCCAACGAGCAGGTCATTGACGGCAAGGGCTGGCGCTCGGGCGCGGTGATCGAGAAGCGCGAAATCCCGATGTACTACGCGCGCATCACCGACTACGCCGAAGAGCTGCTGGAACACGTCGACCACAAGCTGCCAGGCTGGCCTGAGCGCGTGCGCATCATGCAGTCCAACTGGATCGGCAAGTCGACCGGCGTGCGCTTCGCCTTCCCGCACGAGATCAAGGATGCCGACGGCAAGCTGATCAACGATGGCAAGATGTACGTGTTCACCACCCGTCCGGACACCGTGATGGGCGTGACCTTCTGCGCCGTGGCTGCCGAGCACCCGCTGGCCGTCCTGGCCGCGCAAACCAATCCGGAACTGGCCGCCTTCAACGCCGAATGCAAACTGGGTTCGGTGATCGAAGCCGACATGGCGACCATGGAGAAGAAGGGCATGCCGACCGGCCTGTTCGTCACCCATCCGCTGACCGGCGACAAGGTGGAAGTCTGGGTCGGCAACTACGTGCTGATGACCTACGGCGACGGCGCCGTGATGGGTGTGCCTGCGCACGACGAGCGCGATTTCGCCTTCGCCAGGAAATACAATCTGCCGATCAAGCAGGTCATCAAGGCCGAAGGCCAGGAATTCTCGAACGACGCCTGGCAGGAATGGTACGGCGACAAGGAAGTGGCTATCGTCACCAACTCCGGCAAGTACGACGGCCTGCGCTACGCGGAAGCGGTGGATGCGGTGGCTGCCGACATGGCCGCCAAGGGCCTGGGCGAGAAGAAAATCACCTTCCGCCTGCGCGACTGGGGCATCTCGCGCCAGCGCTACTGGGGCACGCCGATCCCGATGATCAACTGCGCCGATTGCGGCTCGGTGCCGGTGCCGGAAAAAGACCTGCCGGTGGTGCTGCCGGAAGACTGCGTGCCGGACGGCAGCGGCAACCCGCTGAACAAGTACGAAGCCTTCCTGAAATGCGATTGCCCGCAGTGCGGCAAGCCGGCCCGCCGCGAAACCGACACCATGGATACCTTCGTCGATTCGTCGTGGTACTACATGCGCTATACCTCGCCAGGCTCGAACGATGCCATGGTCGACAGCCGCAATGATTACTGGATGCCGATGGACCAGTACATCGGCGGCATCGAACACGCCGTGCTGCACCTGCTGTACGCGCGCTTCTGGACCAAAGTCATGCGCGACTTCGGCCTGGTGAAATTCGACGAGCCATTCGTCAACCTGCTGACCCAGGGCATGGTACTGAACGAAACCTACTACCGCGAAGACGCCGCCGGCAAGAAGACCTGGTTCAATCCAGCCGACGTCGATCTGACCCTGGACGACAAGGGCCGCCCGCAAGGCGCGGTGCTGAAGGACGACGGTCAGCCAGTGCAGATCGGCGGCACCGAGAAAATGTCGAAGTCGAAGAACAATGGCATCGACCCGCAAGCGCAGATCGAACAATACGGCGCCGACACCGCGCGCCTGTTCACCATGTTCGCCTCGCCGCCAGAGCAAACGCTGGAATGGTCGGGCAGCGGCGTGGAAGGCGCCAACCGCTTCCTGAAGCGCGTGTGGAACTTCGGCTACGCGCAGCGTGAAGCCATCGCCGCCGCCGGTTCGCCATTGAGCGCCGCTGCCGCCAGCGACGCCGGCAAGACCCTGCGCCGCGAAGTGCACAAGGTACTGCAGCAGGCTGACTACGACGTCAAGCGCATCCAGTACAACACCGTGGTCTCGGCCTGCATGAAGATGCTGAACACGCTGGAATCGGCCAAGGACGTGGAAGCGGCCGTGCTGTCGGAAGGCTATGCGATCTTCCTGCGCCTGCTGAACCCTGTCGCGCCGCACATCACCCACGTGCTGTGGAAAGAGCTGGGCTACGCCGGCGACATCCTGGACGCGCAATGGCCGCAGGTGGATCCGGCCGCGCTGGAACAGTCGGAAATCGAAATGATGATCCAGGTGAACGGCAAACTGCGCGGCAGCGTGGTGGTGGCCAAGGGCGCCGACAAGGCCGCCATCGAAGCGGCTGCGCTGGCCAACGAGGCGGTGCAGAAGTTCATCGAAGGCACGCCGAAGAAGGTCATCGTGGTACCGGGCAAACTGGTCAACATCGTGGTGTAAGGCAGAGATATGGCAACGACTTCGAAGTTCTTGAGCGCGGCGGTGCTGGCTGCGGCGCTGACGCTGTCGGGCTGCGGCTTCCATTTGCGCGGCGACAGCGGCCATTACACGCTGCCGTTCCCGTCGCTGTACGTGGGGCTGCCGGAGTCGTCGCCATTGGCGATCGATTTGAAGCGCAATATCCGCGCCAACGGCGGCACCACGGTGGTCAACTCGGCCAAGGATGCCGACGGCGTGATCGACGTGCTGTCGAATCCCGAGAAGACCAAGACCAAAACCATTCTGTCGCTGAACAGCAATGGCCGCGTGCGTCAGTATCTGCTGACTTACAACATCGTGTTCCGCGTGCTGAACAAGCAGGGCGCGGAGCTGCTGGGGCCCACCACGATCACGCTGACGCGCCCGATCGACTTTAACGAAACCCAGCTGCTGGCAAAAGAGCAGGAAGAAGCGCTGCTGTACAAGGACATGCAGACCGACCTGGTACAGCAGATGATGCGCCGCATCGCCGCCGTGAAAACCCCGGGCGTGTCGCTGCCGCCGGCGCCGCTGCCGGCCGACAAGCAGCCATCGGCGCAGCCGTCGACGATTCCGCCGGCCGTGCCGATCCAGTAAAGGCGCCGCATGCAATTACGGTTGGAGGCGCTGGACGGCCATTTGAGCAAATCGCTGTCGCAGCTGTACGTGATCACCAGCGACGAGCATTTGCTGGCGCTGGAAGCCGCGGACAAAATCCGCAAGGCGGCGCGCGCGCAGGGCTATTCCGAGCGCGATGTGCTGACCGTGGAGCGCAGCTTCAAGTGGGGCGAACTGCTGGCGGCCAATCAGGCGCTGTCGCTGTTTGGCGACAAGAAGCTGATCGAACTGCGCATCCCGACCGGCAAGCCGGGCAAGGATGGCGGCGCGGCGCTGCAGAATTATGTGAAGGATCTGAGTCCGGACAACCTGACGCTGATCACGCTGCCAAAGCTGGACTGGCAGACGCAGAAGGCGGCGTGGGTGACCGCGCTGCAGCAGGCGGCGGTGTATATCGACATCCCGCAGGTGGAACGGGCGCATTTGCCCAATTGGATAGGCCAGCGCCTTGCCCAACAAGGGCAGAGCGCGGACCGGCAGAGTATTGATTTCATCGCCGATCGCGTGGAAGGCAATCTGCTTGCGGCCCATCAGGAGATACAAAAACTGGCTTTGCTGCACGAGCCGGGCAAGCTGACCTACGAGCAGGTGCATGAAGCGGTGCTGAACGTGGCGCGCTATGATGTGTTCAAGCTCAGTGAGGCGATGCTGGCCGGCGATCCGGCGCGCTTGATCCGCATGCTGGATGGCCTGAAAGGCGAGGGCGAGGCGCTGCCGTTGGTGCTGTGGGCGGTGTCGGACGAGATCCGCACGCTGCTCAAGCTGAAGGCGGGCATGGCGCAAGGCCGGCCGCTGGGGGCGCTGCTGAAAGAGCACCGCATCTGGGGGCCGAAGGAACGCATGATGGACCCGGCGCTGCGCCGCATTTCGCTGCCGACGCTGGAAGCGGCAATGAAGGATGCCGCGCAAGTGGACAAGATGATTAAAGGCCTGCGCGCGAAAGCGCATGCGGGCGACGCGTGGGACGCGATGCTGCAATTGGCCCTGAAAGTCGCACGCGGCTGATAACCGCCGTCATTCCGGCCTGCGCCGGAATGACGGAGCAGAGGACAACGATGGACACCAAGCACTACATGGAACAACTGGGTCAGCAGGCGCGCAAGGCTTCGCGCGCGATGGCCCGCGCCAACAGCGCGCAGCGCAACCGCGCGTTGTCGCTGATCGCCGATGCGATCGAACGCGACGCCGACGCCCTGCGCGCCGCCAATAAGCTCGACATGGACGCCGCCGCCGCGAACGGCCTGGAACCGGCCATGCTGGACCGCCTGGCGTTGTCCGACAAAGCCATCGCCACCATGGTGGAAGGCCTGCGTCAGATCGTCGCGCTGCCTGACCCGATCGGAGAAATCTCCGGCCTCAAATTCCGCCCGACCGGCATCCAGGTCGGCCAGATGCGCGTGCCGCTGGGCGTGATCGGCATCATCTACGAATCACGCCCCAACGTGACGGTGGACGCGGCCGGCCTGTGCATCAAGAGCGGCAACGCCACCATCCTGCGCGGCGGCTCGGAAGCCATCCACTGCAACCGCGCGCTGGCGAAACTGGTCAAGGAAGGCCTGGAAGGCGCCGGCCTGCCGGCCGATGGCGTGCAAGTGGTGGAAACCACCGACCGCGCCGCCGTCGGCGCCCTGATCACCATGCCGCAGTACGTGGACGTGATCGTGCCGCGCGGCGGCAAGGGCCTGATCGCGCGCCTGATGGAAGAAGCCACGGTGCCGATGATTAAGCACCTGGACGGCATCTGCCACGTCTACATCGACGGCAAGGCAGACATGAAGAAGGCGCTGGACATTGCCTTCAACGCCAAGTGCCACCGCTACGGCACCTGCAACACCATGGAAACGCTGCTGGTGGCGCGCTCGATCGCCCCGACCGTGCTGCCGGAGCTGGCCAAGCTGTATGCGACCAAGGAAGTGGAACTGCGCGCCGACGCCGAAGCGAAAGCGATCCTCGCCGGCTATCCGCACCTGACCGACGCCACCGAGGAAGACTGGTCGACCGAATACCTGGATGCGATTTTGTCGGTCAAGGTGGTCGCCGATGTGGACGAGGCGATGGAACACATCAACACCTACTCGTCCAAGCACACCGAGTCCATCGTCACCGAAGACCACTCGGCGGCGATGCGCTTCCTGCGTGAAGTGGATTCGGCGTCAGTCATGGTCAACGCCTCCACGCGCTTCGCGGACGGCTTTGAGTATGGCCTGGGCGCCGAAATCGGCATCTCCAACGACAAGCTGCACGCACGCGGCCCGGTGGGCCTGGAAGGTTTAACATCGCTTAAGTATGTAGTATTCGGTAATGGTCAAATTCGTGAGTAGATGCTAGGGAGTTCATCATGCTGACGCGATTACGAGTAAAGGGATTTAAGAGTCTAGAGGACGTTGAAGTTCGCTTTGGTCCTTTCACGTGCATTGCTGGCGTGAATGGTGTCGGCAAATCAAATCTGTTCGATGCAATTCTTTTCCTAAAGTATTTGGCTGATTTACCAATCATCGAGGCGGCAACCAACATCCGCAACTCAGTGAAGCAGCGAGCAAATATCGCGTCGCTTTTTACTAAAACTGCCACGCATCACGCGCAGATAATGGAATTTGAGGCCGATTTGCTTGTTCCTGATACGGTCATGGATGACTTTGCTCGTCAAGCTAAGCCCAAGGTAACGTATTTGCGATACAAGTTGGCTTTAAAGTATATCGCTGCGACGTCGTCCACGTCTGAAGGTATCGAACTGGCATCCGAGTCGCTCACCTTTATTCAGAAAGGCATGGCAGTTCGCGAACTCGGCTTTGATATGTCGAAGGAGTTTTTTACCTCGATCTACCAAGGAAGCAGCAAGATAGACTTCATCTATATGGATGAAAACGAACGGGGTGTAGTGAAAATCCGTCAAGATCAAACTAGTGGCCCTCCAATTAGCATACCAATTGCCAAGGCGGGGCGAACCATCCTGAGCAATATCAATACGATTGACAGGCCGACGGCGCTGGCTGCTCGTCGTGAGATGCAGTCATGGGTGAATTTGCAATTGGAGTCGAGTTCGCTGCGGAAGCCGGATGACTTTCTCTCAGTGAGTAGCGTCTCCGCCACCGGGGAACACTTACCCGCTGCGTTGGATCGGTTGAAGAAAAATGAAGATGTTGCTAATCAACTGGCGAACCTGCTGCCAGATGTTGCAAATGTTTTCGTCGACGTTGACGAGAAGAGACAACTAAAGACGCTCTATCTCGAAACGACAAGCGGTATAAAGCATGAGGCAAGATCACTATCGGATGGTACGCTTCGATTCCTAGCGCTTTCAATTATCGGTGCGGATGCGGAAGCGGGAGGCGTGATATGCCTAGAGGAGCCTGAGAATGGTATTCACCCGGCACGGATACCTGCGATTGTGGAGCTGCTCAACCAAATGGCGGTAGACTCGCGTTACCCTGTTGGGCCTGATAATCCGTTGCGCCAAATTATCATCAATACGCATTCACCATTAGTCATAGAGCGGTTAAAAGCGGACAATCTGATTGTGTCTCAGGCCTATCGACGTGACGGGGCATCGTTATCGACCTTTAACTCGATTCAGAACACATGGAGGGATGCCTACGTGGATTCCGAAGGTGCCGCGAAGCCAGTTGGTTTTGGTGCATTAATGGCTTACTTGGCACAAGACGACGTGTCAGAAAAAGGGGTTGCTGACAGACTAAACATAAGGCAGGAATTCGTTCATCAGATGAGTTTTTTGGATAGCGAAACTTGATGAAAGTGCTTCGTTATACCTTACTTTCCGACGGAAGCTCTGACGCTGCGCTGATGCCAATTGTTGAATGGCTGATCGCTGAACATAGGCCGGACCTCGGCATTTTGGGGCAGGCAGCGGCGGGACTGGAAACCAGTGATCGTACATTGCTTGAGAGAGTTCCCGCTGCTATAAAGATGTATCCGTGCAGTCTTTTATTTGTTCACCGTGATGCTGAAGGTGAGCCAACGGAACTTCGGCTTCACGAAATCGAAAGAGCATGTGCCAAGGTAGATGTGTTGTACGTTCCGATAGTTCCCGTCAGAATGACGGAGGCTTGGCTGTTGTCTGATGAAGTGGCGATTAGGTCGGCTGCGGAAAATCGTAACGGAAGTATGGCGTTGAATTTGCCCGCGAAGCGCAATTGGGAGTCGTTGCCTGATCCAAAAGGAATACTCTTCGAAACACTAGTTATCGCGTCGGGAAAACAAGGGCGTGCTTTAGCTAAGTTTAATCCACATCGGCAGCGCCCTTTGGTAGCGCAGCGAACCATTAGTTTTGCTGGCCTACGCGGGATACCGTCATTTGATTTTTTTGAGTCCCAACTTATTGAAAAACTGAGGAATTTTTAGGCATGCTCTGGATTAAAGCACTGCACATTTTTTTTGTAATTGCCTGGATGGCCGGCGTGTTCTACTTGCCGCGCATCTTCGTCAACCTGGCGATGGAGACCGACAGGAACACCACCGCGCGCCTGCTGCTGATGGCGCGCAAGCTGTATCGTTTTTCCATGTGGCTGTCGGTGTTTGCGGTGCTGTTTGGCGCAATTCTGGTGTACATGCAGTACGGCGTGCATATGCCGGGCTGGCTGCACGCCAAGCTGACGCTGGTGGTGCTGGTGATCGGCTATCACCATATGTGCGGCGGTATCCTGAAAAAGTTTGAACGCGGTGAAAACAAACGCAGCCACAAGTGGTTCCGCGTATTTAACGAGTTGCCGGTGTTCGCCATGCTGGCAATCCTGATTCTGGTGGTAGTGAAGCCGTTCTGAATATCATGAGCAAAACTTGCCAGTACTTTTTCGCCGCGCATTCGCCTTGGGCATACCTTGGTCACGAGCGTTTGATCGCGATGGCGCACAAGCACGGCGTAGCGATTGAGGTGAAGCCCTGCGACCTGGGAAAAGTATTTGGCGTATCGGGCGGCCTGCCGCTGGCAAAGCGCGCGCCGCAGCGTCAGGCCTACCGGCTGGTGGAACTGGCGCGCTGGTCGGAATATCTTGGCATTCCGCTCAAGCCACAGCCGCCATTTTTCCCGGTGGCGCCCGACCTGGCGAACAAGATGATCGTGGCGGCGCGCCAGGCGCACGGTACGGAAGCGGCGCTCGCGCTGGCCGGCGCCATCATGCGCGCCCTGTGGGCCGAGGACAAGAACATCGCCGACCAGGCGACGCTGGCGCAGGTCGCGACTATGGCGGGGATGGACGCCGCGGCCTTGCTGGCCGTGGCGCAAACGGCCAGCGTGCTGGCCGAGTATGAAAGTAATACGGATGATGCGAATGCGGCCAGCGTATTCGGATCGCCGTGGTATGTGCTGGATGGCGAAAGCTTCTGGGGCCAGGACAGACTGGACTTCCTGGAACGCGCCATGCGGAAGTAGATTTTTAACGGACAAAAGGTACACCTATGGCATCCTTCTTTTGCCCATGCCCACGAGGCATGGAAGCGGCGTTGGCCGAAGAACTGCGCGAGATCGCGCAACAAAGCACCACCATGAAGGTGCATAACGAGGTGCCGGGCGGCGTGCACGCTTCCGGCGACCTTGAGGATTCGTATCGCATCAACCTGCATTCGCGCATTGCTTCGCGCGTGCTGATGCGGATGGCCGCCGGCGGCTACAAGAACGAGAACGATATCTACGATCTGACCCTGGCGCAGCCATGGGAAGAGTGGTTCGGCTATGACCACACCATCCGCGTCGACCTGACGGCGGTGAAGTCGCCGCTGAAAAGCCTGGAGTTCACTACCCTGAAAATCAAGGACGCGATCTGCGACCGCTTCCTCGACCAGTACAAGAAGCGTCCTTCGGTCGACACCAGGGAACCGGACATGCGCATCTTCGGCTTCGTCGACGCGCACCAGTTCATCGTCTACCTGGACACTTCGGGCGAAGCGCTGTTCAAGCGCGGCTGGCGCACCGAGACCGGCGACGCGCCGCTGCGCGAGAACCTGGCCGCCGGCCTGCTGCGCGTGGCGGGCTGGAAGCCGGGCATGCCGCTGTTCGATCCGATGTGCGGTTCCGGCACCATCCTGTGCGAAGCGGCGCAGATGGTGCAGGGCGTGCCGCCGGGCGCGCGCCGCCGTTTCGCGTTCGAGAAATTCCACGACTTCGATCCGCAGCCATGGCAGGAGATGAAGGCCGCGATCAAGCCGAATCCGCTGCCGGCCGAGCCGACCATTTTCGGTTCCGACATTTCGGGCGACATGGTGGCGATGGCGCGCCACAATCTGCGCAGCGCCGGCATTCTGTTCGATGTGCCGCTGAAGCAGATCGAGGCGCAGCAAGTGCAGGCGCCGACCGCGCAGCCGGGCATTTTGCTGACCAATCCTCCGTACGGCGAACGTATCGGCGTGCGCGGCGACAGTTCGCTGGAGCAGGATGAACTGGCCAACAGCTTCTATGCGGATTTCAGCAGCACCTTGAAGCAGCGCTTCGCCGGCTGGACGGTGTATCTGTTCACGGCCGATCTGGGCGTGCCGAAGCTGCTGCGGTTGAAGGAATCGCGCAAGACGCCGTTCTTCAACGGCGCGCTGGAATGCCGTCTGTTCCGCTTCGACATGGTGGCCGGCTTCAACCGCCGCGAAGCGGCCAAGCCCAAAGACGCCTGACCCCGCAGGGCCACGCGGGGGCCGGTCCGCGAGGACCGGCGGGGCGAAGCCCCTGTCCTGACCTTGGGTCTGACCCCAGCCCATGCGCATCGGTGGGGTGAAAGCACGCACAAAAAAAAGGAAAACGATTCATGCTCCCGACACCGCCCGCCGATCTGCCCGACCAGGACACCATCGAGGACGTACCGCCGCCCGAACCGCCGCACCGCAAGCCGCTCACCGCCGCCGCGCTGGCCACCATGCTGGCCGCGCTGTCGATGATCGGCCCGTTCTCGATCGACGCCTATCTTCCCGCCTTCCCCAACATCCAGGCCACGCTGCACGCCACGCCGCTGGAAGTGCAGCAAAGCCTGACCTTCTACATGCTGGCCTTCGCCGGCATGGTGCTGTGGCATGGCGCGCTGTCGGACGCCTTCGGCCGCCGCAACGTCATCCTGGTCTCGCTGGCCATGTTCGCGATCGGCACGCTGGGCTGCGCTTCGGCGCACACGGTGCACTATCTGTGGGTGTTTCGCATCATGCAGGGCGTGTCGGCCGGCGCCGGCGTGGTGGTGGGGCGCGCCATTATCCGCGACCTGTATGAAGACGCCGCCGCCGCGCGCCTGCTGTCGCTGGTGACCATGATCTTTTCCATCGCCCCGGCCATCGCGCCGATCCTGGGCGGCTGGATCGTCACGCTGTCCGACTGGCGCGCCATTTTCCTGTCGCTGCTGGCATACAGCGTGCTGCTGTTCATCTTCTGCTATCGCCGCCTGCCGGAGACGCTGCCGCCGGAAAAACGCCATCCCTTCAACCCGCGCTTCCTGGTGCGTAACTATGGCGAGATTCTGCGCTCGCCGCTGTTCCACTTCAAGACCGGGGTGGTGGCGCTCAACTTTGCCGGGCTGTTTATTTATATCTCGGCGGCGCCGGTGTTCCTGCCCGAGCAACTGCAGCTGGGCGCCTCGCAATTTGGCTGGCTGTTCATCCCATCGGTGAGCGGGGTGTTCCTCGGCGCGCTGGCGGCCAACCGCATGGCCGGGAAAATGACATTTTCGCGACAGATCGGCATCGGCTTCTGCTTCCTGCTGGCGGCCTCCGTGTTCAACCTGATTTATCACGTGTTTCTGCCGCCGTCGCTGCCGTGGACGGTGCTGCCGATGCTGTTCTACACCTTCGGGATGTCGGTGGTGGCGCCGGGGGCGACCTTGCTGGCGCTGGATCTGTTCCCGCACATCCGCGGCACGGTGGCGTCCTGCCAATCGTTCGCGGTGACGCTGCTGGGCGCCATAGTGGCCGGGGTGATTGCCCCGGTCCTATCACACTCCGCCCTCTGGCTAGCCGCAGGACAGACGGTGTTTAGTGCCTCTGCTCTCGTTTTGTGGTTGACGTCGCGCTATTACCGGAGCATATTATCGCGCTATCCAGTCCGATAATCGTTAACGGCAGGAAAAACACTTAGTTTAGGAAGAAATTTTACTTGCTGTTAAGTTATTATCAGACTTTATGATAATATAATTTTTTAAGGCAATGTTTCCTGGCCCAAAAAACGCCGGAGAAGCGCATAAAGCCTAACGTTTGCGGAATTTGGCCGTTGATTCCGCCCCCTGTTCGATGTCTACTGGCGGCAATGTTTGATACGATGCATCAACAATCTGACCATGATATTCGCAATCGACTGCTGATTGCCCGTCTGCCGGCCATGCCGCAGATACTCATCAAGTTGATTGAGCACTTGCAGGCGGACGACGCCGGCATGCCGGAACTCGCCGCCCTCATCGCCAAGGACGCGGCGATGACCAGCAAGATCCTGACCGTGGCAAACAGCTCGGCCTATCATCGCAACCAGCGCACGGTGGGCCTCGAACAATCGCTGGTGTCGCTCGGCACCGACATGATCAAGACGCTGGTGATCAGCGAATCGGTATTCCAGACCTTTAACAGCTTCCCGCACTCGGGCAGCACCGACCTGCGCGGTTTCTGGAAAGGCTCGCTGACCACAGCTGTCATCGCGCGCGACATCGCCAGGCAGATGGAGTATCCGCACGTTGAGGAAGCCTATCTGGCCGGCCTGCTGCACAATGTCGGCCGCCTGGCCCTGCTGGCGACGGCGCCGAAAGAATACGCTTTCAACTTCACCGCGCGCGACGATGAAGACCTGTGCGCGGTTGAACAACGCACCCTGCAAATCACCCATTCGGAAGCCGGCGCCTGGCTGATCGAACGCTGGAACCTGGATTCCTTCCTGGCCGACAGCGTGCTGTATCACCACGAACCGATCACGCGGCTGGAAGCGGCGCATCCGCTGATCCGCATGGTGCGCCTGGCGCACCTGCTGTGCTGCCACGACGACCAGCAGCAGGCGATTGCCGAATCGGCGCGCCTGTGCAATCTGGATAGCGAAAAGCTGGAACAGATCATCAACAACGCAGCGCGCCAGGTGGCCAAGTCGGCCGACTACCTCGGCATCGACCTGACCGGCGCCGACGACATCGTGGCGCCAACCGCCTACGCGCCGCCGGTGGTCGATCCGGTGCAGCAGCGCCTGTCGGAAGAAGTGCGCAACATCATGCTGGTGTCCGAGATGGGGCAGACCTTCGCCCGCCAGCATGGCGAGAGCGGTCTGCTGGAAGCCATCACGCGCTCGGCGCGCATCCTGTTCGATTTTGAGAACGCCGTGCTGCTGCTGGAGAATCCGACCGGCCACGCGCTGCACGGCATGGCCACCGGCGACCACCAGCAGCGGCTGGCCGAATTCGTCATCCCGCTGAACAAGGGCGGCGCGGTGGCGCAATCGGCGCTGGAGCGCAAGCTGGCTTATGTCAGTCGTGAAGGCCAGATGCACAACGTGGCGGAAGAACAGCTGTTCCGCATCCTTGGCAGCGAGAGCATGGTGTGCCTGCCGCTGGTGGCCAACCAGCGCTGCCTCGGTGTGCTGATCGGCGGCGTGCCGGCCTGGCAGATGCCGCACCTGCAGAAGCGCGAGCGCTTCCTGCAGTCGTTCGGCACCCAGGCCGCCGCTTCGCTGGAAACCGCGATCAGCGAACGAGGTCACGCCAAGCGCCAGATCGCCCATGTGGCGGAAGAATACCGCGAAGCCTCGCGCCGCGTGGTGCATGAGGTGAACAACCCGCTGTCGATCATCAAGAACTATCTGTCGGTCCTGGACGGCAAGCTGGCCAAGCGCGAGCCGGTGGTGGGCGAGATGTCGATCCTGAACGAAGAGATCGACCGCGTCGGCCAGCTGATTAACGGCCTGGCCGATCTGCAGCCGACCGAAACCGCACGCACCACCGACGTGGCCAAGGTGGTGGACGACGTGCTGCGCCTGTTCCGCGCCACCGACTTCGTGCCGGCCTCGGTGCAGATTGTGGTGCGCATGCAGGAGGAACCGGCCGAGATCGATGGGGACGCCGACCTGCTCAAGCAAATCCTGGTTAACCTGATCAAGAATGCCGTTGAAGCACTGGGCGACGGCGGCAAGATCGAGATTTCGAATCGCGGTCACGTGAACCGTGAACGCAAGCTGTATCTGGAACTGGTGGTCAGTGACACCGGTCCGGGTCTGTCGGCCGACGTGCTGGCCAACCTGTTCTCTCCTGTACGCAGCAGCAAGGAAGGTGCCCACCACGGGCTGGGACTGTCCATCGTCCACAGCCTGGTCAAGAAAATGCAAGGCCTGATTACCTGCCGCTCCGGCAAAACGGGTACTACCTTTGAAATCCTGCTGCCCGCCAAGGGCAGTACCAGCCAAATCGCCAGCGTGCAAACGCGGGTGATGGATTCCGTTTAAGGCCATGATGAACCTGAACCCTGTCGACCTCGCCCCCGTCGAACCTTTGTCCAACGATAACCGTCCCCGCCTGCTGCTGGTAGATGACGAACCGCGCTTGCTGTCGTCACTGTACGAGCTGCTGCGCGATCGGGATTATCATCTGGTGACCGCCACCTGCGGCAGCGAAGCGCTGGCCCAGCTGACCAGACTGAAATTCGATCTGATCCTGCTCGATCTGCGCCTGCCCGACATGAGCGGCCACGAGATCATGGATTACATCAACGCCCGCGAGATCGACGGCGACGTGATCGTGATGAGCGGCGACGTCGGCATCGAAGCCGCCATCGGCGCCTTGAAGCGCGGCGCCTACGACTACCTGCGCAAGCCTTACAGCCGCGAGGAGCTGCTGAAGACGGTGGAGAACGCGCTGCAGAAGCGCCGGCTGGCCATCGACAATGAGCGCATCGCCTCCAAGCTGGAGAACTCGGAGAAGATGTACCGCTATCTGGTGGACTCGTCGCCGGACATCATCTATACCCTGAACCACGAGGGCAAGTTCACCTTCGTGAACGACCGCGTGCAGCAGCTGCTGGGCTTTACGCGCGAAGAACTGATCGGCAAGCACTACTCGGTGCTGGTGCATGACGAGGACCAGGAGCGCGCGCGCTACGCCTTCAACGAGCGCCGCGTCGATGAACGCGCCTCGCGCAACGTCGAGCTGCGGTTGAAGTGCAATCCCGGCACCGGCGCCGGCGGCGGCATCGAGCGCACCTTCAACAACACCCTGATGACGATTTCGCTGAACGCGATCGGCATGCATATTCCGGATCACGAAGTGAAGACGCGCGAGTTCTTCGGCACCTACGGTGTGGCGCGCGATATCACGGACCGCAAGCGCGCCGAGGAAGTCATCTCGTATCAGGCTTATCACGACATCCTGACCGACCTGCCAAACCGCATGCTGTTCAAGGACCGCCTTGGCCTGGCGGTGATTCAGGCCAAGCGCAAGCTGACCGAGCTGGCGGTGATGTTCGTCGACCTTGACCGCTTCAAGCTGGTGAACGACACGCTGGGCCACGTCAAGGGTGACGAGCTGCTGCAGCAGGCCGCACAACGCCTGAAAGATTGCCTGCGCCGCGGCGACACGCTGGCGCGTCAGGGCGGCGACGAATTCACCATCGTGCTGCCGGAGCTGCGCGACCGTCAGGACGCCAAGGCCATCGCGGACAAGTTCCTGGAAAGCCTGCAACGCCCGTTCGATCTGGATGGCCATCAGGTGCACATCTCCGCGTCGATTGGTATCGCTATCTACCCAGGCGACGGCGAGACCATCGACGAGCTGCTGCGCCACGCGGACATCGCCATGTATCAGGTGAAGGCGCTGGGCAAGAATGGCCACAGCTTCTATCACAACTCGATGCTGGATGTGTCGCACCAGAAGATCGCGCTGGAGCAGGCGCTGCGCAAGGCGCTGGAGCACAACGAACTGGAAATGTACTACCAGCCGCAAGTTGACGTGGCCACCGGCCGCATCATCGGCGCCGAAGGCCTGATGCGCTGGAACCATCCGCAGCGCGGCCTGCTGTCGGCCGGCGAGTTCCTGCCGTTCGCGGAAGAGAATGGCCTGATGCTGCCGATCTCCGACTGGATGCTGGGCGCGTTGTGCCGCGACCTGCTGCAATGGAATGCCAACGGCGGCGAGGCGCTGCGCCTGTCGCTGAATCTGTCGCCGCAATATCTGGACCGCGGCGACTTCTTTGAGAAGATGCGCGGCGCGCTGACGCGCTACGGCATTTCGCCGGCGCAGATCGAGGTCGAGATCACCGAAAACATCTGCATCCGCAACCCGCAATATGCGATCGAACAGCTGAACAAGTTGTGCCAGCTGGGCGTGTCGGTGGCGATTGACGATTTCGGCACCGGCTACTCGTCGCTGGCGTATCTGCATCGCTTCCCGATCCACACCATCAAGATCGACCAGTCGTTCGTGAAGGAGATCCACGACGAGAACGGCCACTACCCGGTGATCCTGGCGATCATCTCGATCGCGCGCGGCCTCGGGCTGCATCTGGTGGCGGAAGGCGTGGAGACCGAGGTGCAGGCGCGCTATCTGGAAGCCAATGGCTGCAGCACGATGCAGGGCTATCTGTACCATCGCCCGATTTCGCTGACCAGCTTTATCGATGTATTGCATGAGCAGAGCCGCCGGTCATCGCCATCGGTCGCTGTGCTGCACGCGGTGCCCGGCACCGTTGACGAACAACCGGCGATGATTGCGATCCAGGCCTGATAAGAAAGCATGACGAAATACAGTCCCAACGAAGCCGACGCGAGCAACGGCAGTACGTACACAGCTGAATTCCTGCGCGTCAAGGGACTGGCAGAACGTGGTGTAGCGAATGCCCAGCATAGCCTGGGCTTCATGTATTTCAACGGGCAGGGCGTGGCGCAGAGCTATGAACTGGCGGTGGTGTGGTATCGCCAGGCCGCGCAGGCCGGCCTCGAACATGCGCAGTACAACCTGGGCGTGATGTATCAGAAGGGCCAGGGCGTCGAGCAGAATTTCGAAGAGGCAGCGGCCTGGTATCGGCTGGCGGCCGAGCAGGGCTACGCTGCCGCGCAGTACAACCTGGGCTGGCTTTATGCCAAGGGCCAGGGCGTGCCGAACGATACGCAGCAGGCCATGCACTGGTTCAGCAAAGCCGCCGAACAGGGCGACGCCGGCGCGCAGAATAATCTCGGCATGATGTACGACACCGGCAAGGGCGTGCCGCAGGACTTCAAGCAGGCCATCTTCTGGTATCGCAAGGCGGCGGAGCAGGGCTATGCGCGCGCGCAGTTCAATCTCGGTCTGCGCTACGACAACGGGCAGGGCGTGCCGCAGGATGTGGGCCAGGCCATGTCGTGGTATCGCAAGGCCGCCGATCAGGGCTATGCGCCGGCGCAGTTCAACCTGGCGCTGCGCTTCGACAAGGGCGACGGCATCGCACAGGATTCGCAGAAGGCGATTCTGTGGTATCGGCGCGCGGCGGAGCAGGACCACGCGAGCTCGCAATTCAATCTGGGCCTGATCTACGATAACGGCCAGGGCGTGCCGCGTGACGAGCAGAAGGCGCTGGACTGGTATCGCAAGGCGGCCGAGCAGGGCCACGCGGCGGCGCAGAATAATCTCGGCCTGCGCTACCACCACGGCCAGGGCGTGGAGCAGGATTACGAGCAGGCCCAGTTCTGGTATCGCAAGGCGGCGGAGCAGGGCTTCCCTGGCGCGCAGTACCATCTGGGCCTGTTGTACGATGCCGGCCAGGGTGTGGTGATGGATCATCAGGAAGCCATTTTCTGGTATCGCAAGGCGGCAGACCAGGGGCATTTGCGCGCCCAGTTCGACCTGGGGCTGCGCTATGAAACGGGACGCGGCGTGCCGCAGGACTATCGCAAGGCCATGGGCTGGTATCGCCGCGCTGCGGAGCAGGATTATGTGGCGGCCCAGTACAGCCTTGGCCTCCTGTACGACAACGACGAAGGTCCGCAGCCCGATTGCATTCAGGCCCACCACTGGTATGGCAAGGCGGCGGAGCAGGGCCATACCCAAGCGCAGTTTGCGCTGGGCCTACGCTATGACAATGGCCTGGGTGTGCCGCAGGATTACGCCCAGGCGCATCACTGGTATCTGCAGGCCGCTTCGCAGGGCCACACGCGGGCCCAGTTCAATCTTGGCCTGATGTTCCTGGCCGGGCAGGGCGTGCGTGCCGACGCCGCACAGGCGTGGATGTGGCTGACCATGGCGCAGCGCGCCGGCTACAGTGCCGCCGCCCGCTACCTGCCGAATGCGGCCAGCCGCATGGACCCGCAACAGCTGGCGCAGGCGCGCGAGCGCATGGAAGTGCTGCCGGGCTGAGTTCAAGTTTCTCGTCGGGATGGCCGTTATTTAGACGACGAGCGCAGTTCCGCGCTCGGGATGACGGCCGCCCATGCAGATCAACACCAACATCGCCTCCCTGAACGCCCAGCGCAGCCTTACGCGCTCGGGCGAGGATATGGCCGTGCATCTGCAGCGCATGTCGAGCGGCCAGCGGATCAATTCCGCGCGTGACGACGCGGCCGGGCAGGCCATCAGTTCGCGCATGACGGCGCAGGTGAATGGGCTGCGGCGCGCCAATCAAAATATCAATGATGGCATTTCGCTACTGCAGTTGGCCGACGGCGCGGCCGGCCAGTTGAACGCCAATTACCAGCGCATGCGCGAACTGGCGGTGCAGGCGGCGAATGACACGAACAGCAAGATTGACCGCGCGGCCATACAGCAGGAAGTCAATGCCCTGGTGGCGGCCAATGTGAATATCGTCGATGGTGCACGCTTCAACAATCAGCGCTTGCTGGATGGTTCGTTCTCGCAGCAGTTGCAGGTGGGGGCGCAGGCCGGGCAGGTCATGCAACTGGCGATTCCGCGTGCGATCGTCGTGGAGGGCTACTCGACTGGCATGGTGGACGTGGCGCCGCAGCAGTCAACAGCTGTCGGCACGCCGGTGTTGGGCGCCATTCAGTTTGCCGACCTGGTGATCAACAACGGCGCGGTAGGGGCGTCTGTCGCCGGTGCGCAGGCGGGGCAGACTGCGGACAGTGCGTACGCGGTGGCGGCGGCGATCAACGCCTCGAATATCCTCAACATTTCGGCCACGGCAGCCAATAGCTTCGACGGTGCCGTCAACGCTGGCGCTGTGCTGGGCGCGGCGTCGTTTTCGGTCAATGGCGTGAACGTGGGGGCGATCGGCGGCGGCACGGCGGCGGCACGCGCGGCCAACGCGGCCGGCGCGATCAGCGCGACTTCCGGCACCAGCGGCGTCACGGCCAGCGCCAGCGGCGGCACGCTGACCCTGACTTCCATCGATGGCCGCGATATCGTGTTGTCGGAAGCGGTGGCCGGGGCGCTGGGCTCTCTGGGCCTGAGCGGGGGCGCGCACAAGGGAACGGTGACGATTAACGAGGCGCCACGCTCCGGTGCGCACGTCATGAAGATCAGCGGGAACAATCCGGCGCAGGCGGGGATGAGTGCGGGCTCAATTACGTCGGTGCGGCTGGGTGCACCGGATTATCAGCCGCGTTCGACCTACACGGCGGGGGAGCCGCCGATGGATTTGTCGACCTTTAGCGGCGCTAGTGCGGCGCTGGATTACATCGATGGCAAGCTGAATGAGGTGAACGATATCCGCGCGCAGTTGGGCGCGGCTAGCAACCGGTTGACGGCGGCGGCCAGCAATGCCGGCAACACGGCGGACAATCTGTCGGCAGCGCGCTCGCGAATACTGGACGCCGATTACGCCGACGAGGCAGCGCAACTGACGCGCACCCGCATCCTGCGCGAAGCCGGCGCCTCCATTGTGGCCCAGGCCAACGCTCTCCCACAACAAGCGCTGCTCCTGCTACGCTAGCCCCGCCAGCCGCCAGCCGCCAGCCGCCAGCCGCCAGCCGCCAGCCGCCAGCCGCCAGCCGCCCACTGCCCACTGCCGCCCACCGCCCGCCGCCCCGCGCGGACCGCTCACCGCCCACGCGCCCCGCTCGCCGCCTACGCGCACCTCCGGCCGCCCTGCTGCTTGCCGCCGCCCGCCGCCGCTTCCGGTCTACGATCCGCCGTTGCGTCGCGCTACCTGCCTGCCACCGGAGCGCTGGCAGGCGCCGACACGTGACCCACCGAGTAGCGCTGTCCCGCATCCGCCGGCGGCGCATCGCGCCACAGGCAAAGGCGCGTGATCGTCCACGTCACCGGCTCGAAGCCGACTACCACCGCCAGCGCGCCCTGCGCCAACGCCTGCTGCGCAAACGCCTCTTCCTGCAGACGCAGTTCCGACAACGCGCTATACGGCGCAATCACCGCGCCACTGCGCGTCGCAAACCGCGCCTCGCGCACCTCCGCGCCAACGCTGGCATGCCACGGCGTCCAGGTCTTCACCGACGGCCAGCCAAACGCCCGCGCCACGCCCGCAAAGGCCGGCCCATTCAGAAAGCCATGCATGGCCTCCTCATCGCGCCACAGGTAGAACGGCGCATACGCATGCTCCGTCCCATCCGCATACAAATACGCCTTGAAGACCAATCCCGGCAAACTATCCAGCAGCGGCCCCTTGGTGGCAATGCGCTCGCGGATCACCGCCATATCGTAATCCGCCGGCAGCACAAAGCTGTACTGCATCGCAATCATGGCCGCACTCCCAACAAGGACGCGGCCGGCCGCCCGCCACCAAACGACCAGTCATCCCCTTGCGATGACGACACCACCACCATCACATCCTCCGGCCGCAAGCCCGGCGACTCCGCCAGCAGCTCCACCAGCCGGCGATAAAACGCCTGCTTCATTTCTGTGCTGCGCGGCTTGCCGATGGTGATCGTAATCAGCACAAAATCATCCGAACGCGGGCCACCTTCGTAAGACCGGTCAAACATCATCTCGTAAGGCTCATGCTGATGTACCAGCTGGAAGCGGTCGTTCTTCGGCACATTGAACGACTCCTCCATCGCCCGTTGCAAACTATCGCCCAGCGCGCGGATGTACTCAGGCGACTTCCCCTTCAACAAAGAAATACGGCTCATAGGCATGATGATTCCTCCAATTGTTTCAGCACGTTGATGGCGGATGCCGCCGTCGGCCAGCCGGAATAGAACGCCAGATGCGTCATCAACTCAGCCAGCTCCTCGCGCGACACGCCATTGTCACGCGCGCGGTGCAGATGAAATGGCAACTGCTCCAGCCGATACAGGGCCACCAGCGCCGCCACCGTCACCAGACTGCGTTCGCGTGGCGACAACACCGCACGCTGCCAGATATCGTCGAATAGTATGCGGTCCGTCAGCTCGGCCAGCTTGGGCGCCATGCTGCCCATCGATTCCTGTCCTGCAGTGGATGCCATGTTCCTGCTCCAGAGTGGTTGACAACTGCACGATACAGGCATAATTTAATCCTGAAAATCAGGAATATTTTGATAAACAGTTCGATAAATCGGGATGGTTATGCGACGAATTACCTTCGACCTTGATGTGTTGCGCACCTTCGTCACTGGCGTTGACATGGGCAGCTTCGCCAAGGCGGCGGACCGACTGGGACGCTCCACCTCCGCCGTCAGCGCGCAACTGAAAAAACTGGAAGACCAGCTTGGCATGCCGGTACTGCGCAAGGAAGGCCGCGGCATGGCCACCACGCCAGCCGGTGAATCGCTGCTGGGCTATGCACGCCGCCTGCTGGAACTGAACGACGAAGCCGCCACCGCCGTGCGCGGCGCCGAACTGGCGGGCAGTGTGCGGCTCGGCATCCAGCAGGACTTTGGCGAACAAATGCTGACCGAGGTGCTGGGCCGCTTCACGCGGGTGCACCCGCAGGTGCGCATTGAAGCGCGCGTGGCGCGCAACTCGGAACTGATGGAATTGCTGGGTGGCGGCAAACTGGATTTGGCCCTGGCCTGGGATGGCGGCACGCCGGCGGTGCATGCGGTCAAGGTTGGCGTGCTGCCGATGCGCTGGATTGGCGCCGCCGACGACACGCGGCTCATCCTGCCCGAACGCGAAGCGCTGCCGCTGGTGATGATGGACGCACCCTGCATCATGCGCAGCGCCGCCACGCGCGCGCTTGATAACGCCGGCATCCCGTGGCGCATCGCCTTCACCAGTCCCGGCCTGTCCGGCGTGTGGGCCGCAGCGGCGGCGGGACTGGGCCTGACCGTGCGCACCGGGATGGGCGTGTCGCCGTCACTGCGCGTGCTGGACGACCCGCGCCTGCCGCCGCTGCCGGACGTCGGCCTGTTGCTGCACCGCGCCGAAGCGGAACTCAATCCGCCGGCCCAGCGGCTGCACGACATCGTGCTCGAAGCGCTTACTTCCTGATGCGCGCCCCGGCCAGCTGCGCCACCCCGGCCAGCGTGGTCTGGGCCGCGTTCAGGCCTAGCAGGAAGTCCTTGTCCGAGTAGTTGTCGTAGTTGTCGGTCGGCTGGTGCCAGTTCGGGTTCCAGCCGGCGCCGATTTGCTGGCCGCGCTCGTTCTCGCGCAGCGAGATCGACGGCACCAGATCCATGAACGGCGTCGAATCCGTGTTGGTCATGTGGAAGCCGACAGCGGCCGGATAATTGGTCGCATATTTATCGTTGGCGGCGCGGAAGGCCCACGCCAGCCTGGCCGACCCCTCGGCCTGCTTTGACACCGACTGATACTCAATATTGACGTCCGCCTCCAGCCGCTGCTCCGGCGGCGATACATAAGTGACCTTGCCATCGGCGCCGACTTTCGGCACCGGCATGCCATGGTCGTACATCATCATGTCGTGCTGGATCATGCCCAGCCATTTCGGCTCCGGATATTTGCCCGAGCCTTTGGGCGACTCGATGCCCTGCAAGCCCTTGCGCTGCTCGACGTAGGCGGCGGCGCCGTTCAGGCCCGTCTCCTCGTTATTCCACAGGATGAAGCGGATCGAACGATCGGTCTCCACGCCCGGCATGCTGAAGATGCGTGCCAGCTCCATCACCAGCGCCGTGCCCGAACCGTCGTCATTGGCCGCTTCGCCAAAGCCGATGCCGTCCATGTGGGCGCTGACGATATACATCTCTTCCGGATGGGTGGTGCCGACCTTGGTGCAGTAGACGTTCTCGCGCAGCGAGGTGCCGACCGGCGTCTGCTCGGCGTTCAGCGCGCGCAGGCGTTCGTCGGGCTGGCGCATCGGATCGGTGTTCACGCCGGTCGGAATGCGGTTGCCGAACAGCGTGCTGCCGCCCTGGCCCGGCGGACCGCCGGCGCCGCCGCTCGGAATGCCCGGCGCGCGCTTGGGCGCGGGTTCGCCCGGCGCCGGCTGTGTAAATTGATATTGCAAACGTTCGGTGTTGCTGCAGCCGTAGGACTTGAGTTGCGCCTCGATCCAGTCCAGCGCCTGACGATTGCGCTCGGTGCCCTGGCGGCGGTCGCCAAATTTGGTCAGGCCCTTGATGGTGGCCTTGTACTTCTCCAGTTCCAGCTGTTTGACCAGTACGGAGATGGGATCGGCGGGCGCCGTTTCGGCGCCGGCCAGCGGCGCGGCAAATGCCAGCGCCACGCTCAAACCTAAAACTGCTTTCATGGGATGTCCTTGTCGTCAAAGAGGCCCGGACATTGTGCATCAGTTAAATGCGCTTGCGAAGTAAATCCATGTAAGCGCCGCACAACACTACGATACAAAACGGCGGCACAGCGCAACTTTGCAGACAAGTTGCATAGCGAAGATGGCGGAATGAAAACACCTCTCCGATCGCGTCTGCTGCGCAGCAGCCTTTACCTGCTGGCCATCTTCCTGTTCTGCTTCAGCTACTGGATACATAAGTCCTTTGGCCAGCCGGAGCTGGACCAGATTGTGTATCACATGAACTTTGGCGTGGAGCTGATGGACACTGTCGACCCGGCGCTGATCTGGCGCTTCGTGCGCTGGTGCGTGCTGGCGCCGCTGGTGTTGCTGGCGCTGCTGTTCTACGTCGAAGCCCGGATGCGCAGCGTGATCGCGCGCGCGCCGCAGTGCTGTCACGTGCTGTTCTACCGCATCCACCGCTGGTTCCCGCAACTGCTGGTGTTCGGCGCGACCACCTTCTGGATGTGTGATGTGTCGGCCTTTAAGTATGTAACAGCAGATTTCGGACCGGATTATTTCGGCGCCAATTACATTCGACCAGCGTCGGTTTCTGTGCTAGCGCAGAAACCGAAAAACCTGATCCTGATTTATGTCGAGAGCCTGGAGCAGAGCTACACCTCGCGCACCACTTTCGGCCGCGACCTGCTGGCGCCGCTCACCGCGCTGCCGGGCACCAGTTTCGATGCGTACCAGCAGGTGCCGGGCACCGGCTGGACCATCGCTGCCATGGTGGCGACCCAGTGCGGCGTGCCGCTGGAGCGCATGACTATCTTCGACGGCAACACGCAGGGGCAGGTGATGAATTCCTTCCTCAAGAATGCCGTATGCCTGACCGACCTGCTGGCGCAACGCGGCTATCGCAACGTCTTCATGGGCGGCGCCTCGACCAACTTTGCCGGCAAGGACAAGTTCCTCAGCCAGCACCACTATCACGAAGTGTATGGGCGCGAAGAGTGGCTCAAGAGCGGCGTGGCCAGCAGCGACATGAACGGCTGGGGCCTGTACGACGCCGACCTGTTCAGCCGCGCCAAAACCAAACTGCGTGCGCTGAAGGCCGCCGGCCAGAAATTCAACCTGACCCTGCTGACGGTGGACACCCACGAACCGGAGGGACACTTGTCGGCCGACTGCGAGCGGCGCGGTTTTGCCGGCTTTGAAGGCGTGGTGTCGTGCACGGCGGCCGAGGTGGCGGACTTCGTGCAGTATGCGAAGGACAACGGCTATCTGGAGGACACCAACGTGGTGATCCTGGGCGACCATCTTTCGCGCAAAAATCCGCTGACGCCAAAGCTGTCGCAGCTGCGCGAGCGCACCATCTTCAACCGCTTCATCTCACAAGACGCGCCGGCGCCGAACCGCCCGGAGCTGCTGCACTTCGACCTGCTGCCGTCCATCATGGAGTTCACCGGCTACGCGGTGCCGGGCGGCCGCATGGGCCTGGGTTACAGCGGTTTCAACCAGCATCCGCTGCAGCCGCCGAGGGACCGCCTGCCCGAAATGGACAAGAACCTCCTGAACCGTTCGGAGCTCTACATGGCGCTGTGGTCAGATCCTGACGATCACTGATCTTCAGCTTAGATCAATAACCCTGGCAGGGATCGGCTTTATCGTCGAACCTCTTCATTTCATCAGAGAGGTTTGAGATGACTACAAATGGACCATCGCCTGCACGCATCAAAGAGCTTAGTGGCGCTCATTGGGCGCGGCGCTTAGTATCGCTGCGACTTATAGACCGATCAAACGTTCCTACCTGATGCACTGGAGCTGGCGCATCGTTAATGATGGCGTCGATCCGGCGAAAGTTCCGGCAGTAAGCGGAATCGATATCGAGTGGGAGCACCCGACCGTTTCGGCTTCGGTGAGCGCTGCCAAGGAAATGGTGCGCGCCTTATCTATCAGCCGGTTGCGCACAAAGCCTGCATTGCGGTCCCTGCATAACTTAGGGTTGGCAGTGGATATGTCGATTTCGTGGCGAGGAGCGGTGTCTTTGACAGATGCGATGGGCAAGGTGGTGCAAATAAAGTCCGGGCCGCGCACTGGAATGAATCGGCAGCTCATTGAAGTCGGCGCGACTTACGGAGTGAGGAAGTACAGGGGCAGCGGCAGGGATGTGCCGCATTGGTCTAATAGCGGACTTTAAGGAGACGTTATGAAAACGGTTTTAACGGTTTTAACTGCCGTCTTCGCACTCGGCGGCATGGCCCAGGCTGAGGAAACAATTCCGCACGACGTACAGGCATTCATTCGCAATGCTGAGGCATGTGAACACTTTGCGGGTGAGTTCGATAGTAACTTGAGCGAGACGCGGCAGAAGGAGATCGAACACTCTGTTGTGAAGTACTGTCGGCGCGCGCAAAAACAGCTCCAGAAATTGCGTTTGCAGTATGAGAAAGACGCACGGATCATGGGGGTCATTCGTCAGCACACCAATGAGTCTGTCGCCAGTTTTCGATAGGGCGATTGTCAATGATGTGTGAAGCCGCGTAGAATGCGTGGCACGCGGGTGTAGTTCAATGGTAGAACGGCAGCTTCCCAAGCTTCATACGAGGGTTCGATTCCCTTCACCCGCTCCATCTCCTTCTTCTCCCAATCCCCACACGTTTAATTCCAATAGGAAATTTTTGTATTTGTTTTTGCAAAAAATTAATTGCAAAAATGAGTATGGTTGTTGCGCATGTTATATACTTCGCTGCTCTGAAAACCATACCACTTCAATACCATGAAAAAAACTACTTTGATTGGCCGCCTGCTCGCGGCAAGTCTGGGCATCGGCGCTGTCGGCGCTGTTCAGGCCGCTGTGCCGGGTTTCGATCTCGGCGTGGCGTCGGGCTATAGCGGGTTTTTCTACGGGAATGTCAGCAAGGTGACCGACGTTGAAGGGCGTCTGGCCGTAGGTGGCGATCTGGCGACGTCGGGCTTCTCGTTCGGCTACCGCACGCAGGTGTCGACCAGCCTGCCTTCGCTGGTCGTGGGCGGCAATGTGGCGCTGGGCGGCGGCACCATTTACGCATCGCCCGGCGCGGGCATCGATACCAATGCCAGCATCGGCCCGGTCACGGAATATACGAAGAACTGGAATGGTTTTGGTATCTACGGCGGCAGCAACAGCTCGGTGAGCTATCTGACGCTGAATAAAAGCAGCAATGTCAGCCGCGTGGTGGACTTCAATGCGGCGCGCAGCGGGTTGACCGCACTGTCCAGCACCCTCGGCAGCACCGCCGGCAATGGCAGTGTGACGGTCGACGGCAGCGGCACTTACCTCAAGGGCGATCTGACCTCCGATCTGCAGGTATTCAACCTGAGTGGCGGCGCGGTGAAGAATCTGGTGCTGAGCGATATCAAGGCCGGTTCCACGGTCGTCATCAATGTGACCGGCAGTGAAGTCAGCTTTACCGGCGGCCAGGATGGTCAACTGGCCGCGCTGCGCGCCCATGTGATCTACAACCTGATCGACGCCAACGTGGTCAACATCAACACCTTTGTGTATGGCACCGTGCTGGCCAATTATGCCGAGCTGCGCGGCGCGGGTCACCTGGAAGGCAATATCATCGCCAACGCGATGAACGGCACGGTGGAAATCGGCTATGAGCCGTTCAAGGGCTACATCCCCTCGGCGGTGCCGGAGCCGGCCAGCTATGCCATGCTGCTGGGCGGCCTCGGCCTGATGGGCCTGGTAACGCGCCGCCGCCAGCAGCAGTAAAGCTCAGCCTTTGCCCGGCGCCGCCTTCACCAGGTTGTTGCGCAGCTTGACGACTGCCTTTTGCAGCACCGGGAATTCCTCCGGCGTCAGGCCGGTGGCGTCGCGCAGGTTCATGTGGAGGGCGCTTTCGCGCAGGGCGCGGCCGGCCTCGGTCAGGCCGACCCGCACTTGCCGCTCGTCGGCGGCGTCGCGCGCGCGGTGGACGTAGCCCATCGCTTCCAGTTTCTTCAGAATCGGCGTCAGCGTGTTGGATTCCAGATACAGCTTCTCGCCCAGACCGCTCACGGTCTGGTTGTCTTCTTCCCATAACGCAATGATGGCGATGTACTGCGTGTACGTCAGCCCCAGCTTGTCCAGGATGGGTTTATAGGCCTTGCCAAAGGCCAGGTTGGCTGAATAGACCGCAAAGCAGAGGAAATCCGACAGCTGCGGCGTGTTCGGTTTGCTCATGACATACCTCCTTCGATAGATGGGTGCATTATATCTCGTATCCGATTTAATCGGAATTGCTTGACAAGCGAAAATTTGCTGGTAATATACAACGCATGCGCTTCAATCGAATGCGATTTAAATTCACTTAAAGGAGTTCACCATGAGCAAAGTCCTGTACACCGGCAAAACCCACACCACCGGCGGCCGTGAAGGCGCGGCCCGCAGCAGCGACGGCCGCCTGGACGTCAAACTGTCGTCGCCCGGCAGCACCGGCGCCGGCACCAATCCTGAGCAGCTGTTCGCGGCCGGCTGGTCGGCCTGCTTCATCGGCGCCATGGGCCTGACCGCCGGCAAGCTGAACGTGAAGCTGCCGGCCGGCGTGGCCGTCGATGCGGAAGTCGATCTGGTCAACGACGACAGCGGCTACTTCCTGGCCGCGCGCCTGAACGTCAGCCTGCCGGGGATCGACCGTGCAACCGCGCAAGCGCTGGTGGACGGTGCGCACCAGGCCTGCCCGTACTCCAAGCTGACCCGTAATAACATCGATGTGCAAATCAAGCTGATCTAACCGGAAAAAGGGGAGCACATCATGTCCAACGATCTGCATCACGGTTCCTGCCACTGCGGCGCCGTGCAATTTGAAGTGCGCACCGTGCTGACGCCGGCCGCGCGTTGCAACTGCAGCCTGTGCCGCCGCAAGGGCGCATTGATGTCGCCGCCATTCGCGGCGGCCGAGTTGAAGATCGTGAAGGGCGAGGATGCGCTCACCCTCTATCAATTCAACACCCGCGTGGCCAGGCATTACTTCTGCAAGCACTGCGGCATTTATCCCTTCCATCAAACGCGCAAAGACCCGTTGCTGTGGCGCGTGAATATCGGCTGCCTCGACGGCGTCGATCCTTACTCTTTCGATGCCGGCGTCAATGATGGCGCCAGCCTTTCTACCGTGATCCTGGAGGACGCATAATGAACAAGACCATCCAAGCCATCGCCTTCGCCGGCGCCGTGTTTGCCCTGTCGGGCGTGAGCCATGCACAAGCTGCCGATGCAGCGCCGCCCACGTTCAAGACCATCAAGCAGATTGACGCCGGCGACCTGAATGTCGGCTATGTCGATGAGGGCCCGGCCAACGGCCCGGTGGTGATTCTGCTGCACGGCTGGCCGTACGATATCAACAGCTATGTCGACGTGGTGCCCAAGCTGACCGCGCAGGGCTACCGCGTGATCGTGCCGCACCTGCGCGGCTACGGCACCACGCGCTTCCTCGACGCCAAGGCGCCGCGCAACGGCGAGCCGGCCGCGCTGGCGGCGGACGTGATCGCGCTGATGGATGCGCTGAAGATCGACAAGGCCACCCTGGCCGGTTACGACTGGGGTGCGCGCACTGCCGATATCGTGGCGGCGCTGTGGCCGCAGCGCGTGAAGGGGCTGGTGTCGGTCAGCGGTTATCTGATCGGCAGCCAGGAAGCCGGCAAGCAGCCCTTGCCGCCTGCAGCGGAGCTGCAGTGGTGGTATCAGTTCTACTTCGCGACCGAGCGTGGCCGCATCGGCTACGAAAAGAATCACAAGGATTTCGCCAAACTGATCTGGAAGCTGGCGTCGCCGCAGTGGAACTTCGATGACGCCACCTATGCGCGCAGCGCGGTGTCGCTGGAGAATCCGGACCACGCGGCGGTCACGGTATCCAACTACCGCTGGCGCCTCGGCCTGGAACAGAGCGAGGCCAAATATGCAGCGCTGGAGGCCAAGCTGGCCACCTTCCCGAACATCAGCGTGCCGACCATCACCATGGAAGGCGATGCCAACGGCGCGCCGCATCCGGAGCCAGCTTCCTACGCCAAGCGTTTCACCGGCAAGTACAAGCATGAACTGATCACCGGCGGCGTCGGTCACAACCTGCCGCAGGAAGCGCCGGAGGCGTTTGCGAAGGCTGTGATCGAGGTGGAAAAGCTTTAACGGATCAGGGCAATCAGGATGATGATGGGCAGGGGGACGCCGAGCATCCACAGTAGTATCGAGCGCATGGTGTTCTCCTTGTTTTAAATAGTGCGCTGCGTGACCACCACGCGCGCGTGATCCCGGTTGCGGCCGCCGACGACAGCGGTCACCGCAGCCACGAAGGCGCCCAGCAGCAGGGCGACAAACATCCACAGGGCCGAATGGGCGGCAGCTTTGCGGGCTTGCTCGGCGGCGGCGGCGGCCTTGTTTTTGGCATCGGCCGCTGCCTGCGTGGCCTGGGCGTAGATCAGGTCCACCCGTTGTTCGGCTTCCGCCTGCGTGACGCCGGTGCGCTTGGCGATCAGCTGGGCAAGGTAGATGCGGTCTTCGCCGCTGATTTTGCCGGCGGCGAGGTCGGTCAGCAGAATGCGATTGACTTCGCTGCGCTGCGAATCGGTGGCCACTTCGCCGTTGGGCGAGCGCAGGATCATGTCGGCAAAGTAGGTGTTGGCGCGGCCGTTGTTGCCGCTCGCGTTGGCAGTGGCGGCGCCGGCCACCGGCGCCGCTGCGGTGGCGACGGCGTTGCCGGCATCGATTGCACCGCTCAATACGGCGCGCGCGCCGCCGCTCACCACCGCCACCATCAGCAGCGTGGACACCGCCCAGGTCAGCAGGCCGTGCGCGGTATCGCGGAAATACACTTCATCGCCATGGATGGCGGCCCACTTCACGCGCAGGCGTCCGGCCATGTAGCCGCCGATGCCGGCGGCGGCCAGCTGCATGAAGGCGATCCACACGATGCTGGCGGTGCCGAGCGGCTTGTCGTTGTACTCGTAGGGCGATACCGACGACAGGCCCAGGCCCATGCCGAGTATCAGCAGGATGAACGACAGCGCGGCGGCGGCAGCGGCGCCGGCCAGGATGGCGCCCCATGAGACGCCGGACTTCAAGCCGTCGCCGTCCTGCGCGGCGGCGGCAGCGGTAGGCGCGGCCGCACCGGCCACGCCTGCGTGGAGAGTTTGTGTTTGCATGATGGCTCCTTTTATTCAAGTGAGGTTCATCATGCGCTGGCGCGCGCGGCTGGTATGTTCGTGCGCCCACATATGGATCGCGATTGACTATACTGTGGGCCTCATCCATGGAGACAAGCGCATGACCGGTGTCGGACCGCAGCAACGTTTATCTACCCGTCTGGTTTTTCTGGCCAATGGCCTGGCCATGGCGGCATGGGCGCCGCTGGTGCCGTTTGCCAAAGCGCGGCTGGCGTTGGGCGAGGCGGAACTGGGCTTGCTGCTGCTGTGCCTTGGCGGCGGCTCGCTGATGGCGATGCCGCTGACCGGCATGCTGACCGCGCGCTTCGGCTGCCGGCTGGTCATGCTGGTGTCCGGAACGCTGGTCTGCCTGTTCGTGCCGGGGCTGGCGTTTGCGCCAACGCCGCTGCTGCTGGGCGCCACGCTGTTTGCGGTGGGGGCGTCAATCGGCACCATGGACGTGGCGATGAATGTGCAGGCGGTGATCGTCGAGCGTGAAAGCGGCGGTTCGCTGATGTCGGGTTTCCATGGCCTGTTCAGCGCCGGCGGCTTTATCGGCGCCGGCCTGATGGCGCTGATGCTGTGGGGCGGGCTGACGCCGACCATGTCGGCCGTCGTGATCGTGCTGCTGGTGGCGGCCTTGCTGTTAATGGCGGCGCCGAATATGCTGCATGGCACCGATGGCCCGGCGCGCGAGGGGCCGCTGTTCGTGATGCCGCACGGCGCGGTGATCTTCATCGGCGCGCTGTGCTTCCTGTCCTTCCTGGCGGAGGGTGCGATCCTGGACTGGAGCGCGGTGCTGCTGAACACCGGGCAGGGCCTGGAGGCCAGCCGCGCCGGCATCGGCTATGCGGCATTCTCGGTGGCGATGACGCTGGGCCGCCTGACCGGCGACCGCGTGGTGCGCAAGCTGGGCGGCAAGCGTGTGCTGCTGCTGGGCGGCTTGTGCGGCGCGGCCGGTTTCTTCCTGTCGGTGCTGGCGCCGGGCGTGCCGCTGGCGCTGGCGGGCTTTGTGCTGGTGGGACTGGGCGCGTCGAACGTGGTGCCCATCCTGTTCACCGCGGCCGGCAATCAGCACGCGATGCCGGCCAGCCTGGCGATTGCGGCAGTGACCACGCTGGGTTACGCCGGCATCCTGGCCGGGCCGGCGCTGATCGGCTTCGTGGCGCATGCCACCAGTTTGAGCCTGGCCTTTGGCGGCCTGGGCTGCTTCATGCTGCTGATCGCCGCCAGCGCCAGACTGGGCGCGGCGAACAGGCCCGCATAATCAGGCGATCTTGCGTTCGGCGCGCTGCGTCAGGTATTGCACCATGGCGCGGTGGCTCGGCAAATCGGCCAGCGCGCGCTGCGACATTTGCTGGATCATGGCGAACTCCTTGCGCGCTTCTTCGGTGCGCGGCAGGGTTTTGCCGTTGGCGTACAGGTCGGTCGGATACTCCATCCCGTACAGCACATACTGCCAGCTCGATGGCGGGTACATTTCATAGTCCACCACGAAGTCCATGCGGTGCGGCGCGCGCTTGCGCCACATGGCCAGCTTCTCTTTCAATGTATCCGGAATGCTGGCCGCATCGGCGTTATCGATCCAGAACTGGTTGTCCTTGCGCTGCGTGAGGCAGTAGTGCAGCTTGACGAAATCGACGATGCGCTCGTAGCGCGCCTTCATCATCTCGTTGAACACCTTGGCCACTGGCTCGAAGTCGCCATCGTGCGGGAACAGATAGCTGACCAGATACGCCGCCGTTTCAATCAGGCCGATGCCGGACGATTCCAGCGGTTCCAGGAAGCCGCCTGACAAGCCCACCGCCACGCAGTTCCTGACCCAGTGCTGATCACGGTAGCCGACGTTCAGCTTGAGCTGGCGTGGATTGCGGCCTTCCGCCTCCTTGCCGATGTAGCGGCGCAGGATTTCCTCGGCGCGGCTGTCGTCGGTGTGGCGGCTCGAATACACATAGCCGATGCCGCGCCGCTCATGCAGGCCGATGTCCCAGGTCCATCCGGCCTCGTGCGCGCTGGCGATGGTGTAGGAGGGGATGGGCGCATCCGGCTGCTCATACGGCACCTGCATGGCCAGCGCACGGTCCACAAACAGCACGTCGTTGATGTTGCGGAAGGAGGTGCCCAGCGCCTCGCCGATCAGGGCCGCGCGGAAGCCGGTGCAGTCGATGTACAGGTCGGCCGTCAGCGCGCCTGCCTCCCTGGTGTGGACCGCGCCGATGGCGCCGTCCGCGTCCAGCGCCACCCGTTCCACCGTGGCCTGCACATGCTTCACGCCCAGCGATTGCGCGTGGGTGCAGAGCAGGGCGGCGAATTTGCCGGCGTCGAAGTGGTAGGCGTAGTTCAGCGGCCCCATGAAGTCGGCGTCGGCCGGGCGCTTGGGTGCGTGCGATGCGTCGGCCACGCGCTTTTGCATGGTGGCGGCAGCGGCAAACGCCACGTCCTTGCCGGCCGCGCCCTGCAGCCAGTAGGGCAGCAGTTCCGGGCCGCCCGGACGCTGGCTGGGCTGGCTGAACGGGTGGAAGTAGTGGTCGGCGCCCGGCTGGCCCGGTGCGCGCACCCAGTGGTTGAAGCGGATGCCCTGCTTGAAGGTGGCGGTGCATTCGCGGATGAAGCGTGCTTCATCGATGCCGATGGTGGCCAGGGTGCCGCGGATCGACGGGAAGGTGCCTTCGCCAACGCCGATGATGCCGATTTCTTTCGACTCCACCAGCGTGATGTTGACCGCATCGGCATCCGCGCCGGTGCCCAATTGTTTGGCCAAAAAGCAGGCCGTGAGCCAGCCGGCGGTGCCGCCGCCGACGATCAGGACGTTTTTAACGCCGTTTTTTGGTAACGTTTTCATACTATGAAGAGTCTCCGTAAGCAGGGCTCCGGCTAAAGGAAGAGGCCGGCGATACAACGCTGCAACAATTTTTAATTTGACATCGGTGATCGGAATTATGTACTATGAAATCGATTTCACAAATACAGAAAACGTTTTCAGAAAAATTGAAATCGTTTTCACAGAACTTGAAATCGTTTTCCACGATAAATGGTAGCACCGCCTCCCCCCTCGGCGATCGCTACGCAAAGGAGACTTATGAACGTCCACGTACCGCAGTCCGGGAAGCGCTTGCTGCTGTCCCCCATTTCTATGGCCATCCTCGCCCTGGTGGCCGGCACCAATGTAGCTCACGCAGAAGAAGCCCAGGCCGCCGCCGCTACGCCGGCCGCTGAACAGGCCACACCGGCGGAAGCCGGTAAAATCACCGAAGTGTTTGTTACCGCTACCAAGCGTACCACCTCGCTGCAGAAAACCCCGGTGGCGGTGACCGCGCTGAATTCGGCCGCACTGGATGACAACCACGTCCAGACCATTCAGGACGTGGTGAACCTGGTGCCGGGCTTCTCGGCCACCGGCCAGGGCGACCACGGCGTCATCACCATGACCCTGCGCGGCATCGGCAACGACTCGGCCAAGACCGAGTACGCCGACCCGGAAGTGGCGTCCTTCGTCGACGGCGTGTACTCGCCGCGTCCGGAAGGCGCGACCGCGCTGCTGTTCGACCTGGAAGCGATTGAAGTCCTGCGCGGCCCGCAAGGCACGCTGTGGGGCCGTAACTCCACCGTTGGCGCGGTCAACATGCAGACCGTGAAGCCGGAAATCGGCAGCAACGCCGGCAACTTCGAGCTGGGCTACGGCAACTACAACCGCCTGGGCGCACGCGGCGCTTTCAACATCCCGCTGAGCAACACCATGGCCATGCGCGTGTCGGTGGTGCATGAGCAGCACGACGGCTACGTCGACTACCAGGCGCCGGTGATTCCATCGCTGGTCGCCCAGCAGGCCGCCGCCGCGCCGGCGATCGCCGCCTGGAACGCCGCGCATCCGCTGAACCCGATCGGGTTCAAGCCGATCAATGAGAACAGCTACATCCGCAACGGCCAGAAGTACAACGCCCAGGACCAGAGCGCAGTGCGCGTCGGCTTCCTGTGGCAGCCATCGGCTGACCTGAAGTGGAACATCGCATACGAGCACTACATCGACCGCGGCACCCCGAACATGAACCTGCTGCAGCAGCAGCGTCCCGGCCAGGAATTCTGGTCGGCGCTGATCGACACCGCGCCCAACGTCAACCGTGATTCCAACTCGGTACGCAGCCGCGTCGACTACCAGATCAACAACGATGTGGCGCTGGCCTACATCGCCGGCTACTCGCGCTTCAACGGTTCCTCGACCTTCGACCAGGATGGCGGCGCCAATCCGGCCACCAGCTTCACCACCGTGGGCGGCCCGGGCAATGCCGGCTACCAGGCCAACAACACGGTCTGGTCCAAGTACACCAACTACAGCCATGAGCTGGAAATCATGTCGACCGGCAAGCGTGAAGTCGACTGGCTGCTGGGTCTGTACTACGCCAATGAAGACAACGGCATCCGCTTCGACATCCCGATCATGAACGGCACCGAGCTCGGCACCGTGAGCTGGCAGGGTTCCTTCATCCAGCCGAAGGAAACCGTGGATTCGAAAGCCGCCTTCGGCCAGGCCACCTGGAACGTCAGCGACCAGTGGCACCTGACCGGCGGCTTCCGCTACACCTCGGACAAGCGCGAGAACATCGGCGGTCTGGGCAACGGCTGGAGCAACTACGACACCGTGCCGCAAGTGCCGGTGAGCCCGTCGATGAACCCGCTGGTCCCTAGCGGCAACAACGGCTTCACCCCGTACTCGTTCAACAGCGGCAGCTACAGCGACAACAAGCTGACCGGTCTGGCGCGCGTGACCTACGACATCGACAAGAACAATATGGTGTTCGCCTCGGTATCGACCGGCTACAAGTCGGGCGGCCTGCAGGACGGCGGCCGTCCTTACGGTTCCGAGACGCTGACCAACTACGAGATCGGCTCGAAGTCGACCTTCCTGGGTGGCAAAGTCCGTATGAACAATTCGGCGTACTACTCGAAGTTCAAGGACTTCCAGTTCAGCGCGCCGGTCACCAATCCTGACGGCACCCGCGGCCTGGCCACCAACAACGCCGAAGGCGCGACGGTATGGGGCCTGGAAACCGAGATTGCCGCCAAGATCACGCCGGAAGACCGCGTGCAGTTCACCGCCGCCTACACCCATGCCGAGCTGAAGCACCTGATCGGCGGCAGTAACGACTACACGCTGCCAGCCTGCCCGATCGCCGGCATCAGCACCTGCCTGGATGTGACCGGCAACACCATGCCGCACGCGCCGAAGTTCAGCGCCCAGCTGCAGTACCAGCACAGCTTTGCGCTGGCCGACGGCACGCTGATCCCGCGCATCAGCACCCACTACGAAACGTCCAGCTGGCTGAGCGTGTTCAACCTGGGTGAGCCGGATCGCCAGAAAGCGTACAACCGTACCGACATCGGTCTGCGTTACGACGCCAACTCGAAGTGGTACTTCGACGCCTTCGTCCGCAACGTCGAAGACGGCAAGATCAAGACCAGCGCCATGAACGCCAACGGTCCGTGGCAGGCGCAGTACCTGCCGCCACGTACCTTCGGCATCAACGTGGGCCGCTCGTTCTAAGCAAAGAGTTTTTCATGTAGTCCAGTGTTGTCTGTGGTCTTACACCCCTCGCGCCTTCACCGGCCGAGGGGTTTTTTTTTATGCGATACTCTTGGCGACTGTTTTTGCCGAGGTGTCGATGCCTGTACTGACTTCTGTTCTTGCCGCCGCGCTGACCTGCGTGGAGCCGCCGCCCGATCCCGCCAATACCTATGATGCCGCGCATACCTATGACAAGCTGGTACGCGCATATCCGCAGATCCGCATTGCCGATGCGGCGCTGCCGGCCGGCGTGCGCCAGCTGGCGGACCAGGTGTATGCGCAGCATGGCGCGCGCTGCCTGAAACTCGACGCCTATCTGCCGGCCGGCGAACGGCTGCCGGTGGTGGTGTTGGTGCACGGCGGCGGCTGGAAGTCGGGCTATCGCTCGGAGTTCGTGCCGATGGCGCTGCGCCTGGCGCAGCAGGGTTTTGCCGCGGTGACGGTCAGCTATCGCCTGTCCGGCGAGGCGCGCTATCCGGCGGCGGTGCAGGACGTGCAGGCGGCGGTGCGCTGGGTGCGCGACCATGCGGCCGCGCTGCACATCGATCCCGAACGGGTGGCGCTGGCCGGCGGCTCGGCCGGCGGCCAGATCGCCGCGCTGGCCGGCGTGACCGGGGAAGGCGTGAAGGCGGTGATCAATATCGACGGGCTGTCCGACTTTACCAGCGAATTGGCGCTTAAGTACGAGGACGATCCGGACAAAAATCCCTCCGCCGCCGGGGCCTGGTTCGGCGGCCGCTATGCCGAGAAAACCGCGCTGTGGCGTGAAGCCTCGCCGATCCGCTATGTGCGTCCCGGCATGCCGGCCATGCTGTTCATCGGCAGCGGCCAGCCGCGCTTCTCGGCCGGGCGCGAGGAAATGATGGCCAGGATGACACAGGCCGGCGTGGCCAGTGACAAATTGCTGCTGCCCGACGCGCCGCATTCGTTCTGGCTGTTCGACCCCTGGCTGCAGCCGACGGTGGAAGCCAGCGTGGCATTCCTGCGTCAGCATTTGCGATAGCTCGTGCTAGTATGAAGCCACTATGCGAAAGATATCCTCTCTTCTGCTGCTGGCCGCCGTTGTAGGCGCAAGCGCGCCGCAGGCCGGCCATGCGGCGCAGAGAGTGGCGGTGGGCGCCAGTTTCAGCCGCATCTTCGAGCAGGGCGCCGACGGCCAGTGGCAGGGACTGGGCGTGGACGTGCTGCGCACGCTGGCGGCGCGCGCCGGCGACACCATCCTGTTCCAGCAGTACCCGTGGCCGCGCGCGCAGGCGATGGTGGAGCGGGCGCAGGCCGACATCCTGATTGGCCCCTACAAATCGCCGGAACGGCTGCTGCGCTTTGCCTTCCTCGACCAGGCGTTTTACCGCGACCGCATGGTGTTCTACACGCGCCGCGATACCGAGCTGCCGTGGCGCGGCGAACTGACGGCGCTGAAGTCGCGCCGCATCGCCGCCGTGCGCGGCTGGCATTATGGTGCGCAGTTCGATCTGGTGCGCCCGCAGCTGGATGTCAGCGAAGTGCCGCAACTGGAGAACGGCCTGCAGATGCTGGCCGTCGGCCGGGTCGACCTGCTGGCCTCCAATGAACGCAACAGCACCGGCCTGATCGACAGCCTGCACCTGGGCGAGTCGCTGACGGTGCTGTGCCCCGACATCGCGCAGCTGGATGGCTACCTGGCCTTCCCGCGCGATCCCAGATTCAGCGCGGTGCGCGACCGCTACAACGCCCTGTTCAACGAGATGGTGCGCTCGGGCGAACTGGCGCGGCTGGGCGCGCGCAACGGCGTGCTGGTGCCGTTGGGCGATAGCGCAGCGCGCACGCCGGCCGCGTGCGGCGACAAACACAGGCCCTGACCATGAAGAAGCTCATCCTTAGCTTGTCCCTGTTGGCAGCATGCTGCGCGTCCGCCCTGGCGCAGCAGACGGCCAGGTTTGCGCCGATTCCGGTGCAGTCGATCTTTCGCCCGCTGCAGCCCAACGGCACCGCCGATGACGCGCTGGCCAGCGGCCGCGTGGTGCCGGGCCACTACGCGCCGGCTGCGCACGCGAGCAAGCGCTGGCGCATTGCCTTCCTGTTCCCGCATCTGAAAGATCCTTACTGGAGCGGCTGCGCCTATGGTGTGATCAGCGAGGCGCGCAGGCTGGGCGTGGTGGCCGACATCCTGCCCGCCACCGGCTACGACGATCTGCAAGGCCAACTGCAAAAGATGGACGAGGCGATCGCCGCCAGGTACGACGCCATTGTGATTTCGCCGATCAGCATGACGGCCAATAACCACTCGATCGCGCGCGCCCGCGCGGCCGGCATCCCGGTGCTGGAGCTGGCCAACGACAGCCGCAGCGACGACCTGAATCTGAAGGTCACCACCTCGTTGCGCGCGATGGGGCTGGAGGCGACCCGCTGGGCGATCCGCGACGCCCAGCAACGCGGCCTGAAGTCGATCAATATCGCGCTGCTGCCAGGGCCGATGGGCGCCGGCTGGGTCAAGGGCGAGGTGGATGGCACCCGGATTGCCGCGCAGGAGGCGCCGATCGGGGTCAACATCCTCGACATCCGCTACGGCGACAGCGAGCGTGGCCTGCAAGCGCAGCTGACCGGGCGCATCCTGGCGCGGCATGGCCACCGCCTCCATTACATCCTCGGCTGCACCGGCTGCGCGCCGGCGGCGCTGGGACCACTGAAGGCGGCCGGGTTGGACGAGCGGGTGCGCGTGGTGGCCTACGATCTGACCAGCGAGATCGCCCATCTGGTGCGCAGCAAGGACATCGCGGCGGCCGCCGACACCAAGGGCGTCAGCCAGGCGCGGGTGGCCATCAACGCGGCCGTCAACCTGCTGGAGGGGCGCAGCAAGGAACTGCCGCATACCATCTTGATCAGGCTGGGCATGCTGGACCAGCAAAATCTCGCCAACTATCCTTTTGATACCTCGGTGGCGCCGGAGGGCTACAAGGTGGTGCTGTCGCACGACCCCGGCAAGGAATAAGCGTACCGTACGCCTGTCCGGGCCGATCTTGCGTTACCCTAGGCCGGTGTAACAAGGAGGAGTACGTCATGAAACCGGAGCACGACAGGCGCCAGCGGCCGCAAACGTCGGATACCGCTGGCTGGCATTCCTATGATTTTATCGTCCGTCAGGCGTTGCAGGTGCAGCGTGATGTCGGCACGCCCGGCGCGGTAGAGCTGTTGCAAAACATGGGGCTCAATCCGCAGGTGATCGCCCGCGTGCTGGCGCCCGAGCGCCGCGTGCGCGAGGAAGACTTGCGCTCCCTCACCGGCGAAGCCTGAGCTGATCACATACAGGCTTTGAGCTCGCGCACATAGCGCTCGCTGACGGCCAGTTGGGCGCCGCAGGCCAGCGCCAGTTGGTAGCGGCCGTCGCCCAGCGCCGACAAGCGGCGCAGCTGGTCGCGCCGCACGATCACGGTGCGGTGCACGCGCAGGAAGTCGGCCGGCGCCAGCAGCCGCTCCAGGCGGCTGAGCGGCATGCGGTGCAGCACCGTGCGCGCGGCCAGATGCAGTTCCACATAATTCCCCGCCGATTGCAGCCACAGGACGTCCGACACCCGGATCTGTTCGATATGCCCGACCGAGCGCACGCTGAGCACCTCGGCGTGGGCCGGCTGCGTGACGGCGGCGTAGTTGCGCAGCGCGTTGCGATAACCGTCGCCGTGGCGGTAGGCCAGCATGGCGGCAGCGCGCGTCACCGCCTGCGCCAGACGCTGGTCGTCGATGGGCTTGAGCAGATAGTCCAGCGCGTGCACTTCAAACGCATCCAGCGCGTGCGTGTTGTAGGCGGTGACGAAGATGATCAGCGGCGGCGCCGCCAGCCGGCTCAGTTCACGCGCCAGCGCCAGACCCGATTCATGTGGCATCTGGATATCGAGGAAAATCACCTCGGCCGGCGTGCTGGCCAGCGCAACGCGGGCGGCGGCCGCGCTGTCGCATTCCGCCAGCAGTTGCCAGTCCGGATGCGCGCTCAGCGCCAGGCGCAGGTTGGTGCGGCCGGGTGCCTCGTCATCGACGATGAGGTAGCGGATCAGTCCCATGGCAGCTGGATTTCCGCGTAAAAGCGCTGGCCGCGCCGCCCGGCGTGCAGCGCGGCCGATGGGCTGAATATCGTCAGCCGCTCGCGCGTGTTCTTCAATCCCAGCCCGGTGCCGGGATTGGCCGGGGCTTCGGCATTGACCGGATTGGAGACGGTAATGCGCAGCGTTTCGCCGTCGCGCGTGATCTGTACGCGGATATCGCTGCGGCCAGCGTGGCAATCGAGGTCGTGGCGCAGGGCGTTTTCGATCAGCGGTTGCAGCAGCAGCGGCGGGCACAGGGCTTCGTGCAGTTGCAGGTCATCGCAGTCAATCCGGATGTGCAGGCGCTCGCCGTAACGCAGGCGCTGCAAGTCGGTGTAGTCCTGCACGAATTGCAGCTCTTCGGCCAGCCGCACGGCATCGCGCAGGCTGGCCGACAGCGCGTAGCGCAGCAAGTCGCTCAGGCGGCTGATGCCTTGCAGCGATACCGCCTTGTCGCCATCGCGCACCAGGGCGCTGATGGCATTCAGCGCATTGAAGATGAAGTGCGGCTCCAGCTGTGCGCGCAGCGCCAGCATGCGCTGCTGCTCCAGTGCCAGCGACATCTCAAGCAAAGCCACTTCGCGCGTGCGCGCCAGCCGCCAGTTGCCGATGGCGACAATGATGGCGTAGGTGGCGCCGGTCATGAACCAGCTGAAGCGCCGCATGCGCAGGCGCGCCTGATACACGCTTTGCAGGTTGATGGCATCGGCGCCATTGCGCACCCAGTCCACATACAGCCATTGCAGCGGCTGAAACAGCACCATCACCACGATGAAGAAGCCGATCACATTGCGGCGCCGCTCAAACAGCGTCGGCCAGCGCAGCAAGGCAAGGCACAGGGCGGAGCTGAGCAGCATCATCGGCACATAGTCGATGCACCATTGCTGCCACAGGCGCAGGTAGCCGCTGGCGGTGGCCGCGCCATACGCGCCGACGGCGCTGATCGCGATCCACGCCAGCACGTTCAGCACCAGCATTCTGGCGGCGGCGTAGACCGGGGAAGTATTCATCGGCAGCGAGTATAGCAGGGGGCTTTGCGCGCTTTGGCGGTGTGCGTCACGCCGATTCCGGCTTTCGTCCCACCGCGCATGCCGCAGCCGCGCGGCGGCGGCAGAATTGCCGCTCTCACCCCTCACAGAAAGGAAATCATGACTTCGCGGATACATGGCCTGGACACCCTGCGCGCGCTGGCCATCGTGCTGGTGCTGATGTACCACTACGGCGTGGTGGCCGGCGGCAGCGACTTTGGTCAGGTGGGGCGCATCGGCTGGGCCGGCGTCGACCTGTTCTTTGTGCTGAGCGGCTACCTGATCGGCAATCAGATCGTGGCGCAACGTGCGCCCTTGGCCACCTTCTTTGGCCGCCGCCTGCTGCGCACCCTGCCCAACTACTACGTGGTGCTGGCGGCGTACTGGCTGTTTCCGGCAGCGCTGGGCGGCAGCGCCACCGCGCCGCTGTGGCGCTTCCTGACCTTCACGCAGAACTTCGGCCTGCAATACGGGCAGACCTTCACGCACTCATGGTCGCTGTGCATCGAGGAGCAGTTCTATTTGATTCTGCCGCTGGCCTTCCTGCTGCTGCGGCGTCCGCGCTGGGCGTGGCTGGCGCTGGCGCTGGCGGTGTGCGCCGCCATCGCCTTTCGCGCGCAGGCATGGAGCGACGGCCGCACGCCGTTTTCGCAGGAACTGTACTACTCCAGCTTTGCGCGCTTTGACGAATTGCTGCCCGGTGTGGCGATCGCCATGTTGAAGCACTACCACCAGCCCTTGTATGAGCGCATCCTGCGCCACGGCCGGCTGCTGCTGGCGGCGGGACTGGCGATGAGCGCCTGGCTGCTGGCGCATTTTGAAGATGAAACGCTGTTCATCACCGCGTTCGGCTTCACGCTGCTGTCGATGAGTTTTGGCCTGCTGGTGCTGGCGGCGCTGGGGCCGATGGGGCGTGTGCGCGTGCCCGGCGCGGCAAGCCTGGCGTTGTGGTCTTATGCGATCTATCTCGCGCACAAGCCGCTGTTCAAGGTGGTGTCGGAGGGGATGGGAATCGACAAGCATGGCGCGCCCGGCATCGCCGTGGTCATGCTGAGCGGGGTGGCGGGCGGCTGGCTGCTCTACCGTCTGGTCGAGCAGCCATGCATGCGCCTGCGGGCTGCCTGGTTCCCGCTTACTCCTTGTGGTGGAACGGTGCGAACCACGTAACCAGGAACGATGGAATGGTGGCGGCCATCACCAGCCAGAAGTAGTGCACATAGCCCAGCAGCTGTTGCAGGTGGCCGCTGACCACGCCGGTCACCATCATGCACAGCCCCATCAGGCCGGTGCCGAAGGCGTAGTGGGTGGTGGTGTATTTGCCCGGCGCCAGTTGCTGCATCAGGTAGATCATGAAGCCCACCGAGCCGAAGCCGAAGAAGAACTTCTCGATCGCCACGCCGGCGCAGATCACCACCAGGTTGGTCGGCTGGTAGATCGACATCAGCAGGAAGGTCACGTTCGGGATGTTGACCGCGCAGCACAGCAGGAACAGGGTCTTTTGCAGGCCGCGGCGCGCCACGAAGATACCGCCCAACAGGGAGCCGAGCAGCACGGCGATCAGGCCGTAGGTACCGTAGATCAGGCCCAGCATCTCGTTCGACAGGCCAAGGCCGCCCTGCGCCACCGGATCGACCATGAAGAACGGGCCGATTTTTTCCAGCAGGCCGATACTCAGGCGGAACACGAAGGCAAAGCCCACCATCAGCCAGACGTCGCGCTTCTGGAAGAAGGTGATGAAGGAATCCTTGAGGATGAAGGCCGCTTCGGCCACCGATTTCGGCGCATTCTCGGCCTTGGCGCCTTCCGGCATCACGCGCATATGCCACAGCGCGGCCAGGATGGTGATGCCGGCCACGATGAAGAAGATGATGCGCCACGAATCGATCCATTCCGGACCGAAGGTGCCGGCCTGGTGCTTGAAGTAATGGGTGTGCAGCCAGCCGCTCAGGTACACCATGCCGCCCGAAGCGACGATCGGGCCGATGTTCCAGCTCAGGCTCTGGATGCCGCAGAACAGCGACTGCGTCTTGCTGTCCAGCGCGGTGACGTAGACGCCGTCGGAGGCGATGTCCTGCGTGGCGCCGACCAGCGACAGCACGCCGAACAGGAACACCATGATGACCATGTAGTCCGGCAGCGACATCGCCAGCGCCACGCCGGCAAAGCCGACGCCGACGATCAGCTGCGCGGCCAGCACGAAGAACTTCTTGGTGCGGTACATTTCAACAAACGGTGCGAACAGCGGCTTGATGGTGTATGCCAGGATCAGGTAGCTGGCGTATTGCGCGGCCTGGCCGTTGTCCATGCCGAGGTTCTTGAACATGATGGACGTCACGCTGGTGAGCATCATGTAGGTCAGGGCCATGGCGAAGTAGCCGCTCGGCACCCACAGCATGGGCGTGCCGCGCGCGAACATGGCGCGCAACAGCGATGGCGGCGCCGCGCCCGGCGACTGCTGGTCTTGCGGCGGTTGTGGCTCGTTCTGCACGGTGGATTGCGCGGTGGTCATAGTGTCGTCCTCGTCGTTCTCGGTGGAGTGTAGCACCAGCTCTGCGGCCGGCTTGAACGGATGCCGCCGGCACGAAGGCCGGCGGCGGTACTACGGTTGCGTTGCTCAGGCGGCGTGCGCGGTCTTTTGCGGACGCTGTTGGATCAGATAGTCGCGATACCACAGCGCGCTGTGCTTCAGGGTGCGCTTCTGGGTGGCGTAGTCCACGTGGACGATGCCGAAACGCTTGGCGTAGCCGGAGTTCCACTCAAAGTTGTCCAGCAGCGACCACAGGAAGTAACCCTGGATGTTCACGCCCTGCAGGCGGGCGTCGTTCAAGGCCTTCAGGTGGCGCTTGACGAAATCGATGCGCGCTTCATCCGGCACTTCGCCGTTGATCACGGTGTCCGGATTGGCCATGCCGTTTTCAGTGATGTAGATCGGCGGCAGCTCGTAGGCGGCGTGCAGCTTGAGCAGCAGCTCGGTCAGGCCGTCCGGGTAGATTTCCCAGCCCATGTCGGTCTTGCCCAGCTTGCACTCCGGCTGGCGCGGCGGGGTTTCGGTCGAGCAGAAGGCGCGGAAGTAGTAGTTCACGCCCAGGAAGTCGATCTTCTGGTGGGCGATTGCCAGGTCGCCGTCCTGCACCACCGGCGCGTTGTCGCCGTGGACTTTCAGCGCGTACTCAGGATATTTGCCTTTGAAGATAGGGTCCATGAACCATTCGACCGAGCGCGAATATTCGAATTCAGCGGCGGCCTTGTCGGCGTCGCTGTCGGTGGCCGGATCGGCGGTCCACTGGTTCAGCACGATGCCCAGCTGGGCCGAGCTGCCGACCTTGCGCATGGCGGTCATGGCCAGGCCGTGCGACAGCACCAGGTGGTGCGACACCTGGATCGATTGCTTGAGGTCGGCCACGCCCGGCGCGAATTGCGCGTTGCCGTAGCCGAGGTTGGCGGTGCACCATGGCTCGTTGTGGGTTGCAATCGTTTTCACACGGTTGCCGAAGCGGCGTGCCACCTCGGCCGCGTACTCGGCAAAGTGGTAGGCGGTGTCACGGTTCAGCCAGCCGCCTTCATCCTGCAGGCCTTGCGGCAGATCCCAGTGATACAGGGTGATGTGGGCGGCGATGCCCTTGGCTTCCAGTTCCTTCAGCAGACGGTCGTAGAAGTCCCAGCCGGCCTCGTTCCAGGCGCCTTTGCCTTGCGGCTGCACGCGCGACCAGGCCATCGAGAAGCGGTAGGCATCCACGCCCAGGCTGGCCATGATGGCCACGTCTTCCGGGTAGCGGTGGTAGTGGTCGCAGGCGACGTCGCCGTTGGTGCCGTCGATGACTTTGCCCGGCGTGTGGCTGAAGGTGTCCCAGATCGACGGGCCTTTGCCGTCGGCGCTGGCGCCGCCTTCAATTTGGAATGCGCTGGTGGCGACGCCCCAAGTGAACGAGGGTGGGAATTGCGTGAAATCGGTCATTTTTTTAATAAGTTTGTCAGGATCGTTGGGAGGGCATTGCTACGTTTGAAAACGATTTCACGCCTCAGGTGACGATTAGACCTCAACTGTCTGCGAGTGTCAATCGATTTGGAAAAACCACAGGTTAAGCCTGATATAATGCCGCCTCAAATAATTTATGACGATTCTGCCCATGTCTTCCGATACGCCCAAAGACGGCCCAGCGCGGCCGATGCTGTACGACCCGACCGAACACCGCATCCGCAGTTTCGTGACCCGTGCCGGCCGCCTGTCGACGGCGCAGGCGCGTTCGCTGGAAGAGCTGGGACCGAAGTTCCTGATCGAGTACAGCAAGGCGCCGCTGGACTATGAGCAGGCGTTCGGGCGCAAGGCGCCGGTGGTGCTGGAAATCGGCTTTGGCATGGGCGGCACCACGGCGCACATCGCCGGCGTGATGCCGGAGAAGGACTTCATCGGCGTGGAAGTGCATACGCCGGGGGTGGGCAGCCTGCTCAAGCTGATCAACGAGCAGGGGCTGACCAATCTGAAGGCGATCCAGCACGATGCGGTGGAGGTGCTGAACTTCATGATCCCGGACGGTTCGCTGCATGGCGTGCATATCTACTTCCCTGACCCATGGCACAAGGCGCGCCACAACAAGCGCCGTCTGATCCAGGCGCCGTTTGTGCAGCAGCTGGTGCAGAAGCTGGAAAAGGGCGGTTACATCCACCTGGCCACCGACTGGGAAGATTATGCGGTGCAGATGCTGGAAGTCCTGAGTGCGGAAGAGGGCCTGCAGAACACCGCCGACGGCTATGCGCCGCAACCGGCTTATCGTCCGCTGACCAAGTTTGAGAACCGCGGCCTGAAGCTGGGACACGGCGTGTGGGATCTGGTGTTCACCAGGAAGTAATCATTTGAGCAGCGCCGCATTCAGGCGCTGCATCGTCTCATCCGGCGTCGCCCTGGTGCACCACAGGCGGCGCTCATCGTAGATTTTTTCCGATAGTTTGCCCTTGCCGTCGCGTCCCGGCAGATCCACCCACGCCAGCATGCAGGCCGGCGCCGCGTTCTTCTGCAGGATGATCAACTGCTGTTTGGCCGGCGTGCTGCGCAGACGATAGGGAATGCGCGCAGCGGCAAGCGCTCCGGTCACCCTGGCGATGGCGGGTCCTTGCGCCATGCCGCGCTCGGTGTAGTGATGCGGCGGGCGTTCGTTGTAGTGCACAATCAGCGGCGCAACGGCAGCTTGCTGCGCGCCGCCGGGCGCTGGCGCGGCCTCATCGGCGGAAGCGGCAGCCCACGGCGACGCGGCGGTGAGCGCGGCGGCGGTCAACGCTGCGGCTTGGCGGACCAGGCACGCCATCATTTCTCCAGCGGCTCCACGTCCAGCACCACCACATACTGCAGGCGCTTGCCTTCCCACAGCGCGCCGCCGCGCACTTGCGCATCGCAGGTGCTGAGCTGCCCCTTGGCTTCCCTCTTGCGCAGCAGTTCGCGCAGCTGGAGCGCCGCCTTGGGCGACAGGTAGCCCACCATGCGGCCTTCGATAAACACCGCCACGGCGGCATTCTCGTAAGCGTTGTGATCATCCGGCATCAGCGTCGCCACATACTGCGTGGCGGCTGCCTGGTCGCCATGCTCGCCCGCCAGCGCTTGCAGCGCCGGCTGATAACGCGACTCCGTCATCACCTCCACCATGAAACGGCCACCGTCCGACCAGTGCACCGCAGGCGCAGTGTCCGGCAGCCTGGGCTCATACGGCACGCCGGTGGGCAGCGGCAATGGCTTGGGCTTGTTCGGATTGGTCTTGATGATCGCGTACACCACGGCTGCCGTGGCGATGATGATCAACAGGGAAATGGCGAATGTCATGGCGCGTCTTATTACACAAAGGCCGCTATCTTACCGCATGCCTTTCGACTGATAGACGATTTTCCCGCCCACCATGGTCTGCAGCACCTTGATGTTGGCGATATCCTCGGCCGGTATCGTGAAGAAGTTACGGTCAAGGACAATCAGGTCCGCCAGCTTGCCCACTTCCAGCGAACCGGTGAGCGTCTCCTGGCGCAGCGTGTAGGCCGCGTTGAGCGTGATCGCGCGCAGGGCGGCGGCGCGCGGCAGGCCGGGTTGATCGGTCAGCCGGCCTTGGTACTCCTTGCCGGCGCTCGGTGCGGCGGTGCGGGTCACGCCCACTTTCAGCGCGAACCATTCATCCAGCGGATCGACCGGCCAATCGCTGCCATACGCGATGCGCGCGCCGGCATCGAGCAGCAGCGCCTGCGGCTCCACCAGCGCGTAACGCTTCGGCCCCATGTAATCCTTCAGCGCGCCGACCGTGTCCGGCGCCGGCTTGGCCCACTGGAAGGACAGCACCGGCGTCACATCCAGCCTGGCGAAGCGCGCGTAATCTTCCGGCGCGACGATTTCATCATGCGCCAGCGCGGGCCGCATGCGCTTGCCCTCCGGTGTGGCGCGGACATCTTCGATGGCGTCCAGCGTTTCGCGCACGGCACGGTCGCCGTCGACGTGCACGTGCGGATCGATATGAGCGCGCGCCAGCTCCTTCAAGGTCGCGCGCAGCGACTCGGCCGAAAAATAGCTGGCCGGCCCATTGTGCGGGCCGGGTTGCCAGTCCGGCTTCTCCGGCGTGCCCTTGTTGACGAGGTAAGGCTCGATCATGGCGCCGGTGAAGGCCGGCGCCGAGATCACGCCATCCATGAACAGCTTGGCGTGGCGCACCTGCATCGACGGCGCCACTTTGGTCGGGCCTTGGTCGAACTGCTTCTGCTGCTTGAGCAAATCCGCTACCGCGCTTTGCGGCGTTGCCCCCTTGTCCAGATCGATCAGCACCGCGAAATGCGCGCGCGCCGTCAGCTTGCCCTGCTTTTGCAGATCGGTGAAGGCAGTCATTGTTTCCGGATCAGTGTAGGCATCGAGGAAGGTAGTGATGCCTTGCTGGCGCATGGCCGCCAGCGCCGCCTTGGACGCGGCCAGATTCTCCGCCACCGTCAGCGGCGGCAGCAGATTCATGGCCAGGTCCTGCGCGGCGTCTTCCAGCAGGCCGGTGGCGTTGCCTTGCGCATCGCGCGTGATGATGCCGCCCGGTGGGTTTGGCGTGTCGCGTTCGATCTTCGCCAGTCGGATGCCCTTGGAGTTCAGCAGCGCCGAGTGGCCGAACGAGGAGCGCACGATGATCGGGCGCTCGGTCTTCAGCGCATCCAGCATGGCGGCCGTGGTTTCCACGCCATCCGGCTGCATCCCCTGCTGGAACCAGTTCACCACGATCAGCCAGCCGGACTTCTTGTCGTTGTCGAGACAAGCCTGGATGCGCGACTGGAACTGCGCCACCGTCAGCGACTCGTAATTCAGGCTGCAGTTGAGCAGGCGGCTGCCGCCCGACTGCGGATGCATATGGCCGTCGATCAGGCCGGGCATCAGCATGCGGCCCTGCAGGTCGATCACCTCGGTCTTCTTGCCGGTGAGCGCCTTCACGCCAGCGTTATCGCCAACATAAACGATGCGGCCGCCGCGCACGGCCAGCGCCTGCTGCACGCTGTCCCTTGCGTCCACGGTGTAGATGTAGCCGTTGCGGTAGACCGTGTCGGCCGGCTTGTCGGCGGCGTGGGCGGAAAGGCTCAGGGCCAGTGCGGCGAAAAGGCCGATACGGTTCATGCGATCTCCTGGTCTATGCGGCTCCCATCAGTTTGGCGCGCAGGGACGGCGGCAGAAACGCCAGCAGATTCCCCGCCAGTACCAGCGCCAGCCCGCACAGGGCCGGCGGTGTCCAATGGTAGCCTTCGTAAATGGTCGAAATGGTCAGCGCTACGATGGGGAATAATACCGTGGAATAGGCCGCGCGGTCAGGCCCGATGCGGCCGACCAGCATCAGGTAAGCGGTAAAGCCGATCACCGAGCCGGGGATGGCGAGATAGAGCAGGGCGCCGAGATAACGCGGCGCGGGATCGATGGTGAACGGCATGCCCATGGCCAGCGCCGCCACGCCCAGCGTGGTGGAGCCGATCAGCATGGCCCAGCTGTTGGTCAGCCAAGGCGTCAGGCCCAGCTGCATGGACTGCATGCGGCTGGACAGCAGATTCCCGCACGAGAAGCACAACGTGCCGCCCAGCGTCAGCGCGAGGCCGAGCAGCGTATGGCTGTCGTGCCAGTGGCCGGCCATCTGCGGCGCGAACAGCAGCACGATGCCGCCGAGGCCCAGCAGGGCGCCCAGCATCACCTGCGGCTTGATAGGACGGCCGAGGAAGATGCGGCCGTTGATGGCGTTCCATAGCGGCGCGGTGGAAAACACCACCGCTTCCAGTCCGCTGGTGACCCACTGGCTGGCGTAATAGAAGCACAGGAAATTCAGGCAAAACAGCGCGATCCCTTGTGCGAACAGATAAGGCCATGCCTGGCGCGGCGGCCACCATTGGCGGCGCGTGAGCAGCAGGCCGGCGAACAGCAAGGCGGCGGCAATCCAGAAGCGGTAAGCGATCGACACCGGCGCTGGCACCACGCCCAGTTGAAAAGTAATGGCGATCCAGGTCGTGCCCCAGATCAGGACTGTGAGGAGGTAGAGGAAGATATTCATAGTGTCGCCAGCATGACGGCCGCACGGCGTGGCGACTTGTCTGAAATTGCGCATATCGCGGCAGGGGCCGGCGCGGTGCGGGCGCTGCGTGCTAGACTTTCTCCATGTCTTCCCGTGCCCACAACCTGCCCGCGACCTTGCTGTCCGCCTTGCCGGACGGGCAACTGTCGCATTCCGTGTTCAAGACCATGTCGGAGACCGAGGCGCAACTGGAGCGCTTTGTCTGGCTGGGCGATGAACTGGCATTGGCGATCTGGCGGCGCGACACGCCGGTGGCGGAGACCAGCTACAACCAGCCGGGCCACCACACGCTGTCCTACTACCTGGACGGCGGCCATCGGACCGAGCGTCTTTCGCTGCCGGGATTGTACGGTGCGCCGAAACGCTTGTGCACTTTGCCGGACTGGCACGAGTCCTCATGGACGGTACGCGGCCAAATGCACTTCATGCACATCTACTTCCTGCCGCAGCACTTCACCCGGCGCGCGGTGGTGGAACTGGACCGCGAACCGCGCGAACTGACCCTGGCCGACCGCACCTACTTTGAGCATGAACGCATCGCCCACCTGTGTGCGGCCCTGGCCAGGATGCCGTGGGACGGACCGGACGCGCAATTGCGTGCCAACGAAGTCACGCACGAGGCGCTGAGCCACCTGCTGCTGGCGCAATCGGCGCCGCTGCAGCAGGCGCGCGTGCGCGGCGGCCTGGCGCCGGTGGTGCGGCGGCGGCTGGCCGACTACATTGAGGCGAACCTGGGGCACAGCATCACGCTGGGCGTGCTGGCGGCGCTGGCCAACCTGTCGGAGTTCCACCTGGTGCGGATGTTCAAAGTCTCATTCGGCATGTCGCCGTCGGCCTGGATCGCCGCGCGCCGCATCGAGCACGCGCGCGTGCTGCTGAAATCCACCGACCAGCCCTTGCAGCAAATTGCCGACGCCTGCGGCTATGCCGACCTGAGCCACTTCAGCCATCGCTTCCGGGCCGCCCTCGGCGCCGCCCCCAGCCGCTACCGCAGCATCGTCACCGCCTGAATTCGGGGTCAGCTCTGACATTTGGACATCCGGTTGCCACAATTGATATTTCTCAAAACCGGGTTAATCAAAACTGATACGCAAATGCCTGCTGCTTTTGCATTTCATGTTTGGGTTTCTGGGGGAGCGTATTGAGATTTCTCAAGCATCCTGCTCGCCTGTCCGAATGTCAGAGCTGACCCCGAATCACGCAGTGCTTAATCTTCCATCTCGTTGATCAGGTTGACGATTTCGTCGCCGTAGGAGGCGAGTTTTTTCTCGCCGACGCCGGAGATGCCGCGCAGGTCGTCCAGCGCCGTCGGGCGGGCTTTGGCGATTTCGCGCAGGGTGGCATCGTTGAAGATGATGTAGGCCGCTACATTGTGTTCGCGCGCGGTGCCCATGCGCCACGAGCGCAGGCGGTCGAAGATTTTTTGCTCGTGCGCCGACAGGTCGCTTTCCACATATCCCTTGGCGGCACGGCTCGGCTTCTGCTTGACCGGTTTCTGGTACTGGCGCAGCTGTACTTTCTGCCCGCCCTTGAGCACCGGGCGCGCGGCATCGGTCAGCTTCAGTGAGCTGAATTGCTCGTGGTCGACCGTCAGCAGCCCCAGCGCGATCACTTGCCGCAGGATGGCGCGCCATTCCTGCTCGCTGCGGTCGGCGCCGATGCCGAACACCGACAGCGAGTCGTGGTGCCAGGTCTTGATCCGTTCCGTCTCCTGCCCGCGCAGCACGTCGATCACGTGGCCGGCCGCGAAGCGCTGGTCGACCCGGTACACGGCCGACAGCAGTTTCTGCACCGGCACCGTGCCGTCGAAGGATACCGGCGGGATCAGGCAGGTGTCGCAATTGCCGCAGGGACCAGCTTTCTCACCGAAGTAGTCGAGCAGGCGCACGCGCCGGCAGCTTAACGTTTCGCACAAGCCCAGCATGGCATCGAGCTTGTTGCCCAGCACGCGCTTGAAGGTTTCGTCGGCTTCGGATTCGTCGATCATGCGCCGCTGCAGCACCACGTCCTGCAGGCCGTAGGCCATCCAGGCGCTGGACGGTTCGCCATCGCGGCCGGCGCGCCCGGTCTCCTGGTAGTAGCCTTCGATGCTCTTGGGCAGGTCCAGGTGGCAGACGAAGCGTACGTTGGGTTTGTCGATGCCCATGCCGAAGGCGATGGTGGCGCACATGACGATGTTCTCTTCGCGCAGGAAGCGCGCCTGGTTGGCCGCGCGCACCGTGTGCTCCATGCCGGCGTGGTAGGCCAGTGCGCGCACGCCGTTCTCGTTCAGGAATTCGGCCGTTTCTTCCACCTTCTTGCGCGACAGGCAGTAGACGATGCCGCAGTCGCCGCCGTGTTCGGTTGTGATGAAATCCAGCAGCTGTTTGCGGCCGTTGGCTTTCTCGACGATCTGGTAGCGGATGTTGGGCCGGTCGAACGAGGATACGAATTGCGCCGCGTCGTCCAGCTGCAGGCGGTGCACGATTTCGGCGCGCGTCTGCGGATCGGCGGTGGCGGTCAGCGCGATGCGCGGGACATTGGGGAACTGCTCGTGCAGCACCGACAGCTTGATGTACTCGGGCCGGAAGTCGTGCCCCCATTGCGATACGCAGTGCGCTTCGTCGATGGCGAACAGCGAGATTTTCGAATCCTGGAACAGGTTCAGGCAGCGGTCGGTCATCAGGCGCTCGGGCGCCACATAGACCAGGTCCAGCTGGTTGGTGCGCACCAGCCGCTCGATGCGGCTGGCTTCTTCGTAGGACTGGGTGGAGTTCAGGAAGGCCGCGCGCACGCCGACTTCTTCCAGCGCGTCGACCTGGTCCTGCATCAGCGCGATCAGCGGCGATACCACCACGCCGACGCCGTCGCGCAGCAGGGCCGGGATCTGGTAGCACAGCGATTTGCCGCCCCCGGTGGGCATCAGGACCAGCGCGTCGCCGCCGCCCGCCACATGGCTGACGATGTCTCCCTGCTGGCCGCGGAAGGCTGGGTAGCCGAAGACGGTTTGCAGCAAGTGGAGGGCGCGTTCGTTATTTTCCTGATGACTCATGATGCTACTGCAACTACTTTAAAAAGATTTAGTCCTTCCAGACGATCACGCCAGTGTAACCTGTGATGAGCACCAGCAGGCCAAAAGCGATGCGATACCAGGCAAAAATCGTGAAAGTATGGGAGGCAACGTAGCGCAGCAGCCAGCGCACGCAGAAGAATGCCGAGATAAATGCCGAGACGGTGCCGATGGTGAACATCGGCAGGTCTGACGCCGCCAGCAGGTCGCGCGCCTTGAACAGCGAGTAGGCGGAGGCGATCAGCAGGGTGGGTATGCCCAGCAGGAAGGAAAACTCGGTGGCGGCCTGGCGCGAGAAGCCGAACATCATGCCGCCAATGATGGTGGAGCCGGAGCGGCTGGTGCCTGGAATCAGCGCAAAGGCCTGGGCGATGCCCATTTTTAAGGCATCCAGCGGGGTCATGTCGTCGACTGAATGGACGCGCACCGAGACCGGATTGGCAGCCACGTGGCGTTCGACGATCAGGATGATGATGCCGCCGACGATCAGCGCCAGGGCCACCGGCACCGGCTTGAACAGGTGTTCCTTCAGCATGTTGCCCAGCGCCAGGCCGAGGATGGCCAGAGGCAGGAAGGCGATGGCGATATTCAAGGCAAAGCGTTGCTGCTTGCGGTCGGTGGTCAGTCCGGTGGTGACTTTGGCGATGCGGGCGCGGTATTCCCAGCAGACGGCAAAGATGGCGCCGGCCTGGATCACAATTTCAAATACATTAATTTTTTCTTCCATGCCCTGGAAGCCCAGCAGGTGCTCGGTGAGGATCAGGTGGCCGGTGGAGGAAATCGGCAAAAATTCCGTCAAACCTTCGACCAGGCCCATGATGAGGGCTTTCAGCGCGAGAACAATATCCATGAAATTAAGTACTTACAGGTGGAAGTTGGAAAAAAAGTGTGCAGCGAGGAGGGTGCCGGGGTCGAAGCTTACCATGTCCGAGTTAACATTTTGTGAATCTCACTCAACGGTAATCTGGGTGGCGGCCATGGCAAGGACTATTTGGCAGAGCTTTGCATTTTGTCATGTGGTTTGTGCGCTGTCGGCCGCAGACTGGGCAGATGCCGAACACCATCCCGCCTGCCCGTTACGATTTGCCGTGGAAAGCCGTGTTGTCGCATGCTTTACGTTCCTTCTTGGTATTTTATTTCCCCACCGTGAGCGCGAGCATCGATTGGCGGCAACGGCCCCGTTTCCGTGACAAGGAGCTGGCAAGAAGTGGCTTCGGCACCAAGCCTGACGTGATGGTGGCCGATAAACTGGTCGAGGTAGCCCTGCGCGAAGGTGGCGGCAGGCCGGTCCTGCTTCACATTGAAATCCAGGCGCAGCGCGATCCGGCGCTGCCCCGGCGCATGCACAACTACCACCAGCTTATCGTCGGCACCTACGGCTTGCCGGTCGTCAGCCTGGTCTTGCTGGCGGATCCGCATCCCCCAACAAGCTCATCATGATCCGGACAAACTCTACGCGGCCAAGCTGCATTTGACCAGGCTACTGTTCAAGCATCGCTGGCGCCAGAGGCGCATAATCGTTTTATTCAATGTGATCAACTGGATGATGGCCTTGCCTGAGTCGTATGAGCGTCGCTACAGACAGGCTGTTGATCGGACGGAGAAGGAGCTCGGAATGAAAAAACTGTACAACTCATTCGAGCAAATGCTCGTCAACGATGGCATCAAGCTCGGATTGGAACGCGGCTTGGAGCAAGGTCTTGAGCAGGGGCTTGAACAAGGTCTTGAGCAAGGTCTTGAGCAAGGTCTGGAGCGTGGGCGTAAAGAAGGCGCGATCGCGGTATTGGAGCGCATGCTGGTGCAGCGTTTCGGCCCGCTGCCGCAAACGGTGCGCAAAAAGCTGGCCAAGGCTAGTTTGACGCAACTGGCGGCCTGGAGTGATGCGCTGGCGGCGGCGCAATCGCTGAAGCAGGTGTTCAGATAAAAAAAGCCCCCGCGGCAGGCTGCGGGGGCGGAAGTGCGACCATCGTGCGGCGTCGCGAGGGAGATGCTCTTTAGAAGGTGACATCCAGGCGGGCGCCGAAGTAGCGCTGGAAGTCGCGCGGCGGCATCCATTCGGTGGTGTTGACCGCGACCGGCGTGTTCGGCGCTTTCGGACTCCAGGTGCCATTGGCGATCGCGTTGTTCAGGCCGGTCGCGTAGCGCTTGTCAAACAGGTTGTTGACCAGGAAGGTGAGCTTGTAACGGTCCTGCTTGTCCTTGACGCCAAAACTCACGTTGGTGATCGCATACGCCCCTTGAATGGTGTTCGGGTCCTGATTCAGCGAGAACTGGGTGCGGCTCTGGTAGCGGGTGGAGCCGGCGACGAAGCCGTTGAAGCTGGCCGATGGCAGCATCAGGTCGTACTGACCGCCCAGATTCACTTTGACTTTCGGCGCGTTCGGCAAGGTCTTGCCGGCCAGGTTCTGCACGAAGGTGTTGTTGTACTTGGGGTTCTGCGCGCAGCCCGGTCCCGGCGTGCCGGCCGTGCCGGCCGCGTTGATGACGTTGTAGCACGGACCGTTTTCAAATTCCTGGATGGTCGCCTCGGTGTAGGCCAAGCTGCCGTTCAGCTGCAGCGCGCGCGTCACGCGTACATTGCCTTCCACTTCCAGGCCCTGGGTGCGCAAGCCGCCGATGCTGTTCAGACCGGTGCGGAAGGTGCCGTCGTCGTCAAAGAAGCTGGACGATTGCTGGAAGTGCTTGAAGTCGGTGCGGAACAGGGCCACGCTGAACATGGCGCGGTTGTCCCACAGGCTTTGCTTCCAGCCCAGCTCGTAACTGCGCGCGGTTTCCGGCGCCACCGCCGGCAGCCTGGCGGTGGCCGCGGTGAAGCCCGACGTCAGGTCGTAAGCCTTCCCTTTGTGGCCGGTCGATGCCATGGCGTACACCATCGCGTCCTTGTTGAGGCGGTGCTCCAGGCCCAGCTTGTAGGTGCTGCTCTTGTCGTTGTCCGACTTGGTGTAGAACTCGGTGAGCGCCTTGACTTGCGGCGGCACGGTGTAACGGCGGAAGTTGTAGCCGGTGTCTTCGTCGTTGTAGCGGGCGCCGAGAATCAGACTGGTATTCGGGCGGAAGTCCCACGACCCTTGGCCGTAAATGGCCTTGCTGATATTCCAGGCGTCGGCGCCATAGGCCGTGCCGTAGGCCTGGATCAGCGGCGCCTTGGTCAGTTCGCGCGTCAACGCGTTCTTGCCGTACCACAGGCCGGCCACATAGCGCAGCGCGCCCTTGTCCGGCGAGGTCAGGCGGAATTCCTGGGTGGTCGATTTGACGTCAAAGAAGCCGTACTGGTACAGGCCGCCATGCATGCCGCTCGGCTGGCCATTCGGCAACAGCAGGAAGGGCAGGATGTCGACGTCGGTGTTGTCGTTGTCCTGATAGTCGTCCATGTGGTACTTGCTGTACGACGAGATCGAGCTCAGCGTGTGGCCCTGCAGCGGGCTGTTGTCGTCGAACGCCCAGTCCAGCTTGACGCCGGTGCCGGCATCATGGAATTTGCCGCCGGTCGGATAGTCGTTGCGCACGTCGCGGTTGTCCGGGCTGATGTGAATGCCGGCCAGCACCACCGACGGCGGCAACTGCGGCGCATTGCGGTACAGCGCGCCCGGCGACATCGAGGTGAAGGCGGTCGAGCAGCAGAATTTCTCGGTGCGGTTGTAGTGCGGCGTCAGCGTCAGGGTCAGCTGGTCGAGCGGCTGCCACTCCAGCTTGCCGCTGAGGTTGTCGCCCTTGCTGCCATTGAGCTTCTTGCCGGTGGTGAGATTGTTGAGCGTGCCGTCGAAGTTGGTCTTGCTGGCGGCCACGCGCAGGCGCAGGGTGTCGGACACGGCGCCGCCGGTGCTGACGCCGACGCGCCATTCATCGTCGTTGGTGATGTAGGTGGTGGCGTTGGTTTTCCACGGACCGCCCAGCGGCTTGGTGGTGATGTTGATGGCGCCGGCAATCGAGCTCTTGCCGAACAGCGTGCTTTGCGGGCCTTTCAGCACCTCGATGCGGCCGACGTCGGCCAGGTCCTTGAAGGCGCCGGCCTGCATGCCCAGCGGCACGTCGTCAACGATCACCGCCACGTCCGCCTCCACGCCGATGCCCAGCGAGAAGGTGCCGATGCCGCGCATATTGATGCTGAAGTTGCCCGGCTGGGTGCCGTAGGACAGCGTCAGCGCCGGCGACAGCGCCGGCACGTCTTCCAGGTCGCGCACGTTGGCGCGCTGCAGGACGGCGTCGTTCAGCACGGTGATCGAGGCCGGCACGTCCTGCAGATTCTGCGCGCGCTTGTTGGCGGTGACGATGACCGATTCCAGTTTGCCGCTGTCGTCCTGTTGCGCCGCCGCGGTGCCGGCCAGCAGGGCCAGGGTCACGGCGGCGGTGATGCGCCGCAGTTGAGGTTGCTTTGTGTGCATGTCGTGTCTCCAGTGGATGTTATGGTTTTTGGGTGCTTCAACTAGATGGTGGAATCGCTTCCACCCGGGGTAAAAAAAATCCGCCGGCAGCCGCGCGGGCTGTCCGGCGGGACGTTTATTGACTGCTGACCTTGAGCGGCGCCTTCAGCTTTTGCGCATAGCCGCGCACGTAGGCATCCCAGGCGGCGGCATCGGCAAAATCGCCGCTCTTGCTCCAGCCGGCGCCGAAGTAGTAGACGAAGGGCTGGCCCGGTTGCGCCGTGCCGATCGACAGCTGCTGTCTATCGATCACGTCGAAGGCCTTGACGCCGGCCGGCAGGATGACGCCGCAGCCGATGCTGCCGTCGTCGCCGTGCGCCGGTTCCCAGTAGCTGTTGAAGTTGTTGGCGCCGTCGGCGGTGTAGTGGCCTTCGCCATCGCGCTGGACGATGCCGACGCCGACATTCAAGGGCTGCTTGCGGTTGCTGGCAAACCGGGTTTCAACGCGGGTCATATTGGAGCCGGCATCGATTGAGAAGCGCTTGACTTCGGACACGGTGCGGCCATTGCCCGCATCCCAGCCGGCGTAGGTCAGCTCGAACACGGCGCGCAGCGGGCCGTCGGCCAGCACCTTGTATTTGGTGAAGTTGGACGAGTTATACAGCTTGCCTTCGCTGACGATGGTGGTGCCGCCGCAGCCGCGGCTCTGGCCCACGCTGTAGTAGTCCAGGCCTTCACCCTCGTCGTGGTGATACTCGCCGCGCTTGTACCACTTGTCGACCACCGGCGTGCGCACCTTCTTCACCCACACGTCCACGCCGCTGCTGATCAGGTGTTCCTTCGGGTCCTTGATGATGGCTGGGCCGTACACGCGGTGCGCGGTGCGGTCGCTCTCCCAGGCGAAATCGTCGAGGCGTTCCGGCACAAAGCGCGCGTGGGTTTTCACCTCGGCCGGCGGCACGGCGGCCAGCCGCTCGGCCGGCAGCACCAGGTAGCGGCGCGTTTCGCCCGCCGCCAGATTCACCGGAAACACGATCTGCTTGCCGATCACCTGCGAGTTGACGATGGCCGAGGTGGCGGCATCCATCACCACCGGCCTGGCGATGCCGGCGCCCAGCTTTGCTTGCGCCAGTTCGTCGCCGCGCACGCCGCTGGTTGGATTGGTGACGCTCACGGTGTGCGGTCTGGTTTTCTCCAGCACCGCCATGCGATACACCTCGCTGCCGGCCAGCAGGAAGCCGCCGACGCCATACACTTCGGTCAGATTTTCGTCAAAGACTTTGGGCGCCAGACCGATAGGCTGGACGTGGGTCAGTTTGCCGTCCGGCTGCACGTTGGCCACCAGCGCGGTCCAGGCTTTCTGCACGGCCGGCTTGAAGGCCCTGGCGCCCAGCAGGCCCTGATTCACACCCCAGGCGAAAGCGTAGGTGTACAGCGCCGAGCCGCTCGATTCCTTCATCGGATAGGTGTCGGGATCGAGCAGGCTGGCGCGCCACAAACCGTCAGGCTGCTGCAGCGTCAGCAGCCGGGCCGCCATCTCCTTGTATTGCTGGACGAAGCGCGGACGCTCGGGATGGTTCTCCGGCAGATATTGCAGCACGCGCACCAGGCCGCCCATCACCCAGCCGTTGCCACGGCTCCAGTAGACCTTCTTGCCGTTGGCTTCGCGCTTGTCGAAGTAGTTGGAGTCGCGGAAGTACAGGTGTTCTTCCTTGTCGTACAGGTAGTCCGACGTCACCCACCATTCGCTGATGGCGAAATCCAGGTAGCGCTGGTCGCCGGTGATGGCCCACAGGCGCAGCCAGGCCGGCGGCGCCATGTACAGCGCGTCGCACCACGACCAGCGGTCCTGGTTGCCCTTGACGGTGAACTCCAGCGAACCGGTGCGGCGGTTGGCGAGGATGTCGTCAAAGCTGGCGCGCAGCGGCGCGATCATCTTCGGGTCGCGGGTTTGCAGATACAGCTCGGCGTAGGTCTGGCCAACGATGTGATCGTCCGCGTGGTAGTGATTGGGGCCGAGCTTCCAGTTGTTCTTCTGGCCCATGGCGATCATCGCATCGCGGTACTTGCTGCTGCCGGAGATATTCGCCAGCGCCATGATGCCGTTGTAGCCCACCGCCTGGGTCCAGTCGTCCGGGCGGTGCTTGCTCGGATTGGCCAGTTGCCAGTCGGCCACGCGTTCCATGGCCGACAGCACGGCTTTCGGATTGATCGCGGCCGACGGCGCAGCCGCTTGCGCGGATGGCGCTTCGGCCGCAACGGCGGGCACGGAGTGGAACATGGCTGCCACGGCAGCCAAAACAGCAATGCGGAGATGCGATGATGTCATGTGGTTGGTCTCGGGTTATTTGTACATGGGGCCTGCCGTGACGAACGGACCGCCCTGATAGATGGTTGGTGCATCGCCGGCCGCTGGATAGTCTGCGCTATCCGGGAAGTGGCCGGCGAATTCGGTGGAGCTATGCTTGGGCACATAGCCCAGGTGTGAAGCGTATTTGTTGTCCCACCACTTGGTGGCGTTGTTGGAGGTGCCGAAGGTGATGGTGTGGCCGACGCGCGGCGTGAACAGCGAGCAGCGGATCAACTCAACCAGATCGTCGTAGGCCAGGTAGGTGACCATCATGCGCGGGTTCTTCGGCTCCGGGAAGGAGGAGCCGATGCGCAGGCATACGGTCTCGGTGCCGAAGCGGTCGTAGTAGTAGCGCGACAGCGCTTCGCCAAAGGCCTTCGACACGCCGTAGAAACCGTCCGGGCGCAGCGGCATGTGGGCGTCCACCAGGTCAGTGGTCTTGTAGTAGCCCACCACGTGGCTGGAACTGGCGAAGATCACGCGCTTGACGCCGCACTTGTGGATAGCTTCATACAGGTGATGCAGGCCAAGGATGTTGGCGTTCATGATCGGCTCGAACTTGTCTTCCACCGAAATGCCGCCGAAGTGCAGCACGGCGTCCACGCCTTGCATCATGCTCATCACTTTGTCGCGGTCACCAAGGTCGCCGATCACGATTTCCTCGCCATCGCGTGCGGGGCCGAGGTCTTTGACGTCATTCAGGCGGACGACATCCGCCCAGGCCTTGGCGCGCTCGCGCAGGACGGTGCCCAGGCCGCCCCCGGCGCCGGTCAGCAGGATGCGTTTGAATGGTTTAGTAGTGGTCATGGGTTGCTTTTATAGGATGGTAAAGGTATTGTAGTTAAACGTTTAATCAGCAGTATAACCAAATTCTCCCCGAGGTCAATCGATTCATGAAAAAGCCGGTTCCCACCATCCGCGACGTGGCCGCCGGCGCCGGCGTCTCCACCGCAACGGTATCCAAGTTCGTAAACCGCACGCAGCGCTTTTCGCCGGCGGTGGAACAGGCCATTACGCGGGTGATCGCGCAGCTGGGCTACCGTTCCAATCCGCTGGCGCAGTCCATGATCACCGGACGCACGCAGAGCATCGGCCTGTCCGTGCTGGACGTGGCAAATCCCCACTTCAGCAGTGTGGTGAAGGGCGCCAACCGCGTGGCGCAGGCGCACGGCTACAACCTGCTGCTGGTCGATACCGAGGAAAACCCGCACCGCGAACGCCCGCTGCTGGAAGCGCTGAGCCGCCGCGTGGACGGCATGATCGTCATCTCGCGCATACCGGAAGCGGAGATGGCGTGGATGCTGGAACTGGACAAGCCGCTGGTGTTCCTGGGACGGCTGGCGCAGCGCGACATTCCCTGCGTGGCGGGCGACGACCATCGCGGCGCGGCTATGCTGGCGCGCCATCTGCTGACGCTGGGGCACCGGCAGATTGCCTATCTGGGCTTCTCCAAATCGCGCCGCGACGAGGAGCGCCTGGCCGGCATCCGCGACTGCCTGGCGGCCATGGGGCTGGCGCTGACGGTATACGACGGCGGCGCGCCGTCGGCGCACGAAGGGGAGCGCATGAGTTCCTCCATCATGCTGGGCGCCACCCATCCCGATGCGCTGATCTGCTACAACGACCTGATGGCCATGGGCTTCATGAAAGCCGCGCAGACGCTGGGCTTCCGCGTGCCGGAGGATATCTCGGTGGCCGGTTTCGACAACATCGATTTCGCCAGTTACAGCCTGCCGCCCTTAACCACGGTCGATCTGCAAAGCGAGCGGATGGGGGCGGCGGCCATGGAGCAGTTGCTGGCGCAGGTCGAAGGCAGGCCGGCGGCGTGTTCCACCATCATCGAGCCACAGCTGGTGCTGCGTCATTCGACGTTGAACCGCAACGTGTAAGTGTTTACCTTAGAAGCAAAATCACATACTATTTGTAAAACGTTTTCCAATAACAATCGAGACGACATGAAATTCCTTCCCCTGACCATGGCTGTGATGACAGCCTGCGCCTCCGCATCGGCGGCGCCGATGAACCGCACCGTTCAAGACAACGCCTACAAGCAGCTGGACTTCTTCTTCAAAAAGCTGGTGGCGGAACGGGAGAACATGGTGCTGGACGGCGCCTCGCCGTTCAAGAGCGGCGACAAGTTCTTGCCGGGGAAGGTGGCGGCAGGACTGGGCCATGTGCTGCTGAATACTTCCAGGGATGACCCGTCGCTGGAGCAAAAGCTGAAGGACTACCGCGATATCGCTGACATGACGGTCGGCATGGACAATCACACCTGGGGCATCTATTACTACATCGGCACGCTGGTAAAGCTGAAGCAAGCCGGCCTGCTGGAGCGCGCCGTCAGCCCGGCCACGCTGGAGAAGCTGCGCAAGCAGCTGGACTGGCGCACGTTTGTCACCCCGCAGTGGGATCTGATCAACCTGCCGACCAATTACTATGGCGTGGCGTTCAGCATCGCGCGCCTGCGGATGATGATGGGGTGGGAAGACGACAGCGCCGGCAAGATCCTGCTCGACAAGATGCTCACCCATTATAAAAAATACTCCGGCAAATTCGGCTTCTCCGACGAGACCGATGGCGAAGGGCGCTTCGACCGTTACAGCATCCTGCTGATCGCGGAAATTTGCGAACGCTTCCTGGAAACCGGGCTACAGCCGACCGACGAGCTGAAAGGCCTGCTGCGCAAGGCGGCCGACATTGCACTGAACGTCGCCAATACCGAGGGCCAGGGCTTCAGCTTCGGCCGCAGCCTCGGGCCGTATGGCGAGACGGCGCTGGTGGAGATCCTGTCGGTATCGGCCTACCTCGATGTGCTGACGCCGGAGGAGAAGCAGTATGCCTACGCCTTCTCCTCGCGCATCGCGGAGCGCTACATGAACTTCTGGTACGACCCGGCCATGCATTCGCTGGACATGTGGGGCAAGGGCCGCCGCACCGATACTTATCGCGGCAAGCACCGCATCCTGGGTGAGAACTTCTCGCTGCTGCATCAGCTGATCTACACCAACGAGACCTGGAACAAGGCCGGCTTCAAGGATGTGCAGCCGAAGGCCGACCTGCAGGCGTGGCTGGACAAGAATCGTCCGCAGTTCAGCACCACCATCTTTGCCCAGGGTGAGTATGACCGTGCGTTGTCCATCTTCCGCGACGGCCCGCATGTGGTGAGCCTGAACATGATCAACGGCGGCGTCAGCCAGCATGACAACAGTCCTTATTACCCGCTGCCATTCGTGCCGAACATCGTCTCCGGCGTGGCCGACAGCGGCGGTGCGCATCCGCAGCTGCTGCCCAGGTTCACCATGGCCGATGGCGCGCAGCTGATCGGCGCGGCGTGGATCAAGGATATCAAGACTGGCAAGGATGGCCAGCGCTACACGGTCTCTTATCGCCAGGACGAACTGGATCGTCTTGGCAAGCGCTCGCCGGTCAAGGACGGCCGCATCAGGCTGCGCACCACTTATACGCTGGAACATGGTGTAATGACCCGTACCGATATTTACACTCCCGTGGGTGCGCAGGAGGTGGACAAGATCACGCTGGAATTTGCCTCCTTTTCCGACCAGGCCAGCATCAAGGGCAATACCGTAACGTTCGCGCAGGGCGCGGTAAAGGAGTACAGTGTCAGCGGCTTGCAGCAATGCGAATCTGCCCCGACCAACGGCAGCAAGGACTTCATGGCGCCATACGGGCCGATGAAGACGCTGGTCACCTGCAGCAGCGGCAAGCTGACCATGAAAGAACCGCTCACCATCAAATGGACCATCAAATATGCCGCATCTGAAAATTGAGTACACCGCCAACCTGGATGCGCACACCGACATCGGCGCTTTGTGCAAGTCGTTGTCGCATACCTTGGTGACGATGCAGGATGCCGCCGGCGCGCTGGTGTTTCCGCTGTATGGCACGCGCGTGCTGGCCTACCCGGCCGCGCATTATGCGGTGGCGGACGGGGAGCAGGGGCGCGCCTTCGTCTACCTCAATCTGCGCATCACGCCGGGGCGCAGTCCGGCGCTGGTGCAGACGATCGGCGAGACGCTGCTGGCGGCGGCGCGTGCGCAGCTGGAACCGGTAATGGATAAGCTGCCGCTGCGCCTCACGCTGCATATCGATGCCACGCCGCCCGGCTACGAAGGCAAATTCACTAATTAAAACGCATAAACTTCAGGAGACATGAATGCGACAAGTGTGGAAGCTGCTGTTGTTAGCAAGCTGCCTGACCGCGAACTTCGCGGCGACAGCGCAGGACGATCAGGCGCCGGGACAGGCGCAGGCCAACAAAGGCGCCAGCCCGCGCGCCGAACTGGCCAGGCAGCCGCCCACGCTGCAAAACATCTACGGCCGTCAGCCGCTGTCGCTGAACGGCCGCTGGAGCTATATCATCGATCCTTACGAAACCGGCTTCTACAACTATCGCCGCCAGCCGTTCGATCAGTCGGCCACCGGCGCCGGCGGTTTCTACGATGACCGCAAGCCGCGCGACAAGGACGACGCGGTGGAATACAACTTCGATGGCTCGCCCACGCTGGCGGTGCCGGGCGACTGGAACTCGCAGGCGTCCAGGCTGGAATTCTACGAAGGCACGCTGTGGATGCGCCAGAAATTCAATGCTATGCCCAAGGACGGCAAGCGCTACTTCCTCTACTTTGGCGCGGTCAACTACGAGGCCCACGTCTACCTGAATGGCAAGAAGCTGGGCAGTCACAAGGGCGGTTTCACGCCGTTCCAGTTCGAGGTGACCGGCCGCCTGCTGAAAGGCGAGAACACGGTGGTGGTCAAGGCCGACAACACACGCCATCAGGACGATATCCCGACCGTGAATACCGACTGGTGGAACTACGGGGGCATCACGCGCGATGTGCTGCTGGCGGAAACGCCGGACACCTACATCGAGGATTACCAGATCCAGCTGGCCAAGGGCGACATGGGCCGCATCGAAGGCCACGTGCAGCTGGCAGGTGCCAAACGCGCGCAGGACGTCACCATCTCGATCGCGGAGTTGGGCGTGAAATCCACCGTGCGCACCGACGCCAATGGCCGCGCCGCGGTCAGCATCGCGCTGCCGAAGAACAAGGTGCGCTACTGGTCGCCGGAAGACCCCAAGCTGTACAACGTCACCATCGCCGGTGTTACCGACACGCTGAATGACCGCATCGGCCTGCGCACCATCGAGACGCGCGGTCACGACATTCTGCTGAACGGCAAATCCGTGTTCCTGCGCGGGATCTCGCTGCATGACGAGAACCCTCTGATCCCCGGCCGTCTGCGCGGCGAAGGCGATATGCGCATGATGCTGCAATGGGCCAAGGACATGAACTGCAATTACGTCCGCCTGGCGCACTATCCGCACAGCGAAGAGATGATCAAGCTGGCCGACGAAATGGGCTTGCTGGTATGGGCCGAGGTTCCGGTGTACTGGACCATCTCGTGGGAGAAGCCGGAAGTCTACGCCAACGCCAAACAGCAGCTGACCGATCTGGTGGTGCGTGACAAGAACCGCGCCAGCGTCATCATCTGGTCGATCGGTAACGAGACGCCAGTCAGCCCGGTGCGCACTGAGTTCATGGGCAAGCTGGCCGACACCGTGCGTTCGCTGGACCGCACCCGCCTGGTGGGTGCGGCGCTGGAAGTGCACCGCACCGGCGACGTGGTGACGGTGGAGGATCCGCTGGCCGACAAGATCGACCTCGCCAGCTTCAATCAATACGCCGGCTGGTACTGGTCGAACAACAAGGAGATGATGAAGTTCTCCTTCAAGGTCAATTACAACAAGCCGGTGCTGGTGACCGAGTTCGGCGCCGACGCGCTGGGTGGCTATCACGCCGACAGCGATACCAAGTGGAGCGAGGAATATCAGGACCAGTTGTACAAGAACACCTTCAAGCTGCTGGACGCGATTCCCGGCCTGCGCGGCATGACGCCGTGGGTGCTGACCGACTTCCGCTCGCCGCGCCGCCCGCATCCATACTTCCAGGACTACTGGAACCGCAAGGGTCTGATTTCGGAGACCGGCAAGAAGAAGCAGGCCTTCTACACGCTGAAGTCCTATTACGAACAAAAACAGCAACAGTACAAATGAAGACAAAATATATCGCTGCCGCCATCGGCGCGGCCTTCGCGCTGTGCGCGCAAGCGCAGGACGCCCAGATCGACCGCAAGGTCGCAGACCTGATGAAGCAGATGACGGTGGCCGAAAAAGTCGGCCAGCTGCATCAGCTCTCCGGCCGTCAGTTCACCGGCCCGACCAGCAGCGCTTATGCCGACAAGCTGGCCGATATCCGCGCCGGCAAGGTCGGCTCCATGCTGAACGTGACCGGCGTGGCCGATACCCGCGAGATCCAGGCGCTGGCGCTGCAATCGCGCCTGAAGATTCCGTTGCTGTTCAGCCTAGACGTCATTCACGGCTACAAGACCGTGTTCCCGGTGCCGCTGGGCGAAGCCGCTTCGTGGGACATGGAGGCGATCGAACTGTCCGCCCACATCGCCGCCAGGGAGGCCGCCGCCGCCGGCATTCACTGGACCTTCGCGCCAATGGTGGACGTGGCGCGCGATCCGCGCTGGGGCCGCGTCATGGAAGGCGCCGGCGAAGACACTTATCTCGGTTCGCAGATTGCCGTCGCGCGCGTGCACGGCTTCCAGGGCAGGAAGCTGGGCGCCACCGACAGCGTGATGGCCACCGCCAAACACTTTGCCGCTTACGGCGCCGCCATCGCGGGCCGCGACTACAACGCGGTCGATATGAGCGAGCAGCAGCTGCATGAGGTCTACCTGCCGCCGTTCAAGGCCGCCGCCGATGCGGGCGCCGCCACCTTCATGAATTCCTTCAATACGCTGAACGGCATTCCAGCCACCGGCAGCGCCGTGCTGCAGCGGGATATCCTGAAAGGTGCCTGGAAATACAAGGGCTTCGTGGTCAGCGACTGGGGCTCGGTGCGCGAGATGGTGCCGCATGGGTATGCCGCCGATCTGTCCGACGCTGCGGTCAAGGCCATCAACGCCGGCAGCGATATGGATATGGAAGGCTATGCCTACACCCAGCATCTGGAAGCCGCAGTCAAAGCAGGCAAGGTGAAGATGGCGACACTGGACGACGCCGTGCGCCGCATCCTGACCAAGAAGTTTGAACTAGGCCTGTTCGACGATCCGTACCGCTATTCCGACGCCGCGCGCGAAAAAGCGGTGCTGGGAGATCAATCGCACCGTGCCGCCGCACTGGACGTGGCGCAGAAATCCATCGTGCTGCTGAAGAACGAAAACAAGCTGTTGCCGCTGTCGCGCGACAGCAAGCGCATTGCGGTGATTGGGCCGCTGGCCGATTCGCAGCGCGACCTGGAAGGCGGCTGGGTGGTGCAGGGCGATCGTGCGCGCGTGGTGAGCATCGTTGAAGGCATCCGCAGCCACGCCGGCAAGGCGGAGATCAGCTACGCACAAGCGTGCGCGCCGGGCTGCGCCAGCAGCGCGGGCTTCGCCGAGGCCGTGGCCACCGCCTCGCGCGCGGACGTGATCGTGCTGGCCGTGGGCGAAACCTGGGACATGAGCGGCGAAGCCAAGTCGCGTACCGACATCACGCTGCCGGGCCAGCAGGAGGCGCTGTTCGACGCGCTGAAGGCCACCGGCAAGCCGGTGGTGGTGGTCATGCTGGCCGGCCGGCCGCTGGTGTTCAACACCGTCGCCGACAAGGCGGACGCCATCGTCTACGCTTGGTTCCCCGGCAGTGAAGGCGGCAACGCGGTGGCCAATGTGCTGTTCGGGGACTACAACCCGTCCGGCAAACTGCCAATCACTTTCCCCCGCGGCGTGGGGCAGATTCCGCTGTCATACGCGCAGTACAACACCGGCCGCCCGGTGACCGACGAGAAGAACGTGGTCTACAAATCGGCCTATATCGATTCCGTCAACACGCCGCGCTACGCCTTTGGCCATGGCCTGAGCTACACCGACTTCAAATACGCCGGTCTGACGCTGAGCAGCCCGACCATGGCGCAAGGGCAGAAGGTGACGCTGTCCTTCGATCTGGCCAACAGCGGCAAGGTGGCCGGCACGGAGATCGTGCAGATGTACCTGCGCGATATGGTGTCGTCGGTGGTGCGGCCGGTGAAGGAGCTGAAAGGATTCCAGAAGGTGCATCTCAAGCCGGGCGAGACGCGCCGCGTCAGCTTCACCATCGACCGTGACACGCTGTCCTTCTTCAACAGCCAGTTGAAGTGGGGCGCGGAAGCGGGTGATTTCAAGCTGATGATCGGCAGCGCCTCGGACGACATTCGTCTCGAAACCACCCTCAAGCTGACGCAGTAAATTAGCGCAGCTTGAGTATCTTGGCCAGCTCGCCGCTTTTATCCAGCGCCTCGATGGCGCTGTTAAATTCGGCGAGACTGATCCGGCTCTTGCGCGAGACGGCACACTTGGTCTTCACCTCGTACACTGTCAACAGATGAGCGCCCGGCGGCAGGCTGCCTTCGGCCATATAACGGTCGATCACATAGCGCGGCGTGATCAGGTAATCGAAACGCCTGGCCTGCCATTTGCGCAGCGACAGCGCTGTCGATGGCGCATCGTCGCGGATGTAGTCCGTGCCCAGTACTTTCTCCAGTTCCGGGTAGCGGAAGCCCAGCACGGTGCCAATACGCTTGCCGCGCAGATCCGCCACGCTGGCCGGCGGCTTCACGCGTGGCGATGACAGTATCACTTCGCTGATCGGGATAAAGGGCTGGGTCCAGTCGACATCGCCGGGCAGCCATTCAGGCAGGTAGCTGCACAGGATATCGCCCTCGCCGGATTCCAGTGCGCCCATCAGGCGGGTGCGCGGCAGCTGGACATATTGCACCGGACGGCCCAGCTGGCGCGCCAGCGCCGCGCCCAAGGCGTCCTGGAAGGCGGTGGGCGGCTGATAGCCGGAGGTCAGCAAACCGTCGACTTTTTCGATGTAGCGCAGCGGCGCCTTGTCCGCGGCCTGCACCGGTGCGGCCGCCAGCAGCAGGGCGGCGATCAGCGGGCGGATCAGCATATCAGGCCTTTCTGCATCTCGCTGACCTCCTCGCGCAGCCAGTCGCAGAAGTGGGTGATCTTGCTCATGCCTTGCTTGCTGCGGTTGATGATGACGCGGTAGCCGCGTCCATATGGCGCGCTTTCGCACTTCACCATTTTCAGGCTGCCGCTGCGCAGGTCCTCGCTGGCGATCGCGTGCGACACCAGCGCGATGCCTTGTCCCGCCACAGCCGACTGCACCATCACCGCAAAGTTGGTGAAGGCGCGCGAGAAGTTGTACTTGCCCTTGAGCGCATTGTTCTGGCGCAGCAGCGCGATCCAGGTGTCGGTGGTGAATTCGTGCAGCAGCGGATAGCGGTGCAGGTCGGCCAGCGTGATCTCGGCTGCGCCGGGCGTCAGCAGGGACGGGCTGTAGACCGCCACCAGCCGGTCGTGGAACAGCAGGTCGGGATCGCCGGGCACCACGTCGTAGGTGCGCAGCGCGATGTCGGTGCTGCCGTCGTCCATGTTCACCAGCTGGTCGCTGGAGTCGATGCGGATATCGAGATCCGGATGCTGCTGCGTAAAGCGGGCGATGCGCGGCACCAGCCATTTGATCGCCAGCGAGTGCGTGGTCGAGATGCGCAGAATTTTCTCGTCATCGCCGGTCTGCAGCGCGGCCACCTTGGTATTCAGTTCGGCCAGCATGCCGCGCACCGTAGCAGCCAGCTCCTGGCCTTTCTCGGTCAGCGTGATGTGGCGCGGATGGCGCAGGAACAGCTCGAACCCCAGCGCCTCTTCCAGCTGCTTGACCTGCAGACTGATGGCGGCCGGCGTCTTGTGCAGCTCCTGCGCGGCCAGTTTGAAACTGCCCCAGCGCGCGGCGCAATCGAAATCGAGCAGGCCGGACAGGGAGCGCAGTGGTTTTGCCATGACCTAGGATTTCTTATTCAAGTAGCGAAAATAACTCGTTTGATAACACTTTGGGGCTGGCAGAAAATATAACCCATAAGCCGCTAAAACTCCATGAACAAGTTTTCTTTACAGGGGATTGCCATGACCACGATCGCTGCATGTCATCAGAATGTCATTCCAACCTGCCCCGGGCTGGCGGCCAGAGTCAAGGCTGAACTGATCCGCATCCTGGCGCAAATGGCTGTGCGCCGTTAAGCCGGGGCGGTGGCGCGTTCAAGGCTGGCAAGCCATTGTATGGCGTGCTCGCGCGAGGTGCCGCACATGTCGGCGGCTGGCTGCAGGCCAGCGCAGAAGGCCGGACGCTCGGGCTGGCCGAAGATGTTGCAGCGATTGTCCTCAGCCAGCTGCACGCAGCGCACGCCGGCCGGTTTGCCGTTCGGCATACCAGGAATGGGGCTGGTGATGGAGGGGGCCGTGCAGCATGCGCCGCAGTTTGGCCGGCACTCCAGCGTGGAGGCGGTCGGATTCATAGGGGCGGTATTTTACCGCGCTTTGGTGGACGCCAGCCATTTTGCCACTTCCCGCGCCACCCACGGTCCGTCGTCCAGCGGCAGGTCGTGGCCGGCGTCGGGATGCACCGCATGCGGCGCCTGCCACGCCTGCGCCAGACGCGCGGAGCAGCGGGGATCCACCAACTGGTCGCCGGCGCTGCTCAGCACCAGCAGCGGCACGGCCGGCTTGCGCGCCGGCGCGCGGAAGCGGGCGGCGGACCACAGCTGGCGCAGCGCGTTCGCGCGCGTGACCGGAAACTCGCGCTGGTAATCGAGCCAGCGCGCCAGCAGGCCGGCACGCTGGCCGGCGTCGCCGGTGCGGCTGGTCAGGCGCAGGATCAGGCGTTCCTGATTTTCGATGCCGCCATTGGCCAGTTGCTGCAATATCGATGGGTAGTTCTGCCAGCGCAGACGCTGGTGAAAGCGGCTGTAGGGGCGCATGCTGGTGTTGATCAACACGCAGCGCGTGATCTCCTGCGGGTAGCGGCTGGCCCATTCCACCGCCACCATGCCGCCCAGCGAGAGCGCCAGCAGCGCGTAGGGTGCCGGCACGCCGCGCGCGCGCAAGTCGGCGCGGCAGAATTCGACCATCTGCGCCACCGTGGTAGGGCTGCGCATGGCGTGGCGCTGGCCGTTGCCCGGCAGGTCGGGCGTGATGATGTCGACGTCCGGCAGCGCCTCCGCCAGCTCGCCGGGGAAGCGTCCCCAGTGGCGCTGTTCGCGCATCAGGCCACGCAGCAAGATCCAGCTGCTCATGAGTGATACCACTGGTCCAGCGCACGCCGGTGCTGCACCTTGCGCGCCATGCCTTCCGGCGTCCAGCGGCCATGGCTGCCGGCGGCGCGCATCAGGAAGTCGAACAGGATCAGATGCCGGCGCAGCACCCGCTGCAGCCGATGGCGCGCGGTCGGATTGAAGATGGCGATGCGGTCGAAGATCTGGCGCGGATTTTTTTTCACCCACAGCCATGAGCCCATCTCCAGCGTCAGCGGCAGGAACACGTTGTCGCTATTCAGATAGAGGTAGTCCCACAGGTCGCCGTGGGTGCGGTACTGGCGGCTCTGCGGTTCGAACACGTAGTTGTGATTCGGGTAGGCGGTGCTGAACAGTTCTTCCAGCGCGCCGATGTCGGCCAGGTGCGGGATCGGCGTGACGGTGTGCGCATGCGGGAACCAGATGCGGTCGCGCAGGCCGAAGCCGGAGTGACAATCAAGCGCCATGCTGAATGGCCGCGCCAGCAGTTCGCGCGCCACGATGTCGCACACGGCCTGGCTTTCCGGCTCCATCGGCGCGCCCTCGGCGCCGCGATACCAGGGCAGGTGATGGCTGTAGCGCTGGCCGCCCAGCATGAACGGCACTTTCTCCACCGCGCTCAGCGGCGCGTTGCGCATCAGGTCCACCCCTTGCGGATTGCAGCGCGTGGCCTGCCACATGCCGCCCGGGTTCACCAGCGGCATGAACACCAGGCGCATCGACTCCAGCTGCTGATGCAAGGTGGCGTCCCAGCGCAGCCGCGCCAGCAGGCTTTCCATGAACGACAGCACCACCTGGGTGCCGATCCGTTCCAGCCCGTGGATGCCGCCAAAGAAGCCCAGTGCCGGCACGTCCGGACTCGGATTGCCCAGCGCGACGGTGTAGACCGGGAACTGGCGGCCGTCCATGGCCACCGTGCAGGAAGTGCCAACTTCGAGATGCCGTCCGCCTTCGTCGATCAGGCGTTTGAGGGTGATGAGTTCAGGCAGATTCTTCTCGGGCATGGCAAGCGACGCAAAAAGATGTGACCGATAGTGTAGCCGATTGCTAGCGTGCCGTCGTCGCCGTTTCCAGCAGTGTCGCGCGGAAGGTGGCCACCAGCGGCCGCAGGTTGATGCGGTGCCAGGCCGCCCACAGCGCGGCGCGATAGCTGAACCACGGCAGCTCGCGCAGCACCACGCCCGGCGGCGCCTGATGGCGCAAGCCTTGCTGCACCAGCGCCACGCCCAGGCCGGCCGCCACCAGTCCGAGCGCGGTGGTCGGTTCGCTGGCTTCCATCTTGATGTTGGGCGTGAAGCCGGAGCGCACGCAGGCCGCCACAAACTGGTGATGGTGGTCGCCGGTTTCCTGGTGGCGCACGACGATGAATTCCTGCCCGGCCAGGTCGTCCGGCCTGAGCTGCTTGACTGCGCACAGCGGGTGCGATTCCGGCAGCGCCAGGATCATCGGGTCGCTGAGGATTTGCGCGCCTTCCAGGTCGGGATCATTGGCCGGCGGCGGATCGCATACCAGCGCGATATCGAGGCTGCGCTGGCGCAGGCCTTCCAGCTGTTCGGAGGAGTGCAGGCTATACAAGGCCACGTGCACGTTCGGCCGCGTCGCGCGCAGGGAGCGCAGGCCGGCCGGCAGCACGCCGCCATGCATGGCGTTCTCGATGTAGCCGATGCACAGGCCTCCTTCATCGCCGCGCCCCAGCCGCCTGGCCAGTCCTTCCAGCCGCGCGGCGTGGGTGAGAAAGGCCTGGGTCTCGGCCAGGAAGGTGCGGCCATCGCGCGTCAGGCGGATGCGCTGCTGGCTGCGCTCAAACAGCGTCAATCCCAGCTTTTCCTCCAGCTGGGCGATCTGGCGCGACAGCGGCGACTGCGAGATGTGCAGGCGCTCGGCGGCGCGGCCGACATGCTCCTCTTCGGCCACGGCGACAAAGTATTGAAGTTGACGGATATCTAACATATCAGACCTTGGTGGACTTAAGTTGTGCAAATTATGTCTTGGACAGTCTTATCTGGTCAACCTAAACTGGCATCACTTTCTTCATTTACCAAGGAAATCAAGATGAGTATCCGTCACAAACTACAGGGCAAGCTGGGCTTCGGCACCGCGCCGCTGGGCAATATGTTCCGCGACATTCCACACGCCGAGGCGCTGGCCACGGTGGACGCGGCCTGGCAGCAGGGCATCCGCTACTTCGACACCGCGCCGCTGTACGGCGCCGGCCTGGCCGAGCTGCGTCTGGGCGAGGCGCTGGCGCAGCACAAGCGCGAGGACTATGTGTTGAGCACCAAGGTCGGCCGCGTCATCCTGGACGAGCTGGAAGATCCGGCCGCGCGCGACATGGGCGAAAAGGGCGGCGTGTTCGAGCACGGCCTGCGCAACAAGATCCTCAACGACTACAGCGCCGACGCCACGCTGCGATCCATCGAGGACAGCCTGAAACGCCTGAAGACCGACTACCTCGACATCGTTTACGTGCACGACGTGGCGCAGGATTTCTACGGCGACGAATGGCTAGCGCAATTCGAGATCGCCCGCACCGGCGCCTTCCGCGTGCTGGACCGCCTGCGCGATGAAGGCGTGATCAAGGCCTGGGGCCTGGGCGTGAACCGCGTCGAACCGCTGGAATTGACGCTGGACCTGAATGAACCCAGGCCGGACACCTTCCTGCTGGCCGGCCGCTACACCCTGCTCGACCACGAGCGCGCCCTGCAACGCCTGCTGCCGGCGGCGCACAAGCGCGGCGTCGACATCGTGGTCGGCGGTCCATACAGCTCGGGCATCCTGGCCGGCGGCACGCATTTCGAGTACCAGAAGGCGTCACCGGAGATCGTGGCCCGCGTGGAGCGCATCAAGGCCGTCGCGCAGAAGCACGGCATCAGCGTCAAGGCGGCGGCATTGCAGTTTGCGCTGGCCCATCCGGCGGTGGCGGCGGTGATACCGGGCGCCAGCCGTCCGGAGCGTATCGCGGAAGATCACGCCGCGTTGAACGAGCAGATTCCACCCGCATTCTGGCAAGAGATGCGCGAACAAAAACTGGTGGCCGCCGATGCGCCGCTGCCGACTGACAAGGAGTAAAACATGAGTATTCCCGCACTGGGACTGGGCACCTTCCGCCTGCAAGGACAAGTGGTGATTGATTCGGTACGCAACGGCCTGGAAGCCGGCTACCGTGCGATCGACACCGCGCAAATCTACGGCAACGAAGCGGAGGTTGGCGCGGCGATTGCCGCCAGCGGCGTGCCGCGTTCGGAGCTGTTCATCACCACCAAGATCTGGATCGACAATCTGTCGCGCGACAAGCTGATACCGAGCCTGAAAGACAGCCTGGCCAGGCTGCGCACCGATTATGTGGATCTGCTGCTGATCCACTGGCCGTCGCCGGGCGGCGCGGTGCCGGTGCAGGAGTTCATGACGGCGCTGGCGCAAGCAAGGGAGCTGGGACTGACGCGCCAGATCGGCGTCTCCAACTTCACGGTGGAGCTGATGCAGCAAGCCATCGACGCGGTTGGCGCCGAGGCGATCGCCACGAATCAGATCGAGCTGCATCCGTATCTGCAAAACCGCAAGGTGGTGGAGTTCGCGCGCGGGCATGGCATTCACATCACGTCCTACATGACGCTGGCCTATGGCAAAGTACTGGGCGATCCGGTGATTGAAAAGATCGCCGCGCTTCACGGCGCCACGCCGGCGCAGGTGGTGCTGGCGTGGGCTATGAAGCTGGGGTACGCGGTGATTCCCTCGTCCACCAGGCGCGCTAACCTGGACAGCAACCTGAAGGCGCGCGATCTGCAGTTGAGCGATGAGGACATGGCGCAGATCGCAACGCTGGAGCGCAACGGCCGCCTCACCAGCCCGGAAGGCCTGGCGCCAGTCTGGGATTAGGCCTTATCGCGGCACACCAGCGCGATCTGCTCCCGCAGCCAGCGCTGGGCCGGATGGGCATCGTTGCGGCGGTGCCAGTGCAGCACGAACGGCACCGGCGCCAGCGCGATCTCCTTCGGCAGCGACAGTAGCGCAAGCTGGTCGCGCAGCCCGCTGCCCTGCACCGCGCCTTCCATCATGGTCGCCAGCAGATCGCCGTTGGCGACGATGGCGGGGGCCGCATACATGTGCGGCAGCGTGACTGCGATATCGCGCTTGCGACCCAGTTGCGCCAGCACGGTGTCGACGTGACCAACGCCGTCGCCTTCGGGTGATACCAGCAGATGCTGACACGCGAGGAAGGCGTCCAGCGTCATTTTCTTTTTGGTGAGCGGATGCTTTTTGCGCGCCACGCACACAAAGCGTTCTTCAAATAGCGGCATGGTGGGGATGCGCGGTGTGCTGCCGCCAGGGACGCCGATGGCGGCATCCGCCTCGCCCGCGTCCAGCAGCGCGAGCGCTTCATCGCGCGCGGTGAATGACTTGACGCGCAGCTTGATGCCGGGCGCCAGTTGCGACAACCGTTTCTGCAGCGCTGGCAGCACGGAAAACGCCGGATGGTCGGACAGCCCGAGCGTAAAGCGGATGGCGGCGCGGCGCGGATCGAATTCCTGCGTGAACTCCAGTGTGCGCTGGATGCTGGCCAATGCCTCACCCAGCGGCGCGGCCAGTTCCAGCGCGCGCGGCGTCGGTTGCAGGCCGCTGGCGCTGCGCACGAACAAATCATCCTTGAGCAGCAAACGCAGTCGCGACAGCGCGGCGCTCATGGCTGGCTGCGTGCGGCCGATGCGCACGCCAGCGCGGGTGACATTACGTTCGCACATCAGGGCGTCGAAGGCCACCAGCAGGTTAAGGTCGATTCCATGAAGATCCATGAGATGGATAATACCGTATATCCATTATCGATTGGACTTGCGTGATACGCCGGCGCTACAGTGAGCGGGTCACTGACTCACTTGGGAGCTACATCATGACTATGCAGGAAAATGGCCTGACCACGGCCCAGCAGCAAGCGATCGAAAACCTCTACCGCGCCTTCAACGAACACAATCCCGCGCTGCTCGACCTGGCGCTGACGGCGGACTGGCAGGACATTCCGCTCGGCCCCGGCCAGCAGCCGGGCAGGGAAGGGATGCGGCCGATTGTGGCCATGTTCACGGAAGCTTTTCCGGATGTGAAGATCACGATACACGACATCTTCGGCCGCGATGGCCGCGCGGCGGTGCGCGCGCAGATCACCGGCACGCATCGCGGTGAATTCTTTGGCATCCCGGCCACCGGCAAGCCGATTGCGGTCGCCATTCACGAGTTTCATCACCTGACCGAGGACCGCATTACCCATACCTGGCACCTGGAGGACTGGTTCGCGATGCTGAATCAGGTGGACGCCTGGCCGCCGCGCTGATATATTTGGCGCATTCACACCTGAGGTATTCGTCCGATGCGCAATTAATGTTGTTGTCTGCTTAAGCACCAGTCCCACCGGGACGGTTTTGACACATCATTTTGGGCATCACCATGACGAATACCTGTCTGACGCTGGAAGGCGTCTCCTTCACGCTGGCCGACGGCCGCGTTCTTTTCCAGGACCTGAACGAAGTGTTCGACCAGCGCCGGACCGCCCTGGTCGGCCGCAATGGCGCCGGCAAGAGTGTGCTGGCGCGCCTGATGGCCGGCCAGCTGGCGCCGTCGTCCGGCCGCATCGCGCGCGGCGGCACGGTGCATTATCTGTCGCAGCACATCGCGCAGCAGGGCTCGGTGGCGGCGCTGGCCGGCGTGCAGGGCACGCTGTCAGCGCTGGAACGCATCGCTAACGGCAGCGTCGATCCGGCTGATTTCGACGCAGTGGGCGAGCATTGGGATCTCCGCGAGCGCCTCCAGCAGGAGCTTGATCGCAGCGGCCTGCCGCATCTGCGGCCCGAGATGCCAGCGGATTCGCTCAGCGGCGGCGAGGCAATGCGGGCGTCGCTGATCGCCGCGTGGCTGTCCGGCGCATCCTTCCTGATCCTCGATGAACCCAGCAACCATCTGGACCGCGCCAACCGGCTGGCGTTGATGGCGCAATTGCAGCGCTGGCCGCATGGCCTGCTGGTGATCAGCCACGACCGCGAATTGCTGGAGCAGATGGAGCGCATTGTTGAACTGTCGCCGCTTGGCCTGCGCAGCTATGGCGGCGGTTATGCGTTCTACGCGGAATGCAAGCGCGTGGAACGCGACAGCGCGCAGCGGCAGCTGGAGCAGCGCAAACTGGAGCGCAAGCGCGAAACGCAGGCGATGCGCGAGCAACAGGAACGGCAGGAGCGACGTCTCGCGAAAGGCGCCAGCGATGGCCGCGATGCCAACCAGGCCAGGATCCTGCTGGGTGGGCAGAAGAACCGTGCGCAGGGCACGGCGGGCAAGCTGCGGCAGCAGCATGCGGCGCAGCAGGAGGCCTTGTCGCAGCGGGTGCGGGAGGCCGCGCGGCAGATCGCGCCGGATGCCGCCGTCGCCATGCACGTGCTGGCGGGGCCGCAGGCCGCGCGCCTGCGCCTGGCTGAGCTGGAGGATGTGGTGCTGCCGTTCGCGCCTGCTGCAACGCGCACCATCAGCCTCGCCATCAGCGGCCAGCAGCGTATCGGCGTGACCGGCCCCAATGGCAGTGGCAAGTCGACCTTGCTTCGGCTGCTGGCCGGGCAGCTGGTGCCGCTGGCCGGAACGTGCGCGGTGCGGGCGCGGACGGCGTATCTCGATCAGCAGCTGGCCGGCCTGGCGCCGCGGCGTTCCGCCATCGCGCATCTGCTGGACGCCAACCATGAAGCCGGCGAATCCGCATTGCGCACGCATCTCGCACAAATGGGACTGGACGCGCAACTGGCCGCCGCGCCGGTCAGTACGCTCAGCGGCGGCGAACGCTTGAAAGTAGCACTGGCCTGCGCGCTGTACGCGCATCCGCCGGCACAGTTGCTGCTGCTGGATGAACCAAGCAATCACCTCGATCTGGCGTCGCTGGAGGCACTGGAAGTCATGCTGGGCCAGTATCAGGGCGCCTTGATGGTGGTGTCGCACGATGAAACCTTCATGCAGGCGCTGCACCTCACGCACCGCCTGCACGCCAGCGCTGACGGCTGGCGCCTGACCGAAGTTTAAAGATCGATGGCAGCGCGGCTGAATGCTGCCGCCGCGCGTCAATGGCGGCGCGGGTTTTCAGCGGTAGTTGCGGCGTTTGCAGCCCGCAGGTGCAGGCCGCGTCCACGATGGCGGCCAGATCGTCGAAGCTGAAGCGGTGCTGCGGCAGATATTCCGCGTAGCTGCCGTCAGCTTGCCCTCGGCCGCCGCTGAAAAGGAGCCAAGGTCCACTGCGCGGACAAATACCGCCATGCTGGTTAAACGGGCAGCTGGGCGAGGTAGTGGTTACGGCTTGATGATCGCCACCGCGCCGCCCGATGGCGCCAGTTTGAGCGTGATGCTTTGCGTGGCGTTGACTTTGGCGTCGCTGGCCTTCAGGCGATTGACGTCGGCGCCGTCCTGCAGCAGCTTCGCGTTGTACGTGCCCTTGCCGAGGAAGGACAGCGGCACCTTCACGCTGCGGCCGGCTTCATTGGTCATGGCGCCGATATACCAGGTGTCGCCCTTGCGGCGGGCGGAGACGATGTACTGGCCGATGTCGCCGGCGAGGATGCGGGTTTCGTCCCACGACGTCGGCACGGTCTGGATGAACTCCGCACCATCGGCCCACGAACCGTCGGCGTTCTTGTAGGCGGCCGGGCTGTCGGACACCATCTGGAACGGGCTGTCGTACACCACATACATGGCGATGGCCTGGCCGCGCGTGGTCATCACCTGCGGCTCATGGTTACGATACGCGAAGGTGGACGGCGTGAGGCTACGGAAGCCGCCCGGCGTGTAATCCATCGGACCCAGGATCATGCGCGTGAACGGCAGCGTGACGTTGTGGGTAGCGGTGATGCGCGCGCTCCACTTATTGTTCTCGGCGCCGAGCACACCCTCCTGCGTGATGTAGTTGGGCCAGGTGCGGTTCAGGCCATTCGGTGGATAGGCGCCGTGCAGGTCGACCATCAGCTTGTGTTCCGCGGCCTTGCTCAGCACCTTGTGATACCAGTCGACCATCTCCTGGTCGTTGCGGTTCATGAAGTCCACTTTCACGCCCTTGATGCCCCAGGCGGCGTACTGCTTGAAGGCGGCATCCATCTGGTTGTCCAGCTGCTGCCACTGCACCCAGACCCATACGCCCACGCCTTTGGATTTTGCGTATTGCATCAGGGCCGGCATGTCCATTTCCGGCTTGGCGCGGGTGACGTCGGCCTGCGGATTCGGTTCGACGTCGCTGCCCACCGACCAGCCCTCGTCGATCAGGATGTCGTCCAGCTTCATCTCCCTGGAGAAGTCGATGAAGGCCTTGTAAGTGGCGGTGTTCACGCCGGCATTCGGCACGTTGATGGCCCAGTCGTTCCACCAGTCCCACGAGGTCTTGGACGGCTTGATCCAGCTGGTGTCCTTGATCTGCGACGGCGCGGCCAGCGTTGGAATCAGCGACGATGCGGTCAGCTCGCCCGGCGCATCGCCCAGCATCACCACGCGCCATGGCGTCTGGAAGCCCTGGCCCTTCAGCTGCACGGCAGCGGAGACGGTTTTGCGGAAGCGGAAATCGCGGTTGTTGTCGAAGCGCGGCGGCAGCGTGACCATCACGCCCAGGCCGGCATCGCCGCGCCCGGACAGGAAGAAGCCCGGATAGTCCTTCACGTCCGATTCCGCGATGGCGAAGGTGGTGGTGCCGGCGCCGGTCTTGCACACCAGCGGCGCCATGAAGTTGTGGAAGTTGCGGATGCCGGACGACTTGATCTTGTCGTATTCCGCCTCAAAGCTGGTGTCGAAGCGGCCCATGTTGGCGCCCCAGCACTCGTAGTCTTTAGCGAAGTTGAACTGCGTCGCTTCGCTCATCACCTTGAAGCCGGACAGGCCGGCCTGCTCCGGCACCGCGTAGCGCAGCGCCACGCCATTGTCGTAGGCGCGCACCAGCAGCTTGAATTGCGGGGCCTTGCCGTTGGCGGCAAATGCCAGGCTCGATTCATTGAAATGATCAGGCGCGCTGCGCGCCTTGCCGACCACGATCTCGTACGTGTCCTTGATGCTGCGCTCGGTGTGGCCGCTCAGCTTCGCACCGGCCGCGATGGCGCCGATGTCGAGGTTAAGGCCCAGCGGCGACGGCGCGATGATCTGCTTGCCATCGCGGCTGACGCTATAGGTCAGCTTGTCGCTGTCGACCGCGACCACATTGCGTCCGTCGGGCGATTTGACGGTGACGGTTTCTGCCTGAGCCGATGCGGCCAGGGTGATGAGCGCAAGCAGGCTTGCGGCGCGGATGTGATCTGCCATGAAGTCTCCGGGGATTGTATTTATCCCGGTATTGTGCAATCAGCAATCCAACGCCGCAATTACGAAATTTACCAAGCGAAGGTATGTTTATTCACGCGTGACGCAACAGCGTGCGCGCTTCACTCAAACTGGATCCGCGTGATGTAGTAAGGGCTGTAGGCGGTGGCCTGTCCCTGCCAGGCGATGCCGTCGATGGTTTTGCCTTCGATGGCCAGTTCCTTCAGCGGGACTTCGACCTGGGTCCAGGTCTTGGCCTTGGGCTGGATGACGAAGCTGGAGTCGACCGGCTTGCCGTCGACCATGGCCTTGACGGTCAGCATCTGGCCGCCCTGGCCGCCGCCGTTGATGCTGAACGTGAGCTTGGTGTAGCCGGCGGTGGGGAAGGCGTCGTGGTGCAGCGCCAGCGCGCTCCAGGGATCGCCTTGCACCTTGATCGGCTTGACGCCGCCGGCCGCCACCGCCAGATCAACCTTGGCCCAGCTCCAGCTTTGCCAGCCGTTCTTGAGCTCATCGTCGTACACGACAAAAGGTTGGGTTTGGGCCAGTGCGGGCCTAGTCAGCCAGGCGGCGGCCAGGCCGGCCAGGGATGCGATGAATCCACGACGGGTGTGCATAGTGTCTCCTTTGAAATTTTTTTTGGAAAATGTACCGGCAGATTGGGTGACTTTCAATCACACAGTGTGTTTTGGCGCATGTTTAGTCGAGAAAACGCAACGCGGCGTACAATATGGCAATGCGCCGACTTCGCCTCCTGCTATTGCTGATATTTGTACTGAGTTCATCCGCCCAGGCGATGGCCTCGGTGCACAAGTGCTGCCCGTCGGCGGCGTGCGGCATGGCGCAGTGTGTGGACCTGGGCTGCGCGCCGGTTGTGCCGGCCATGGCTTTCAATCGCCCGGCGGCGGCGCGGCTGATGCCGGCGGCGCAGGCTTATACCATGTACCTGGCCATGCCCGATACCGATCCTTATGAAGAAGTGTGGACGCCGCCGGATTGAGCTGTTGCCCACGCCGGACCTCTCCCATTTAACTTTTAAAGGAAGATCATGAAATCGAAGACCGTGAAAATCGCAGTGGCCGCCGGCCTGCTCCTGAGCTCGGCCGTAGCCTTTGCCGCCAGCGCCGACTGCTGCGGCGACGTCCTCTGCTGCATCAAGATGCTGGTCTGCTGCTAATCCGCACTGACTAGCCGAGAAAGCCCGCCGTTCACCCGGTGGGCTTTTTTTCGATTAGCCGAAGGTGAAGGCGAAGGCTTTGGCGCCCTGGTCGAGGAATTGGATGTCGAAGCGGCGCTGCCTGACCTGGCCGGATTGGCGCACCAGCTGATAGAGGCGGGTGGCGTCAACGACGCCCATGCCGCCGGCATCGATGTCGGCGCCGTGGTCGGCGCCCGGGGCTTTGCCGTCCAACATCACCTTGATGCGCACCTTGCCGCCCGCCGTGCCCGGCCCCATCACCAGATGCAGATCGCGCGCGCTGAACTGGCAGGCCACGCCGGCGCCCGGCTCGTCCGCGACCGCGCTTTCCGCGCCGACGATCCAGCGGCCGTTCAGGCCCAGCTGATTCAGGCTCAGCTGTCCGGCCGAATACACTTGCGGACGGTCCTCGCGCAGGCGCGGTGTCAGGCGCAGGTTGGAAGCCTTCTGGTAGCCGAGGTAGGCCTCGTCCGAGCCCAGGTTGGCGAGATCCGGCGCCATCTGTTCATCATTGGAACGCGGATTGACCAGTGTGTTGTCGACCGGACCCGGGCTGGCCTCGGCCAGCAGCGACTGGATCGCCCGTTCCATCTTATCGTAGCCGCCTTCGCCAAACTGGTGGTGGCGGATCTTGCCGTTGGCATCGACCAGGTACAGTGCCGGCCAGTAGCGGTTGCCCCACGCCTGCCAGATCTGCTGAGCGCTATCGACCGCGATCGGATAATCGATCTGGAAGCGGCCCACCGCCGCGTTGATGTTGACCAGGTCTTCCTCGAACTTGAATTCCGGCGTGTGCACGCCCACCACCACCAGCCCGCGCTCGCGGTATTTGGCGGCCCAGGCGCGGATGTAGGGGACGGTGCGGATGCAGTTGATGCACGAGTAAGTCCAGAAATCCACCAGCACCACCTTGCCGCGCAACTGCTGCGGTGTCAGCGGCGCCGAGTTGAGCCAGGTGGTGGCGCCACTGAAGCCGCCCGCGCGGCCCTCGACCGGCAGGTTGCTGGGTTTAGTCGCAGCCTCCGCCGCCAGCGACGGCACGCCAGCGGCAGCCAGCGCCCCCAGCGTGATCATGGACAAACTGAGGTGACGTTTTTTTATCTGCATGGGCGTGGCCGGTTGATGAAGTCAGGCCGATTGTAGGCGCCTTGCTCCCACCTGCCATCTCCCAATCGAGTAGCGCGGGGAAAAGCATCATTTAGTAATTTACATTTAATTGTCAAAATAATAAAATTCAATATCGGCACCTGTTTTGGGGGGATGATGAAACAATCTAAAGTTGTCGTGATCGCATTGGGCATGCTTTTGTTTTCGGCTCGGGCCGCTCAACCGGTAACTTCCCCTGCAATACTTTCTGGGACCGTTGTCACTGCGCCAGGCGTTGCTCCGGTTGTTCCAGGCTCGCCTTCTGCCCCGGCGCCGCCACCTATGCCAGCAGGTTATGTGGTCGTTTCGACCAACCATATCGACCAAGTTGCTGCTACCGCGAAGCTGGCTATCGAAGCGTCACAAAAAAATGAAGAATCGGTAATTAAAATATTGGGCTATGTGGGCAGTGCCTTTGCTGCGCTTGTAGCGGTTTTCGCGTTCTTCGGAATTAAGGAATTCAAGGACATCAAGGCCAAGGCGAAGGGGCTGGCAGAACCACTTGAAAAACTGCAGTCCATGAATGTGTCGCTGACACAAGTGCACGAGATGTCAGAGATTCTGATTCGCCTGTTCTCGTTGCGGCATATGAATCAGCAGCTTGGTGAGTTGGTCAGGAAACAAAGTCCCGATGTGAAGAAAACTGCGCTTGACGCGATCCCCGAAGGTCGAGCGCTACTGGACTTGGCAAAGGCTCACTACAAAGCTGTCAGGGAAACTGAAAAGCAGCATACGGCAGAGCATGACGAAAGCCTGTCCAAGCAAAGCGAAAGGGTTCTCTCCTATGTCGCTGCAGTTTTAGCGGTTATCGCCATGCGTGCGGATGCGTTTAATGATGCGGTAAGGTGGGCAGAAGAATCGGTAGAGCATAACCCACGACAGTATGATGATCGTTACTATAATCTCGCCTGCGCACTCACGCGGCGTAACGAAGGAAATGATAGAGTGAGGGCGCTGGTAATACTTGAAGATGCCTTTAAGCGGAAGGCCATTTCGTGGCAAGAGGCATGGGATGACGAGGATTTCCAGAAAATCCGCGATGGTTTGGCGAAAAGCGAGTTTAAGAATGCAGCTGTGGTAGCTGCCGGCGGAGGCGCTCAATGGGGCGCTAATCTGGCTGTTCGCAGGCTGCGCAAAAAACGCCGATAAAAAGCGGTTTTCGCGGCGCAAGCTTAAATATTCGGTTCTTTGATTCTCATATTGAGACCTCCTGTATGCAACCATTCTAGCACGTATCAAGCGCAGAAATTCGTTCGTCAGGGAGCCGTCGCAAGTAGCGCCGTTGAACGACACATCCGCTTGCGCTGGCCGTCACGGGATATCAATCACTTACGATTGCTGGCGACACATCGACTTGCACCAGACGACACATCCAGTTGCGCTATGGGCTGAGAACGACACATGAGCTTGCGCCAGATGCCAAGTTGATCTCAGGAAATATTGTGGAGTAGACTACCGGTTATCTGAAGATAGCTGTTAGGGCATTTATGCGATATTCACATCTAGCTCCGCTCAGCCTTGAAATGCGCGCGAAATTGGCGAGAGCGGCATTAAAGTTTTTTAGTCCTATGACTCAGCAGGAGACGCTTGCAGTTTTGGGCCGCCAGCCGAGTACTCAGGCCACTACTCCGTTAGGAGGATTTGATTTCCTCCAGTACTTGGAAAAAACTGGAGACTTACCTGATGCCATGAAGTATGCGAATGTAGTTCGTCAACTTCTTGAGACAATGGCGAGAACGGGTTGGCTCATGATAATGGGGCCATCCGGGAACGTCATGATGCCGACGACCTACTACTATCTTAAAGAGAATACGGCGGTTGAGCAGAAGGGACTTTTCACGCTGTCAAACGCGTTGGGAATTGATTTCCTGCATTCGCTTATCGCACCAAATCTTGTTCATCTGTCCGGTGTTAACGCTCACGGTGATGAACATGGCGGCACAGGTATGTTGATCGCGCCAAATGTTGTTCTTACCTGCGCCCATGTAATTCGGGACATGACGCTATATCCAAAACAGGAAGTGGATCATGCCGAATTGACGGTCAAGGATGTGAAGTCTCATCCGAACATTGACGTAGGCTTGGTTTATTTTGATCAGCACGCCGCGTATTCAACATATGCGCTGCCGTGTGTCGATCCACAAGTTGGAATGGACGTGGCGATTTTTGGGTATCCCAAAATACCTTACGCTAAGCACGCCCCGCTGACGATGCAAAAAGGTGAAGTCACGTGCGGGGAGGTGCTTTGTTTTGATGGAACGCGCGTCTTCCTGTTCTCGGCGATTGCGCGCCCCGGTAATAGCGGCGGACCAATTCTATCGGCCGATGGCCGCTTTCTCGGAATCGTTACTGAGGACTTGATGTACAAAGATTCGGAATCACCGGAGAAGTACTTCCACCCCCACTTTGCGGGAATTCCTACATCAGAAGTCGTTAAGGCTATTTCCGATATGGACGCCTCGATATCTCTACCCGTAGAAGACTATCAATAGCGCTTTTCTTAAGCGCCTTGTCTACTTGGAGAACCTTAATGCACAAATTGTTGATTACACTACCCTTGCTGTCATTGCTGACCGCATGCGCAACAAGCAATGAATTTCGTACCGTAAATCTCGATCCCGGAACATTTGAGACCATCTGTGGAGGAGATACAGCGGGTAGGCCCAGCCAACCTGTCGCATTGGTAGCAAGCGGAAATTCACCTTTTGCAGCTGGTTCTGTCTCATGCGGAACCACTCGTGGCCCAGCATCTCCTGAGTTCCAAAAGGTAGCGTTAAGCTTTGCAGAGTCCGATAAGACTTTGGCGCGGCCCAGCGCGCTTATTCTCGTGTCCGCGTCAGGACCGAAAAGCGGTCACATGTCAGGTCAGCTTGCGGATGCGATCAAGATTCAGACATCCATGGCCGGAATGTCACGAGTGATAATGCTCGAAAAAACACCACTTACCGAGCAAGGGATTTATCTGGGGTATGCCTATCCATGAGAATCTGGCGTATTAGGATCGGGACTGTATTCAATCGTTTCGGAGACTAGTCGCTCCTGTAGGTAATGACTCCAACAGTAGTCTGCCATCAGTTCTTTCACTGTCCGCCACTGTGTAGCTCGCTCGCCAACCAGCCGTTGCATGTCTTCTGCTTGGTCGGTGGAACATTCAACTGGAAATGCAGGTGCGGCATGCGCCAGAAGCCAGAGAGTTCGCGTGATGCCGTTACTGAAGCTCACGGCATTGTCTGACAACCCTATTCCTGCTTTAGCGAGGGGCACTGGATTGCCGGCACCGTAGCTGAAACCATCCACCGCCCGCCCGAATTTATAGTCGGCCAGCCAGCCTCGGCGCTTTAAGTGTGGCAGCCACTTGTCTCTGCCGGGGCGATATGAAAGGTAGCGGCGTAGGACGGGATCGACTATTGCGTGAATGCTGCCCAGCCACGCTGGGCCTTTGCTGGCCTTCCAAGCTTGTAGAAATCGTTCGGCATTGACGATGACCACGGCACGCTGTTCCATCATGTAGTTGGAGGCATCGACCCGCATATATGCGGGGCCGCTGCTTTCTGTTTCGACGCGGTAGATCGCCGTTGGGGTGTGTCCGAACAGATAGGTTCGTCCGATCAACGAGACGGTCATATTTTGATCCCTTTCCCACCCAGTATGAACGCAACTGCGTATGCCAAAAAATGGCCGACCGCGCCAGCATGAACCGGCCGCTGGGGCCCGCCGTGTTCCAACTCGTCGATAGCCGCCCGCCGTAACGAACACCTAGTCGAGGTTTTCGACTGCCGACACGACCACTGTTACCGATGACAGCACGTCATAGGGCTGTTGGATACCTCTAAATTCGCCGGTTTTACTATCTATCCATAAGTGAGTAATGCTCGGAAACCAGTCAGGGTCGACAGGATGTAGCGCGTTCGGGTTGTGGTACATGACAATGCTGTCCGCCCATGATTCCTCGTATCGTGGATCATCTACGTCGATAGCGAACTCTAGCGGCCGTAGAGCCTCTGGGTCAGGGTTGTACTTGAACCCCCTCCGAATCATCAAAACGTCGTCTGAACCCAGCCCAGCCAACTTCCCCATGCGATTGAATTTCGTGATCGTTGCCGCATTGCTAAACAAGACTGCGCTGATATTTTCAGCATCAGGATAGTTGAAGAAATTTGAGGGAATAGTCTTGCCATTCCAGCTATGCGATTCGACCACTTCAGTCTTGGCAATGTCCTTGCCTTCCCCGTCGAGTTCCAGCCGTGTCCTGATCCCGTATAGAAATTCACTTAACGCAGTTCGTGACCACATCATGGAACCGGGCATGTGGTAATCGTGAACCGCCAGCACAAGCGGCTTACCGACGACGTGTGGTTTTTCCCAATACTTCTTCTTGAGCTTCGAGAACAGAGGACTGCCAAACTTGATCGGCAAGTAGTCGTCTGCCAGTGCCATGACTTCCTCGTGAGTTTCCGGCTCATCGGCATCGGGACGGTTCTTATCTTTGCTTGGATTCACCGTCACGGCTTCGACAAGGCACTCATCTCCAAACCATGAAAGGTGAAAATCAGGAGCGGGATTGCCTCTTACGAATTCGAACCCTTCTTCGTACAGATAGACGTACAGGTAAAGCTCCCAAAGGCGTGCTTCAAATCCATGCGTCTGGAACTCTTTAATGTAGTGTCCATCAGGGTCTTTATATGTGTAGACGATTTCGCGGATAAGGTTGCGAGCGGCCTCGTAGCGTGGCTCTGAAATCAGGACTTTGAAGTAGGGATGTAATTCATTATCAGGGACAACCGGCACGAGGATTTCGTACGGCGCTACTTTCTCATCTCCCTGTGGATAAAGCGCCTGACCGTCATGCTCGTATTTCTTAAACGCCTCCGCCATAGCCTGTATGGCTTGATCCGGGGTTTGATAAAATTCACCGCTCACTTCAATGCAACGGAACATCTTCCGACTGTCGCGACCGAGGATCAGAAAGCCAAAGTCTCCATCGGTCTTGTCGAAGGTGATCAGGCCAAGAATCTTTTTTTCGAACGCCTCAAACCACGCAACCTCTTGAGCCATCACACGAATCAAAGGCTGCCGCGCGTAGCAGTAAGCATTGAACTGAACTCGTGATATCTGTCTCATAGTTGAGCCATGAAGAGGTTATGCGATTGATCGAACATGATCGTGCGGGAGTCGAGTTCTGCCAGATGGCAGAATCCCTTCCCAGCATGTAGTCCCTTGTGAGGTAATTACTTCAAACCGATATCTCCGATTCTGATTCACGTCATTTAGCGTCACTAACAAAAGCTCGGTCTCCTTCACCAGCGTAAATTGCAGCGTATCCTCGATGAAGTGCTCATTGTCATCCAGCGTTCCTTTTGGATTCCAAACAGCGGCCTGAGGGGAGTAGTCCCAGTCAAATGGCCCAAGTTTGCTGCGGAACCAATTCGCAAGATTGCGCGGTTTGGGATCGTATGCGTAACACTTCACGCAATTAACACGATATGGGGTGTCCCGCTGATTAAAAACCATCAGCTTCGCTCGCGTTTTTCCGCTGACATTAACGATACCCAACGCTTCAACGCTAGGCAGGGTTTCTGCCTTCTCGAACGACTGGCGCAAAAAGGCGGCCTTTGTAATCTGATACATGCGCCGTGCTTCAATCCACGAAAGTAATGCTGCAACAGCAGCTACAACGCTGATGGCAATCGCTACATCAATGTTCATCGGACACTTAAACCTTTTTCATTTTTCCTACACCTGCACGATTCATGACTGACCCGATTTACGTTTAAGTCGTTCTTCGTTCCATTTGCGCTCCTCCTCCGCCAGATCAACGCCATCCACGCTCATGAAGAATTCGCGTTGACTGTAGCGTTTAAGGCGAACTGTCTCAGGATCATGCCGACAAGGCATTGACAAATCCAGCGGCTCACCGCCGAGTTCGACCACGGTGGCCGACAGCAGGTCGCCCACAAGCTTCCACGCTTCGAAGGCCACTTCAAGCAAGTCTTTGCCGGGGAACTGAGAAATCATCCATGTACGCCATAGGACCGGCGCGGAATCGCAATCCGGCCCCAGACCTCTCCAAAATGAATCAGTGCGGCAGATTTCTTTATAGCGCTCATATGCGTCGTCCGAACTCTCCCAAGGCTCGACGCGAAATGGAAAACTGATCTTGATCCGAGAGCCTTCGATGGTGCCGATGCAGCCTCGACTTTCAACGTCTAGCATTCCTTGGTGGACTATAAAGTTTCTTCTGAGACGCAGGAGCGAAAAGAGATCGGTAGCAATTACTTCCTTCAGTCGAGGCTTAATTGCGCGCCTTGCGGATTCATGGCGCTCCAAGTTTTTTGTAAGCAGCTCCGGCACGTCCGCGACGGCTCGGATGAACGAATTAAGGGCATATCGAAAAGGAGCCGGATCGTGGTAGTTCCCCTCCATCTGATGAAGATGCCAATGGCACTCGTGCCAACGGTCGAGTGATGCTTCAATTGGCTGATGGGCGCACGACATCGAGTTCGGCTCCTGCGTTCACTCTGTTCATCAAACTAATCCTCGCTCATCAGTTCCGTGACATCGGTTTCCAAGATGGCGGCTAGTTTGCACAGCACGAGCAAGGATGGATTTCCGACGCCACGCTCGATCTGGCTGATGTAGGTTCGGTCCAGATCGGCGGTCAGGGCGAGTGCTTCCTGCGATAGCCCCTTCTGGCTTCGTAGTGCCCGAATGTTGACCGCAAGCTGCTTGCGAATCTGATCATAGTTCCGTCCCATGAAAGGGAGGATGCCTACAACGGGACTACCAATCCACGGATTATATTCTACAAATGATGACTATAATCCACATTTGAAGATTATAATCTACATGTCATTGAAGTGGAGGAGGCTATGGGTTGGTACAAGATCGGCGACAGAATCCTGTCGGACAGGGAAATGAATGCCGTGAGCGGTGGGTTCCTCGACATGGCGATACCCTGTATCGTAACCGCCGTCGGAGTATGGTTGTTGACCATGCTATTGCCGAAAGTTCACTTCTTCGTTGTGCACACCACAACGACCAAGCTGATCTACGTGGTGTGTGGATTCACTGTGTTCGTGGCGAGCTACGCGTATCGCAAATTGATCGCTGCGCTGGGAGTGATCGCGTTCTTCGGCTTGATCCTATTCTGTTTAGGGATGGCCTTCTTGGAGTGGGTGGTCAAGTAGTAGCGATTATTGGCCTCTCCTGCCGGGCTTGTAACGCCGCCGTAAGGGAGCGTCGATTTCTTCGGCTGTAGCATAAAGGATTTCGGTTTCCGAAAAGCCGTGCTGACGCAGCTCATTCTCTGTCGCGGCAATCTTCTGTTGGCGGCCGTCGTTGCTCGGCCAGTGGATCTGGCTGCTCTTGATCAATTGGGTAAGTTTGAAGTACGACATGTTTAGTAACGTGCAGACTTCCCCCTTGCTCAAGCGCGACAATCTCGCGTCTCCTGCCCCTGCTTGAACGAGAGGCCATACGTGAGTTAGTACCTCCTCCGCGAAGGATTTGAGCATTGGACTTCCAGAGAGAAATGGAAGTAACTGTATGCCAGGCCCCATGGTGGCCAGACGTTGAATGACGAGCGCTGCAACGTGATCAAACGCGGTCCTTTCGCCGTTAAGAAATGAAACAGAGAGGTTCAAGCGCGTGTGCTCCGTGGCCGGGCTGTCATCTAATCCGTCGAACCGTACGAGGGCACCCCAGAAGTCCAATACCTTCCCTAGTGAGTCTGCGCTTTTTGATTTCAGCATGCCTTGAACTGCAACCATAGCGCTGTCGGTCACTGGGGGACCGTGCATTATTAGCAGCGAGGCTTCGCAGTGATCGCAGGTCGTGAGTTCGCCACGTCCGATGGAGGGGGCTTTGCCACACTTCTCGCATCGGTCCACCAGCAGACACTGATGATCAGTACATGCCGAGAACGGCCGCACAAGCCATTGCTGTCGCCAATACGGCTTCTCTGTCAGGCATTGGCTGCAAAAGGCGCGTGCATCATCGCGGCGAAAGCAACGGTCAGGTATTGCCATCGAATGATACAGACGAGGTGAGCGTCTTGATGTACTAATCCTTGGCAAGGCCAGCTTGGCCGCATCCGCTGAAAGGCCGAGTGACTGGATGAGAATGCGGTACCGATGTCGATCAATGATGCATGCTCTCAGTGTCGGCTCATTGATTTGAATTCCAATTGCAGCGAAGAGTCTATAAACCGACGAATGGCCATTTTCTTCTGCCGCACGAATTAAGAAGCTGGCGGCGCTTTCCCCGTCATACGGTATTGGGCGAAAAAGCAGTCTCATGACAATGAATGCCTCCTCATTGCTGTCGCCAGCGCGCTGGGCGCGAGTCGAAACGGATTTTCTCGGACGAGGCTGACACGGGCCAATCTGCCAGAGTCCCACACTGCTGCAAAGTGTTCCATCGTCAGACGCGAGGCCCCGTTGGAAAAAGCGCTCAAGGCTGCATGCTTGATGAGCCCTGTGACATAGGATGGAACGCCACTGGTTGCCGCATAAACTTGGCTTGCCGTGTAGAGCGAGTCAAAGTGAGGCGCGCCATCCAATTTCAGCCGGGTCACGGTTTGCTGCATTGCTTCGGCGAGAAACGAGACAAGTGTGCCGGGATTGTCTTGGTCGCCGGGAGTGAGGGCGCTCAGACAATATTCCAGAGGAAATCTGCGGGCATGCTGACCGTCCGCCGCTAAGAGTGGCGCGAAGGCAGGAAGTCCAACCAAGCAAAAAGAAATGCCCGTTTGATCCACTACCTCTTTGATCCAATTTCGAACGTGTTCATTGGTGGAAGCTGAACGGTTCTTGAGCAAGAATAAATGGTGAAACTCGTCAGCGAATACTAGAGTCGTTTTTGTCTTTTGTAAGAGCTTGCACAAACGTCTGGTTAACTTGCCGCGGTTGCTTCCGGAATCAAGGTCGTCTACACCCAGCGCCTGTAGCATGCTTTCCGCAACGCCCCGAATTGTTGCCGATGCTGGTATTGAAAAATAGAACGCTGGCACGATTGTGCCGTCAACGTAATCGTCGCGGACGGTCGATCTCTTCATACGAGATAGAATCGTGCGGCAAACGGTCGTCTTTCCCATGCCGCCTTCTGCTAGTAGAAGGCTCCCTACCGGTTCGCTGTAGAATTCAGATTGCAATGAGCATTCCTCAATGCCGCGCACGGCGGCGTCAAAAGCGGGATGCGCGATAACCATTTTGTCGAGTAATGCGACCCGCCGCACAAGGTCTCTTCTGTCCATAGTCACTCCACGTCGTAGGCATCAAATTTCGGAATGCTTTGCCATGCGCTATGGTCGGCATTGGGGGGCGGAGACCGGCGTGACGGTGATAACGCTTGAACTTCGTGGGCTACCTGTTCCGGTTCTATGGCACTCGATGGGTTTTCGATTCGCCGTTGGCTTTGGCGGGCGACTTGGATTCGCCCGGCTCCATTGGTCAGCTTGCGCAACCACTTTTTAGCGACTTGGGATTCGCTTTGAATACGCGAATAAAGGCGCCAGAGCGCGATGGCATTTGCATTGCCGCCGAACTTGTTTCTATCGGATTCAGACATTGCCTTTTTGATCGCCATTGCCTCATCGTGAGCAAACTGCGTCAAATCACTTGTATATTCCGGGTCTATCGACTCGGCCAAGATCAAATCTCCTTTTTTGGTTGGGTCTTCTACAAATACTGTGTGCAAGTTCAGCTCATCAACAAGCAGCGTGACCTTCGAATGGCCTTGTGCTTCAAGGGTGGGGAAGGCATGCGAGTAATACTGAAGCCCAGCATATTGAACGCGCCCGCCACTTATGGTTCGTTGATATGGCCGTCGAGCGAGCGCGTTCACCTCATCCGCACTTAATTTCATGGGAGGCATTGCCTTCGCCTGCTCATCCCATGCGACACAGGGGGCGCGCATCGTCCGTGTATGAACCGTTTTGTGGTAGACCTCATTGATCCATTCTTGTGTGAAGGAAGTGACCTGCTGTAAGGTGAACCGAGCATTCTTCGTAGAGTCGTAGTCACCGCGTTTAGACGGATTCGAAAATGTGGTTCCGGGCAAAGATTGAATCAAAGCCAAGGTCAATGTTCTGAAAAAGGATTCGATGTGCGCCTTCCCATCTGGATCGCGCACTTGCGCTGGCGATATCGTAATGGCGAGCGTGTCGCACAGCAGAATGAACGCAGAGTTTGCGAACTCGACTCCGTTATCCGGAATGATCAGGGCTGGGATGCCGTATCGCACGAGCATGTCTTTTAGAGCAGCTAGGGCTGTGGTAGCGCTGGCCGGGAAAAGGCTGCAATAGATGCCGATAATGCAGCGGGTATTCACGTCGAGGACCGTGGTCAAATATGGATGGCCGATTACCTCGCCTGTGTCGGGGTCAATGACCAGCACATCCAATATGTGCGTGTCCATCTGGACAATCGAAAGAATTGCGGCTGCTTTGGTCGATCTTCCTGCGGCTCGCGCCGCCTTGCTTGCTGCCAATCCGCCTTGCTGAGCGCGTGTCACTTCGAAAGGGTCGAGCAGCTTGAGTCTGCGCTGGATTGTTCGCATCGACACCAGCTTCATCTTGTTTCGATGGGCGTCACAGTAACCTAGTTCTGCCGCACGGCCGACGACCTGCGCAAACACAGCATTGCCACGCCGCCACTCACGCCGCAAAAATTGATTGTCTATTGCTTCACTGATGAGCTGTTCAATCTCAACTCCGATGCGCATCGTTCGATTCCCCAGATTTCGCCGAGGCGCAAGGCCAGAAATCCCGTTCTGGCGGAATGCTCGAATCCAGTAAGTCACTGACCTAACCGATGGAGGTGCTGTATCGGATATCTCGGCAGCGATGACCTTGATCACTTCAGCAAGTTCCGCTTTAGCCGCTGGAAATGCAAGGCCAAGAATGGCGTCCTCGACATACCTGCGTTTGCGCATGATTACCTGCGCATTGTGCGCAGTGAGGGTAGTTCCCGGCGTGTTCGAAAGCACAATCGTCTGCTGTTCTTGAAGTTCTATGAATGCGGTATAAGGCATCCTATGAACTTGCCCGCCAGCGCTACTTGAATAGCGAACCATATCTCTAGCAACAAAACTCACTTCGAAGTCTGCGCCGTGCATGGAGAACCGCATGCCAAGCTGAGGTTCCGCGATCTTGTCCACTATGCTGCTCCCTGAAGAGACTGCATGTCAGGATCGAGATCAGCACTCCATAGCTGGTGAAAATGGAGATAGTCTGCGAGATGAGCCGAAAGACGATTTCGCTGCAATAGCAGGTATGCTTGATGAAGAGTGGTAGTGCCGCTGCTTATGAGTATCGATCTTGCATGGTCGATCTCATTTGCCGTGTAGCGTTGTAGATGCCCGCGCGAATAACGGCGAAGAAGATCATTGAGTGTGTGCGTTCCCGGCAGATGGCGGGCGTCGATTACGCCGAACCCGACACTGACTTCGGCGAGCATGACGCGCATCGTGTTGAAACGCTCGATGTCATCGGCGGACAGATTTTCAGTGGATGGCTTGACCTCGTGCACTTCGTAGGTTCCAGCCATCGTCCGGATAAGGAAATCTGGATGTGCGAATCGGCCGCCAGGCAACGTAATTCGGATAGCTTGAGTGCGATAGGCATTAACCCATGGCGAACGTTCCAAGACTACAGCATAGGCCAGTTCGAGTTGGCTTTCTAGCGGAACGATGCCACCGCATTTGCGGCTTGGGAATAAGGCGGTTCGTCGCCCTCGACCTCCTTGGTGAATGCGACGGGCCCCGTGAAGAATTCGCGCTACCGTGGGCAGCTTTAGAAACGCCGCTTCGATTTGAACTGTCAGTTCTGACCGTGGAGTATCAAACGCGGCACAATCACCATTGCTTGCATCGAGACATCCGCGTAACTCATTGGCTTCTGAGGTGCCTGTTGCAGAGGCCGCAAGTGGCTGCATACGCCCGTGGCCGGGCCCTTTGCTTGGAAACATTGTGTTCCTCCAAATGTGCTGATCACCAGCGCCCAAGACGGGAGCTGCTGTTGTGGCGCCGCCTACAAGATCGACGGCGTGACTTGACCTTTGGCTACATTCAGAAGACACTATGGGTGCGAACCGGTTCGTATCCTCTGATATGTACCATCAGGCGGGCCCGAAAGGGCCCGTTTGCATTTCTGGCGGTTATTTTGTTCGTACTGGTTCTAGTCCCCCTTATCACCCCCCTCAAATTCCAAGTTGTAGTCGTGTTCTTTGTACCCAGCCTTCATCCCAAGGGCCACGGCGATGCGATGACTTTGACCGCGTGACGGTACGTTGTGAGACCGCAACACTTGATAAACCATCGTTGGGCTAAATCCGTTGCGACGTGCCCATTCAGCCGCAGAAATTCCGCGTAATTCGAACTCCCTCATCACGTCCGCCGCTGTGCGATACATAGTGCGCCCCACTTTTACCAAGACTTGCATGCAACACTACAATAAGCATAAATGTTGCACAAGTGCTTGTTTTTGTTAGTTTTTTGTCGTTTCAGCTTTTGTCGTTTTTGACCGGAATTTGGATTTTCTTCATCTAATTGATATCTCTTTGGCGCACCTTCTGACCGAGCTGTCTCGTCTTGTTTGTGACAAAGAATGACAATCTCTCTGTTGCATTAGTGTAATGTTTTCGATGTGGCGCTTGAATATGGCTGGCGCGGGAACTAACTCGACTACAAAGGAAATTTCCATGAAAGTTTCACAAGTATCGCTTCGTAATTTTCGGCGCTTAGAGGACGTCCAGTTCAGCCTTGAGGATGATCACACCGTCTTCGTCGGGCCCAACAACAGCGGGAAAACATCGGCCGTATCAGCATTTCGTTTGTTCTTCGAACGGGGCAGCGAATTCACAATCAACGATTTTACGGTCGCTTGCATAGGTAAATTTGATCGATATGGTGACGATGCGACGATGATGCCGGATAGCCTGCCAGCAATTGAAATGGATATCTGGCTGTCTATCAATCCTGATGTTGAATTCGGCAGAGTCTTTTCGTTGTTGCCCGACGTGTCAAACGACTTTGACAAAGTTGGAATACGCCTACGTTATTGTGTTCAGGACGGTCAACTATTACGTGATGAGTACACCACGAGTGTCCCAGCGCTGGATGGCAAACGCCAGAAAAGCCTAGCAAAATTCTTACAACAAGTGCCGAGGCTCTCGCGCTACTTTACAGTCAGATACTATGCTCTCTCGATTGAAGAGGACGGAGTAAAGGAAACGGAGATTGAAGCAAAGGAGGGGAAGCGAACGCTCAATTCGCTGATTAGAGTCGATTTCATTGATGCCCAGCGGAACATACATGATCAGGACAGTGGGCGTTTCAACCGTCTTTCCGCAGCATTCTCGGCATATTACAAGAGTAATCTGGAGAAGCCGTCTGAAAACGAGGCGGCCAACAAAGTTATTGATGAAAACAATTCGCGACTAACTGCACATTACGACACGCACTTCAAACCTTTGCTCAGTGTAATTTCTAAACTCGGTGTTCCTTCGGCGCATGATAGAGCGTTGCGCTTGGTTTCATCGATGAGTGCTCAGGATGCGTTGCAGGGAAACACCGAGTTGTTTTATGTGGATCAGGTTCTAAAGCACGAACTACCGGAGGCATACAATGGCCTTGGGTTTAAGAATCTCATCTATATAGCGATTCAGCTAAACCATTACCATGCGCAGTGGCTGGCGACAGAGAGCGGGCGTGAACTTTGCCAGCTCATCTTTATCGAGGAACCCGAGGTTCATCTTCACGCGCAAGTTCAGCAGGTATTCATAGCGAACATTTCAAAAATCTTGAGCGAGACCGCAAAAGAACTTGGAGTGGGTGCAGTGACCCCTCAACTCGCTATCTCAACACACTCCTCACATATTGTTGACGCTGTAGCGTTTGAAAAAATTCGATACTTCCGTCGAGTTCCACTTAAGTCTCAAGCTGGAAACGGGGCTGCGAGCCCAAGTGCCACATCAGTGTTGAATCTCCACGATTTCAGGCCCACACCAGAGCCAGTAAGGGCGCTTACCGCGCAAGAAGAGCTCTTAGACGAGCCAGAAAAGGAAAAGCTGCTTGCTGAGCTGAAAAAGGGGCAGCAACAAGCTACTATCGATTTCCTGAGAAAATACTTGAAGCTTACTCACTGCGACATGTTCTTCGCAGATGCTGCCATTCTTGTTGAGGGTACGGTTGAAAAATTGCTGCTTCCCCAGATGATCGACCAAAGTGCAGCGCGTCTTCTAAATCGCTACATAACGATCTTAGAAGTTGGTGGGGCGTACGCGCATAAGCTCTCAAGCCTGCTCGGTTTCTTGGGAATTCCGTTCCTTGTAATCACTGACATTGACACCGTCGATGCCGCTGACGCTAGGAAGGCTTGCCGCGCTGATAAGGCTGGGGCGCGAACCTCAAATGCCGCCCTCAAGTTTCTTTTGTCGAAGAGCACTCGCGACGAGCTTGTGGCGCTCACGACGGAAGAATGTTTAGTCCAATCTGGACAGTGCTTTGTGACGTTTCAAAAGCCGGTCAAAGTGGGCGAGGACGAAATGCACGGCCGCACTCTTGAGGAGACGTTCATCTACGAGAATTTGGAAATTTTTGAAGGTGAGCAGAAGGTCGATATCGGGCTAGACCTAACGGCAGCAATGACGTGCGATGAGCTTATGGACAAGATTTACGGCGAGGTTCGCGATCAGAATTTCAAGAAGGCAGATTTCGCGCTGGCACTAGCGTCCTCTCAAATCAAATGGAATACGCCAGCTTACATCGAAGCAGGGCTGCGGTGGCTTGAGGAGCGACTGTCTCCAATTGCGAACGCTGAAGCTCAGTAGATCATCAATGAGGACGCGGAATGAACACCACACTTAAGCCGACGAAGGCAGACGAGCAGATTCGAGAGTGCATTGATAAGCGGACGAGTTTTTATGTAATTGCCGGTGCCGGATCGGGGAAGACGACTTCGCTGATTTCTGCACTAGACTTCATCCGTAAGCAACACGGAAAACAACTTCGGCGTGACGGGCAACAAATCGTTTGCGTCACTTATACGAAACGCGCGGTCGCGGTCATATCGTCCCGACTCGGATGGGATGACCTTTTTATCGTCAGCACATTGCATGGCTTTCTTTGGGGGGAGGTGAAGCGTTACATACCTAGCATACGCAAGGCACTCCAAGAAAAAGTGATACCAGACCGCATCGCGAAAGCGAAGGAAGACGATGATGGTGGGAAAAGCAAAAAGGCACTAAATGCGCGCGCAAAAGTCGAGGCACTTCAGCGTGATTTAGAGGGATTGCACGCCGTACCAGCATTTACGTATAACGATTCAAACTTCAGCAACTATCTTCAAGGCGAAATCGGTCACGCCGACGTAATTGATATTGCTGCGCAAATGCTTACGATAAGCCCTCAATTGCAACGAATAATGGGGCAGAAATATCCCTACATATTTGTGGATGAGGCACAGGACACTCAAGAGAACGTAGTCGCGGCGTTGAACACACTCTGCCAAGGTGTCGGATTGCCGATCATCGGATACTTTGGGGACCCGCTACAACAGATTTATGACAAGAGAGCAGGGGATTTTAAAGGGCCCCAAGATTCGGTTCGCATTCCGAAGGAGGAGAATTTTCGATGCTCTACTGAGGTAATCGATCTTCTCAACGCATTTCGCAAGGACATCCAGCAATTCCCGGCTGGCAAGAACGCTGAAATTAAGGGAAGTGTCATCATCAGACTCATTCAGACCGAAAAGCCAGGTGCACCTCGGGGGCGTTATACGACAGAACAAATGGATAGCGTGTCTCAAAAGCTAGACGACGCGCTGGCAAGCTGGGGCTGGAAAGACCGGAAGAAAGCCAAACACCTGTACCTCGTCAGGCAGATGATTGCAAAGAGACTAGGTTTCTCGGCCCTACATGAGCTGTTTACCGGGGATTACTCATCAACGCGCGCGCAAGACGATTACGAAAATGGCGAGCACTATCTTCTCAAGCCCTTTATTGCTTGCCTCAATCCTCTGATAAAAGCTCACAACTCAAAAAACAGCAGAGCCACGATAGATCTGCTGCGCCAAAACAGCCCGGCTTTCGACCCGAAGGGTAAGAACTCCAATCTTCCGCTCAGAGAAATGCGGAAAAGAATCGAGGCAATTACGACCACTTTGGATGAAATGTGGAAGAGCAAGACCACTGGCGATATTCTCAGATACTGCCGAGAGAATGAGCTCTACCCTGTCTCAAAGCGTCTCACAGAGAATCTAGATCGCGAACGCCGTGGTGAACCCTATGATGAAGAGAAGCATGCATCGGAAAAAGGTGAGTGGCTGGCGGACGAATTCTTTACGATGGGTTTAAAGGAGATTTCCCATTATTGTGACTTTATCGATGACAACACCGAATTCAGTACCCAGCATGGTGTTAAGGGGGAGGAGTATGAGAGCGTCCTGGTTGTATTTGACGATGTTGGCTCCGCTTGGAATAACTACAGCTTCGTTAAGACGTTAACTCCGGAGAGTGCCGGGGGCGAGCCAACAGATCGGCAGCGCCGCTTGACCACAAATCTCGCGTACGTTTGCTTTTCGAGAGCAGAAAAAGATCTACGGATTGTGATGTTCTCTCCTAACGCAACGGCTGCGAAACAGGAGCTACTGAAGAAAGAGTTGTTTACTGAGGGTCAAATTGAAATTGCTTGAAGGCACCTACTGCTCACTCAATGCTCTTCGCAACCGGCGAAGTAAGCTGCGCACCGGACTGGCCTAAGAGACTGCCTTTTTAGGTCTCGTTAACGCGAGCACATGCACGCGAATGCGCGGAGGGCCTTATGGCGCAAGTCGATGTGTCGCCAGCGCAAGCGGATGTGTCGTCCAACGAGCGCTCGCTTGACGCTATCCCGCCCTGCGATTATATTAATGACTCACAAGTAAGTTACTTTCACCTACACCCATGCAAGCCCCTCAAGATACCAAGCCACGCTGGGAGCGGCGCAAGGATGCGCGGCCGCAGGAGTTGCTGGCGGCGGCGCTGGAGCAATTCGTGGAGCGCGGCTATGCCGCCACCCGCCTGGAAGACGTGGCCAAACACGCCGGCGTATCCAAGGGAACCCTGTATTTATATTTCACCAACAAAGAAGAACTGTTCAAGGCTGTGGTGCGCGAAAGCATCGTGGCCACCATCGGTCAGGCCGAGCAGGATGCGGCGGTGTTCGAAGGCTCCAGCAGCGAGTTGCTGCGCGCCCTGCTGATGCGCTGGTGGGACCAGATCTGCGCCACCCCGATCGCCGGCGTCACCAAGCTGATGCTGGCCGAAGGCCACAATTTCCCGGAACTGGTGAAGTTCCACAATGAAGAAGTGGTGGCGCGCGGCAGCGCCCTGATCACCGGCGTGCTGCAGCGCGGCATCAGCAGCGGCGAGTTCCGCCCGGTCGACCCGGCCGTCATGACCCAGGTGCTGATCGCCCCAGTGATGATGCTGATGATGTGGACCCGCTCCTTCATGCCGGCCTGCGAGATGCCGCCGGTCGATCCGCACGTGTTCCTGGACACCTTTATCAGCACCACGCTGGTTGGCCTGGAGGCGCCCAAGCCGTGAGCGCCGCCCGGTATTTTTCCATCCAGCTTGCCTTTTTCGCAGGTTCACCCCCTTTAAACTGCAGACTGTCGCAATTTCCCGCGAACCCGCCGTCGAATCGTTAATATGTGCCTCGATGCCAGTTCAACGATAAAATGACGGATTATTTAATCCCGACCTGAGTCATAAGATGAATATCGAACAAGCCCGCTTCAACATGATCGAACAGCAAATCCGTCCTTGGGACGTCCTGGACGCCGAGGTGCTGGAGTTGCTGCACGTTGTCAAACGTGAAAACTTCGTGCCGGCCGCGCACAAGGCGCTGGCCTTTGCCGACATTGAAATCCCGTTGCCGGGCGGCGAAGCGATGCTGGCGCCGAAGATCGAAGCCCGCCTGCTGCAAGACCTGGCCCTGAAGAAGCACGAATCGGTGCTGCTGATCGGCGCCGGCACCGGCTACCTGGCCGCGCTGCTGGGCCACAAGGCGCAGAAGGTGACGGCGGTGGAAGTGTCGCCGGAACTGAAGGCGCTGGCGGAACAGAATCTGGCCGCCAACGGCGTCACCAATGTGACGGTCGAGCTGGGCAATGGCGCGCAAGGCTGGTCCAACGGCGCCCCGTTTGATGTGATCGTGGTGTCCGGTTCGCTGCCAGTGCTGCCGGAAGCGATGTTGCAACAACTGAAGGTGGGCGGCCGTCTGGCGGTCATCATTGGCCAGGCGCCGGCGATGAAAGCGCAGCTGATCACCCGCACCGGCGAAGCCGGCTACGACACCCGCACCCTGTTCGAGACCAACGTCAAGCCGCTGGCCTCGGCGGTGGCGCCGTCGCAGTTCAAGTTTTAAGCGGGAAGGGCAGCCATGCAGCAGATTACTGCGCTGGAGCTGGCCGACTGGCTGGCAGACGACGCGCGTCCCAACCCGATGTTGCTGGACGTGCGTGAAAACTGGGAATTCGAGACCTGCCGCATTGACGGCTCGGTCCAGATCCCGATGAATACCATACCGGCGCGCATCGACGACCTCGATGAGGATGCAGCAATTGTCTGCATCTGCCATCACGGTGCGCGCAGTATGCAGGTGGCTGCCTTCCTGGAGCGTAACGGCTTCAGCAAGATGATCAACCTGACCGGCGGGATCCACGCCTGGGCGCTGCAAGTCGACGGCACGATGGCCAAGTATTAAGCGGCCCGCGCTGTCGGCCGGCGCGGCGATCAGGTAGCAGTGTTTTTGATTTGTTCAACTTTTTGATGACTCCAACGGAGATTGCAATGCAGAGACCCCTTATCGCCGTGCTGATCACCAGCGCCTTCTTGACGCTCAACGCACAGGCGGCCGACCTGCTCCAGGTGTACCAGCAAGCACTGGCCAATGACGCGACCTACGCCAGCGCCCGCTCTTCGCTTGCCGCCGGCCAGGAACGCATCACCCAGGGGCGCTCGGGCCTGCTGCCGACCATCGCGGCCAGCGGCAGCAATACCCGCAACACCGGCGACGCCACCTCGGCCGAGTTCCTGACCGGTAACCTGGTCAAGAACGATACCGAGTATCACGCCAACACCTACACCGTCTCGCTGTCGCAGCCGCTGTTCAACTGGGGCGCGTGGGAAACCTACCAGCAGAGCAAGCTGGCCCAGGCCACCGCCGAAGCCACCTTCTCGCAGGCCCAGCAAGACCTGATCGTGCGCGTGGCGCAAGCTTACTTTGACGTGCTGACCGCGCAGGACAACCTGACCGCGACCCAGGCGCAGAAAGTGGCCACCACCGAGCAGCTGGCCTCGGCCAAGCGCAACTTCGAGGTCGGCACCCAGACCATCACCGACACCCACGAGGCGCAGGCAGCCTACGACCTGGTGGTGGCGCAGGAATTTGCCGCCATCAACGACCTGGACAACAAACGCACCGCGCTGCAGGTTATCGTCGGCCAGACCACCGGCGAGCTGGCGCCGCTGCGCCCCGGCGTGACCATCGCACCGCCGTCGCCGGCCGCGGTGGAGCCGTGGGTCAGCTCGGCGGAAACGCAGAACTATTCGGTGGTGGCCGCCGGCCTGAACGTGGAGATCGCCAAGCGCGAAATCTCGCGCAACCGCGCCAACCACCTGCCGACCGCCAACCTGATCGCCAGCACCTCGCACCAGCGCCAGACCGGCGCCAGCGGCAGCACCGTCAACAACAATGCCATCGGCGTCAGCTGGAACATCCCGATCTTCAACGGTTTTGCCATCACCAGCAAGGTGCGCGAAACCATCGCCCTGGAAGACAAGGCCCGCAACGACCTGGAAGCCACCAAACGTGCCGCTGCCCAGACCGCGCGCCAGGCCTTCCTCGGCATGACCAGCGGCCTGGCCCAGGTCAAGGCGCTGGAAGCGGCGGAAGTGTCGAGCAAGTCTTCGCTGGATTCGAACAAGCTGGGCTACCAGGTCGGCGTGCGTATCAATATCGATGTGCTGAATGCGCAAAAGCTGCTGTACTCGACTCAGAAAGACCTGTCGAAAGCCCGTTACGACACCATCATGAACGGCCTGCGCCTGAAATCGGCGGCCGGCTCGCTGAAAGAGTCGGACCTGGCGCCGATCAACGCGCTGCTGGCGCACTAATCCCCGTTATCGTCGTTCCGGCGAAAGCCGGAACCCATGGAAAGCGTGCGTTGCCAAGGCGCTTGCGTTCTATGGGTTCCGGCCTTCGCCGGAACGACGTTTACGCTAATTATTAGTGAAAATTGCATAGTCATCGCAATTTTCATGAATTTATTCCATCTACGCACAGGCGGATACTAGCTCCATCGCAACCAACAATGAAGGAGCTAGATCATGAAACAAGTCGCTATCATCACCGGCGCATCGCGCGGCATCGGCGCCGCCATCGCCCAACGCCTGGCCAAGGACGGCTTTGCCGTGGTGGTCAACTACGCCGGAAACGTGGCCGAGGCTGACAAGGTCGTGACCGCCATCCACGCCGACGGCGGCCAGGCCATTGCCATCCAGGCCGACGTGGCCAGCAGCGCCGACGTGCGCCGCCTGTTCGACCAGACCGTCGCCCAGCTCGGCCGCGTGGACGTGCTGGTCAACAACGCCGGTATCATGCCGCCGCAACTGCCGCACCTGGCCGCCACCGACGACGAGACGTTTGACCGCCTGGTGGCCGTCAACCTCAAGGGCAGCTTCAACACCATGCGCGAAGCCGCCGGCAAGCTGGAGCAGGGCGGCCGCATCATCAACTTCTCGTCCAGCCTGGTCGGCACGCTGCTGCCCGGCTACTCGGCCTACGTGGCCACCAAGGCCGGCATCGAAGCCATGACCACCATCCTGGCCAAGGAATTGCGCGGCAAGAACATCACCGTCAACGCGGTCGCGCCCGGTCCCACCGCCACCGCCCTGTTCCTCGACGGTAAAACGCCGGAACTGATCGAGCGGCTGGCCAAGATGCCGCCGCTGGAGCGCCTCGGCCTGCCGGAAGACATCGCCAACGCGGTGGCCTTCCTGGCCGGCGCCGACGGCGGCTGGATCAACGGCCAGACCCTGCGCGCCAATGGCGGCATGGTGTAAGGAGACGACATCATGAGCAACGCTATTGTTCTGGTTACGGGCGCCGGCACCGGCATTGGCCACCTGTCCGCGAAAGCGCTGGCGCTGGCCGGCCACACGGTGTACGCCTCGATGCGCGACATCCACGGCCGCAACGCCGCCAAGGTGCGCGAGCTGCGCGACTGGGCCTTCGCCAACGGCGCCGATGTGCGCGCGGTGGAACTGGATGTGCTGTCGCAGGCCTCGGCCGACGCGGCGGTGGCCAGCATCATGGCCGAGCGCGGCCGGCTGGATGTGGTGGTGCATAACGCCGGCCATCTGGTGATCGGCCCCACCGAAGCTTACACCCCGGAGGAAATCAGCAAGGTGTTTGACACCAATTTCCTCGGCACCCAGCGCGTCAACAAGGCGGTGCTGCCGGTGATGCGGGCGCAGAAACAGGGTTTGGTATTGTGGGTCAGCAGCTCGACCACGCGCGGCGGCTTCCCGCCTTTCCTCGGCCCGTATGCGGCGGCCAAGGCGGCCATGGATTCGATCGCGGTGACCATGGCGTATGAACTGGCGCGCTTCAATATCGAGACCTCGATCGTGGTGCCGGGCGCCTTTACCGCCGGGACCGACCATTTCGCCAACGCCGGCAAGCCGGCCGACGCCGCCACCAGCGCCGCCTACGCGGTGTACGATGGCCTCATGGACCAGGTCGGTGCGCGCCTGACCGAGCTGATGCCGCCGGAGGCCGATCCGGCGGCGGTGGCGGCTGACATCGCCCGCATCGTCAGCCTGCCGCACGGCACGCGGCCATTCCGCTCCATCACCGACTTTGTCGACGATGGCGTGACGGCGGTGACCGAGGTGGCCGAGCGGGTGCGCGTGGAGTTTGCCGAACGCATCGGCATTGCCGATCTGCTCAAACCCAGCCAGCCCTGATTACAGGCCGGCGCCCTGACCGTCGAAGCTGCGTTCGATCAGTTCAATCTTGTAGCCGTCGGGATCGGTCACAAAGGCGATCACGGTGGTGCCGCCCTTGACCGGACCCGGTTCGCGGGTCACGTTGCCGCCGTTGGCCTTCACGGCCGCGGCGGTGGCGTAAATATCCTCGGCCGAGATGGCGATGTGGCCGTAGGCCGTGCCCATGTCGTAGCTGGTGGTGCCGTAGTTATAGGTCAGCTCCAGCTCGGCGTGCTCCGGGTTTGAGCCGTAGCCGAGGAAGGCCAGCGTGTACTGGTATTCCGGGTTGTCGCTGGTGCGCAGCAGCTTCATGCCAAGCACCTTGGTGTAGAAATCGATGGAGCGCTGCAAGTCGCCAACTCGCAGCATGGTGTGCAGGATGCGCATGGTAAATCCTTGTTTGTGTGAAAACCAAACAAGGATTTTATCAGCGGCTGGCCGATTGCGCTGTGGCCGGCGCTACCCGCCACACCACGTTGCCGACGTCGTCCGCCACCAGCAGCGCGCCCTGGCCATCCACCGCCACGCCCACCGGCCGCCCCTGCGCCTTGCCTTCGCCGTTGAGGAAGCCGGTCAGGAAATCCTGCGGCGGCCCGGACGGCTTGCCGCCGCTGAACGGCACAAACACCACCTTGTAGCCGCTGTGCGGCTTGCGGTTCCAGGAACCGTGCTGGCCGATGAACACGCCGCCCTGGTAAGCCTGCGGGAACAGCTTGCCTTCGTAAAAGGCCAGCCCCAGCGAGGCGGTGTGCGCGCCCAGCGCATAGTCGGGCGCGATGGCCTTGGCCACCATGGCCGGCTGCGGCGGCTTGACGCGGCTGTCCACATGCTGGCCGTAGTAGCTGTAGGGCCAGCCGTAGAAACCGCCATCCTTCACCGAGGTCATGTAATCGGGCACCAGCTCGTTGCCCAGTTCGTCGCGCTCGTTGACGGCGGTCCACAAGGTTTTGCCTTGCGGCTCCCAGCCCATGCCGTTGGGGTTGCGCAGGCCGGTGGCGTACAGGCGCGATTTGCCGCTGGCCAGGTCCAGCTGCCAGATGGCGGCCCGGCCCAGTTCTTCTTCCATGCCGTTTTCCGCCACATTGCTGTTCGAGCCCACCGTCGCGTACAAATACTTGCCGTCCGGGCTGGCGATGATGTTCTTGGTCCAGTGGTGATTGCGCGGACCGGCCGGCAGGTCCATCACCTTGGTGCCGGGCGCGCTGATGCTGGTGGCGCCTTCCTGGTAGGGGAAGCGCAGCACCGCGTCAGTGTCGGCCACGTACAGGTACTGGCCCACCAGCGCCATGCCGAACGGCGAGTTCAGGCCCTTGAGGAAGACCGTGCGGGTTTGCGCCGCGCCGTTGGCGTCCACCCCGCGCAGCAGGGTGATGCGGTTGGCCGATTCGGTTACCGCGCCGGCTTTCTTTTGTACCGCCTTCATCACCATGCCCTTGACGCCCTTGCTATCCTCCGGCTTGGGCGGGGCATTGGTTTCCGCCACCAGCACGTCGCCGTTGGGCAGCGTGTAGACCCAGCGTGGATGGTCCAGCCCGCGCGCATAGGCGCTCACCCGGAAGCCGGCCGGCGCCAGTGGCTGCTGCTGCCCGCTCCAGCGCTCGACCGGGGCAATGTTCACGGTGGGGATCAGCTGCTTGTCGGGGGCCGGCAGGCTGGGGTTGGGGCCGAAGCCGGGGGGATAGGCCTGGGCCTGGGCCAGCGCGGGCGCGGCCACCATCAGCAGGAAGGCAAGGGGATGACGCATGGACACTCCTTTCAGTCGCGCTTGACGTGCGGTTGCGGCTGCGCCTCGGCATCGCTACGCGGTTTCTGCACGCCGCGCTGGTTGTGCAGGTCGGTGTCGACCATGCCGCTCTCGATATCGGCCGCGGCCTGGCGGATGATGCTGCGCGGTTTGGCGCCATTGCCGTCCGGCGCTTCGTCGCGCTCGTGCGGCATGCGCTTGACGCCGTCATCCTTGACCTTGGCGTCGGTATTGATGTGTTGTTGCTTCAACATGGCAGCCTCCATCAGGGTTGATGAGAACCATCTTAGCGAGTTGGTTTTGTGTCAGTCGCCACATTGAATTCCGACAATTTTTGAAGGAAGTCGTTTATCATTTAGACCACGTTTTTCTTCCCCGGGATTTTCTGCATGAGCACTGCCGCCAAGCTGGACAATTGCGCCAACTGCGAAACGCCGCTGAGCGGCCACTTCTGTTCCAACTGCGGCCAGGAAGCGGTGCTGCACCACGCCAGCACGCGCGAGTTCCTGCATGAATTCATCGGCCACTACGTGGCGCTGGAGGGCAAGCTGTGGAGCTCGCTGCGGTTGCTGATCCTCAAGCCGGGCGAGCTGACCAATGAATACATCCGCGGCCGCCGCGTGCGCTATGTGCAGCCGCTGCGCATGTACCTGACCTTCAGCGTGCTGTTCTTTGCCCTGTTCAAATTCACCAGCGACGGCAGCAGCCACGTCGAGGCCAAGGTCGAAGGCCAGACCACCGCCGCCAAGGCGGTGGCGCCGGCGCGCGTGCTGGCCGATACCGTGGCCGCCGAGCGCGCGCGCATCGGCAAGCCGGCCACGCCGGAAGATGCGGCCAGCCACTCAGCCGCCAAGGAGGCCGTGGCCGAGATGATGAGCGACATGGCGGCTGAAGACGCCCGGTCGGAAATGCGCGCCGCCAAGGCCCAGGCCGCGGCCGACGCCGCTCCCAAGGACGATGACAAGGACGTCAACGTCAACATCAACGAAGAATACATTGACGGCAAGCTGAGTGACTGGCCGCTGCTGCGCCGCCAGTGGCATGCGCTCAACCAGTTGCCGCCGGAAGAGCAGGTCAAGGTGTTCAAGAACGGCATGAGCCATTACGCGCCGTACGCCATCTTCTGCCTGATGCCGGTGTTTGCGCTGTTCCTCAAGGTGCTGTACCTGGGCTCGGGGCGCCGTTTCGGCGAACACATGCTGTTTGCGCTGCACACCAATGCCTTTGCCTTCCTGATGTTCTGCGTGATCCTGCTGGCGCACTTCCCGCTGCTGCAGTTCGCGCTGTGGTGCTGGCTGATCGGCTACCTGCCATGGGCCATGCGGCGCGTGTACCACAGCAGCCGCCTTGGTACTTTTGCGCGCTGGTCAGCGCTGATGCTGGCCTATATGATCGCGCTATTGTTTGCGGTGATGGTGTCGGCTGGCATGGGCATCCTGTCGGTCGGCCATTAAACTTGCGCCAGACACTGTTTAAATGTACAGTGACGGCGCGCCTAGCCTGAAGCCGAGATTTTTATGACCACCACGCACGCTGTTTTCCACACTATCGCACTGGTCGTGCGCCCGAATACCGACGGCATTGCCGAATCGGTGGGCAGCGTGGTCGATTTCCTGCAGCAGCGCGGCTATGAGGTGGTGTTTGAAGAAGCCACCGCCGCCCACCTGGGCGTGCAGCTGGACGATGCGCGCGTGCTGAGCGCGGCCGGCATCGGCGCCGAATGCGACGCCGCCATCGTCATGGGCGGCGACGGCACCATGCTGGGCATCGCCCGCCAGCTGGCGCCGTTCAATGTGCCGCTGATCGGCATCAACCAGGGCCGGCTCGGCTTCATGACCGACATCCCGCTGGAAGGCATGCACGATGCGCTGGGCCGCATCCTGAGCGGCAGCTACAAGGCCGAGCGCCGCACCCTGCTGGAAGGCCGCGTGATGCGCGGCGACGCCAGCATCCACGTCGGCATGGCGGTCAACGACGTGGTGGTGTCGCGCGGCGCCGGCGCCGGCATGGCCGAGCTGCGCGTCGATGTGGACGGCCAGTTCATGTACAACCAGCGTTCGGATGGCCTGATCATCTCGACCCCGACCGGCTCCACCGCCTACGCGCTGTCGGCCGGCGGACCGCTGCTGCACCCGTCGCTGGGCGGCATCGTGATGGTGCCGATCGCGCCGCACGCGCTGTCCAACCGCCCGATCGTGCTGCCGGAATCGAGCGAGATCGTGGTGGAGATCGTGCGCGGGCGCGACATCAGCGTCAACTTCGACATGCAAACCTTTGCCAGCCTGCAGTCGCAGGACCGCATCGTGATCCAGCGCTCGCCGCATGCGATCACCTTCCTGCATCCGGACGGCTGGAGCTACTACAACACTCTGCGCGAAAAGCTGCACTGGAACGAATACCCGTCCGGTGAGGGCAAGCTCGCTTAATCACCTTTATTGGCCTCCATGCTGCGTACCCTGTCCATCCGTGATTTTGTTATCGTCGAGTCGATCGAACTGGAGTTCTCCGCCGGCTTCACCGTGTTCACCGGCGAGACCGGCGCCGGCAAATCGATCCTGATCGATGCGCTGACGCTGGCGCTGGGCGGCCGCGGCGACGCCAGCGTGGTGCGCGAGGGCGCCGCCAAGGCTGACATCACGGCCGATTTCGCGCTCAGCGCCCAGGCGCGCGAGTGGCTGGTGGCGCATGAATTCGCGGTGGAAGAAGATGGGGCGCTGCTGCGCCGCGTGATCGACAACGCCGGCCGCAGCAAGGCTTACATCAACGGCATCGCCGCCACCGCCGCGCAACTGCGCGAGCTGGGCGACCTGCTGGTCGACATCCACGGCCAGCACGCGCACCAGTCGCTGATGAAGACCGAGGCCCAGCGCGACCTGCTGGACGGCCAGGCCGGCGCCGCCGGCGAAGCGCGCGCGGTGGCCGCGGCCTACAAGGCATGGCGCGCGCTGGCGAAGCAGCTGGAGGAATTCGAGACCAACGCCGCCAACGTGCTGTATGAACGCGAGCGCCTGGAGTGGCAGGTCAATGAACTGGAAAAGCTGGCGGTCAAGCCGGGCGAATGGGCGGAGGTCAGCAATGAACAAAGCCGCCTGTCGCACGCGGCCAGTTTGATGGAAGGTGCGCAGGAAGCGCTGGCGGCGATCTCCGAAGCGGAAGACCATCCGATCTTGTCGCAGCTGTCGTCGCTGAACCAGAAGCTGGGCAAGCTGGCCGATATCGACAGCGGCCTGCAGCCGATCGTGGACCTGATCGAGCCGGCGCGCATCCAGCTGCAGGAGGCGGTGTATGCGCTCAATGATTATCTGGACCGCGTGGACCTCGATCCGGCGCGCCTGCGCAGCGTCGAGGCGCGCATGGACGCCATCCATTCGGCGGCGCGCAAGTTCCGCGTGCCGGAAGACGAGCTGCCGCAGGAACACGCCAGGCTGGCCACGCGGCTGTCGCAGCTGGCCGACGCCACCGATCTGGAAGGCTTGCGCAAGCAGGAAGAGAAGCTGAAGTCGGCCTACCTGGCCGAGGCGTCCAAACTGAGCGCCACCCGCGCGCGCGCCGCGCGGCAGCTGGGCGAGGCGGTCACCAAGGCGATGCAGGAACTGAACATGACCGGCGGCCGTTTCGAGGTCGCGCTGCATGCCTGCGAGCCGGCCGCGTATGGCGTCGAGCAGGTGGAATTCCTGGTGGCCGGTCATGCCGGCGTGGCGGCGCGGCCGCTGGCCAAGGTGGCCTCGGGCGGCGAACTGGCGCGCATTTCGCTGGCGATTTCGGTCATCACCTCCGACGCCACTACGGTGCCGACCCTGATCTTCGATGAAGTGGACAGCGGCATCGGCGGCGGCGTGGCGGAAGTGGTGGGGCGCTTGCTGCGCCGGCTGGGGCAGGAGCGCCAGGTGCTGTGCGTGACGCACTTGCCGCAGGTGGCCAGCCAGGCCAGCCAGCACTTCCAGGTGGCCAAGGGCACGCTGGACAATGGCAAGACGGCCTCGCGCATCGACGTGCTGGACGCCAAGTCGCGGGTGGAAGAAATCGCCCGCATGCTGGGCGGGCTGGAAATCACCGCCACCACCCGCAAGCACGCCCGCGAACTGCTCGCTTCCTGATATCGCTCAGTTCAAGCGCGGATAAACGCGCTAAGATTGATCATTGGCCTTGACAATGGAGGGCGATCATGGAAACCGAGCAAAGATTCGAAAGACTGGAATTTTTTGCTGACGAAACCAAGCAGCGCCTGACGCGCATTGAGACGCGGCTTGAGGAGATGGCGACCAAAGCGGATTTGTTCGCTCTTGAAGCAAGGCTGATCAAGTGGATGATTGCGACCGCTTTCGCGATTACCACCGTCATGGGTGGCGTAGCAGTCGCGGTCGCAAAGCTTATACATTAAGATAAGGGCTTACGGTTCAACCTTCAGCCATTCATGACCTTCCAAAAAGAACCTCCCCACAAGCACGGCAGCGTCGGCCGCAGCGCCATCGTCCTGGTTAATCTCGGCACGCCGGACGCGCCGACCCGTTCCGCGGTGCGCCGCTATCTCAAGCAATTCCTGTCCGACCCGCGTGTGGTCGAGATACCGCGCGCGATCTGGTGGTTCATCCTCAACCTGATCATCCTGCCGTTCCGCTCCGGCCAGTCGGCCAAAAAATACGCCACCATCTGGACCAGCGAAGGCTCGCCGCTGCGCACCCATACCGATGCCCAGGCGCTCGGCCTGCGCGCCGCGCTGGGCGAACGCGGCCATGAAGAGCTGATCGTCGCCATGGCCATGCGCTATGGCTCGCCGTCGCTGCCGGAAGTGCTTGGCAAGCTGAAGGCCGACGGCGCCGACCGCATCCTGCTGCTGCCGGCCTACCCGCAATACTCCGGCACCACCACCGGCTCCATCTGCGACGCCGTGTTCCAGCACTACGGCAGCGTGCGCAACATTCCCGAGCTGCGCTTCGTGCGCAACTACCACGACCATGAGGGCTATATCCGCGCCCTGCGCGACGCCGTGCTTAATCACTGGGAACAGCACGGCAAGCCGGAAAAACTGGTGATGAGCTTCCACGGCGTGCCCAAGCGCACCCTGATGCTGGGCGACCCCTACCACTGCGAATGCCTGAAAACCGCGCGCCTGCTGGCCGCCGCCCTCAAGCTGACGCCGGAGCAGTACGTGGTCACCTTCCAGTCGCGCTTCGGCAAGGCCGAGTGGCTGCAGCCGTACACCGCGCCCACCGTGGCCCAGCTGGCGCGCGACGGCGTGCGCCGGCTGGACGTGATCTGCCCCGGCTTCATCAGCGATTGCCTGGAAACGCTGGAAGAAATCAATATGGAAGTGCGGCACGATTTCGAGGCCAACGGCGGTACCGACTACCACTATATCCCCTGCCTGAACGAAACCCCGGCCTGGATCGCCGCGCTGGCCGAGATTGCCGAACAGCACATCATTGGCTGGCCGACCCAGCTGGCACCGTCGCAACGCGAGGCGCTGCGCAAAGAGGCCGAGGCCGGCCGCGACAAGGCCCTGGCGCTTGGGGCCGCCGACTGAAAAGCAACAACCCCGCCCCCGTCACCCCGTCACCCGATAATCAGCACTTGCGGGTGACGAGTGCCAGCCTGTTAAAATAGCCGCCTGATGCAAGCTTAACGTTGTCGAAATGGCAGGCAAATAAACCCTTGAAATCGTAGGTTATTGCCCCATTTGCTGCCACAGCGGTAACAAAAGTAATGTCAAACAAATACGATTGTAGGAGTCTTTAGATGCAAGATCAGGAAAACCAAGCCGTACCACCTAATCCAGAGGCGGCTGAAGCCGCTGCGTCGGCCCCACCATCGACCCCGGAACAAGCCGCTGGCCAGCCGTCGCTGGAAGAACAGCTGGCCGCTACCGAAGCCAAGCTGGCTGAAATGCACGACGCCTTCATGCGCGCCAAAGCCGACGGCGAAAACATCCGCCGCCGCGCCCAGGAAGACGTGGCCAAGGCCCATAAATTCGCTGTCGAAAGCTTTGCCGAAGCCATGGTGCCGGTCAAGGACAGCCTGGAAATGGCCCTGAAAGTGGACGCGCCTACCGTCGAATCGCTGAAGGAAGGCGTGGAAATGACGCTGAAACAGCTGTCCTCCGCCTTCGAGCGTAACCGCCTGATCGCCATCGAACCGGCCCAGGGCGAAAAACTGGACCCGAACAAGCACCAGGCCGTGGCCGTGGTGCCGGCCGAGCAGGAAGCCAACACCGTCGTGACTGTGCTGCAAAAAGGTTACATGATCGCCGACCGCCTGCTGCGTCCGGCCATCGTTACCGCAGCGCAAGCAAAGTAATTTTAAGCTCTTGAAACAATAGAGTTTTTCCACATATTAGTACCATCTGAACTTTAGCAAATAAGGAAAAAAATCATGGGTCGTATTATCGGTATCGATTTGGGAACCACCAACTCGTGCGTTTCCGTCATGGAAAACGGTCAGCCTAAGGTAATCGAGAACGCCGAAGGCGCGCGCACGACGCCATCCATCATTGCTTATCAAGACGATGGTGAAATCCTGGTCGGCGCGCCGGCAAAACGCCAGGCTGTGACCAACCCAAAAAACACCCTGTTCGCGGTGAAGCGCCTGATCGGTCGTAAGTTCGACGAGAAGGAAGTGCAGAAGGACATCGGTCTGATGCCTTACGCCATCACCAAGGCCGACAACGGCGACGCCTGGATCAGCGTGCGCGACAAGAAACTGGCGCCGCCGCAAATCTCGGCCGAAGTGCTGCGCAAGATGAAGAAAACCGCGGAAGACTACCTGGGTGAAGAAGTCACCGAGGCCGTCATCACCGTGCCGGCGTACTTCAACGACTCGCAGCGTCAAGCTACCAAGGACGCCGGCCGCATCGCCGGTCTGGACGTCAAGCGCATCATCAACGAACCAACCGCAGCGGCACTGGCCTTCGGCCTGGACAAGTCGGAAAAGGGCGACCGCAAGATCGCCGTGTACGACCTGGGCGGCGGTACCTTTGACGTATCGATCATTGAAATCGCGGACGTGGACGGCGAGAAGCAGTTTGAAGTGCTGTCGACCAACGGCGACACCTTCCTGGGCGGCGAAGACTTCGACCAGCGCGTGATCGACTACATCATCGAAGAGTTCAAGAAGGTCAACGGCCTGGATCTGAAAAAAGACCCGATCGCCCTGCAGCGTATCAAGGCTTCGGCCGAGCGCGCCAAGATCGAACTGTCGTCGTCGGCCCAGACTGAAATCAACGAGCCGTACATCGCCATGGCGAACGGCGCGCCGGTCCACCTGACCCTGAAGATCACCCGCGCCAAGCTGGAATCGCTGGTGGAAGAGCTGATCAACGCCACCATCGAGCCTTGCCGCACCGCCATCAAGGACGCCGGCATCAAGGTATCGGACATCGACGACATCATCCTGGTCGGCGGCATGACCCGTATGCCGAAGGTGCAGGAGAAAGTGAAAGAGTTCTTCGGCAAGGATCCACGCAAGGACGTGAACCCGGACGAAGCGGTGGCCGTGGGTGCCGCAATTCAGGGTTCGGTGCTGTCGGGCGAGCGCAAAGACCTGCTGCTGCTGGACGTGACCCCGCTGTCGCTGGGTATCGAAACCCTGGGCGGCGTGATGACCAAGATGATTCACAAGAACACCACGATCCCGACCAAGTTCTCGCAAGTGTTCTCGACCGCCGATGACAACCAGCCTGCGGTGACCATCAAGGTCTACCAGGGCGAGCGTGAAATCGCGGCCGGTAACAAGAGCCTGGGTGAATTCAATCTGGAAGGCATCCCGCCAGCAGCACGCGGCACCCCGCAGATCGAAGTGACCTTCGACATCGACGCCAACGGCATTCTGCACGTCGGCGCGAAAGACAAGGCCACCGGCAAAGAGAACAAGATCACGATCAAGGCCAACTCCGGCCTGACCGAAGCGGAAATCCAGAAAATGGTGAAAGACGCTGAAGTCAACGCCGAAGAAGACAAGAAAGTGAAGGAACTGGCCGAGTCGCGCAACCAGGCCGACGCGCTGGTGCACTCGACCCGCAAGTCGCTGACCGAATACGGCGACAAGCTGGAAGCCGGCGAGAAAGAGAAGATCGAAGCGGCGATCAACGACCTGGAAGCCTCGGTCAAATCGGGCGACAAGGCCGAGATCGACGCCAAGGTGGCCGCGCTGTCGACCGCTTCGCAGAAGCTGGGCGAGAAGATGTACGCTGACATGCAAGCCCAGCAGGCCGCTGGCGGCGCCGAAGGCGCAGCCCCAGGCGCCGGTGCTGAGCAGGCCAAGCAGCAGGACGACGTGGTCGACGCCGACTTCAAGGAAGTCAAAGACAGCAAGTAATCGCCATCCCGCGCAAGCGGGTGTGGCCAGCCGAGTCGTGTGGCAACGCCGCCGGCTCGGCTTTTTCGCATAAATCAGTACAGAATATAAGCAAGGTTACGACAACATGGCAAAGCGTGATTTCTACGAGGTACTCGGTGTTGCAAAGGGCGCATCCGAGGACGAGATCAAGAAGGCCTATCGCAAACTGGCTATGAAGTACCATCCGGACCGCAATCCGGACAGCAAGGACGCGGAAGAGAAATTCAAGGAAGTCAAAGAAGCCTACGAGATGCTGACCAATCCGGAAAAGCGCGAGGCGTATGACCGCTATGGTCACGCCGGCGTCGATCCGAACATGGGCGGCGGCGGCGGCTTTGGCGGCGGCGGTTTCGGCGACGCGTTTGGCGACATCTTTGGCGACATCTTCGGTGGCGGCCGCGGCCGCAGCCAGGGGCCGCAGGTGTACCGCGGCGCCGACCTGCGCTACAACCTGGAGATCACGCTGGAGCAGGCCGCGCACGGCTTCGACACCACCATCCGCGTGCCGTCGTGGGACAAGTGCGACACCTGCCACGGTTCCGGCGCCAAGCCGGGCACCTCGCCGGTGACGTGCTCGACCTGCGCCGGCCACGGCCAGGTGCGCATGCAGCAGGGCTTCTTCAGCATCCAGCAGACTTGCCCGAAATGCCACGGCACCGGCAAGATCATTCCGGAACCGTGCGCCGCCTGCTCGGGCCAGGGCCGCATCAAGCGCAACAAGACGCTGGAAGTGAAAATCCCGGTCGGCATCGACAACGGCATGCGCATCCGCTCGTCCGGCAACGGCGAGCCGGGCACCAATGGCGGGCCGTCGGGCGACTTGTACGTGGAAATCCACATCAAGCCGCATCCGGTGTTCCAGCGCGAAGGCGACGATCTGCACTGCGAAATGCCGATCTCGTTTGCCAAGGCGGCCCTGGGCGGCGAAATCGAGGTGCCGACGTTGTCTGGTAAAGTAGCGTTTACAATCCCGGAAGGCACCCAGTCGGGCAAGACCTTCCGCCTGAAAGGCAAGGGCATCAAGGGCGTGCGTTCCGGCTTTGCCGGCGACTTGTTCTGCCATGTGGCGGTCGAGACGCCGGTCAAGCTGACCGAGAAGCAGAAAGAACTGCTGCGCGAGTTCGAGAAGTCGACCACCGAAGGTGGCGCCAAGCACAGCCCACAGACGAAAACCTGGCGCGACAAGGTGAAGGATTTTTTTGAGTAATTCACCCGTCACGTTGAATCGGTAATATCCAGACCGCCGCGCTGCGTTGTGAGCAGACCGGCGGTCTTCTTATGTACGAGAGGAGCATCATGGAAAGCCTGAAGAACAGCACATCCCCCCTGCGTCACCTGCTGGAGAACAACCGCAAATGGGCCGCATCGGAAATCGAGCGCGACCCGGACTTCTTCAACCGCCTGGCCACGCAAGCGGCGCCGGAATACCTGTGGATCGGTTGCTCGGACAGCCGGGTGCCGGCAAACGAGCTGCTGGGCCTGGCGCCGGGCGACGTCTTCGTCCACCGCAACATCGCCAACGTGGTGGTGCACTCCGACCTGAACTGCCTGTCGGTGCTGCAGTTTGCGGTGGAAGTGCTGAAGGTCAAGCACGTGATCGTAGTCGGCCACTACGGCTGCAAAGGCGTGCACGCGGCCATGACCGGCACCCGCGTCGGCCTGGTCGACAACTGGCTGCGCCACGTGTATGACGTGAACCAGAAGCACGAGCGCTACCTGGGCGCCGTGGTCAACGAACAGAAGCGCTCGGAGCGCCTGGTGGAACTGAACGTGGTCGAGCAAGTGAACAACGTGGTGCAAACCACCATCGTGCGCGACGCCTGGGACCGCGGCCAGGAACTGACCGTGCATGGCTGGGTCTATGGCATCAACGACGGCAAGCTGCAAGACATGGGCATCGCCGTCAGCGCGCTGGACCAACTGGCCCCGGTCGTGCAGCAGCGCTTGGCGAAGTACGAAGCTGCATAAATTCCGCATAACGATATCGGATTAGATTCGTTTTCTCACGAAGGACGGCGGCATAGACTGGATGGCACATCTTTACAAGAGAGTGTGTCATGGCTGCCGTCCTTCAGGATTCTTTTCAGGTTGAGCTGTTCGATGCGCCGCTGGGCGCGGAGATTGTCGGGCTGGATCTGAACCGCCCGCTGCCGCAGCGGGACTTTCAACGCATTCATAAGGCGCATCTGGATCACCATCTGCTGGTGTTCCGCGATCAGCGCATCACGCCCCAACAGCAGGTCGATTTCAGCCGCCGCTTCGGGCCGCTGCAGATCCATGTGCTGCGCAATTTCCAGCTGCCTTCCCATCCGGAGGTGCTGATCATTTCGAATATCATCGAGAACGGCAAGCCGCTCGGCCTGGGCGATGCCGGCCATTTCTGGCACTCGGACCTCTCGTACAAGGACAAGCCCAGCCTCGGCTCGATGCTGCATGCGCAGGAGTTGCCGCTGGAGGGCGGCGATACGCTGTTCGCCAATATGCATCTGGCTTACGACACGCTGCCGGCCGCGCTGCGCCACGCGGTGCACGGCGCGCGTGCTGAGCACAGCTATCTGGCGCAGTATGAAGAGCTGCGCCGCCGCAGTCCGTTCCGCCCGGCGCTGACGCAGGCGCAGATCGATGAGGTCAAGCCGGTGCTGCATCCGGTGGTGCGCAGGCATCCGGAGACGGGGCGCGAGGCCTTGTTCGTCAGTGAGCATTTCACCACCCGCATTGACGGCATTCCCGACGACGAGAGCCGCGCGCTGCTGGCCGAGTTGTTCGCGCACAGCGTCAAGCCGGAGCATGTGTATCGCCATCGCTGGGCGCCGCATGATCTGGTGTTCTGGGATAACCGCTCGCTGATGCATCTTGCCGGCGGCACGCCTGAGCATTTGCGCCGCAAGCTGTACCGCACCACCATCGAAGGCGATGTGCCTTTCTAATCCAATGAGGAAACCCATGTTCAGATTGACCGCCGCCATCCTGGCCCTGTCGCTTGCCGCCGCTGCTCCCGCGCGGGCCGAGGGGCGCATTCGTATCGCCGAGCAGTTCGGCGTGGTGTACCTGCTGCTTAACGTGGCGCAGGATCAGCAGCTGATCGAGAAGCAGGGCAAGAAGCTCGGCGTTGATATCACGGTGGAGCGCTTGCAGTTGTCAGGCGGTTCGGCGGTGAATGATGCGCTGCTGTCGGGCGCCATCGATATCGCCGGCGCCGGCGTCGGCCCGCTGCTGACCATCTGGGACCGCACCAGCGGCCGGCAGAATGTGAAGGGCGTAGCCTCGCTGGGCAGCTTCCCTTATTACCTGGTCAGCACCAACCCGAAGGTGAAGTCGATTGCGGATCTGAGCGAGAAGGACCGGATTGCGCTGCCGGCGGTGACGGTGTCGGTGCAGTCGCGCATCTTGCAGTATGCGGCGGCCAAGCAGTGGGGCGACAAGGAGTTTGCGCGTCTCGATAAGTACACGCAGACCTTGCCGCATCCGGATGCGGCGGCGGCGCTCATCGCGGGCGGTACGGAGATCAACGGCCACTTCGGCAATCCACCGTTCCAGGAGCAGGAGCTGGCTGCGAACCCGAATGCGCGCATCATTTTGAATTCCTACGATGTGCTGGGCGGGCCGAGTTCGGCCACGGTGCTGTATGCCACCGAGAAGTTCCGCAACGAGAATCCGAAGACCTATCGGGCCTTTACCGCCGCGCTGGCGGAGGCGGCGCAGTACATCGCCAAAAATCCGGAAGGCGCGGCCGACACCTATCTGCGGGTCAGCAAGGCCAAGGTGGATCGCGCGCTGCTGCTGAAGATCATCAGGAACCCGCAGGTGAATTTCAGCGTGGCGCCGCAGAATACCTATGGACTGGCGCAGTTCCTGTACCGCGTCGGTGCGATCAAGAAGCAGCCGGCCAGCTGGCGCGACTACTTCTTTGACGATCCTGTGATTGCGGCCGGGTCATGAGCTTGCAGATCGTCAGCCCGACCGGCGGCATCCAGCCTCTGCTGCGCGCGCAGCACGTGAGCCTGGAATATGGCGGCACGCGCGCCACGCAGGATGTCAGCTTCGATGTGTATCGCGGTGACCGCTTTGTGCTGCTGGGGCCTTCGGGCTGCGGCAAGTCGTCCTTGCTGAAGGCGGCGGCTGGCTTCATCCAGCCAGCCAGCGGCAGCATCGCCATCCATGGCGCCGAGGTGCGCGGGCCGGGGCCGGATCGCATCGTCGTGTTTCAGGAATTCGATCAGCTGCCACCCTGGAAGACGGTCAAGGAAAATGTGATGTTTCCGTTGTTGATGAGCAGGCGCGTCAGCCGGCATGAGGCCGCCGAGCGGGCCATGCATTGGATCGGCAAGGTGGGCCTGGGGGGATTTGAGCATGCGCATCCGCACACGCTGTCCGGCGGCATGAAGCAGCGTGTGGCGATTGCGCGCGCACTCGCCATGCAGCCGGAGGTGCTGTTGATGGACGAGCCGTTCGCCGCGCTCGACGCGCTCACGCGGCGCAAGATGCAGGAGGAGCTGGGGCGCTTGTGGGAAGAGCTGCGCTTTACCTTGTTGTTTGTGACGCATTCGATAGAGGAGGCGCTGGTGGTGGGGAATCGGATATTGCTGCTGTCGCCGCATCCGGGGCAGGTGAGGGCGGAGTTGAATAGCCATCAGTTCGATCTGGTGAGCGCGGGCAGTGCGGAGTTTCAGGCGGCCACCCAGCGCATCCACGGATTGCTGTTCGGTGATGCTGCCGCCGCCGTCGCCCCGGCAGACGGCGGACGGTATGCCGCTGCGACCCATGCTGAGCGTGCCGGCAAGCGGGCTATGGGCCGCACAGGCGTAGCGCCCGGCGTGCGCCGGGACGACGGGGTGGCGCGATGAGCCAGGTCTTCGATCCGCCGATCCGGCAGGAGCGCGAATATGCCGTCGCGCCGCCGGCGTTGCGGCCGGCCGCGCCGGCACTGCCGCTGGCCGCCAGCGCATGGCAGCAGGGCTGGCTGCGCAAGGCGTTCATCCTCATCGTGCTGGCCGTCGTATGGGAAGCCGCCGCCCGCTGGCAAAACAATGACTTGCTGCTGCCGACCTTCCTGCAAACCGCACACGCCTTCATCGACGGCATCGCCAGCGGCGAATTGCCGGACCGGGTGCGCGTCTCGCTCACCGTCCTGCTGCAAGGCTATGCGGCGGGCATCCTGGCCGCCTTCGCCCTGACCGCGCTGGCCGCCTCCACCCGCATCGGCCGCGATCTGCTGGAAACCCTGACCGCCATGTTCAACCCCTTGCCCGCCATCGCCCTGCTGCCGCTGGCGCTGCTGTGGTTCGGCCTGGGCAAGGCCAGCCTGCTGTTCGTGATCGTGCACGCGGTGCTGTGGCCGCTGGCAGTGGGCGCCTACGCCGGCTTCCAGTCCGTGCCCGACACCTTGCGCATGGCCGGCCGCAATTATGGGCTCAGCGGCCTGCGCTTCGTGCTGCACATCCTGGTGCCGGCCGCCCTGCCCTCCATCCTGTCCGGCCTGAAGATCGGCTGGGCCTTCGCCTGGCGCACCCTGATCGCCGCCGAGCTGGTATTCGGCACCACCGCCGGCCAGGGCGGCCTGGGCTGGTACATCTTCCAGAACCGTAACGAGCTGTATACAGACAAGGTCTTTGCCGGTCTGGCCGCCGTCATCCTGATCGGCTTGTTCATTGACAATGTGGTATTCCGTCCACTCGAAACCCTGACGATACGGCGCTGGGGCATGCAGCGTTAGGATGAATACTGGCAGAATTTGTCGGTTGTACCGTAAAATCTGCCCATGAGCATCCAAAATACTGGTTTGATTCTTGCTTGGAGCAAGGTCATGACCCACTCCCATGCGTAAGCCGGCCATGCCCAATTTGCGTATCGTTGTCGTCAACACCGTCATCCATGACGAGGATGACGAGGCGCTGCACGCGCAGGCCGAGCGCGCGCGGGTATTGCGCATTGGGCTGCTGGAAGCCGGCTACGACATCATCGCCTCGCTGCCGCCGGATATGTACTTGCCCGAGCGCATCGCCCAGCTGCAGCCCGACATGATCATCGTCGATGCCGAGTCGGACGCGCGCGATGTGCTGGAGCACGTGGTGATCGCCACCCGCGACGAACGCCGCCCGATTGTCATGTTCACCGAAGACCAGGACCCGGACAGCATGGAAGCCGCGGTCGAAGCCGGCGTCTCGGCCTATGTGGTGGCCGGCCTGCAGAGCGAACGCATCAAACCGGTGCTGCAGGTGGCGCTGGCCCAGTTCAAGCGCGAGCAAAAGCTGCTGGACGAGCTGAGCGACACCAAGAGCAAGCTGGCCGAGCGCAAGGTGATCGAGCGCGCCAAGGGCCTGCTGATGGAGCGTCAGCGCTTCACTGAGGAGCAGGCCTACCAAAAGCTGCGCTCGATGGCGATGAGCAAGAACCTCAAGCTGTCGGAAGTGGCGCAGCGGATTCTGGACGTCGAAGACCTTTTGGGCTGAAAACGCCCGCCCAAAATGATGCACCGCGCAAAAGCGGTGCATTTTTTTTGCCTGAAATCTCCCTTTCCCCCTGTAAAGCTGCTGGCACGGACATTGCATAACCGTAGACAAGCGCAATGCTGCGCGGCTGTGTCCTGCCAACGGCGGTGGGGCCCACCAGACAACGACGTCTACCAATCATGAATTCGTTTCGTGAGGGTAGGCGTTTTTTTTGGCTCTTAGTTATCGACGACTACAAGAAGGGGAAACACCATGAACTACACAAAACTAGGCACTCCAAAGACGGAAGCAGTCAACGTAACACGCAGAAAAATAATTCATGGTGCAGGTCTTGTAGCGGGAGGAAGTATGTTGGGTTTGTCGACGGGTGGTGTCTGGGCAGCAGGTTCGGATAAGCCGGAAAAGGAAGAAATCAAGATCGGCTTCATCCCGCTGACCGACTGCGCTTCCGTGGTCATGGCCTCGGTGCTGGGCTTCGACAAGAAGTATGGCGTCAAATTCGTGCTGAGCAAGGAAGCCTCCTGGGCCGGCGTGCGCGACAAGCTGGCCAATGGCGACCTGGACGCGGCGCACGTGCTGTATGGCCTGCTGTACGGCGTACAAATGGGCATCGGCGGCCAGAAAAAAGACATGGCCGTGCTCATGAGCCTGAATAACAATGGCCAGGCCATTACCCTGTCCAAGAAAGTGGCTGACAAGGGCGGCGTCGACGGTGCCTCGCTGGCCAGGCTGATGCAAACCGACAAGCGCGAATACACCTTCGCGCAAACCTTCCCGACCGGCACCCACGCCATGTGGCTGTACTACTGGCTGGCCGCCAACGGCATCAACCCGATGAAGGACGCCAAAGTCATCACCGTGCCGCCGCCGCAGATGGTGGCCAATATGCGCGTCGGGAATATGGACGGCTTCTGCGTGGGCGAGCCGTGGAACCACCGCGCCATCATGGACGGCGTCGGCATCACCGCCACCACCACCCAGGAAATCTGGAAGGACCACCCGGAGAAGGTGCTGGGCTCCACCCTGGAATTCGCCAAAAAATACCCGAACACCTGCCGCGCCATGATGGCCGCCATCCTCGATGCCGGCAAATGGATCGACTCTTCGCTGGCCAACAAGAACAAGATGGCCGAAACCATTGCCGATAAATCCTACGTCAACACCAGCAAGGATGCGATCGACCAGCGCATCATGGGCCGCTACCAGAATGGCCTGGGCAAGACCTGGGACGATGCGAACCACATGAAGTTCTACAACGACGGCGCGGTCAACTTCCCCTACCTGTCGGACGGCATGTGGTTCATGACCCAGCACCGCCGCTGGGGCCTGCTGAAGGATGATCCCGACTACCTGGCCGTGGCCACCTCGGTCAATCAGATCGATCTGTACAAGGACGCCGCCACCATGACCAAGACGCCGGTGCCGAAAAGCCCGCTGCGCTCGTCGAAACTGATGGATGGTTCCGTGTGGGACGGCAAGAACCCGAAAGCGTTCGCCGCCTCGTTCAAGATCAAAGCCTGATAACCGGAGGTCGCCATGAATGCCATGCTCAAACCTGACAGCGCTGAGCCGGTTGCGGCTGCGCCAGTGATTCCTCCGGCCGCTGACACGCCGGCCCGCCGCCCGCGCCGTCCGCTTGCCGCCAATTCGACGGCGCGCACGCGCCAGCAAGTGTCCGCCACCGCGCTGAAGATCATCGCGCCGCTGGTGGGCGCCGCCTTGCTGGTGCTGGTCTGGCAAATCATCACCGTCAAGAACAGCAGCTTCCCGACGCCGGCCGCCACGCTGGAAGAGGCGATCAAGCTGTTCTCCGATCCGTTCTACCGCAACAGCCCGAATGACCAGGGCATCGGCTGGAACCTGCTGGCATCGCTGCAGCGCGTCGGCGTGGGCTTTGGCCTGGCCGCGCTGGTGGGGATTCCGCTGGGCTTCCTGATCGGCCGCGTGCAGTTTGTCAGCGCCATGTTCAGCCCGATTATCAGCCTGCTGAAACCGGTGTCGCCGCTGGCCTGGCTGCCAATTGGCCTGCTGATTTTCAAATCGGCCAATCCGGCCGCCATCTGGTCGATCTTCATCTGCTCGATCTGGCCGATGATCATCAACACCGCCATCGGCGTGCAGCGCGTGCCGCAGGACTATATGAACGTGGCGCGTGTGCTCAACCTGTCGGAGTGGAAGATCCTGACCAAGATCCTGCTGCCGTCGGCGCTGCCGTTCGTGCTGACCGGCGTGCGCCTGTCGATCGGCACCGCGTGGCTGGTGATCGTCGCCGCCGAGATGCTGACCGGCGGCGTCGGCATCGGCTTCTGGGTGTGGGATGAGTGGAACAACCTGAATGTCCCGCACATCATCATCGCCATCGGCGCGATTGGCCTGGTTGGCCTGCTGCTGGAGCAGGCGCTGATGGCGCTGGCCCGCGCTTTCACCTACGAACAAGTGTCGAACTAAGGAGCACAGTCATGGACGATCCAAAATTCATCGATATCGAAGGCGTGGAGATGGTGTTCCACACCAAAAAAGGCATCTTCCACGCGCTGCGTGAGATCGACCTGAAAGTCGCCAAGGGCGAATTCATCACCCTGATCGGCCATTCGGGCTGCGGCAAGTCGACCTTGCTCAACCTGATCGCCGGCCTGCTGAGACCGACCGACGGCGTGCTGCTGTGCGCCAACCGCGAGATCGCCGGCCCGTCGCCGGAACGCTCGGTGGTGTTCCAGAACCACTCGCTGCTGCCGTGGCTGACCTGCTACGAAAACATCTACCTCGGCGTCGAGCGCGTGTTTGGCGCCACCGAGACCAGGGCGCAGCTCAAGGAACGCACCATGGCGGCGCTGGCGCTGGTCGGCCTGACGGCGGCCGAAGCCAAGCGCCCGCATGAAATCTCGGGCGGCATGAAGCAGCGTGTCGGCATCGCCCGCGCGCTGGCGATGGAGCCGAAAGTGCTGCTGATGGACGAACCGTTCGGCGCACTGGACGCGCTGACCCGCGCCCACCTGCAGGATGAGCTGCTGAAGATCGTCGCCGCCACCCGGTCCACGGTGGTGATGGTGACGCACGATGTGGACGAAGCGGTGCTGCTGTCCGACCGCATCGTCATGATGACCAACGGCCCGGCCGCCACCATCGGTGAAATCGTCGATGTGCGGCTGGAGCGCCCGCGCGACCGCGTGGCGCTGGCGTCGGATGCGCGCTACATGGAATACCGCACGGCAGTGCTGGAATTCCTGTACCGGAAACAAGCGCATCCCGCCAAAGCCGCTTAATTCAAGGAATCAAGGAGAGAAAACGATGCACATGCACGCGCCTATCGCACCCGCCGCCGGTTCCCATGGCGGCAAGCCGCTGCCGGGAGAAGTCTTCGGCGCCCTGATCAACCTGTCCGGGCGTCGCCGCTTCACCTCGCAGCGGCTGGTGCTGTACGCCGTGCTGGCATCGCAGCAGCAGGAAGGGGCGGCGGCCATCGCCCACGAGACGCTGGCGCTGTTCCGCGGCGCCCACAAATCGCTGCTGACCGACGGCGACGGCCTGCCGGGCGTGTTCTGCCCGGAGCTGGAGCAGGCTTACTTCGGCAAGCTGCAGGGCGACCGTGAAATCACCGCCTTTGCCGACCTGGCCGAGCGCACCCTGAAGGCGATCGCGCAGGACGCCGGCGACAGCGGCACACTGCTGGCGGAGCTGGTGCGCATCACCACCCCCACGCTGGCCATTCTGAACCAGATCACCGGCATCTACGAAGAGCAGGCCAGGCTGCACGCGCGCTTGATGAAGAAACAACTACGCGGCGTGATTACCGATATTGAAACCATCAACCGCCAGGCGCGCATGGTGGCCTTCAACGCCCGCATCGTCGCGGCGCGGGCCGGCCAGGCCGGCAAGGAATTCTCGGTGGTGGCCGGCGTTCTGTCCAACATCAGCGGCGAAATCGACGAGATGGTGGCGGCCGCGCTGGCCGCCGCCGGCTGACCCCGCTGCACCGCTGGTGCGCACCGATAGCGTGCACGGTGCACCGCAACATTGCAGTGCACCGTTTTGTTTTTACTGCGCCCAACCCGCATTTTTCCGTCGTTTCCCTCTGTAGCCAGCCGTTTTAAGGAGCTGGCACAGCTCTTGCAAAGGATAGGGCAAGGGATCAACGGCGATCTCCCGGAAATACACGAATTCATGGCTGGTCCAAGGACGGACTGGCAGGACAACGGCGTCCGCCCAACCCGGTCTTGTGACCTGTGGTTGTGCGGACGCCTTTTTGTTTTCTGAACGGGATAAAAAAATGGCCAGCAAAGCTACCAGCATCAAGCTCTTTTCGATTTCAACGCCTCAGATGCGGGCGTTCCACTTGACCTGGATGGCGTTCTTCGTCTGCTTCTTCGCATGGTTCGCCTGCGCGCCGCTGATGCCGGTGATTAAAGGCGAATTCGGCCTGACGCCGGCGCAGATCGCCAACATCAACATCGCTGCTGTCGCTGTCACCATCATCGTGCGCCTGATTATCGGCCCGCTGTGCGACCACTTCGGCCCGCGCAAGGCCTACACCGGCCTGCTGCTGCTGGGTTCCATCCCGGTGATCGGCGTGGCCTTCGCTCAGACCTACGAAAGCTTCCTGTTCTTCCGCCTCGCCATCGGCGCGGCCGGCGCCAGCTTCGTCATCACGCAATACCACACCTCGGTGATGTTTGCGCCGAACGTGGTGGGCACGGCCAACGCTGCCGCCGCAGGCTGGGGCAACGCCGGCGGCGGCGCCGCGCAAGCCGCCATGCCGCTGCTGATGGCCGCCATGATCATGCTGGGCGTGAGCGAAGGCTTCGGCTGGCGCGCCGCCCTGATCGTGCCGGGCATCCTGATGATCATCATGGCCGGCGTCTACTACCGCTACACCCAGGACTGCCCGCAAGGTAACTTCAAGGAACTGCGCGCCGCCGGCATCACCATCGACGGCGGCAAGAAAGGCGGCTGGGATTCGTTCAAGCTGGCCGCCGCCAACTACCGCGTATGGCTGCTGTTCATCACCTACGGCGCCTGCTTCGGCATCGAGATCTTCATCCACAACATCGCCGCCACCTACTACGTTGACCACTTCAAGCTGACGCTGGCGCAGGCCGGCATGGCGGCGGGTTCCTTCGGTCTGCTGGCGCTGTTCGCCCGTGCACTGGGCGGCTGGGTATCGGACAAATTCGCCGCCGCCGGCAACCTGAATAACCGCGTCAACCTGCTGTTCGTGCTGATGCTGGGCGAAGGCGCCGGCCTGCTGATGTTTGCCCACGCCGGCAACGCCACCCTGGCCATCTGCGCCATGCTGTTCTTTGGTCTGTTCACCCACATGGCTTGCGGCGCAACCTACGCCGTGGTGCCTTTCGTCGACAAGCGCGCCCTGGGCGGCGTGGCCGGCATCATCGGCGCCGGCGGCAACGTGGGCGCGGTCGCAGCCGGCTTCCTGATGAAGGGCACCGGCGACGTGCAGCAGACCCTGAGCATCCTGGGCGTATTGGTCGGCATCTCCGCCCTGTGCGCACTGGCCGCGCGCTTCAGCGCCGCCGCCGTAGAAGAATCCGCAATCGCCACCAAGCTGGCAGCTTAATAGGACTAGCATCATGAAAATTATCGTTATCGGCCACGGCATGGTAGGCCACAAATTCCTGGAAAGCTTGGCTAACAGCGGCACGCCGAACCTGCAAGTCACGGTATTGTGCGAAGAGCCGCGTCCCGCTTACGACCGCGTGCACCTGTCGGAATTCTTCTCGGGTAAATCGGCCGAAGACCTGTCGCTGGTGAAGCCGGGCTTCTTCGAACAAAACGACAGCATGGTGCTGCGCCTGAACACCCGCGCCACCGCCATCGACACCAAGGCCAAAACCGTCACCACCGGCGAGGGCGAGGTTCTGTCTTACGACAAACTGGTGATCGCCACCGGCTCCTATCCATTCGTGCCGCCGCTGCCGGGCAAGGACCGCAAGGACTGCTTCGTCTACCGCACCATCGAAGATCTGGAAGCCATGCTGGAATGCGGCCAGCGCGCCAAGACCGGCGTGGTGATCGGCGGCGGCCTGCTGGGCCTGGAATGCGCCAAGGCCCTGCGCGACATGAATCTGGAAACCCACGTGGTGGAATTCTCGCCGCGCCTGATGGCGGTGCAGGTGGACGATGGCGGCGGCCGTGTGCTGCGCCGTAAGATCGAGGACCTGGGCGTGACCGTCCACACCGGCAAGAACACCACCGCCATCGTCGATGGCGTGGCCGCCACCCATCGCATGGAGTTTGCCGACGGCGGCCATCTGGAAGCCGACATGATCGTGTTTTCGGCCGGTATCCGCCCGCGCGACATGCTGGCCAAGGAAGCCGGCCTGACCATCGGCCCGCGCGGCGGCATTGAAATCAACAACAACTGCGTCACCTCCGACCCGCACGTCTACGCCATTGGCGAGTGCGCGCTGTGGGGCGGCATGATCTTCGGCCTGGTGGCTCCGGGCTACGAGATGGCGCGCGTCGCCGTCAAGCACATGCTGGGCGAAGCGGCGGAGTTCTCCGGCGCCGACATGAGCACCAAGCTGAAACTGATGGGCGTGGACGTGGCCTCGATCGGCGACCCGCACGGCAAGGAAGAGGGCAGCCACTCCTACCAGTTCATCGACGAGCGCAAACAGATCTACAAGAAGATCGTGGTGTCGAGCTGCGGCAAATACCTGCTGGGCGGCGTGATGGTGGGCGACGCCACCGAATACGGCACCCTGCTGCAAATGATGCTGAACAAGATCGAACTGCCGGAATCGCCGGAGTTCCTGATCCTGCCGCAATCGGACGGGGCGGCCAAGCCGGCGCTGGGCGTGGATGCGCTGCCGGACTCGGCGCAGATCTGCTCCTGCAATAACATCTCCAAGGGCCAGCTGTGCGCCGCTGTGCAAAATGGCGCCACCACCATCGGTGAACTGAAGTCGTGCACCACCGCCGGTACGGCGTGCGGCGGCTGCGTGCCGCTGGTGACGCAGGTGATGAAGGCCGAGATGAAGAAGCAGGGCATGGAAGTCAACAACCATGTGTGCGAGCACTTCGCTTACTCGCGCCAGGAGCTGTTCCACCTGATCAAAGTCGGCAAGATCACCACCTTCAACGATCTGCTGCACAAGCATGGCAAGGGCCTGGGTTGCGACGTGTGCAAACCGCTGGCCGCCAGCATTCTGGCCACCATCAACAACGAATTCGTTCTGAAGAAAGAACACGCCAGCCTGCAGGACACCAACGACTACTTCCTCGGCAACATCCAGAAGGACGGCACCTACTCGGTGGTGCCGCGCATGCCGGGCGGCGAAGTCACCGCCGATGGCCTGATCGCGGTAGGCCAGGTGGCCAAGAAGTATGGCCTGTACACCAAAATCACCGGCGGCGCCCGCGTCGACATGTTCGGCGCCCGCGTGGAACAGCTGCCGCTGATCTGGGAAGAACTGATTGCCGCCGGCTTCGAATCCGGCCACGCTTACGGCAAGTCGCTGCGCACCGTGAAGTCCTGCGTCGGTTCGACCTGGTGCCGTTACGGTGTGGATGATTCGATCGGCCTGGCCGTCGAGCTGGAAAACCGCTACAAGGGTCTGCGCACGCCGCACAAGATCAAGTTTGGCGTATCCGGCTGCACCCGCGAGTGCGCCGAGGCGCAGGGCAAGGACGTCGGCGTGATCGCCACCGAAAAGGGCTGGAACCTTTATGTGTGCGGCAACGGCGGCATGAAGCCGCGCCACGCGGAACTGATCGCCACTGAACTGGATAAAGCCACCCTGATCCAGTACATCGACCGCTTCCTGATGTTCTACAGCCGCACCGGCGACCGCCTGCAGCGCACCAGCACCTGGCGCGAAAACATGGAGGGCGGCCTGGATTATCTGAAGGATGTGATCATCAAGGACAAGCTGGGTATCGCCGCCGAGCTGGAAGCCGACATGCAGCACGTGGTCAACACCTACGCCTGCGAGTGGAAAGAAGCGGTCGAGAATCCGGAGACCCGCAAACGCTTCCGCCACTTCGTCAACAGCGACAAGAGCGACCAGAACGTGCTGTTCATGGAGGAGCGCGGCCAGATCCGCCCGGCCACCATCGAAGAACGCAAACGCGTTATCCCTATCGCAGTCAAGGCAGCTTGAGGAGAAAATTATGCACCGTGATATTCAAACCGATAACTGGATCGCCGTCTGCAACCTGGACGACATCGTCCCCAACACCGGCGTATGCGCGCTGCTGAACGATGAACAAGTGGCGGTGTTCCACGTCGACGACGGCGGCCCGCGCGTGTTCGCCATCGATAACTACGATCCGAATTCGGAAGCCTCCGTGCTGTCGCGCGGCCTGGTGGGTTCGCTGGGCGAGCGCATCGTGGTGGCGTCGCCGATCTACAAGCAGCACTTCGACCTGCAAACCGGCGAGTGCCTGGAAGCGCCGGAGCATTCGGTGGCCACCTATCCCGCCCGCATCGACGGCGGCAAAGTCTGGGTAGGCCTGTGAAACTAAATCCGTCATTCCGGCCTTCGCCGGAATGACGGCGGTGGGAGTTAGCGATATGAAGCCATCCTTAGTTGTAATCGGCAACGGCATGGCCGGCATGCGTACGGTGGAGGAACTGTACAAGCTGGCGCCGGATATGTACGACATCACCGTGTTCGGCGCCGAGCCGCACGGTAACTACAACCGCATCCTGCTGTCGCCGGTGCTGGCCGGCGAGAAAAGCATCGACGACATCATGCTCAACACGCGCGAATGGTACGTCCAGCACAACATCACGCTGCACGCCGGCGATCCGGTGGTGCACATCGACCGCCGCAAGCGCATCGTGCGCGCGCAGTCCGGCCTGGAGGTGCGCTATGACCGCCTGCTGATCGCCACCGGCTCCAAGCCTTTCATCATCCCGGTGCCGGGCCACAAGCTGGATGGCGTGCTGGCCTTCCGTGATATTCAGGATGTGGAAACCATGCTGGCCATGGCGCGCAATCACCGCCACGCGGTGGTGATCGGCGGCGGCCTGCTGGGCCTCGAAGCGGCCAATGGCCTGCAACGTCAGGGCATGTCCGTGACGGTGGTGCACGTGACCGACGCGCTGATGAACCAGCAGCTCGACAAGCCTGCCGCGCTGCTGCTGCAAAAAGCGCTGGAAGCCAAGGGCCTCAAGTTCATGATGGAGGCGCAGACCGAAGAAATCCTCGGCCCTGACCGCGTGACCGGCGTGCGCTTCAAGGACGGCACCGTGATCCCGGCCGACCTGGTGGTGATGACCGCCGGCGTGCGTCCGAACATCGAACTGGCCAAGGCTGCCGGCCTGCATTGCGAACGCGCCATCGTGGTTGACGATACCCTGCAAACCTACGACCCGCGCGTGTACGCCGTGGGCGAATGCGTGCAGCACCGCAGCGCCACCTTTGGCCTGGTCGCGCCGATCTGGGATCAGGCCCGCGTGTGCGGCGCCCACCTGGCCGGCGCCGGCGTGCGCCGCTATGTGCAATCGACTTCGCCAACGCGCCTGAAAGTGACCGGCGTCGATCTGTACTCGGTCGGTGATTTCATCGGCGGCGAAGGCAGCGAAGACCTGGTGCTGCGCGATGCGCGCCGCGGCGTCTACAAGCGCCTGGTGTTGAAGGACAACCGCGTCACCGGTGCCGTGCTGTATGGCGATGTGAAGGACGGCCCGTGGTACTTCGGCCTGATCCAGAACCGCGCCGACATCACGCCGATCCGGCAAACCCTGTTATTTGGCGAAGCCCTGTCCAACCGGGCCGCCTGAATTCTGCCTGACATTAAGCGAGAAGCATTGTGAACCTGTCCACCGACCATCTGGCTATCCGTACCACCTGTGCATACTGCGGCGTCGGCTGCGGCGTGCAGGCCACGCCGCTGGCCGACGGCGCGATCGCCATCGCCGGCGACAAGCTGCACCCGGCGAACAAAGGCCGTCTGTGCGTGAAAGGTTCTGCACTGGGCGAAACCGTGGGGCTGGAAGGCCGCCTGTTGTACCCGCAAGTGCGCGAGGCCGATGGCTTGCGCCGCACCTCCTGGGATGAAGCGCTCGGCAAAGTGGCCGATGCGTGGAAAACCATCATTGCCGAACACGGCCCGGATGCGGTTGCGCTGTACGTCTCCGGCCAGTTGCTGACCGAAGACTACTATGTCGCCAACAAGCTGATGAAGGGCTACGTCGGCAGCGCCAACATCGACACCAATTCGCGCCTGTGCATGTCGTCCGCCGTGGCGGGCTACAAACGCGCCTTTGGCGAAGACCTGGTCCCGGTCTGCTACGACGATCTGGAGCTGGCCGACATGATCGTGCTGGTGGGCTCCAACACCGCGTGGTGCCACCCGATCCTGTTCCAGCGCATCCTGAAAGCCAAGGAAGCGCGCCCTGAGCTGAAGCTGGTGGTGATCGATCCGCGCCGCACCGCCACCTGCGAGCTGGCCGACCTCCACCTGCCGGTCAAGGCGGGCACCGACGTGTGGCTGTTCAACGGTTTGCTGAGCTATCTGTCGCGTATTGGCGCGGTCGATCCGCGCTTCATCGAGAATCACACCAACGGTTTCGACGCCGCGCTGGACGTGGCCAATGCCGATTGTGCCGATCCCGCGGTGGTCGCCAAAATCTGCCGCATCGAACTGCCGGTGCTGCTGGAGTTCTACGAACTGTTCGCCGCCACCCGCAAGACCATCACCGCCTACTCGATGGGCGTGAACCAGTCCTCGGCCGGCACCGACAAGGCCAACGCCATCATCAACTGCCACCTGATCGGCGGCCGTCTCGGCAAGCCAGGCATGGGGCCGTTTTCCATCACCGGCCAGCCGAACGCCATGGGCGGCCGTGAAGTCGGCGGCCTGGCCAATATGCTGGCCGCGCACATGGACCTGGAGCGCGCCGAACACCGCGAGGTGGTGCAGACGTTCTGGGAATCGCCGGTCATGGCCGACCAGGGCGGCCTGAAAGCGGTTGACCTGTTCAAGGCCATCGAGGAAGGCAAGGTCAAGTCGGTGTGGGTCATCGCCACCAATCCGGTGGTCAGCCTGCCGGACGCGGATCAGGTACGCCGCGCGCTGGACAAGTGCGAGCTGGTGATCTCCTCCGACATCATGCAGAACACCGACACCACCGCCTACGCCGACGTGCTGCTGCCGGCTTTGGGCTGGGGCGAGAAGGATGGCACGGTGACCAATTCCGAGCGCCGCATCTCGCGTCAGCGCGCCTTCCTGCCGGCGCCCGGCGAAGCGCTGCCGGACTGGAAGATCCTGTCGCTGTTCGCGCAGCGCATGGGGTACAGCGGTTTCGATTTCAGCGGCCAGCACGACGTGTTCGACGAACACGCGCGCCTGAGCGGTTTCCGCAACGCCGTGGGCGACGTGCCGCGCGCGTTTGACATGTCCGGCCTCGGCGGTCTGAACCAGCGCGAGTACGACGATCTGGAGCCGACCCAGTGGCCGGTGCGCCGCGCTGCTTCCGGCGAGCTGCAGATCGAAACCCGTTTGTTCAAGGATTATGTGTTCGCCCACGCGGACGGCAAGGCGCGCTTCATCGCCACCGCGCCGCGCCTGCCAAAGCACGCCGTCAGCGAAGATTATCCATTGTCGCTCAACACCGGCCGCGTGCGCGATCAGTGGCACACCATGACCCGCACCGGCAAGTCGGCCACGCTGGCCGATCACATCGCCGAATCGTTTGTCGACATGCACCCGCAGGACGCGCTGCTGAGCGGCGTGCGCGAGGGTGAACTGGCGCGCATCACTTCCGAGTGGGGCGCCATGGTGGCGCGCGTGCAGCACGGCGGCGGCATCCCGCGCGGCAGCGTGTTCATTCCGATCCACTGGAACGGCCAGACCGCCTCCGACGCCCGCGTTGGCGCGGTGGTCAATCCGGTGGTGGATCCGGTGTCGGGCGAGCCTGAGTTCAAACACACGCCGGTGCGCGTGGAGCAGTTCCGCGTCAACTGGCACGGCTTCATCCTGAGCCGCGCGGAAGTGAACCTCGACAGCGTGGCGCATTGGACCCGCATCCAGGGCCGCGAATTCGCACGCTACGAGCTGGCCGGCCGCAACACCATCAAGGATTATCCGGCCTGGGCGCGCGCCCTGCTGGGCGTGGCGGATCTGGACGCCGACTGGCTGGAATACGAAGACCGCACCGCCGGCGTGTACCGCGCCGCGCACGTGGTGAACGACCGCATCGATCAGTGCATCTTCGTCTCGCCGCGCCAGGACATGCCATCGCGCGCATGGCTGGCCAGCCTGTTCGCCAAGGAGCAGTTGAGCGAAATCGATCGCGTCGGCCTGCTGGTCGGCATGCCGGTGGAGAAGGGCGCGGACACCGGTCCTACTGTGTGCTCGTGCTTCGGCGTCGGCCGCAACACCATCTGCAACGCCATCGTCGAGAAGGATCTGAAGACGGTGCCGGAGGTGACGGCCTGCCTGAAAGCCGGCGGCAACTGCGGTTCCTGCGTCCCGGAGATCAAGAAGATCCTGGTGCAAACCCGCGTGGAGGCCGCCGAAGCGCAGTAAGAAAGGTTGCGATTATGGTAAGCTAGACTTGTCTATCGCAACCTTGAGTGCACCATGTCTATCCGTGAAAATTTCTCCGATGCCGATATGGACCAGTGGCTCAACGATAACCGAGTCACTGAAATTGAATGCCTGGTGCCCGACCTGACGGGTGTGGCGCGCGGGAAGATCCTGCCGCGCGCCAAATTCACGCAGGAGCGCGGCATGCGCATCCCCGAGGCGGTGCTGGGCATGACCGTCACCGGCAATTACCCGACCGAGGACGCGGCCTACGACCGCGCCATCTCCAACACCGACCGCGACATGATCCTGCGCGCGGACCCGGGCAGCATCACCACCGTGCCGTGGGCCATCGATCCGACCGCGCAGGTCATCCACGATTGCTACTTCGCCGACGGCACGCTGGTCGACTTTGCGCCGCGCTCGGTGCTGCGCCGCGTGCTGAAACTGTATGCCGATAAAGGCTGGAAGCCGATCGTCGGGCCGGAGCTGGAGTTCTACCTCACCGAAAAAAACATCGACCCTGACCTGCCACTGAAAGCGCCGGTGGGCCGCAGCGGCCGTTCCGAGACCACGCGCCAGGTCTACAGCATCGACGCCGTCAACGAATTCGATCCGCTGTTCGAGGACATTTACGACTACTGCGCGCTGATGAATCTCGACGTGGACACGTTGATCCACGAAACCGGCGCCGGCCAGATGGGCCTCAACTTCCAGCACGGCGACGCCATGGCGCTGGCCGACAATGTGTTCTATTTCAAGCGCACCTTGCGCGAAGCGGCGCTCAAGCACGATATGTACGCCACCTTCATGGCCAAGCCGATGGCCGGCGAGCCCGGATCGGCCATGCACGTGCACCAGAGCGTGAGCGACGTCGCCAGCGGCCGTAACATCTTTAATTTGCCTGATGGGTCGCCGTCGCCGCACTTCCGCCATTACATCGGCGGCTTGCAGCGCTATACGCCGGCGGCGATGGCCATTCTTGCGCCGTATGTGAACTCGTACCGCCGCATCGTGCGTCACACGGCGGCGCCGATCAATATCCAGTGGGGCATGGACAACCGCACCGTGGGCTTCCGCATTCCCATCTCCGGCGTGGAGCAGCGCCGGGTGGAAAACCGCATCATCGGCGCCGACGCCAATCCGTATCTGGCGATGGCGGTGACGCTGGCCTGCGGCTATCTCGGCATGATCGACCAGCTGGAGCCGACCGCCATGTACACCGGCAGCGCCTACGACCACGTGTACGAGCTGCCGCAAGGTCTGCCGCAGGCGCTGAAGCTGATGCGGCAGGAAGACCGCCTGCGCGATGTGCTGGGCGAGCGCTTCGTCGATGTCTACACCGCAATCAAGGAGCTGGAGCACCAGGAATTCATGACCGTCATCAGCCCATGGGAACGGGAGCACTTATTGCTGCATGTTTGAGCGCTGGCTTTATAATCACAGGTTTGGCCTATATCCTTTTAATTTTCTAACAACATGACCATAGAGCGAGCTGCTGAACCTTTCCTCCTGATCAAGAACCTGGTGAAGGAATTCGATGGCGTGCGTGCCGTCAATGACGTATCAGTTGCGATCAACAAGGGCGAAATCTTCGCACTGCTGGGCAGCTCGGGCTGCGGCAAGTCGACCCTGTTGCGCATGCTGGCCGGCTTTGAAACGCCGACTTCCGGCAGCATCACGCTGGCCGGACAAGATATCGTCAGCGTGCCGCCGTACCAGCGCCCCATCAACATGATGTTCCAGTCGTACGCGTTGTTCCCGCACCTGTCGGTGTGGGACAACATCGCCTTCGGTCTGCGCCGCGACGGCCTGCCGAAGGACGAAATCGCAGCGCGCGTGGAGAAGATGCTGTCGCTGGTGCAGTTGACCGACTACGCCAGGCGCAAGCCGCACCAGCTGTCCGGCGGCCAGCAGCAGCGCGTGGCGCTGGCGCGTTCGCTGGCCAAGCGTCCGCAGTTGCTGCTGCTGGACGAGCCGCTGGGCGCACTGGATAAGAAGCTGCGCGAGCGCACGCAGATGGAACTGGTCAGCATCATCGAAGAAGTGGGCGTGACCTGCGTGATGGTGACGCACGATCAGGATGAAGCCATGAGCATGGCCACCCGCATCGCCGTCATGAGCGCGGGCCGCATTCTGCAAGTGGGCGCGCCGGACGAAATCTACGAGACCCCGAACTGCCGCTTCGTGGCCGACTTTATCGGCAGCGTGAACCTGTTCAACGGCAGCGTGGCGGAAGATGAGTCGGACCACGTCATCATCGATACGCCGGAAGGCAGGCATTACGTCACCCACGGAATTACCGGCACCATGGGCATGCCGGTGTCGGTGGCGGTGCGTCCCGAGAAGATCGCGGTGCAGGCCGATGCGCCGATGCAGGAGCAGCGCGCCAAGGCCGCGGAACATGGCTACAACTGCGTGCAGGGCGTCATCACTGGCATCTCCTACTTCGGCAACGAGACCAGCTACCACATCACGCTGGACAGCGGCATGGTGCTCAAGGCCTCGCGCACCAACGTGGCGCGCCACGACGATGCGGCGTTGAAGCGCGATCAGCGCGTCTACGCATGGTGGGACGGCGCCGATGTCGTCGTGCTGACCAGCTAAGGCAGGGCGCACATGAACTTCCTCAAGAACCTGTTCAAGCATCCGGGGCGCGCGACGGTCATTGCCGTGCCGTTCCTGTGGCTGACCTTTGCTTTCCTGATTCCGTTCCTGATCGTTTTGCGCATCAGCTTTACCGATCTGGATTCCGGCGATGGCAGCCCGTTCGGCACGCTGATGACGGTGGTGGACGGCGTGATCACGCTGAAGGTGAAGATCGCCAACTACCTGTACATCGCGCAGGACGAGCTGTATGCGATCACCTATCTGAACTCGATCAAGTTTGCCGCCATCACGGCGGCGCTGTGCCTGGTCATCGGCTATCCGTTCGCGTACTTCATGGCGCGCGCCAAACCTGCTGTGCGTCCGGTACTGCTGATGCTGGTGATGATGCCGTTCTGGACATCCTTCCTGCTGCGTATCTACGCGTGGAAGGGCATCCTGGCCAACAACGGTATCCTCAACAGCTTCCTGACCGACATCGGCATGATCTCCGAGCCGCTGCACCTGATGAACACCAAGTTCTCGCTGATCATCGGCATGGTGTACGCCTACCTGCCGTTCATGATCCTGCCGCTGTATGCGAATCTGGTGAAGATGGACGTGCGCTTCATTGAAGCTGCCGCCGACCTGGGCGCGACGCCGTGGCAGACCTTCTGGCGCGTGACCGTGCCGCTGTCGAAGTCGGGCATCATCGCCGGCACCATGCTGGTGTTTATCCCGGCGGTGGGCGAGTACGTGATTCCTGAGCTGCTGGGCGGCCCGGAAACGCTGATGATCGGCCGCCAGCTGTGGGACGAATTCTTTACCAATAACGACTGGCCGCTGGCGTCTTCGGTGACGGTGGTGGTGATTCTGCTGATCCTGGTGCCGATGGCGATTTTCAATAAATATCAGGCGGAACAGGAGGCGCGCAAATGACGCAGTTTCTGCATCGCTGGTTCGGGCGCGGCTGGCTGTCGCTCGGTTATCTGTTCCTGTACATCCCGATCGTGGTGTTGGTGGTGTTCTCGTTTAACAGCTCGCGCCAGGATATGGTGTGGAGTGGTTTCTCGCTGCAGTGGTATGCGGCGCTGCTGAACGATGCGGAAATCATCAGCGGCTTCGGGCTGTCCTTGCGTATCGCGCTGCTGACGGCTTGCGGCTCGGTCGTCCTTGGTACGTTTGCGGCCTTTGTGCTGGACCGCTACCAGCGCTTCGCCGGCCGCACGCTGTTCACCGGCATGGTGAGCGCGCCGCTGGTGATGCCGGAAGTGATCATCGGCTTGTCGCTGCTGCTGATGCTGGTGTCGGTGCAGAAGATGTTCGGCTTCCCGGAGCGTGGCCTCGTCACCATCTGGCTGGGCCACACTTTGCTCGGTATGGCGTATGCGACGGTGGTGGTGCAATCGCGCCTGCGTGAGATGAACAAGTCGCTGGAGGAAGCGGCGATGGATCTGGGCTGCCGTCCGTTCCAGGTGTTTTTCCTGGTGACGCTGCCGAACATCAAGCAGGCCTTGGGTTCGGCGTGGCTGCTGACCTTCACGCTGTCGCTGGATGACGTGGTGCTGTCGGCCTTCCTGTCCGGCCCCGGCTCGTCGACCATGCCGATCGTGATCTTCTCGCGCGCGCGCCTGGGCCTCGATCCGCGTGTGAATGCGGTGGCGGCGCTGACGATTCTGGTGGTCTCAATCGGCGTAATCGCATCGAGCCTGTACATTGCCCGCGCCGAGCGTCTGCGTTCCAGACAGCTGGCGGCTGCGGCCAAGGGCTAGCCTCTATCCCAGGTAGCGCTGGCGATGAAAATCGCCGCGCCAAATCTTCATGCCGCCGCCTCAGCCGCGATCAGGGCGCCCAGCTGACGGCCGTAGTCAGTGATCTGCTCCGGCGTGCAGTAGGCATAGCCGACCAGCAGCCCGCGCCGCACCTGCGGCTTGAGGTAGTAGGTGGACAGCGCCTTGACCGAGATGCCCAGCGTGGCCGCGCGCTGCGCCAGCGCCACGTCGTCCACGCCGTGCGGCAGTTCGACCACCAGATGCAGGCCGGATTCTTCTTTCGAGATGCTGACGTTGCGCGGCAGCTGCTGCGCCAGCATATGACGCAGCAGTTCGCGCCGTGCGCCGTAGGTCTGGCGGATCTTGCGCACGTGGGTGGTGAAGTGGCCGAGTGTGATGAAGTCGGTCAGCGTGGCTTGCACGGTCAGCTGACCCGGACGCTGCAAGTCGTACAGCGCGCTGCGGAAGGCGTTGATCAGCGCCGGCGGCACCACCAGGTAGCCGACCTTGATGCCGGGGTAGAGCACCTTGGAGAAGGTGCCCATGTAGAGCACACGGTCATCGTTGTCCAGGCCTTGCAGTGCGGCCAGCGGGCGGCCGGTGTAGCGGAATTCGCTGTCGTAGTCGTCTTCCAGTATCCAGGCGTCCTTGCGCACGGCCACATCCAGCAGATCGCGGCGCCGCGCGAGGCTCATCACCGCGCCGGTCGGGTACTGGTGCGATGGTGTGACGTAGATCAGGCGCGGTCTGGTGGCAAGGTCGGCGTCGTTCAGCGCCATGCCGTCGCTGTCGACGGTGATCGGGCGCAGCTTCAACTCGCGCGCCTGGAACACGCGCCGCGCGCCCCAGTAGCAGGGGTCTTCCACCCATGCGGTGTCGCCGGCATCAGCCAGCAGTTGCGCACACAGGTCCAATGATTGCTGTGTGCCGGCGGTGATCATCACCTGTTCCACCTCCACCTTGACCGAGCGCGAGATGCGCAGGTATTCAGTGATGGCCTGACGCAGCGGCAGATGGCCGCCGGACTGGCCGTAGTCCAGCAGATCATTGCGCGCTTCGCGCCAGATGCGGTTCTGCAGCCGTTGCCACAGCTTGAACGGGAACGACGAGAAATCCGGCTCGCCCGGTGCAAATGGCTGGATTTCGAATTGCGGCCCGGCCGCGTAGCTGGCCAGCTCCTGCCCGCGCCGCGACAGACGCACCGGCCGCGCGACGGCTGTCGCGCCGCTCGCTGCGGGCTTGCCCTGTGGCGCGGCGCCAACACCTCGCATCGTGGCGCTGTGGGCCTGCAAATCGGCCACATAAGTGCCGCTGCCCCTGGCGCTGACCACATAACCTTCCGCCGCCAGCTGCTCAAACGCCGCAATCACCGTATTGCGCGCAATGCCCAGATCCCGCGCCAGATCACGGCTGGATGGCAGTTTGCTGCCCGCCGCGAGCCGCTGCTGGTGGATCGCGGCCTTGGCCGCTTCATATAGCCTGCGCTGCTGGGGAAGACGCGGATGGAAGCCGGATTGCGCCAGCGCGGCGGCCAGCAGGTCGGAGGTCGGGGACATCTAAAAAAGTGGTTCTATCAAATATCAAAAAGTGGCGCTCACAATAATACCAAAATGGGCATATCATTTAGTTAAATCAAATAGATGAAAGCTTCTATGCGCAGCCCTGTCGTTTTGGTTCCTGCGTGCGTCAACCAGATCGGCGCACATCCGTATCACACCGCGCAGCTCAAATACGTGGCTGCCGTGGCGGACGGCGCGCACTGCACGCCGCTGATCGTGCCGGCGCTCGGCGCTGCCACCGATTTCGAAGCGCTGCTGGCATTGGCCGACGGCGTGATGCTGACCGGTTCTCCGTCCAACGTCCATGCCAGCCTGTATGGCGAGGAGCTGCTGGACCCATCGCTGCCGCTGGATGCGGCACGCGACGCCACCACGCTGCCATTGATCCGCGCCGCCATCAAGCGCGGCATCCCGCTGCTGGCGATCTGCCGCGGCTTCCAGGAAGTGAACGTGGCGCTGGGCGGCACCCTGCATCAGGCGCTGCACAATGTGCCCGGCATGGCTGACCATCGCGAAAACAAGGACCACACGCTGGACCAGCAATACGCGCCATCGCACCGCGTGCTGCTGGATCCCGGGGGGCGCATGGCGCAGATCCTGGACGGAGCCGCCGGGATTCAGGTCAACTCGCTGCACGGACAAGGCATCAAGCAGCTGGCGCCCGGGCTCGCGGCGGAAGCGCGCGCCGCCGACGGGCTGGTGGAAGCCTACCGCGTCGCGGACGCCAAAGGATTCACGCTCGCAGTACAGTGGCACCCGGAGTGGCGTTTTTCCGAGAACCCGGACTCCGTCAAATTATTCAGAGCCTTTGGCGACGCCTGCCGCGCCTACCAGGCCGCCCGATAACAACAACGAGAGAAGCAAATGGCAATTCGCGAAAACTTTACCTATACCGATATGGACCTGTGGCTGAACGAGAAGCGCGTCACGGAAATTGAATGCCTGGTGCCTGACCTGACCGGCGTGGCGCGCGGGAAGATTCTCCCACGCGGCAAATTCACGCAGGAGCGCGGCATGCGCATTCCGGAAGCGGTGCTTGGCATGACCGTCACCGGCAATTATCCGACCGAGGACGCAGGCTACGACCGCGCCATCTCCAGCACCGACCGCGACATGATCCTGAAGGCAGACCCCACCACCATCACCATGGTGCCGTGGGCCACCGACCCCACCGCGCAAGTGATCCACGACTGCTACTTTGCTGATGGCCGTCTGGTCGACTTTGCGCCGCGCTCCGTGTTGCGCCGCGTGCTCAAGCTGTATGAGGACAAAGGCTGGAAGCCAGTGGTGGCGCCGGAACTGGAGTTCTACCTGACCGCCAAGAACAGCGATCCTGACCTGCCATTGAAACCGCCGATCGGCCGCAGCGGCCGCGCCGAAACTACGCGCCAGGTCTACAGCATCGACGCCGTGAATGAATTCGACCCGCTGTTCGAGGACATCTACGACTATTGCGACCTGATGGGCCTCGACGTCGACACGCTGATTCATGAAATCGGCGCCGGACAGATGGAGATCAACTTCCTGCACGGCGAACCTTTGGGTCTGGCGGACAAAGTGTTCTTCTTCAAGCGCACCTTGCGCGAAGCAGCGCTCAAGCATGATATGTATGCGACCTTCATGGCCAAGCCGATGGCCGGTGAACCCGGATCGGCCATGCATGTGCACCAGAGCGTGGTGGACGCCAGGAGCGGCAAGAACATCTTCAGTTCCGAGGACGGTTCGGCCTCGCCGCTGTTCAAGTACTACATCGGTGGTTTGCAGCGCTATATGCCATCGGCGATGGCGATTGTGGCGCCGTATGTGAACTCCTACCGCCGCATCGTGCGCCACACGGCGGCGCCGATCAACATCCAGTGGGGCATGGACAACCGCACCGTGGGCTTCCGCGTGCCGGAGTCCGGCGTACAGGATCGCCGCGTGGAGAACCGCATCATCGGTGCGGACGCCAATCCGTATCTGGCACTGGCGGTGACGCTGGCCTGCGGCTATCTCGGCATGATCGACCAGGTGGAGCCGACGCCGATGACGGTGGACAGCGCCTACGACCTGAAGATCGAACTGCCGCAAGGCCTGCCGGAAGCGCTGCAGCTGCTGCGTGCCGAGGACAAGCTGCGCACCGTGCTGGGCGACCGCTTTATCGACGTCTACGCCGCCATCAAGGATCTGGAGCATCAGGAATTCATGACCGTTATCAGCCCGTGGGAGCGCGAGCACCTGCTGCTGCACGTTTAAGGAGCCCGCCATGAGCAACTACGATACCAACGCGATCCAGAAGCTGGACACCGCGCACTACATGCATCCGTTCACCGACCACAAGGCGCTGGGCGAGAAGGGCGCGCGCGTGATGGTGCGCGGCGAGGGCATTTATCTGTGGGACTCGGACGGCAAGAAAATCATCGATGGCATGTCCGGCCTGTGGTGCGTGAACGTGGGCTACGGCCGCACCAGCATCTCGGAAGCGGTGTACCAGCAGATGGAGACGCTGCCGTTCTATAACAGCTTCTTCAACACCACCAATGTGCCGGCGGTGCAGCTTGCAGCCAGGCTGGTGCAGATTTCGCCGCCGCAGTTTAACCACGTCTACTTCACCGGCTCCGGCTCGGAGGGCAACGACACCAATGTGCGCATGGTGCGCCGCTATTGGGATGTGTTGGGTTACAAGGACCGTCACACCATCATCAGCCGCCACAACGCCTACCACGGCAGCACCATGGCCGGCGCGTCGCTGGGCGGCATGTCGGGCATGCACGAACAGGGCGGCCTGCCGATACCGGGCATTGTGCATATCGGTCAGCCGAACTATCTGGAGTCCGGGCAGGGTATGACGGAAGAAGCATTCGGCATCGAGGCCGCTTCCTGGCTGGAGAAGAAAATCCTGGAAGTCGGGCCGGAGAAAGTGGCGGCCTTTATCGGAGAGCCGATACAGGGCGCCGGCGGCGTGATTATTCCGCCTTCCACCTATTGGCCGGAGATCCAGCGCATTTGCGACAAATACGGCATTCTGCTGATTGCCGATGAAGTGATCTGCGGCTTCGGCCGCGTGGGCCGCTGGTTCGCATCCGAGCTGTTTGGCATCAAGCCGGATCTGATTACGTTTGCCAAGGGCGTGACCTCGGGATATGTGCCGCTGGGGGGCGTGCTGGTGGGCGACCGCGTGGCCAAGGTGCTGATCGAGCAGGGCGGCGAATTCAATCATGGCTTCACTTATTCCGGCCATCCGGTGGCGTGTGCGGCGGCGCTGGAAAACATCCGCATCATTGAAGAAGAAAAGCTGATCGAGCGCGTGGCGCAGGAAACCGGGCCTTATCTGAAAAAGCGCTTTGCCGAACTGGCGGACCACCCGCTGGTCGGCTACGCCAACAGCTGCGGCTTTGTGGCCGGGCTGAATCTGGTGCGCAGCAAGGGCGCCACCGTGCATGAGAATGTGGCGTTCGACGAATCGCTGGCTGTCGGCATGGTGTGCCGCGGCTATATGTTCAACAACGGCATGATCATGCGCGCTGTGGGCGACCGCATGATCATCGCGCCACCGCTGGTGCTGACCACGGCGCAGATCGACGAAATGCTGGCGCTGATCCGCCACTGCCTTGATCTGACCTACGCCGATGTGAAGGAACGCGGCTGGCTGTAAGGAGAGACGATTATGACGACATGGCATGAGAAAGCCGCCGCGCTGCAAGCGGACGGCCGCGCCTTCATCGGCGGTGAGCGGGTGTGGGCCAAATCGGAACAGCAGTTTGAGAACCTGTCGCCCATCGACGGGCGCAAGCTGGGCATGGTGGCGCGCTGCGATGGCGCAGACGTGGATATCGCTGTCGCCGTCGCCCGCACGGCATTCGAGGATCGCCGCTGGGCCGCCAAGTCGCCGGCGCAGCGCAAGCGCGTGCTGATCAAGTTTGCGGATCTGATGCAGAAGTATGGCCAGGAGCTGGCGCTGCTGGAGACGCTGGACATGGGCAAGCCGATCAAATACAGCCAGACTGTGGACGTGGGCGGCGCCGCCAACTGCATCCGCTGGTACGGCGAGGCGATCGACAAGATCTATGATGAAATCGCGCCGACGCCAGCCAGCAGCCTGGCGCTGATCACACGCGAACCGGTGGGCGTGGTGGCGGCCATCGTACCGTGGAATTATCCGATGCTGATGGCGGCCTGGAAGATCGCACCGGCGCTGGCGGCGGGGAATAGCGTGGTGCTCAAGCCATCCGAGAAATCGCCGCTGACGGCGCTGCGGCTGGCGGAGATTGCGCTGGAAGCGGGCGTGCCGCCTGGCGTGTTCAATGTGCTGCCGGGATTTGGCGCGGAAGCGGGTGCGGCGCTGGCGCTGCACATGGACGTGGACTGCATCGGTTTCACCGGTTCGACGCGTGTTGGCAAGCAGATCATGCAGATGGCGGGACAGTCGAATCTCAAGCGGGCATGGACGGAGTTGGGCGGCAAGTCGGCCAACATCGTGTGCGCGGACTGTCCGGATCTGGATGCGGCGGTGGAGGCGGCGATCGGTTCCATCTTCTTCAACCAGGGCGAGAGCTGCAATGCACCTTCGCGCCTGTTCGTGGAGGCGTCAATCAAGGACCGCTTCATCGAAAAAGCGCTGGCGAAGGTGCCGGCCTACGCGCCCGGCGATCCGCTGGACGAGAACACCGTCATGGGTGCCATTGTCGATGCCACCCAGTTGAAGACGGTGATGGGCTACATCGAATCCGGCCATGCCGACGGCGCACGCCTGCTGGCCGGCGGCAAGCAGGCGCGCATGGAGACCGGCGGCTATTACGTCGAGCCGACACTGTTTGATCAGGTGGACAGCAGCATGACCATCGCGCGCGAAGAGATCTTTGGTCCGGTGCTGTCGATGCTGAGCTTTACCGATGTGCAGGAAGCGGTACGGCAGGCCAACGCCACGCATTACGGCCTGCACGCGGCCGTGTGGACGGCGGACCTGAGCAAGGCGATTCAGACATCGCGCGCGCTGCGGGCCGGCACGGTGCACGTCAACCAGTACGACGGCGACGACATCACCGTGCCGTTCGGCGGCTACAAGCAGTCCGGCAATGGCCGCGACAAGTCGCTGCACGCGTTCGATAAATACACGGAATTGAAAACGACATGGATACAGATCGGCTAGACGAGCTGCGGGCGCAAGGCATACGCTATGTGTTTGCCCAGTTCACCGACATTCACGGCGCCGCCAAGGGCAAGCTGGTGCCGCTGGCGCACCTTGGCGACATCGTCTCGCCGGGTGCGGGCTTTTCCGGACCGTCGATCTGGGGCACCGGCCTGCCGCGCAACGGTCCGCGCTCGGAATACTATGGCCGTGCCGATCTGACCACCTTGCAGCCCATGCCATGGCTGCCCGGCTATGCCCGCGTGGTGCTGGATGGCCATGTCGCCGGCGAGCCGTTCGACGCTTGCCCGCGTCAGGTGTTGCGCAAGCAGGTCGCGCGTCTGGCGGCGCGCGGCTGGACGCTGAACGCCGGCCTGGAGCCGGAGTTCTTCCTGCTGCAAAAAGGTTCGGACGGCTACGATGCCGAATCCGGCGACGCGCTGGAAAAACCCTCCTACGATACCAAAAGCCTGCTGCGCCGCCGCTCCTTCCTCGACAAGCTGACCACCTCCCTCAACGAATGCGGCCTGGGTGTCTACCAGATCGACCATGAGGACGCGGCCGGCCAGTTTGAAGTGAACTATCACTACGCGGATGCGCTGCGCGCCGCAGACAATTTCATGCTGTTCAAAATGGCTGCGCACCACATCGCGGAAGAAGAGGGCATGCTGTTCTCGATGATGCCCAAGCCGTTCGCGGACCGGCCGGGCAGCGGCTTGCATTTCCATCTCTCGCTGGCGGACGACAACGGCAACGAGGTGGCCGCGCCAATAAACCACTTCCTGGCCGGTCTGCTGCACCACGCGCCGGCGTTGACGGCATTGTGCGCGCCGACCGTGAATTCGTACAAGCGCCTGATGTGCGGCCAGTCGCTGTCCGGCACCAGCTGGGCGCCGGCTTTCATCGGCCATGGCGACAACAACCGCACGGTGGTGGCGCGTACCGTGCACCAGCGGATCGAGTGGCGCTTGCCTGACAGTGCTGCCAATCCCTACCTCGCACTGGCGGGCGTGATCGCGGCGGGACTGGATGGCATCGACCGGCAGCTCGATCCCGGCGCGCCGGTCAATCAGGACGTCTACGAAATGCGCGATGAGCAGCGCGCCGCACTTGGGTTGCGGCTGCTGCCGCAGAATCTGGGGGCGGCGGCGGAGGCGCTGCGTGCCGACGCCATTCTGGCCGAATCGCTGGGTGCAAACATCGTTCACGAATTCGCCGCGCTGAAAAGCGCCGAGTGGATCGAATACAGCCAACACGTCAGCGCGTGGGAAACCGCGCGCTATCTGAACCGTTTCTAAGCAGGAGACCGCGATGAGTCAGGCCATGAAGGATTTTCTACGCGAGCGTAATATCCACGAGGTGGAATGCGTCATCGCGGACATGACCGGCATCGCGCGCGGCAAGATCCTGCCCAAGGACCTGTTCCTGAACGAGGGCCAGATGCGCTTGCCCAAGAGCGTGCTGCTCAACACCGTCAACGGCGAACAGCCCAACAACACGCCTTATGTTGGCGCGACTGATCCGGACATGATCTGCGTGCCGGATATCGCCACGCTGCGCCAGGTACCATGGGCGGCGGAGAATGTGGCGTTGGTGATCCACGATTGCCAGAACTTTGACGGCTCGCCGGTCGGCCTGTCGCCGCGCGCCGTACTGCGCCAGGTGCTGCGCTTGTACGAAGATCGCGGCTGGCAGCCGGTGGTGGCGCCGGAGATGGAGTTCTACCTCGTGGCCCGCAGCAGCAATCCGCACGAGCCGCTGGCGCCGCCGCTGGGACGCAGCGGCAAGACCGAGTCCGGCCGGCAGTCTTACTCGATCGACGCGGTGAACGACTTTGATCCCTTCTTCCTTGAGTTGTCGGCGTTCTGCAAGCAGCACGATCTCGGCGTCGAAACGCTGATCCACGAAGCCGGCGCGGGCCAGATGGAAATCAACTTCACCCATGGCGAGGCGCTGGAGCTGGCGGACCGCGTATTCCTGTTCAAGCGCGCCGTGCGCGAGACGGCCTTAAGGCACGGCATCTTCGCCACTTTCATGGCCAAGCCGATGGAGACCGAACCGGGAAGCGCGATGCACATTCACCAGAGCGTGCTGGATACCGCCACTGGCGAGAACATCTTCACGCGCAAGGATGGCGATGCCAGCGACTTGTTCTTCAACTACATCGCGGGGCTGGAAAAGTACATCGCACCGGCGATGCTGCTGTTTGCGCCACATGTGAATTCCTATCGCCGCCTGTCGCGCTTCATGTCGGCGCCGACCAATGTGCATTGGGGCTATGACAACCGCACCTGCGGCATCCGTATCCCCAACTCCACGCCGGTCAATCGCCGCGTGGAGAACCGCGTGCCGGGCGTGGACGTGAATCCCTACCTGGCGATGGCGGCCACGCTGGCTTGCGGCTATCTCGGCATGACGCAAGGCCTCAAGCCCTCCGCGCCGACGTCGGACAGCGCGGAACATGTGCACGATCAGCTGCCGCGCAATCTGGAAGACGCTATCCAGCGCCTGCGCGAGTGCAAGCCGCTGAGCGATATTCTGGGCGAGTTGTTCGTGCAAGCGTTCTGTGAGGTGAAGGAGCTGGAATTCGCCACCTACAGCCGTGTCATCAGCTCGTGGGAGCGCGAGCATCTGATGCTGCTCGTATGAGAGCGGGGCTGAACTGGCAGCGCGTGCAGGCGCTGGTCGCCATCGAACGCGCCAGCTACATTGCGCGCAATCCGGAGTCCGCGCGGCTGGCGGGAGAGGCCGCGCAGCATCTGCTGTTTGGCGTGCCGATGCACTGGATGAATGACTGGTCGACGCCATTCCCGCTGACTGTGCGTGAAGCCTCCGGCGCGCGCTTCCGCGATGCGGATGGTCACGAGTACATCGACTTCTGCCTGGGCGACACCGGCGCCATGTTCGGCCACGCGCCGCTGCCGGTGGCGCAAGCCATCGCCCGTCAATCCGCGCGTGGCTACACCGCCATGCTGCCGTCGGAAGATGTCGGCCCGGTGGCGGCGGAGTTATCGCGGCGTTTCGGTTTGCCGTGCTGGCAGTTCGCGCTATCGGCTTCGGACGCTAACCGCTTCGTGTTGCGCTGGCTGCGCGCCGCGACAGGGCGCAGCAAGGTGTTGGTGTTCAACGGCTGCTATCACGGCACGGTGGATGACGTGTTTGTCGATCTGGTCGATGGCGTGCCGACGCAGCGCGACAGCCTGCTTGGACAGGTATATACACTGACGGATCACACGGTGGTGGTGGAGTTCAACGATCTGTCGGCATTGGAGGCCGCGTTAAAGCAGGGCGACATCGCCTGCGTGCTGGCCGAGCCGGTGATGACCAACGTTGGCATGGTGCTGCCGCAGCCGGGCTTCTGGGACGCCGCGCAGCAGCTCATCAGACAGCATGGCACGCTATTGGTGATCGACGAAACCCACACCATCAGCAGCGGCCCAGGGGGCTACGCCCGCGCGCACGGCCTGCAGCCGGATGCGCTGGTGATCGGCAAACCTGTCGGCGGCGGCATTCCCTGCGCGGTGTACGGTTTTACGGAAGCAGTAGCGCGCCGCGTGGAGCAGGCCAAACGCAGCGCACCGCCGGGACATTCCGGCATCGGCACCACGCTCAGCGCGAATATGTTCGCCATCGCCGCGATGCGCGCGAATCTTGAGGAAGTGATGACGGAGCAGGCCTACCAGCACATGTTTGCGCTGGCAGCCCAACTGGCAGATGGCCTGCGCGACATCATCGCACGCCACCAGTTGCCATGGTGCGTCACCCAAATCGGTGCGCGCACCGAATTCCAGTTCACCCCAACCGCTCCGCGCAACGGCTCAGAAGCGCAGGCCGTAATGGACAGTGAACTGGAGCAGGCCATCCATCTTTACCTGCTCAACCGCGGCCTGCTCATCACACCCTTCCACAACATGCTGCTGGTCTGCCCCGATACTGCTCAGAGCGATCTGCATAACTTGCTTGCTACCTTTGATACCTGTCTTCAGCTATTGCTATAGAGTTGACCGGAACTGACCACGCTGAGATACTCAGTTTCCCGTGGCGGCGTAATGGTTCCCGTCATTGCTACGACATTCAGAGAGCACCATGGTTCAGGCATCACAGCAACGATTACTCGATATTCTTGATTACTGGCATAAGATTGAATTTTTCATTCCCTTTGATTTAGATCAAGTCACTGAAGTAGAGGACGTATGGAAGCTGCGCTGGATCTGGCCGGAACAACTGGCAACCTGGCCGGCAAATTATCAGCAACAATTCGACATTCCCGAACACCGCAAGATCAGCGGCTTCCGCTTATATGTGGGGTTGTTTGATAGCAGCGAGATCGCAGATGTCTGCAAGCGGGTCTTGCCCTCAACCGGAAGCAATGATGAGGATGAGGAACGGGGGGCGATGGAGGGACGCAGTTGTTTCGCCCGACTCGATCTTAACGCGGATGGAGAGCCAAATTTCGAACCGGTGTCGGTATCGACGGTGCCGTGGGCGCTCGGGCGTGTTCTGGCGCATGGTATCGACAGTCTTACCTCCGCAGCTTTTGAAGACGCGAAATTCGACTTGAAGGACTTGCTGGAGGATTTCCGTACGCGGCGAGCACCCGGCAAGACGGCCAGGCCCGGGGCACCGGCAGTGGCGCCGCTGACCGGGCTTGAGATTCAGCAGCTCTTGACCTTATTTGAGGGGTGGGCGGGCTTTACGCCGGTCTCGGGACAGCCGCTGTTGCTGGAAGTTCGGACTAGCCAGAAAAAGAAAGAGGACAAGCAGGAAAAAAGCCTCGACCAGCAGCTAGCGGAGGAAGACGACGAAGCAACTGAGATGGATATCGATATTCTCAACAGTTTTTATATCGAGGATATTGAACGGGCGATGAGCGCTTTGCGCTCTGGCGAGGTGCCGATATTGGCTTCTTACCTGACCCCGCTGGTACAGGATCAACGTATTGATGTTTATACCCGGGACGGCCGACGGGCATTGTTGCAGCATCTGCATCCAGCACGCTACAACCGTGGGCATTGGCTGAGCCAGGCATCGCACAGCATGAGCCTGATGCAGCAGTTTGCCATCAACACGGGGCTCGAAAGTGTACGCGAAGGCGGCCTGTTCGCTGTCAATGGGCCGCCAGGCACGGGCAAGACAACGCTGTTGCGAGAAATCTTTGCTGACAATATTGTACGCCGGGCGGCTGTTTTGGCAGGTCTTCCTACTGCTGCCGATGCGTTTTCCGGCAAGTGCAAAGTCGATTTTAAGAATGGCAAGTATGCTTGGGTCAGCAGGCTTCGGCCTGAGTTAACCGGCTTTGAAATGGTGGTGGCTTCGTCCAACAATGCGGCGGTGGAAAACATCTCACGCGACTTGCCGAAATTGAAGTCCTTGGGACAGGAATGGCAGAAGACTGCCTATCTGAAATCGGTAGCATATCGTCTGGCCGCAGAAGATGAAGACGGATATTTTCACCCGGATGCGGAGGTGGAGCCGTGGGGATTAATCTCCTGCGCGCTGGGCAACAGCATTAACCGCCGTCGCTTTGTTTCCAAGTTTTATCACAACAACTGGAATGAAAAAGTAGCCCCTCGTCCGGATTGCCAGAATATCCGCGAATGGCTGGAGACTTACAGTGGCCCTGGTTTTGCGCAGGCGGCTGCAACTTACAATGCGCTGGCAACTGAGGTGGAGCGCGCCGGCAAAGCATTGGCGGAATACGCGACCTTGTGGCAGCAATATCAAGGGGTGGAAGCTGACGAGTTTTGCAGGCCTGAACTTGCGGCGTTGACTTCGGCGCAGGCGCAGGCTGACGTAGCGGCGCGTGAGCACGCGTTGGCATGCGCCGCGTTCAGCGATCTGCAGCAGGAGCAGGCCGATTTACGCGAGGAAGAACGCTTGCTGGCACTGCAGCGCCCGGTTTGGTGGGAGCGCTGGTTGAAGCCTGCGCTGACCAGGCGCCATCAGGAAGAGTGCAGGACGAATACCAGCGCCCAGCGTGAACTGCTGCGGCAGGTGAGCGCTGCCAGGGCAGCCCTGCATCAGGCTGCGTTGCTGCTGGAGCGTCAGCCAGCAGCCGTGGAGGCGGCACGCGTCGCCTGGCAACGGCGGCGGCAAGTGTGGCAGGATGGGCAGGATCAACTGGCTCAGCTCCGCACACAATATGCATTTGATTTGCCCGCCTCTTTGGACGCACTGGAGCAGGACAGTGTCCAGATCGCTGGGCTGTGGCATGACGAAGCGCTGGCCCACTTGCGCTCCCAACTGTTCGCCGCCGCGCTGGCCCTGCATGAGGCCTGGTTGGCCGAGGTCGGCAAAGGAGGAGGCTTTGGCGGGAATATGTTTGCGCTTTCGCTGTTGTTGACCAACCAGCGACCTGATGACGAAGCCTGCATTCCCATGATATGGCAAAGCCTGTTCATGGTGGTACCGGTGGTATCGACGACTTTTGCCTCCATGGCGCGCCAGTTTAGCGGCATGAAGGCCGAATCGATAGGCTGGTTGTTTATCGACGAGGCTGGGCAGGCGGTGCCGCAGGCCGCAGTCGGCGGCTTATGGCGCGCACGCCGCGCCATCGTGGTGGGCGATCCCCGGCAGATCGAACCGGTGTTTACTGTGCCGCAATCGTTGATCCGGGCTTTGTCTGCGCAGTCCCCGCATACCGCGGGAGAGGCTTATGCACCGGATAAGGTATCGGTTCAGCGTCTTGCCGATGCCGCCAATCGTTATGGCACGGCGATGCCGCAAAGCGGAGGCGACGCTCTGTGGATTGGCAGTCCTTTGCGGGTTCACCGGCGCTGTGCCGATCCGATGTTTTCGCTGGCGAATACGATTGCTTACGATGGCAAAATGGTGATCGAGATGGTCCGCCGTAAGCCGCCGCAGCCCAAGATCCCGATGGGTGACAGCGCGTGGATTGAGGTGAGTGGCAAAACCGCTTTCAAGCAAGAGGTGCCGGAACAAATCGACTTTGTGGCCGCACTCCTCTTGAAACTGTATGAGTTGGATGGTGCGTTGCCTGCGCTGTATGTGATATCGCCCTTCAAGGCAGTGCGCAATGCGCTGAGAAAACGTATCGCTGAATTGGATTGGCCGGGAAAACCGCCAGCCAGGTCGGTAGTCCGGCAATGGTGTAAGTCCCGTATCGGCACGGTGCATACGTTTCAGGGCAAGGAAGAGGCGCTGGTGCTGATGGTGCTGGGTGTCGATGCCGAGCATACGGGATCGGCAACGTGGGCGGCATCCAAACCGAACTTGCTCAATGTGGCGCTCACCAGGGCTCAGCAATACTTCTACATGGTCGGCGCAGCAGAGGTATGGCGCGGACAACCATACTTTGGCGCCGCTTACGCCAGACTGCCCTCCCGCAGCCCGGCGGAATTTTTGGCGGGTATCGGCGCGGCCGCACCCGCCGATACGATTTAGAAGCAGTGTTCCAGCGCCGGGAAGCTGCCGTCCTTGACGGCGGTGACGTAGGCGGTGATGGCGGCGTCGATGCTGGTCTGGCCTTCCATGAAGTTTTTCACGAAGCGCGCTTTGCGGCCCGGGAACACGCCCAGCAGGTCGTGCATCACCAATACCTGGCCCGAGCAGTCCGGACCCGCGCCGATGCCGATGGTTGGAATCGACAGCAGTTCGGTCACTTCCTTGCCCAGCGCCGAAGGAATCGCCTCCAGCACCACGATCGAGGCGCCGGCGGCCTGGATCTTCAGCGCGTCGGCTTTCAGCAGATCGGCGCTCTCAGTGGTTTTTCCTTGCACTTTGTAGCCGCCCAGCTGGTGCACCGATTGCGGCGTCAGGCCGAGGTGGGCGCACACTGGCACGCCGCGCTCGGTCAGGAATTTGATGGTGTCGGCCAGCCACGCGCCGCCTTCGATCTTGACCATGTGCGCGCCGGCCTGCATCGCCAGCACGGCGTTGGCGTACGCGGTCTCCGGCGTGCCGTAGGCGCCGAATGGCAGGTCGGCCACGATCATGGCGTTCTTGGTGCCGCGCGCCACGGAGGCGGTGTGGTAGACGATGTCGGTCATGGTGACCGGCAGCGTCGATTGATGGCCGGCGCAGACCATGCCCAGCGAATCACCGATCAGCAGGATTTCGACGCCGCAGCGGTCCATCAGCGACGCGAAGCTGGCGTCGTAGCAGGTCAGCATGGTGATCTTCTCGCCGGCGTTGCGCAGCGTGGCCAGGGTGTTGACGGTGACAGCTTTCGATACGACCGGTTTGGCCGGTGCAGGTGCGTTGGCGTCGGCGGGCTTTTGGCTCGCGGCCAGTTCGTTGCCTTGCAGGTATCCAGACATGGTAAATCCTTTACTGATTAAATCGGGCTGATGCCCTGGTCGGCCACGCCGGCGGCATATTGCGCCGCCGCTCCGTGGCCGGGGATGTGAATCGATGGCGCCAGTTCCAGCAGCGGCACCAGCACGAACGCACGCTTGGTCATGCGCGGGTGCGGCACGGTCAGCGTGGGGCTGTTGATGGTGGCGTCGCCATACATTAGCAGATCGAGATCCAGCGTGCGCGGCGCGTTGCGGTAGGGCCGTTCGCGGCCGTGCGCCTGTTCAATTTCTTGCAGCGCACGCAGCAGCGCTTCGGCGTCCAGCGTGGTGGCGATGCGGGCCACGGCGTTGATGTAATCGTCGCCGCTGGAGTCGATCGGTGCGGTGCGATACAGGCTGGAGGCCGCCATCAAAGTGCAGCCGGGCTGGCGCTGCAGGCGGTCCAGCGCGTCCAGCACGTTGGCGCGCGCGTCGCCCAGATTGGCGCCGATGCCGATGTAGGCGATGGTGAAGGCAAAGGGCGCCTTATCGTCCTGCGGCGTCGCGGGCGCGAGGCCCGCGTTGATGGTGGTGCTCATGGTGAAACTCAGTCGCCGCCGCCGTCATGCGCCGGTGCTGGCGCGGCGTTGTCGCTGCCGCTTTCGCCACGGCCGCCGCGATTACGGCCGCCACGGCGCGGACCGCGCTTGCGCTTGGCCCCGCCGGCGCCGCCGCTGCCGCCGCCCGATGGCTGGCTGGCCGACGAAATCAGATCTTCGCGCGATGCCTCGTCGCTTTCGTAGAAGGCGGTCCACCATTCGCCGATTTCGGCGTCGATCTCGCCCGAGGCGCAGCGCAGCAGCAGGAAGTCATAGCCGGCGCGGAAGCGCTGGTGTTCCAGCAGCTTGTGCGGCGCCTTGCCGGTGCGGCGCTCGAAGCGCGGCTGCATGGCCCAGATGTCGCGCATGTCGGAACCGATCTTGCGCTGCAAGGCCAGTTTCTCGGTCTGCGAATCGAGCACGTCGTCGGCCGCCAGGTGCAGCGCCGGAATGGTCTGCTCGCCGGCCGCGCGGTAGGCTTCCCACTTTTCCAGCACCTGATGCCACAGCAGCGAGGCAAACAGGAAGCCCGGCGACACGGTCTTGCCGGCATGGATGCGGGCGTCGGTCGAATCCAGCGCCAGGGTCACGAACTTGAAGCCCATCGGCTGCTCCAGCACCACGTCCAGCAGCGGCAGCAGGCCGTGATGCAGGCCTTCCTTGCGCAGTTGCTGCAGGCAGGCCAGCGCGTGGCCGCTCATCAGGAGCTTGAGCATTTCATCGAACACGCGCGCGGCCGGCACGTTGTTGATCAGCGGCGCCATGACCTTGATCGGCGCGCCGGTTTCCGGCTCGATGGAGAATTTCAGCTTGGCGGCAAAGCGCACCACGCGCAGCATGCGCACCGGGTCTTCGCGGTAGCGTTCTTCCGGCTTGCCGATGATGCGCAGCGTTTGCGCGCGGATGTCCTCGATGCCGCCGTGGTAGTCCAGCACCTGCTGGTTGGCCGGGTTGTAGTACATGGCGTTGATGGTGAAGTCGCGGCGCTCCGCGTCTTCCGCCTGTGAACCGAAGGTGTTGTCGCGCAAAACGCGGCCATGTTCATCCTTCGGCGCGTTGGCCGAGGTGGTGCCGCGGAAGGTGGTCACTTCCAGCAGGTCGTTGCCGAACATGACGTGCACGATCTGGAAGCGCTTGCCGATGATGAAGGCGCGGCGGAACAGGCGCTTGACCTGCTCCGGGGTGGCGTTGGTGGCGATGTCGAAGTCTTTCGGCTTCACACCCAGCAGCAGGTCGCGCACCGCGCCGCCCACCACAAAGGCTTCGTAGCCCGCTTCCTGCAGCGTGCTGGTGACGCGGATGGCATTGTTCGACAGCAGGCGCGGGTCGATGCCGTGGGCTTCTGGCCCCAGCACCACCGGCGTGTTTGCGTCGCGGGCCGCTTTACTCTTGGTGCCGAGGATTTTGCGGATCAGTTTCTTAATCATTGAACAGCTCAATTAATGGCCAGCCGTTGGCGGCGGCGTGCGTTTTCAGTTTTTCATTGGGGTTGGTCGCCACCGGATGGCTGACGATCGACATCAGCGGCAAATCGTTGTGCGAATCGCTGTAGAAGTGGACGCTCTCAAAGTCCTCCAGCTTTTTGCCCATTTTTTCCAGCCACGCCTTGGTGTGGACGATTTTGCCCGCGCCCTGGGTCGGGGTGCCCAGCAGCTTGCCGGTCAGGTTGCCCTCGGCATCGACTTCCGGCATGGCCGCGATCAGGTGTTCCACGCCCAGCGCCCTGGCGATCGGCGCGGTCACGAAGTGGTTGGTGGCGGTGACGATGGCCACCAGGTCGCCGGCGTCCAGGTGCTTTTGCAGCAGGGCGCGCGCCGAGGGCCGCAGGGCCGGCGCGATCACTTCGGCCATGTACTGGGCCTGCATCTCCTCCAGCCGCGCGCGCGGGAAGCCGGCCAGGGTGCCCAGCGCGAACTCCAGGTATTCTACCGGATCGAGCGTGCCGGCCTGGTATTGGGCGAAGAACTCGCGGTTGCGGCGGTCAAATTCGGCGGCGTCGACGGCGCCGATGCGCACTAAAAACTGGCCCCACTCGAAGTCGGAGTCGATCGGCAGCAGGGTGTGGTCGAGGTCAAAAAGGGCGAGTTTCATTATTCTTTCGCTTCCGCCTGCAGCCACTCGCGCAGCAGCGGCAGAGTGATCGGGCGTTGGGTTTCAAGGGAATACTGGTCCAGCGAATCGAGGATGGTCGACAGCGACCGCATGTCGCGCTGGAAGTGAGACAGCAAGTAGGGTATCACGCCGGCCGACAGCGTCAAGCCGCGCGCCGCCGCCGCTGCCGCCAGGGCGGCGCTCTTTTCGTCGTCGGTCAGGCCGTGGATCTGGTAGATCAGGCCCCAGCCCATGCGCGTGCGCAGGTCTTCGCGCACCGGCAGCACGGCCGGCGCCACGTTGCCGCTGCAGACCATGAAGGCGTTGTTGGCGCGGATTTCATTGAACAGGGCGAAGGCGTCGATCTGCGCCACCGGCGACAGCTTTTCGCAGTCGTCCAGCAGGTACAGGTCCACCTCCGGCGAATACACGAATTCCGACTCGATCGAGAACGGCGAGATATAGCGCGCGCGCAGCTGGTCTTCCTCGCTGCCGGCGCTGGCCAGCGCCTTGAGCAAGTGCGATTTGCCGACGCCGACCGCGCCCCACAGGTAGGCGAAGTGCTCGCGCGACGTGCGGCTGGCGAACTGCTGCATCAGCGCTGCCGCTTCGGCATTCTGTCCTACCTCGAACGATGCGAGGCTGTGCGTGGGTTCCGCGCCTAAATCGAGCACCAGTTGTTTCATGGCGTTCGCCTTGTGGTCTTTTGCATAACGTTTTGGTGTTTCACATCATGCATTATAAAAGCTGCTGCTCAGATAGTGGCGGCGCAGGTGTTTAAAGGCCACCATCAGCACTGCCGACGCGGGCAGGGCCAGCAGCACGCCGACAAAGCCGAACAGCTGGCCAAACGCCAGCAGCGCGAAAATCACGGCCAGCGGATTGAGGCCGATCCGCTCCCCGACCAGGCGCGGGGTCAGGAAGAAGCCTTCCAGCACCTGGCCGAAGCCGTAGATCACGGCCACCGCGATCAGGCCGCTGAAATCGGTAAATTGCAGCACGGCCGAAATCAGCGCCAGCACCAGCCCCAGGCCGAAGCCGAGGTAGGGGATGAACACCAGCAGGCCGGTCAGGATGCCGACCGGCAGGGCGACGTCAAAGCCGGCGATGGCCAGCGCCACCGAGTAGTAGATCGCCAGCACCACCATCACCAACAACTGGCCGCGCAGGTACTGGGCCAGCAGGGTGTCGACCTCGTTGGCCATGCCCATGGTGGCTTCGATATAGCGGCGCGGCACGCAGCCGGCAATGCGCGCCAGCATGGCGTGCCAGTCCAGCAGCAGGTAGAACAGCACCACCGGCACCAGTACCACGGTGGCCAGCCAGCCCAAAACGGCGGTGCCGCCGACGCGGGCGGAATTCAGCACGGCGGCCCAGATGGCGTCGCCGGAGGCGGCCAGCTGGTCGCTGGCCAACTGCTTGATGCCGGCGCTGTCCAGGCGTACGTTCAGGCCGAGGTCGCGCAACCTGGGCGCCAGCAGGTCGTTGGTCTTGGCCAGGAAAGCCGGGATCTGGGCCTGCAGCAGCGGGATTTCCTTCTGCAGCACCGGCACCACGATCAGCACCAGCGCCGTGATGGCGGCAAAGAACAGCGTCACCACGATCAGCACCGACAGCGCGCGCGGCATGCTCAGGCGGCGGCCGAAGCGGATGCGGTCGAGGCGGTCAACGCCGGGATTGAGGGCGTAGGCAAAGATGGCGGCGGCCAGGAAGGGCGTCAGCACCGGCCCCAGCGTCACCAGCAGGAAAAAGAATGCAGCCCATACCGCCAACCAGAATGCCGTTTGCTTTTGCTCTAGCGTGAGGGGAAATGGCATGGGGGATGTATTTGATGGTTAAAAAGGCGGTTGGACGGGGCAATTTTGATAAAATAGCGGATTGACCGGGTTTTATTGCACATTTTCGTGCGTTTTTGTCACGAAATCGGTCTCCGCCTTCTATTTTACCGCCTCCGCTGCGAAATACACCATGAGCCAAACTACTAATGTTTCCCTGTCCTACCGTGACGCCGGCGTCGATATCGACGCGGGTGATGCCTTAGTCGAAGCAATCAAGCCGTACGCCAAGCGCACCATGCGCGAAGGCGTGCTGGCCGGCTTGGGCGGTTTCGGTGCGATGTTCGAGATCAGCAAAAAGTACAAGGAGCCGGTGCTGGTGTCCGGCACGGACGGCGTGGGCACCAAGCTGAAGCTGGCGTTTGAGCTGAACCGCCACGACACCGTCGGCATCGACCTGGTGGCGATGAGCGTGAACGACATCCTGGTGCAGGGCGCCGAGCCGCTGTTCTTCCTCGACTACTTCGCCTGCGGCAAGCTGGACGTGGCCACCGCCTCGAACGTGATCAAGGGCATCGCCCAGGGTTGCGAGCAGGCCGGCTGCGCGCTGATCGGCGGCGAAACCGCCGAAATGCCATCGATGTACCCGGACGGCGAGTACGACCTGGCCGGTTTCGCGGTGGGCGCGGTGGAAAAATCGAAAATCATCGACGGCACCAGGATTGCGCCGGGCGATGTGATCCTGGGCCTGGCCTCGTCGGGCGTGCACTCGAACGGTTACTCGCTGGTGCGCAAGATCATTGAAGTGTCCAAGCCGGACCTGCAGGGCGACTTCCACGGCCGTCCGCTGGCCGACGTGCTGATGGCGCCGACCCGCATCTACGTCAAGCCGCTGCTGGCGCTGATGGAATCGATCGAAGTCAAAGGCATGGTGCACATCACCGGCGGCGGCCTGGTCGAGAACATTCCACGCGTGCTGCAGCCTGGCCTGGTGGCCGAACTGGATGCCAAGTCGTGGACCCTGCCGCCGCTGTTCCAGTGGCTGCAGCAGCACGGCGGCGTGGCCGACGCCGAGATGCACCGCGTGTTCAACTGCGGCATCGGCATGACGGTGATCGTCTCGGCCGACAACGCGGCCGCGGCCAAGGCCCAGCTGGAAGCGGCCGGCGAAACCGTCTACACCATCGGTAAAATCCGCGCCCGCGTGGGTGACGAGCACCAGACCATCGTGGTGTAATTGGCGACGGCTGAATGAAAAAGCGGACCTTGATGGTCCGCTTTTTTTATTTGCGATCAGGTGGCGGTGGTGGCCTGCCGCCTTCCGGCACGGCGACGATCAGGTCGCGCATTTTCTTGCAGGTGCCTTTGACGGTTTCGCCGCGGCGACCCTTGAATTCGACCTTGGCGCCTTCGGCCTTGCCCTTGCAGGCAGCGATGGCTTCCGGCGGCGGACCAGGCGGCTGGCCATCCGGTGGCGGCGGTGGATTGTTCTGCGCCGATGCGCCCAGCGTGCCGGCGGCCAGCGCCGCACACAACATCCAGTGCTTAATCAACTTCATGAAAACTCCCGATAACAATGGACCGCCATTATCTTGCGTGCAACTGTTAGCTGCGGTCAAGCCGCTGTAAAGCCCGGTAAAATCTTAATGCCTGTGGGCGCCGCCAGGACGATGTAGGTCTTCCAGATCGATGGCGGTGATGATGCCGGTGTCTGGCTCTGCACAATCAAATGTGACGCGCCAGTTAGCATCGACTTCAATGCTATATCGGTGCTTCTGCCCGTTCAATTGTTTGCCCCAAGAGATAGAAATACCGCGCTTGTCGCTACCTCCGTATTGCCAAAAGCGTCGCATACCTTTGTGCATGATATCCCTGCTTTGGAAACTCATGACATTGTCCTGAATCGTTGACGGGCGTGGGTGTTTGCTCCTACGATGAAGCATGACCGCTACCTCCTAGGAGGAACCATGATCACTATGCACCCTGGCGAATATCTATCTCTGTCCTACGTCGAACCTTATAAACTTAGTTCAGCAGAATTGGCGGAGCGATTGGGGTTGTCTGAGCAGGTTATCGATGGATTGCTCGCGGCAGAGGTTGAATTGACGGCGGAGATGGCTGTGCGGTTTGAACTGGCTCTTGGCCGTTCAGCAGAATCTTGGCTGGCTTTGCAGAATGCTTACAGTTTGAAGCAGGCAAGAAAAAAGGTCGATCCCGCTACGGTGCGACCTTTTGTGTTTCCGGCCCGCGAGAATGCGGTTTAGCGCTTGAGGATTTTTTCCACCGGCGCCGGGCGCAGGCGGAAGGCGTCCGGCAGGCCGGAGCCGAGCAGGGGACGCAGGTACATGCGGAAGGCATCCGTCACGTCGGTGCCGCTGGCGGTGATGAATTCGTCCTCCATCACGCGCGTTTTGCCGGCCACCGCGCTCAGTGGCAGCAGTTCGTAGTCGACCGAGTAGAAGCCGGTGCGCTTGATCGCCACCGAGCCGTCGCGCCCGCCCCACATGGCGAATTGCACCGCTTTCTCGCCCACCTCGCGCGCCTCGCGCTGATCGACGTCCGACACGCAGCCGATGAAGGAGCGCTGCAGATAGCCGAACGTATCGCCGCGCACGCGCTTGATGCCGAGCCTGGCTTTGATTTCGTCGCACAGCAGGTCGGCCAGGGCGCCGGTGCCGGACAGCTGCACGTTGCCGTGCGCGTCGCGCTCGACTTCTTTCGCCAGCAGGGTGGCGATTGCTTCGCCGCTGGCATCGTGGATGCCTTCGGACACGGCGATCACGCAGCGGCCGTAGCGCTCGTACACCGCTTTCACATCAGCCAGGAACCGCTCCAGCGAAAACACGCGCTCGGGCAGGTAGATCAGGTGCGGGCCGTCGTCGGGGAATTTCTTGCCAAGCGCGGCGGCGGCGGTCAGGAAGCCGGCGTGGCGGCCCATCACCACGCCCACGTACACGCCCGGCAGCGCGGCATTGTCCAGATTGGCACCGGCAAATGCCTGCGCCACAAAGCGCGCCGCCGACGGAAAGCCCGGCGTGTGGTCGTTGCCGACCAGGTCGTTGTCGATGGTCTTCGGGATGTGCATGCAGCGCAGCGCGTAGTTGGCCGCCTGCGCCTGCTCGCTGACGATGCGCACGGTGTCGGACGAATCGTTGCCGCCGATGTAGTAGAACTGCTCGATCTGGTGCGCCTGCAGGACTTTGAAGATCTCCTGGCAATACGCTTGGTCCGGCTTGTCGCGGGTGGAGCCGAGCGCGGAGGAGGGCGTGGCCGCCACCAGTTCGAGGTTGTGGCTGGTCTCGCGGGTGAGGTCGACCAGTTCCTCGTTGACGATGCCGCGCACGCCGTGCAGCGCCCCATACACCCGCGTGACGTCGCGGAAGCGGCGCGCCTCCAGCACCACGCCGGCCAGCGACTGGTTGATGACGGCGGTCGGCCCGCCTCCCTGTGCCACCAAGATTTTTCCCGACGACATGTTCGCTCCTCCCAGGTGAAGTGAAGCGCCCACTATAGCGCGAACTTCAGGGCTTGCCGATATTCTTGTCGAGGAAGCGCTCGACCCGGCCCCAGAAATCGATGCGGTTGTGCGGCAGCGACCAGCCATGGCCTTCTTCGTTGTACTCGACCCATTCGACGTTGGCGTTGCCAGCCCGGGTGACGGCGTCGCGGAACTTGAGGCCGTGGTTGATCGGCACCCGCATGTCGGCGCCGCCGTAGGCCATCAGCAGCGGCTGCTTGAGGCGGGCCGCCTGCACCAGCGGCGAGGTGGCTTGCAGCTGCGCCGCGTCCTTGACTGGATCGCCGATCAGGTGCGGCATGCCGTACTGCTTCCAGCCGCTCGACAGGTCGGAACTGTAGAACCAGCCGCCGTCGTACATCAGGTGGATGTCGGTGACGCCGACCCATTCCACGCCGCACTTGTACAGCTCGGGGTCCTTGATCAGGCCCATCAGCGTGGCGTAGCCGCCGTAGCTGGCGCCGGCCAGGCACACCCGTTTGCCGTCGGCATAGCCTTGCGCCACCGCCCAGCGCGTGCCGTCCGCGATGTCGTCCTGCATGGCCAGGCCCCATTGCTTCCAGCCGGCGTAGAAGTGGTCCTTGCCATAGCCGGTGCTGCCGCGGAACTCCGGCTCCAGCACGGCATACCCGCGCGTGGCCAGGAATTGCGCCTCGGCGTTCCAGTTCCAGCTGCCGCCGCGCACCCACGGGCCGCCGTGCACCAGCACCACCAGCGGCAGGTTTTTTGGCGCGCCCTGCGGCGGCAGCGTCAGCCAGGCCGGGATCTGGCGGCCGTCGCGCGCCTTGTAATAGACCAGCTCGCGCGGGCCCATGTCGGCGGCCTTGATCTGCGGCGCCATGCGGCCCACCTCGCTCAGGCGCTGGGTGTCGGTGTTGTAGATCAGGAAGCGGCGCGGCTGCCGGTCGGAGTACGATTCCACCAGCACCCAGGCGGTTTCCGGCCGCACCGGCGGCGTGATGAGGTTGATCACGCCGGGCAGGCGGGCGTCGATCTGCGCCTGCAGTGCCTTCATGCCGGGATCAAACCACGCCGTGCCCTCGGCGTCGGCATGGATGCGCACACCGAGCAGGCGCTGCTTGCTGATGATGAGTTCGCCACGGAAGTCGAAGCCGTCCAGCTCCACCAGGTGCTGGGGCGCCAGCTTGTTGTGCTGCAGGTCATAGCGGAACAGGGCGCTCTTGTCGCGGCCTTCGCTGCTGACCACGTACAGCGCGCCGTCCGGACCGAAGGCCAGCGGATGGAAATCGCTGCCTTCGCCGGTATAGCCATCGTAGGTCAGCAGGGTGCGCCATTGCCGGGTGGCCGGGTCGAGGTAGCGCAGGCTGGCGACATTCTTGTCCAGCGTCTGCAGCAGGCGCGGCTCGCCGTTCTGGTCCAGCAGCCAGCTGCGCGCGGTACCCGGATGGTCGACCGGGCTGGAGCCGCCGTTGCGCGTATTCAGACGCAGCAAGTCTTCCGCTTCGACCACGCCGCCGCCGCTGAAGCCGGCGTCGGTGACGTAGACATAATCGCTGTCCTGCGCGCCAACCTGGTCCAGCATATAGGTGTGCCAAGGCAGCAGCTCGCGGTTGTCGTCGCTGCTGCGCAGGAATTCGTCGCGGCGCAGCGCCAGTTGGCGGTATTGCTTGCCGTCGCGGTTGACCACGTACAGGCCGGGCGCATAGCGCTGGTCGCGCCGGCCCTTGGCCTTGTCCATGGTGCTGAACATCAGGCGGTCGTTGTTGACCCATTGGGCCTGGCCGATGTCGGTGTCGGAAAACTGCGCCACCATGGTGGCTTTCAGGGTGTCCAGCTCGACCACGGCCAGGCCGTCGCGTTTGTCGTTGGCGCCAATGAAGGCGGCCAGGTAGCGCCCGTCCGGCGACAGCATGGCGCCGTTGAAGGCGGAGTTATTGAAGAAGGCGGCAATCGGCGGCGGCGCGGCCTGGACTTGCGCTGCCGTCGCCAGCAGCAGGGCTGCCAGCAGGGTGCGGGAAATGATCAACGTGCTGCTCCAATCTGCTTGTCCAGGAATTTCTCAACACGGGTCCAGAAATCGATGCGGTTTTCCGGCAGGCGCCAGCCGTGGCCTTCTTTTTCGTACACGATCCACTCCACATTCGGGTTGACCGCCTTGACTGCGGCCAGGAATTTCTCGCCGTGGTAGAGCGGCACGCGGCGGTCGTCGCCGCCGTAGGCCATCAGCAGCGGTTGCCTGATGCGGGCCGCCTGCACCAGGGGCGAGGTGGCGTCCAGCTGGGCGGCGTCTTTTTGCAGGTCGCCCACCAGCAAGGGCATGCCCAGCGCTTTCCAGCGGTCGCTGAGGTCGGAGACGGCGCTCCAGGCGCCGGTGTACATCAGCTTGATGTCGGTGACGCCGGCCCAGTTGACGCCGCATTTGTACAGCTCGGGATCGTTCACCAGCCCCATCAGGGTGGCGTAGCCGCCATAGCTGGCGCCGGCGATGCAGACACGCTTGCCGTCGGCCAGCCCCTGGGCGATGGCCCAGCGCGCGCCGTCGGCAATGTCATCCTGCATCTTCAAGCCCCATTGCTTCCAGCCGCTGTGGAAATGCCGCCAGCCATAGCCGGTGCTGCCGCGGTAGGCCGGCTCCATCACCATGTAGCCGCGCGAGGCCAGGAACTGGGCGTCGGCGTTCCAGCCCCAGTCGCTGCCGTGTACATATGGGCCGCCGTGCACCAGCAGCACCAGCGGCAGATTCTTTTTGGCTGCGCCGCGCGGGTAGGTGATCAGCGTCGGGATGTTGAGGCCGTCGCGTGCCTTGTAGCGTACCAGCTCCTGCCGTCCCATCTGCTCGGGACGGATCGCCTGGTGGTTGCCGCCGATCTTGGCCAGCTTGCCGGTGTCGGTGTTGTAGATCAGGTAGACCAGCGGCTGCACGTCGGAATAGCTGGTCACCAGCACCCACGGCACTTCCGGCCGGCGCGGCAGGGTGATCAGGTTGACCAGGCCGGGCAGCAATTGGTCGACCTTGTCCTGCAAGGCCTTGCCCTTGGCGTCCAGCCAGGCCACGCCCTGCACGTCGGCGCTGTAGCGCACCCCGACCAGTTTGTTGTCGCGCACCACCAGGCTGTCCTCGTCGGCGCCGCCCATGTCCGGCAGGAAGTCGTAATCGTCCATGCCGACCAGCGGCTCGGCGGCGGTCTGCTGCCGAGCCAGGTCGTAGCGGTACAGCGCGGTCTTGTCGCTGTTGCGGCGGGCCGCCACGTACAACGTACCGTCCGGGCCGAAGCCGACCGGGTGGAAGCTGCTGCTGCCGTAAGCCTCGCTGTCCAGCAGTTTGTTCCAGGTGTCGCCGTTGCGCAGGTAGACTTCGTGGCGCTTGCCGAGGTCGTTGATGGCCAGACGCGGCTCGCCCTGCTGGTCCAGCAGCCAGCTGCTGGCACGGCCGGGACTGTTGGCGGTCACCGTGCGGCCGGTCACCGTGTTCAGGCGCAGCAGCACGTGGTTGGTGATCTCGGTGTAGCTGGCGTTGTACTGATCGCGGACGATGTAGACCTCGTCGCTGTCCTGCCGTCCCGGCTGGCCCAGCAGGAAGTGATTCCAGTCCAGCATGCGGTCTTTGAGCAGGCTGCCGGTGTCGGCCTGATCGCCTTCGCGGTAGCTGGTGCGGGTCAGCTGGCGGAAGCCGCTGCCGTCGCGGTTGACGGCAAACAGACCGGGCGCCAGCCGATCGTCGCTGTAGCTGATGCGGCGGTCGGTGCTGTTGAACACCAGCCGGTTATCGTTGACCCATTCGAAATACGCAATGTCGGCGTCGCCAAAGCTAGCTGCCACCTTCACGCTCATGTCGGCCAGGTTGATCACCGACAGGCGATCGCGTTCGCCCGGCATGGAAACCCGCGTGGCCAGATAGCGGCCGCTGGGTGACAGCTGGGGATCGCCGAAGCGGCTGTTTTCAAAGAAGGCGCTGGCCGGCGGCGGCTCGGCGGCGCGCGCCGCCAGCGACGTCAGGCTGGCCGCCAGCAGCAGGCCGGCAGCCCGGGAAAGGGACAATCTCATTGCGCGTTTGCTCCGATGTTCTTATCAAGGAATTTCTCCACCCGGCCCCAGAAGTCGATGCGGTTTTTCGGCAGCTTCCAGCCGTGGCCTTCTTCCTCGTATTCAATCCATTCCACGTTGGGATTGGTTTGCTTGATGGCTTTGTAGAACCTGGTGCCGTGCGGCAGCGGCACGCGCATGTCGGCGGTGCCGTAGGCCATCAGCAGCGGCTGCTTGATGCGGGCCGCCTGCAGCAGCGGCGAGGTGGCTTTCAGCTGCTCGGCGTCCTTGACCTGGTCGCCCACCAGCTGCGGCATGCCGTATTGCTTGTAGCCTTCCGGCAGATCGGAGCTGAAGTTCCAGGTGCCGTCATACATCAGGTTGATGTCGGTGACGCCGGCCCATTCCACGCCGCATTTGTACAGATCAGGATCATTGATCAGGCCCATCAGCGTGGCATAGCCGCCGTAGCTGGCGCCGGCAATGCAGATGCGCCTGGGGTCGGCATAGCCCTGGGCGATGGCCCAGCGCGTGCCGTCCGCCACATCGTCCTGCATCTTCAGGCCCCATTGCTTCCAGCCGGCCATGAAGTGCTTGGCGCCAAAGCCGGTGCTGCCGCGGAACTCCGGCTGCAGCACCACGTAGCCGCGCGAAGCCAGGAATTGCGCCTCGGCCGACCAGCCCCAGCTGTCGCCGCGCACGAACGGGCCGCCGTGCACCAGCACCACCATCGGCAGGTTTTTGCCGCCGCCCTGCGGCACGGTCAGCCAGGCCGGGATGGACAGGCCATCGCGCGCCTGGTAGCGCACCAGGGTCTGGCGCGCCATCTGGTTGGGATCGATGGCCGGGTGCGAGGCGCCCACCATGGTCAGCTTGCCGGTCTCGCTGTTGTACAGCATCACGCGGCGCGGCCAGATGTCGGCGTAAGCCGTCACCAGCACCCATGGCGACGCCGGCCGCTTCGGCAGGGTCAGCAGGTTCATGGTGTTGGGCAGCATGGCATCGACTTTTTCCTGCATGGCCTTCATGGCCGGGTCGAGCCAGGTGGTGCTCCAGGCATCGGTCAGGTGGCGCACGCCGACCAGCTTGTCCTTGCTCATGATCAGCTGGCCGCGGAAGTCGTAGCCGTCCAGCTTGACCAGGGGCTGGTCCGACAGCTGGCCGCTGGCCAGGTTATAGGTGTAGACCGCCGACACATCGCTCTTGTAGGCCGCGGTCACGTACAGCGTGCCGTCCGGGCCGAAAGCCAGCGGGCGGAAGCGCGCGCCCTTGCCGGTATAGCTGTCGTAGTCGCCCAGCTTGCGCCAATCCTTGCTGGCCGGGTCGAGGTAGTACATGCTGCTGGTGCCCTTTTCGGCGGTGATGGTCAGGCGCGGTTCGCCGTCGTAGTCCAGCAGCCAGTACTGGCTGTCGCCGGGACGCTTGACGGTGGCGGCGGTGCGCCCGGTCACCGTGTTCAGGCGCAGCAGGTCGACGTGGTTGAGCTGGCCGGGATAGCTGATGTCGCGGTCCTGCACGTAGATGTAGTCGGAATCCTGGGCGCCATCGTCGTTCAGCAGATAGGTGTGCCAGGGCAGCAGCTCGCGGCTGGACATGCTGCTGCCATTGGTGATGAAGGGTTTGCCGTTGCGCATGGCCAGCTGGCGGAAGCCGCTGCCGTCGCGGTTGATGGCGTACAGGCCGGGGGCGTAGCGCATGTCGCCCTGGGCCAGATCCTTGTCGGTGGCGGTGAACACCAGCCGGTTGTCGTTGACCCAGGCATAGCGGCCGATGTCGGCGTCGGAGAAATTGCCGACCACCTTGACGGTGTTGCTGTCCAGGTCTACCACGCCCAGCATGTCGCGCTTGCTCTTGCCGCCCAGCCGCACGGCCAGGTATTTGCCGCTGGGCGAGAGCTCGGCGTCGCTGAAGTCGGGATTATTGAAGAAGTCGGCAATCGCTGGCAGCGGCCTGGCGGCGTCGGCGGCCGGCGCCTGGCCGCTCAGGACCGCGCCGGCCAGGAGGGCGGCGCGCAGGAAGGAGGGAAAGCGCATAAGTCTTGCTTGCGAAATTGGTAACTTAGGCACAATAGCACCAAGTTATCAAATCCGCCACTTGGTGTTTGTATCCTTTGTATTCTAGTGTTGCTCCGGCGCGCGGATGTAATCGACCAGCGCGGCCGCCTGGCGCTCCGGCGCACGGGTCAGCAAACTGACGCCAATAATCGTCAGCAAGCCGGCAGGGACGCCAAAGATGCCGGCCGAGATAGGGGCGATGTGGAACCACTGGTTGGCCGCGCTGCCGCCCAGCACCGGGTTGGTGTGCAGCATGTAGTAGATGCAGACTAAAAAACCGACCGTCATGCCGGCAATCGCGCCCTGGTGGTTGGCCCGCTTCCAGAACACGCCCAATGCCAGCGCCGGGAACAGGGTCGAACCGGCCAGCGAGAAGGCCGCTCCCACCAGCGACAAAATGTCGCCCGGCTTGGTCGAGGCGGCGTAGGCGGCAATGAAGGCCACCGCCAGCAATAGCAGCTTGGAAATGGTGACCCGCTTCTGGGTCGAGGCGCCGCGGTCGACCAGCTTGTAATACACGTCGTGCGACAGCGCATTGGAGATGGCCAGCAGCAGGCCGTCAGCGGTGGACAGCGCGGCCGCCAGTCCGCCGGCCGCCACCAGCCCGGATATTACATACGGCAGCCCGGCGATTTCCGGCGTGGCCAGTACCAGCACGTCGGCGTCGATGCTGATTTCGGCCAGCTGCACCACGCCATCGCGGTTGACGTCGCTGATGCTGAACAGCGGGTTGAGCTTGTCGACATTGGTCCAGTACGACACCCAGTTGGGCAGGTGGGCATAGTCGATGCCGACCAGCGAGTTGTAGATATCGTATTTCACCAGCACCGCCAGCGCCGGGATGGTGAGGTAGATCAGCAGGATGAAGAACAGGGTCCAGAACACCGACACCCGCGTCTCGTGCACCGAGGGCGTGGTGTAGGAGCGCATCAGGATGTGCGGCAGCGCGGCCGTGCCCAGCATCAGGCAAAACACCAGCGCCAGGAAGTTGTTGCGCTTGATGTCGGAGGTGGCCTGGTCGCCGGGATAGGGCGTGGCGTGCGGCGTGATGGGCTCGGCGTGCAGCAGGTTTTGCTCGCGCGCCTCGGTCCACATGCGTTCGGCTTCGTCGGCGTTTTTCGGATAAGCCACCAGCTCGCGCTCGGCGCTGCGGATTTCCAGCAGCGAGGCGTTGCGCGCCTTGACGCTGTCCAGCTTGCGCTGGACTTCGATGCGGCCGGCTTCCCACGAGGCCGGCAGGGCCGCGAGGCGGGCGGCGTAATCGGCGGCGCGCTGGCGGTAGATGGCGCGCACCTCGGCTTCCTTTGGATCTTCCTGCAGCACGTGTTCGCGCGCGCTCAGCTTGGGCAGCAGTTTGCCGTAGGCCACCTGCGGGATCGGGTTGTCGGAATGCTTGGCCGACAGCCACATGGCCGGGATCAGGAAAGCCACCAGGATGATGATGTACTGCGCCACCTGGGTCCAGGTGATGGCGCGCATGCCGCCCAGGAAGGAGCACACCAGGATGCTGGCCAGGCCGAGGAAGATGCCGACCGAAAAATCGACGCCGGTGAAACGCGAGGCAATCAGGCCCACCGCGTAGATCTGCGCCACCACGTAGGTGAACGAGACCATGATGGTGGCGATCACGGCCAGGATGCGCACCGCGCGGCTGCCCCGTTCGGCCTGCTCGGCGCCGCCGTAGCGCTCGGCCAGGAAGTCGGGGATGGTGTACTGGGCGAACTTGCGCAGATAGGGCGCGATCAGCAGCGCCACCAGGCAGTAGCCGCCGGTCCAGCCCATGATGTAGGCCAGGCCGTCGAAGCCGTGCAGATACAGCCCGCCGGCCAGGCTGATGAAGCTGGCGGCCGAGATCCAGTCGGCGGCGGTGGCCATGCCGTTGAACATGGCCGGCACGCGCCGCCCGGCCACGTAGTATTCCAGCACATTGGAGGTGCGGCTGATGACGCCGATCAGGGCGTACAGCACGATGGTGGCAAACATGAACAGGTAGCCGATCCACACGCGCGGCATGCCTTCCTGCTCCAGCGCGGCCAGCGCGATCAGGAAGCAGCCAAAGCCGAGGGTGAACAGGCTGTAGTAATAACGCAGGCGCTGGAAAAAGGTGCGGGCCGGTTTCACGAGGCATCCTTGTCGAGCTTGCGCATGCGCCAGGCGTAGCCGCCGAGGATGGCCAGGTAGACCAGCGAGGCGCCCTGGGCCGCCAGGTAGAACGACAGCGGCCAGCCAAATACGCTCAGGCCGGCCAGCTCACGGGCGAAGAAAGCGGCGCAAAAGCCGGTGAGCAGCCACAGCGAGAGCAGCAACACGGTCAGGCGGCGCGCGCGTTGCCAGTGCTCGATGCGCGACAGGCGTGGCGGGCGCGGCGAGCCGGTGGCCGCCGGTTCGGCAGCGGGCGGCGTTGGCGCGGCAGGCGTGCTGGCGCTGGCGGACGGGGTAGGTTTATCCATAGTGCGGTGGTTCTTCCTCCGCTGCTGGCGGCGCCGGCGGCAGCGGGAAGGTCAGGCGGAACAGCGCGCCGGGCAGCCGGGGCTGGGTGGCGCGCGGGTTGCTGAAGATGTCGACCTCGGCGCCGTGCTGTTGCGCAATCTCGCGCACGATGGCCAGCCCCAGGCCGCTGCCCTCGGCGGTATTGCCGAGGATGCGGTAAAACCGCTCGAACACGCGCTCGCGCTCGGCCGGCGCAATGCCGGGGCCGGTGTCTTCCACCTCCAGGTAGGCGTGTTCCAGCTCGTCGTTGCGCACGCGCACGGTGACGCTGCCGCCGGCCGGCGTGTAGCGCAGCGCATTGTCGATCAGGTTGGACAGCAGCTCGCGCAGCATGGTGGGATTGCCGGTGATGGTCAGCGCTTCAAGCGGCGCCTCAAAGCCGAGGTCGATACGATGCGAGAACGAGGCCTGCACCCAGTCCTGCACCACATTGCGTGCCAGTTCGCCCAGATCCACCGGCTGCATGGCGCTGCCGGCCGGCTGCTGGTTCTCGGCGCGCGCCAGGGCCAGCAGCTGGTTGACCAGGCGCGTGGCCGCCTCCGAACTTTTGGCCAGCTGTTCCAGCGAGCGGTGGATTTCACCCTTGTCGGTCTGGCGCAGCGCCAGTTCGGACTGCATGCGCATGCCGGCCAGCGGGGTGCGCATCTGGTGCGCGGCATCGGCAATGAAGCGCTTTTGCATGTCGATGGTTTGCGACAGCCGCGACAGCATCTCGTTGAGCGAGCGCACCAGCGGCGTGATTTCTTCCGGCACCTGGTTGGAGGCGATCGGACTCAGGTCTTCCGAACTGCGCGCGCGGATGCGTTCCTGCAGTTGCGCCAGCGGCGACAGCCCGCGCGCCAGCGCAAACCACACCAGGGCCAGCACCACCGGCAGCACGATGAACTGCGGCAGGATCACGCCCTTGATGATGGCGTTGGCCAGCTGGGCGCGCTTTTCCAGGGTTTCCGCCACCTGCACCAGCGCCAGCTGCGGCGCGTGGCCGTCGTTGCGCTCCAGCTGCACGTAGGCAAAGGCGATGCGCACCGGCGTGCCATGCATATTGTCGTTGCGGAAGCGCACGCCGCCGGCGCTGGTCTTGTCTTCATCGTCCAGCACCGGTTGCGGCATGTCGCGGTCGCCGTCGATGTGCTCGCCGCGCGGGCCCTGGATCTGGAAATAGACGTTGTCGATATCGTCGGCGCGCAGGATGTCGCGCGCCGAGCCGGACAGGCTCTTGATGATCTTGCCGTCCACCGAGCGCACCTGTTGCGCCAGCACGGTCACGCTGTCTTCCAGCGCATGGTCGAACGGCTGGTTGGCGATCGACTTGGCCACCAGGTAGGTGATGGCGATGCTCATCGGCCACAGCAGCAGCAGCGGGGCCAGCATCCAGTCCAGGATTTCACCGAACAGCGAGTGTTGGATATCTTCGTCCGCCTCGGGCGGCGGCGGTTGATACTCCAGTTCGGCGGCTTCCTGCGTGGGGTTCACTTGTGGCTGTCTCCGGCCTCGGCACTGGCGCGCGCGGCAGCCTCATTGAATTTTTCCAGGCAGTAGCCGAGGCCGCGCACGGTGGCGATGCGCACCCCGCCCACCTCGATCTTCTTGCGCAGGCGGTGCACATAGACTTCGATGGCGTTGTTGCTGACTTCCTCGCCCCATTCGCACAGGTGGTCGACCAGCTGCTCCTTGGACACCAGGCGGCCGGTGCGGGCCAGCAGGATTTCCAGCAGGCCCAGCTCGCGCGCCGACAGGTCCAGCATCTGCTCGTTGATGTAGGCGCTGCGGCCGACCTGATCGTAGCTCAGCGGGCCGTGCCTGATGACGGTGGCGCCGCCGCCGGCGCCGCGCCGGGTCAGGGCGCGCACGCGCGCCTCCAGCTCGGACAGGGCGAAGGGCTTGGCCATGTAATCGTCGGCGCCCAGGTCGAGGCCGTTGACGCGCTGCTCGATCGAGTCGGCGGCGGTCAGGATCAGCACCGGCAGCAGCGAGCCGCGCGAGCGCAGGCGGCGCAGCACTTCCAGCCCGGACAGCTTGGGCAGGCCGAGATCAAGGATCAGCAGGTCAAACTCCTGGGTCGACAGGGCGGTATCGGCCTCCTGCCCGTTTCTGACGCAGTCGATGGCATAGCCCGACTGGCGCAGGGAGCGGGTCAGCCCGTCGGCCAGGACGCTATCGTCTTCGGCAAGTAAAATACGCATTGAAAAACACTCCGGCTACATGAGCCCCTATTTTGGCGAGTTTTTGTGCAATCTCAAAGAAATACAAAAACCCGCTTGCATTAAGCACTGTTTTTTTATACAGTGCTACCTGTATCGAACAACCCCACTGGCGGAAAGCACATTATGGACGAGAAAAAAGGCGTAGTACCTGCATCTGAAAAAGCCAAGGCGCTGGCTGCGGCGCTGGCCCAGATCGAAAAGCAATTCGGCAAAGGTTCCGTCATGCGCATGGACGCCAGTGCCCCGATTGAAGAAGTGCAAGTGGTGTCGACCGGCTCGCTGGGCCTGGACGTGGCGCTGGGCGTCGGCGGCCTGCCGCGCGGCCGCGTGGTGGAAATCTACGGCCCGGAATCGTCGGGTAAAACCACGCTGACCCTGCAAACCATCGCGGAAATGCAAAAGCTGGGCGGCACCTGCGCCTTTATCGACGCTGAACACGCGCTGGACGTGGGGTATGCGCAAAAGCTGGGCGTCAACCTGCACGAGCTGCTGATCTCGCAGCCGGACACCGGCGAACAGGCACTGGAAATCTGCGACGCGCTGGTGCGCTCCGGCTCGGTGGACCTGGTGGTGGTCGACTCGGTGGCTGCCCTGACCCCGCGCGCGGAAATCGAAGGCGACATGGGCGACGCCCTGCCAGGCCTGCAGGCTCGCCTGATGTCGCAAGCGCTGCGCAAGCTGACCGGCTCGATCAACCGCACCAACACCCTGGTCATCTTCATCAACCAGATCCGTATGAAGATCGGCGTGATGTTCGGTTCGCCGGAAACCACCACCGGCGGCAACGCGTTGAAGTTCTACGCCTCCGTGCGTCTGGACATCCGCCGCACCGGCTCGATCAAATCGGGCGACGAGGTGATCGGTAACGAAACCAAGGTCAAGGTGGTGAAGAACAAGATCGCGCCACCGTTCAAGGAAGCGCACTTCGACATCCTGTACGGCGCCGGCACCTCGCGTGAAGGCGAGATCCTGGATCTGGGCGTGGAAGCCAAGATCGTCGAGAAGTCGGGTTCGTGGTACAGCTACAACGGCGAGCGCGTCGGCCAGGGCAAGGACAATGCCCGTCTGTTCCTGCAAGAGCGTCCGGAGCTGGCGTGGGAAATTGAAAACAAGGTGCGCGAATCGCTGGGCGTGCGTGCGCTGCCTCCGCTGGCCACCGACAACACCGTGGTCAAGCTCAAGCCGGCCAAGCCGGAAGCCGACGCCGCCTGATTGTCGTTCCGGCGCAAGCCGGAACCCATGCTGAGCAAGCGTTCTATGGGCCGCTACGGCGGACCGCCCGGCCTGCGCCGGGGTGACGCGCTGCGGAGGATTTATGCCTGCACCACAACTCAGCCTGAAAGCCCGCGCCCTGCGCTTTCTGTCCCTGCGTGAGCACAGCCGTCTGGAACTGGCCCGCAAGCTGGCCAAATATGCCGAGGAGGGCGACGACGTCGACGCCCTGCTCGACCTGCTGGAACAAAACAACTGGCTGTCGCAAGACCGCTTTTCCGAATCCCTCATCCACCGCCGTGCCTCGCGCTACGGCAACAGCCGCATCGTCGCCGAGCTGCAAAGCCACGGCGTCCACGGTGACGCGCTGCAGGAACTCAAATCCCATCTGGCCGATACCGAACTGGCGCGCGCGCACGAGATCTGGCAGCGCAAGTTCGGCGCGGTCGCCAACGACCCGCAGGAGCGCAACAAACAGATCCGCTTCCTGCTGCAGCGTGGCTTTTCGCAACGTGTTGTGCAGAAAGTCATCAAAGGCGCTGAGCTCGACGAGTAATTTCCCTAAGCTTGCGGGTGTGCTACACTCTACGAGTTTTTGCAGCACCGCGGGTGCGGTGGTTGTCCGTAGAAGCTGCGGCAACGTGCGTTTTTAATAAGAGAAATGCGCCAGGCTGCTAACTAATATAAATGCCGCGAGAGCGGTATCGATCTTATGTCTTTGTTAACTCCAGTTATCCGACGTGCGCTGCGGCCCACGCGCGCAAGTGCTATCCCCAGCAAGGATGGCGCGCGGGATAATGGCGGCCCCCTCTGCATCAAGCACCCCAGATTCCATCGCTCTGTGCCCGCTCGCGGCGCAGCGGCTCAGTTTTACCCGCGCTGGGTGGACAAAGCAGCACCGGGTAGCGCGTAGCAACATCATCTGCTTAATCATTCAACCGATTTACTACACATCAGCATCAGAAGGGAAGCCAGCATGAAAATCCATGAGTATCAAGGCAAAGAAATCCTCCGAAAATTCGGAGTGACGGTACCGCGCGGTATTCCGTGCATGACCGTAGAAGAGGCAGTCAAAGCTGCTGAAACCTTGGGCGGCCCAGTCTGGGTTGTGAAAGCACAAATCCACGCCGGTGGCCGTGGTAAAGGCGGTGGCGTGAAAGTCGCCAAGTCGCTGGAGCAAGTCAAAGAATACGCTGACCAGATCATGGGCATGCAGCTGGTGACCCACCAGACCGGCCCGGAAGGCCAGAAAGTACGCCGCCTGCTGATCGAAGAAGGCGCGGACATCAAGAAAGAACTGTACGTATCGCTGGTGACCGACCGCGTGACCCAGCGCGTTGTGCTGATGGCCTCGTCGGAAGGCGGCATGGACATCGAAGAAGTTGCTGAGTCCCACCCAGAAAAAATCCACTCGATCGCTATCGACCCAGCTGTTGGCCTGACCGACGCGGAAGCCGCCGGCATCGCCGCCAAGATCGGCGTACCGGAAGGCTCGATCGCTGACGCCGTCACCAACCTGAAAGGCCTGTACCAGGCTTACTGGGAAACCGACGCCTCGCTGGCCGAAATCAACCCACTGATCCTGACCGGTTCGGGCAAAGTCATCGCCCTGGACGCCAAGTTCAACTTCGACGCCAACGCCCTGTTCCGTCACCCAGAAATCGTGGCTTACCGCGACCTGGACGAAGAAGATCCAGCCGAAGTGGAAGCGTCCAAATTCGACCTGGCGTACATCTCGCTGGACGGCAACATCGGCTGCCTGGTGAACGGCGCCGGCCTGGCCATGGCAACCATGGACACCATCAAACTGTTCGGCGGCGAGCCAGCCAACTTCCTGGACGTGGGCGGTGGCGCCACGGCTGAGAAAGTGACCGAAGCGTTCAAGATCATGCTGAAAAACCCAGGCCTGAAAGCCATCCTGGTGAACATCTTCGGCGGCATCATGCGTTGCGACGTGATCGCGGAAGGCGTGATCACCGCCTCGAAAGCGGTGTCGCTGCAGGTACCGCTGGTGGTCCGCATGAAGGGCACCAACGAAGATCTGGGCAAGAAAATGCTGGCTGACTCCGGCCTGCCGATCATCTCCGCCGACACGATGGAAGACGCAGCGAAGAGCGTTGTTGCCGCTGCTGCTGGTAAATAATTAAGGAACCGATATGTCTATTCTGATCAACAAAGACACCAAAGTCATCACCCAGGGTATCACCGGTAAAACCGGTCAGTTCCACACCCGCATGTGCCGCGAATACGCGAACGGCAAAAACGCCTTCGTCGCTGGCGTGAACCCGAAGAAAGCCGGCGAAGACTTCGAAGGCATTCCAATTTTCGGTTCGGTGAAAGAAGCCGCCTCGAACACCGGCGCCACCGTGTCGGTGATCTACGTGCCGCCAGCAGGCGCGGCCGCCGCGATCTGGGAAGCTGTGGAAGCTGAACTGGAACTGGCGATTTGCATCACCGAAGGCATCCCGGTCCGCGACATGATGGAAATCAAGGATCGCATGGCCAAAGCCGGTTCGAAGACCCTGCTGCTGGGTCCTAACTGCCCAGGCCTGATCACCCCGGACGAAATCAAGATCGGCATCATGCCTGGCCACATCCACAAGAAAGGCCGTATCGGCGTGGTGTCGCGTTCGGGCACCCTGACCTACGAAGCGGTGGGGCAGCTGACCGCCCTGGGTCTGGGCCAATCGTCGGCAGTCGGCATCGGCGGCGACCCGATCAACGGTCTGAAGCACATCGACGTGATGAAGATGTTCAACGACGATCCAGATACCGACGCGGTCATCATGATCGGTGAGATCGGCGGTCCGGACGAAGCCAATGCGGCACGTTGGGTCAAGGACAACATGAAGAAACCGGTGGTTGGCTTCATCGCCGGCGTGACCGCTCCTCCAGGCAAGCGCATGGGCCACGCCGGCGCGCTGATCTCGGGCGGCGCTGACACCGCGCAAGCCAAGCTGGACATCATGGAAGAGTGCGGCATCAAAGCCACCAAGAACCCATCGGAAATGGCACGCCTGCTGAAAGCCATGCTGTAATTTCGGTTGTGGAATAATAAAGGGGAGCCTGCGGGCTCCCCTTTTTATTTTCCGGAGACAGCAGGTTGGCCAAGCTCATCATCTCGCGCCATGGACAGGTCGAGCAGCAGATTCAACTGAGCAAGGAGCGCATGACGCTGGGCCGTCATCCGCGCAACGACATTGTCCTGCCGCACCCGGCGGTGAGCGGCGAGCACGCGGCCATCGTCACCATTCTCGACGATTCCTTTCTGGAAGACCTGCACAGCACCAATGGCACGTTTGTGAATGGCCACCGCATCGGCAAGCATTTCCTGCAGCATCAGGATGTGATCAAGATGGCCAGGTTCGAGCTGGCCTTTGTGGCCGACGGCATCCGGCCGCTGGCGGCGGCGCAGCCGGTGCTGGCTGAAATATCTATCCTGAATGGCAATAACGCCGGTAAGCATGTGGCGCTGACCAAGCCGCAGACCACGCTGGGCAGGGCTGGCGTTCAGGTCGTGGTGATTCATCGCCACCCGGACTTCTACACCATCACCCACACCGAGGGCGCGGTGGCGCCGCTGCTCAATGGCGTCGCGCTGGATCTGGGCGCCACCAAGCGCCTCAGCCACGGCGATGCCATCGATCTCAGCGGCACGACGCTGGCCTTCCGCATCGCCTGACAATAATTGTCAGTCGGGCTGGCCATGACAAATTGTGGCGGTGGCGACTGACAAAAAATGGCACTTTACCGCGTGTTTTGCTGAAATTCTGGGCAAAAATCGCCTGGCACACCAATTGCACTAAGGGAGGTGTACCACCCAACAACGTGTTTAACTGAAGGAGTCGCAAAATGAAATCGATGAAAATGATGAAGCAACAAGCCCAGGCCGGCTTTACCCTGATCGAACTGATGATCGTGGTGGCGATTATCGGCATCCTGGCCGCGGTGGCGATTCCTGCCTACAGCAACTACACCGTCAAGGCCAAGGTCGCCAACGCGCAAGGTGCGGTGGATTCGCTGAAAACCGCCGTGGCCCTGTGCGCCCAGGAAGCGGGTGGCACGCTGACCGATTGCAATATGGGTTCCAACGGCATCCCGGCTGCGTTCACCGCTACCAAGGAAGTGGCCTCGGCCAACGTCGCGGCAGGTGTGATCACCATGACCTTTGCCGCCAGCGGTGTGGGCAACGGCGTGGATGGCACCGTTGTCACCATCACCCCGACTGTGGCGGCAGGTGCGACCAACGTTCGCTGGACGGTTAATGCTGACGCGGTTACCAACACGGCCGCCAAGGAAGCCCTGGTCAAGAACAACTGATGACCTGAGCTAATGTGAAAGCCCGCCGGTCCGGCGGGCTTTTTGCGTTTACTCAGACGATCTTCTGGCGATCGGCAATCAGCGCTTCGTAGGTCAGGTTTTGCAGCATGGTGTAATGCACCGGATCGAGGTCGATGAACTGCACGCCGTAGGTGAACACCTCCGGCTTGTCGCCGGCGGCGGGCTTGACCACATTGATATTACGGATAGTGGCATTCGGATTGACGCGCACCTGGCGGTTGCCGGGCTGGGCGATCAGATAAAACGACAGCGCCACTTGCGCGTCGCCGTCGGACAACGGCTTGGGCGACTCGATCAGCGCGCCCGACACGCTCAGGTTGACCAGGAACACGGACGTGCTGGCGCCGGCAGCCGTGGTCACTTGCGCCGGAATATCGACCTTGACCCGCATTGCCGCGCGCAGACTGGTGCCCTGAATCGACACGGGGAAAGTCAGATGGGCGTAAAACAGCGGCCGCGGAAACACGCGCTGCACCACGCAGGAAAACGAACACACATTCACGCCGGAAAACACCCGGATGGTCAGCTTGTCGCCCTCGTTGAGCGCGATCGGGGCGCCGTTCTCGAACGGCACCTTGACGATCATATACTCATCCTTCACCCAGCCGATCAGGGTTGAGAAGTGCTGGATGGGCTTGATGGTGCGATGGGTAATGAACTGAATCCTGCCGCCCACCTGCAGGTTCATTTGCTCGAACTCATATTCCTGAGTCTTGGCTTCGCTCGGCGGAGGGTTGCTACTCATTCAGCTCTTTCTCGGTGAAAAAATTGTCCCTGCGCATTAATTATATACCCGCCAAGTTTGGGTAACAATCAGACAATACAACACCTTGCCGATCGGTCATGTACCAATGTTTGCGTCCTTCGTTTGACAAGCATTGATAGCGGGAATAGGCTGGTTTTGGCTGATTGCCATGGGAGGCCAAAATGAATCTGGAACCGATAAAGCAAAAGTTGATTGAAGACGGATTCCGTGTGCAGACTCGGGAGAATGGCAGTCTGGTATTTAAATTTGAAGGCATGACCTATTACATCGACACTGATATCAAGGATGAGAACTACATCCGGATCGGGCTGCCGGACTTTTGGACGTTGTCTGGTACGGATGACCGCCTGCGTGCTTTGCAAATGGCAAATGACGTCACGGAATCAATGAAAGGCGTGAAGGTTTTTTTGATCGGGGACGAGGTCTCTTGCACGATCGAGCAGTTCGTGCCCGATGCGAATGCCGTGTTGGCAGTTCTGCCGCGCTATTTAGGCGCAATCCAGAGCGCCGCCCGTACTTATGCGGAGAAATTCACCAACGTCAGCGTCATAGCCGCGTGAGGGATGCGCAGCATGGTGACCAAAAGCGAACATCGCGCGTTAGCGGTTGCCCCGCCTGTCATCGGCGGCCTCGTTGGAGTTCTCATTAGTGTGTGGGCGGCTGCGTTCCCAAATGAACCTTACACCAAAGCGCTGGTCACCGGCATCGCCCCTATCGCGATTGCGTGCGATCGGGCCTCCTCCTCGGTGATGCGTTACTACCTGGAGAAACGGGCTGATCGTCGGCTTGCTCTCGCGATAGCAGTAGCGAAAAAGTACAAGAGCGAAACCAACAACCAGGCCTACAAAAAAGGCTTTGACGCGAAGATTAACCGAATGCAGAACGAACGCCTCGATCTGCTGGCCAATCGCAATCCACCCAAGGACACCTAGCTGGTTGCACTCCAGTCGCCGGACTTGCCGCCGTGCTTTTCGGTGACACGGATGTTGGACATGACCATGCCGCGGTCGACCGCCTTGCACATGTCGTAAATGGTCAGCAGGCCGATCTGGACCGCGGTGAGGGCCTCCATTTCGACGCCGGTCTTGCCATAGGTTTCGACTTGCGCCTTGCAGTGGACGCTGGCATTGGCTTCGTCAGTCTCAAACTCGACCGCCACGCGCGTCAGGGCCAGCGGGTGGCACAGCGGGATCAGGTCGCTGGTGCGCTTGGACGCCATGATGGCGGCAATGCGGGCAATCCCCAGCACGTCGCCTTTCTTGGCGGTGCCGCTCAGGATCAGCGCCAGGGTCTCCGGTTTCATGCGGATCGAGCCGGTTGCCAGCGCGATGCGGTGGGTTTCCGCCTTGGCGCCGACGTCCACCATGTGGGCTTGTCCGGTGGCGTCAAAGTGGGTCAGGTGTTCGGTGGTCATGGTGGCAGCAGCGTAAAATGAGTCATAATCTGGCGCTAAGCTTTAGCAACCCAGTTGCGGGTATCATATCACCGTGAAAGCAAAACGCTCCTCTTACTCCGGCCGCATGCGCGCCGTTGCCGCCGCCCTGTTGCTGACCATGCCGATGGCCATGGCACAGAACCCGCTCGCCCCCGCCAAGATCCCGAACCTGCCCGCGCTCGGCGGTACGGAAAACCAGGATTTGTCGCCGCTGATGGAGCGCAAGCTGGGCGAGGAAATCATGCGCGATATCCGCCGCGACCGCGACTATCTCGATGACGGCCCCATCCTTGAATACATGAACAACTTCGGCAATGCGCTGGTGGACGCCCGTCCCGACGCGCGCGGCGAAGCCAAGTACGATTACTTTTTCTTCGTGGTGCGCGATCCGCAGTTGAACGCGTTCGCGCTGCCGGGCGGTTTCATCGCCGTGCACTCGGCGCTGCTGCTGCAGGCGCAGAATGAGTCCGAGCTGGCCTCGGTGCTGGGCCACGAGATCGGCCATGTGGTGCAGCGTCACATTGCCCGTTCGATCGGCCAGCAAAAGCAGGACGCGCTGATCCCGCTGGCGGCCATGATCCTGGCCGCGCTGGCATCGCGCCAGGGCGGCGACGCGGCCATGGGCGTGTTCCTCGGCGGCCAGGGCCTGGCCATTCAGCGCCAGTTGAACTTCGGCCGCGAAGCCGAACGCGAGGCCGACCGCATCGGTTTCCAGATCATGGGCGAGGCCGGCTTCGATACCTCGGGCATGGTGGCCTTCTTCCAGCAGATGCAGAACTCGACCCGCAATTACAGCGACCTGGTGCCGGCCTGGCTGCTGACCCACCCGCTGACCACCGAGCGCATAGCCGACATCCAGGCGCGCATCCGCGAGCAGCCGTACAAGCAGCGCGTGGACAGCCTGGACTTTTACCTGGTGCGTTCGCGCGCCCGCGTGCTGCAGGACCAGACCTCCAGCGGCTATGCCGAAAGCAGACAATTCTTCCAGGCGCAAATCCTGCAGGAGAGCTGGCAGCAGAAGGCCGCCGGCCAGTACGGCATGGCCTTCCTGAGCATGAAGCAGGGCGACACCAGCGCCGCGCAAAACTGGCTGGAGCAGGCGCAAGCCACCGTCAACCGGCCGCCGCCGGCCGGGGTGTTTGGCGCGTCGCCGCGCAGCAAGGCGGAAGCGATTTTTGCCGCCACCTCGATCGAGATCAAGCTGGCGCAGCCGGACAACAAGGCCGTGCTGGCCAAGGCCGTGGTGGAGGCGGACGCGGCACACCAGAAGTTCCCGCTGTCGCGCGGCATTGCGCATCAATACGGCGAGGCGCTGCTGGCGGCCGACAAACTGGAAGAGGCCGCCGTATATCTGCGCGATCAGGCGCAGCTGTACCGCGACGATATCGAGATTTACGACATCCTGGCGCGCGTATATTCCAGGCAGGGCAAGCTGGCGCTGCAGCACATTGCGCTGGCGGAATCGTATGCCTTGCAGGGCGGCACCTTGTCGGCGCTGGATCAGCTGGCGCTGGCGCGCAAGGCGCCGGACGCCTCGTTCTACGACCAGTCGCTGATCGATGCGCGTGAGCGCGAGTGGCAAGCCCGCCGCCGCGAAGAGATGGGCGACAAGGGCAAGAAGGATATGGCGGAATCGCGGCCCGCCTTCAAGGCCGAGTTCAAGTCGGCCACCGACAATAAAGACCGTCAGGACAACAGCTTCAATCCTTACGCCAGTCCGCTCGACCGCCTGCGCAAGCTGACCGACCCTATGCAGTCGGCGCCGACGGTACGCTGACGTAGCCGTAGCGCGCCGCCAGCCGGTCGGCGGCAATGCGCTCGACCAGCACGCCGTCCAGGCTGAGCGCGCTTTCGTCGCGGCCTTCCATCCATCCCAGCAAGACTTCATCCGCCACCGGCGCGCCGTTGATCCGCAGGCGCGGCAGCACCTGGGCGAAATCGCGGTCGTCCAGTTGCGCGACGATGTCGCCGCTGCGCAGCACCAAGGCGCCTGCCTCGGTCAGCAGCACCGCATCGACCGGACCCAGCGGGGTACCGGTATGCAGCAGCCAGCCCGCCGCCGGATCGGTGCGTACGATGTAGGGCGTCGCCTCCAGCTGCACGTACACCCGTTGCGGACCGTTCTGGAAATACCAGCAGCCGCGTTCATCCACTGCATAGTTGCGCGTGATGAAGCCGACCAGGGCGGCATTGGTCAGCTTGTCGCCCGGCAAGTCGAAGTGCTGGGCACGTTCGTCGCGCATGCGCCAGTTGCCGCGCGCGTCCAGCGCCAGCCAGCCGTAGCAGTGCGGCACATTGGGCCATTTGGCCAATGCCTGTTTGACGATGTCATCCATGTTGTTCGAGGAAGTGGATCAGCTTGTTGGGCAGCCAGTTGATGCGGCCCGGCGGCCCGCCGACGGCAAAGCCGACATGGCCGCCATGCTCAGGATAGTCCAATACCACGCGCGATGACGCACGTTGCGGCAGATGGCGGCCCGGCAGGAAGGGATCGTTCCTGGCGTTCAGCACCAGCGTCGGCACGGTGATGTCGGTCAGCACATGCTTGGCGCTGGCGCGGTGCCAGTAGTCATCGGTGTCGCGGTAGCCGTGCAGCGGGGCGGTGACGACGTTGTCGAAGGCATACAGGTCGCGCGCGGCGTGCAGGGCGTCCAGGTTGAACAGGCCGGGGAATTGCTGTAGTTTGGCTACGCATTTCGGTTTCAGCGTTTGCAGGAACATGCGCGTGTACAGCATATTGAAGCCGCTCGACAGCGAGACTCCGCCTTGCGCCAGATCCAGCGGCGCCGACACCGCGCAGGCGGCATCGACGAAATCGGCCTGGTGTTGCGATTCGCCCAGCCAGCGCAGCAGGGCGTTGCCGCCCAGCGAGACGCCGGTGGCGTAGAACTGGCCGCCGTGCGCGCCGCGCCGGGCGTGCAGGCGGCGGATGATCCAGTCGATCTCGGCGGCGTCGCCCGAGTGGTAAAAGCGCGGCGCGCGATTGGCCTCGCCCGAGCAGCCGCGAAAGTGCGGCACGGCGCCGGACCAGCCGCGTGCCTGCAGGGTCGCCATCAGCGCGCGCGCGTAATGGCTGTCGGACGAGCCTTCCAGGCCATGAAACAGCACCACGAACGGTTGGCCCGGCTGGCCATCGACAAAATCCACATCAATGAAATCGCCGTCCGGCGTATCCCAGCGTTCGCGGCGGAAGGCGACGGCCGGCTTGGCGATCGCAATTGCCGGATAAATGGTTTGCAGATGGCCGCTGGGCAGCCAGAATGGTGCGGTGTACTTCACGACAGCAATCAGTGCAGGATCTGCGCGGGCGTATCGACCGGTGCCGGGCCGGGAGCAATCGACACATGGTGCAGCACGATGCGCCAGCCGCGCGGCGTTTTCGCGTACACATTGGTGGCCAGCAGGTGCGCCGGCTCGCCGCTGGCCGCGGTGCTGCCTTCCACCACCGTGTGAACCGAGCTCATCAAGGTATGCGTTTCGTGCAGCTGCGACGGCTGGATGTGCAGCCCGCCATGCTCAAGGATGGCGGCCCACGAATTGCGGATTGCCGCGTGCCCGATCAGGCGCGGCCCGCCCGGATGCACGCAGACGATCTCGTCGTCCTCGGCCCACAGCGCCATCAGCGCCTCCAGGTCAGCACGGTTGAGGGCATCGTAGAAGGCCGCTTCGGTTTCGGCGGCGCTGCCGTTGTGCGTTTTCTTGGTGGGCATGAGGGGCGCCGGAGGATTAGTGGTGGCCGACCACGGTGCCTGGCTTCAGGCGGTAGGCGGTGCCGCAGTAAGGGCACTTGGCTTCGCCGTGGATGAATTCCAGGAACACGCGCGGGTGCGACGACCACAGCGGCATGGCTGGGTTAGGGCAGTGGGCCGGCAGATCCTTGCCATCGAGTTCTACGGCGTTGGCGGCGTTTGGGGTGGTCATTTCTTGTGGCTCCAGATGGCTGAGAGAAAAGCACGATTTTAACGGATTCGCGCAGGGAGCAAAAATCGTCGGTAAAATAGCGCCTCTACAACACCGGTCCGGCCCGCCATGTGGCAGGAATGCCACAACTCATCCATGACTGAATCGAGCAGTACAGTCGACGTCTCCCGCGTCGCCGCCCACCACGAACCCTCCTGGCGCGAGGGCGTCAAGACCGGCATGCCATCGCTGTTTGGCATCGGCGCCTGGGGGCTGGTGGTGGGCATTGCCATGGTCAAGTCCGGCCTGACCATCCCGCAGGCGCTGGGCATGACGCTGGTGGTGTTCGCCGGCTCGGCGCAGCTGGCGGCCTTGCCCCTGATCGCGGCAGATGCGCCGATTTGGGTGATTTTCGCTACCGCTTTGGTGGTGAACCTGCGCTTTGTGATCTTTTCCGCCCTGCTGGCGCCGCATTTTTCCCACCTGCCGTGGCGCCAGCGCCTGACGCTGGGCTACGTGGCCGGCGACATGACGGTGGCGCTGTTTCTGCAGAAATTCCCGTCCGAGGCGCCGCAAGTCGGCAAGTTGTCGTATCTGAAGGGATTGCTGTACCCGAACTGGGCCTCGTGGCAGGTCGGTTCGATTGCCGGCATCTTCCTCGGCAGCGCCGTGCCGCCCGAGTGGGGCCTGAGTTTTGCCGGCACCCTGGCCATCATTTGCGTGATGATCCCGCTGATGGTGGGCCGTCCGGCGCTGTGCGGCGTGCTGGTGGCGGGCGCGGTCTCGGTGCTGGCGGCTGGGCTGCCGTACAAGCTGGGTTTGCTGCTGGCAGTGCTGCTCGGCATGCTGACCGCCATGCTGATAGAAGAAACCGCTGAAAAATGGAGAAGCAAGCGTGGCTGACTGGGAAATCTGGCTGGTGATCTTGGTGCTGGCGCTGGCGACCGCCTGCACGCGCAGCTCATTCTGGCTGGTCGGCCATCACATCACCATCCCCAAACGGGTGCAGGAAATGCTGCGCTACGCGCCGGCCTGCGCCCTGGCCGCCATCGTCGCGCCGGATCTGATTCTGGCCGCCAATGGCCAGCCGGTGCTGGACGCCAGCAACCTGAAACTGGTGGCCGGGATTGTCGCCACGATCTATTATTTGCTGCGGCGCAATATGCTGGAAACCATCATCTTTGGCATGGCTTTCTTCACGGCATTACGGTTGTTTGATGTAACTTAATAACAGAAAAATCACAGCGGGCTTGCGGTAAAATAGCGTTCTTTCTACAACTCGACCTTGGGTAGCCATGTCCGCTGTTCTGAACTTCATCCGTCTGCAAGACCTTATCGATCAAAACGCCCTGCAAGGCAAGCGCGTTTTCATCCGCGCCGACCTGAACGTGCCGCAGGATGATGCCGGCAATATCACCGAAGATACCCGCATCCGCGCGTCTGTTCCCGCCATTAAGGCAGCAGTTGCCGCTGGCGCCAAGGTCATGGTCACGTCCCACCTGGGCCGTCCGACCGAAGGTGAGTTCAAACCGGAAGACAGCCTGGCGCCGGTCGCCAAGCGCCTGTCGGAACTGCTGGGCCAGCCGGTTGAGCTGAAGCAGAACTGGGTCGACGGCGCTGGCCTGGAAGGCCTGCAAGCCGGCCAGGTGGTGCTGCTGGAAAATGTCCGCGTGAACAAGGGCGAAAAGAAGAACAGCGACGAACTGGCGCAGAAAATGGCCGCTTTGTGCGACATCTACGTCAATGACGCGTTCGGCACCGCGCACCGCGCGGAAGCTTCCACGCACGGCATCGCCAAGTTCGCCGCGGTCGCCGCCGCCGGCCCGCTGCTGGCCGCCGAGCTGGACGCACTGGGCAAGGCGCTGGGCGCTCCGGCCCGTCCGCTGCTGGCCATCGTGGCCGGCTCCAAGGTCTCGACCAAGCTGTCGATCCTGGAGTCGCTGGCTGACAAGGTCGACAACCTGATCGTCGGCGGCGGCATCGCCAACACCTTCATGCTGGCTGCCGGCCTGAAGATCGGCAAATCGCTGGCCGAGCCGGATCTGGTGGGCGCTGCACAAACCATCATCGACAAGATGGCCAAGCGCGGCGCGCAAGTGCCGATTCCAGTCGACGTGGTGTGCGCCAAGGAATTCTCGCCCACCGCTGCCGCCACCGTCAAAGACGTCAAAGACGTGGCAGATGACGACATGATCCTGGATATCGGTCCTGAAACCGCCGCCCAGCTGGCGCAGCAGATCGGCGCCGCCGGCACCATCGTGTGGAACGGCCCGGTCGGCGTGTTCGAGTTCGACCAGTTCGCGGAAGGCACCAAGACCCTGGCGCTGGCCATCGCCCAGTCGAAGGCGTTCTCGATCGCCGGCGGCGGCGACACCCTGGCCGCCATCGCCAAGTACAACATCAGCGAGCAAGTCGGCTATATCTCCACCGGCGGCGGCGCCTTCCTGGAATTCCTGGAAGGCAAAACCCTGCCCGCGGTCGAGATCCTGACCCAGCGCGCGGCAGCGAAGTAAAGGGTAGTAAATAGCACGGTCGTGCTTTGTAGCAAATTAACAGTAGAATCCAGGTAATGCCTGGGAAGGGCATCAAATTTGTAGCAAATCTACAGATTTAATGCCTCAACCACAACAAAAGCAGCTTCCTGGTTTCCGCGCCGTGCGGGAACTGTTCGCATGACCTACCGCTAAGGAATACTATGTCTCGTAGCACCAAAATTGTCGCCACGATCGGCCCAGCTTCTACCGACTTCAACGTACTGGTCAAAATGATCCGTGCCGGGGTGGACGTCGTACGCCTGAACTTCTCGCACGGCAAGGCGCAGGACCACATCGACCGCGCCCGTCTGGTGCGCGAGGCGGCGGCCGAGTGCGGCCGCGAGGTGGCCATCATGGCGGACATGCAGGGCCCGAAAATCCGCGTCGGCAAATTCGAGAATGGTAAGATCGAACTGGCCAAGGGCGACAAGTTCATCCTCGACGCCAAGTGGGGCGAGAACGGCGAACTGGGCAATCAGGAACGCGTGGGCCTGGACTACAAGGCCCTGCCGCAGGACGTGCGTCCGGACGACCAGCTGCTGCTGAATGACGGCCTGATCGTGCTGGTGGTGGAAAAGGTGATCGGCCACGAGATTTACACCGTCGTCAAAATCGGCGGCGAGCTGTCCAATAACAAGGGCATCAACCGTCTGGGCGGCGGCCTGACCGCGCCGGCGCTGACCGCCAAGGACATGGAAGACATCAAGACGGCAATGAGTTTCCAGTGCGATTACCTGGCCATCTCGTTCCCGAAAAGCGCCACCGATATGGAAATGGCGCGCCAGCTGGCCAACATCGCCGGCGAGCCGTTCGGCCACAAGCCGATGATGATCGCCAAGATCGAGCGTGCCGAAGCGATCCCGCTGCTGCAGGAGATCCTCGACGCCTCCGACGGCATCATGGTCGCGCGTGGCGATCTGGCCGTGGAAGTGGGCAATGCCGCCGTGCCGGCGCTGCAGAAGCGCATGATCCGCATGGCGCGCGAGTCGAACAAGCTGGCGATCACCGCGACCCAGATGATGGAGTCGATGATCTTCAACGCCGTGCCGACCCGCGCCGAAGTATCGGACGTGGCCAACGCCGTGCTGGACGGCACCGACGCCGTGATGACGTCGGCCGAAACCGCATCGGGCCGCTACCCGATTGAAACGGTTGAAATGATGGCCGCCATTTGCGTGGAAGCCGAGCAGTCCGAGTACAACAAGCTCGACGCCGACTTCGTGAATGCGACCTTCACCCGTATCGACCAGTCGATCGCCTACGCGGCGCTGTTCACCGCGCACCACCTGGACGTGAAGGCGATTGTGGCGTTGACCGAGTCCGGCTCGACCGCGCTCTGGATGAGCCGCCACAACATCGATACGCCGATTTTCGCGCTGACGCCGTCGACCACGACGCTGCGCAAGGTGGCGCTGTACCGCAACGTCAAGGCCTACAATCTGGCGCAGGAAGGCGGCAGCGCCGCCGTGCTGCAGAAGGCCGAGGAATTGCTGGTGGCGCATGGCATCGTCAAGAAGGGCGACACCATCGTGGTCACCTGGGGCTCGCCGATGGGCCAGGTGGGCGGCACCAACGCGCTGCGGATCGTCAAGGTCGGCGAATTTAGTTAATACCGCTGTCGTTCCGGCGCAGGCCGGAACCCATGCTGCGCCTGAATGGCAGCTGAAGTATGGGCCCTGGCGTGCGCCGGGGCGGCGGTGTGACAGGTTTTTTTATTGTTATTGGAGTATCACCATGTCCCTCGTATCCATGCGTCAACTGCTGGACCATGCTGCTGAAAACGGCTATGGCATCCCTGCGTTCAACGTCAACAATCTGGAACAAGTGCAGGCCATCATGGCTGCCGCCGACGCGCTGAACGCGCCGGTCATCATGCAGGCGTCGGCCGGCGCCCGCAAATACGCCGGTGAAGCGTTCCTGCGTCACCTGATCGACGCCGCCATCGAAGCTTACCCGCACATCCCGGTCGTCATGCACCAGGACCACGGCCAGTCGCCGGCGGTCTGCATGGCCGCCATCCGCTCGGGCTTCAGCTCGGTGATGATGGATGGCTCGCTGGAAGCCGACGGCAAGTCGGTGGCGTCCTACGAGTACAACGTGGACGTGTCGCGCGAAGTGGTGAAATTCTCGCACGCCATCGGCGTGACCGTGGAGGCGGAACTGGGCGTGCTCGGTTCGCTGGAAACCATGAAGGGCGACAAGGAAGACGGCCACGGCGCCGACGGCACCATGACCCGCGAGCAGCTGCTGACCGACGTCGCGCAAGCCGCCGACTTCGTGCAGAAGACCCAGTGCGACGCGCTGGCGATCGCCATCGGCACCTCGCACGGCGCCTACAAGTTCACCCGCAAGCCCACCGGCGACATCCTGGCCATCGACCGCATCAAGGAAATCCACGCCCGCATCCCGAACACCCACCTGGTGATGCACGGCTCGTCGTCGGTGCCGCAGGAACTGCTGGCCATCATCCGCGAATTCGGCGGCGACATGAAGGAAACCTATGGCGTGCCGGTGGAAGAAATCCAGGAAGGCATCCGTCACGGCGTGCGCAAGATCAACATCGACACCGACATCCGTCTGGCCATGACCGCCGCCGTGCGTCAATTCATGTTCCAGAACCCGTCGAAATTCGACCCGCGCGACTTCCTCAAGCCAGCCCGTGCCGCTGCCGAGCAAGTGGTGCGCGCGCGCTTCCAGGCCTTCGGCTGCGAAGGCCAGGCGTCGAAAATCAAGCCAATTCCGCTGGAAAAAATGGCGGAACGCTACAAGGCCGGCGAGCTGGCCCAGATTGTGAAGTAAAATAACGGGTTAGTCCCTTTGGATTAACCTCTTTCAACCGGCGATCGAGGGCTTCCTCTTTTGCCGGTTTTTGCTTTTTCATTACATTCCTTGCTATGAACAGCCTCTACCAGTCCTCCATCAAGTCCCTGCCTCTCCTCGGCCACGGCAAAGTCCGCGACAACTACGCAGTTGGCGATGACAAGATCCTGATCGTCACCACCGACCGCCTGTCGGCTTTCGATGTTGTCATGAATGAACCGATTCCCGGCAAGGGCATGGTGCTGAACCAGATGACCGATTTCTGGTTCTCGAAGCTGGGCCACATCGTCCCCAACCACCTGACCGGCGTGGCGCCGGAGTCGGTGGTGGCTGCCGACGAAGTGGATCAGGTCAAGGGCCGTGCGGTGGTGGCCAAGCGCCTGAAGCCGATCATGGTCGAGGCGGTGGTACGCGGCTACATCATCGGCTCGGGCTGGAAAGACTACCAGGACACGGGTTCGGTCTGCGGCATCCAGCTGCCGCAGGGCCTGAAGCAGGCCGAGAAGCTGCCGCAGCCGATCTTCACGCCGGCCGCCAAGGCCGACCTGGGCGAGCACGACGAGAACATCAGCTTTGAAGAAATGGAAAGCCGCATCGGCGCTGAACTGGCCGCCAAAATGCGCGACGTCGCCATCCAGCTGTACACCGAAGCCTCGGAATACGCCGCCACCCGCGGCATCATCATTGCCGACACCAAGTTTGAATTCGGCCTGGACGAAAACGGCGTCATGCACCTGATGGATGAAGTGCTGACCGCCGACTCCTCGCGCTTCTGGCCGGCCGATTCCTACGCCACCGGCATCTCGCCGCCATCGTTCGACAAGCAGTTCGTGCGCGACTACCTGGAAACCCTGGACTGGGGCAAGACCGCGCCGGCGCCAGCGCTGCCGGCCGACGTCATCAACAAGACCCAGGCCAAGTACTTCGAAGCCATCGAACGCCTGACCGGCGAAAAGCTGAAGGCCTGAGCGATGAGCGAGCAAAACAAACCTCTGGTCGGCGTCATCATGGGCTCGTCCTCGGACTGGGACGTGATGCAGAACGCGGTCAACATCCTCAAGCAATTCGGCGTGCCGTTTGAAGCGCAGGTGATCTCGGCCCACCGCATGCCGGACGAGATGTATGCCTACGCCAAGAGCGCCCGCGCGCGCGGCCTGCGCGCCATCATCGCCGGCGCCGGCGGTGCGGCGCACCTGCCGGGCATGGTGGCCGCCATGACCATTGTGCCAGTGCTGGGCGTGCCGGTGCCGTCCAGGTACCTGCGCGGCGAAGACTCCATGCTGTCCATCCTGCAGATGCCGAAAGGCGTGCCGGTATCGACTTTCGCCATCGGTGAAGCCGGCGCCGCCAATGCAGCGCTGACCGCCGTGGCCATGATCGCATCGACCGACGACGCGCTGGCCGCCAAGCTGGAAGCCTTCCGTGTTTCGCAAACCGAGGCCGCCAAGGCCATGACCCTGCCGCTGTGAACAATGAGTGATACGAAGTTGAAACCCATCCTGCCGCAAGCCAATCCGCCAGCCTGGCTGGGCGTGATGGGCGGCGGCCAGCTGGGCCGCATGTTTGCCCAGGCCGCGCAAGCCATGGGCTATCAGGTTGCCGTGCTGGAGCCGTCGGAGGATTGCCCGGCCGGCCAGGTCGCGCAACGACTGGTCAATGCCGGCTACAGCGATGCCGCCGGCCTCGATGCGCTGGCCGCGCAATGCGCCGCTGTCACCACCGAGTTTGAAAACGTCCCGGCCGACAGCCTGTCGCGCCTGGCGCAATCGGTGTTTGTGGCGCCCAATGCGCATGGCGTGTCGGTGGCGCAGGACCGCATCGCGGAGAAAAGCTTCTTTGTCAGCTGCGCGCCCACATCGGGCGTGCTGCCGGCGCCGCACAAGGTGATCGCCGCGCAGGCGGACATCGACGCCATCGATGACAATCTGCTGCCGGGCATCCTGAAAACCGTGCGCATGGGTTACGACGGCAAGGGCCAGGTGCGCGTGAAGTCGCGCGCCGACGTGCAGGCCGCGTTTGAATCCATGGGCAAGGTCAACTGCCTGCTGGAGAAAATGCTGCCGCTGGCGTATGAAGTGTCGGTGCTGACCGCGCGCGGCCACGACGGCGAATCGGTGGTCTACCCGATCGCTGAAAACGTCCACCGCGACGGTATCCTGTTCACCACCACCGTACCCGGCCCGAACGTCTCCGACGAGAGCGCCCTGAAAGCGCAGAAGGCGGCGCAAGCCATCGTGGCCGAGCTGGGCTACGTGGGCGTGCTGTGCATCGAGTTCTTCGTGCTGACCGACGGTTCGCTGGTGGTCAACGAGATGGCGCCACGTCCGCACAACAGCGGCCACTACACCATCGACGCCTGTGTCACCAGCCAGTTCGCGCAGCAGGTGCGCGCCATGGCACGCCTGCCGCTGGGTGATGTGCGCCAGCATTCGCCGGCTGTCATGCTCAACATCCTGGGCGACGTCTGGTTCGACGGCGACAGTGACACGCCGCGCGAACCGGCATGGGATGAAGTGCTGGCGCTGCCTGGCGCCAATCTGCACCTGTACGGCAAGGACGATCCGCGCCGCGCGCGCAAGATGGGCCACCTGACCTTCATCGCGCCGACGCTGGAACAAGCGCAGCAGCAGCTCAACGCCGCTTGCGCCATCCTCGGGATTGCAGCGTGAAGCAGCCTGCTGCCACCGTTGCCGACCAGGCGGCCATCGCCAACGCGGCGGCCGTGCTGGAAGAGGGCGGCCTGGTCGCCTTCCCGACCGAGACCGTCTACGGACTGGGCGCGGATGCGGAAAACCCGGCCGCCGTGGCGCGCATCTACCAAGCCAAGGGCCGGCCGCACGACCACCCGGTGATCGTGCACGTCGCGCCCGGCGCCGAGCTGGATTACTGGACCACCGAGGTGCCGGAGCAGGCGCGCCAGCTGGTGCAGGCTTTCTGGCCCGGCCCGCTGACGCTGATCCTCAAGCGCCACCCGCAGATTCCGGACGCCGTCTCGGCCGGCCAGGATTCGGTTGGCATCCGCTGCCCGTCGCATCCGGTGGCGATCGCCTTGCTGCGCGCGTTCAAGGGCGGCAAGGGCGGCGTGGCGGCGCCGTCGGCCAACAAATTCGGCAACGTCAGCCCGACCACCGCCCAGCACGTGCGCGATGAGTTCGGCCTCGACGCCCACGACGATGGCGCCCTCAACGGCGACGCCGCCTGCTCGGCCGCCGCGCTCAGCGTGGTGCTGGAAGGCGGCCCCAGCCAGGTTGGCATCGAGTCCACCATCGTCGACATGTCGCGCCTGGCCACGCACGGCCCGGTGCTGCTGCGTCCCGGCCACATCACGGCGCAGCAGATTGCCGATGTCATCGGCATGCTGCCGGCCGCGCCCGACCAGGCCGCGCCGCGCGCCTCGGGCACGCTGGAATCGCATTACGCGCCGCGCACGCCGGTGACCATGCTGGCCGCCGAGGCGCTGCGCACCGCGCTTGGCAACCTGCAGGCCAAGGGCATCAAGGTGGCGGTGATCAGCCATGCCTTGCCGTCGCTGGTCTCGGCCCAGCGCAAGCTGCCGGCCGAGCCGGCGGGCTACGCCTACGGCCTGTACGCCGCCCTGCGCGACATGGACCAGACCGGCTCCGACCTGATCCTGGTCGAAACGCCGCCGCAAGACAGCGACTGGCTCGGCGTCAACGACCGTCTGCGCCGCTCGGTGTTTGGCTCGGCCGGCGTGGTCGCGGCGCTGCTGCAAAAATAAGCTGCCATTCTTGCCCTGCGGGATGTCGTTCGCGCATTGCTTTCCTGCTAAGATGTTTTTGTTGCCGGCCGAAAAACCCGCCCGGCCTTCTTGCAAGGACACACTATGCGTAACGCGCGACTGGCACTGATTCCCCTGGCAATGTTGTTGGCTTCCTGTGGCGGCGGTGGCAGTGCCGGCAGCCAGACCGGTGGCGTGTCGGTCACGCCGCCGGCGCCGCCGGTATCGCTGCGCGGACAGGTGATCGGCAGCGCCACGGTGGCGCCGGTCACCATCAGTCCCGGCGTGTCGGTCAGCACGGTGGAGCCGGCCGCGTTGAAAGCCCTGATCGATGCCCAGACCGACTTCGGCAGTACCGTCACCGGCACGCCCACCTGTGCCATCACGGTCTACTCGTTCAAGTACCACACCATCGATTCCATGGCCGCCGACACCCCGGCTGGTGCCGCCATCTACCTGCCGTCCGGCAGCAACGCCGCCTGTCAGGGCGGCCGTCCGGTCATGCTGTATGCGCACGGCACCTCGGTGCAGAAGAGCACCGACATGGCCAACCTGTCCTCCAACGAAGCGCGCCTGATCGCCGCCATGTTTGCGGCGCAAGGCTACATCGTGGTGGCGCCCAACTATGTGGGCTATGCCGGCTCCAGCGCCGGCTATCATCCCTATCTGGACGCCGAACAGCAGGCGGCCGACATGATTGACGCCTTGCGCGCCGCCCGCAGCGTGTTTGGCAGCATCAACGCCAGCGCTTCCGCCCGCTTGATGGTGACCGGCTACTCGCAAGGCGGCTTCGTGGCGCTGGCGACCCAGCGCGCCATGCAGACCAAATATCCGGGCGAGTTCGCGGTGACGGCGGCGGCGCCGTTGTCCGGGCCTTACGCGCTGACCTTGTTTGGCGACAGCATCTTCAACGGCGCGCCGACCACCGGCTCGGCCGGGTTCCTGCCCATGCTGATCAATGCCGGCCAGCGTGCCGGCGCCAACCTGTACGCCAGCACCAGCGAGATTTACGAAGCCAAATACGCCGGCGGCATTGAGAACCTGCTGCCCGGTACGCAAAGCCTGGGCGATCTGGTGGCGGCTGGCAAGCTGCCCAACGATGTGCTGTTTGCCTCGGACTCGTTGCCGCAGGCGGCCGGCTATGGCAGCTTCTTCGGCCCGGACCACCTGATCAAGAGCAGCTACCGCGACAGCTATCTGGCCGACCTCAAAGCCCACCCCTGCAACGGCAGCAACGCCGCGCCGCTCAGCTGCACGCCGGCGCAGTCGCTGCGCAAGTGGCTGCTGAAGAATGATTTGCGCACTTATGTGCCGAATGTGCCGCTGTTCCTGTGCGGCGGCGATGCCGACCCGCTGGTGCCATACGCGAATACGACCGCGACGGCCGCCTACTTCCGCGCGCAAAACAGCACGACCCTGCAACTGAGCGTGCTGAACGTGGACGATACCGCGCTGACCGGCCCCTACCTGACCACCCGCGCCGGCTTTGCCGCCGCCAAGGCGCTGTTGCGGCGCGCCGCGCTGGACCAGGGCGCCACACCGGCTGCCGCTGACCAGATCGTCAAGGACAGCTATCACGCCGGCCTGGTAGCGCCGTTTTGCCTGCGCGAGGCGCGCGCCTTCTTTGATTCTGCACCATCGCGGTGAGTCGCGATTTGAGGTAGATTAACAAACGCCGAGCAAGCGTTCTTTTTTGCTCACAAACCCTGGTTTTTAGTGCAATGGCTCTATACAGAAGCAGTCCAGACTGGCATATTAGTTGGGATGCGAATAGCACGGCCGTTCGTATCACAAGCTAAAAATATCTAGAGGAGACAAAATGCGTCACACCAAATTTGCACTTGCTGCAATGGCCCTGGCCGTCCTTGCGGGTTGCGGCGGCACCGATCCAGCACCGGGCAACCAGTCCGTTAAAATCAAATACAGCGCGCAGGTAACGTTTGGCGACAGCCTGTCCGACGTTGGCTCCTACGCCGTGGGTACCGTTGCCGCACTGAAGGGCGGCAAGTTCACCATCAACGGCGACAACACGTCGATCAACGCCTCCTTCACCGGTAAAAACTGGACCGAGCTGCTGGCCGCCCAACTCGGCCTGCCGGCGCCATGCGCTGCTGTGACCGGCCTGGATGGCGACGCTACCAAGGGCTTCTCGGTGCCGGCCACGGCGCACGCCGGTTGCTATGGCTACGCCATGGGTGGTTCGCGCATCACCAACCCGGTTGGCTCCGGCAACAAAGCCACCGGCAGCCCGGTCGGCGCGCTGACCTATCCGCTGGTGACCCAGGTGGCCAACCACCTGAAAGCGGTCGGCGGCAAGTTCAAGGGGGACGAGCTGGTGATCGTGTTCGGCGGCGGCGGCGAAATCCTGGCCCAGCTGGCCGAGCTGAGCACCGCTGCCACGACGGCTGGCACGACCGCCGCCGGCAAGGCTTATTTTGCCAGCCTGATCGCGCAACTGGCGGCCAAGGCCACCGACCCGGCCACTGCGGCAAGCGCCATTACCGCCGCGGTGGGGGCGGAAAGCGTGCGTGCCGGCGCCACCCAGGAAAGCATCACCCTGGCCGCGATCGGCGCCGCCGCCGTGCAGCCGGGCGCGTCCAGCGTTGCCGACCCAGCCGTCTCCGGCCCGATGACGGTCAAGGCCAAGGCTGACGCGACTGCCGCCGGCGCCAAGGCCGGCGCCGACTACGCCGCGGCCAACGGCCCGGCACTGGTGGCCAACATGGGCAAGGCCGCCGGCGAACTGGTGGCGCTGGTGAAAACCCAGATCATCGCCAACGGCGCCAACTACGTGGTGGTGAATAATCTGCCCGACGTGGCTACCACCCCGGCCGGCCGCGCCAAGGATGCCGCTACCCAGGGACTGATCAATGCCGCCGTTTCCGCCTTCAACACCGCCCTGACCTCCGGCCTGTCCGGCGAAGCGAAAGTGGTATTGGTGGACGTGTTTGCGGTCAGCCACGACCAGGCCACCAATCCGGCGCCCTACGGTCTGACCAATGTGTCTCAACCAGCCTGCATCATCACCGACACCACCAAGAATCCGCTGAGCAGCTCGCTGGTTTGCAACGGCAGCAATCTGACCTCGGGCGATGTCAGCCATTGGTCGTTCGCCGACGATGTGCACCCAACCCCGTACAACAACCTGCTGCTGGCACGCTACGTGTCGATGGCATTGGTGACCAAGGGCTGGCTGTAATCACACATCACTATTCGGAGACACTATGAAAAACTCGGTAAAACTGCTGGCGCTGGCCGCCGCAATGACGGTCTGCTCGGCGGCATCGGCACAACAAGGGGCTGGCACCTGGATCGGTACGCTGGGCGTCAACAAGATCACCCCGAAAGTGGAGTCGGGCAACGTCTCGGCGCCGGCGCTGCCGGACACCAAGACCGACGTCGGCTCGGACACCAAGCCGCGCTTCACGATTGCCTACATGCTGACCGATAACATCTCGGCCGAGCTGGACCTGGGCCTGCCCTACAAGCACGACCTGTACGGCGCCGGCTCGATCAACGGCACCGGCAAGCTGGCCACTTCGGAAGTGCTGCCGCCGACCGCCTTCATCCAGTACCGCTTCCTGAAGCCGGACGCGATGGTGCGGCCGTACCTGGGCCTGGGCATTACCTACGCCATGTTCCAGAAGGAGCGTGGTTCGGGCCAGCTGACCGCGGTGCTGAACACGGGCGGCCCGGGCGCGACCTTCAAGCTGGACGACAAAGTGGCGGCCAGCTTCCAGCTCGGCGGCACGGTGAAGATCAACGAGAAGTGGTTCCTGGACGCCTCGGTCATCAAGACCAAGCTGAAGACCACGGCCCATTACTCGACCGGCCAGGTGCAGGACGTGCGCCTGGACCCGCTGGCGGTCAACATCAGCGTGGGCTACAACTTCAAGGGCTTCTAAACCCCGCGCAAGCCGCCGCCGCAGGCGGTGTGCGTAGCGGAACCCGCCTTGCCGAAGGCGGGTTTTTTTTTGTCCCGGGCGTACGCAAAATCAAGGATTTCCCTACACGCTTATCAGAAAATGCTGGTAGGGATTCTTGCGCAAATCGGCTACGGTGATCGTTTGACGAACAAAAACGATAATCGGGACAGCATGAACAACATCAAAATCGGGGGACGTTTAGGGTTGGGGTTTGCGGTGGTGCTGGCGCTGATGCTGGCGCTGGCGGCGGCCGGCTTGTCGAGCATGGCCAAAATCGAGGACCAGTTCGAGGACATCGTGGGCGCCAACATGGTCAAGATCGCCTTGCTCACCGACATGGAGGATGCGGTGCAAACCAACTCCATCGCGGTGCGCAATGTGATCCTGTTTTCCGACGACCTCCAGCGCGCGCCGGAAGTCAGGCGGATTGCCGAGCAGCGCGAGCGGTATGAACAAGGCTATCAAAAGCTGAAACCGCTGGTGACGCGCGCCCAAGGCAAGGACATGCTGGCCAATATCGACGCCATGCGCGCTGAAACCACGGTCCTGATGGACCGGGCCATCGTGCTGGCCCAGGCCGACAAGGACGCCGAGGCCACCAGCCTGCTGCTGGCGCAAGTGCGTCCAGCGCAAGACCGCTGGTACGCGGCGCTGGATGCGCTGACGCAGTTTCAGAACGACAATACCGCCGCATCGGTGGCGGAGGCCCGCGCGATTTACCGCCGCACCCGTCTGCAGGTGGGCGTGTTTGCCTTGTCGGCAGTGGTGCTGGGCGCGCTGATCGCGTGGCTGATCACCCGCTCGATCGTGCGGCCGGTGGGCGCGGCCGTCAGGGTGGCGCAGACGGTGGCGGCCGGCGACCTGACCAGCCAGATTGAAGTCACCAGCCGCGACGAGACCGGCCAGCTGCTGCAAGCGCTGAAGGACATGAATGCCGGCCTGGTGGTGATGGTGGGCGAGGTGCGCGGCGGCACCGACCTGATCGCCTCGGCGTCGCAGCAGATCGCGGTGGGCGCGGCCGACCTGTCGGCGCGCACCGAGGAGCAGGCCAGTTCACTGGAGGAAACCGCCTCGTCGATGGAACAGCTGACGGCAACCGTGCGGCAGAACGCCGACCATGCGCGACAGGCCAACCAGCTGGCGCTGGCGGCCGCCGAGGTGGCGGTCAAGGGCGGCAGCGTGGTGGCGGAAGTGGTGGGAACAATGGGCTCGATCAACGAGTCGGCCAGGCAGATTGTCGACATCATCAGCGTGATCGATGGCATCGCGTTCCAGACCAATATCCTGGCCTTGAACGCGGCGGTGGAAGCCGCGCGGGCCGGCGAGCAGGGGCGCGGTTTCGCGGTGGTGGCGTCGGAAGTGCGCACCCTGGCGCAGCGCAGCGCGGCCGCGGCCAGGCAAATCAAGGCCCTGATCGACAACTCGGTGCAGCAGGCCGATGCCGGCAGCCGGCTGGTGGAGCAGGCCGGCAGCACCATGCGCGAGGTGGTGGCCAGCATCCGCCAGGTGACCGACATGATGGAGGAGATCACCAACGCCAGCCGGGAGCAGAGCGCCGGCATCGAACAGATCAACCAGGCGGTGACCGAGATGGATCAGGTGACGCAGCAGAATGCGGCGCTGGTGGAAGAATCCGCCGCCGCCTCGGAAGCGATGAAACAGCAGGCCGGCAGGCTGGCGCAAATGGTCTCGGTGTTCAAGCTCAGCGGCATGCCCGGCGCGCTGGCCTACCCCAGCGCGATCGCCCTGCGCTAAGCTGACTGAAACTTACTGAAACGCCTGGATGCCGGTCTGCGCGCGTCCCAGGATCAGGGCGTGGATGTCGTGCGTGCCTTCATAGGTGTTCACGACTTCCAGGTTCACCATGTGGCGGATGATGCCAAACTCGTCCGAAATGCCATTGCCGCCCAACATGTCGCGCGCCATGCGCGCCACGTCCAGCGACTTGCCGCATGAATTGCGCTTCATCATCGAGGTGATTTCCACTGCGGCCGTGCCCTCATCCTTCATGCGGCCCAAACGCAGGCAGCCCTGCAGGCCCATGGTGATCTCGGTCTGCATGTCGGCCAGCTTCTTCTGGATCAGCTGATTGGCCGCCAGCGGACGGCCGAACTGCACCCGGTCCATCACATACTGGCGCGCGGTGTGCCAGCACGACTCGGCCGCGCCCAGCGCGCCCCAGGCGATGCCGTAGCGTGCCGAGTTCAGGCAGGTGAACGGCCCCTTCAGGCCGCGCACCTCGGGGAAGGCATTCTCTTCCGGCACGAACACATTATCCATGACGATTTCGCCGGTGATCGAGGCGCGCAGGCCGAACTTGCCGTGGATGGCAGGCGCGCTCAGGCCGGCCATGCCTTTTTCCAGCACGAAGCCGCGGATCGCGCCCTCATCATCCTTGGCCCACACCACGAACACATCGGCCACCGGCGAATTGGTGATCCACATCTTGGACCCGCTCAGCGCGTAGCCGCCCGCCACCTTTTTGGCGCGGGTGATCATCGAACCCGGATCGGAACCGTGGTTCGGCTCGGTCAGGCCGAAGCAGCCGATCCACTCGCCGGTGGCCAGCTTGGGCAGGTATTTCTGTTTTTGCGCCTCGGTGCCGAACTCGTAGATCGGCACCATCACCAGCGACGATTGCACGCTCATCATCGAGCGGTAGCCGGAATCGACGCGCTCGACTTCGCGCGCGATCAGGCCGTAGGCCACGTAATTCAGGCCGGGACCGCCGTATTGCTCGGGAATGGTCGGGCCCAGCAGGCCCAGCTCGCCCATCTCGCGGAAGATGGCGGTGTCCATCTGCTCGTGGCGGAAGGCTTCCAGAATGCGCGGCTGCAGCTTGTCCTGGCAGTAGGCGGCAGCGGCGTCGCGCACCATGCGCTCGTCGTCGGTCAGTTGCTGGTCCAGCAGCAGGGGATCATCCCAGTGGAATTGGGCGCGGGCTTGGCTCATAGATAGTCTCTCATTATGATGAATGCTGCCAGCATTCTATGCCGCCGCCCCGGTGCCGGCTTTTCAAAGAGCGACACCAATTTCCGTTTTTAGCCCAGGCCGGCGAACTGGCCGCTATGGAAAATCAGGGGCGGGGACGGCGAAAACTCGCAGAATTCCACTTCGCCAACGAAAATCACATGGTCGCCCTCGGGGTAGCGGCTACGGTTATGACACTCAAACCAGGCCGACACGCCCTTGATGATGGGCTGGCCGGTGCGCGACAGCTCGTATTCCAGCCCCTGCCACGGATCGATGCCGCGGGTGGCGAATTGCTTGGCCAGATGGGCCTGCTCGGCGTTGAGCACATTGATCACATAATGCGAGTTGCCGGTAAAGATAGGCATGCTGTTGGCGCCATTGGACAGGCTCCACAACACCAGCGGCGGCTCCAGCGACACCGAATTGAAGGAACTCGCGGTCAGGCCGCGGAAGGTGCCGTCGGCCAGGCGGGTGGTGATAATCGTCACGCCCGTGGCGAACTGGCCCAGCGCCTGGCGGAAGTGGGCGGTGTCGAAGCTGCGCGCGTCGGCGCGTGGTGAAGTGGTGTTCATGGTCTGTCATTATGCCAAAGTTTGCGCTGCCATAGCGAATTGCCCACGTTTGCGTTACAGTGACAGCATGGTTCGTCATGCCGGCGCAGGCCGGAATCCATGGAACCTGAGCGGCAAAGCACATTCAGTGTGGATTCCGGCGTGCGCCGGAATCACGGGAAGGAGTGGATCATGACGGAAACGGCAATACTGGGCGGCGGCTGCTTCTGGTGCACCGAGGCGGTGTACATGGAGGTGAAAGGCGTCACGGCGGTCGTTTCCGGCTATACGGGCGGTCACGTCGAGCACCCGACCTACGAGCAGGTGTGCGCCGGCGACACCGGCCACGCCGAAGTGGTGCGGCTGGAGTTCGACCCGGCGGTGATCAGCTACCGTGACCTGCTGGAAATCTTTTTCACCATCCACGACCCCACCACCCTCAACCGCCAGGGCAATGACGTCGGCACCCAGTACCGTTCCGTCATCTACTACCTGACGCCGCAGCAGGAAGCCATGGCGCGCCAGGTGGTGGCCGAGATGGCCCACGTGTGGGATGCGCCGATCGTCACCGAACTGGCGCCGGCCCAGACCTTCTACCAGGCCGAGGACTACCACCAGGACTACTTCCGCCAGCATCCGCTGCAGGGCTACTGCGCCTTCGTGGTGGCGCCCAAGCTGGAGAAATTCCGCAAGACCTACGCCAGCCGCATCAGGTAGCAGCCGGATACATATGCTTGCGTGACCACGGCAGCGCCGCCGAGCGCTGGCCGGCCTTGCGGCCGACGATCTGGTACAGGCTGATCCAGTCCTGCTCAAACGCATAGGCGCAGCCGGCCAGATACACATGCCAGATGCGGTAGCGCTTGTCGCCGGCCAGCGCGCGCACCTGATCGGTGTGCGCTTCAAAATTATCGGTCCAGATGGCGCAGGTGCGGGCGTAATGGCGGCGCAGGTTTTCCACGTCGCTCACCTCCAGCGCGCCCTGCTGCATGGCGCGCAGCACATGGCCGATGTGGGCCAGCTCGCCGTGCGGGAACACATATTTCTCGATGAACTCGCCGCCGCCGTAGGGCGTTTCACCGTTGTCGGGATCGGTGGTGGTGATGCCGTGGTTCATCACCACGCCGTCCGGCGCCAGCAGGCTGTGGATGGCGGTGAAATACTCCGGCAAATGGCGCAGGCCGACGTGCTCGAACATGCCGACGCTGGTAATGCGGTCGAACTGGCCGCGCACATCGCGGTAATCCTGCAGGCGGATCTCGACCAGATGCTCCAGCCCGGCCTCGCGCACGCGCTGCTGCGCCAGCGCGTACTGGTTTTCGGACAGCGTGACGCCGACGCAGCGGGCGTTGTACTGCTGCGCCGCGCGGATCACCAGCGCGCCCCAGCCGCAGCCGATGTCGAGCAGGGTCTGGTTGGGCTGCAGCTCAATCTTGCGCAAAATGTGGTCGATCTTTTTGAGCTGGGCGGTGGCCAGATCCTCGTCGCCGTTTTCAAAGTAAGCGCAGGAATACACCATGCGCGGATCGAGGAACTGCTGATAGAACGCGTTGGACACGTCGTAGTGATAGCGGATCGCCGCGGCGTCCTTCTGCTTGCTGTGGTGGAAAGTGCGTGCCAGCCGCGCGAACTTGCCCTCGGCCTTGAGCGAAGTGCGGGCCAGCGCATTGACCACCGCAATCATATCGCGCGCCTTGCCCTTGACCTCGATGGCGCCCTCCACATAGGCGGCGCCGAGATTGGACAGCGACGGCGTGAGCAGATAGCGCGCGGCCGCCACATTGGGCAGCTTGATGGTCACGCGCGGCGCCTCGCTGGACAGGTCGACCTGCTGGCCGTTCCACAATTCAATGCGCAGCGGCAGCGTCAGCTGCGCGCGCATGCCATCGATCCAGTTGCTGAGTTGATTCCGTACGAACAAGATACACCTCCTTAAAAAAAGGAGGCGGCTTGCTTACGGCTGCAAACGCTCCTTTATCCAGTTGCCATCTGCCTGCTTGACATACACAATCCGATCATGGAAGCGCGAGCGGCGGCCCTGCCAGAACTCGATGCGTTGCGGATCGAGACGATAACCGCCCCAGTGCGCCGGCCGCACCGGCTGCGCGCCGCTGGCGGCGGCCGCCGCATCGTAATTGGCTTCCATCTGTTCCCGGCTGGCGATGGGCGCGCTCTGCTGCGAAGCGATGGCAGCGATCTGGCTCTTCACCGGCCGGCTGTAAAAATAGGTGTCGCTTTCCTCGGCGGAGGTCTGCACCACCTTACCTTCGATCCGCACCTGGCGTTCAAGTTCACTCCAAAAGAACAGCAGCGCGGCATGCGGATTGGCGCGCAGCTGCTGGCCTTTCTGGCTCTCGTAATTGGTGTACCACGTGAAGCCGCGCTGGTCATATTGCTTGATCAGGACAATGCGCGAACTGGGCTTGCCGTCGGCGTCGACGGTGGCCACGCTCATCGCGTTCGGCTCATTGACCTTGGCGTGCAGGGCTTCCTCAAACCACTTGCCGAACTGGGCGATTGGATCGTCCAGCACATCATGTTCCGTCAGGCTGGCGCGGCCGTAGTCGAGGCGCAGATCAGCCAGTACCACGCCGTCGGCCACCGTATTATTGAGCGGCACGGCTTGTTGTTCGGGCACCTGGCTGACTGGCAGGGCGGGGGGGATCCCGCGCCGCACCTGCATCGCGCTGCCCAGTTGCGCCATTTGCTCGGCGCTGAACAGGCGCTTGGCCATCGGCGCGATATGGGATTCCTCCACCACCATGTGGGCCGCGTAAGTGTCGCAGAAACGGGCGACATCGCTGGCCGAGAGGGAAGCACCGGCGCCATTGGCAATCTGCTCAAGTTGCGATTTGATTATAGACCAGTCTCTATCCATCTGCTGGTGACCGGCCAAAATGCCGGGCGTCAACTCCGCCAACAGGACGGCATCGGCGTCGCGGGCGGTGGCGTGCAGCATGGGCAGCAGGTTTTGCTCCTCATCTTCGTGGTGCAGATGGGCGGCATTGTTAAAGTATTTCAACACCGCTTGCGCGGCCTTCTGGGCCTCGGCATCGGCGCCATGCTTGGGCAGGTGGGCCAGCAGATTCTGCAGCGTGGTCAGCTGCTTGCGGATGCGGTCGTGGCAATGCTTCAGCACAGCGATCGGCTGGCTGAAATCGGGGGCGGTGTCATACAAGGAATTGCTCATGGCGTGGGGGGCTCTGGCTGGTAATCCCCCTATTCTAAAATAACTCACCCGCAAGTCGGGGTCAGCTCTGACATTCGGACACGCACGAACGGTATTTGAGAAATATCAAAACGATTTTTATTTGTCCGAATGACAGAGCTGACCCCGAATTCGTGGGGTGGGCCGCAGTCCGTTAAAATGGCGGCATGAACAGCATTTCTCCCCCTGATGTCGACGATGTCGACTTTGAGCGCCGCTTTGGCGGCATCGCCCGCCTGTATGGCGCGCATGCGCTGGAGCGTTTCCGCACCGCGCACATCTGCGTGGTCGGCGTCGGCGGCGTCGGCTCGTGGATCGTCGAGGCGCTGGCGCGCAGCGCCATCGGCCAGCTGACGCTGATCGATCTCGACAACGTGGCCGAATCGAATATCAACCGCCAGATCCAGGCCCTCAGCAGCACCGTCGGCATGGCCAAGATTACCGCCTTGGCCGAGCGCATCGCCCAGATCAACCCGTTCTGCCAGGTCAACCAGATCGAGGAATTTGTCGATCCGGACAACATCGAACAGATGATCGGCATCGGCAAGTACGATTACCTGATCGACGCCACCGATTCCGTCAAGGCCAAGGCCGCCATGCTGGCCTGGGCGCGCCGGCATGATCTGCCGGTGATCACCATCGGCAGCGCCGGCGGCAAGACCGACGCCGCGCAAATCTCGGTGCGCGACCTGGCCAAGACCGAGCAGGAACCGCTGTTGAAAAAAGTGCGCAAGATCATGCGCGCCCAGTACGGCTTCCCGCGCGGCGAGAAAACCAAGTTCCACATCGATGCCGTGTTTTCCACCGAGCCGCTGAAATTCCCGGAAACCGGCGAGGTCTGCACGGTGGATGGCGACGACCGCAGCGGCGGCGTCACCGGCCTGAATTGCGCCGGCTTCGGCTCGGCGATGGTGGTGACCGCCACCTTCGGCATGGTGTGCGCCGGCCACGCGCTGCGCAAGCTGGCCGATGGCGCCTTGCCAACATCGTCCCCGGACGCCGCCTAGTTTGCTATCATTCCAAGCTGTCTACAGAACTCATCGAAAGAACACCACATGAAGCGTAGTTCCGTTTTCGCCGCCATGCTGTTGGCTGCTGCCGTCGCCCAGGCGCAAGCGCCGCAATCCGAAGCCGCCCCGGCCGCCCCGGCTGCCGCGCCAGCCGAACCGGTCGTGGTCGGCTCCGCCACCCCCGGCCCGGCCGCCGAACAGCTGATCATCACCGACACCAAGATCGGCACCGGCAAGGAAGCCACCGTGGGCGCCACCGTGTTCATGCATTACTCCGGCTGGCTGTACCGCCCGCTGGCCAAGAATATGCACGGCAAGCTGTTCGACTCCTCCATCCCGCGCGGCGAGCCGCTGGACTTCGTGCTGGGCGCCGGCCGCGTGATCAAGGGCTGGGACCAGGGCATCCGCGGCATGAAGGTGGGCGGCAAGCGCACCCTGATCATTCCGTCCGAGCTGGCCTACGGCTCGCGTCCTTCGCCGGGCAGCAACATTCCGCCAAATTCGGCCCTGATCTTCGACGTCGAACTGGTGGACGTCAAATAAAGGCGTAGACTGGAACCTCCGTCCCCATTCGGAGGTTCTTCATGAAGATTGCCAACGATGTTACTGAGCTGATCGGCCACACCCCGCTGGTGCGGCTGAAGCGCCTGACCAAGGGCAGCAGCGCCCAGATCCTGGTCAAGCTGGAATATTACAACCCGGCCCACAGCGTGAAAGACCGCATCGGCCTGGCCATGATCGAAGCGGCCGAAGCGGCCGGGCAAATCCGTCCCGACACCATCATCCTTGAACCGACCAGCGGCAACACCGGCATCGCGCTGGCCATGGTGTGCGCGGCGCGCGGCTACCGCTGCACGCTGGTGATGCCGGACACCATGAGCCGCGAACGGCGCATGCTGCTGCGCGCTTACGGCGCCGAGCTGATCCTGACGCCCGGCAGCGAGGGCATGCTGGGCGCCATCCGCCGCGCCGACGCCCTGGCGGCGTCCGATGCGCGCTATCTGATGCCGCAGCAGTTCAACAATCCCGCCAATCCCGAGGTGCACCGCCGCACCACCGCCGAGGAAATCTGGCACGATACCGATGGCCGGGTCGACATGCTGGTGGCCGGCATCGGCACCGGCGGCACCATCACCGGCGTGGGCGAGGTGATCAAGGCGCGCAAGCCAGACTTCCGCGTGGTGGCGATGGAGCCGGAAGCCTCGCCGATCCTGTCCAGGGGCAGCAAGGGATCGCACCCGATCCAGGGCATCGGCGCCGGCTTTGTGCCGGCCGTGCTCAACACTAAAATCTACGATGAGATCGTCTGCGTGGCAAACGAGGACGCGTTTGCCACCGCGCGCCGCGCGGCCAGCGAGGAGGGACTGCTGGTGGGGATATCCTCCGGCGCCGCCTTGTGGGCGGCGTTGCAGGTGGCGCAGCGGCCGGAGAGTGCCGACAAGATCATCGTCACCGTGATCCCGTCGTATGGCGAGCGCTATCTGAGTACCGCCCTGTACGCCAATCTGGCGGATTAGTGGGCGGGCGCCACGTCCTTTAAGCAGCACTCCTGCTCGCTGGCGCTGGTGCGCACTTGCAGGGTGCTGTGCTTGATCGAGAATTCTTCGCGCAGCTCCTTGCTGATGGCATCCATCACGCTGTCGCCCGGATAGCCGGCCGGCGTGACCAGCTGCGCGGTCAAGGCGTTCTCGGTGGTGCTCATGGCCCAGATGTGCAGGTCGCACACCTTGGCCACGCCTGGCTGCTTGCGCAGGAATTGTTCAACCTCGGCGCGGTCCACATTGTCCGGCACCGCCGCCAGCATCATGCGCAGCGACTGCTTGAGCAGCGACCAGGTGCTGGCCACGATGAAGGCGACGATGATCATGCTCACCAGCGGGTCCAGCCAGTTCCAGGCCGTGTAGCGCACGATCACGCCGGCCACCAGCACGCCCAGCGAGATGGCCGCATCGGCCGCCATGTGCAGGTAGGCGCCGCGGATGTTGATGTCATCCTTGCTGCCGGCCATGAACAGCCAGGCCGAGAAGCCGTTCACCAGAATGCCGACCCCGGCCACCACCGACACCGTCAGGCCGGCCACCGGATCGGGATGCAGCAGTTGCTGCACCGCTTCAAACGCGATGCCGCCGCACGCGGCCATGAGCAGCATGGCGTTGAACAGCGCGGCCAGCATGGAAGTGCTGCGCAGGCCATAGGTATAGCGGTTGTTGGGCGCGCGTCTGGCCAGGATGGCGGCGCCCCAGGCCAGCATCAGGCCCAGCACGTCGGACAGGTTGTGGCCGGCATCGGCCATCAGCGCGGTGGAGTTGGCCAGGAAGCCGTAGAAGAATTCGATCGCCACAAATGCCGTGTTGAGCACGATGGCGATGGCGAAGGCGCGGCCCATGGTGTTGGGGTCGCCGTGATGGTGGTGATGGCCGTGGGCATGGCTGTGATCATGTCCGTGGTGATGGTCATGATGGTGGTCGTGATCATGGTGGTGGTGATCGTGGTGCTTGCTCATGCTTCGGTCCCGGTGGAAGGTTCGGCGATATGTTCCAGCATATCGTTGAGTACGCCGCTGATATGGGCGTCGGCGGCGGAATAGAAAACTTGCTTGCCCTGGCGCTCGGACTTGACGATGCGCGCCGCGCGCAGCAGGCGCAGGTGGTGGCTCACCAGCGAGCCGCTCAATTCCAGTGTAGCGGCGATCTCGCTGACGGCAATCGGCGCCGGCATGCAGGCCAGCACTATCCGCAGGCGCGTCGGGTCACCGAGCAGATGGAACAGGTCGGCCAGCTGCGCGATCTGCGGATCGCAGTTGGAATAGTCGTGTTGGCAGCTCATGATGCTAACAAATGAATAGGTGTTCATATGTTAGCAGAGATTTGCCCTGACGGCATAGTCCGACGCCGCAGCAGCCCACAGTCCTATGGCTAACTGCAACAGTGCGCCCTAGCATGGCAACAGGTCAACTTGACGGGAGAACAGTCATGCCTACCGATTTAAGTCAACTGAGCGAACAATATCTGATGTATTTCATCGTGCCGCTGTGGCTGGCGGCCGGGGTGGCGGACTGGGTGATGCACCGCCGTGCCGGCATCGAACACAACAGCGGGCCGAAGGAATCGATGATCCACCTGCTGATGCTGGCCGAGATGGGCCTGCCGGTGCTGGCCGCCCTGTTTCTGCAAGTGAATGCGCTGGTGCTGCTGTTCATGATCGCCGCCTTTTTCGTGCATGAGGCCACGGCCATGTGGGATGTCAGCTATGCCGTCACGCGGCGCGTGGTGACGCCGCTGGAGCAGCACATCCACAGCTTCCTGGAAATGCTGCCGCTGATGGCGGTGTCGATGGTGGCGCTGCTGCACTGGCCGCAGTTCACGGCGCTGCTGGGCATCGGCCCGGAGGCGGCCGACTTCAGCCTGCGCTGGAAAGAGTCGCCGCTGCCGCGCCACTATGTGGTGTGGCTGATGGTTGCCATCGTGCTGTTTGAACTGTTGCCGTACGGCGAAGAATTCCTGCGCACCTTGCGCGGCCGTTACCAGCGCAAGGTGCAACGGACTGCTTAGGCGTTGACCGCCTTGCTCCACAGGTCGACCGGGCCGAGGCGGTCGGCGCCCTGGGTGGCCAGCATCCAGCCCGGATATTCCGGCGGCAGGGCGCTGACTGCATCCAGCAGGCGCAGCTCGTCGGCGCTGAGCTTGAGCCCGGCGGCGGCCAGATTGTCCTGCAACTGGTCGACGCGCTTGGCGCCCATGATCACCGAGGTCACCACCGGCTTGGACAGCAGCCACGCCAGCGCCACGCGCGCCGGGCTGCACTGGTGCGCTGCCGCGATCGGCGCCAGCACGTCGATGATATTCCAGGCGCGTTCCTTGTCGACAATCGGGAAGTCGAAGTCCGAGCGGCGCGAGTCGCCCGGCTTCTGGTTGTGGCGCGTGAATTTGCCCGACATCAGACCGCCCGCCAGCGGACTCCATACCAGCAGGCCCATTTTTTCTGCTTCCAGCAGCGGCACGATTTCACGCTCGACATCGCGGCCGGCGATGGAGTAATAAGCCTGCACGGTTTCAAAGCGCGCCAGATCCTTCTGCGCCGACACACCCAGCGAGCGGGCGATTTTCCACGCCTGCCAGTTGGACACGCCCACATAGCGCACCTTGCCTTGGGTGACCAGATCGTCCAGCGCGCGCAGCGTTTCATCGACCGGCGTCACGGTGTCGTTGGCGTGGATCTGGTACAGGTCGATATGGTCGGTCTGCAGACGGCGCAGGCTGGCCTCGACCGCATCCATGATGTGGCCGCGCGAAGCGCCGACGTCATTGCGGCCCTGGCCCATGCGGCTGTAGACCTTGGTGGCCAGCACCACGTCCGAACGGGCGATGCCGAGATTCTTGAACGACTGGCCCAGCGTCTCCTCGCTGGCGCCGCCCGAGTACACGTCCGCGGTGTCGAAGAAATTCACGCCGGCGTCAAACGCGGCGCGCACCAGCTGGTCCGCCTCTTGCTGGCCGACATTGCCGATGTGCTTGTAGATGCCGGCGCCATTGCTGAAGGTCATGGTGCCGAGGCACAGTTGCGAAACCAGCAGGCCGGTATTGCCGAGAGTTTTGTATTGCATGATGTGCTCCTGTCGAGGTGATCAGCCTCCAATATAGGCATTGATTTTTGCTATAAAAATGCAAATAATCGGGGGATCATTTTCTAAAAATAGAAAACGCTCATGGACTGGAACGACCTCAAATTCTTCCTCGCGGTGGCGCGCACGGGCAGCCTGACGCGCGCTTCAGCCAGCTTGCGCACCAGTCAGTCGACAGTGGCGCGGCGCATCAGCGAACTGGAGACCAGCCTGCGGGCGCGGCTGTTCGAGCGGCACCAGACCGGCTATCTGCTGACCGACGAGGGACAGGAAATCCTCAAGCGGGCCGAGGCGGTGGAAGAGGGCATGCTGGCGGTGGAGCGCGGCGCCGCAGCGCTGGATGCCAATGTCAGCGGCACGGTGCGCGTGGCCACCTCGGAAAACCTGGCGTGCGATCTGGTGATTCCAGCCTTGCCAGCCTTCATGCAGCGCCATCCCAAGCTGCAGCTGGAGATCGTCACCACCACCACCACGGTCGAGCTGGGGCGGCGCGAGGCGGATCTGGCCTTGCGCGTGGTGCGGCCGACCAGCGGCAACCTCAAGGTGCGCGGCCTGGGCAGCATGAGCTACAGCGTGTACGCCAGCCGCGCTTATCTGGAACACCATCCGCAGACCGGCAGCGATCCGCTGGCCGGACGGGCGGTGATCACCTGGGATGAGGCGCGCAGCCACTTGCCGGCAGCGCGCTGGTGGGCCGCCAAGGTGGCGCCGGAGCAAGTGGTGCTGGCGACGTCCAGCCTGCCGACGCAGATTGCGGCCGTGTGCGCCGGCCTGGGCCTGGCCATCGTGCCGGATTTTCTGGCGACGGCGCCGCAGCTGGTGCGTGTGGTGCCGCCGGAGGACGTGTTCAGCAATGGTATCTGGCTGGTCACGCATGCCGACCTGAGCGCATCGGCGCGGGTGCGCGCGGTGTCCGGCTTTCTGGCCGGCATAGTCGCGCCCCGCTTCAGCTGATTATTTCTGTAGTTCGGGCGGCAGTTGGGCGCGCAGCTTGGGGTCGAGGTTTTGCAGGGCCTGTTCCAACCTGGCCGCGCGCTCCAGGGCCCGGGTTTGCTCGGCGCTGAGGCCGGATTTGTGGAACGCCGTCTGGCCGCCCAGCACGATCAGCGCGGTCAGGATGGCGATGCCGGCCGCGGCCCCCAGCAGCCGCAGTTCGCGCGGCGTCACCGACGGCGACTGGGTGGCGATCGGCCGCACCGGTCCGGAGGAAGGCGTCGGCACATAGCCCGGCGGCTGGCCGCCGGCGTGTGCTGGGTGGGCCGGCCCCTCGTGTGCGTGTTCATGCGCGCCCTCGTGCCGGCCGTGCGGCGCAGCGGCCAGGCCGCCGGCCGCGCGCGCCTGCTGCGCCAGCTCCTGCGAGGCGGCGTCGATGCGCGCCACATGGCGCTCCACCGCTTCTTCCAGCACCGCCTCGTTCAAGGCCACCAGCGCGAACACGGGATCGTCGACGTCGATCTTGACGCCGGTTTTTTCAAACACCAGGGACCGCAGCTTTTGCTGATCCATGGCCGCTTACCACTGCACTTTGTCGAGTTGCTCGAACAGGTCGCGGAACACGACCTTGATGCGCTGCTTTTCCATCACATTGAATTTATCGCTTTCCTTGACCTCGTTGGCGGTCAGGCGCGCGGTGTTCATCTTCTTGATGTCGGCGCCAAAGGTATCGGCATTGCGCGCCGACAGCACCACCCGGCCCACCACGCGCGAGGCGTTGTCGGCATAGGTCTGCGACTCGATGAATTGCTTGCCGGCCGCCGATTGCAGCAGGCCGAAGTGTTCGTTCTCCCACAGCACCAGCGGCACATTGGTGGCCTTGGCGGTGGAGACGAAACCCATGGCGGTGTCGTGCAGGGTGTCGCCGCCGCCCACGATGGTGTGGATGTAGACCTTGCGGCCGGAATCCTGCAGCAGCGCAAAGCAATCGTTCTCGATCAGGTAACCCATCAGCGGCGAGAAGGTGTTGGCGCCGTTGTCGATCACGCAGTTGCCTTCTTGTTCCAGGATATCGATCATCAGCGCGTCAAAGCGCTTGTTGTCGATGCTGCGGCTGTCGGTCATCACCGGCACATGCTTGACGTTCATCGCCTTGTAGCGCGAGAAGGTCGCATTCTCCTGGTCGGTGTCGTAGCAGCGCAGCGGCTGCTGGCCTTCGGCCACGTCCTTGCTGGCGATCCACTGCGCAAGGATGGTCGAGACCAGCGTCTTGCCGATGCCGCCTTTACCCTGGAGAATAAAATGTACCGTGTTTTGCATCAACCACTCCCGAAACGCATGTGAATGCGTCGAGAGTAATTGTTTTGCCGCACGAAGGCAACTTCCTAGTTGATGAAGCGTAGCAGCCCTTGCAACGCATGAATCACGGTCTGCTCGCGCACTGCGCGGCGGTCGCCGCTGAACACCAGGCGCTCGGTGTGCACGGTGTCCGCATTGGCCCAGCCGAAGCACACCGTGCCCACCGGCTTGCCCGGCACGGCGCCGGTGGGGCCGGCGATGCCGGTGGTGGAGACCGCGATGTGCGCATTGCTGGAACCCAGCGCGCCGGTGGCCATGGCGCCGGCCACTTCTTCCGACACGCTGCCCATCTGCGCGATCAGCGCGGCGGACACGTCCAGCATCTCGGTCTTGGAGGCGTTCGAATAGGTGATGAAGCCGCAATCGAACCAGCCGGTCGAGCCGGCGATTTCGGTGATGGCCTGGGCCACGCCGCCGCCGGTGCACGATTCCGCGGTGGCCAGTATCAGCCCTTTGTCTTGTAACGCTTTGCCGACTTGCGCGGCGAGATCGAGGATGGTGTCGCTGTTGCTCATGGCTTCTCCTTCTCTGACTGGCTGGGGCTTGCTATCACTGTACCATGCACTTCCGGCCCGATGCCAGCGCTGCACGAAAATTTGTTATAGTGGCAATGTGTTGCAAAAATGCCCAGTCGTGCGCCACCATTTGTACAGACTGTTAATCTACTGTCGAGCACGTTGCCACCGGAGGCGCCATGATCAGTCAAAACGACATTTCCCACGCTCGCATCCTGATCGTGGACGATCAGCCGGTGAATGTGGAATTGTTGGAATACCTGCTCAACGCCACGGGTTACAAGGCCGTCAGCTCCACCACCGACCCGCGCGTGGTGGCCGGCTGGCACGCCGAACACCGCTACGACCTCATCATCCTTGACCTGCAAATGCCCGGCATGAGCGGCTTCGAGGTGATGGAAGCGCTCAAGCCGCTGGAGCCGGACGGCTGGCTGCCGATCCTGGTGGTGACCGCCCAGCCCGATCACAAGATGCGCGCCTTCGAAAGCGGCGCGCGCGACTTCATCAGCAAACCATTCGATCCGATCGAGACCCTGATGCGCATCCGCAATATGCTGGAGATGCGCCTGCTGCATGCGCGCGAGCGCAGCTACAACGCCCGCCTGGAACAGACCGTGCGCGACCGGACCGCCGAACTGCAGCGCTTCCGCAGCGCCATGGATGCCACCGCGGACGCCATCTTCCTGCTGGACACCGAGAGCGCGGAAGTGGTGGACGTCAACGAGGGCGCCTGCCGCATGCTGGCCTATCCGCGCGCCGAGATGCTGGGCCAGAGCGCCAGCCGGCTCGGCCTGGGCACGCCGGACGCTCTGCGCAAGCAGGCCGAGCGCATGGCCGACTACGCCGCCGCCGTTGGCCCGGCGCGTGCCCCGGAGCTGGCCGAGCTGGAGCTGATGCGGCGCGACCTGATCGCCGTGCCGGTCGAGCTGTACTGGCAATTGCTGCAGCGCCCCGGCCAGCCGTCGGTGATGCTGGGCGTGGCGCGCGATATCAGCGAACGCCGCCAGGCCGAAGAACTGCTGCAGCGCATGGCCCACTACGACAGCCTGACCGGCCTGCCGAACCGCACGCTGTTCTTCAAGACCCTGGGCGACGTCATCGCGCTGGCGCAGGACAAGGCCTGGCGCATTGCCGTGCTGGTGGTCGGGCTGGACCGCTTCAAGAGCATCAATGACTCGCTCGGCACCGGGCGCGGCGACGATTTGCTGCGCCAGTTCAGCAACCGCCTGGTGCAGTGCGTGCGCATCCGCGACACCGCCGGCCGCCTGGGCGGCGACGAGTTCGCCCTGATCCTGACCATGAACCGCGACCAGCAGGACGCCGTCAACGCCGCCAACGAAGTGCGCGACGCGCTGCGCCAGCCGTTTGAGCTGGACGGCCAGCAGGCCGTGCTCAGCGCCAGCATCGGCATCGCCATGTACCCGGACGACGCCACCGATCCGGAAACGCTGGTCAAGTACGCCGACACCGCCATGTCGCGCGCCAAGCAGGCCGGGCGCGACGGCTACCGTTTCTTCACCGCCGGCATGAACGTGCAAGTGCTGGCGCGGCTGGACATGGAACTGGCGCTGCGGCGCGCCTTCGACAACGACGAGCTGCGCCTGCACTACCAGCCCAAGGTCAACCTGCATACCGGCGCGATTGCCGGCGTCGAATCGCTGCTGCGCTGGCAGCGGCCGGGCTTTGGCCTGATCTACCCGGCCGAGTTCGTGCCGGTGCTGGAAGATACCGGACTGGTGGTGCGGGTCGGCAACTGGATCATCGATGCCGCCTGCAAGCAGATCGCCGCCTGGCTGGGCGACGGCACCGGCCCGGTGCGGGTGGCGGTCAACGTCGCCAGCCGCCAGTTCGTGGAAGGCGATCTGGAGCAGGAGGTGCGCGACGCCCTGGCGCGCCATCAGGTGCCGCCCGAATTGCTGGAGCTGGAGCTGACCGAAACCGCGCTGATGTCGAACGCCGACCGCACCATCACGGTGCTGAAGAACCTGAAGGCGATCGGCGTCAAGGCAGCGATCGATGACTTCGGCACCGGCTACTCGTCGCTGGCGTATTTGCAGCGCTTCCCGATCGACAAGCTGAAAATCGACATCGCCTTCGTGCGCGAAATTACCACCAATCCCAACGATGCGGCGATTGCGCTGGCCATCATCAGCATGGCGCACAGCCTCAAGCTGCAAGTGATAGCCGAAGGCGTGGAGTCGCGCGCCCAGCTGGAATATTTACGGCGCAGCCGCTGCGACGAGATTCAGGGCTATTTCTTCAGCCGGCCGCTGCCGCCGGAGGAACTGGGGCAGCTGGTGCGGTCGGCGCGCAGCCTGCCGCCGGCGCCGGGCGAGGCCAGCCAGGCGGCGCAGACCCTGCTGATTGTCGATGAAGATGTGAACGTGCTGTCCTCGCTGCATCGCCTGTTCCGGCGCGACGGTTACCAGATCCTCACCGCCGCCACGCCGACCGAGGCGTTCGAGTTGCTGGCGCTGCATCCGGTGCAGGTCATCGTATGCGACCAGCGCCTGCCGGTGATGAGCGGCACCGAATTTCTCAGCAAGGTCAAGGAAATCTATCCGGAAACCATCCGCATCATCCTGTCCGGCTACACCGGGCTGGAGGCGGTGCTGGATTCGATCAACCGCGGCGCCATCTACCGCTTCTACACCAAGCCGTGGGATGACACCCAGCTGCGCGACAATATCCGCCTGGCCTTCCACCATTACTGGCTGATGCATGGCAGCGGCAAGCTGGCCGGCGAGCCCGGCGAGGATGCCACCGCGCTGCAGCCGGCGGTTCAGGAAGTGAAGTGATCGAAGCCGGCCAGCTGTAAGTCCAGCGCCGCGCCGCCGGCGTCCACCAGCCGCAAGCCGGCTTGCGCCTCGATGCTGCCGACCCGCGTGACCGGCGTGGCCACGCTGCCGGCCGCCGTCAGGATGGCCGCGCGCGCCGCCGCCGGCGCCGTGAAGCACAGCTCGTAATCATCGCCGCCAGCGGCGCTGTAGGCGCGGCGCAGGGCGGTGTCGCGCGTGGCCAGAATGTCGCCGGCCGGCAGCGCATCCAGATCCAGCGTGGCGCCCACCTGCGACAGCTTGAGAATATGGCCCAGGTCGCCAATCAGGCCGTCTGAAATATCGATCGCCGCGTGGGCGATGCCCTGTTCGGCCAGCAGCACGCCCAGTTCCACGCGCGGCACCGGCATGTGCAGGCGCACGGCCGCCGTTTCCAGCGCGGAGCGCTCCAGCGTGAGTTCCTGGCGGTATGCGGCCAGCGCCAAGCGGGCGTCGCCCAGCGTGCCGGAAATCCAGATATCGTCGCCGGGCCGGGCGGCGCTGCGGCGCAGGGCGCGGCCCGGCGCCACTTCGCCAAACACGGTGATGCAGATGTTGAGCGGGCCCTTGGTGGTGTCGCCGCCGATCAGCTCGATGTTGAAGGCGTCGGCCAGCGCAAACAGGCCTTGCGCAAACCCCTGCAGCCAGGCGCGGTCGGCGGCGGGCAGGGCCAGCGCCAGGGTAAACCCGACCGGGCGCGCACCCATCGCCGCCAGATCGGACAGGTTGACCGCCAGCGCCTTGTGGCCCAGCCGCAGCGCCTCTTCACCGGCAAAGAAATGGCGGCCTTCCACCAGCATGTCGGACGAAATGGCGGTCTGCATGCCGGGGGTGGGCGCGATCAGGGCGCAATCGTCGCCGATGCCGAGCGCGGCGCGCGTGGCATGCTGGGGACGCTGGAAGTATTCCTTGATGAGGTCGAATTCGGAGAGCATGGCGGTATTGTACCGCCGCTATTCAATCCGCTTTTGCAGGTTTTCCATGCCGATGGCCGGCAGCGACTCGTCTGACAGGAACAGCCAGTCGTGATTGGCCAGCCGCAGCGCCACGCCGTTGACATGGAAGCGGCTCAGCATATTCGGCGTGAAAAACAGCTGCGGCCCGGCTTCGTAACTGGCGCCGGCCAGCACGATGTACAGCTTGCTGGCGCCGGCCTCGATGGTGGCCGCGTCCAGCGTCAGCTGGTCCAGCTTGCCCTGGCCGGTGTGGATCAGCCCGCCCAGCGAGCGGGTATAGACAAATGCCAGCGGCTGGGCATTTTCCTGCCAGCGCAGCAATTGTTGCCAGGCGGCGCCCTGCGGCGATGCCCCGGCCGGTTCAGGAAGTCGTTTGGAAACAATCAAGGCGGACATGGGATTCTCCTGATGAACGGTTGACAGCTTTAGCTTAGCCGAATTACGCGCCAGCACGCTCCGCATGGTGAAATATCGACAATATCAATCAAATTTCATCGGTTGATAGCTAAACATAATGATTCCGGAAAATGGATTATATTGAGCTTATCCATAGTTTATTGTGGCAAAAATTCGGCTAACCGCCGCGATGTTCAGGAAAAATGCCGCCAACGCCGATGCCAGTTGGTGAAAATACCTACTTAAATGAAAGAATTGGTCTGATAAAATCATAGGCCTTCGATCGCACAAATATGGGAAGGCAGTAAAGCATGGATTCGTCACCTGAGAAAAAAGAAGCAATTCGTCAACAATTACGCGCTTCGGCGCTGGAATACCACGAGTTTCCGACCCCAGGCAAAATCAGCGTTACGCCCACCAAGCAACTGACCAACCAGCGCGACCTGGCGCTGGCCTACTCCCCGGGCGTGGCCGCGCCCTGCGAAGAAATCGTCATCGACCCGGCCAATGCTTATAAATACACCGCCCGCGGCAACCTGGTGGCGGTGATCACCAACGGCACCGCCGTGCTGGGCCTGGGCAACATCGGGCCGCTGGCCGCCAAGCCGGTGATGGAAGGCAAGGGCGTGCTGTTCAAGAAATTCGCCGGCATCGATGTGTTCGACATCGAAATCAATGAATCGGACCCGGACAAGCTGGTGGACGTGATCGCCGCGCTGGAACCGACCTTCGGCGGCATCAACCTGGAAGACATCAAGGCGCCGGAATGCTTCACCATCGAGCGCAAGCTGCGCGAGCGCATGAAGATTCCGGTGTTCCACGACGACCAGCACGGCACCGCCATCATTGTCGGCGCCGCCATCCTGAACGGCATCTCGCTGGTCGGCAAAGACATCAAGAAGTGCAAGCTGGTGGTGTCCGGCGCCGGCGCGGCCGCGCTGGCCTGCCTGGACCTGATCGTCGACCTCGGCTTCCCGATTGAAAACATCTTCGTCACCGACCTGGCTGGCGTGGTCTACCAGGGCCGTACCGAGCTGATGGACCCGGACAAGGAACGCTTCGCCCGTGACACCCCGGCCCGCACCCTGGCCGAAGTGATCCCGGACGCCGACATCTTCCTCGGCCTGTCGGCCGGCGGCGTGCTGAAGCAGGACATGGTCAAGGCCATGGCGCCGAATCCGCTGATCCTGGCGCTGGCCAATCCGAATCCGGAAATCCTGCCGGAAGACGTGAAAGCCGTGCGCGGCGACGCCGTCATGTGCACTGGCCGTTCGGACTACCCGAACCAGGTCAACAACGTGCTGTGCTTCCCGTACATCTTCCGCGGTGCGCTGGACTGCGGCGCCACCACCATCACCCGCGAAATGGAAATCGCCGTGGTGCACGCGATTGCCGAGCTGGCGCACGCCGAGCAGTCGGACATCGTTGCCACCACCTACGGCTTCAGCAACCTGTCGTTCGGGCCGGACTACCTGATCCCGATGCCGTTCGACCCGCGCCTGCTGACCAAGATCGCCCCGGCGGTGGCCAAGGCGGCCGAGGATTCGGGCGTGGCCACCCGTCCGATCAAAGACCTGCAAGCCTACGAAGAAAGCCTGCAGCAATTCGTCTACCGTTCGGGCACCTTCATGAAGCCGCTGTTCGCGGTGGCCAAGAAAGCGCCGCTGGACGCCAAGCGCATCGTCTACGCCGAAGGCGAGGAAGAGCGCGTGCTGCGTGCGGTGCAGGTGGTGGTCGATGAAAAACTGGCGCGTCCCATCCTGGTGGGCCGTCCGGCCGTGCTGGAAGCGCGCATCACCAAATTCGGCCTGCGCCTGAAGCAGGGCGTGGACTTCGACGTCATCAACCCCGACCACGACGAGCGCTACCGCGACTACTGGCAGGACTACTACGAGCTGACCGCCCGCAAAGGCGTGACGCAGGAGTACGCCAAGCTGGAAATGCGCCGCCGCCACACCCTGATCGGCGCCATGATGATCAAGAAGGGCGACGCTGACGGCATGATCTGCGGCACCTTCGGCACCACCCAGCTGCACCTGCACTACATCGACCAGGTGCTGGGCCGCCGCGAAGGCGCTTGCGTGTACGCCGCCATGAACGTGCTGGTGCTGCCGCAGCGCCAGCTGGTGATGGTCGACACCCACGTCAACGAAAATCCGGACCCGAACGAACTGGCCGCCATCACCTGCATGGCTGCGGATGAAATGCGCCGCTTTGGCCTGTCGCCGCGCGCCGCGCTGCTGTCGCACTCCAACTTTGGCTCGTCCAACAACGCCTCGGCGCAGAAAATGCGTGCGGCGCTGGAACTGGTCAAGCAGCGCGATCCGTCGCTGGAAGTGGATGGCGAAATGCACGGCGACACCGCGCTGGACTCCAAGCTGCGCAACCAGATCATGCCGGGCTCGACCCTGACCGGTGATGCCAACCTGCTGGTGATGCCGAACATCGAATCGGCCAACATCGCCTACAACCTGGTGAAAACGGCGGCTGGCAACGGCATTGCGGTCGGTCCCATCCTGCTGGGCTGTGCCAAGCCGGTGCACATCCTGACGCCATCGGCCACCGTGCGCCGCATCGTCAACATGACCGCGCTGTGCGTGGTGGACGCCGTCGCCCACCGCAACGCCTAAACAACCCCAACTCCGGGGTCAGGTCCGCCATTTCTACACGAACCCAGCTGTAGCTACCGCTACAGCTGGGTTCGTGTAGAAATGGCGGACCTGACCCCGGAGTTATTTCTCCTGTAACAAGATGTAAGTGATGTAAAACGCGGGTTTTCGTGAGAAATGCTCATGTAGCGCTCTGTTACAATATCGGGTTACTAAGATTACCCACGATTTGAATTCGTCATTCACCATGCAGAAAATGAAAAAAGCCCTGGTCACGGGCATCACCGGCCAAGATGGCGCCTATCTGGCGGAACTGTTGCTGGAAAAAGGCTACGAAGTCACTGGCACTTATCGCCGTACCAGCTCGGTTAATTTCTGGCGTATCGAAGAACTGGGCATCCAGTCGCATCCGAACCTGAAACTGGTGGAATACGATCTGACCGACCTGAGCTCCAGCATCCGCCTGATGCAAACCGTGCAGCCGGACGAGGTCTACAACCTGGCCGCGCAAAGCTTCGTCGGCGTGTCCTTCGAACAGCCGGTCACCACCGCGGAAATCACCGGCGTCGGCCCGGTCAATCTGCTGGAAGCCATCCGCATTGTCAATCCGAAGATCCGCTTCTACCAGGCGTCCACTTCCGAGATGTTCGGCAAGGTGCAGGCCGTGCCGCAAAAGGAAGACACGCCGTTCTATCCGCGCAGCCCGTACGGCGTGGCCAAGCTGTATGCCCACTGGATGACGGTGAACTACCGCGAGTCGTATGGCATCTTCGGCTCGTCCGGCATTTTGTTCAACCACGAGTCGCCACTGCGCGGCCGCGAGTTCGTTACCCGCAAGATCACCGATTCGGTGGCCAAGATCCATCTCGGCAAGCTGGACGTGCTGGAGCTGGGCAATCTGGACGCCAAGCGCGATTGGGGCTACGCCAAGGAATACGTGGAAGGCATGTGGCGCATCCTGCAGGCTGACCAGCCTGATACCTATGTGCTGGCCACCAACCGCACCGAGACCGTGCGCGACTTCGTGTCGATGGCGTTCAAGGCGGTGGACGTGACGCTGGAGTGGAGCGGCTCGGCCGACAACGAAATCGGCACCTGCAAGAAAACCGGCAAGGTGCTGGTGCGCGTGAATCCGAAGTTTTACCGTCCTGCGGAAGTGGAACTGCTGATCGGCGACCCGGCCAAGGCCACCAGGGAACTGGGCTGGAAGCCATCGACCACGCTGGAACAACTGTGCCAGATGATGGTGGAGGCCGACCTGCGCCGCAATAAAGCCGGCTTCTCGTTCTAAGTTTCACATTAAGGAGTACCCATGGCTGCTGAAGGTGCGGGCAAACGCGCCCTGATCACCGGTTTGTCCGGCTTCACCGGCCATTACGTCGCGCAGGAATTGCGCGCGGCCGGCTATGAAGTCTTCGGCACCATCTCGCCCGGCCAGGCGCCGGGTGAACGCGAATTCGCGGTGGATCTGCTGGACCGCGCCGGCCTGGCCGCCGTGGTGCAGGCAGTGCAGCCGGACGTGGTGGCGCACCTGGCGGCCATCGCTTTCGTCGCCCACGGCGACGTTGACCAAATCTACCGCGTCAATGTGGTCGGCACCCGCAATCTGCTGGAAGCGCTGGCCGGGCTGCAGAAAAAACCGTCGGCCGTGCTGCTGGCCTCCAGCGCCAATATCTACGGCAATACCGACGTTGGCGTGATCCACGAAGAGGTGCCGGCCGCGCCGGCCAACGATTACGCCGTCAGCAAGCTGTCCATGGAATACATGGCGCATCTGTGGCAGGACAAGCTGCCGCTGATCGTGGTCCGGCCGTTCAATTACACCGGCGTCGGCCAGCACGAGAATTTCCTGCTGCCGAAAATCGTCTCGCACTTCCGTCGCAAGGCCGCCGATATCGAGTTGGGCAATCTGCACGTGTGGCGCGATTTTTCCGATGTGCGCATGGTGGCGGCCAGCTATCGTAAGCTGCTGGCGGCATCGGCCGCGGTGGGCGGGACGTTCAACATCTGCTCCGGCCACGCGTATTCGCTGGGCGAAGCGCTGGACATGATGGCCGATATCGCCGGCTACAAGATCAATGTGCATGTCAATCCTGCCTTCGTGCGCGCCAATGAAGTGGTGCGCCTGGTCGGCGATAACCGCCGTCTGGCGGCCGCCACCGGCCCGCTGGACATCGTGCCGCTGGCCGACACGCTGCGCTGGATGTATTCGGCGTGAGCGCGCAGCCTTCCCTGCGCGTCGGCCTGTCGGTGACGACCGCCGAACCGGTGCTGACCGGCGGCCGCCTCGATGGCCTGGGCGTCTACAGCCGCGCCTTGCTGGAGCACCTGCCGCACGCCGGCGTGGAAGTGCTGCCGCTGTCTTTCGCGCCGCACGGCGATACCCGCAAGCTGCAACTGGGTCGCGGCCTGCCGCTGTCGTTTCCGCTGGCGACGCTGGGTGACTTGATCCTGCCATCCTCGGTGCATCTGAGCACCCAGGTCGCGCTGGGCAAGGGCGCCGCGCCGCTGGACCTGTTCCACGCCACCGACTACCGCATCGTGCGCATGGACTGCCCGGTGGTGGCCACGCTGCACGACGCGCTGCCGATCTCGCATCCCGAATGGGCCAGCCCGAAGATGCGCAAGCTGAAGAACTGGCTGCAGATCAGGGCCGCGCGCAAGGCGCAGCATGTGATCACCGGTTCGCACTTCTCCATCCGCGAGCTGGTGGAGTGCTTTGGCGTGGATGAAAGCAGGATCAGCGTGGTGCACCACGGCGTGGCCGCGCACTGGTTCGATCAGCCGTCGGTGGATGAACGCGACGTCACGCTTGGCCTGCATGGCCTGCGCGATGGCTACTTCCTGTTCGTCGGCACGCTGCAGCCGCGCAAGAACGTCGAGCGGCTGCTGGACGCTTATCTGGGATTGCCGCCGGTGCTGCGCTCCGCGCGCCAGCTGGTGATCGTCGGCCAGCCGGGCTGGCGCAGCGAGGAACTGGTCAGGCGCATCAAGGATGCGCAGCAGCGCGGCGAGAACGTGGTGTGGCTGGACCAGCTGACCGATGAGCGCCATCTGCGCCACATCTACGCCGGCGCCGCCGCCTTCGTGTTCCCGTCGCTGCATGAAGGCTTTGGCCTGCCGCTGGTGGAGGCGTTTGCCAGCGGCGTGCCGGTGGCATGCTCCAACACCACCTCGCTGCCTGAAGTGGCCGACGGCGCCGCGCTCGAATTCGATCCGCTGTCGGTGGACGACATCACCGCCGCCATGACCACGCTGGCGCGTGACGACAGCGTGCGCGCGCGCTGCATCGCCGCCGGCCAGCGCCGCGCGCTGGAACTGACCTGGGATGAAGCGGCACGCCGCACCGTCGCCGTTTATCACGAAGTGCTGTCACATTGAATACCATGCGCGTCCTCCATTTTTACAAGACTTATTATCCCGACACCTGGGGCGGCATCGAGCAGGTGATCCGCCAGCTGTGCGTGGGCACGGGACGCCTGGGCGTGACCAACGAGGTGCTGACCCTGAGCCGCAGCGGCCCGTCGCAGATCGAGATCGACGGCCATGTGGTGCACCGCGTGCCGCTCGATTTTGAAGTGGCGTCGACCGGCTTTTCGTTCGCGGCGATCCGCAAGCTGGCGCGCCTGGCGCGTGACGCGGATGTGATCCATTATCACTTCCCATGGCCGTTCATGGACATCGCGCACTTCATGGCGCGCATCAGGAAGCCGAGCGTGGTGACCTACCACTCGGACATCGTGCGCCAGAAGAACCTGCTGCGCGTGTATAGCCCGCTCAAGCGCCGCTTCCTGCGCAGCGTCGATACGGTGGTGGCCACCTCGCCCAACTACCTGGCCTCGTCGCCGGTGCTGAAGCGCTTCGCGCACAAGACCCGCACCATCACCTATGGCCTGGACAAGTCGATTTATCCGGTGCCGTCCGAGGAACTGAAGGCCAGGTGGCGCGCCCAGGTGGGCGAGCGCTTTTTCCTGTTCGTCGGCGTGCTGCGTTACTACAAGGGCCTGCACATCCTGCTGGACGCCATGGCCAATGTCGACTATCCGGTGGTGATCGTCGGCGCCGGCCCGATCGAGCAGGAGCTGAAGGAGCACGCGCAGCGTCTCGGCCTGACCCACGTGCAGTTCATCGGCGCGGTGGCGGAGGAAGACAAGGCGGCGCTGCTGGAGCTGAGCTATGCCATGGTGTTCCCGTCGCACCTGCGTTCTGAAGCCTTCGGTATCTCGCTGCTGGAAGGCGCCATGTACGGCAAGCCGATGATCTCCAGCGAGATCGGCACCGGCACCACCTACATCAATATCGACCAGGACACCGGCCTGGTGGTGCCGCCGGACGATCCGGCCGCGCTGGGTGCGGCCATGCGCACGCTGTGGGAAAAACCGGAACTGGCCGCCAGCATGGGGCGACGCGCCGAGGCGCGCTACTGGGAACTGTTCACCGCCGAGAAGATGGCCGAGAACTACCATGCGCTGTATCGCGAGCTGGCCGCCCGTCCAAGGTAGAATACGCATTCCTCACTGAATTGCGGAGAATCGCGTGCGCTGCCTGGTTATTGAAGACGAAGCCGAAACCTCCAACTACATCTGCAAGGGCTTGCGCGAGGCCGGCTACATGGTGACCGCCGCCGCCACCGGCCCGGACGGGCTGGATTACGCCAGCAGCGAGGAGTGGGACATCATCATCCTCGACCGCATGCTGCCCGGCCGCATCGACGGCCTGTCCATCGTCGACAAGCTGCGCGCGCTGGGCAAGCAGACGCCGGTCATCATCGTCAGCGCCATGACCACCATCGACGCCCGCGTGACCGGCCTGCGCGGCGGCGCCGATGATTATCTGTCCAAGCCGTTCGCCTTTTCCGAGCTGCTGGCGCGCGTGGAAGCGCTGCTGCGCCGCAGTGCGCCCGGCGCCGACAGCACCCAACTGCAGGTGGCCGATCTGCGGCTGGACCTGCGGACGCTGCGCGTCACGCGCGGCAACAAGGTGATCACGCTGCAGCCGCGCGAATACCGCCTGCTGGAATACCTGATGCGCAATGAGAACCAGGTGGTGACCCGCACCATGCTGCTGGAATCGGTGTGGGATTATCACTTCGACCCGCAGACCAATGTGATTGACGTGCAGATTTCGCGCCTGCGCGCCAAGGTCGACAAGGACTTTCCGGTGCAGCTGATCCACACCCTGCGCGGGGTCGGCTACCGCATGGGCGTGACGCCGCCGGACGAGTCGGAGCTGTAGTGTTCAGACTGCGCACCTCGATCGCCGCCAAGCTGGTATTGGGCTACGGCCTGCTGGGCATCGCGTCCATCGTGGCGGTATCGCTGGTGTTCTACAGCGGCACCATCGGCGTGATCGACCAGAATATCGACGGCAAGATCATGGCGCAGACCGAGCGCCTGGTGGACAATGTCGGCCGCGAGGGCCTGCAGAGCGAAGTCCAGCGCCTGCTCAGCGACGGCGTGGACAGCGACCGCGAAATTTTCCAGATCCTCGATGCCGAGGGCGAGCCGCTGGCCGGCAATCTGGCGTCCTGGCCCAGCGTGGCCGAGGCGCCCGACATGGTCACTTCGCAAGTGCTGCGCAATGGCCGCAGCGCGCCGGCGCGCCTGTATCTGCGGCCGCTGGTGCAAGGCGGCACGCTGATCGTCGGGCGTGACCTGAGCGAGGAGGAGGCGGTGCGCGAGGTGATCTGGCGTGCGCTGCTGGCCGGCGCCTGCGTGTCGCTGATGCTGACCGTCGCCGGCGCGCTGCTGTTCCGCCGCAGCATCGAGGCGCGCCTCGGTGAAATCCGCCGCACGGCCGCGCAGATCGAGGCCGGCGACCTGAGTCCGCGCATCCCCGTCACCGGCAACGACGAATTCGCGCTGCTCAATCGCGACATCAACCGCATGCTGGACCGCATCGAGCTGCTGATGGAAGGCATACGCCACGTCTCCAACGCCATCGCCCACGACCTGCGCACGCCGCTGAGCCGCATTCGTGGACGGCTGGACGATGCGCTGCGCCACGAGATGACGGTGCCACGCCTGTCCGGCGCCGCGCACGACGCCATCGACGATATCGACAACCTGATACGCTTGTTTGAGCGTCTGCTGCAGATTGCCGAAGCCGAATCGGGCATGCGCGGCCGCCTGTTCGAACGGCTGGATCTGGGCCGGGTGGTGGCCGACATCGGCGAGATGTACGAAGCCATCGCGGAAGACAGCGGCATCAAGCTGACCGTGGACGCGCCGGAGTTGCTGTATGTGGACGGCGACCGCAACCTGCTGGCCAGCGCCGTCGCCAGCCTGCTCGATAACGCCATCAAGTACGCCGGCCCCGGTTCCATCATCCACGTGCGCGCCGGCCTGCATCATGGCGACGCCTCGATCGCGGTGCACGACAATGGCCCCGGCATCCCGGAGGCGGAACGCGACAAGGTGACCCAGCGCTTTTATCGCCTCGACAAGAGCCGCCACATGCCGGGCAATGGACTGGGGCTGTCCATCGTCAGCGCCACCGCCACCTCGCACGACGGCAAGCTGGTGCTGGAAGACGGCGCGCCCGGCCTGATCGCGCGCATCGTGCTGCCGCTGGCGCCGGGCTAGCTAACCAATCCGTAATGTGACCGCAAGCTTGTGGTAAGCCGCCCGGTCCTATGATGGACTGATTCTATCCGGCTTCCCCTATCATGCATGACTTAAGCGACATCGCCACCTGGCTGCAGCATCATCCCATCTACCACGATTCGTCGGTGCACAGCACGCTGCCCGATCCTACCTTTGTCACCGGCGGCCAGACGGTGGTGTCCTTCAGTACCAATAACTACCTGGCGCTGGCCAACCATCCACGCCTGGTGGCGGCGGCCAAGCAGGGGCTGGACCGCTACGGCGTGGGCAACTGCGAATCGCGCCTGCTGGGCGGCGATCTGGAGGTTTACCGCGAGCTGGAACGCCGCCTCGGCGCCTTGAAGCACAAGAGCGACGCGGTGCTGTTCGTGACCGGCTACATGACCAACATCGGCGTGCTGTCGTCGATTGTCAAGGCGGCCACGCTGGCGCGCCTGCACGGCTTCCGTTCGCGCAAACGCCACAAGTATGCGTACTACTCGGACGAGTTCAACCACATTTCGATCCGCGAGGGTATCCAGATGTCCGGCGCGCTGCGCTACAACTACCGCCATTGCGACATGAATCATCTGGAATCGCTGCTGGCCGCCGGCGCCGCCGACGGCACCACGCCCATCATCGTCAGCGACGGCGTGTTCAGCATGGAAGGCACGATCGCGCCGCTGCCGGAACTGGTGGCGCTGGCCGAGCGTTACGGTGCGCTGCTGTACATCGATGACGCCCACGCCACCGGCATTCTGGGCGCGCACGGCGGCGGCACCTCGGAACACTTCAACTGCTACAGCGCCAACATCATGCAGATGGGGACATTGAGCAAGGCGCTGGGCGCCATCGGCGGCTTCGTGGCGGTGGAGAAGGATGTGGCGGACGTGATCCGGCTGACCAGCTCCGCCTACGGCTTTACCTGCCCGCCGCCGCCGGACCAGGCAGCGGCGCTGCTGGCCGCGCTGGACATTCTGGAAGAGGAACCGCAGCGCCGCCAGCGCCTGTGGGACAACCAGCGCTACTTCATCGAGCGCATGGCGCCATTGGGCTATACCATCATCTCGACCGCCACGCCGATCCTGCCGGTGCTGATCGGCGATGCGGAACTGTGCCAGCGTTATGCGATGGAGCTGCGCGCCGAGGGGGTGCACGTGGACTCGATCCAGTTCCCTGCGGCGCCGGTGGGACAGGCGCGCTTGCGCTTCATGATGAACGCCGGCCACACGCGGGCGCAGATCGATCACGCGGTGAGCGTGATGGCGCGCCTGGCGGGACGTGGCGAACGGCTGAATTAATGCTCTGCCCAGCGCTCCTTGACTTCAAGCAGCGCGGGCATCTGTTTAAAGAAGAGGTCCACCAGCCGGCCTTCGAAATGCCGGTCGCGCTGCGCTTCCATGTGCTCGACGGCTTTCTCCACCGGCCACGCCTGCTTGTAGGGACGCGCCGAGGTGAGCGCGTCAAACACGTCGGCAATCGCCACGATGCGGCCGACCAGCGGTATCTCTTCGCCTTTCAGACCGTTCGGGTAGCCGCTGCCGTCCCATTTTTCGTGGTGGGTGACGGCGACGTCGTAGGCCATGGCCAGCATGCCGCTCGGGTGCTTGCCGATGATGTCGCCGCCGATCGCGGCGTGCGTCTGCATCACCTTCCATTCATCGGTGTCCAGCGCGCCGGGCTTGCGCAGGATGCTGTCCGGGATGCCGATCTTGCCGACATCGTGCATCGGCGCGGCGTGCAGCAGGTCTTCCGCCTCGGCTTCGCTCATGCCGAGCGCCAGGCCGAGAATACGCGCGTAGTGGCTCATGCGGATCACGTGCAGGCCGGTCTCGTTATCCTTGTATTCGGCGGCCAGGCCCAGGCGCTGGACGATTTCCAGGCGGGTCTTCTTCAGTTCATCCACGCCCACCAACGACAGGTGGTTGCGCACGCGGGCACGCACGATGGGCGGGCTGACCGGCTTGGTGATGTAGTCCACCGCGCCGGCCTCGAAACCGATCAGTTCATCATCGGTGTCGCTCAGGGCGGTGACGAAGATGACGGGAATGCCGGCAGTGGCCGGATCGGCCTTGAGCAGTTTGCAGGTTTCATAACCGGTCATACCCGGCATCATCACGTCCAGCAGGATCAGTTGCGGACGTTCGCTGCGCGCCAGTTCCAGCGCACGTGGGCCGTCCTTGGCAAACAGCAGGCGGTAATGGTCTTGCAGGATATGGCGCAGCAGTTGCAGATTGCTGGCTTCATCGTCAACGACGAGGATCTGCGGCTGGTGCGGTTGATGCGTGGTTCTCATGGGTACTCCGTGGTCAGGCGGGTCAGCAAGGCTTCAAGTGCGGCTTGCGCCTGGGGGAAGTCGAAATCGTTCAATGCGTCCTGCACGGCGCTCAGTTGCTGCGCCAGCGCGGGCGGGGCGCCGGTGAGTGCGGCCGTCAAGGCGGTCAGCGCGGCGTCGTTCAGGGCGCCGCGCTGGAAGAATGGTAGCAGAGCGGCAGATTTCTGGCGCGCGACTGCCGGATCGAAGGCCGCAGCGGGCGGCGCCTCCAGGCGGGCGCCGGAACCGCGCGGCGGCGCCAGCGCGTGTATGGCGCTCAGTGCCGCATCCAGCTGCGCAGCGAGCGTGCGCTGCGCCTGCGCGAGTTCGGTCTGCAGCGAGATCGATATGCCGCCCAGCGCATCGACGGCGACGCCGCTGCCGTCGGCCGCGCCCTCGTCAGCCCGCATGCCGCCAGGGCGCTGCGGCGAGCCGCACAGCTTTTCCAGCTGCGCCAGCGTTGCCGCCAGTTGTTCAAGGCCGATGTTGGCTGCCACGCCGCGCACCTTGTGGCACCAGGCCTGCGCTTCGGCCAGGCGCACCTCGCTGGCGTTGGCGAGCAGCTTGGCCAGCGTGGCCGCCGCCGTGCTGTAGTCGGCCACGAAGCGATGCAAGGCTTGATGGTAGGCGCCTTCGTCGTCGGCCCAGCGCTGCAGGCCGGACTTCTGATTCAGCACGCGCTGGCGCGGCGCTTCGGCCGGCGGCGGCGCGGATGGCACCGGCGCCAGCTTGAGCACCTTCGCAATCTCGTGCGACAGCGCATGCCAGTCGACCGGCTTGGAGGCAAAACCGTCCATGCCCGCCGCTGCGCTAGCCTCGCGGTGCGCCGCCAGCACGCTGGCCGTCATCGCCACCACCGGCAGCGGCGGCTTGCCGTCCTGCGCCGCGCGTTCGCGCTCGCGGATGGCGCAGGTGGCGGCCAGGCCATCCATCACCGGCATCTGCATGTCCATCAGCACCACGTCGTAGCGCCGGGCGGCCGTCATCTGCACTGCCTGCGTGCCATCCTGCGCGGTGTCCAGCGTGTGGCCACGTTTGGCCAGCAGCAGCGACAGCAGCTCCAGGTTCTGCGGCACGTCGTCGGCTGCCAGCACGTGCAGCGGCGGCAGCGGATAGTCGCTGCGTTCACTGGACTGCGCCTCGCCGTTGCGCGCCGGCTCCAGCGGCAGCAGCACATGGAAGGTGGTGCCTTCGCCTGGCGTGCTTTCGGCCCAGATCTTGCCGCCCATGAGCGCCACCAGCTGGCGGCTGATGGTGGTGCCCAGGCCGGTGCCGCCGAAGCGGCGCGTCATCGAGGCGTCGGCCTGGGTGAACGGATCGAAGATGGCGTTGATGCGGGCCGGGGCAATGCCGATCCCGGTGTCCTGCACCGAGATGTGCAACTGGCCCTGTTTCTCGCAGGCGCGCAGGGTGACCTTGCCGGCCGCCGTGAACTTGATGGCGTTGTCCAGCAGGTTGCCGAGGATCTGGCGCATGCGCAGCTCGTCGCCGTGCAGCCACGCCGGCAGCGCCGGGTCGTACACGATGTCGACGGTCAGGCCTTTGCTGCGCGCGTTGTTGCCGAAGGTGGAGGCCAGTTCGTCGATCAGGCCAAGCAGGCTGTAATCGTCCGCCTCCAGTTCCACCGCGCCCTTATCCAGCTTGGCGGTATCGAGGATCTCGTTGAGCAGGCGTAGCAGCGAGCGCCCTTCCTTGCGCACGGTGTCGAGGTGGCGCTGCTGCTCGGTGTCCAGGTCCGTATCGAGCAGCACGTCGGTGAAGCCGAGGATGGCGTTCATCGGCGTGCGGATCTCGTGGCTCATGTTGGCCACAAAGCTGGCGCGTGCGGCTGCCGCCTGTTCCGCCGTTTCCTTGGCGGCGCGAAGCTGCTGTTCCATCTCGCGCCGTTCGCTGATGTCGAGGATCACGCCGTCGATCCAGCGGATGGCCGGATTGCTTTCATCCTGCGTGACGGCGCCGTGCTCCCACATGAAGCGCCGGCTGCCGTCGGCGTGGATCAGGCAATACTCGACCTGATACGCCGTCAGCTGCGCGATGGCGCGCGCGATGTCGGCCGCCACCCGTTCGCGGTCCTCCTCGCAGATCAGGGAGCCCAGCGTGCGCTTGCGATCGGCGCCGACAAAATCGCTGGCCGGATAGCCCGCCAGGCGCTCGATGCCGTCGCTGATGAAGGTCGGCGGCGCATCGAACGCCATGCTGCTGCGGAAGGAGATGCCGGGGATGTTGCCGATCAGGGAGCGGAATTGCTGCTCGCTGTCGCGCAGCGCCTGCATGATGGCGCGGCGTTCGGTGATGTCGGTAATGAACAGTACAAACAGCTCGCGCTGCGCCAGCTTGGCGTGGCCCAGCGCGCGGCGGATCGGTACCTGGCTGCCATCCTTGCGCACAGCGATCACCTCGCTGCCGCGGCTGATGACGGAGGCATCGCCGGTGTGCAGGTAGTTCAGCAGGCCGTCCCGTTCCGAGCGCGCGGGATCGGCCATCAGCACACGGATGTTGCGGCCGATGATTTCATCGCGGCGCCAGCCGAAGATGCGTTCCGCCGAGGTGTTGAATTCGTGGATCACGCCCGCACGGTCGACCGTGATCACGCCGTCCACGGTGGTGGTCAGCAGGGCGCGCATCCAGGCTTCGCTTTCGGCCAGCTGGCGGTACATCTCGCGGTAGCGCAGCAGGCCGTTGGCACCCATCACGAACACGGTGAAGGCCACGGTGATCAGCGTGATCGCCAGCGCCAGGAACGCGGAGTTCTGTTGCGGCGAGGCGTCGGGCGGCAGCACGCCGACGAAACGCGCGGCGGCCATGCCGGTGTAGTGCATGCCGGCGATGGCGCAGCCCATGACGGTGGCGCTGATCCCGCCCAGCATGAAGCGCGGCAGCTTGAGCGTGCGCAGGCCGAAGCGGATCCACAGGGCCAGCGTGGCCAGCACCACCGCCACCACGATCGACAGGCCGAACATGAAAGGATCGTAGCGCAGGTCGAGCGCCATCTGCATGGCCGCCATGCCGGTGTAATGCATGGCGCCGATGCCGGCGCCCACCAGCACGCCGCCGATGATCAGCGAGACGGTGTTGAGGCGCTGGCGGCTGATGAGCAGCAGGGCGACGTAGGACGCGGCCAGGCTGGGCAGGCCGGACAACAGCGTCAGGCCATGGTCGTAATCGACGTCGGTACACAGATTGAAAGCCAGCATGCCGATGAAGTGCATCGACCACACGCCGCTGCCCAGCGCCAGGCTGCCGGTGGCTAGCATGATGGCACGCAGTCCGCGCGTGCCGGCCAGGCGCGCCTGGCTGGCAACCTGGAGGCCCATCCACGATGAGAAGATGGCAACCAGTATGGAGAGGATCACCAACCACGGCGAGTAAGTGCCGTATTGGAGCAGGGCGGGATTGTCCGGCGGGGAGAAGATTTCCATCATGATGAGGGAAACCATATCACATAAAAAAACCGCCCGGAGGCGGTTTTTGGCTTTTACGATTTACGATTTGGCGAAAGCCAGGAAATCGTTATTGAATTTATCTTTATGTGTATCAGTCAGGCCATGCGGCGCGCCTGGATACACGATCAATTTTGCGTTCTTCACAATCTTGGCCGAGGCAATGCCGGCCGCCTTGATCGGCACGATCTGGTCGTCGTCGCCGTGGATGATCAGGGTCGGCTTGTCGAACTTTTTCAGGTCGTCGCGGAAGTCGGTTTCCGAGAAGGCCTTGATCGAGTCGTAGGTGTTTTTGAAACCACCCTGCATGCCCTGCGAATACCAGGCCTGGATGATGCCTTGCGATGGCTTGGCGCCCGGACGGTTGTAGTTGTAGAACGGCCCCGAGGCGATATCCAGGTACAGCTGGCCGCGATCCGCGATCTGGCCCTTGCGGATGCCATCGAACACTTCGATCGGCAGGCCGTCCGGATTGGTGTCGGTCTTCACCATCAGCGGCGGCACCGCCGAGATCAGGCCCAGTTTGGCGATGCGCTTGGTGCCGTGACGGCCAACGTAGCGTGCCACTTCGCCGCCGCCGGTCGAGAAGCCGGCCAGGATGATGTTTTTCAGGTCCAGCGCTTCGATCAGCTGCGCCAGATCGTCGGCGTAGTGGTCCATGTCGTTGCCGTCCCAAGGCTGGCTCGAACGACCATGGCCGCGGCGGTCGTGGGTGATGACGCGGAAGCCGTTATTAGCCAGGAAGAACGCTGCCGATTCCCAGCTGTCCGAGCTCAATGGCCAGCCGTGGCTCAGGATCACTGGCTGGCCGTTGCGTGGGCCCCAGTCCTTGTAGTAGATATCCACGCCATCGCGGGTGGTGATGGTGGCGACGGTCCTGGTCACTTTGCCCGCAGGCGCCGCAACGGCTTCGGTGCTGACTGCGGCCAATGCGGTGGCGGCTGCGGCGACCGCGCTGCCGACCATGGCATTGCGGCGGGATGGGTTGATTTGTTCGGTCATGATGTTCTCCCAGGTTCAAGAAAGGTGTTGTTTGAAGAATGCGTCGGTGCGCGCGTTGGCCAGCGTGGCCGCGGCGGTGTCGTAGTGATTGCCGCCCGGGCGTGCGAAGGCGTGGTTGCAACCGGGGTAGCTATGCAGCTCGATTTTCGGGTTGGCCTTGAAGGCGGCGGTGATGGTGACTTGCGCTTCCTTGCCGATGTACTCGTCCTCTTCGGCCAGGTGGTACAGCAGCGGTTTGCTGACGCTGCCCGCTTCGCCGGCATACTTCTCGGTGCCGCCGCCGTAGTAGGATACAAAGGCGTCAGCGTCGGCGCGCGCGGCGGTCAGGTACGTCATCAGACCGCCCAGGCAGTAGCCGGTGACGCCGACCTTGCCGCTGGCGCCTTGCAGCGTGCGCCCGGCAGCCACGGTGGCGGCGATGTCGCCCACGCCGCCGTCGAAGTCATAGGCGCTGTACAGCGCGAAGCCGCGCGCCCAGTCGCCCGGTTCGGCCTCGGACATGTCGAGGCCCGGATCGGCGCGCCAGAACAGGTCCGGTGCGACGGCGATATAACCTTTGGCGGCGTAGTCGTCGGCGATGCTGCGGATGCCGGCGTTGACGCCGAAGATCTCCTGCAGCACCACGATCACTGGCGCGCTGGCGACATTGCGTGGACGCGCTACGTAGCAGTTGAAACTGCCGTCGGCGACCTTGATGGCGAGGGTTTCTGGCATGGTGTCCTCCGTGGTTTGGAGAGGCTATCTTAGGGATGATTGCCGCGCTTGAGAACGGAGATTCCTGCAAAGCCGAATTGCAATTTTGCATATCCCACCACGCAGGTAGATGGCGCTGACCCGGAAGAGGTAGATAATCGGTGAGTTGCTTTAAAAACAAATCTGTTTGATACTTGCCCGGCTGACCCGCATATCGCCGGGTCTCACTATGGGACACACTGAAAACAATGGCTTTCCTGACCAAAAAGAAGCTCGCCGTGGCCGTCGGCTTGCTGGTGCTTGTGGGTGGCGCCGGCGCGTTCTATTCCAAAAGCAAGACCCCTGTGGTGGAAGCGCCACGTTTCCGCACCGCGCCCGTTGATACGGGCAATATCACGCAATCGGTGACGGCGACCGGCACCATCAATCCGGTGGCGTTGATCAATATCGGCTCGCAGGTATCGGGCACGGTCAGCGAGTTGAAGGCGGACTTCAACGACCATGTGACCAGGGGCCAGGTGCTGTTGAAACTCGATCCGACCATCTTCAACGCGCAGATCCGCCAGGCCGAGGCGCAGCTGGCGTCGGCGCGCGCTTCGCTGCGATTGGCGCAAGCCACGCACTCGCGCAATCAGACGCTGGTGACGCAGAGCTTCATCTCGCCGCTGGCGCTGGATCAGTCCAAGCGCGAGGTCGATGTGGCGCAGGCCAATATCCAACTGGCGGAAGCGCAACTGGCGCGCGCGCAGGCGGACCTGAACAACTCGGTGATCCGCGCGCCGATCGATGGCGTGATCATCAAGCGCACCGTGGATCTGGGGCAGACGGTGGCGGCGTCGTTCACCACGCCGCAGTTGTTCCAGATCGCGCGCGACCTGACCAAGATGCAGATCGATACCAGCGTGTCGGAGGCGGACGTCGGCTCGCTCAAGGAGGGACAGGAGGCGCGCTTCGTGGTGGATGCCTATCCTGACAAGGAGTTCAGCGCGCGCATGCGCCAGTTCCGCCTGGCCGCCAATGTGGTGCAGAACGTGGTGACGTATAACGTGGTGCTGGACGTGGACAATCAGGACGAGCTGCTCAAGCCGGGCATGACGGCGCAGGTGCGTCTGCTGGTGGGCAACCGCCAGAACGTGTTGCGCATCCCGACCGCCGCGCTGCGCTTCCGCCTGAGCGATGAGGAGACCGAGAAGCAGAAGAAGATGGCCGCGGCCAGCGCCTCCGCCTCGGCCTCGGCCTCGGCCAGCGCAAGCGCCGCCGCAGCTGCCGCGCCGCAGGACGACGACGCCGGCTTCCGCAGCAAGGCCGATCTGGCGCGCCTGTTCCGCGTCTACACGCTGGATGCGCACAATCAGCCGAAAGCGCAGGAGGTCAAGATCGGCCTGTCCAACTTCCGCTACACCGAAATCGTTGGCGGCGATTTGAAGAAGGGCGACCAGGTCATCACCCGGGCCATCGGCAGCGAGAAAGAGGGCGGCCTGTGAGCGGCTTGCTGATCGACATCCGGCAAGTCACCAAGAGCTACTTCTCCGGCAGCGTGGAAACGCAGGTGCTGTTCGGCGTTGACCTGGCCGTGCCGCGCGGCGATTTCCTGGCGGTGATGGGCCAATCCGGCTCCGGCAAGTCGACGCTGATGAATATCTTCGGCTGCCTCGACCAGGCCACTGGCGGCAGCTACTTCCTCAACGGCGTGGACACGCTTACCCTGTCGCGCAACGAACTGGCGACCATCCGCAACCGCACCATCGGCTTCGTGTTCCAGAGCTTTAACCTGATCAAGCGCATGAGCGTGGCGGAGAACGTGGCGCTGCCGCTGATCTATGCCGGCGTCTCGCGCTCGAAAGCGCACGCCAAGGCCTTGCTGGAGCTGGAGCGCGTTGGCCTGAAGGACATGGCCAGGCGCACGCCCAACCAGCTGTCCGGCGGCCAGCAGCAGCGCGTGGCGATTGCGCGCGCGCTGGTGGGCGACCCGCCGCTGATCCTGGCCGATGAACCGACCGGCAACCTCGACACGCAGACCAGCGTCGAGATCATGCGCTCCTTCCAGCAGTTGAACCAGGAGCGCGGCATCACCATCCTGCTGGTGACGCACGAGCCGGACATCGCCGCCTACAGCAAGCGCCTGGTGCGCCTGAAGGATGGCCGCGTGCTGTACGACGGCCCGTCCGCCGAAGGCCTGCAGCAAATGAACGCCATAACGGTATAAACCATATGAACTTTTTACAGATCGTTGTAGAGTCATTTCGCTCCATGCTGGCGAACCGGCTGCGCACGCTGTTGACCATGTTGGGCATCATCATCGGGATTACGTCGGTGGTGCTGCTGCTGGCGGTGGGCGACAGCATGAAGCGCTTCATCGCCAGGGAGCTGGAACAGCTGGGCACCAATATGCTGTTCATTTCGCCCGGCGGCGACCGCGCGCAGCAGCAGCGCCTGCGCAACGGCGCGCAGCCGGCACTGACCATCCGCGATGCGGCGGCGCTCAATGAGCTGCCTTCGCTGGCCGGGGCGGCGCCGGTGCTGCAGGGCGGTTTCAATCTGGCGGTCGGCAACGAGAACGCCTCCAAGACTGTGCACGGAGTGACGCCGGCCATGTTCAAGATCCGCGGCTGGAAGGTCGACAAGGGCAGCGCCTTCAGTGATGCCGATGTGCGGGCTTCGGCGCGCATGGTGGTCATCGGCCGCAAGATCGCCGATCAGTTCTTCTACAAACAGGACCCGCTGGGTAAATTCATCCGCATCGAGAACGTGGCGTTCCAGGTGGTGGGCGTGTTGTACGGCGAGGGCAAGCAGGTCGATGGCGGCGACTTGAGCGAGTATGTGATCGTGCCGATTACGGCGGCTGCGGCCAATCTGGTCAAGGTGCAGTTCCCCGGCAATGTGCACTACGTGGTGGCGCAGGGTAAGTCCGGCGGCAATCTGCAGGACGCCATCCAGGACATCAACGAAACGCTGCGCGACCGCCACCACATCAAGATCGACCAGCCGGACGATTTCCGCATCGATAACCTGGCTTCCTTTGCGGAGACGGCGCAGAAGATCAGCGCCGGCATCGCGCTGCTGCTTGGTCTGATCGGCGCGATCTCGCTGGTGGTGGGCGGCATTGGCATCATGAACATCATGCTGGTGTCGGTGACCGAGCGCACGCGCGAGATCGGCATCCGCATGGCGATCGGCGCCAGGCCGCGCGACGTGCTGCTGCAATTCCTGACCGAGGCGGTGGTGATCTGCCTGGTGGGCGGCATCTTCGGCATCATGCTGGCCAGCGGCGCGGCGGCGGCGATTACGGCGACCGGCAAGTTTGACGTCATCATCACCTTGCGCGCGGTGATCGTGGCGTGCGGCTTTTCCAGCCTGGTGGGCGTGTTCTTCGGCTTCTACCCGGCACGGCGCGCATCACGGCTGCTGCCGGTTGACTGCCTGCGCTACGAGTGACTGTCGTTCCGGCCTGCGCCGGAATGACGGGCTTAGTAATCGAACTTCTTGCTGCGGCCGCCGGCCTTGTGGTAGATGGTGTGTTCCTCGCGCTCCTGGCGCAGCTGCTCGCGGCGTTCGCGGGTGGCTTGCGCGCGCGCCTCGCGGCGGGCGTTCTGCTCGTCGATGCGGTATTGCGTCGCCAGGCCCTGCTTGCTGTTCTGGAGCAGGCCGATCTTGTGCCGCATGGCCGCCGCCCACAGCAGGAAAATCACCAGCAGCGCCAATCCGTAGACGGTCTGCCAGATACCGTAGTTCTGGCTGATGATGGGCAGCAGCGGCGCGCCTTGCTCCAGCCAGCCCTGGCCCAGCACGCCCAGTCCGGCCGCCGCCACGCCCAGCGCAAAGGTCTTGACGATCATCCAGCGGCTGGCCTTGATGCGCGATTCCCAGAAAGTGTGCGGATCGTCGTGCAGCTGGTCGAGGTAGGGGGTATGGTCGTGTTGCGTGGTCATAGCGACAATGTTTTAGGGCGCCGGATTGCGGCAGGAATTATCGCATAGTTTGCCGCCTGGAAACTAAGTTGGTATTGATCTACGCTATGCTTTTTGCATATGCCTGACGGCGCAAAATGTATTGGCTGCGCGCCGGCGCTTTGCGTAGCATGGGCTCATGATCAAACGTTTAATCCTGGCGGCCTTGCTGGCTGCGTCACTTCACGCCGTGGCCGAGCCGGTGGTATCGGTGGTGGGCGAGGGCTGGGCCAACAACTCGGTCAACGCCGTGGTGTTTCGCAAAAACTCGCTGGTCACGCAGGGCGACACCCAGTACGTGGCCTACTACGACGCCGGGCGTTATCTGGTGCTGGGCAAGCGCACGCTGGGCAGTACGCAGTGGACCACGCGCCGTACCGCGTGGCAGGGCAATGCCGCCGATGCGCACAACAGCATCAGCATCATGGTGGACGGTGCCGGCTACCTGCACGTCTCCTGGGACCATCACAACAACCCGCTGCGCTACGCGCGCAGTGTGGCGCCGGGATCGCTGGAGCTGGGGCCGAAGCAAGCCATGACCGGCAACGATGAAAACGAAGTGTCCTACCCGGAGTTCCACCGCCTGCCGAACGGGAACCTGCTGTTCTTTTACCGCCTGGGCGGATCGGGGCGCGGTGATCTCATCATCAACCGCTACGACGTCCACACGCAGCGCTGGACGCGGCTGCACACCAACCTGATCAGCGGCGAGGGCAGGCGCAACGCCTACTGGCAGGCTTTCCTGGACGGCCGCGGCACGCTGCATGTGTCCTGGGTATGGCGCGAATCGCCGGACGTGGCCAGCAACCATGACATGGCCTACGCGCGCTCGCGCGATGGCGGCGTGACGTGGGAGCGCTCGGACGGCACGCCGTACACGCTGCCGATCAACGCGGCCAGCGCCGAATACGCGCTGCGCATCCCGCAGAACAGTGAGTTGATCAACCAGACCTCGATGGCGGCCGACAGCGAGGGCCGGCCTTACATCGCCAGCTACTGGCGCGATGCCGGTTCCAAAGTACCGCAGTATCACGTCATCTACCACACCGGAGCGGCGTGGCAGGTGCGTGCGCTGGACTTCCGCAAGACGCCGTTCTCGCTGGGCGGGCAGGGCACCAAGCGGATTCCGATTGCGCGGCCGCAGATCATGGTGGGCGCGGCCGGTGCGCTGCTGGTGTTCCGCGACGAGGAGCGCGGCAGCAAGGTGTCGGTGGCGCAGGCGCGCGACATCGCACGCGGCGTGTGGGAACTGCGGGATCTGACCACGGCATCGGTCGGCGCATGGGAGCCAAGCTACGATACCGAGCGATGGCGCCGCAGCGGCATCCTCAGTTTATTTGTTCAGAATGTTCAACAAGTTGATGGCGAAGGACAGGCTTTTGTGCCGCCGTCGCCGGTGACGGTGCTGGACTGGACGCCGTAACGCTTCCTCACTACCATAGGCTCTTTCAACCTTGAGAGATGCCATGAAATCCAAGCTTGCCCTTGCAGTGCTGCTGGCCATAAGCACAGCCGCCTACGCCCAGGACGCCGACAAGGCGCCCGCCCAGAGCAAAGAACGCGCCGCCGAACTGCAGGCCAGCGAGCGCTTGCTGAAAGCAGATTCACAAGTGAGCAAGACCGGCCAGGTCACCATCAAGGGCAAGGTGGTGCCGTACAAGGTGACGGCCGGCACGCAGCCGGTATGGGACAAGGACGGCAAGGTATCGGCATCGCTGTTCTACACCTACTACCAGCGCAGCGACGTGAGCGACAAGGGCAAACGCCCGCTGGTGATCTCGTTTAACGGCGGCCCCGGTTCGGCCTCGGTGTGGATGCACATCGCCTACACCGGTCCCAAGGTCCTGAACCTGGATGCGGAAGGCTATCCGGTCCAGCCTTACGGCGTGAAGGACAATCCGCACTCCATCCTGGACGTGGCCGATATTGTGTATATCGATCCGGTCAACACCGGCTTCTCGCGCATCCTGGACGGCAAGGCCGACCGCGCGCGCTTCTTTGGCGTCAACGCGGATATCCAGTATCTGGCCGAGTGGGTCAGCACCTTTGTCTCGCGTGAAGGCCGCTGGACCTCGCCCAAGTATCTGATCGGTGAAAGCTACGGCACCTCGCGCGTGGCCGGCCTGGCGCTGGAGCTGCAGAACGCCCAGTGGATGTACCTGAACGGCGTGGTGCTGGTGTCGCCAACGGAGCTTGGCCTGAAGCGCGAAGGCGCGATCGACGACGCGCTCAAGCTGCCGTATTACGCCGCCACCGCCTGGTATCAGAAAGTGCTGCCGGCCGATCTGCAGGCGAAGGATCTGAAGGACGTGCTGCCGGAAGTGGAAGCCTTCACCACCGACGAACTGCTGCCGGCACTGGCCCGGGGCGGCTTCATCGACGCGCAGAAGAAGGCGCAGATCGCCGCCAAGGTGGCGCGCTACTCCGGCCTGTCGGTGGACTACGTGGTGCAGAATAACCTGGCGGTGCAACCGGAGCAGTTCTGGAAAGAGCTGCTGCGCAAGCAGGGCAAGACCGTCGGCCGCCTGGACTCGCGCTATCTCGGCATCGACAAGACCGATTCCGGCGACAAGGTGGATTACAACGCCGAGCTGACCTCATGGCTGCATTCGTTCACGCCGGCCATCAACCAGTACCTGCGCAATGACCTCGGCTACAAGACCGACATCAAGTACAACCTGTTTGGCGACGTCCATCCGTGGGACTTCAAGAATGAGAAGACCGGCGAGAACCTGCGTCTGGCCATGGCGGCCAATCCCTACCTGAAGGTGTTCATCCAGTCCGGCTATTACGACGGCGCCTGCACCTATTTCGACGCCAAGTACACCATGTGGCAGCTCGACCCGAGCGGCAAGATGAAGGACCGCCTGAGCTTTGCCGGCTACCGCAGCGGCCACATGATGTATCTGCGCTCGGAAGACCTGGCCACCGCCAACGACGACCTGCGCAACTTCATCAAGTCCGCCACCCCGGCGCCGAACGCGCCGGCCAGGTACTGATCTGAACCTGCCGCCGGCGGCGTCCTGCCGCTGGCGTATCAATCCCGCCACACCCGCTCGCTCTGCGGCCATAGCAAAATGGTTGCGTATAACATTTTCTGTGTAATTTCTGTTGACAACAACTTTTCAACGCTTTTACACTCAAATGATCGCGCAACCATTTTATGATTCTGTTGCGTGACTTATAACAATTACCGCGGCAGTACGCCGAAGGAGACTGTAAATGCAACAGAAACAACAGAAGGGCCGTCAAGCCGGCCGTCAAATGGCTTTCGGCCTGACCGTGATGGCAGGTTTGATTGCGCAATCATATGCCCAGGACACCACCCCGGCCGCGGCCGCGCCGCAGGCAGATGCCGCGCCGATGACGGTGGTGCAGGTCAGCGGCTACCGTAACTCGCTGCTGTCGTCCGCCAAGGACAAGAAGGAAGCCGTCGGCTTCCAGGACTCGATCAACTCCGAAGACTTCGGTAAATTCCCGGACAAGAACATCGCTGAATCGCTGAGCCGCATTCCGGGCGTGGGCGTGGCGCGCGACATCACCGGCGAAGGCTCGACCATCCAGATCCGCGGCCTCGGCTCCAGCTTCACCAAGATCCTGCTGAACGGCGCGCCGATCGCGGTGGCCTCGTCCGGCCCGATCGACGGCGCCAACACCAACCGCGAGGTCGACCTCGACCTGCTGCCGACCGACCTGTTCACCAAGCTGACCGTCAGCAAGAGCCCGACCGCCGAGATGATCGAAGGCGGCGCGGCCGGCGTGGTCAACCTGCGCAGCGCCCGTCCGTTCGACAAGGAAGGCCGCACCATCGCCGCCAGCATCACCGCCACCAAGCAGCAGATCGCCGACAAGACCGGCGGCCGCGGCTCGTTCATGGCCAGCCAGACCTTCGGCAACTGGGGTATCCTGGGCGGTATCGCACTGTCGCGCCAGCAGATCCACACCACCGGCTGGGAGACCGTCGGCTACACCAACGCCAACCTGTCGGCCGCGCAGAATCCGGCCGCCAACCGCAACAACACCGGCGGCGGCAACTGGACCATTCCGGCCACGGTGCCGGCCGGCGCGGGCAATGGCCTGGTCACCGGCGAGGTGATCGACCAGGCATGGCTGCTGGCGCACAACCCGGGCCTGACCATCCAGCAGATCGACAACGCCATCGTGCCGCGCCTGGGCCGCACCATGGACTACTTCGGCACCAAGGACAAGGGCTCGGCCATCTTCAGCGCGGAATACCGCCCGACCGAAAACCTGCACTTCTACCTGGACACCGTCTACAGCAAGCGCGATGACAAGATGACCCGCATGGACTACGACTGGTCGGTGCGTAACGGCGGCATGATCCCGCTGAACATGAAGGTCGACAAGAGCGATTGCAGCGACGGTTGCACCGTGCTGGGCGGCACCTTCGCCAACACCCAGAACTTCTTCGAGCACGGCTACCGTCATGACAAGGTCGACATGAAGGGCATCAACCCTGGCATGGAATGGAAGATCACCCCGACCCTGAAGCTGGACGCGCAGCTCAACTACACCAAGAGTAACTTCAGCCACGAAGCGCCGACCGTGTACCTGATCACGCCGCCGAACAGCGGCAACACGGTCACCTACGCCAACAACGGCGGCATTCCGTCGGTGGTGTCCAGCACGGATCTGAACAACCCGGCCAGCTATGTCTGGAACACCGGCCGCGTCAACATCCAGAATGAATTCCGCCAGACCGAAACCAAGGGCTTCCACAGCGATCTGACCTGGGGCGACGACAAGTTCAACCTGAAGGGCGGCGTCGCTTATGACGACATCGAGCGCCGCATCAGCGCCAGCGACAACTCGGCCGCATGGCAGGCCGCGGTGTGCGGCAATAACCCTAGCGTGTTCCTGCAAGGCCCGAACGGCGCGCCAGCCTGCAACGGCGCCTCGACCCCGGGCGCCAGCGCCGCCGCGCTGTACCCAGGCTACGGCACCGGCTACACCGCCGGCGCCACCACGCCGCTGACCTATGGCGGCTCGCTGATTCCGCAAACCGCGCTGGCCAGCTACATCATCCCTGGCCCGTACGGCAAGCCGATCGTGGACTGGGACCGCTTTGCCAAGGATTCCAATTACCAGTACTACTACAACAACGCACCGGCCACCGGCGCCTCGTCGACCGGCGCCAGCGCCGGCTTCATTGGCGAGAAAACCACCGGCCTGTACCTCGAAGCCAACGGCAAGTTCGACCTGGCCGGCTTCCCGACCCGCTACAACGGCGGCGTGCGTTATGTGCGTACCAAGCAGTCGGTGGGTTCGCTGAACTCGATCAGCGATCCGCGCAACGCCAGCCTGACGCTGAACGGCAGCAAGTATCCGAACATCGATCAGTGGGTGTATCAGGAAACCACCTACAACAACACGCTGCCTTCGGGCACGCTGGCGGTCAACCTGCGCAGCGACGTGGTGGCCCGTGCCGCACTGTCGCGCAGCATGACCCGCGCCGATCCGAACGCACTGCGTCCTGGCGTGAACTTCTCGGGCGTGTCGGCGGACACCGGCACCATCGGCAACCCGGCGCTGAAGCCCTACCTGTCGGATAACATCGACCTGGGCATCGACTGGTACACCGGCCGCGAAGGCTACGTCAGCCTGACCGTGTTCCAGAAGAAGGTGGATGGCTTCACCGTCAACGAAAACGTCACGCTGCCATTCAGCGCGCTGGCCGCCTACGGCATCAACTACGGCACCCTGACGCCGAACCAGCAGACCGCGATCGACTCGCGCGGCGGTCCTGGCGCTGCCACCGTGGTGATGACCCGTGCCAAAAACGCCGACGGCGACCTGCGCATCCGTGGCCTGGAGCTGGGCTGGGTGCAACCGCTCGACAAGATCCTGCCGATCCGCGGCTTTGGCATCAACGAGACGGCCACCTTCATCACCCAGCGCGCCAGCGGCGATGGCCTGAACGGCTTTATCGCCCTGGGCGTACCTAAGCGCACCAACAACCTGTCGGTGTACTATGACAACCACGGCTACTCGGCCCGCCTGTCGCACACCTTCTCGAAAGGCAGCCAGACCGCGACCGCGAACCAGAACGGCATCACCAATGCCGCGCTGTTCTCGGACGACTACAAGCAGCTGGACTTCTCGTCCAGCATCGACCTGGCGGAAGTGCTGGACAAGGATGGCTGGCCGACCCTGAGCTTCGACATCGTCAACCTGAACAACGATTCGCGCAAGGGCTACTTCCAGTTCGGTAATGCACCGTTCACGCAGTACTCGCCGGGCCGTACCTACTCGCTGGGACTGCGCGCCAAGTTCTGAACGATTTGATCGTCTGGCCCCTGTTCTCCAGCGGGGCCTTTACCCGCCCCCGCCGGGGCGGTTTTTTTTTATAGGATAACGCTGTGAACAATGTGAGCCCTGTAATCACTGCAATGCAGGTCATCCCGGTGGCGGGATACGACAGCATGTTGTTGAACCTGTGCGGCGCCCATGCGCCGTTTTTCACGCGTAACCTGGTGCTGTTGACTGATAGCGCCGGCAATACCGGCATGGGCGAAGTGCCGGGTGGCGCCGGCATCCTGGCGGCGCTGGAACGCGCCGTGCCGCTGGTGGTGGGCACGCAGATCGGCCGCTACAACCGCACGCTGAACGCGCTGCGCGCCGCCATCGCCGGCCAGGACTCGGCCGGCCAGCAGTATCAGGTGACATCGGAGGCGGAAGCGGCGGTGCTGAAGCAGCCGCACGAAATCAATCTGCGCCTGGAAAACGTGGTGACCGCGGTGGAAGCGGCGCTGCTCGATCTGCTGGGCCAGCACCTTGGCGTGCCGGTGTGCGAATTGCTGGGCGCCGGCCAGCAGCGCGACAGCGTACCGATGCTGGCTTACCTGTTCTACATCGGCGACCGCCGCCGCACCGATCTGCCTTATCTGAGCGGCGATGGCGCAGCCGGCTGGTACGCGCGCCGTCATCAGGAGGCGATGACGCCTTCCGAGATTGTGGAACTGGCCGAAGCCACCGTGGAAAAATACGGCTTCCGCGATTTCAAATTGAAGGGCGGCGTGATGCGCGGCGAAGAAGAGATGGACGCCGTCACCGCGATCAAGAAGCGCTTCCCGGATTCCCGCGTGACGCTGGACCCGAACGGCGCCTGGTCGCTGCGTGAAGCCATCGCCCTGTGCAAGGGCCGGGGCGATGTGCTGGCGTACGCGGAAGATCCGTGCGGTCCGGAGAACGGCTATTCCGGCCGCGAGATCATGGCGGAATTCCGCCGGGCCACCGGGATTCCCACCGCCACCAATATGGTGGCCACCGACTGGCGCCAGATGGCGCATTCGCATCTGCTGGGCGCTGTCGATATTCCGCTGGCCGATCCGCACTTCTGGACCATGCAGGGTTCGGTGCGGCTGGCGCAGTTGTGCGAGCAGTGGGGCCTGACCTGGGGTTCGCACTCGAATAATCACTTCGACGTGTCGCTGGCGATGTTCACGCATGCCGCTGCTGCTGCGCCGGGCCAGATCACGGCCATTGATACGCACTGGATCTGGCAGGAGGGACAGGAACGTCTGACGCGTGAACCGCTGCAGATCGTTGGCGGCGCGGTGCAGGTGCCGCAGAAGCCGGGCCTGGGCATCGAACCGGACATGGATCGCATCCAGGCCGCGCATGAGCTCTACAAGAAGGTCGCCACCACCGCGCGCGATGACGCGATGGCGATGCGCTACCTGGTGCCGGACTTTGTCTACTCGCCCAAGCGGCCTAGCTTTGTTCGCTAGTGCGCTGTAGCTGCCGCACGAACGATTCCGGCGGCATGAAGCCGATCACGCGCGCCTGCGGCACTTCCTTGCCGCGGGCGTCGAACAGGATGATGCCCGGTGGGCCGAACAGCTGGAAGCGCTTCATCAGCGCGCGGTCATCCGCGTTGTTGGCGGTGACGTCCACCTGCAGCAGCTGCATGTCCTGCATGGCGGCGGCCACGCGGCCTTCAGAGAAAGTCATGCGTTCCATTTCCTTGCAGGCCACGCACCAGTCGGCGTAGAAGTCCAGCATCACCGGCTTGGTGGTGGAGGCCAGCAGCTTGTCCAGTTCCTCCACCGTGCGGATGCGGGTGAAGCGCGGACCTTCATGTGCCGCGGTCTGCGTGCCGGCCGGGCTGGCGGCGCGCAGGTGCGCCAGCGGTTGCAGCACGTCGGTGCCGGAGCTGGCCGCACCCACCAGTTCAAACAAGCCGCCCAGCAGCATGACCACGCCCAGCGCCTTGCCGGCATAAGCGCCGATGCCGGCGCTTGGCGGCAAGCTGTCGCCGATGCGCAGGAAGACCGCGCACAGGATGGCGAACGCGCCCCACAGCACCATGTTAGCCTTCACCGGCAGCACAGGGCTGATCATCCAGATTGCCACCGCGATCAGCAGCAGGCCAAAGACTTTTTTCACGTTGTTCATCCAGGCGCCGGCGCGCGGCAGCAGGCTGCCGGCCGAGAGGCCGGTCAACAGCAGCGGCACGCTCATGCCGGTGGCCATGGCGAACAGCGCCCAGCCGCCGGTGACGGCATTGCCGGTCTGGCTGATGTACAGCAGGGCGCCAGCCAGCGGCCCTGCCACGCAAGGGCCGACGATGAGGGCGGACAGCGCGCCCATGACGAACACGCCGATCATCTTGCCGCCGCTCTGGCGTCCGCTCGATTCGGTCAGGCGGCTTTGCAGGGCGCTCGGCAGCTGCAACTGGTAGACGTCGAACATCGACAGCGCCAGCGCGAACAGCAAGGCGCCAAAGGTCAGCAGCACCCACGGCTTTTGCAGGGCGCCTGCCAGGCCTTCGCCTGCCAGGCCGGCCGCCACGCCCAGCGCGGTGTAGACCAGCGCCATGCCGATGCTGTAGGCGCCGGCCAGCAGCAGGCCGCGTTTGCGCGTCACACTGCCTTCGCCCACGATGATCGAGGACAGGATGGGCACCATCGGCAGCACGCACGGCGTGAATGACAGCAGCAAGCCAAACACCAGGAAGGCGCCGCCGATGCGCCAGGCGCTGCCGCTTTGCAGCGTGCGCTGGGCCAGCGAGGTGTCGTCTTCCGCGGCTGCGCCCGCAGCAGGGGCGCGCGCTGGCGCCGCGGCGGCGGCAGGGGCTGGCGCGTCGCCGGCCGTCTTCGCCAGCAGGGCGCCCGGCGCGGCCGGATTAATCGCGTAGGTTACGGCGACGGGCGGATAGCACAGGCCGGCGTCCGCGCAGCCCTGATAGCCGACCGTCAGGTCGAACGGCGCGTTGCCGCTCACCGGCACCTGCAGTTCCAGCGTGCCGTAATAAGTTTCCATCTCCTTGCCGAAGTTCTCGTCGAACTTGCGTTTCCCGTCCGGCAGTTGCGGTTGCGTCACGCCCGGGCCGGTGAAGGACAGCCGTTCGCGATACAGGTGATAACCGGCCGGCATGCTCCAGCGCAGGCTCACCGTGTGCGCATCGCGCAGCTCCGCCTTGAGTACAAAAGCCTGCTCCGGCGGCAGGAAATCATCCGCCAGCGCGGATGGCAGCCATGCGGCCATCACCAGCGCGCATAACCATGTAAATATGGACTTCATCATGTTCTCCGAAAAATACGGCCCTCGTGGTCGATGGCCAGGTAACTCACGCCGGAACGGTCGAGGAAATCGATGCCGTCCTGTTCCAGCAGCATGGCCGTGGTGGTACAACTGCCGGCGGTAATCGCCAAAGGCCCCAGCACGCTGACCGAGCGCCAGTAAGACACCGGCATGCCGCTGCGCGGATCCAGCACATGGCAGTAGCGCCGGCCGCCCACTTCAATAAATCGTTCGTAATCGCCGCTGGTGGCCAGCGCGCCGCGGCCGATCGGAATGCTGGCCACCGTGCCGGTCATGTCGCGCGGGTCCTGGATGCCGATGTCCCACGCCGAGCCGTCCGGGCGCGGCCCGAGAAAACGCATGTCGCCGCCGAGATTGACGTAGCCATGATCGATCCCCAGCACCGCCAGCAGTTCGGCCGCGCGGTCGACCGCGTATTCCTTGCCAAAGCCGCCGAAGTCCAGCTCCATGCCCGCCTGCGGCAGGAACACCGAACTGTCACTCCGTTTCACCTTGCGCCAGCCCACCAGCGGCAGCAGGGCTTCCAGCGTCTCCGCTGGCGGCAGCGCGCCGCCGCGGAAATCCCAGGCCTTGCGCAGCACGCCCGAGGTAATGTCGAAGCGGCCCTCGCTGTTGGTGTGCAGGGCATCCGCATAAGCCAGCAGCGCGGCCGTCTCACCGTCGCAGTCCACCGCATGCAGTCCCGCCGCCGCGTTGATGCGGCTGACGATGCTGTCGCCGCGGTAGCGCGAGTACTTTTGCTCGATGCGGCGCACCTCGTCGATGGCCTGCATGGCAATGTGCCGCGCCAGCGCCGCATCGGCCGCCGCGATGCGCACTTCGCAGCGGCTGCCCATGGCGGAGAACGAGACGGTGTAGATGTCTTCTACCATAGCCGCGTAAAGCCGACTTGCAGGCTGCTGGCACGCATCGGCGCCAGGCCCGGACTGCCGTTGCCGAACACGCGCCAGGCGCCGCGCTGCTCGTAGTGTTCCAGCTTCAGGTCCACGCTCCAGTCGCGGTCGATCTGCCTGGCCACTTTGAGACCGGCGGTCACCGCGCCGAACGCCGACAGGCGCTGGTCGGCCGACGTGAAGGCGCTGCCGCCGAACACGTAGCCCGGCGGGAAGGGCGCGCCCAGCCTGGCGTCGTACACCGGATCGAAATAGAAGTCGGCGGCGCGCTGCGAATACAGGCGCAGGTTGGGCGTCACGGTCCAGCCGTTGGCCAGCGACTGCACCCATTCGCCCGACAGCGTATGCGCGCTGATGCCAAAGCTGTCGCGGTAGTAGCGGTAGCTCAGGCGGCTGGTGGCGTCGGCATCGACAAAGCGGTGGTTCCACTGCGCCAGCAGCGTGTCCTGATCGCGCTGGCGCGGCCGGTTGTCGACGAATTTGTACGGATCGGAATAATAGCCATGCCCGCTGCTATGGGTGTAGGTAAGCTGGCCGATGTCCACCGGCGTGAACACGCGCGTCACGCCGGCCAGCAGGTTGACGGTCTGGCGGCCTTCGTTCTGCACGATGCGGTTGACCGGGTTGATGGCGTCATCCGAACCGCCGAGGCCCAGCGCCCACGTGGTGTTCTTGTCTTCGCTGTCAAAGGTGGCCTGCAGCGACAGCGCGCGCGAACGATAATCGTGCTCGGTGGAGAAGGCCGCGCCCACGCTCACCGTGCCGTGCGGCAGATAGCGCGTCACGGTGACGTCGCCGGCCTTGCGCAGATCGTCCATGCGCGAGGCGCCGGATACCGCCGTGTGATAGCGCGGCGAGGCGCCCGAGACGTCGTCCATGGTGGCGCTGGCGGCCACCGACCACTCGCCGGCGATCGGCGCCATCACCGAAACCGATGGCGCGTGCACCTGCACGCGGTCGAGGCCCGGCTGGTCCTCTTTGTAGTACAGGTATTTGACGCTGATGGCGCCGCGCTCCGGCGCCGCCTCGGCATGCGCCAGGCCGGGCAGCAGCATGGCTGCCGCCAGCAGGGCTTGTCCTACGGATGGCTGTTTGTTTTTATCCATGGTGTTCCTTGTCAGTTGCAGCCGCAGCCGCCTGCGCCGACGGCGTTGCCGCCGGAGGCGGCTTCCTTGCTGGCGTAGATGTGTTCATTGAAGCGGGCGCCCAGCGCATCGCCCTGCATCAGCATGTCCGGGCGTGCCAGCTGGCCTTTTTCCCAGGGCTGTACCGGGGACAGGGCGCAGCCGGACAGGCCAGCCATGGCGGCGCACAGCGCGATCACGATGCGGGCCTTCATTTGGCCGCTCCCAGTGCGGCCTTGATGCGGCTTTCCAGCGCTTCGCGGTCGGCCGGACGGAAGCCGCTGTGCTCATACAGCACCTTGCCGTCCGGGCCAATCAGCACGCTGCTGGGCATGCCCTTGATGCCGTAGGTGCGCGGCGCGCTGCCGTTCGGATCAAAGGCGATGACGAAGCGGGCCGGCGTGGCGGCCAGGAAGTTGCGGGCGTCGTCGGACTTGGCATCGACGTTGATGCCGACGATCTGCAAACCCTGGCTGCCGTAGCGCGCCTGCATCTCGTTCATCCACGGGAAGGACTGGCGGCATGGGCCGCACCACGAGGCCCAGAAGTCGACGTACACCAGCTTGCCCTTGTACTGATCCAGCTTGACCGCGCCGTCCGGGCCATTCAGGGTGAAGGCCGGCGCCGGCTTGCCGGCTTCCAGCGCCGATGCGGGCGCAGGCAGTGACAGCACGGCGCAGGCGGCGACGGCCGCCATGGTGGCGGCAGCGGCGCGCGCCTTGCGGCGGCGCCACAGCAGCACGCCGGCCGCCAGTACCACCAGCACCGCCAGCATCGGGTCGTTACCGTCTTTCACCGACGAGCAACCACCGCCGCCGCGATTCTGATTGCCGCCGGCGGCTGGCGCCGCCGCTGCACCTTGGCCGCTCAGGGCGATACTCCAGCTGGCGCCAGTCGCTTGCAGCGCGATGCTGCCGGCGGCGCTGCCGGTGGTGGTTGGGGCGAAGCGCACCGGCAGTTCGCACGAGGCGCCGGCGGCCAGCGTCAGCGGGAAGGCGCCGCAGGCATTGCTGTCGCTGGCGGCGGCGTAAGGGCCGCTGAAGGTGGCGCTGTTGATGGTCAGTGGCGCGCTGCCGGTGTTGGTCAGCGTGAAGCGCTTGACGGGACCCGTGTCGCCGACGGTGGCGCTGCCAAAGTCGAACGACTGGGGATTGGCGCTCAGGCTTGGCGTGGTGTTCGGCACGGACAGGCCGTTGCCGTTGAGGCGCACGCTGAACTGGGCGCCGCCATCGGTCATCAGCACCAGGTCGGCGCTGCGGGCGCCAGCCGCGGTTGGCTTGAAGGTGGAGTCGATGGTGCAGCTGGCGCCAGGGCTGACGGTGCCGTTAACCGCGCAGCTGCCGGCCAGCGCAAAGTCGCCGGGATTGCTGCCGCCCAGTACCAGCGACGTGATCTTCAGCGCGGCATTGCCATTGTTGGTCAGCGTGGCGGTGTGGCTGGCGGCCTGTTGGCCCACTTGCGTATCCGCGAAGGCGACTGGCGCGGTATCCGATAGCACTGGGCGCGCGACCGCCGAATTGGTGCCGGCGCCCGTAATGCCAATCGACAGGTCTGGCGCATTGGAGCGCAGCAGCAGGGTGGCGCTGACATTGCCCTCGGCGGTCGGTGTGAAGGACAGCGGCACATTGCAGCTGGCCGCTACCGCCAGCGTGCCGCTGCAGGCGCCGCTGCCGATGGTGACGCTGGCCGCGCCGCTCACGGCGACGCTGCTGAAGGTCACCGGCACGTTGCCGCGGTTGGTGATGGCCACCGTCTGCGTGGCGCTGGCGCCCACGGTTTGCGTACCAAATGCCACCACGGCAGGATTCGCCGCCAGCGACGGCGCCGCCGCGCTGGCGCTGCCGGCCAGGCTGATGGCGACCGCGCCGTTGCTGGCGTTGGAGGCCAGATTCAGGTTGGCCGCGAAAGCGCCGGCGGCGGTTGGCGTGGCCGTCACGGTCACGGTGCAGCTGCCGCCAGCCGCCACCGGCGTGGAGGTGGCGCAGCTGCCGCCCAGGGTAAAGATGCCTGCGTTGGCGCCGGACAGCGCGACGCTGCTGAAGGTCAGCGGCGCCTGGCCGGCGTTATTCACGGTGATGGTCTGTGCCGGCGACGCGGCGCCGGTCACCAGCGCGCCGAAGTTCAGCGCGGTGGCCGAGACGGCAATGGTGGCGGCGGCGACGGCATTGCCGGTGCCGCTCAAGGCCACGCTGCTGCTGCCGCCGGTGGCATTGTGATTGATGTTGAGCGCCGCGCTGCGCGCGCCGGCCGCGGTTGGGTGGAAGGTCAGCTGCACGTTGCAGTTGGCACCGGCGGCGACGGCCGCGCCGGCGGCACAGCTACCGCCGGTGATGGCGAAATCGCCGGCGTTGGCGCCGCCCAGCCCAATCGCACTGATGTTCAGCGCGGCGTTGCCGGTATTGGTCAGCGTGGTGCTGAGCGCGGCGCTGTTCTGGCCGACCGTGGTGCCGGCAAAGGACAGCGTGGCTGGCGCCAGCGAGGCCGCCGGCGCCGCCGTCACGTTCGGATTGCCGATGAAGGCCGCCAGGTCGGCCAGTTCGGCGGCGGAGAACTTGCCGTTGTACAGCGATCCCATGCCGCCGCGGTTGGCGCTGAAGGCGCTGCTGATCACGCCCGGGTTATTGGCTGCCGCCAGAATGCCGTTGACGTTGTTGGCCGGCGTGGGACCGTGGCAGGAGGCGCACGCGGTGCCGCCGGATACCGGTCCGTTCAGATACAGGCTTTTGCCATTCAGGGCGTCGGCCGCGTGGGCGCCGTGGGCCAGCGCAAGCAGGGCCCATAATCCGGCCAGCTGCGCGCCGCGGTGGGGTGAGAGTAGGTGTTTCATCGGTTCTCCAGTCACTAGGATCCACAAAGGGTGATTGCAAAAGCATTCGACAGACCATGCATCAACGCGCACACGCGCCAGTCGCGCCAGCGCTGATAAGCCGCGCCAAACAGCAGGCCTGGCCAGAACACCAGCGCCGCCGCCGTCGCGCCCGAGCCCAGGTGCAGGGCGCTGAAAGCTGCAGCGCTGAGCAGCAGCGCCGGCAGCGGCGTGGTACGCTGCAGCAGCCAGTGGTGCACGCCGGCGCGGATAATCCATTCTTCAAGCAGCGGCGCCACCAGCAGCAGGCGCGCGATGCCGGCCGGGTCCGGAGATAGCAGGGCGGGGCCGCAGAAGAAGGGAGGCGCAAGCACGGTTGCTGAACAATCTGTTAATGTTGTTGCGGTCAATAGCCACGCACCCGAAGATGGTTCAAAATTGGGCGAATAAATATTTTTGCGGTTTGCTTGAACCTTTTTTTCCCGGCCGCGTATTCACCGCACCAGGGGAGAAAATACATGCGGATGGGCGGAAGAATGGCTGTGTCGGACGAGTTGGATGAGGGGATGCTGCTGCGGCGGGTGTGCGGCGGGGACCGGCTCGCCTTCCAGGCCCTGTACCGCGCCTATTTCTCGCGGCTGGCGCGTTTCCTCGACCGCATGACCCGCAATGTGCCGCTGGTGGAAGAAATCATCAACGACACCATGCTGGTGGTGTGGCAGAAGGCGTCCACGTTCGACGGCAGCTGCAAGCTGTCCACCTGGATTTTCGCGATCGCCTACCGGCAGGCGCTGAAAGCCCTGCGCGGCCTGGATGTGCCGCTGGAGCCGCAGGAGGACCAGCCAGGAGAAGCCGGCACGGAACCTGAACACGCCCTGGCGGCGCGCCAGTTGCAGCGGGGCGTCAGCCGCGCGCTCGATGCGCTGCCGATGGAGCAGCGCATGGTGGTCAGCCTGACCTATTATCATGGCATGGCGTATCAGGAAATTGCCGATACCATGGGCTGCCCGGTGAATACGGTGAAAACGCGCATGTTCCATGCGCGGCAAAAGTTGAAGGACATGCTGTCCGATCATATGGAAGAGATGCAATGAGTACCCACATGAGCATGAGCGAGACCGAGCATCAGGCGCTGCAGGATTTGCTGCCCTGGTATGCATCGGGATCGCTGGGCGAGGCGGAAGCGCTGCGCGTGCAGGAGCACCTGCAGCTGTGCGGCGCCTGCCGCGCAGACCTGGCCTGGCAGCGCAAGCTGCTGGTGACGGAAGGCCCGCTGCCGTCCGGGCTGGACCCGGAGCGCGCCCTGGCGCGCCTGATGCCGCAGCTGGATGCTGTCGCAACCAGGCCGGTTGAACGCGCCGGCCTGGGCGCGCGCCTGCGCGCCTGGCTGGGCAACGCCGGCTGGCAGGGCTGGGCGATTGCCGCGCAACTGGGCGTGATCGCGGTGCTGGCGGTGCAGCTGCTGCCGCGCGGCGAAGCGCCGGCTTATCAGGCGCTGGGCCGCGGCGCCGCCTCCACGCCGGACCTGCTGGTGGTGTTCAAGGCCGACGCACGCCTGCAGGATGTGCAGCAGCTCCTGCAAGCCAACGGCGCGCAGATCATCGGCGGCCCCACCGTCACCGGCGCCTACATGCTGGACGTGGATGCCGGCCACCGTGCCGAATTGCTGTCTGCCTTGCGCGCCAATCCGGCGGTGGAACTGGCGGAATCGCTGACCGCAGCGGGCCAGCCATGAAGCGCATGCTGGCGCTGGCCCTGATGCTGTGCTGCGGTGCCGCCAGCGCACAGGACGGCCAGGATTTGCCGCAGATTGTGCCGCGCGTGGCGCCGGCCGCCGAGGCGGCGCCAGTGTCCGCACCGGCCGAGATTCTGGTCATGTTCAATCTGCCGGCGCCGCACTACCGGGCAGATAACTATGGCAGCGTCGATTACCGCGAAGACGCCGGACAAAGCGCACGCCGGCGCATCGCCGCTTCGGTGGCGGCGGATTACCGGCTGCAGCTGGTTGAAGACTGGCCGATGCCGGTGCTGAACATCGATTGCTATCGCATGCGGCTGCCCGCCGGCCAATCGGCGGCGCCGGTGCTGGCAGCGCTGGCGCGCGATCGCCGCATCGAATGGGCGCAGCTGATTCAGGACTTCGCCGGGCAGGCCGGCAGCGATCCGCTGTACCGCATGCAGCCGGCGGCCGGACCATGGCAGCTGGACGAGGTGCGCAAGGCCGCCACCGGACGCAAGGTGACGGTGGCCGTGGTGGACAGCGGCATCGAAAGCAGCCATCCGGACCTGGCCGGCCAGGTGGCGGTGGAAGAGAATTTTGTCGATGGCCAGAAGTACGTGGCGGAGCTGCATGGCACCGCGGTGGCCGGCGTGATCGCCGCCAGGGCCGGCAACGGCGTCGGCATCGAAGGCGTGGCGCCCGATGCGCGCCTGCTGGCCTTGCGCGCCTGCTGGCAAAGCGGCAGCGCCACCCGCTGCAACAGCTTCACCCTGGCCAAGGCGATGAACTTTGCGCTGTCGAATGGCGCGCAGGTGATTAATCTCAGCTTGTCCGGTCCGCAGGACAGATTGCTGCAGCAGCTGGTGGAGGCGGCGCAGGTGCGCGGCATCCGCGTGGTGGGCGCGGTCGATCCGGCGCGCGCGGACGGCGGCTTCCCGGCCAATGTGCCGGGGGTGTTTGCGGTGGCCTCGGACGGCCTGCCGCAACGCGCCGGCATGCATGTGCTGCTGGCGCCGGGGCGCGATATCCCGACCACCATGCCGGGCGGACGCTGGGGCGTGGTGGCCGGATCGTCGTATGCCGCCGCCCATGTATCGGGCATGCTGGCGCTGCTGGAGGAGCTGAAGCCACAGCTGCCGGCGGCCCGGCTGCGGGACAGCATCGTGTCCAGCGACAGCAGCGCACCTTTGACCGGAATTGATCTCTGTGCCACCATCCTCCGTATTTCAGGAAAATGTACATGCGCGTGCCCACCCAGTTCCAGCAGCCGCTTCGCACGCTCGCCCTGAGCCTCCTGCCCTGGCTGTTGGCGCATGACGCGCAGGCGCAGTTGAGCGGCAGTGCAGGCGTGGTTTCCAACTATCTGTATCGCGGCATCTCGCTCAGCGACGACAAGCCGGCAGCGCGTCTGGCGCTCAACTACGATGGCAGCAGCGGCTGGTTCGCGGGCGGGCAGGTGGTGACGGGGCAACTGGCGGTGGAGACGCACCGCAGCGCGCAGTGGACCGGCTACGCCGGCTATGCGCAGCGCCTGCCGTCCGGGCTGTCGTGGGAGACGGGCGTGTCGGCCTATGCTTTTCCGCATAATTCCAACTGGAGCTTCCGCGAAGTGTTTTTTGGCCTGGCTGGCGACAAGATCAGCGGTCGGCTGCATTATTCGCCCAATTATCTGGGGATGGGCGAGCGCTCGCTGTATGGCGAGCTGAATGGCGGCTGGGTGCTGGCGCCGCGGGTGCACGCCTTCTGGCACGGCGGTTACTACTATTCGCTGGATAACGCGCAGTCCAACCGCAGCGAGGCGCGGCTGGGACTGGCGAGTTCATACAAGGAATGGCGCGCGCAGCTGTCGCTGGATCTGGTGCGCCTGCGCGGCGGTACCTCCACCGACATCTACGGCAACACCAGTGGCGGTGGCGGTGAGGTCCGGCACGTGTTTGTCCTCACCGTCGCCCGCGCTTTCTGAATTACTGCTGCGGTTGTTGCTGCTGTTCTTGCTGGTTGCGCTTGGCGATCTCGTTGCCGACGTAGCCGCCGCCCACCGCGCCAGCGATGGTTGCCAGCTTGCGGCCGTTGCCGCTACCCACCTGATTACCCAGCAGACCACCGACTACGGCGCCGATGCCGATGCCGACAGCGCTGTTCTGTGGCGCAGGGGCCGGAGCTGGCGCTGGCGCCTGGGCCACTTGCTGTTGTGGCTGAGGCTGAGGTGCGGTCACATGATGCACCACCGTTTTATGTTCCACCACACGGCGTGGCTCAGGGGCCGGCGCGGCCACGGGGGCGGCAACCGGTGCAGCCACTGGCGCCGCGGCTGCGACAGGCGTCTCGGCCGGCGCGTTCTTGGCATTCGAATTCGGCAGCAAGCCGGCAATCGACGCCGCGCCGACCAGGCTGACCAGTGCGACCGAAGCAGCGGCAACAGCCATCATTGGGTGGATACGGGTGCGGGTGGTGTTTTCCATTTGTTCTCTCCTGAATATCGCCATCAGTGGCGCTTGCTCCTATAACGGGCTCAAGAGGGAACGCGGTGACGCAAAAAGTGTTTCTAGAGTAAGCAATTGTTACTGGGAATTGCGGTTATCGACGGCCGCGAACAGCTGCACTGCCCAGTCGACAAACACCCGCACCGTGGCGTTCAGGTGGCGGTTGGGCGGATACATGATGTACAGCGGGTGGCGTGGCGGCTGCCAGTCGTCCAGCAGGGTCACGATCTCGCCGCGCGCCACCATGTCCTTGACGAACCAGGCGAAGGTCTGGCCGATGCCCATGCCGGTCATCAGCGCGCCCAGATGGGCCGTGCTTTCGTTCACCGCGACCGCGGTGCGCGCATTGATTTCCAGCTGCTCGTCGCCGCGCGTGAAGCGCAGCGGGAACACCTTGCCCGTCAACGATGAAAAGTAGCCGACGATGGCGTGATGCTGCTCGATATCGCTTGGGTGCGACGGCCGGCCGTGCTGCTCGATGTAGGAGGCGTGACAGCAGGTCACAAAGTCCATCTCGCACAGCTTACGCGCGATCAGCGTGGTGTCGGCCAGGGCGCCGCCGCGGATCACGCAATCGATGCCCTCGCTGATCAAATCGGTGGGGCGGTCGCTGACGCCGAGGCGCAGTTCGATATCGGGATAGGCGGCCTGGAATTGCGGCAGCGCCGGCAGCAGGATCTGGTTGGCGTGGATGGAGCCGGTGTCGATGCGCAGGCGCCCCTTGGGCTGCGCCCGTGTGTGGCGGGTGGCGCTATCCATGTCCTCCAGGTCGCCCAGCAGGCGGCGGGCGCGCTCGTAGTACTGCGCGCCTTCCGGCGTGACTGTGATCGTGCGCGTGGTGCGGTGGATCAGCTTGGTGCCGAGGTGGTCCTCCAGATCCTGCACCAGTTTGCTGGCGGTGGAGCGCGGCAGATTGAGCTGATCGGCGGCCTTGCTGAAGCTGCCCGCCTCGGCAATCCGGACAAAAGTACGTAGCGCTAAGAGTTGATCCATTCAATTGTGCATGTGTGTGGATAGTGATTCCAATTTTACCTAATTTACACAACTGACTGCACAAAATACACTTCATTCCATCAACTAACCCAACACGAAGGAGTGAAATCATGAGCAAGCTTCAAGGCAAAGTAGCAGTAGTCACCGGTGGCACCAGCGGCATTGGCCTGGCCACCGCCCAGCGTTTCGCAGCAGAGGGCGCCCGCGTCTTCATCACCGGCCGCCGTCAGGCTGAACTGGACAAAGCCGCCGCCAGCATCCCGAACGCCACCGGCATTCAGGCCGACTCGTCCAGCAGCGCCGACCTGAAACGCCTGTTTGAAACCATCAAGGAAAAAGCCGGCAGCATCGACGTGCTGTACGTGAACGCCGGCGGCGGTTCGATGGCGCCGCTGGGCGCCATCACCGAAGAACACTTCGATGATGCGTTCGACCGCAACGTCAAAGGCCTGACCTTCACCGTGCAAAGCGCCTTGCCGCTGCTGAACAAGGGTGCCTCGGTGATCCTGACCAGCTCGACCGCTGGTGTGGTCGGCACCCCGGCCTTCAGCATCTACAGCGCCAGCAAGGCCGCCGTGCGCAACCTGGCACGCAGCTGGATTCTGGACGTGAAAGAGCGCGGCATCCGCATCAACGTGGTCAGCCCTGGTCCGATCCAGACGCCGGGCCTGGTCGAACTGGCTGGCGATGACGCCGCCGCACAGCAGGGCCTGCTGGACTACCTGGCGTCGCAAGTACCGCTGGGCCGCGTGGGTCAGCCAGAAGAAGTGGCCAAGGCCGTGGTGTTCCTGGCCTCGGACGACGCCAGCTTCGTCAACGGCACCGAGCTGTTCGTCGACGGCGGCCTGGCACAGGTTTAAGCGGAGCAGCATCCATGGACCAGTTCACGCACCCAGATCCAGCGCGCCGCGCGGCGCTGCGCGGTGTCGCCGCGGTGGCCGCCGCCGGCGGCATTGCCAGCCTGATGCCCGCAGGGGCAGTGGCAGCCACTGGCGCCACGCCAGTCGCCTTCGCGCGTCCGGCCCCTGTGCCCGGCGTGCAGCCCTTCAAGGTGGCGGTGCCGCAAGCCGCGCTGGATGATCTCAAGCTGCGCCTGTCGCTGGCACGCTGGCCGGAGCAGGCAACGGTGCCGGACTGGTCCCAGGGCGTGCCGCTGGAGCGCCTGCAAACGCTGGTGGACTACTGGCAGCACCACTACGACTGGCGCAAGGCTGAAGCGCGGCTGAACGCCTTCCCGCAGTTCACCACGCGCATCGACGGCCTCGACATCCACTTCCTGCACGTGCGCTCCAGGCATGCGAACGCGCTGCCGATCGTGCTGACGCATGGCTGGCCTGGCTCGGTGTTTGAGTTCATCAACACCATCGGCCCGCTGGTCGATCCGACCGCGCACGGCGGCAAGGCGGAAGATGCCTTCCATGTGGTGATTCCATCGCTGCCGGGTTACGGTTTTTCCGGCAAGCCGACTGCGGCCGGCTGGGGCCTGCCGCACATTGCCCGCGCCTGGGCCAAGCTGATGCGCCGTCTCGGCTACCGCAAATGGGTGGCGCAGGGCGGCGACTGGGGCGCCGGCGTGACCACCTGGCTGGCGAAGCGGCATGCCGATGGGCTGGCGGCAGTGCACCTGAACCTGCCGATCCTGTTCCCGCCGCCGATCGAAGGCGAGCCGGACAAGGACGAGCAGGCGACCATCGCCCAGCTGATCGCGTTTGACGGCAACAAATCCGGCTATGCCAAGCTACAGGGCACGCGTCCGCAAACCATCGGCTACGCACTGGCGGATTCGCCAGTGGCGCAAGCGGCCTGGATCTACGAAAAACTGGCGGAGTGGACCGACAGCGGCAACGATCCGGAATCGGTATTGAGCCGCGATCAAATCCTGGACAACATCACGCTGTACTGGCTGACCGGCAGCGGCGCCTCGTCCGCCCGCCTGTATGCGGAAAGCTTCAGCAGCGACTTCTCGACGCAGAAGCTGGACTTGCCGGTGGCGGTCAGCCTCTTCCCCGGCGAACTGTATCACCCGCCGCGCAAATGGGGCGAGCGCGTGTACTCGAAGCTGTACTACTGGAACGAAGCGGCACGCGGCGGCCACTTCGCGGCCTTCGAGCAGCCGGCGCTGTTCACCGCCGAGTTGCGCCGCGCTTTTGCCACCATTCGTTAAGCCCAGGAGAACATCATGCAAACCTCACCAATCCAGCCGGCGCGCCGCGCGCTGTTGACCGGCAAGCCATCCTCGCTGCGCCGCGCGGTGCCACAAGGCCTGATGCTGCCGCCGGCGACCACCGCCATCACGCCATTTCGCGTCGAAGCGCCGCAGGCGTTGCTGGACGATCTCAAGCTGCGCCTGTCGATGACGCGCTGGCCGGAGCAGGAAACCGGCGCTGGCTGGTCGCAAGGTGTGCCGCTCAAGCGCATGAAGGAGGTGGCGCAGCATTGGCAGCACCGCTACGACTGGCGCCGTGCCGAAGCCAGGCTGAACGCCTTCCCGCAATTCCGCACCGAGATCGATGGTCTTGGCATCCACTTCCTGCATGTACGCTCGAAGCATGAGAATGCGTTGCCGCTGGTCCTGACCCATGGCTGGCCGGGCTCCGTGTTCGAGTTCCTGAAAGTGATCGGCCCGCTGGTCGATCCGACCGCGCACGGCGGCCAGGCCGAGGATGCCTTTCATGTGGTGGTGCCATCGCTGCCGGGCTTCGGCTTCTCCGACAAACCGCAAGAGAAGGGCTGGAACGTGGTGCGCATCGCCAAGGCCTGGGGCACGCTGATGGCGCGCCTGGGCTACGGCAAATGGGTGGCGCAGGGCGGCGACTGGGGCGCCGGCGTGACTACCGCGCTGGGCCACATCAAGCCGGCCGGCCTGGCGGGCATCCACCTGAACTGGCAGTTCGTGTTCCCGGAAAAAATGCCGGCCACCTTGTCGGCCGACGAGCAGCGCGCGGTCGATGGCATGGGCCGTTTCCTCAGCGGTGAATATGGCTACTTCAACGAACAGGCGACCCGTCCGCAAACCGTGGGCGAAGTACTCAGCTCGACGCCGGTCGGCCAGGCCGCCTGGATCTACGAAAAATTCCAGGCCTGGAGCGACAACGGCGGTGACGTCGAAAATGTCCTGACGCGGGATGAAATCCTGGACGACATTTCGCTGTACTGGCTGACCAACACCGCAGCCTCGTCCGCGCGCATCTACTGGGAAAACTCGCCATCGAGTTTTTCCGGTGGCCGGCTGGATCTTCCAGTGGCGGTGAGCGTCTTCCCGAAAGAAATCTACCGCGCACCGCGTTCGTGGGCCGAGGCGACTTACCCGCAAATGATTTACTGGAACGAAGTCGAACGCGGCGGCCACTTCGCCGCCTTCGAGCGACCCGCCCTGTTCGTGGCCGAACTGCGCGCCGGCTTTGCCAAACTGCGTTAAGGAGCAAGCACATGCGCAGCATCATCTACCATCAATACGGCGAGCCGGCAGAGGTACTGCGCCTGAGCGATGTGCCGGCACTGCCGGCGCCGGCTGAAGGCGAAGTCCTGATCCGCGTGCACAGCCGGCCGGTGCATCCCGGCGATCTGCTTGGCATTCGCGGCCGTTACCGCGCGCCAGGGAATACCGCGCCGGTCGGAGCGGACGGTGCGCGTCCCGGCTTTGAAGGCGCGGGCGTGATAGAAGCTGTCGGCGCCGGCGTCGACCTGGCGCCCGGCACGCGCGTCGCCTTCTTCCCCGCCCGTTGGGCCTGGAGCGATAAAGTGCTGGCGCCTGCGCGCTTCGTCACCCGCATCCCGGACCGTCTTTCAGATGCGATAGCTGCACAACGCACGTGGCACCGCTCACGGCGGCATTGCTGCTGAGAGCAGTGAAACACGCTGGCGCCAAGCGTGGCGATGTGATCGCGCTTTCTGCCGCAGGCGGTTTGGTGGCGCGCGTGATGTCGACCTTGTTGCTGGCTGAAGGCTACGTGCCGCTCGGCATAGTCCGATCGGAGCAAGCGGCTGCGGTCTTGGCCAGACAAACGCCGCAGATGGATTTCGTCAGTACGGAGCAGGCCGATTGGGCGAAGCGCATTTTCCCGGTCACCAAAGGCAAGCCAATCAAGGTCGCGCTGGACCCGGTCGGCGGCAAGGTCGCCAGCGCGCTGGCGTTGATGCTGGCGGATGGTGGAACGCTGGTTTCCTACGGCGACCTGTCCGCAGCACCGATTGAAGTGCCGGCGCTGTCATTCTCAACGCGCGGCATCAGCATCCAAGGCGTCTCCGTCGGCCGCTGGCCGGCGCTGCCGGATGAAGTCCGCGCGGCCGATATCGCCATGGCGATCCAACTGGCCCAAGCTGAGCCGGACCTCTTCCGCGTCGCAGCCGAATACACGCTCGACCGGATTACTGACGCCGTAACGCACGCGGAACGCCCAGGCAAGGACGGTGCTGTACTACTAGTGGATTAGCCTCAGCATGAAGCCGGTCAGCAATGACGATTGCAGGATGGCGATGCCAACGACCCAACGCACAAGCACGGTCCGGGTTTCAGCAATCTTTAGCTCCAGTTCAAGCTTGACCTGTTCAATTTTTGCGTTGCATTTAATGTCAACTTCTTGCAGCTTGTTGGACAGCTGACTTAGTTCTCTAAATAATTGACCGGTGGTCTCAGCCTGAATTTCAGCGAGCGCCGGCTGCATGCCGGCTTCCATCAGGCGTTTGGCGTATTGAAAGCTATCGAAGGGAGTGGACATGATCGCGCCTGTGACGGGGTAAGCGTTCATGGTGGACCGCGTCAGAAAGACTATTATGAGCCGAATCAAAAGAATCCGGTGCACTATGTAAACCGCTAAGCAGTGATACTTGATGCACACCAATACCACCGTAGCGAGTTGCGCTACGGTGGCGTATGATCAAGTCATTCCGACACAAAGGATTACGAGATTTTTTTGAAACCGGCAGCCTGGCTGGTATTCCATCATCGCATGCATCAAAGTTAGCGGCGATGCTGCGACAATTGGATGCGGCGGATGGACCTCAGGATATGAATGTGCCGGGATGGAAGCTACACTCGCTTAAAGGCAGGCTTCAGGAGCATTTTTCCGTACATGTGAGCGGGAACTGGCGGTTGACGTTTCGGTTCGAAGGTATTGATGCGGTTCTTGTGAACTACCAGGACTATCAATCAAGGCAATAATCATGGCAGATATGTTTAATCCACCGCATCCCGGCCTCACGCTGCGCGATGATGTACTGCCGGCATTTAAGTTGCCAGTAGCAGAGGCGGCAAGGCAGTTGGATGTTGCCCCCCAGGCCTTGTCGGATATCTTGAATGGTCAAGCCCCGATAACGGTGGAAATGGCATTACGCATCGAGGCCTGGCTTGGCGTCGACCGTGGGGGGGCTGTGCGGGTCTGGCTGGCGTGCCAGGCCGCGTATGATTTGTGGCAAGCGAGACAGTGCTTGGCCGACGAGCTTTCCCAAGTACAGTCCGCCTCTCTGGCCGCAGAATTCTCCGAGTGATCAAGGCAAAAAAAAGCACAGAGATGCTCTGTGCTTTTTTCTGGTGTTCTGGTGCCCCGGGCCGGAATCGAACCGGCACGCCTTGCGGCGGCGGATTTTGAGTCCAAAGCGTTATCTTTAAGAATCAAATACTTAATATCAAAATCTGTTCCGCAAAAATTTTTCAGACGCGATATTTTCTCGGGGCTAGATCGCTGAGAACTCCGTTTTTGCGGAACGAATTTGCCGTTTATTTCGTCGGGGGAACCAGTTTTCCGCGGCGATTGCGCACATAGGTTGCCGTCATCATCGGCGTGGTATGGCCCAGCTGCGATTGCGCCGCCTCCATGCCGCGATCTTCCTCCGTATCCGTGCCCGCCTTGGCGCGCAGATCGCGCACCTGGTACTCCCGAATCCGCGCCTCGAGCAAGGGATTGGCTGCCGCCGCCGCGTCCCGTGCGCGATCGAATGCGCCGCGCATCTGGGCGTACGTCATCGGCTGGCCGTCCTCATTGTTGATCAGCATCAGGCTGCTCGACTTTCGTTCCTTGATGCGCCGCATGACCTCCGCCAGCGCGCCCTCAATCCGGAAGCGCACTTTCTTGTCGCCCTTGTTCTGTCGCACCAGTAGCGCGCCGTCGCGCTCGTCGGCCAGCGTCATCTTGCGCACGTCGGCAGGCCGTTGGCCGGTGAGGTAGGCTACCTCCAGCAGGTCGCGCAGCGGGGCTTCGGCGACAGCCAGTACCGCATAGTAGACGTCATCCTCTACATAGATATCGCGGCCGGCCTCCTTGTGACCCTTTACGCCGGCACATGGATTCGGCTTGCTGGTCAGGCCGTGTGCGCGGGCAGTGTTCCAGATGTGCGAGAACAGGGCCTTTTCGCGGTTGGCGCGGACGTGGCCTTCGGTGTCCGAAACAGGCACCAGTTTGCGGCCTAGCTTTTCGCGCACAAGGTTCTTTTCGACCGCTGTTGCAGTTGCCATCTTTACGCGCCAGCTCAGGTACTGGGTGATGTGATATGGCTCTATGTCGTCCAGCACTACAGGAGGGTCATCGAAAAACTGGTACAGGAATTTTATCTCGCGCTCGTTGTCCTGCTGCGTGCGCCGCGCCTTCTTTGGGACGACTTCGCGGAAATAGAACTCGGCGGCCACGCGGAAGGTTACGATCTGCGCCACGGCCTTGCCGCTCATGGTGAGCTCGGCCCACTTCTGGACCGCCACCACGTAGTCTTTGCCGAGCGGGATTTCTTTTCGGGGCTTGGCGCCGGTGTCCAGGTAGTAGTGGACCCGGTCACCTCGATGCCGGGCGCGCATGCCAGGCGGGAGGTTGGTGTTGCGACTAGCTTTGCGGCCCATAATCAACTCGCTTTCAGCACCTTCGGAACCCAGGGCTGTTTTGCTGGCGCGGCTGGCGCCGCCGCCATGCCGCGCCCCTCGATGGCGGCGCGCGCCACCACCGCACGACCCAGGGCGTTCACGAAGAACGGGATCCCCATGCGGCGCAGCTGATCCACCTGCAAGCTTTTGAACTTGCGGCCGGTGAGCACCGCGACTTCATCATCTTCCAGAAACATCGTGGTCATAGTTACCATCCTATCACTTTAAGATTCGCCCCATGGCTTCACGGAGCCACCTTCCTGAACTCGATAATCCGCGCCCGGGGATTGGTCGCCTTTGTGAGGCGCTGGGCTCTGCGTTGCTTGAGTTCCTGCCGTCGGGGCAGCTGGTGTGTCCGCATCCCGTATCCCAATGTTCAGCCGAGTAAACTGCGCTTCCGGCTCATCGAAAACCCATACCTTCCTGGTTACGACGAAAAAGTGCTCGCCTTCGAATCGCAGTTCATCGCCCACTGAAGGCGCGAAGTCTATTTGCCTTCGGGAAAACAGGCCGCGTTCTTCGTGGACGAAGTGTGCCTTGATCGTACGTCGAAGTTCATTCATGGCGCTAATCTCCTGCAGTTTCGATAGCAAATTGGGCGCGGTCGAGGCGCTCGATCTCTGCCAGGATCAACGCTCCGGCACGAACCAGATTGGAGCGCTTGTCTTTGGGTTTCCACCATGCTGCACTCCAAGGCCAGTCGAGTGGGAGGCGTTTTGACTGCACGTCACTCTCGGCGTGCGAGCAACCGGCCCATGCGTAGCAGCTTGCTGCGATCGCCATGTCGCCGGCGGTATGCTTGTCATCGTGCTCGGGCGTCCAGCCTTCCGCGCTGATCTGGCGCTGGCGTTCAGCTGCGATGTCTCTAAGAGCGGTTCTCTGCGCAGGTGCTGGCAGGAAGTCATCGTTTCGATTTTCAGAACCGATCAGCACCAGGCCGCCGCCGTCGTCTTTGGCCCACGATGGGCCGATAACCGGCGCGCCGGCGCCGGAGATGAAGTATTTTCCGTCAGCGCTGGGGACTCCAGCTTCTGTTTTCTCACTCATGGGATTGCTTCAATATCGTAATTTCACATGGCCGCACCGGTTCGGCGCTGCCTTTCAGGTAGACGACCATCTCCTCGTCGCCGTCGTGCCAGCAGAAGCCGGCGATGAACTTCTTGACGCCAGAGTGCAGCACCGGCCGCGTGAGCTGCTTAGCGCGGTGGATGCGCATGTCGTGCATATCGGCCTCATCGCGCGGATGTGGCGCCGCCATCACGGCCACCAGTTCCAGAGCACCAGCGCAATGAAGATACCGGCGCTTACTAGCAGCTCCGCGCCGGTCGGTGGCTGATACTTGGGTGGGGGATGTTCGTCGTGTTTCATATAGCTTCTCCTGTAGTGTCAGGCCGCGTAGGCCCAAGTGCGTTCATGCGAGAAGTTCGCCCGGATCAGCGCCTCGGCCACCGGAGGGCAAACGCTGTTGCCGCACATCCTGACTTGCGCCGACTTCGACAGCTTCCTGCGCGGCAGAAGTCGCGGATCACCGTCGACCTGCTTGCCGTTGTTGAACAGCTCCGTGGGATCAGGAATTTCTTCGAACTGGTAGTGACTCGGGAATCCCTGAGCGGCGTAAAGCTCCTTCGGCTGAAGCATGCGCAGGCCGATATCGACGATTTGGTAGTCGACGCCATGGATCGTCACGAGACCGTAGCGGTCCTTGGTGGTGACGGTGTGCAGCGGCTCTTCTAGACGTGGATCTTGATCGGTGCCGTAGTATTTGAGAAGGAAGGCACGCACCTCGGCATGGTGCTGGCCGTCGGCGCTGACCGTATGCAGCGGCTCGTCCAAGCCGGCGCCAGTGCTTGTGCCGCGAAGCTTAATAAGGCTGCTGGTGACTATGCCTAGCGCGTGGGGCGAGCCAGCCGGATTTTCCTTCGGCCCGGCGGTGATAGTGGGTACCGGTTCATCCATCGAACTGCCGGTGGCGCCGGTGCGGAACTTGGTGATGTGCGCCGACACCAGGCTGAAGTGACCGCCCTTTACCTGCGCGCAGATGGTGCGCAGCGGCTCGTCCGCCGGCATCACGCGCTGATTGGCCGCCTGCGCGTGCTCGGTCAGGAATGCCGAGACCAGCGCGGCCTTGCTGGCGCCGGCGACGACGGTGCCCAGCGGTTTCTCGATGTCCATCGCTCGCGGCGACTGGCCGGCGCGCTCGCCGTAGCCGGTCTGCACCAGGGTAGCGACGGAGATCGCCTTCTCGCCACGGTTCGCGCCGGTGATGGTCCGGAATGGCTCGTCGATCGATTCTACCCGGTCACTGCCTTGGTGCGTGACTGGAACGATGAACGGCGAGCCGGCATCTATCACGTACCGCATGATGCCCTTGGCGATGCGTCGGAGCGTGGCCTCGGCCAGCGGCTTGTCGCGCTCGAAGATGCTCGGGCACGGCAGCGAGAAGTCGATGCACTCGGCGGCGGTGCGGTGCGGCTGCAATTGGCCGCTGGCCACAGCGGCAAGGTTGGGTGCACCGTGCGACTGGTCTGGCCAGGCGATCGGCAGGCCGTCGCGGCGTGCAACCATGAACAGGCGCTTGCGGATGGTCGGCGTGTTGTAGTCACTTGCGCGGATCTCACGGAATTCGACCGAGTAGCCGTGGCCCTTTAACTGGCGCACGAAGCTGGCGAAGGTCTTGCCCTTCTTGGCCGGATCAGGCCGTAGCTTACCGTCGGTACCGACAATCAGCGGCCCCCACGTTTTAAACTCCTCGACGTTCTCCAGCATGATGACGCGAGGCTTACACTTGGCAGCCCAGCGCATCGCGACCCAGGCCAGGCCACGGATCTTTTTCGAGACCGGCGTGCCGCCTTTGGCCTTGCTGAAGTGCTTGCAGTCAGGCGACAGCCAAACCAGCGCCACCGGCCGATTGCCAGTCACCTCGATCGGATCAACGTCCCAGACGCTCTCGCACAGGTGCCGCGTGTACGGGTGGTTCAGCGCGTGCATCGCCAGCGCTTCAGGATCGTGATTGATGGCGATGTCGACCGGCCGGCCGAAGGCGGCCTCTAGGCCGGTGCTGGTGCCTCCGCCGCCAGCAAAATTGTCAATGATAAGTTCGTGGCCAAGATCCAGCGGCAGCGTGAAGTTGTCGCGCTTCATGCGGCTCTCCGATGCGCCTTGGTCAGGTGCTGGTTGACACTATGCCCGCGCGCCAGGACCGCCTGGGCCAGCATGACGCGCTGGCGGTGGCCGTGGCTCGCCTGGCGCAGCAGGCCGAAGTAGCTGTTGGCCGTGGCGTGCACATCGGACGCTGCAGCGGCGGCGATACGGTCGACCGCAACGTTGACCGTACGGCGGCGCGTGGTGCTGTGCCACGGCTTGATCACCTGTCCCACGAAATCAATGCCGCGATCGACTGGCTGCAGGATGGTCTTGCTCGGATTGAGCATGACGTCCAGCTGGGCAGGGAGGAAAGTGGCTATCTCCGCGCCGGCGGCGTTGAGCCATTGTGGTGACTCGTGCAATAGGACGAAGTCATCCACGTAGCGGATGTAGTAGCGGGCACCGATCCGGTGCTTCACGAACTGGTCCAGGCGGTCCAGCAGCACGTTGGCGAAGAACTGCGAGCTCAGGTTCCCGATCGGCAGGCCGTGGTCGGCGTCCTGGTGGCCGAGCCGCTTATGGGGCGGCACGCGGCTCAAGAGCTTGGCGCTGCCGCGATACTCCACATTCTCGCGTGGGTCGTGGAAGAGAATCGTTTCTGCCAGGCGCATCCACCACGGCTCGTTCACCATGACGGCTATCAGGTCGCGCAGGCGGTGCTTGTTGATGCTGACGAAGAAATTGGCCAGATCACATTTCAAATACCACGCCGGCTTGCTCCAGTTCTGGGTTATGCTGCGGACCTTCCTTTCCAGGCGCTTGGCGGCATACATGGTGCCCCGGCCCGGGATGCAGGCGCAGCTGTCCGAGATGAAGCTGGCGTGGAAGCGCGGCGAGATATGGTTATACAGCAGGTGGTGCACGATCCGGTCGCGGAACTCCGCTGCCCAGACCTCGCGGGCCTTGGGTCGGGTCACGACAAAGCAGATCGAGCGGCCGGGGCGATAGGAGCCGCTGTGCAGCTCATCGTACAGGTCGGCCAGATTGGATTCGAGGCGGACTTCGAATTCCAGCGCGCTGGGCGTGGAGCGTTTGTGTTTCCGGCAATCGAGGTATGCCTGCACCAGCTTCTCGAAGGAGAAGCTGGGCGGCGGCGCCGTATGATCTGCGGAAGGCGCGCACGCGGCCGGCAGCCGACTTGTGATTGTTGTTCTGATTGCCATCGTTGAAGTTCTGGTTCCAGGCATAATGGGCGTTGGCCTCGTGCTGCGATCGTGCGTGCTATCTACGTCGCCACGCCGAAGGCAAAGCCGATCAGCATGGAAACTGCGCCAGACCTGCCCGGACTCAGCCGGCGGTATCTGTGCTGCGCATGGCGGTGCCCGAGTAGGGCAGCGGCACGACCAGATTAATAAATCGCTCAGGCGTGATGGCCTTGACCATCACGCAGCGGGCGAGCGGCGGCGTAGTTCTTCCACCCGCCAGCCTGTTTTCCGATCTGCGTGGTTACCTGCACTGCGGCCGCATACCGCTTGGTCGAGATGAATTGCTTGTCCCGGCCAAGGCGGATCAGCAGCTCTGTCACCTGCAGGCGTTCGAGCAAGGCCTCGATGTACGGCACCTTCTCTTTTGCGGCATTGGCCCTGGCGATCAGCACGAGGATCTCGATGCACTCCTCGTGGATCTTCCGGCCGAACGACCCCTTGAAGTCGCGGGGCATGTCCTTGACCAGGTCGGCAGCAAGGCTGAGCAGGGCGTAGGCCTCTTTGTAGATCGGAAGGCTGGTATGGGTAGCCATTTAAATTAATGAATGGTTAAATTTCGAATCTGCGGAAGGCGCGCACGCGGCCGGCAGCCGACTTGAGATTGCTGTCCTGATAGCCACCGCCGAAGTACTGGAGCCAGGCAAAATGGGCGAGGGCCTCGTGCTGCGTGCTGGACCAGTACCAGGAATGCAGCAGGGCGTCGGCTTCGTCTACACGCAGGGCGGGCACGGGCGTCTGCGCAGGGGAGTCGTCGCTGTATTCTGCGCCGGCAGGAACGCTGCTGCTGTTCGCGCCGTGGCCCTGCCAGTTTTCATCGGTGGTCGGCTTGAATTGGCGATAGGCCATCTCCAGTTCGTCCTTCGAGGGGATGTACCAGTCACGGTGGCCGCCGATTTCCAGCGCGCGCACGCGCTCCGCCAACTTGCTGTCAGCGGCGACCATGGCCTCGGTATTGCGCATGCCGTCGTTGACGCTCTTGGCGCCCTCCACCGACTCCAGCGTGCCGTTCCAGCGGCCGCCGACTTCCCCTGCTGCGCCGGCCATCACCACGCCGAATTCCTTGTCGGCTACCTTGATGATGCCGACGAAGTAGCCGCCGTTGATGATGGCGCCGATGGCGGCCGGGATGTTCGTTTGATTCTGATTCATGTTGACCTCTCTATAGGTGCTGCGATTGCGCGCCGCTGGCGGCGCGGGAGACTTGCGCTTAGGTTGCTTTCGTGGCCGGCTGCAGTTCATCGACCGGGATGTGCCACGGCTGGCCGTCAAGGGCGCCGGGCACCTGAACGGCAGCGATGCGGCGGCCATTGCTCAGGTCGGCCTTGATGTCAGCCACCTTGCCGGTCTGGAAGCCGTGGTCGGAGTCGAAGCGAACAGGCGAGCCAACGGTGATTTGCTGGGTGGCGGCGCGCATTACGGCTGCCCCATCAGGACGGTGTAGCCGCTGGCCACGGCCGCATCCACGTAAGCCTGGAATGCCTCTTCCACGGCATTTAGTGGGCGGTCCAGCTCGTACCAGAATTTCACCTTTCCGGCGCCCAGGCGGTACTTCAGGCGCGCGCGGATCTTGTAGGCTTGTGCGTTCTTGAACAGGCGCACGCCCAGGAAGAACTCGCGAGGGATCGACAGCGTGCCGTCGGCGCCGGCCGTCGCGCTGGTCTGTTCGCTGTAGGTCAGCTGCACCTGGCCGTTGTCCAGACGCTGGTGCGACTTGAAGTCGACTTCGGTCTTCGCCTGCAGGGTCAGGGCCACGGCGTACAGTGCATCGCCGGACGGCTCATCGCTACCTTCCGCCGGTGGGGCGATATCCGCGATGTTGTCTTCGAGGAAGATAGCGAACGCTTCCTGATCCATCTTCACGCCGCTGTTGTTCAGCCAGGTGGTGAATTCGCGGCTGTACTCAGCCTGATAGACAGCGCGGTGATCACGGCGGCCTGGCTGGTTGACGACAGCGCCGTCGGAGCCGAGCGCGTGGTCGTTCAGCACGGCCACCAGCGTGCGGCTGTCATGGTCGGCGTAGATGTAAGTGCAAGCGGGATCACCCTGCTGCGTCACATAGGCGGCGAAGCTGCTGATATCGCTTAGGCGCTGCGTGCCGGCCTTGCGGCGCGGCGCCAGTGCGGTGGCTTCGATCGCGGCCGTGACGTTTTCCAGCGTGTGGTCCTTGGGCACCAAGGCGAAAAATGCGTCGCCTTGCTGGCGAATCGCGGATGCCAGCGTGCTCAGCTTGCCGATCTTGTCGATCGCCGTGGTATCCAGGTGAACCTGCTCAGCTGGCTGCTGGCTCGCCAGCAGGGTGGTCGGTTGTTGAATTTCGGTGCTCATTGAATCGCTTCCTTCAGGGTGGTGGGTTGAGCGGATGGCGCCTGGCGCAGGTCCAGGCTGCTCTGGCGCGGATGGCTACGCGACAGTTCGTTATCCGAGGTGAGCCAGTAGACGTCGGTACCGCGCTCAGGCTTCGGAAGGGTGACGGTTACCTTGTCGGTGATCATGACCTTATCGACTTCGGAGCCTTTGCTGGCGGGCTTCACCTCGATCTTCAAGGTGACCGTGCCGCCCTTACCGGTCATCGCGACGGCTGCCAGCAGGTCATTCAGGCCGGTGCTCAGCTCGGAATGGGTGCGGCCGTCGCGCAGCTCCTGCACGATGACCGCAAATGCCTTGTTGCTCATGTTTGCGTTGCCTTTCTCAGTGGTGGATTAATACTTTTTGCCGCCTACCGCCAGGCGGGCTTCCGGCTTGTGGTCCGGGCGCTGGAGGTTGAACGCCAGCTTTTCGCTGATGGCGGCGCCGAGGTCGTAGCCGCGGCTGCCGGCGAGGTCGAAGATGCGGATGACGGCGTCGGCCAGCTCCACTTCCAGCATTTCGCGATGAGGGAGCTTGTCGTCCATCAGGCTCTTGCGGTCGCCTTCCATGCCTTCGGCAACCTCGGAGACGATCAGCATCAGCATCTCGCCGGTGTTGCGCTCGATGCGCATGCCGGTGGCGGGATCGTTCCACCAGCCGCTGTACACGGCTGCGCCATGGCATTGTTGGTTCAGGATCTGGCCCGCCGTCAGCAGGGCGGGCGAGTTCAATGCGAATTGGATTGGGGAGGACATCTTGATTCCTTTCAGTCGTTGTCGTTGGCCTGCAGCTTCTTCACGTCGATGCGCGCGCGGCGCTGCAGATGCCGGCGAGCGAGCAAATTCAAAATCAGGTAGTACGACCGCTGCTTCAGCATCTCGTCCAGCGGCATGTCCGTTGCCAGCGCACGGTGTGCGATTTCAAGGGCGGCTCGGTCAGTGATCGGTGCGTTCATCGTGGCCTCTCAAATCGGCTGGACGGTCACTCCGCAAGCGCCGTGGCGGTCCAGTGCTTCAATGTGTACGGCGCCGCTGTCGGTGCCGATGGCGAAATAGCTGAATGGCGGCGTGCCAGGCATGCGTACCGTCACCACAAAGGCGCTCATGAGACGGGCCGGTGTTGTTCGATGTGGTCGGCCCAGATGCTGCAGCCTTCGCTGACGCCGGCAAAGAAGGCGTCGTATGCGGCGGTGCCGGCTTTGTGTGGGCAGGTCATGGGCTTCATCGTGAAGCGCAACGTCAGCAGCGCGCGGACGCCCAGCTTGTATTCCTCACTGCGCGGCGTGCGGCCTTCCGCGAAGGCCAGCGTCATCAGGTGTTCGATCCACTCGCGGGGATTCATTGGTTTGTTCATGCGGCACCTATCAGGTTCAGGATGTTGCGAATAGACGTGACGGTTTCAGCGGACACGGCGCCATTGCGTTCGAAATCGGCGTCCACCGCGCGGCATGCGCCAGCAAGCTCGTCGCTGTACGCCATCTGGGAGGCAGCCACCTTCATTGCGGCGGCGGGCAGGCCGGCCAGCGTGCCTGGTGGTGGCGTGCGGGCAATGAAGCGGCCCTCCACGTTGTAGATGGAGAAGCACCCGGTCGAGCACTGCCGAATACGGGCGCCGCTGGCACGCTGGTACGCGGTCAGATGATCGGCATGTGCGTGCAAGTGCGCGGCGTGCAGCTGTGCATTCGACAGCTTGGTCTCATCGATCGCAAAGAAGCGGCGGTCACCGCATTCCGGTTTCAATGCGTCCATATCGCTGGACGCGAAGACAAAATTCGTGTTGGTGCGCATGGTTGTCGGCTCAATCGGCAGCGTGGAAGAGGCCGGGCGTCCCGCGCCCGGCTACTGAATGACTAAATGCTCAAATGGCAAATCTGCGGAAGGCGCGCACGCGGCCGGCAGCCGACTTGTGACTGTTGAGCTGAAAGCCATCGTTGAAGCCCTGGGACCAGGCACAATGGGCGGTGGCCTCGTGCTGCGAGCTGGTCCAGTACCAGGCGGCTTTGAACGCTTCGCGGCCGCCGTCGGCAAAGAGGGCCACAGTGGTCTGCTCAGGCGACGCCTTGGTGTAGGCCTTGCCAGCCGGGATGCTGCTGGGGTTGATGCCGTCGTCGCCGTCGGCGTAGTTGGTCTGCTGCGTGGGCTTCAGCTGGCGGTAGGCCATTTCCAGTTCGTCCTTCGCAGGGATGTACCAGTCGCTGTAGCCGTTGATGGTAGTGCCCAATACGGCCTTGGCCAGATCGCTGCCTGCTTCGGCCATGGCCTTCGTATTCGCGAGGCCATCGCAGCGCGACGTGGCGCCGGATACCAGACTGACGTCGTCGTTCCATTTGCCCTGGAACTCGCCCGACACGACGGGGGAGACGACCACAGCGTAGCGCTGGCCTTTCACCTCGATCACGCCGACGAAATAGCCGCCCGCCAACGGCGCGCCAAAGCGCATGCCATCGACTGATTGGTGGTGGGCGCCCAACTGCGCGATGATGTCGGGCGAGGCGGTGATGATGCGCTGGTCGGCGTCGAGCACGATCAGGTGCTGGCCGGCGCGGTCGGTGTACTTGGTGAGGCCTTCCCACTTCGAGGAGACGGTCAGGCCGGTGATTGCGTGATTACCCAGGCGGGCAGAGTAGGTGGGCTCTTCGGTGATGCTCAGGATTGCTGAGACTGGCGACATGCTGTTCTCCATCGGTTGGTGAGTCGATGGAGGAACTATAGCAATTTGCTTTTTAGTTCGCAATAGCAAATTGCATAATTTGTCTTCGGCGCGGCTTCTTCAGGCGAAAAAAAATCCCCTGGCAGGGGATCTCTTCGTGCTAGCCAACGCGGCTAGGCCAGTGCCGACTGGCAGTGCCGGCATTTTATGGCTTCAATTTTGATCTCTTCAGCGCAATGCGGACACTTTCGGGTGAACGCGGTCTCATAGTCTTTTTGTACTGCACTAGGTGTCTCGGGCGGTGTAATAGGGACGTCCCGCGATACTTCTTTCCATCCGTTTTTAAGGTATTTGCGGCGAAGTATGCCTCGGATAGATAGGGCATACGCAATAGCGGCTATTGGCCCGCAAATAATTAGGGCTGGACCTCCAGATACGATGGTGGGAATGATGACGGCTAAAGTCCATATCAGAACGTGCGACCACAACCCTTTGAATATTAGATAGAAGATTCCGAACAAGACGACCCAGATGGGTGTCAGGTCGGAGACTTCCTCGCGATATCCATTCGCTGGGTTTTCGTAGATGTGGTCCATGAAAATCACCCCTTCAAAGAGAATGCAATCAGGAAATTGTACCTACGTTAACTTGCTGAAATCTATCGAAAAATCACCACGTCAAATTCGATCGGTTTCCCTGCGGACGACACGGCCTACGACAATGCACTCGCCGCTCGCGCAGCCTTTAGGTCTATGTCTTGTCTGATCGGCGTTGTCGGAGAACAGCCACCATTGCCCACGCTCTTTAACCAGGCGCTTAATCACTGCCTCTCCATCGTAGTTGAACGCGAATACTTCGCCGTCTTTCATTTGTGTATCAGCAGTGTTGACGATTACGAGGTCGCCCTCATAGAGGTTCGGCTCCATGCTATCCCCGGTTACCGTAAGCGCAACAAGTTTTGACGGATGAAGGCCCTTGCGATCCACCCAGTTTTTATTTACTGAGAGCACGCTGCCGTCATAGATTTCGGGCACGGTTTCAAATCCTGCAAAACCGGCGCGCAATATCAGTTGAACTTTGGGGATGTGATAGAAGTTTGGATCGCCAGGGTCAGCGATCACGACGGCATGGGCACCGAGCACCACTGGCGTTTCTCCATGAGGCATATCCATCCAACCCTCCGGCTTCCCGCATCCAACTTCCAGCTTTTTTGCCAACGCATCGCCTACGCCACGCGAGCGGCCAGTTGAGGACTTAGCACCATTCAGAATCTGGCTGAGATACATGGGTGCTGTTTCTGCACGGCGTGCCACTTCCTCGGCGGTCTTGAATTCTTTCACAAGCGCACGGAGGTTTTCGAGGCGGATCTGTTTCGAGGTAGACATGTGGGCATTAAATAGCAATGTGCTTATGTTTGGAATGCGCAAATTGCTATTGACCGGCAAAAAGCAAATTGCTATAGTCGGCGCATGAAACTCATCGACTATGTGCAAGGGCGCGGAGCGCGTAGCGCGCTGGCCAAAAAACTCAACCTGACCCCGGTGCTGATCAGCCAGTGGGCCAATGAGACGCGTCCAGTGCCGCCTGAGCGGTGCGTCGAAATCGAAGTCGCTACCGATGGCGAGGTATCACGTCGAGATCTTCGCCCCGATGATTGGTGGCGTATATGGCCTGAATTGACCGCCAAGCCAGAAGTGACGTCCTGACCGTGAATCATCAGCTGCGAGAGCAGCAGTATTGTTGCGCCTAAAAAGTTGCAGTTTGGAATTAGTTTCATGGTGGAACGTGCTGAATAGATTGTTTTGATGATTATTTCATTTCTTTTTTGTAACTCTTACGTTTTTTGAATGGGTCAGCGCATGAATGCCAAAGATGCCTTCCACCAGACAGTCCATAACTACCCCGGCGGCTGCGAGGCACTGGCCGCACGTTTAGGTGTAAACGCAGCAGTTTTGCGCAACAAAGCCAATCCGAACGCGGACTATCACAAGCCAACGCTGGATGATGTGGACCGAGTGATGGTGCTCACCGGCGACGTATCCGTTCTCCATGCGCTTGCGGCCAACGTTGGCCACGTCTGTGTGCGTGCCGAGACCGACGGTGCTGTGTCCGACATGGCAGTGCTGGAGTTGGTGGCCAAGGCATGGTCGGCCAGTAGCGATGTGGGTGCTGAGGTCTACGCCACGCTGGCCGACGGAATCGTAGAGGCGCATGAAGTGAGGCGCGTCGAGCAGGCGGTCTATCGTACTGTGCAGGCACTGAACGAGATGGTAACCCGTCTGAAGTCCATGGCCGAGAAGTAACGCATGGACCTCACACAAGTCATTGACCAGATGCAGGCCTACGGCCTGCCTATGCTGCCAGCCGGGCACCCGATCCGTGACGGCCGCATCAAGCGCTTCGGCAAGGGCAAGAAGGCGTGGTATCGGTTGCGCGAGGTCCGCCTGCGCACCGGCAAGATCGTCGTCACCGGCGCCTTCGGCCTCTGGCAGGGGCAGGACCCGAACACGGTGCCTGTCACGATCGACTGGAGCGGCGTGACCGACGAAGAGCGCGCCGACTTCGACCGGCGCCAGGCTGAATTCGAACGGCAGGAGCAGGAGCGGCGCGCGCACGCGGCCGAGTTGGCTGCTGGCCGCGCCCGGCAGCAGTGGCGGGACGCCACCGACGTCGCCGCGCCCGAGTTGGTGCCCTACCTCCTGCGCAAACAGGTCGGCGGCGAGCATGCTCGTGTGACCGCTGACGGCACGCTGCTGGTGCCGGCGCGCCGCTACCGTGCCGGGCGCGCGCCGCAGCTGGTCAGCGTGCAGAAGATTGCGCCGGACGGCGAAAAGCGATTCAATCTGGGCGCGGACATGGTCGGCGCCGCATGCTTGTTGGGGGCGATCCCACAGGATGCGCCACTGATCGGCGTGGCTGAAGGTTACGCCACTGGCCAGTCGGCCCGCCTCGCGACCGACTGCACCTTCCCGGTCATGGTGGCCTTCAACGCCGGCAACATCATGGCGGTGGCTACGCAGCTGCGCGAGGATTTCCCTGACGCGATCCTGCTGTTCCTGGCAGACGATGATTGGCAGCTCACCCAGCGCTTCGCAAAGATGCTGGTGGACGACTGGGCCATCTCGGATGCAGTTCCGATCGATGGCGCGAGCCGTTCGTTCACATCGGAAGCTGGCGACGAAGTCGTCGTCAAGTCCTGGTGGCGCAAGGACGCCAATGGCGTGGCCTACATCGAGGCCGACGTGCGATCAGGCCGCCGGATCAAGATGTACAAGTTCGAGAACGCGGGCATCTCCCGCTCGCGTGCTGCTGCCAAGGCCGTTGGCAATGCCCACGTCGTCTGGCCGGAATTCGTAGATCGCGGCGAGAACAAGTGGACCGACTTCAACGACCTGCACGTTGAGCAATCGCTCGATGATGTGCGCGCGCAGCTGGAACCGGTCGTGGCCCGGTTGCTTGCTGGCGAGCCTGATGCGGTTGCTGGCGAAGCCGACATACCGCTGCCGCCCGCCGCTGAAGCTGTCGATTCCCCCGTGCCCCCTTCTCAGGATGACGTCGTGGGACTAGTCGCGCCGACGGCGGAGCAGCTGATCGCGCACTTCGCGCTGATCTACCCGACCACGGACGTGTGGGACAGCCTGCGGCGCCAGCGGATGAAGCGCTCGGCATTCGCAGCGTGGGTCGGCAAGGCCGCTGCAGCGGAATGGGAGAAAGATCCGAAGCGCCGTACGATCATGCGCGACTCGCTGCCAGCGCTGATCGGCGGCCGCGCAGTCCAGGGGGGCGCCGGGGGCGGCAAGCTCGATGAGATGCTGGAGCACCTCACGCTGCTGCGCGGCACGGAGACCGTCTGGGACGGCATCGGCCAGCAGGTGATGACGCTGGGCGCCGTACGCGCCGACTACACGGCCGATCTGACGTCGAAGTGGCAAGAGCATGCGCTGCGCAAGACGATCGAAGCGCGCAACCTGGTGTTCGATCCGACGCAGCAGGCTGACCCCGAGACGTGCGTCAACATCTTCCTTGGCTGGCCGGTGAGACCAGTCCCTAACGTGGAGCTGGTCCAGCCAATCCTCGCGCTCCTTGAATCGTTATGCAGCGGCGAGGATAACGTCGATGACTGCGTGGCCTGGATACTGCGCTGGCTTGCGTTCCCGCTGCAAAACCCTGGGGCCAAGATGCAGACGGCGCTGCTGATGTTTGGTGAGAAGCAGGGCACCGGCAAGAGCCTGTTCTTCCAGGATGTGATGGCTCCGATCTACGGAGAGTACGGCACCGTGGCCAGTCAGCACCAGTTGGATTCCACCTTCACCGCCTGGCGCTCGCGCAAGCTGTTCGTGCTGTTCGAAGAGGTGCTGTCGCGCGACGACAAGTACAGCCACAACGGCACGCTGAAGTACATGATTACCGGCAAAAAGATGTCGATCAACCAGAAGAACCTGCCGGAGCGGACGGAAACCAACCACCTCAACGGTGTTTTCCTGTCGAATGAACCGCAGCCGATCCCGATCGAGCTGGAGGACCGCCGCTTCATGGTGATTGAGGCGCGTGCGCGGCAGTCGAAGGAGTTTTACGACAGTGTCGCCGCGGCCCTCAATGCCGGCGCTGTTGAGGCCTTCTACCACTTCCTGCTGAACTTCCCCTTGGACGGGTTCAACGAACACACCAAGCCGCTGATGACGCTGGCCAAGGAGCGCGTGATCGAGTTCGGTCTGAACAGCTGGATGTCGTTCCACCGCAGCTGGAAGGAGGGCTACCTGGCCGCGCCGTACTGCTCCTGCCTGTCTGAAGACCTCTTCAAGATCTACAGGCGCTGGTGCGATCGCACCGGTGAGAAGCCGCTCACGCTGTGCAAGTTCGCCGGCCTGATCGCCAGCCGGGAGCACAAGGTGAAGCGCAGCGTCGCGGTCGGCGCCAAGGGCAAGACCACCAGGATGGTTTTCGAAATCAAGGCCGAGGGCGAGGAAGAGTCGCTGGAGAAGCAGATCGAGCGCTTCCGCCGCCTTGGTGACATCCGAGGTGACAGTAGGGCAGATGACCCTGAGTAATGCAGGGTTGAGCAGGGTTTGAAACCAACCCTGCAACGTCAAAGCCCGCATGAATACAGGGCTGTAGCAGGGCAGTCAGTGTTTGCATGGTTTTACGCACGTATGCGAGAGATTTCTTTCAGGGCTTAACTGAACCATCTCGCATACATGAGAAATCACCCTGCACACCCTGCGCACCCTGCTACGAGTGAGTGTTTATGCTGGTTAGACGATTGCAGGGTTGTTTTGGAACCCTGCGCAAGTATGCAGGGTCAAGATTTCGGGTTGAAGTCCAAGATTGGGGAACAGAATGATGCGAGAAAAGATAACGATGGCATGGCGCGGAAAATGCCCGCCAGTCGAGGAACTGGCCCTTGTCGAGGTCAGGGCGCCGGTGGTTCCGCCAGCAGCGCCTGTTGCCACGCTGGTAGCGCCGGCGAAGGCGACTGAGCAGGACCCGCTGGAGCTGTGCCTGGAGCTGTGGAAGATTTGGATGGCTGACGGCATCGATCGTGATCTCGGCATGCAAACGATGCGCGGCCTGCAGGGCGACGGCGATGGGCATGGCATCGATATCCACGAAGCCCAGCGCGCGAACGATATCAAGATCGCCCAGGCCACCGATGCGATGATCGACAGCATGCTGGTGATCCACCGTTGGGCCATATACCGGCTCTGCAGCCTGGCCTCGCCGTGGCGCTTCCCGAACGCCTCGCTGGTCACCGTTGGCGAGGAGGCGCGTAGCAATTTGCGCGGGCTGCTCAAAGAAAATGTTTGCACCGCGATTCTTTTTTGATATAGTGCTCGCACAGGGCGACTTCGCACGCCCAGAAAAAAGTAAGCCCGCCTCCTTACCGACGCGGGCTTTTTTTATTTGCACCTACCGAAGGCCGCTGCCGCAGCAATGCGCAGCGGCCTTTTGCATTGGAGCCGCCCATGAGTATCGAAGCTGAGCGCACCTGGCTGCTGATCGTTCTGCAGCTGGCGCACATGCAGGTGGACATCAAGCACAACCAAGTTCGCGGCCCGGGCACCGGCCGTCTTCACTATCTGAGGTAAGACATGACCGTCCGTCTGCTGGCCGACTACGACCGCTATCCGGCCAATGCCATCGTCACACTGGATGCCGGCACCGAGACCGGGCTGATCAACGCGAAGCGCGCGCTCGCTGACCTCACTGGTGGCGTTGCACTGTTACCTGAATCGACGCCAGCCGAGACCATTTACGAAGCGAAAACCGTTGCCGTTGGTCGGACTCGCACTTTCACCTTAAACGAAGGTCAAGTGCTGATACTGAACGGCTCGGCGGGGGCGTTGGGATCTGCATCCCAACTCAACCCTGTTGCAGGCGGCTCTGCGCTGGCTTCGTGGGCTGTAAGCCAGGGCATTGTCGGCCCTATCGGCCCCTACGTCGGTACACAAAAGGTGGCGGTTTCGTGCACCTCCGGTAGCATCACCGTCACGCCTCAGGATGCTTCCGCGAGCAATGCGATCCTGCAGGGGAATCCCGCAGGTGTGCCATTTCGCCTGAAGTTGCCTGATGGCCGCGCCATCGCGCAGCGACGCGTGGGCAGGAGAGGCACCGTGGTGCTTGACGGTTCTAATCCCGCAAACTGGGCGTTTATTTTCGGCACGGACGGTAGTTCCTCGCTGAGCAGCGACGCGGTGAATAAACAATACTCTGCGAGTGGGCTGTCGGTGAATCCTGGCGGAATCGCGACACAGGGTGTTAAGCGCACGCTCGCCAGCACATTTGCCATCAGTGCTGGCACTGTGATTCGCGTCAACCTCTACATTCCGCCAGCGGGCTACAGCGCAAGTCAAACCTTCACAATCAAATTCTCTTCCGACGCCAACGCAACGAAGTCACTGCAGTACATCTTCAGCAACGCGCACATTCAGCCTGGCTGGAATGCGTTGACAGTGATTGCAGGCGAGGATGGCACCTACGAACCTCAGGCAGGCGCGGCCTGGACTGCTGCCGGCGGGCAAGCTTGGGGAGATAATTTCAATTACTTCCACATTTTTGGCGGCGCCAACGTTGCGAATCAGCCATGGGTGCTGGACTCGGTGACGATTGGCGCCGCCGACGTGCCGCGCTTTGTGTACACCACCGACGGGACCGATCCATCGATTCTTGCGAAGATCGCGCCGGCCATGGCTGCGTACGGATTCGTCGGCACGGCTATGATTGACGGCGATGCTGCCACCGTGAATTCGTTCGCGGCCACAGCTAAGCTGTTGATGTCGCGCTATGGCTGGGAATTGGGTGTGCAGGGCATTACGCACACTAGCTACAACACCAATGGGCGTGATATAGGCGCAGATTGGGACACCTGCGTGGCCAACTTCCTCGCTGCAGGACTGCCCGCGCCGCGCACATTCGCATATCCGCAGAACGCTGCAAGTGTGGCCAACGACGCAATTCTTGCCGCGCGCGGCTGCGTGTGGCGGCGCGCCTCAGGGCTCGACATCACGCATAACAGCCCGGGCTTTTTGCCGGGAATGATCGACACCATGGTGCGGCAGGGCTGCAATGCTCACTCCGGCCAGAACTATAACACTGGAACTGTGTACCAGCAGATCAAGAACCGAATCGCCCACCACGGGAAAGTAGCTGGCATCATGTCCTCGTTCGCTCATAACGAGTCGATGCTCTCCACTGACTGGGCGCTCGGTGGCGACTTGTCGCAGTTCTACATGATGTTGGAGCAATGGGCGCAGATCGGCGCCGAGTCGCTGCTTGCATCGCAAGTAGGCGCTGTAGCGAAGCAGGCCGTCTTTTACTAAAACGATGGCGACTGCCAAGGTTCCGAGCTGGCGTAGCGACCGCCGTAAAACAGCCGAGAGAGGCTACGGCGGACGCTGGCAACGTGAGCGGGCAGCGTATCTCCAGCATCATCCGCTCTGCGTGCTCTGCCAAGCGCGTGGCCTTGCCGTCGAAGCTACGGTGGTTGACCACAAGGTCGCCCATCAAGGCAACGAAGATCTCATGTGGAATCAAGAGAACTGGCAGCCGCTGTGCAAACCTTGCCACGACGGCGAGAAGCAGCAGCTTGAGAAGAGCGGCACGGTCAAGGGCTGCACTGTAGATGGCCTGCCGTTGGATGCGAATCACCATTGGTCGAAGCCAGCGCGAGTAGAAAAGTTATAGGAGCTAACCCTCGTTCCTGCTCGATTTTTCGAGCGATCGAATCGAAAAATGACTGGAAGGCAACATTCCTGCTCAACCGAAAGGTTGCCTAATGTCATCAAGAAGCGGGGACTGGGGGGGGGGAGGCAAATGTTGAGGCCGACGTCTCCCTGACCGGCCTGTACCCTGTTTTTGTATGAGCGGGAAATATGAGAGGGGGGTATTCCCCCGTAGGAGATGGGCATGGCAGGCAATTCGAACTCTGGACGCAAGGCCATTCCGGCCACCGTGCATCTGATACGCGGCAACCCGAGCAAGAAGTCGGCCGAAGAACTGGCGGGGGCGACCTCCCGCTCCGGTCCGCCGGCGCAGGCGCCGGCATGCCCTGACTTCCTGACCGCCGATGCGAAGACGGAGTGGCGCCGCATCATCAATGACTTGGTGGTGTTGGGCGTCGTCACCAAGATTGACCGCGCCGAGCTGGCGGTGTACTGCCAGGCGTGGTCGGACTGGAAGATGGCGCGCAAGAAGATCGCAGAGATGCGCGACACCGGCTTTGTCGAGACCACACCGAGCGGCTACAAGCAGATGAGCGCGTGGATGCAGGTGGCCAACCGCGCCGAGGATCGCATGCGCACCGCTGGTTCCTCGTTCGGCCTGAATCCTGCCGCGCGTGGACGCCTCGAAATTCGCTCACCTCAGGGTGAGCTGTTCCCGAATGAGCAGAAAGACGCAGCAGAGAAATACTTCTGATCGCGCAACGGAGTTCGCCCAGGGCGCGGTCAGCGGCACGCTGGTCGCTGGCCCCCACGTACGCGCCGCTTGCGCCCGGCACCTAAAGGATCTGGAGGATGGCCACGAGCGCGGCCTGACGTGGGATCTGGCCGCCGCCCAGCGCGCGATCGGATATTTCGAAGAAGTTCTGTGCCTGAACGGCGGTCAGTACGAAGGCAAGGCCTTCCGCGTGCTGGGCTGGCAGGCATTCGTCATCGGCTCGCTCTTCGGTTGGAAGGGACCTGACGGTTACCGCCGGTTCCGCGTGGCGTATGTCGAGACGGCCAAAGGGTCCGGGAAGTCGCCACTGGCGGCCGGCATCGGCCTGTATGGACTGACGTCGGACGGCGAGGCGCGCGCCGAGGTGTATGCGGCAGCAACGAAGAAGGATCAGGCGCAGATCCTGTTCCGCGATGCGATCGCGATGGTTGACCAGTCGCCGTCGCTCGCCGGCCGGCTGGCGATATCCGGCGCCAAAGGCAAGGAGTGGAACCTTGCCCACAACAAGACCTCGTCCTTCTTCAGGCCGATCAGTGCCGATGACGGGCAGTCCGGCCCGCGCCCTCACATCGCGCTGCTGGACGAGATCCACGAGCACAAGAATGCCAACGTGGTCGAGATGATGCGCGCGGGCACCAAGAGCCGGCAGCAGGCGTTGATCTTCATGATCACCAACAGCGGCAGCAACAAGCAGTCAATGTGTTTCGAGTATCACGACTACGGCGTAAAGGTTTGCAGCGGCACGCTGCGCGATGACAGCTTCTTCGCCTTCATCTGCTCGCTGGATCATGGCGATGACCCGTTCAAGGATGAGGCGTGCTGGTATAAGGCAAATCCGAGCCTGGCAGACGGAATACCGGGCCTGAAATACCTGCGTGAGCAGGTGACACAGGCCCGGGGCATGCCGTCGAAGGAAGCGCTGGTGCGGCGCCTGAACTTCTGCGAGTGGACCGCCGCCGCCGCGCCCTGGATATCGAGTGAGGTGTGGTTTGCGTGCGAGGACGACGACATGCCGCTGGAAGCGCTCTACGGGCGCAGCGGCGTGGCCGGTCTGGACCTGTCCAGCACACAGGATTTGACTGCGCTGGTGGTCGCGCTGGACCCGACGGAGGATGACCCGCACGTACGTGTGGTGCCGTATTTCTGGCTGCCCGGGGATGGCCTGCAGGAGAAAGCCGACCGTGACCGGGTGCCTTACCTCGCCTGGCGCGATGCTGGGCATCTGGAAGCGTTGCCGGGGCGCGCGGTGAACAAGCTGGCGGTGCTGCACCGGTTGGTGTCGGTGTGCGAGCTGTTTGATATCCGCACGATCGCCTACGACCGCTGGCGCATCGAGGACTTCAAGCAGCAGATCGAAAACGAGGGCGCCACGCTCCCTGAGCTCAAGCCTTTCGGCCAAGGGTTCAAGGAGATGGCACCGGCGGTGGACGAGTTCGAACGGCTGCTGCTGGACCAGAAGATGAAACACAACGGCAACCCGGTGATGACCTGGTGCGCCGCCAACGCGGTGCTGGTCAGTGATCCAGCGGGCAACCGCAAGCTGTCGAAAATTCAGGCTACCGGCCGCATCGACGGCATGGTGGCGGGTGTAATGGCGATCGGCTCAGGTATGGGCGCGGTCGAATCGAGTGAGATCGAGCAAGGATTCGTAGAACTATGACGACGACAGCCTCGTGGGACGACGTGCAGCGGCGCGCCGCGGTGCCCGGCTCCGCCATCCTGAACGCATGGCGCGCAGAGCGGGAGAGCGCGCGTGCTCAGGCACAGGTGTCAAATGCCACCTACAGCCCCGAAGTCATGGAGGCATTCGGCGTGGTTCCTGGCGCTGCCGGTATGTGCGTGTCGGCCACCAGCGCCATGCGAGTTGCAGCTGTCTACGCCTGTGTGCAGAAGATCGCGGAGCCGATCGCCACCTTGCCGATTTACCTCTACAAGACGGACGGTGACACCGCTGACAAACTGCCCCGCGACGACCTCTGGTACAAGCTGAACGAGCAGCCATCGCCCCAGTACACGGCGGCGAGCCACTGGGAGGGCGTGAGCATCGCCCAGCTGCTGCGCGGTGATGCCTATACCTGGATTCGCCGCAACGCGAACAACAGCATCCGGGAGCTGCTGCCGCTGCCTTGGGGCAGCGTCAGTCCCATCCGGCAGTCCGATGGCAGCGTGCGCTATTACGTCAGCCTGCCGGACTATGGCATCAACACCTGGCTGGAGCCAGCCGAGATCCTGCACTTCCCCGGCTTCGGGTTCGACGGTCTGAAGTCGATGTCGGTGATCTCGCATGCGGCCCGGTCTGCCGTCGGCAACGCACTGGCGATGGACGAATACAGCGGCAAGTTCTTCGCCAACGGCGCCCACCCGTCCATCGTTCTGGAGGCGCCGGGCGTCATGAAGCAGCCGCAGATTGATCAGCTGCAGGCTGCCTTCGTCAAGAAGTACGCGGGCATGGAAAATGCCCACCGGCTGCCGCTGGTGCTCACTGAAAACGTCAAGGCCCGGGAAATCAGTCTCAGCGCCGAGGATGCGCAGCTGCTGGAGGCGCGCAAGTTCCAGGTGGTGGATATTGCGCGAGCGTTCGGCGTGCCCCCGCACATGATTGGCGAAACCAGCGGCGCCTCCGCCGTCGGCGCCGGCTACGAAGAGCAGGGCCGCAACTTCATCGCTTATACCCTGCAAGGTCATCTGCGCCGGATCGAGCAGGAACTGAACCGCAAGCTCTTCCCTCGCAATTTCGGCCGGTTCATCCAGTTCGACCGTGAAGCCCTGATCGAAGGCAACAGCGCCGCGCAGGCTGCGTACTATCGCGCCGCACTCGGCGGTCCCGGCACCGGCATGGGCTGGATGAGCGTAGACGAAGTGCGCAAGCGTAAAGGCCTGGCGCCGAAGGGCGGCGCATCCGGCGAGATTTTCGACCCCCGCACCATGAAAGCACCTATCCCAAATGAAAATCCAGCAACTGCTGCGTGACAACGCCGGCCGCGAAAAGCGGCCACTGAATCTCGTGCGCAACGGCACCGAGGCGTCGCTGTATATCTACGACGTAATCGACTCGTACTGGGGCGTCAGCGCCATGGACGTGGTCGCTCAGCTCAATCTGATTGGTGATGCCCAGCTGCTGCACGTGTATCTCAATACCCCCGGCGGCGATGTATTCGAGGGCCGGGCCATCATGGCCGAAATTCGCCGCTTTGCCGGCAAAACCGTTGCCCACATCGACAGTCTCTGCGCCAGTGCTGGCACCAGCATTGCCATGGCGTGTGACGAGGTGGAGATGTCGAAGGGCGCCTTCTTCATGATCCACAACGCCAGCGGCTGGGCATACGGCGACAAGCAGGACATGCGCGAAACCGCCGACCTGCTGGAGAAGGTCGAAGGGGCGATCATCACCGATTACACCGACAAGACGGGCAAGGACGCGGCCGAAATCGCGGCGTGGATGGATGCCGAGACCTGGTTCACCGCAGAGGAAGCGCTCGCCGCCGGCTTCATCGACCGGCTGGCGCCTGAGTCGGCCTCGACGGCCGAGACCACCAACCTGTGGAACCTCGCTGCATTTAACCGCGCGCCCAAGGCGCTCAAGCCGGGCAACAAGGCCACCGCCGAGCCCCCTGCGCAAAACCAATCAACGAATCCGTCGATGACTGTGGCCAACGCGAACCGGTTACGACTGCTGCAAGCTGTTTAGCGCTCTCGCGCACAACACCGTGAGGGCCGGATGCCCTCGCCAACCCAAGGAGCCAACAGGCTCCTTTTTTTATGGAAGATCGAATATGAATATTCAGGCACTGCGCGAGAAGATCCAGAACCTCGCTACCCAAGCTAACAACCTGATCGCGAACAAGGGCGACTCGACCTGGACCAAGGAAGAGCAGAGCCAGTTCGACGGCTGGGCCGACGAGATCGCCCAGCTGAAAAACCAGATCGCGGCAGTCGAGAAAATGCGCTCGCTGGAAGCTGAAAATTTCTTCGCTGACAAGCCGAAAAAACAGGGCGCCGAAGAAGTCGAAATCACCGACTTGGTCGCGGTGGCACTGTACCTGCGTAACGGCACCAACGTCACCGCCGAGCAGGCGGCCGCCATCCGCAATGCCATGTCCACCACCACGCCATCCGAGGGCGGCTACACCGTCCCGGCCGAGATTGCGGCGATGGTGATCGACAAACTGAAGGCTTACGGCGGCATGCGCGCGGTCGCGGAAATCATTCCGACCGAGTCCGGCGGCGCCCTGAACTTCCCAACCAGCGACGGCACCGGCGAGGAGGGCGAGATCGTCGGTGAAAACGCCGCGACCACCGGGCAGGACATCACCTTCGGCACCGCGCCGCTGGCGACCTACAAATACAGCTCCAAGAAGATCGCACTGCCGGTCGAGCTGATCATGGACAGCGCCATCGACGTGATCGCCTTCGTGCTGAACCGTCTGGTGACCCGTATCGCGCGCATCCAGAATCGTCACTTCACCACTGGCACCGGCACCGGCCAGCCGTTCGGCATCGTCACCCAGGCCGGCACCGGCAAGATCGGCGCCACCGGCCAGACGCTGTCGGTCCTGTACGACGACCTGGTCGACCTGAAGCACTCGGTCAACCGCGCCTACCGCGCCAACGCCCGCTTCATGATGAACGACATGAGCGTCGCCGTGGTCTCGAAGCTGAAAGACACCACCGGCCGCCCGATCTGGGTGCCGAGCGTGACGTCGGATGTGCCGGACACGCTGCTGGGCTTCAAGGTCGAAATCAACGACGACGTGGCGGTCATGGCCGCCAGTGCCAAGTCCATCGTGTTCGGTGACCTGTCGAAGTATGCCATCCGCGATGTGAAAAACAGCGCTAGCCTGCGCCGTTTCGACGACTCGGCCTTCGCGCTGAACGGTCAGGTTGGCTTCTGCGGCTGGCAGCGTTCCGGTGGCAATCTGCTGGACCCTGCGGCAGTGAAGGTCTACCAGAACTCGGCAACTTAAACCACCAACAGCTACGGCCCATCGCGGGCCGTGGCGCAGGAGATCATGATGGCAAAGAAAGAAGCGAATCCGGAAGCCGCCAAACCGTCCGATGGCGCTCCAGTGGAACAAGATAACGATGCATCGCAGGACCTACCTGCATCGGCTGATGCGAGCACCGAGCCTGATGGCAGTGCCGGCGAAGTCGAAAAAGCCGAGGACGAACCGGTGGCAGCGGCAGCTTCCGTGGCGCCAGCTGTCGCAAGGAAAGTAAAAGCGCTGGTGCTGCGTAGCTGTGGCTTTGGCGAGCCTGGCGACGTGATCACGCTGGACGCGGCAGAAGCCAAGACTGGCTCTGACCAGGGCGCGCTGGATCTGGCCGACTCGGCCGTCGCGGCGGCAGAGGCCTGACCATGCCTATCCTGACGCTCGAAGAGGCCAAGGCGGATCTGCGAGTGGACAGCGATGATGCTGACGAAACCATCCAGGCCTTGCTGGATGCGGCCATTCAGTCTGCATCTGACCGTATCAACCGCCCCATCCCTTGGCAGGATGAGGATGGGGCGGATGTCGAGGTGCCAGCGTCTGTGAACGCTGCAATCCGGCTGGAGCTGCGCGCCCTCTACGACAATCCGGACAGCGTCCATGGCCGCGCCTTCGAAAGCCTGCTGGCGCCCTACATCGTGGATCGGGGGATCTGATGCGCTCCGAGTCGCTGCGGGACCGCATCGCCATCCAGCGCCGGGCCGTCGGTCAGGATGAGATCGGCCAGCCTGTTGAGGCGTGGGAGGAGGTGACCAAGGTCTGGGCCAATATCCGACATCCAAGCGGCATCGAGGCGGCACGGGCCGGCGCCAGCACCTCGCTGGTGCGCGCCAGCATCCGCATTCGTTACCGCGCCGACTGCTCGGCAGGTATGCGCGTTGTGCACAAAACCATGGTCTACGATATCCAGGCTGTGTTGCCGGACGAGGTGCGCAAGGATTACGTTGATCTGGTCTGTCAGGTGGCCCAATGAGCTTTTCCGTGGATATGTCGCAGTTGACGGGCCTTGGCGAGCAGCTGCGCCAGTTCGGTGCCGAGGTGCATGAACACGTGGCGCTGGACGGCGCCGCAGCGATGGCCAATGTGGTGTATTCACGCGCGCGGCTCCTGGCGCCGGTGTCCGAGCACGCCCACATCTTCTATGGGCGCAACTCGAAGCGCACGGGCGTCACCTACACATTCCAGCCCGGCAACCTGCAGCGGGCGATTTATCGTGCGTTCTCTCCGGAGAAATCGGGCGCGACGCGCAAGGAATACCGGATCAGCTGGAACCATTACAAGGCGCCGTACGGCCACATGGTGGAATTCGGCACTTCCACCGCTGCCGCACACCCGTTTCTGGGGCCGTCGCTATCGTCGCTCCCGGAGGCCTTCGCCGCGGCTAAAGTTGAAATGGGGGCCAGCCTTTTGGCGTTGCAAAGGAGCCGGGGATGAGCATGGAGTCGCTGCTGTTCAATCAGCTCAGCCCTCTGGTCGGTGGGCGCGTGTATCCCGGAGAGGCGCCGGAAGGCGTGATGACTCCGTACATCGTCTACCAGCACAGCGGCGGCCAGCCGGTGAACTTCTACGGCGGGGAGCAGCCCAGCAAGCGCAACGCCCGGATGCAAGTATCGGTATGGTCGAGCACGTTGGCCCAGGCACTGTCGATCGCACAGGAGGCGGAGACGGCATTGCGCGCTTGCGCGCCGCTGAACGTCACCGTACTGACGCAGTTTTTCACCAACAAGGACGACGCGACGAAGCGGCATGGAACTTACCAGTTCTTCAGCTGTTGGTCCGATATCTCGTAATGCATCAGAAGTAACGAATCAAGGCCCGCCACCGTGCGGGCCTTTTTGCTTTCCGGCCCCTGGTGGGCCACCAACCAAGCCGCCCAGTGCGGCTTTTTTTATTGCCCATCGAAAGGAAAATGATATGGCAGTTTCGCTTCCCAATGGCATTCTGTGGGCCGTTGCTACGGCCTATGCCGCCGCCCTGAACGTCACCGCAGCAAGCAACGCATCGGAGTGCGCGCTGACGGTGGCCAACGGCCTCGCCGCCGGCGACATCGTCGAATACACCAGCGGCTGGTCGCGTGCGAATGCGCGCTTGTTCCGTGTCAAGTCGCCTACCGCTGGCGGCCTGGTGCTGGAAGGCTTCGACACCAGCAATACCACCCAGTTCCCAGCTGGCAATGGTGTCGGCTCCATTCGCAAGATCAACACCTGGACGCAAATCCAGCAGGTGATGGACGCAACCAGCTCCGGCGGCGATCCGCAGTACCAGACGTTCTCCTTCCTGGAGGACGACTACGACCGCCAGATCCCGACCACCACCAGCGCTCAGTCACTCGCGATCACCATCGCGGATGACCCGACGCTGGCGGGCTACCAGGCACTGAAGACCGTCGCCCAGGCGCGCGTGGCCACCGGCCTGCGCGCATCGCTGCCGCAAGGCGGCTTCATCTACTACAACGGCATCTTCGCCTTCGACGAGACCCCGACCATGTCGAAGGGCAACGTCATGCAGGTGAAGAGCGGCTGCGCCCTGCAAGGCCGCCCGGTGCGTTACGCCAGCTAACCCCTTGTCGTCATGGGCCACCCTGGTGGCTTTTCGCAGCCGGCACCTCGCCGGCTGCTTTTTTACCCACAATAGCGAGAAAACATCATGACCATCAAACTCGGCAAAAACCCGAAGGATTTCAAAAAGACCCTCACTGTCGTCAGTATCGACGGCGTCAGCGACACGCTGAGCATCACCTACATCTATCGCGATCCGGTGCAGATGGCCGAGCTGCTGGATAAGCGCGCCGCAGCAGCAGCGGCGGAGGCCGAAGCGAGCGCCAAGGCAGCCCTTGAAGCGGAAGCAGCCGAAGCCGCAGCTACGGAGCAGGGCCGCGATGCTGCAGCGGCGCCGGTCAAGATCCCCAGCATCAAGGAAGGCTACTTGGCACAGGCACACGCGGCAGCCAATGAAGTTCTGGAAATCGCCACTGGCTGGGATGTCGATGACGCCTTCACCGCCGAAAACCTGCTGGTGCTGGAAAAAGAATTCCCGGGCGCGCTGGTGGCAATCCAAGCGCGCTACCAGCAGGCCGTGACCGAGGTCCGCGTAAAAAACTAGAGGCCGTCGCGGCCGACATGTACACCCCTGCCGCCTCGCCAGCCGAGCTTGCGGCGTGGGGGCTTCTCCCATCCGACATTCCAGACGTCGAAGTCTTCGAGGACAACTTCGAGGCCTTCGACCTGTTCTGCTACATGGGCACCCAATGGATGGTGGGCATGGGCGGCGCGACGGGCCTCAGGTATGAGGTTGCTCATCACAAGCTGGATCGAGCAAACCTTTCGAACGATGAATACGAAGCTCGTATGACCGACCTGCGAATTATGGAGCAGGCGGCCTTGAAGGCAATGCGCGACCAGCGCAAGGAGACGTAATGAATGATCAGATCGGCGCAGCGTCAATCGCCTTGGCGATCGATTCCAGTGGCGTAGACGCTGGTCTTGAGCGCGCCGAGGCGCGGGTGCAGCGCACCGGGCGCACTCTGCAAACGCTGGGTCGTACCGGTGCGACCGCAATGGATGGGATTTCGTCCGCTGCCAACGAGGCCGCGACGAATCTTGACCGTGCCACGCAGCGCCAGGCCCGGAGCATTCAGACCCTGACGGCCGAGCTGCAATCGGGTGGCCGGGCCACGCGCGAGTTCCAAGAAGCGATGGCGCGTAATCGTGGCGGCGAAGCCGCTGTGGCCGCCCTGCGTCCGTACCTGGACGAACTGGACCGCGTCAGGGAGGCGCAGAACGCGGCCGCGCAGGCGTCCTTGCGCAACGGCGCCGCGTTTCAGAACAACGCCCAGTCCGCAGCACAGTTGACCGCAAGCCTCCGGCAGGTGCCAGCGCAGCTTACCGACATCGTCACCTCGCTGCAGGCCGGTCAGCAACCTTTGAGCGTGCTGCTGCAGCAGGGCGGCCAGTTGCGTGACATGTTCGGTTCCGTTGGCGGGGCCGCGCGCGGTCTTGGCGGCTATATCGTCAGCCTGGTCACGCCAGTGACAGCACTGGCCGCCGGCACTGCCATCCTCGCGTTGGCCTATAACCAGGGCAGCAAGGAGTCGGACGCATTCCGAAAATCCATCATCCTGACTGGCAATGCTGCCGGCGTCACCACCAGCCAGTTGGCGGCAGCGGCCAAGCAGGCTTCGGCCGTGAGCGGCACTGTTGGCGAGAATGCCTCCGCGATTGTACAGCTGGTGAGCACGGGCAAGGTCGGCGCCGACCAGCTGGCACGTTTCTCCGCGACCGCGATCCAGTCTCAAAAGCTGTTGGGCATCTCGATCGAGGATACCGTCAAGGCATACGCCGACCTGGGCAAAGACCCGCTGCAGGCGACGCTCAAGCTGAACGAGCAGTACAACTACCTGACGCTGGCCACTTACAAGCAAATCAAGGCGCTGGAGGAGCAAGGTCGCACTGCGGACGCTGCTAAGGTGGCGCAGACTGCGTATTACGACGCCCAGGAATCGAATAACAAGAAGGCCGCTGCTGGCCTCGGCACGTTGGAAAAGGCGTGGAATGCGACCGGTAACGCAGCAAAAAAGGCATGGGATGCCATGCTTAACGTCGGTCGTGAAACTACTATTGAGGAGAAAATCAAACAGGCTGAGCAGGCCTTGAGGGATGCCAAGTTCAAGCAGCTCGGGTTTATCGGAACATCTTCAGAAAAGCAGGCCGCTGTGGATGAAGCGCAGCGTCAACTGGATCGCCTGCGGAACCAGAAAAAGGTTGGTGAGCTAGCGGCGCAGTACGCGGCAGAGGATAAGAAGAGCCGCGACGCCGCGCTTGAATTCGATCGGCAAGAAGAGCAGTACCTTAGCCGTATTGAGAAATTGCGCCGCGAGATTGGAAACGCGGTCCGTCTTGGAAATCAATCCGCTCAGCGCGGCGAAGATCCGGCGGCCGTCGAGCAGCGAATTCAAACTCGCATCAGGGAGATCCGCCAGGCTAATGCGGACTTTTTCAACCAGTCTATCGAGGCACAGATCGCGGCTATTAAACGGCTGGGAGATGCACAGGAAGAGCAGGCTCGCCGGGCCTTTGTTCCGCTCCAAGCGAATCAAGATGCTGGCCTCAATAAGGCTCTGGATCAGCAGGTTCGATTCGTTGAGGCCAAGTCGGCTGCGGACGAAAAACAGCTCCAGCTACAGAAAGCGTATCTGCAGCAGCAGCTTACCCTTACGGCCCAAGAGGCGGTTTCGATCGATGGGCAGTTTGAGCGTGAGCAGAAGCTGGCCGACCTCAGAGCCGCCATCGCCCTGAAGGACCAGCAAATCCTGACGCGGCGAAAGCAAAGTGCCGCTGAGCTGTTTGTTCTGGATGTCACCAACACCCGCCAGGCTATCGAGGCATATAACAGCCTGTTCGATAGCCGCCAGGCGGATCTGGAGGCGCTGCGTAGCCAGATCAAAGTTCAGCAAGACGAGAACGAGGCAATAGGTCTCAATGCCGAGCAGCTCAACATTCTAAAAGTCCGGCGCGCAGAAGAGGCAGCAGCAGCGCTCGATTCGAAGGCCGCCATCCTCGAAACGATTGTAGGGCGCGAGGAGGAAGCTGAAGTTCTGCGCCGGACCGCCCAGGCCATGCGAGACCTGGCTTCCGAGCAAGCCCTTGGCGACAACAAGCGGCAGTTCTATTCTCAGTATGACGATCTCTTCAATTCGATCAACCAAGCGGCCAAATCGACCTTCACGAGCATGGAAGGTGGTTTTACGTCCGTGTTCAAAAAGGCCGACGATGCGCTGAAATCCGGTGTGCTGGCGACTCTTTACGACCTGACTGCACAGCCACTGCTGATCAACATCAAGGCAAAGTTGACCGGGCAACAAATGACGCCGCAGCAGTTGGCCGTGCAGCAGTTCTACGACGCCACAGGCTATAAATCCTCTGGGGCTGGACCGATCAGCGATGTCAGCAATGCACTCGGCATCTACAGGCTCACGAGCAGCGCCGGCTCGGCTGTAGCCGCGGCTGGCAACCTGTTCGGCTCTTCGGCTGTTGCTGCGTTTGGCCAGGGGCTGGCCGGCGGCAGCGCTGTCGCGGACGCTGCTGCCGCCTATGCTGCGGCTGGCGAAGGAACGATTGCCAGCGCCTTGACGGCCGGCTCGACCATCGGCTCCATCGTCTCGACCGCATTGCCATACGTGGCCGCTGCCGTGGTCGCCTACAAGGCATGGGGCGCCCTGTTCGACGACGGCCCCGAGAGCGACACGCGCCTCACCTTCGCCAGCAACAATGCCGCCGGGAACATTTCTATCAACGAACGCGGCAACGAGGGGAAGAGCGATGCCTATATCGCTGGCGCGGCGACCAAGTCGTCGTTCGGCACGTTCGGTGTATCGAGCACCTTCTGGGCGCCGGCGGAATCGAAGACCGTGCAGGATTTCGTCAAGACGGTGGGCCTGGCCGATGACGCGCTGGCGAAATACCTGACCGCGACCGAAAAAGCCACAGTCACCAGCTTCCTGACCGGGAAGACCAGCACCGCCCACGTCGGCGCCGAGGGGCAGATCAACTCGGAGAATGCCGGCGCCGCTCTCGCGCAGGTATTCAATGAGCGGATCAAGAATATCCTGGAAGGGGTGGAGCCTGGCTTGGCCAAGCTGGCCGAGGGTTTCCAGGGTACGTCCGCGCAGCTGGCCACCGAGGCCGAAAACCTGTTGGCATTCCGTGCCGCCTTGCGCGATTCCGGCGATACCGTTTTCGGCGTGAAGGTCACGCTCCAGGACATCGCGGCCCTGAAACAACCAACGGAAGCGGCGTCGGTGGCGCTCAAGCGCGTTACCGCCGAATTTCAGGCGACGAACTCCCTGGCCGGCGTGCTGGGCCGGAATGCCGGGGATGCGTTTGGCGCCTTGGGGCTGTCATCCGAGGAGGCGCGCCGGAACATCATCACCCTGGTGGGTGGGATCGATGAGCTGACGTCGCAGACGTCGTTCTTCGCGCAGAATTTCCTGACGGAGGCCGAGCGCCTGGCGCCGGTCACCGATGCGCTGAACAAGGCGTTCGCTTCTCTCGGCATCACCGCCATCCCGGAGACGCGCGCCCAGTTTGCTCAATTGGTCAAGAGCTTCGACCCGGCCACCGAGAGCGGTCAGAAAATGATCGCGTCGCTGCTCGATCTGGAAGAGGCATTCGCGCAGACGCACCAGGAGCTGGACACCACCACGAATACGCTCAACCAGCAGAAGCAGCAGCGCCAGCTCGAAATCCAGCTCATGGACGCACTGGGCCAGTCCGAGCAGTCGCTTGCCGCCCAGCGGGCGGATGCGCTGGCGGCGCTCACCACTGATCAGGCGAAGCTGACTCAGGCCCAGATCTACGCAGCGCAGGATGCCAAGAAAGCCCTCGATTCGCTGTTCAGCGTGGCGGGAGACGCGCTGTCGCGGTTGACGGCATCGGTCAACGCGGAAAAGCAGCGTCTGAACGATGCATACAACCAGCAGGCGAATGCGATTCGTGACGCCACCCAGGCACAGGTGGAAAGCGCCCAGGCGAGCCTGTCGGCGGCGCAGACGCAGGCATCGGCAATCGAGGCCGTGTTCAGCACTTTGAATTCCGCATTGGCCTCGACGAAGATCGAATCGGAGGCCGCCAACCGGGCGCGGCGCCAGGCTGCCCAGGCGGCGCTCGGGGCGGCGCTGGCCAACCCCAAGGGTCTGGCCGACAACAAGTCGGTGGCCGAGGCTGTCGCCACGCTCACCGGTCAGTCAAATTCCCGGTTCTTCGGCACGTTTGAGGACTACGCGCGCGATCAGGCGCGTACCAACAACGTACTGGCGCAGCTGCGTGACGAGGCCGGCGGTCAGGTCGACTACGCGAAGCAGACGGTAGAGAACCTGCAGGAGGCGATAAAAGCTATCCAGAAATCCGGTGAGAAGCAGCTTGAGGCCCTGCAAAAAAATAACGAACAGCAGCTGGGCGTGCTGGATCAGCAGCTCGCATCCGAGACTGCGCAGCTCGACGCGCTGAAGGGCATCAACAATTCGGTCTTGAGCGTGAAGGATGCGATCAGTCAGTTTGCCGCAGCCATTGCGGCGATCCAGGCAGCGCCGGCGCCGACTGTGGCAAGTGTCACTCCTTCCGTGAAAACGGAATCGATCGAATCGCTGTACGAAAACCTGCTGGGCCGCCCGGGTGATGTTGTCGGCCTCAAATTCTGGAATGAGGCGATGGCGAATGGCGCGTCGTTGGACGACATTGCTGCCCAGATCAAGCTGTCTGACGAGTACAAGAAGCTGCACAGTTTCGATGTCGGTACCAATCGCGTGCCCTACAACATGTTGGCCAACATCCATGAGGACGAGCGAATTATCCCGGCGGCCGACAACCGGCAGTTGATGGCGTTGATGGCGCGCGCGACCGATCCAGCACAAAACGGCGCCGTGCTTTCGAATGAGGTGGCCCGCCTGCGCGGTGTGGTCGAGTCCCAGCAGCAGCTGCTGGAGGCGATCGCGGCCAACACCGGGATCTCGGCGGGTGCGCTGAGTGCGGCGCAGGGCGGCCGGCCGCTAAATGTGAAGGTGAAAGACTGATGGCTGCCTACCTGAGTGTTTTGATACCGACCCAGATCACCGAGCCGATGCTCACCGATACGACGGTGCCTGAGACGGACTACGGTCTATGGGATGTTGGGACGACATATCCGCTTGGCGGGCGGTGCATGAAGGAACACCGGATCTACGAAAGCCAAATCGCCGGCAATGTGGGGAAAGATCCGGCCGACCTGAATAACCAGTTCGGCACCGTCGTCTACTGGCTCGACATCGGCCCGACAAACCGCTGGGCACTTTTTGACAACGACACCAGCACGCAGACCAGCGCCGTGGGCAGCATGACCTATGTGCTCTCCGCCAAGACCTTCAACACCATCTATCTCGGCGGCCTGCAGGCGCAGCATGTCGACATCGTGGTCAAGAACGAGCCGGGCGGTGATGTTGTGTTCACCTATTCCGGCACGCTCCAGGCGAATCGCCCGTCGGACTACTACGCCTACTGCTTCTCGGGCTTCTCGTTCCTGAAGAGCAAGATCGTCAGCGGCATCCCGCCCTACGCGACCATGGAACTCACGATCACGCTCAGCAATGGCGCCAGCGGCACGGTGCTGTGCGGCGTGCTTGCCGTGGGCCTGATTCAAAAGCTCGGCCGCACGCAGCAGGGTGCCAAGGCCAAGCCGAAGAACTTCGGCTATGTCGATATCGACAAGTACGGCAAGGCCACCATCGTGAAGGGCAAGAAGGCGACGGACATGTCCGCCAGCGCCAAGATCGATTCCAGCGAGGCGCGTGAGGTGCAGGAGGCGCTGCAAAACGCCCTCCAGACCGCGTGCATGGTTTCTTGCAGCGACAGCGCCGGCTACTCGGGGCTGAATACATTCGGCTTGGTCAGCGGCGAGGTGACCTACAAGACCGACGAAACATCCGAAATTTCTATTGACGTGGAAGGACTCTCTTAATATGCCTATCTTACCTGTCCCGCATATCGGCCTTGCGCCTGACCCGGCGCCACAGCGAGGCGATCCGGACACATTCGACGACCGTGTTGATGAGCTGGTTGAGTGGTGGGAGACCTCGCCCGAGCAGCTCAACACCCTGGTGGACGGCGTCACCAACAACGCGAACGAGGCCTACGGTGCTGCGCAAGACGCTGCCGAATGGGCCGCGCTGGCGCAATCGGCAGCCACCGGGTCAGTCGCCGCCGTGGACCTTGTCGCCACCAGTACCAGCTCGGTGGTGATCGGCACCGGCATCAAGAATCTTGTGATTGAGCCGGGCAAGCAGTTCAAGCCCAATATGCCGATCCGGCTTGGTGTTACCGCCAGCGTGGGCAGCTATATGGACGGCTACGTGCGCACCTACGACCCGGCCACCGGTGCGCTATCGATGCAGTCCCTGCAGCGGTCGGGCACCGGCACCTTCACGGCCTGGACGCTGACCATCACCGGCCCGATGAATCTGGCCTCCTTCTTCGGCGGCGGTGGTACCATGATCTGGAACGATCTAGCGTCCGATGGCGCCGTGGACGACAATCCAGAGAAACTGCACGTGGCCTCGGTGCTGTCCGGTGGCGCACTGGTCATGCCATTCCCCGGCGGAATGATTGACGGCTACTATGCCTATGAGTTCTACAACCGCCCGCGTACGGTTGCAGAAGGCGGCGTCAGCAGTGACCTCACCATCAAGGACTACACCGGCGCGCCACTGGCCTTTCTCCCACCAGGCCGGGCCACACCCGCCCACGTCATCGGCGGCCTCGCCAGTCCGATTTTTCCCGAGGCATCCCAGGTGGGCAAGCCCTTGCGCTTCGCCGCCACCGCGAGCGCGCGGATCTCCGGATCGGCGGGTGCGTTTGTCCGGGTTGTCACGCTAGATGCCACCCGCACGATGTTCATCGTCCACGGTACCAGCATGCACGCGGTGGTGTACGACGCCTCGACCAACACATGGGGATCGCTGACGCTGATTCGCTCGGCGTGGGGCGGCACGGGCGCCATCGACAATGTCATGGCGCTGATGATCGCGACCGACACGGTACTGGTGGCATCGTGCCCAGAGAACTCGACCGCGCTGCAGATGGTGGTGCTGTCGATCAGCGGCACGGCGATCACCCCTGGCACCGCGCAGACCAGCGCCGCTGGCGCGGCTTCGGCGCGACTGCTAGACCTGATCGCAGCCGGCTCCAGTTATGTCCTCATCTATGTCGATGCGAGCAACAATCCCCGCATGCAAGCTCGCACCGTTTCCGGCACCACAGTGTCGGCGCCCGGTACCGAAGTGACCGGTACCGGAGGCACCGCCGCGCCAGCCGTCATCCCGGGTGGCTCGACTACCTTTGCAGTGATGACATCGACGACGTCGCTGATGACGGTCAGACCATACACCGTCACTGGCACCGCGATCGCGGCCGGCACTGCGGCGACCCTTACGGTTACCTCAATCAGCGGCATCACGCTGCGGTATAACGGTATCCGCTGGACCGTTACCCACATCGGTGCGAGTGGTATCGCGCGCGCTGCTGCAATCTCCTTCAGTGGCGCGGCGGTGGCGGTCAGTGCTGTCACGTCAGTGGCGTCGGCCGTGACCACGGTAACGGCCATCCAGGCACAGCAGATGGAGTACAACACGCAGATCGCCGTGACCGGGACAGACGCCAGCGGCGGCTTCGTCACCGAGTTCAGCAGCCTGCGAGATCCCGGGTCCGGCAGCCTGAGCTTGATCGGCTCCCTGATTGCCCGCTATTCGATGGCCGCCCAGACCGTGGCGCCGGCTGGCACCGACTGGGATGGGCTTGCATCGTCGGCAGTCGCATCGTGGACGATCTCCACCGCGAAGGGCAACGAGGTCCACAATTTCCAGAGCACTACCGTGACCTTCACCGCGGTGCGGTCGTATCGCATCGGCCCCGCGAACGTGGCCACCGGATTACCGCCGCCAAGCCTCTATCCGAAGCAGGTACTGCACAACTCCGTGGTCAGCAAACCGCTCAGCCTGGCATTTTCGACGCTGGGTGATGGCACGAAGCCTGCGCTGTACTCCGGCAGCGGCACCGACCTGTCCACTATGCGCACGTCGCCGCAGCTGATCAACGATCCCGTCAATGGCGCAAAAGGCACCGACCAAGGCTCGTTGTGGCTGGCGTATTCGATGGGGACGGACGCCAACCTGATTCTTGAACAAGTGAGGGTCGTATGATTGTTTATACCGAACTGGCCGGCCTGCTCGGGCCTTTCGACCGTGTCGAGGTGCTTGCAGACCGGCTGCTGTGCGACGGGGCCGAGGTGCCATTCTCTGTCATTGGCGCCTTTGAGCAGCTTGAGGTGGAGCTGCCCTTTGGGTTCAACCCGGAACAGTACGAGTGGAAGGAGGGCGCGCTCGCTCCCAAGGTGCTTACCGATCCCAGCCAACCGAGCCTGCTTGCCAGGCTCTTTTCTTTTTCTAAATCGTAATCATGAAAGCGACCATGCCTGCTATCGAAACCACCTCCGCCGCCGGCGGCGCCCTGATCAAAATATTTGGCATCCCGGTCCTGGCCGGCGCGGCCGCCACCGCGCTGGTTTTCCTCTTCATGTGGCCGCGTACGCTGCGCGAGGCGTTCGTGCGCCTGGCGTGCACCATGGCCACGTCCAGCATCTTCGGCCCGATTGCTGTCATGGCCCTGCACAGCTGGTGGCCATCGCTATTCGATTCTTCCAAGGCGGTGGCGGCGATGTACGGCGCCGATCCCGCGCTGGGTATGCTGTTCGTCGCCGGACCTGTCATGGTGCTGGCCGGCCTGCCGGCATGGTGGCTGATCGGCGGCCTGGTGCGCTGGCTAGATAAGCGCCGCGACAAGGACCTGGGCGAGATCGTGCACGACGCGGCTGAGGTGGTGAAGGATGCGCGAGGTGCCCTATGAGCCTGACCGAACACTTCACCCTGGAAGAGCTGGTGGCTTCGCAGATCGCGGCGCGCCGCCGCATCGACAACCGCCCCAGCGCGGGCATCATCGACAACCTGCGCCGAGTGGCCGGCGTGCTGGAACAGGTCCGCGCCGCGGTCGGCCGGCCGGTCACCATCTCCAGCGGCTACCGCTGCCCGGCGCTGAATACCGCTGTCGGCGGCGCGCGTGACAGCGCCCACCTGCAGGGCCTGGCCGCCGATATCAACGTGTCCGGCATGGCGCCGAAGGATCTGGCACGCGCCATCGTCGCAGCCGGCATCGAGTTCGACCAACTGATCTACGAGGGCACGTGGGTGCACATAGGGCTGTCGGCCAGCAAGCCGCGCGGCCAGGTGCTGACCGCGACGTTCGCGCCGGGCGGCGTTGTTTATTCGACGGGGATCACGTGAGCGCCTTGGGTGACCTGGCGGTCGGCGTGGGCGGTGCACTGGCCGGCCAGCTGTGGAAGGTGAGCACGCTGGTGCTGGCGGCCGTTCTGCTGGCGGGTGGCGGCGCGGGCGGCGCGCTGTGGTGGTCGGCGGCGACGGCACGCGACCAGGCGCTGGCCGATCTGAAGAAAGAGCAGGGGGTCAATGCTCAGCTGCGCGCCGGCGTGGATGCCCAGAACACCGCGATCCTGACTCAGGCGCAGCTCGCGCGCGAGGCCGAAGCGCGTGGGCTGGCAGCCCAACAGGCAGCGGCTGCGAACGGCCGCCGCTACGACCAGGCGCTGCAGCAGATCGCCGGCGCGCGCGCCACCAGCTGTGCCGATGCCATGCCCTACGTGAACCAGCTTTTGGAGAAAGTGCGATGATGCGCGCGGTCGCGATACTGGGTGGCGTCTCGCTGCTGGCCAGCTGCGCTAGCGCGCCGGTGCCGACTACGCAAACCGTTCAGGTGCCGGTGCCGGTGCCGTGCGTGAACAACGCGCCGGGGCGCCCGACCTTCGAGTTCGATAAATTGCCTGCCACGGCCAGTGATGGGGATAAAATTCTTGCCCTGGTGCGCGACTGGGCGCGGTACCGAAAATACACAGGGGAACTGGAGGCGATTGTCGCCGGCTGTAAATAGCAATATACTGAGTTTTTATACAGTATTTTCGCCATGTCACAGCACCTTTTTCGAGATCCGCTCACCGCTGAGCAACTGCGTGAAATTGGTCAGCGACGTGACCCGGCTGACATCATTTCTCTGCTTTGGGAGATCAAGCGCCTCAGGGCAACTGTGCTGAGAGCCGACCAAGTCATGCGCTCAGTGCGGGGAGGTGATTTCATTACGGATGTGTTCCGCAAGGAGCTGGCAGAAGAGCCGGCGGTGCAGGAGTTTAATCGGCTGCGCCTCGGGGCGGATCTTGCAGATCGCCCCGAGGGTACTCGCCTGCGCAAGTGACGGCCGGACTAGACCAGGCGTTTCACGCTGAAACTTGCTCTGCCGCTAGTTTTTTGGAAATGCTCCACCAATCGCACGACTCCGTGATACGTGGCATGCAATACATCGGATCATCGCAGCCGTAAGACTTGCCACAGCGCTTTGCTTTAATCGGGCCAGCCATCAGAGCAGTGATCATGGTTTGGTAGAGCAACGGTGGCGACATGGTCGCATCGACTCTTTGCAGTACCGAGTCTGCTGCGGCAATCGCCCGGAAAATTTCGCCGGCTTTGGCCAAGTCCTCCTGGCGTTCAAACAAATTTGGTTTCCCGTCCCTTGCCGTGACCCGACTCACGGCTAAGTCTGCAGCAAGGTCAAGCCAGAATGCCGCATCTGGCTCAACTATGTCGGCTCGGATGCGGCCTACGATGGATTCATAACTCTCTACCAAGATGCCTTGATAGGCGATGGTCGAGTAAAAGTAACGGTCTAGGATGACAATGTGACCAGCTTCCAGAGCCGGAATGATTTTCTTCTTGAGATGATCCTGGCGGTCAAGGATGAATAACTCAAGTTCCTCGTCGCGCGGGAGGCGGCCCACAAGGGCGGAATCGCGGAGCTTTTGACCCCACTCACCGTCGGTCGGTTCTTTTGATACGACCACGGTCTCACCCGCACTCTCCAGTGCTGCTTTCAGCAGATTGACTTGCGTGGTTTTCCCCGCACCGTCGATGCCATCAATTGCTATTAATATGCCAGGGTAAGTGTTCATTAGACGAGTATAACATCAAGCCGGGAGCGTCAATCCTGAAAATACGAGGGCGTGACGCTAAATAGCGAAGATAGGAAGTCTGGCCGTTTTTGCTGACTTTCGCCATTGCTCATCTTCCAAAATTTGGAACTCCATATTCCAAAAAATCAAAGGGCTACAAGCGCGAACTTGTAACCCTTTGATTTTACTGCGAATTCTTGGGGTGGCTGATGGGGCTCGAACCCACGACAACAGGAATCACAATCCTGTGCTCGCCAAACCATTTTGCGGAACTGTTCTATTTTTGCGGAACTTTTAAGTGACCGTATTGACTGCTTAAAATCCTTGAAACCCGCATGGATACTGCTGGTGCCCCGGGCCGGAATCGAACCGGCACGCCTTGCGGCGGCGGATTTTGAGTCCGCTGCGTCTACCAATTCCACCACCGAGGCAGGTGTATTTGCAATGCGACCCGCATTATCACCGATTTGCTATCCGGCCGCAACCCTGATTCCAATTTTTACAAAAAGACAAGTATTTCTGCCCGCGCGAAGCAGGTATCATCACGCTTACAGCCAGATTTTGCCGGCCCGCACCGGCGCAGAGACGCATGAAAAATAATAAGATTCGTGAAATTATCCTGGGGAAACCGCTCGATCCGATGAAGAGCGAGACGCGCCATTCGATGGCGCTGGTGGCTTTCCTGGCCTGGGTCGGCCTCGGTGCCGACGGCCTCTCGTCTTCCGCCTACGGTCCGGAAGAAACCTTCCGCGCGCTCGGCGGCCATACCCATCTCGGCCTGTACATGGCGATTGCCACCGCGGTGACGGTGTTCATTATCGCGCTGGCTTATAACCAGGTGATCGAGCTGTTCCCGACCGGCGGCGGCGGCTACCGCGTGGCGACCAAGCTGGTGGGGCCGTACATGGGCCTGATCTCGGGCTGCGCGCTGATTCTCGATTATGTGCTGACCATCGCCATTTCCATCGCTTCCGGCGTGGATGCGCTGGCGTCGTTCCTGCCGCTCGGCTTCCAGCCCTACAAGCTTTGGGCCGAGGTGTTTTTCATCGGGCTGCTGATCGTGATGAATCTGCGCGGCCTGAAGGAGGCGATCCAGATTCTGCTGCCGATCTTCCTCGGCTTTGTGGTCACGCATTTGGTATTAATCGTTTATGGCATTTTCGCGCACGCTTCGCATCTGCCGGAACTGATCCCGACCACGCTGTCGGAGACCACCGACCTGGCCAGCCATATCGGCTGGGCCGGCGTGGCGGGCATGCTGTTGTTGGCGTATTCGCAGGGCGGCGGGACGTACACCGGCCTGGAGGCGGTGTCCAACAACGTCAACCTGCTGGCCGAGCCGCGCGTGCGCACCGGCAAGATGACGATGTTGTACATGGCCTTGTCGCTGGCGTTCACGGCCGGCGGCATCATTCTGCTTTATCTGTTGTGGGATGCGCAGCCGGTGCCGGGCCAGACCCTGAACGCATCGACGTTCAAGAGCATCATCGCCAGCATGGGCCTGGGCGGCGAGGTGGTGAACCAGATGCTGTTGGTGGTGGTGTTGGCGTTCGAAGCCGGCCTGCTGTTTGTGGCGGCCAATACCGGTTTCCTGGGCGGTCCGTCGGTGTTGTCGAATATGGCGTCCGATTCGTGGGTGCCGCACAAGTTCCGCTACCTGTCGACGCGGCTGGTGACGCAAAACGGCATCCTGGTGATGGGTATCGCCGCGCTGGCCATCCTGTGGTGGACCGGCGGCAGCGTGACGTTGCTGGTGGTGCTGTACTCGATTTCGGTGTTCCTGACGTTTGCGATTTCGCTGTTCGGGCTGGTGTTGTACTGGTCGCGCAATCGCAAACAGGGCTCGCGCTGGAAGCGGCGCTGGGTGTTGTCGGCGCTGGGCTTTGTGATTTGCGCCGGCATTCTGGTGGTGCTGCTGATCGAGAAGTTTGCCGAGGGCGGCTGGGCGACGGCGGCCATCATCGCGGCGATGGCGGCGTTCTGTTTCTACATCCGCAAGCATTACCGCGAGACCAAGCAGGCGATTCATTCGGTGGACGAGGTGTTTGCGTCCCAGCCGTTCGGCCCGAATCAGGAGCCGATCGAGCCGAATGTGGATGACCAGACGGCGGTGTTCATCGTTGGCACGTCGCGCGGCGGCGGTTTGCATGCCTTGCTGTGGGTGCAGCGCATGTTCCCCGGCCATTTCAAGAATTTCCTGTTCGTGAATGCGCGCACGGTGGATGCGCATGCCTACGGCGGCGAGGGCGCGCTGGAGCAGATGCGCAACGAAGCGGCCGAGACGCTGGAGTTCTTTGTCGACTTCTGTCATAGCCACGGCATGGCGGCGTCGTCGTATCTGGGCTTCGGCACGGATGCGGTGGAGGAGGTGACGCGGCTGTGCGAAGAAATCAGCAGCGAGTTCCCGCATTCGATTTTCTTCACCAGCAAATTGATCTTCGCTTCCGACAACTGGTTCACGCGCCTGCTGCACAACCAGGCCGCGCTGGCCGCCCAACGGCGTCTGCACCTGGAGGGGTTGCAGATGGTGATCTTGCCGATGAAAGTATGAGGTAAGTCAATCGTGATGCGGCAGCGCGGGGCGGATAATTGATCCTCGACGCATGGAGGTTGCCATGGAACTGATTGAGCGAGTGGACGCGCTGGAGCGGCAACTTGATGATCTGACAGCGCGTGGCGCATGCACGCGTTATCCGTTATTCGATATGTATGACGAGTCCTTTGACGCGTGCTCATCCTCGAAAAACGCGTATGGTTTTTGAGGTGGCAGATTCAGGTGCACAGCTGACGGCCCGCGCGATTTGTGGCCGCACCTTATTCCTCCGCTTGCGGGCGCGGCGGGCGTTTGGCCAGCAGGTAGCTTTGCAGCAGGCGCGTGGCGCGCTGGCGGGTGCGGTTGATGATGTCGCGGGCGCTGCGTTTTGCGCTCAGTACCGGTGCTTGCTTGGGATCGCTCATGGTCATGCCTCCTTGGCTTGTTGCTGCTGTTCCAGCAGCGCGAAAATCGCGTCTTTCGACAGTACGTATTGGTCCATCAGCACGCCTTTGAGTTCGGCAATCTGGTCGCGGTAGTCGGCGATGGCGTTCAGGGTGTAGCTGTAGAGTTCGTCGGCTTTGGCTTCGACCTGGCCGAGGCCGGCCTCCTTGTCCTTGAACTGGCTGTGGTCGATCTTGGAGCGCGAGTACATCGACAGCTTGTTGACCATCAGGTCCAGCATGGAGGTGGCTTTTTCAATGTCGTTCTGGCTGCCCACCGAGATGCCGCGCGCGCCGTAGAACAGTTCTTCCGCCGCTACGCCGCCGTACAGCTGGATGACGTCGCGTTCCAGTTCTTCCAGCGTGCGCAAAGCCACGTCATCCGAGGCCGACAGCACATAGCCCAGCGCGCCCAGCTTGGATACCGACTCGGTCGAGATCTTCAGCAGCGGCGAGCGCTCCTTCACTTCGGCCAGCGACAGGCCTTCGCGCAGCCACGGGTCGATCTGCATGAAGAAGTGGCCCAGCTCGTGCAGGGCAACCCGTTCGCGCTGGCGGGTTTTCTCGGCGGTGGTGGCGCGGTCGGTCAGGCCGATGGTGGCGCGCTCGAAGGCGCGGAACATCAGTTCGGTGTTGATGACCTTGTTTTCCTGGATGGCCAGCATGCTGGCGCGCTCGACCACGGTCTGCAATACGGCCGGGCTGAGGTTGGCGGTGATTTCCGCCACGTGGTCCAGCTGCAGGTCGTCCCAGTCGACGCAGCCGTCGGCCTTGCGCGCCAAAAAGGAGCGCAGCAGTTCACGGCGCTCGGTCTTGTTCGGCAGGCGGAAGTTGATCTTGACCGAGAAGCGGCGCAGCATGGCTTCGTCCATGCGCGTGGAGCTGTCGTCGAAGTTGGAGGCCACCACCCAGATCACGCCTTCGCCCTTGTCGCTGCGCACGCCGTCAAGCAGGCTCAGCAGGGTATTGGCGGTGTCGTCTTCCCATTTCTTTTCGCCGCGGCCGCGCGGCATGAACAGGCTTTGCGCTTCGTCGAGGAAGATGATGCAGTTGCCGCGCGCGCAAGCCTTGCGGTGCAGCGCATGCAGCGCTTTCGAGCCGCCGCCGATGTAGCCGGACTCCAGCGCCGAGCCGGAGGCCGAGATCAGCGGAATGTTCAGGCGCTTGGCCAGGTAGCCGGCCAGCTTGGTCTTGCCGGTGCCGGCCGGGCCGGTCAGCATGACGTTGAACGGTTTGTCGATATCGTGTTCCTTGTACAAGGCGCGGTTGCGGATCATGTCTTCCAGATGCAGCACTTCCTGCTTGATGTCTTCCATGCCGATCAGGTCGTCCATGCTGCCGTTCAGCTGGTCCGGCGTCAGCACGCTGGCGTTCACGCCCATGCCCGGCAGGCCATTCCGCAGCAGGAACAGCGCCAGCACCACCAGCAGGATGTCGAGCACGTGGCGCGACAGGAAGGCGCCGACCTTGGCCAGCTTGCTGACGTCGTCGTCCTGCATCACGGCCTTGTGCGAGGCCAGATAGTCTTCACGGGCGATGGCGTAAGGAATGTTATTGCGCAGCAGGACTTCACGCTCCAGGCTGAGGTGGGTGTTGCCGGGCACCTTGACCACGTACAGCTTGACGTCGTTCTTCAGCTTGAAGATGTAGCGCGGCGCGTCCGACTGCGGCGCCGCCACCAGCAGATATTCCAGTTGGGCGCGCTTGGCCGGCAGCGCCGTGATCTGGGCGATGTCCTGGGTGTGCAGCACCGGCGCGCTGTCCTGCGGCACGTCGGCGCGCAGGCCCAGCACGATGACCAGGGTGACCGTCAACGCCAGCAGGGCGCCACGGACGTAGTTGTTACGCAGAGCAGATTGAAGTTTGTGCAAGGTAAACATTGGGTGCCATCCAGAGGCATGCTGCCAGGGCTGGGCGCGGGGGTGAGGCGCAGCAGCCGGGGCCGCCATGACCGGCAACGCAGGGTGGGGCGTGGCCAGAGTGGAAATAAAATGCTGCCGTACGGCAATGCATTCAATGCGCAACTATAGCGCCGGCGGCGGCTTTTGTATCACGTCGCCCTCACAAAAAGCCGCAGCGCGCAACACCTGCCGCTTTTCGACCGTTTATCCGGCTTTTTTGCAGTTGGTCCGCGCGCTTTTACCGCTCGTCGCATCCGCAGGATCTTTGACGGCGGCTTTGTTAATCTGTACCTGTCTACCGCTGAACTAGAGATTACAGCGGTGGCTCCCGAACCTTACAACTTAATGGAGCACACCAATGAAAACGATCCTTGCTGGCATCGCGGCCTCGCTCGCCCTGTCGTCCCTGATGACTGTCGCCCACGCTGAAGACGTGAGCGTGAAGGTCACCTCGAAGTCGCCGCAGCGCTATCACCTGCTGGAAGAAGATTTCTACAACTTCAAGAGCGTCTACGCCCTGCAGAACGGCCAGCGCATCAGCTTCACCTCGCGCATGAACCACTTCTATACCCAGCTGGACGATGGCCAGCGGGTGCGGATTTATCCGGTCTCGCGCACCGCCTTCGTGACCGACAGCGGCGCCCGCATTGAGTTCCGCGAGCAGGGCGAGACCGTGGGCATCGCCAACTTCGAAAAACTGGTGCCGGACAGCCAGCTGGCCGCCAACACCAGCATGACGGCCCGCCGCTAAGCCGGCGCGACACTTTGGATATGGGAGATGCATCATGAAAACCACTCTGTTGAGCGTCGCCGTCGCTGCCGCCTTGTCGATCACTGCCCTGGCGCACGCCGCGCCGCCGGATAACGAGAGCGTGAAGATCAGCGCGCCGGCCGCAGCCGACTTCAGATTCAAGCCGCAGGATTTCTCGGACTATCTGTATTCGTATGCCCTGAGCAATGGCGACCGGCTGAAGTTCAGCCAGAAGGTTGCGCACTACTATGCCGAGGTCAACGGCCATAAAAAAGTGGAAATCTTCCCGGTCGCGCCGGGGGAATTTGTCACTCAGGCCGGCACCCGCATCAGCTTCCAGGACAGCGGCTATGAGCTGACCATCGATAACTACGAGCGTCTGCCGATGACGGCCCAGCTGCCGGCCAACACCACGGTGGTGGCGTCCCGTTGAGCGCGCCTACTTGGCCGGCTGGTCGTATTTGCGGTCGATGCGCTGCAGGCTGCCGTCGCGCCGCATCTCGGCCAGGGCGGCGTTGAGCTTGTCGATCAGCTCGTCCGGCACGGACGGATTGCAGGCCAGGTAGACTTTCACCCGGTGGAACACCATCAGCGGCACCAGCTTGTCTCCCCATTCGGGCGGCGCCGGGAAGGCGGCGCCGTTGCGCACCGCCACTGCCCACAGGTCGATGCGGTTGAGCAGCAGCTTTTGCGGGTTGACCAGGTCATTGGTGGCGGCGTCCACATTGAAGCCGCGGCTGCGCAGGTAGTCGTCGCGGGCATCGCCGATCGAGGTGCCGATGCGCAGCTTGCGCGCGTCGTCCACGGTATTGAGCGGGAAACGGTGGTCGGCGCGGCCCCAGAACTGCCATTCGGCCTCGTCGGTCGGTCCCACCCATTTGAACCAGCTTTCGCGCTCCGGCGTGCGCGAGGTGGAGTAGACGCAGGTGCGCTCCCTGGTCTGCGCCATCATCAGGGCGCGCTTCCACGGCAGCATTTCGATCTTGTATTCGGTGCCGGTGCGCGCCATCAGTTCGCGGATTTTATCGGTGGCGCGGCCGGTGATGACGCCGTCGGCGCCGACCATGCTGGCCGGCGGCAGGTTCTCCGTGGTGAGGTGCAGCGGCGCGGCGGTGGCCGCGCAGACACAGGTCGCCAGCAGAAATAATGTCGGGATGATAAGTCGCATGGGCTGGCCGCTTTTTATCGGAAAGCATAGCAGCAATGCGATCCGGGCGGCAACACGGCTGTGTATCAGCCGCCCGGGCGAGGGGACGCCGGCTCAGTCGGCGCGGCGGAACAGGCGGAAGCGCTCTTCGCGGTCGGCCGGGCGGCGGCCTTCCCACAGCAGCACCCATTGCTTGCCGCGGTGCTGCGGCGCGATCTCGCGGTCGTCGCGCAGCTTGATGCTATCTTGCAACAGCAGCAGGTCGCAGCGGCCGCCTTCCACGCCGGCAAACGGCAATTGCGCGTAGTAGGCAAACGAGGCGCGCTGGGCCGGGCCGACGTTGCTTTCGATACAACCGGCTTTGGGCGGCAGCTTGTCGGCAATCTGGCGCGCCACGCCGGCGTAGCTCTTGCTGTAGTTGACGTCCGGCAGGAACAGCGTCATCAGCAAAATCCAGATCAGGATCAGGCCGCCGGACGACAGCACCACCGCCCGCCACAGCACGGCCGGCTGGCGCGAGATGCGCCAGTACACCAGCACAAACCAGCCCAGGGTGGCCGCCAGCGCCACAAAGAAGGCGGCCCAGCCCAGTTCCGGGTGGAAGCCGGGCACCAGCTTGAGCGCGTTCTTGGCAGCCTGCGCCGGCCAGCCGGTCAGCTTGGCGATCCAGAATACCCAGATCACGGCCGCGCACAGGGTCAGCGCCATGACCGAGAACCAGTCGATGGCGTTGATGGCGCCGCGCTTGACGGTCAGCAGGCCGAAGGCAGCCATCACCGCCAGCGGCGGCAGCAGCACCAGCAGCTGGCCCTGTTCCGGTTGCGGGTGGCACAGGGTCAGCAGCACACCCATGCAGACGAAGGCCAGCGGCACCACGATGTGCAGCACGCCGCGCTGGCGGCGCCAGGCCCACACCGCCCAGGCGGCAAACGGCCAGGCCGGCCAGAAGAACCAGAGGCCGACGCGGAAGAAGAATTTGAGGGTGGGCCAGCTCGGCCAGCTCAGTTGCAGCCAGTTCCAGCCCATCCAGGCGTTCAGCGGCTGCTGGTGGTACGGTTCCAGCAGCTGGGCCGGGATCAGCCACAGCGCGGCGACGGCGCCGCCGACCGCGATCATGGCGCCCAGGTCGCGCACCGCGCGGATGGCGGGCTGGGCCAGGAAGCGGGTGCAGGCAAACAGGGCCAGCATCAGGAATACCGGGGTGATCCAGCCGCGTGTCAGGGTCAGCAGGCCGATCGCCAGGCCGCTGAGGGCGGCGTTGCGCAGCGACGGCTTTTCCACGTAGCGCACGGTGCGGTACAGCAGGAAGGCGGTCATCGCCACCTGCAGCGCTTCCGGCGTGGTTTCGTGGCTGTGCAGCAGCAGGCCCAGGCAGCCGAGGTAGATCAGGACGGCGGCGTCGGCCAGGGTGCGGCCGAAGTCGTCCGGCTCGGGCTGGCCGCCAAAGGCCAGGCGCAGCGGTTGCGCATCCTGGCGCCGGCCCAGATGGAAGGTGGCGTACCACAGCGACAGCACGCCCAGCAGGAAGACCGCCACCGTGCCGACGCGGGCGGCCAGCACGTCGCCCAGCAGCCAGCCGAACAGCTTGATGCCCAGCGCGCCCAGCCAGAACGCCAGCGGCCCTTCGTCCGGCCAGGACAGGCCGGCGATATTCGGCCACAGCCAGTCCTGCCAGTTGCCGTGCGCCATGGTCCACATGATGCCGAAGCTGGCGGCGTCGTCATTCTTCCACGGGTCGCGGCCGATCAGGCCAGGCAGGATGTACAGCAGGCCGAGGGCGAACAGCGCCCAGCGCGGCAAGGCCAGGGTAGCGGCGGCGGGAAGACGGACTGGCTTCATCGATCGTGTGTTTTTATGAGTAGAACCGGAGTATGCAGGAAAACGGCACAGCAAACAAAAAAAGCAGCCAGAGGCTGCTTTTTTTATCGAAGCGGCTGAAATTAGCCTGCAGCGACGGCGGTTTTCGAACCAACCGAACCGAACTTCTGGCGGAATTTCTCAACGCGGCCAGCGGTGTCGACGATTTTGTGTTTGCCGGTGTAGAACGGGTGCGACTCAGCCGAAACCTCGATCTTTACCAGTGGGTAGTCTTTACCTTCGTGGTTGATGGTTTCTTTGGTGGCGATGGTCGAACGGGTGATGAATTTGAAATCGCACGACAGGTCGTGGAAAACAACTTCGCGGTATTCTGGATGGCCTTCTGCTTTCATGGGAACCTCGGTTAGTTTGGTAGCCAAACAGCACTTCGTCGGTCTGTACCACTTCGTGACCCGATTGCCGCTCACTTGCCAGAGTTTAAAAATAATGCGATCGCGGATTATACGCCCGTAAACGCAAACAGGCAACCGCGGTTGCCTGTTTATCAAGGCTGACTAATCAGCCGCCGCGCCTCATCATGTCGAAGAACTCGGTGTTGTTCTTGGTGGCGCGCATCTTGTCGAGGATGAACTCCATCGCCTCGATCTCGTCCATCGAGTACAGCAGCTTGCGCAGGATCCAGATCTTCTGCAGCTGGTCCGGCTTGATCAGCAGTTCTTCGCGGCGGGTGCCCGACTTGTTCAGGTTGATGGCCGGGTAGACGCGTTTCTCGGCCAGGCGGCGCTCCAGGTGCACCTCCATGTTGCCGGTGCCCTTGAATTCCTCGTAGATCACGTCGTCCATGCGCGAGCCGGTTTCGATCAGCGCGGTGGCAACGATGGTCAGCGAGCCGCCTTCTTCGACGTTACGGGCGGCGCCGAAGAAGCGCTTCGGACGCTGCAGCGCGTTGGCGTCGACACCGCCGGTCAGCACCTTGCCCGACGCCGGGATCACGGTGTTGTAGGCGCGCGCCAGGCGGGTGATCGAGTCCAGCAGGATGACCACGTCTTTTTTCATTTCGACCAGGCGCTTGGCTTTTTCCAGCACCATCTCGGCCACCTGCACGTGGCGGGTGGCCGGCTCGTCGAAGGTCGAGGCCACGACTTCGCCGCGCACCGAGCGCTGCATCTCGGTCACCTCTTCCGGACGTTCGTCGATCAGCAGCACGATCAGGGTCACATCCGGGTGGTTGGCGGTGATCGCGTGGGCGATGTGCTGCAGCATGACCGACTTGCCGGATTTCGGCGACGCCACCAGCAGGCCGCGCTGGCCTTTGCCGATCGGCGAGATCAGGTCGATGATACGGCCGGTGATGTTTTCGGTGCCGTTGATGTCACGTTCCAGGCGCAGCGGCTCTTGCGGGTGCAGCGGCGTCAGGTTCTCAAACAATATGCGGTGCTTGGAGGCTTCCGGCGATTCGCCGTTGACCTTGTCGACCTTGACCAGCGCGAAGTAGCGCTCGCCATCTTTCGGGGTCCGCACTTCACCCTCGATCGAGTCGCCGGTGTGCAGGTTGAAGCGGCGGATCTGCGACGGCGAAATGTAGATATCGTCGGTGGAAGCCATGTAGCTGGCGTCCGGCGAACGCAGGAAGCCGAAACCGTCCGGCAGCACTTCCAGGGCGCCATCGCCGAAGATCTGCTCGCCCGATTTGGCGCGTTTTTTCAGGATTGCGAACATCAGTTCCTGCTTGCGCAGGCGTGCCGCATTGTCGATATCCAGCCCGATCGCCATCTCCAGCAAAGCAGAGACGTGTAAGGCCTTGAGTTCAGATAAATGCATATTGTTGAGTGTCCCGTGACGGGAAAGTAAAGGTAGGGGAGGGAACTACGTGGGTTGTCTCGTATTATTCAGCGGCGGCCGCGGGCGCGGCGCCGCTGGTACAACGTAGCGATATCTTATCTTAGATATTGCTGTCGATGAAAGAGGTCAGCTGGCCTTTTGCCATTGCGCCAACCTTTTGAGCGGCTGCAACGCCGTTCTTGAACAGGATCAGGGTCGGGATGCCGCGGATGCCGAACTTGGCTGGCACCGCCTGGTTCGAATCCACATCCATCTTGGCGATCTGGATCTTGCCTTCGTATTCTTTGGCCACTTCTTCCAGGATCGGGGCGATGCTCTTGCATGGGCCGCACCATTCGGCCCAGAAGTCCACCAGCACTGGGCGGTCGGATTTCAGCACGTCGGCGTCAAAGGAAGCATCGGTAATGTGTTTGATATTTTCGCTCATATTTTCCTCAATCGAGGTCGGTAAGTAATAACGCCTGGGGACTGGGCCTCAAACGCTGCCATGAGCAGCAGTTGGGTGCCATTTGCACGATTTCAATGTCTCAGAGGGGATGGCAACAAGGTCGGCAGGCGAGGGATGGCGTAAATAATAACCCATTTTTTGGAAATGTGCGGTTGTTTGTCGCAAGCCTTACTTTTTCTTGCAATATTGCCTAATTTTGCGGCTGGCAGCGGGTAGCCGCGCGCGCCAGCAGCTGGCCCAGGGTTTCCATGCTCATCGGCTTGGCGACGGCGTCGAGGATGGCCAGGCCCTGCGCCTCGGCCAGGCGGGCCGCGGTTTTCAGCACCGCGCCGTCGACGCCGGACAGCAGCACCAGGCAGCCCTGGTATTGCTGCGCCGCCGCAAGGCGCAGGAAGTCGATGCCGTCCATCACCGGCATCGACAGGTCGCAGATCACCAGCGCCGGCGGCCGCAGCCGCAGTTCGATCAGGGCGCGGCGGCCGTCGGTCTCGCGCACCACGGTGTGCTCGCCCAGGCTGGCGATCATATCGGCCAGCAGTTCCAGCATGAAGGCATCGTCATCCAGCAGCAGTATGCGCATGTCAGTTATCGTCGGCGAAGGTGGTATTGGTCATGATCTGTTCGGTGATGCGCTCCAGCAGCGGCCACAGTTTTTGCAGCAGCGCGCGCGCATGACGCTGATTATCGGCGTCGCTGTCGGTCACCGGCAACTGTTCCAGCTCCAGCAGCAGCTCGCCCATGCCGAGCGCCCCCACCGTGCGCGCCGGCGACTTCAGGCGGTGGCCCAGTTCACGCAGCGCGGCCAGGTCGCCGCGCTGCAGCGCCGCCTCCATCTGGTTCAGGCCATCCTGCGTATTCTGCAAAAACTTGAAGGCGAACTTGCGCACCTTGTGCGGATGGTAGCCCAGCAGCTTGGCCAGGATGGACAGGTCGATCACGGCCGGGTCGCCGCCCAGCGTGGTCTTGAAGGCGGGGCGCGCCGGTCGCGCGGGCAGGGCGTCGCGCGCCGCGCTGTCGTCGCGCTCGGGCAGCCAGTTGGCGATGGTCTGGTACATCAGCGCCGGCTGGATCGGCTTGGAGATGAAATCGTCCATGCCGGCCTCGATGCAGCGCACGCGGTCCTCGCTGGTGGCGGTGGCGGTCATGGCCAGCACCCGCATGTCGGCCAGGCGCGGGTCGGCGCGGATGCGGCGCGTGGCTTCCAGGCCGTCCATCAGCGGCATCTGCACGTCCATCAGCACGCAGTCGAAGGCGGTCTGGCGCAGCAGCTCCAGCGCCTCCATGCCGTTGGCGGCCAGGCAGACGGAGGAGCCCACGTCTTCCAGCATCTCCAGCGCGATCTGCTGGTTGAAGGTGTTGTCCTCCACCAGCAGGATGCGGGCGTTCTTCAGGGCCGACATGACGGCCGCGCTGCGCGAGGAGGCCAGCAGCTCGGCGGCGGCATCCTTGACGCGGTCGATCAGGGCCGGCACGGTGGCGCTGCTGATGCCCAGGCGTGCGGTGAACCAGAAGGTGCTGCCCTGGCCAGGGCGGCTGCGCACGCCCACTTCGCCACCCATCAATTGCGCCAGCTGTTTGCAGATGGCCAGACCAAGACCGGTGCCGCCGTATTCGCGCGTGGTGGAGGTGTCGGCCTGCTGGAATTGCTGGAACAGTTTGTCGATCTCGTCTTCCGACAGGCCGATGCCGCAGTCGCTCACTTCAAAGCGCAGCAGGCAGCTGGCGGCGTCGCCCACCACCTGGCGCACCCGCACTTCGATGCGGCCTTTTTCGCTGAACTTGATGGCGTTGTTGGCGTAGTTGATCAGCACCTGGCCGAGCCGCAGCGGATCGCCGCGCAGCACCTTGGGCAGGGTGGGATCGAGGTCGTACACCAGTTCCAGCTCGCGGCTGGCGGCCTTCGGCGCCACCACGGTGTTGAGCGTCTGGATCACGTGGTCGAGGGCGAAATCGACCTGCTCGATTTCCAGCTTGCCGGCTTCGATCTTGGAGATGTCGAGGATGTCGTCAATGATGCCCAGCAGGTGCTCGCCGGCGAAGCGGATCTTCTCCAGGTAGTCGCGCTGGCGCGGATCGAGTTCGGTCTTCAGCGCCAGGTAGGCCATGCCGATCACGCCATTCATCGGCGTGCGGATCTCGTGGCTCATATTGGCCAGGAACTGGCCCTTGGTCTGGCTGGCTTCCTCGGCCACCACGCGCGCCTGATCGAGTTCGCGCGTGCGCATCGCCACCCGTTCCTCCAGATGCTCGTTCAATTCGCGCAGTGCGTCCTCGCCGCGTTTGCGGTCGGTGATGTCGGTCAGGCTGGCCACCACCAGCTGCACGTTGCCGCTGTTGTCGGGGATCGGCTCCGCATTGACCGACAGCCAGCAGCGCGTGCCGTCCGGCTGCGTCAGCCCCATCACCACGTCGCGCACCGACATGCCGGTGACCAGCGCCAGTTGCACCGGATGACTGCTGCCGTCGTACGGCGTGCCGTCCTCGCGCACCCCGGCCCACAGGCCGCCCGGGTTCAGTTCCTCGGTCTGCGCCAGCATGCGCGCGGCGGCGGTGTTGCGTTCCAGGATATGGCCGTGGCCGTCGATCATCACCAGGCCGTTGGTGACGGCGTTGAAGATGGAGGCGATGCGCTGGCTGGACTCGTGCAGCGCGCTTTCGGCCTGGCGGCGCGCGGTGATGTCGGTCAGCATGGCCAGCATGCCGGCATAGTGGCCGGAATCGGCGTTGATCACCGTGGTCGAGAGCAGGCACCAGACGGTGCTGCCATCGCTGCGCGTGAAGCAGACGTCGCCCTGGCTGGCTTCACCGGACAGGCGGCGCTGCAGGTGCTGCTTGAGCAGCTCACGGCCGGTGTCGTCCATGAAGTCGGTCATGGCGCGGCCCATGATGAGTTCCACGTCGTAGTCCAGCATGCGCGCCAGCGTGGGATTGACGAAGGTGGTGCGGTCGTCGGCGTTGGTCATCCAGATGCCTTCGGCGGCGGTCTGCACGATCTGGCGATAGCGCTCGGAGCTGGCGTGCAGCGCTTCCTCGGCGCGCTGGCGCTGGGTCATGTCGCGCAGCGCCACGATCACCAGGTCTTGCCCGCTCAGCTCCACCGGCGACATGTGCACCATGGCCGGGAAGCTGCTGCCATCGGCGCGCATGGCGCACAGCACGCGGCCCGGCAGGTTGGGGCGCGAGAACAGTTCGCGCGCGCGGCCGTTGCTGCGCATGGCTTCCGGCGCCAGCTGTTCGATCGACAGGCCGGCCATGGCGTCCTGGTAGCCGAAGCTGCGCGCGCAGGCCGGGTTGGCGTGCAGGACGCGCCCGCTCTTGTCCGCGATCAGCAGTGCGCCGGGCGTGGCGTCCACCAGCGCCCACATGCGCGCTTCCTCGGCGGCGGTATGGGCGGCGTTGCCGATGCGCGCGCTTTCCAGTGCGGCGCCGGCGCGCTGCTCGGCGTCCTCCAACTGCGCGCGGGTGGCGCGCAGGGCGCTGCTTTGGACCCGCAGGCGCCAGGCGCCGGCCGCCGACACCACCAGCAACAGCAGGCCGGCGAGCCAGCCGCCGTAGCGCAGCAGCGGGTTGCCTTGCGGCGGCTGGTAGAGGAAGCCGTCGATATTGAAACTGGCCGGCAGCATGCCTTGCGCGGCGTAGTCGCGGGCGATGGCGCGCCAGCGTTCGGGGTTGCTGTAGCCCAGTTCGATCAGCGGCTGCTCCAGCAGCGGCGCGATGCGCTGGGCTTCAAACACCAGGTGTTCACGGCTGTGGCGCTCGGGGTAGCGGGCGCGTATCAGGTCGGCGATCTCGCCGGGATGCTGCATGGCGTAGACCCAGCCGCGCAGGGTGGCTTCGCGCAGCGCCTGGGCGCGCACCGGGTGTTCGCGCAACTCGCTCTCGGTGGTGTACAGCACGTCGCCGTAGAAATCCATGCCGTGGCTGCGCGGCGACACCAGCTCGTACGGCACGTTGAGGCGGTCCAGGACGTAGGGGGCCTCGGTCTGGTACACCGACATGGCGTCCACCTTGCCTTCGGCCAGGTCGTCAAAGTTGTAGCTGTGCGGGATCTGGACAACGCTCTCCATGCGCACGCCCTGCTGTTTCAGGAAGACGGTCAGCTCTTCGTTGTTGGGCGCGATCATCAGGCGGCTGCCTTCCCATGGGCGCGGCTTGCCGCTGGCGTCCAGCCGGCGCAGCAGGGTGGCGCCGGAGTGCTGAAAGATCGACGCCAGCACCACCACCGGCTGGCCCATGCCGCGCGCCAGCAGCAGCGTGGTGTTGCCGACGCCGTACTGCGCCTGGCCCTGCATCACGTTCTGCAGCGGGTCGTGGCCGGGGCGCGCTTCCAGCAGCGTGACTTCGAGGCCGGCGTCGCGGTAGTAGCCCTGGTCCTGGGCGGCGTAGTAGCCGGCGAACTGGAACTGGTGCTGCCATTTGAGCTGGATGGTGACTTTCTCGGCAGCGCCGGCCGGGAGCAGAAAAAGCGCGAGCACGCACGCTGTCAGCTTATGCGACAAACGTTGCCAGCTGGCCTGGCGCATGCGCGAACGGCTGAGAAACAAGTGCTTCCCTTTCGGTGATCTATCGGGGCTGGGTCTGGGAAACTATAGCATCGAAGACGAGGCCGTTGGCGGACACGTGGCAAGAAAACGATTGCTTCCTGAATGGCTGTAAAACAGCCGCCGATTTAACAATTGAGGGCTGTTTTCGTGACAATCGGTGAGAATGCGCGCCGCCGGGGTGGCTTGCGCGCTGCTAGCTTACTGGCTGAAGCTGCCGGCGAACTGGTAGCGGTGGCCGGGGTGCCACATGGTGGCCATGGAGGCGATCAGGCCGCCGGAGCGGGTCTGGCGCTTGAGCACCAGGCAGGCCTGTCTGGTGTCGATGGCCAGCATATCGGCAATGTCGCGCGGCGCGGCCAGCGCTTCGATGCTGTAGGTCGCGCCCTGCAGCGGCGCGGCCTGCATCAGGTATTCATTGGGGGTGATGTGGGCGAAGTCCTGCTCCATGTAGTCCGGCGCGCACAGCGGGTTGACCCAGCGGTCCTCGACCTGGATCGGCACGCCGTTTTCAAAGTGCACGATCACCGAATGGAACAGCAGGTGGCCGGCCGGCAGGTCGAACTGCTTGGCCATCAATTCGCTGGCCTTGACGCGCTCCAGCTGCTGCAGGCTGCTGCGGTGGGCGTGGCCGCGTGCACGTACTTCGTCGGCGATGGATTTAATCTCCAGCAGCGTGGCCTGGTATTTTTGCTGGGCCACATAGGTGCCGGAGCCCTGGCGGCGCGTCAGCACCTGTTCGGCGGTCAGTTCGCGCACGGCGCGGTTGACGGTCATGCGGGAGACGCCGAATTGCTTGACCAGCGCCTGCTCGGACGGGATCACGTCGCCTTCCTTCCACGTGCCGGCGGCGATTTCCGCCAGCAGGTAGTCTTTGATGCGCTGGAAAATAGGGGTGCTGTCCTGCGTAACTTGATCGTCCAAACAGTGTCTCCTGATAAGAGTAATCATTCTAGCATCGCCTGCTTGTACAATTCAAAAGCAAGAGGCGGAGTGCATGGCCGGTCGGTGCTGGCTACGATGGCCACATTCCACCAACGAGGGAGTCTGAGATGGGCAAGTATGGTAGCGATGAGAAGCGCTGGGCTGCGGTGCAGCAGCGCGACGCCAGCGCCGACGGGGCGTTCTGGTACTCGGTGCGCAGCACCGGGGTGTACTGCCGGCCGTCGTGCGGCGCGCGCCCGGCCTTGCGCAAGAATGTGGCGTTCCATGACAGCCGCGAGGCCGCCGAGCAAGCCGGCTTTCGCCCCTGCCTGCGCTGCAAGCCGGACCAGCCGCCGCTGGCCGAGCGCCAGGCCGCCATCGTGGCGCAGGCCTGCCGCCTGATCGATGAGGCGGAGGAGGCGATGGATCTGGACAGCCTGGCCGAGGCAGTGGGCGTGAGCCGCTTCCATTTCCACCGCATGTTCAAGGCGGTGACGGGGATTACGCCCAAGGCCTACGTCAACGCGGCGCGGGCGCGGCGGGTGCAGGCTGGCCTGGCGGCGCAGGCCACGGTGACGGATGCCATGTACGCCGCCGGCTTCAATTCCAGCGGGCGCTTTTATGCGCAGTCGGAGGCGGTGCTGGGCATGAAACCGTCGACTTTCCGCGCCGGCGGCGCCGGTGAGCAGATCCGCTTTGCGATTGCCGAGTGTTCGCTGGGACCGATCCTGGTGGCCAGCACGGAGCAGGGCATTTGCGCGATTCTGATCGATGATGATCCGGATTTTCTGGTGAAGGATTTACAGGACCGCTTTCCGCGTGCCGAGTTGATCGGCGCGGAGCCGGAGTATGAACAGGTGGTGTCGCGCGTGGTGGGCATGGTTGAGCAGCCCTCAGCGGGCCTGGATCTGCCGCTCGACGTGCGCGGCACGGCGTTCCAGCAGCGCGTGTGGCAGGTGCTGCGGGCGATACCGGCCGGGCGGCGGGTGACCTATGCGGAGCTGGCGGAACTGGCCGGCGTGCCGCGCGGCGCGCGGGCGGTGGCCAGCGCGTGTGCGGCCAATGCGATTGCGGTGGCGATACCGTGCCACCGGGTGGTGCGCAATGACGGATCGATCTCCGGCTACCGCTGGGGTGTGGACCGCAAGGCGGAACTATTGAACAGGGAGGCGGTCAATGAGCAACGGTGAGCTGGATTTCGGCGACGCGGCGGCGGAGCGCAAGCCGCGCAGCGTGCCGCCGGCCGCTTCCGCGCCTCGCAGCGAAGCGCAGCAGGCCGCGCCTGCCGCCGCCGGCGTGTCATCGCCCGCGCGCGCCGAGGCAGGCATGGCGGCGCGCAAGGCGGTTGGGGCGGCGGCGGGGATCGCCGTGCATGTGGCGGGACTGGACTGGCAGGCGATAGGCGATGAGCTGAACGCGCACGGCTACGCCATCCTGCCTGGCATGCTGACCGCCGAGGAATGCACCGCCATGGCCGCGCAGTACGGCCAATCGCAGCTGTTCCGCAGCCGCGTGGTGATGTCGCAGCACGGCTTCGGCAGCGGCGAGTATCAATACTTCCGCTACCCGCTGCCCTCCACCATCGCCGCCTTGCGCAACGCCCTGTATGGCCCGCTGGCCGTCATTGCCAACCGCTGGCATGAGCTGATGGACTTGCCGGACCGTTTCCCGGCCGAGCATGCCGATTTTCTGGCGCGCTGCCACGCTGCCGGCCAGCAGCGCCCGACGCCGCTGCTGCTGCAGTACAGCGCCGGCGATTACAACTGCCTGCACCAGGACCTGTACGGCGACCACGTCTTCCCGCTGCAAGCGGCTGTGCTGCTGTCGCAGCCGGGCAGGGACTTTGAAGGCGGGGAGTTTGTCCTGACCGAACAACGCCCGCGCATGCAATCGCGCGTGGAGGTCGTACCGCTGAAGCGCGGCGACATGGTAATCTTCGCTGTCAATCACCGTCCGGTGCAGGGCACGCGCGGCATCTACCGCGTCAACCTGCGGCACGGCGTGAGCCGGCTGCGCGCCGGATCGCGCCATACGCTGGGCATCATCTTCCACGACGCAAACTAACCAGGGAAAATCTGTGGCACGGCAAAGAGAGTTCGACCGCGACGAAGCATTGAACAAGGCACTGGAAGTCTTCTGGCAGAAAGGCTACGCGGCCACCTCCACCACCGACCTGCTGGAGGCCATGCAGATCGGCCGCCAAAGCCTGTACGACACTTTTGGCGACAAGCGCTCGCTCTACCTCGAAGCGCTGCAGCGCTACAACCAGGCCAGCGTCAATGACCTGCTGCGCCACCTGAAAGGCGGCAGCCCGCTGGCCGCCATCGACAATATGCTGCAAGCCTTCGCCTGTCGCCCCAGGCGCGACAACGCCAGGGGCTGCATGGGCGTCAACGCCATTTCCGAATTCGGTACCGCCGACGAGGACGTCAACGCGCTGCGCGACGCCAGCGCCAGGCTGCTCAACCACGCGGTGGAAGCGCAACTGCGCGGCGCCGCAGCAGCCGGCGAAATCGCGGCCGACACCGACATCGCACACGCAACCGCCTTCGTGGCCGCCACGCTGTCCGGCATGAAAGTCAGCGCCAAGGCCGGCGCCTCCATCGCTACCCTGCGCGCCATCGCCAGCTTCGCCGTGCAAGGCCTGCGCGGATAATCATCACAAAACGTTTACTTGACCGTTCGATCCAGAAATTCTAACATGGCCTTGGTTTTTGACTAATTGATCCAAAACGAAAGGAAATATCATGAAAGTAGCTCTGGTAACAGGCGGCGCGCGCGGCATCGGCGCGGCCATCGTCAAACGTCTGGCGCAGGATGGCGCGGCTGTGGCCTTCACCTATGTATCATCGCCTGACAAGGCAAACGACCTGGCCGCCACCATCATCGCCAGCGGCGGCAGGGCGCTGGCCATCCGCGCCGACAGCGCCGACGCCGCAGCCGTGCAGGCGGCGGTGACGCAAACGGTGGCGCACTTCGGCCAGCTGGATATCCTGGTCACCAACGCCGGCATCCTGAATCTGGCGCCGATTGAAGAGTATGCGCTGGAAGACTTTGACCGCATGGTGGCCACCAACGTGCGCGGCACCTTCGTCGCCATGCAGGCGGCGGCCAGGGTGATGAAGGAGGGCGGCCGTATTGTGACCATCGGCAGCATCGCCGGCTTGCGCGTGGCCTTCCCGACGTCCAGCGTGTATTCGATGACCAAGGGCGCGGTGGCGGCACTGGTGCGCGGCGCGGCGATCGACCTGGCGCCACGCGGCATCACTGTCAACAACGTCCAGCCGGGACCGACCGAAACCGACATGAATCCGGGCGACGGCCCGCATGCGGCAACGCTGCAAACCATGATCCCGGCACGCCGTTTCGGCAAGCCGGAGGAAGTGGCGGGGATGGTGGCGTATCTGGTGGGCGCTGAAGCAGGCTTCGTTACCGGCGCCAGCTTTACCGTGGACGGCGGCTATACCGCCTGACGTGTCATTCCGGCGCAGGCCGGAATCCATGCAACGCGTGTGTCAGAGATAGCGCGCGCGTTCCACGCGTTCCGACCTGCGCCGGAGCGACGGGATTACGTCTGAACGTTTTTTTGCGTTTGGTACAAGCGGGCGTAGATGCCGTTCTGCGCCAGCAGCGCGTCGTGCGTGCCCGATTCGGCAATGCGGCCGTGATCGAGCACCACGATGCGGTCCGCTTTCTCGATGGTCGACAGGCGGTGGGCGATGACCACCGTGGTGCGGCCTTTCATCAGCACTTCCAGCGCCTGCTGCACCAGGCGCTCCGATTCCGTGTCCAGCGCACTGGTGGCTTCGTCCAGAATCAGGATCGGCGCGTTCTTGTATAGCGCGCGTGCAATCGCCAGGCGCTGGCGCTGGCCGCCTGACAGGCGCAAACCATTTTCACCGACCGGCGCGTGGTAGCCTTCCGGCTGGCGCACGATGAATTCATGCGCATGCGCGGCCCTGGCCGCCGCCTCAATCCGTTCCATCGACGGCGCCGGATCGCCGTAGGCGATATTGGCCGCCAGCGTATCGTTGAACAGCACCACATCCTGCGATACCAGCGCGATCTGCTGGCGCAGCGAGGCCATGGTGTAGTCGCGCAGGTCGACGCCATCCAGCTCGATGCTGCCGCCGCTGACGTCGTAGAAGCGCGGCAGCAGGCCGGCCAGCGTGGTCTTGCCGCTGCCCGAGCTGCCCACCAGCGCGACCGTCTCGCCGGCGGCGATATCGAGCGACACATGATCCAGCGCCGGACGCGCATCCGGGTCCAGCGGCGTACCGTCAGCGCCGCGATAGTGGAAGCTGACGTCCCGCACCGACAGGCGGCCCTCGGCGCGGGCGATGGTTTTGGTGCCCTGGTCCGCTTCCGACTCCAGGTCGATCAGGCCAAAAACGGAGCTGGCCGCCGCCAGGCCGCGCTGCATAGGTTCGTTAATCTTGGTCAGGTTCTTGATCGGCGACTGCATCGCCATCAGCGCGGTCAGGAAGGCGACAAAGCCGCCGGCCGACAGCGCGCCAGCCTGGGCGCGGATCAGCGCGAAATAAATCACCGACGACAGCGTGATGCCGATCAGCAGCATGATCAGGCCGGAGTTGAAGGCCGAGGTGGCGGCGTGCTTGACCGCCAGTTGGCGGTTCAGCTTGACCACCTGGGCAAAGCGGTTTTGCTCGTACTGCTGGCCGCCGAAAATCTTCACCACGCGCTGGCCGCTGATGCTCTCGTCCAGCACATTGGTCAGGTCGCCCATGGCGGCCTGGGCGCTGTTGCTGAGCGCGCGCATGCGGCGGCCGGCGAAGACCACCACGGTCGCCACCAGCGGCAGCAGGAACAGGCAGAACACCGCCAGCTGCCAGTCCACCACGAACAGCGTGATCAGGTAGCCGGTGGTGGCCACCGAGTCGCGCACCGCGACGTTGACCACGGTCAGGCCGGCTTGCGCCACCTGGGCGGCATCGAATGCCACGCGCGACAGTGTGGTGCCGGTCGACGACTGGTCGAAATAGCGGTTCGGCAGCCGCATGATGCGGGAAAACATGGCTTCGCGCAGGTTGGCCTGGACCCGGCTGTTGAGCCACGCCGCGCCGTATTCGCCGGCAAAGCTGGACACCATGCGCAGCAGGGCCAGCGCGAAGATCACGGCCGGGATGGTCCACAGCGCGGCCTTGGACGGATCGCGCGGCAGCAGATCGCCCAGCGCCTGCTTCATGGCTGCCATCATGCCGGTGGACGGGGTCTTGATCACGCCCAGCGTGTTGGCCGGCGTCAGCGCATCGACCACGTTTTGCAGTTGGCCCAGCAGCAGCACGTCGGTGGCGGCGGCCACGCCGACCGCCAGCAGCGTGGCGAACATGATTCCGCTGTACGGCAGGAATTCCTTGATGAGGCGAAGGTAGAGTTGGCGGCTGGACACTGGCTATTCACGCTAAAGAATACGGGAAGCCAGCATTGTACCCGTCCCGCCACTGGCCCCGCCCAGTTGTGCACGGTTCGGTTGACCAAAACGCAAACTTCGCTACACTCTGAATCTTGCTGCTGAATGGAGATTTCGATGCGCACCACCCTTTTAATCGCTGCCGCCCTGGCTTTGCCGGCCCATGCCGACACCATCATCGACCGCGCCAATGGCTACACCCTGAACGCCGCCGGCCAGCTACAGCGTTTCACCTCGCTGGCTTTCGATGACCTGGGCCGCATCGTGGCGGTGGGCAGCGAGGCTGAAACGGCGGCCGCGCTGCCGAAGGCGGAGCACATCGATGTGCAGGGCAAAACCGTGCTGCCAGGCCTGATCGACGCCCATGGCCACGTGTTTGAACTGGGCGAAATCGCGTCCGGCGTGGAGCTGTACAGCCCAGGCTCGCTGAACGCGGCAGTGCGGGCGGTGGCCGATTTCGCCCGCTCGCACCCGAAGAAGGCCTGGATTATCGGCTTTGGCTGGAATCAGGAGATCTGGAAGCTGGGCCGTTTCCCGACCGCCGCCGAGCTGGATGCGGTGGTCAACGACCGTCCGGTGCTGCTGCACCGCGTGGACGGCCACGCGGTCTGGGTGAATACCAAGGCGCTGGAAATGGCCGGCATCGACCGGAATACGCGTGATCCGGCCGGCGGCAAGATCGAGCGCGACGCCAGCGGCAAGCCGACCGGGGTGCTGGTCGATGCGGCCATGGAGCTGGTCAACAAGGTGGTGCCGCTGCCGACGCCGGCCGAGGCGCGCGCCACGCTGGACGTGGCCCTGAGCCAGTTGGCCAAGGTCGGCCTGACCAGCGTGCACGATGCCGGCATCAAGGTGGTGCAGGACGATATCTACCGCGACTACGCCGACCACGGCAAGCTGACCACCCGCGTCTACGCCATGATCGGGGACACGGCCGGCGATTTTGATGAATTGTCCAAGGATGGCCCGCTCAAGTCCTACGCCAATGACGTGTATGCCCTGGCGGCGGTCAAGCTGTATTCGGACGGTGCGCTGGGCAGCCGCGGCGCGGCCTTGCTGGCGCCTTACACCGACATGCCATCCACCAAAGGGCTGCTGTTCTACCCGGACGCCGAGATGCGGGCCAAGATGAACAAGGCCATGAAGGCCGGCTACCAGGTCAATATCCACGCGATAGGCGACGCCGGCAACCGCCAGATCCTGGACGCCTACGCGCAGCTGATCCCGCAGTACAAGAACGTCGCGCTGCGCCATCGCGTGGAGCATGCGCAGGTGGTGGCGCTGGAAGATATCCCGCGCTTCAAGCAGCTCGGCCTCATCCCGTCCATGCAGCCGACCCACGCCACCTCGGACCAGAATATGGCCGAGCAGCGCGTGGGCCATGAGCGCATCAAGGGCGCGTATGCGTGGCGCAGCTTCCTCGATCAGGGCTCGAAGATCGCCTGCGGCTCGGACTTCCCGATCGAGTCGCCAAACCCGTTCGAAGGGCTGCACGCGGCGGTCACGCGCCAGAACAATGCCGGCGTGCCGGCGGGCGGCTGGTACAAGAACCAGGCCATGACGCTGAACGAGGCATTCCGCTGCTTCACGCTGGACGCGGCCTATGCGGCGCATCAGGAAAACGTGATCGGTTCGCTGGAGCCGGGCAAGTGGGCCGACTTTATCGTGGTCGACCGCGACATCTTCAAAATCGCGCCGGAACAGCTGGGTAAAACCACCGTGCTGCAGACCTGGATGGGCGGAAAGCGGGTCTATAGCAGGAAATAAGCCGATAGAAAAAACCTGTTGACTTGGTTGTATATACAACTTATGCTGCGAGGATATTCACAACCTCGCGGCAGGAGCCCCTATGACCATCCAATTAGACAGCGATCCACGTTACGACGCCAGCCGCGAGATCCGCGCGCCGCGCGGTCCTGAGCGCACCTGCAAGAGCTGGGGGGCGGAGGCGGCTTACCGCATGATCCAGAATAATCTGGACCAGGAAGTGGCGGAAAATCCGAAGCATCTGGTGGTCTACGGCGGCATTGGCCGCGCGGCCCGCAACTGGGAGTGCTATGACCAGATCCTGGCATCGCTGCGCGAGCTGGAAGACAATCAGACCTTGCTGATCCAGTCGGGCAAACCGGTGGGCGTGTTCCAGACCCACGAGGATGCGCCGCGCGTGCTGATCGCCAATTCCAATCTGGTGCCGAAGTGGGCCAACTGGGAGCATTTCAATGAACTGGACCGCAAGGGCTTGTTCATGTACGGCCAGATGACGGCCGGTTCGTGGATTTATATCGGCACGCAGGGCATCGTGCAGGGCACGTTTGAGACCTTTGCGGAAGCGGGTCGCCAGCATTTCGGCGGCGACCTGAAAGGCCGCTGGGTGCTGACCGCAGGCCTGGGCGGCATGGGCGGCGCGCAGCCGCTGGCCGCGACCATGGCCGGCGCGGTGTCGCTGACCATCGAGTGCCAGCAGAGCAGCATCGATTTCCGCCTGCGCACCCGTTACCTCGACAAGCAGGCCGGGTCCGTCGATGAGGCGCTGGAGATGATCAAGCAGCACAAGGCCAACGGCGATGCGATTTCGATCGGCCTGCTGGGCAATGCGGCCGATGTGCTGCCGGAGCTGGTGCGCCGCGCCAAGGCCGGCGGCATCGTGCCGGACGTGGTGACTGACCAGACTTCGGCGCATGACCTGATCAACGGCTACCTGCCGCAGGGCTGGACCGTCGAGCAATGGAAGGCGGCGCAGCAGGATGCGGCGCGCCATCCGGAATTGAAGGCCGCGGCCACCGCATCGTGCGCGGTGCACGTGCAGGCGATGCTGGACTTCCAGACGCTGGGCGCCAGGGTGGTCGACTATGGCAATAACATCCGCCAGGTGGCGTTCGACCATGGCGTGAAGAATGCGTTTGATTTCCCTGGCTTTGTGCCGGCTTACATCCGCCCGCAGTTCTGTGAGGGCCGCGGCCCGTTCCGCTGGGTGGCGCTGTCCGGCGATCCGGAAGATATCTACAAGACCGACGCCAAGATCAAGGAGCTGTTCCCGCATCACGCGCAGGTGCACCGCTGGCTGGACATGGCGCGCGAGCGCATCGCCTTCCAGGGCTTGCCGGCGCGTATCTGCTGGCTGGGTCTGGGCGAGCGTCACATCGCCGGCCTGGCGTTCAATGAGATGGTGCGCAACGGTGAACTGAAAGCGCCGATCGTGATTGGCCGCGACCATCTGGACACTGGCTCGGTGGCCAGCCCGAATCGCGAGACCGAGGCAATGAAGGACGGCACCGATGCGGTGTCCGACTGGCCGTTGCTGAACGCACTGCTGAACACCGCCGGCGGCGCGACCTGGGTGTCGCTGCACCATGGCGGCGGCGTCGGCATGGGCTATTCGCAGCACTCGGGCGTGGTGATCGTGGCCGATGGCACCGATGCCGCCGCCAAGCGCCTGGCGCGCGTGCTGGTCAACGACAGCGGCTCCGGCGTGATGCGTCACGCCGATGCGGGCTATGAAACTGCGGTCGCCTGCGCCAAGCGCAATGGCCTGAACTTACCAATGATTAAATGAGTGTGAATATGAGTCTGATTCTGAAACCCGGCGCCATGACGCTGTCCGAACTGCGCAGCGTGTGGGGCGCCGCCGCGCCGCTGTCGCTGGCGCCGGAAGCCTATCCTGTGATTGAAGCCTCGGCCGCCGCTGTGCAGGCGATCGTCGCCAAAGGCGATGCTGCCTACGGCATCAACACCGGCTTCGGCCTGCTGGCCAAGACCCGCATCCCGGACGACAAGCTGGAACAGCTGCAGCGCAACCTGATCCTGTCGCACTCGGTGGGTACGGGGGAGCTGATGTCGGATGCGGTGTGCCGCCTGATCATGCTGATGAAGATCGGCAGCCTGGCGCGCGGCTACTCGGGCGTGCGTCCGCTGATCATCAATACGCTGATCGCGATCTACAACGCCGGCATCATGCCGGCGATTCCGGCCAAGGGCTCGGTCGGCGCGTCGGGCGATCTGGCGCCGCTGTCGCATATGACGCTGGCGATCATGGGCGTGGGCCAGGTACGTGTGAACGGCGAGCTGCAGGACGCCGCCGCCGCGCTGAAAGCCGCCGGCATCGCGCCGGTGGTGCTGGCCGCGAAGGAAGGCCTGGCGCTGATCAACGGCACCCAGGTGTCGACCGCGCTGGCGCTGCATGGCCTGTTCATGGCCGAGCGTCTGCTGGAAGCGGGCATGGTGGCCGGCGCGTTGTCGCTGGATGCGGCCAAGGGTTCGGACTCGCCGTTCGACGCGCGCGTGCATGAGGTGCGTGGCCAGCCAGGGCAGATCGCGGCGGCGTCGATTTATCGTCAGCTGGTGTCCGACAGCGCGATCCGCGCTTCGCACCTGGTGGGCGATGAGCGCGTGCAGGACCCGTACTGCCTGCGCTGCCAGCCGCAAGTCATGGGCGCCTGCTGGGACATCATCAACAACGCCGCGCGCACGCTGCTGATCGAAGCGAACGCGGTGACCGACAATCCGCTGCTGTTCAAGGATGGCGAACTGTCGGTGGTGGTCTCGGGCGGCAACTTCCACGCCGAGCCGGTGGCGTTTGCCGCTGATACGCTGGCGCTGGCGATCGCCGAAATCGGCTCGATTTCCGAGCGCCGCATTTCGCTGCTGATCGACGCCACCTTGTCCGGCCTGCCGCCGTTCCTGGTGCGTGATCCGGGCGTGAACTCGGGCTTCATGATTGCGCACGTTACCGCTGCCGCGCTGGCGTCCGAGAACAAGTCGATTGCGCATCCGGGCAGCGTGGACACGATTCCGACTTCGGCCAATCAGGAAGACCACGTCAGCATGGCGACCTACGCGGCGCGCCGCCTGGAAGATATGGCGCAGAATACGGCGGCGATCGTTGGCATCGAGCTGCTGGCGGCGGCGCAGGGGATTGATTTCCATCGTCCGCTGACGACGTCGCCGCATCTGGAGCATGTGCATGAGCAATTGCGCCAGAAGGTGCCGTTCTATGAGGTGGACCGCTTCTTCGCGCCGGATATCGAGGCGGCCAAGGGCATGGTGCTGCGCGGCGAGTTGAGCGCATCGTGCAAAGAGCTGTTCACGGCGCTGCATCCGTAAGGAGGTCGGGCATGGACTATCAGTTCAAAGCAGGCAGCATTCCCTTGCTGGTGTCCATGCCGCACGTGGGCACCGATATTCCCGGCGATGTGCTGGCGGCGATGACGCCGGCCGCTGTCGACAAGCAGGATACGGACTGGCATCTGGTGCGGTTGTACGCGTTTTTGAGCGAGATGGGCGCGTCGGTGTTGTCGGCGCGCTGGTCGCGCTATGTGATCGATTTAAACCGGCCGCCGGAGAATACCAATCTGTATCCGGGACAGGATACGACGGGTTTGTGCCCGGTCGATACCTTTCATCGTGAGCCGCTGTACTTGCCAGGCCGTGCGCCGGACGAGGCGGAGGTGCGGCGGCGCTTGCGGACCTACTGGCAGCCGTATCACGATCAACTGCGTGCCGAGCTGGATCGTTTGCTGGCGCTGCATGGCCGCGTGGTGCTGTGGGATGCGCATTCGATCGCCTCGCATGTGCCGCGCTTCTTCGAGGGCAAACTGCCGGATCTGAACTTTGGCACGGCGAACGGCACGAGCTGCGCGCCGGACCTGACCGGCACCGTGGTGGCGCGCGCGGAGGGCAGCGGCTATACCATCGCCGTCAATGGCCGGTTTAAAGGTGGGCATATCACGCGCTTTTACGGCGAGCCGGCAAAGGGCGTCCACGCGATTCAGCTGGAGATGTGCCAGTCGACGTACATGGATGAAGAGGCGCCGTATGGCTATCGCGAGGATCTGGCGTCGCGCGTGCAGCAGCCGCTGCGCGCGATGATGCAGGCCGCCGCCGACTGGGTGCGCGCATGAGCAAGCTGTTTGCACGTCACGCGCTGCTGCCCGACGGCTGGGCTCAGGATGTGCTGATCGAGTGGGACGCCGGCGGCAGCATCGTGGCCATTGGTACCGGCGCGGCCGGGGCGGCCGGTGTGAAGCGCGTTGAGTACGCGCTGCCGGGCATGATCAACCTGCATTCGCACAGCTTCCAGCGCGCGCTGGGCGGCAGGACCGAGAAGGCCGGCGACAGCAAGGACAGCTTCTGGACCTGGCGCGAGCTGATGTACCGCTTCGCGCGCAACATCACGCCGCAGCATATCGAAGCCATCGCCGCGCAGTTGTTCAGCGAATGCCTGCGCCATGGCTATACCTCGATGTGCGAATTCCACTACGTGCAGCGCGCGCCGGATGGCGGCATGTATGGGCGGCCGGCGGAAACAGCCGAGCGTGTCATTGCCGCCGCACGTTTGAGCGGAATCGGCGTGACCATGCTGCCGGTGTTGTATAGTTATTCCGGCTTTGGCGAAATGGCGTTGAAGCCAGAGCAACAGCGGTTCCGCACCGATGCGCAGGATGTGTTGCGCATCGTGGAAGCGCTGGAGCCGCTGCGCGATGCGCAGACCGAAGTCGGCGTGGCGCCGCATTCGCTGCGCGCGGCCACGGTCGGGCAGATACAGGAGGTGCTGGGAACGCTGCCGAAGGCGCGTCCGGTGCATATCCATATTGCCGAGCAGATGGCGGAAGTGCAGCAATCGCTGAGCTGGAGCGGGCGCCGCCCGGTGCAGTGGCTGCTGGAACAGCTGGAGGTGGATCAGCGCTGGTGCCTGATTCATGCCACCCATCTGACCGACGATGAAGTGAGCGCGATGGCCCGCAGCGGCGCGGTGGCGGGCCTGTGCCCGACGACGGAAGCGAATCTGGGCGATGGCCTGTTCCCGCTGGAGCGCTTTCTGTCGCAGGGCGGCGTGTTCGGCATCGGCAGCGACAGCCATGTGTCGCAAAGCGCGGTGGAGGAGCTGCGCTGGCTGGAATATGGACAGCGCCTGCAGCATCAGCGCCGCAATATCGCGGTCTCGGACGCGCAGCGCAATGTCGGTGACTTTTTGTGGCAGGGCGCGCTGCGCGGCGGCGCGCAAGCGGCGGGACGGCCGGTCGGCGCATTGGCGCCCGGCCTGCGCGCGGACATCGTGGTGCTGGATGACGCGCATCCGAATATGTTTGGGTTGGCGCTGGACGAGGTACTCGGCAGCCTGGTCTTCAGCGGCAACGACAATCTGGTCAAGGACGTCATGGTCGGCGGCCAGTGGGTAGTGCGCAATCAGCAGCACGTGGCGCAGCAGGCGATCGCTGCGCGCTTCAAGCAGACCTTGGCCGAACTGAGGGAGTTCCGATGACCCAGCTAATCCAGTATGCAAACCTGCGCTCGGCGCCGTGGAAGAACGGCGGCGGCAGCACCACGGAAATCGCCATCTCGCCGGCCGGCGCGCATCTTGATGATTTCGAGTGGCGCGTCAGCCTGGCGACCATTGCGCAGGACGGCCCGTTCTCTGCCTTTCCCGGCATCGACCGCTCGCTGGCGCTGGTGGATGGCGACGGCGTGCTGCTGGATTTTGGCGATGAGCGTTTTGTGCTCAGTCCCAGCGAGCCGCTGATCGAATTCGCCGGCGAAGATGCGGTGCATGCCACCGTCACCGGCCAGCACACCACCGATTTCAATGTCATGACGCGGCGCGGCGTGTGCCGTCATCGTCTGGAGCTGCGCACGGTGCGCGGCAAGGAAGCGCTCAAGCGCCGCGCCGGCACCACCATCCTGTTCCTGGCCGACGGCGAGAGCCTGACGCTGAGCAGCGCGCGCGAACGCATCGCCATGGTGCGCTACGATACGGTGGTGATGGAAGCCGACGACGACTGGACCATGGAAGCGCAACAGGCCACCGTGCTGGTGGCCGATATCATCCGCAATTAAAGAAAGCGAAGTATGTGGGACGTGTTGTTTACGAATGTGCATCTGGCCACCATGGCCGGAGGCTATGGCGAGATCCGCGACGCCGCCATCGCAGTGAAAGACGGCCGCATTGCGTGGCTGGGGCCACAGGCCGGGATGCCTGCCATGCAGGCGGTAACGGTGCACGACGGCGGCGGCAGCTGGCTGACGCCGGGCCTGATCGACTGCCACACCCACATCGTCCACGCCGGCAATCGCAGCGATGAATTCGAGGCGCGTCTGAACGGCGCCACGTACGAAGATATCGCGCGCGCCGGCGGCGGCATCATGTCCACCGTACGCGCCACGCGCGCGGCGTCGGAAGAGGAGTTGCTGCGTCAAAGCCTGCCGCGCGTTTTATCGTTGCTGGCGGAAGGCGTGACCACCATTGAAATCAAATCCGGCTACGGGCTGACGCTGGAATCGGAAGCCGCCATGCTGCGGGCGGCGCGCCGCATCGGACGCGAGCTGCCGGTACGCGTGGCGGCCACCTTCCTTGGCGCGCATGCGCTGCCGCCGGAATTCGCCGGCCGCGCGGACGACTACGTCGATGAGGTCTGCAAGATGATCGCACCGCTGGCCGCCGAAGGGCTGGTGGATGCGGTGGATGCGTTCTGCGAACGCATCGGTTTTTCGCATGAACAGACGGAACGCGTGTTCAAGGCGGCGCAGGCGGCTGGCCTGCCGGTCAAGCTGCACGCGGAACAGCTTTCCGATCAGCGCGGCGCGGCACTGACGGCGCGCTACAAGGGCTTGTCGGCAGATCATCTGGAGCATCTGAGCGCGGACGGTATCGCGGCGATGGCCGCTGCCGGCACGGTGGCGGTGCTGCTGCCCGGTGCTTACTACTTCCTGCGCGATACCACGCCGCCGCCGGTGGCCGCGCTGCGCGCAGCCGGCGTAAAGATGGCAGTGGCCACCGACTGCAATCCGGGCACCTCGCCGCTGACGTCCCTGCTGCTGGCGATGAATATGGCCTGCACCCTTTGGCGACTGACGCCGCAGGAAGCGCTGGCCGGCTGCACGCTGCATGCGGCCCGTGCGCTCGGCCTGCACGACGAAATCGGCAGCCTGGAGGTGGGCAAGCGCGCCGATTTCGCGCTGTGGCGCATCGCGCGGCCGGCCGACCTGTCTTACGCCATCGGCCTGAATCCGTGCCGTGGCGTCGTCAACGCAGGCAAATTGCGCTCCCCGGCCATGTAAAAATCCGCTCCTTGTGTTGTGCTTTCGGTTACATTATCCGGATGCCACACAACGAAGCAGGATATCCATGTTTGTCTTGAACTCCGTGCGCGCCGCCGTGCTGGCGGCGCTGAGCGCCCACGTCCTGGCGCAAGAACCGGTGCCGACGCCGCCCGTCCCGCATGCGCCGGAGGCGCCGGCCGCTGCGCCAACGACGCCGCAGCCGGCTGCGGCCAGCCCCACGCCAGTCGCCGCCGCACCAGTTGCGGCGCCGCGGCCTTTTGTCGACATCGTGCGCGGCGCCTCGCATTTGCCCGGTTTTCTAAGTCTGTACCAGAAAGAGGAAAAGGTCTGGATCGAGCTGCGTCCCGACCAGTTCGACCGTCCGCTGTTTATGTCAGTGAATATGCCGAACGGGATCGGCGAGCGCGGGATCTACGGCAGTCAGATGGGCCTGAGCCAGGTGGTGGTGTTCCACCGCGTGGGGAACATCGTGCAAATCATCGCCAAGAATACGGACTTCGGCGCCAAGGGCGGCACGCCGCAGGCGCTGGCGGTGCAGCAGGCGTTCTCGGACAGCCTGCTGGCGATTGCACCGGTGGCCAGCAGCCCGCATCCGCAGTCGAAGTCGAAGTCGATTCTGGTGGAAGCTAACGTGCTGCTGTTTGGCGATATTCCGTCTATGACCACGCGGCTGGAAGCAGCGTTCCGCATGACGTATGCCATGGATGCGCGCAACAGCAGCTTCCTTACCATCCGCTCGGATGAGAACATGACCGGTTTCCAGGTTAATGCCCATTACTTCACGCCGCGCATTCCTGCGCCGCCAGCGGTGATGCCACCCATCCCGGCGGCGATACCGAATCCGCCATCGACGCTGCCGGACCCGCGCAGCATGTTCCTCGGCTTTTACTACAGCTTCATGCCGCTGCCGGCGCAGGCCATGCACGGCCGCCGCGCGGATGACCGTATCGGCCATTTCGTCAGCACCAGCCAGGATTATTCGGACGACGTGACGCCGACGACGGCGGTGCATCTGGTGGAGCGCTGGCGTCTTGAGAAGCAGGACCCGGCCGCTGAATTGTCGGAGCCGAAGCAGCCCATCGTCTACTGGATCGACGCCAATGTGCCGGAGAAGTATCGCGAGTCGGTGCGGCAGGGCGTACTGGCCTGGAACGCGGCGTTTGAGCGCATCGGCTTCAAGGATGCGATCGTGGTCAGGCAGCAGACGGCTGCCGATAAATTCGACACCATGGATGCGCGTCACGCGTCGATCCGCTGGTTTGTCGGCAGCGATGTGGGCTTTGCCATCGGCCCTAGCCAGGTCGATCCGCGCAGCGGCGAGATTCTGGATGCCGACATCGGCATGTCGGACGTGTTTGCGCGCGGCGCGCGGCGCATGGTGGGCGAGGACAGCATGCCGCTGCCGCCGCCGCCATCGTCCGAGGCGCGCTGCGATTATATGCAGGAGTCGGCGCAGGAGATGGGCTTTGCCATGGATGTGCTGGAGGCACGCGGCCTGCTCGATATGAGCGGGCCGGAGGCGGATGCGGTGGCGCAGGCTTATGTGAAGTCGGTCATCATGCATGAAGTGGGGCACACGCTGGGCCTGCGCCACAATTTCCGCGCATCGACCATCTATTCGCTGCAGCAGTTGCAGGACCCGGAGTTCACCAGAAAGAACAGCCTGACCGGTTCGGTAATGGATTACACGCCGTTCAATCTGTCGCTGAAAGGCGAGAAGCAGGGCGAGTATGTGGCGTCCGCGCTGGGGCCTTACGATTACTGGGCGATCGAGTATGCCTACAAGCCGATCGAGCCGGCGCAGGAGAAAGAGGAATTGGCAAAGATCGCCTCGCGTTCAAATGAGCCGCAACTGGCGTTCGGCACCGATCAGGATGCGAACGGCTTCAATCTCGATCCGGACGTGAATGTGTATGACCTGGGCAGCGATCCGCTGGCGTACTTCCAGCGCCGCCTGACGATTTCGCGCGAGCTGTGGGACCGGGTGCAGAACCGCACGCTCAAGCCGGGCGAAAGCTACGAGGTGCTGCGCCGCAGTTTCGATTACGGCTTCCAGCAGTTTGTGCGCACGTTGCCGGTGGTGGTGAAGTATGTGGGCGGTGTGACGTATCTGCGCGACCATGCGGGCACGGGGCGGGCGACGTTTACGCCGGTGCCTTTGCCGCGTCAGCGGGCGGCGCTGCGCATGCTGACCGACAGCTTGTTCAAGGCGGACAGCTTCCAGTTTTCGCCGGCGACGATCAGCCGTCTGGGGCCGGACCATTTCGCCTCGCGCGGGCGGCCGGATGTGTCGGTGGGCGGGCGCGTGCTGTCGTTGCAGGCGGCAGCGCTGGATCAGTTGATGTCGGATGGCGTGGCGATCCGCTTGCTGGACTCGCAGGAAAAGCTGGAGGACCGCAAGCAGGCTTTGAGTCTGGCCGAGCTGTATTCGACAGTGCAGAACGCGGTGTGGAGCGAGCTTAAGTCGGGCAAGGATATCAACGGCATGCGGCGCAATCTGCAGCGCGAGCATCTGAAGCGGCTGGTGGCGGCGCTGTTGCGCGTGTCGGTGAATACGCCGGCCGACGTGCGCAGTCTGCAGCGTGAGAATGCCCTGGAATTGCAGCGCGAGCTGCGCAATGCGATGGCGAAGCCGATCAGCCGCGAGGCCAGGGCGCATCTGTCGGAGACGGCCGAGACGCTGGGGCAGGCGCTGAAGGCGTCGATGCTGCGGGCGGGTGCTTGATGATGGCAGTGCGACGATGGCTGGCCGGCGTGCTGCTGATGTGCGCCGGCGCGGCGGTAGCGGCCGATACACTGCATATCGGGTCAAAGCGGTTTCCGGAATCTTACATACTGGGCGAGATGCTGGCGCAGGTGGCGGCGCCGCATGCGCAGGTCGAGCATCTGCAGGGGCTGGGCAATACGGCGATCGTGCTGGCTGCTTTGCAGGCGGGACGGATCGATGTCTATCCGGAGTATCTCGGCACGATTGATCTGGAGATCCTGAAGCATAAGCAGCCGTCCTCGATGGCGCAGATGCGCAAGGAGCTGGCGGCCATGGGGCTGGGGGTGGCGGTGCCGCTCGGCTTCAACAATACTTATGCGCTGGCGATGCGCGGCGGGCCGGATGCGCCGCACAAGTTGAGCGAGCTGGCTTCGCGCGGGCAGTTGCGCTTTGGCTTGTCGCACGAGTTTATCGGGCGCGCGGATGGCTGGCAGGGGCTGGCGGCGCGCTATGGCCTGACGCAGCGGCCGCAAGGGCTGGATCATGGTCTGGCCTATGAGGCGTTGAAGTCGCGGCAGGTGGATGTCATTGATATCTATTCGACCGAGGCGCGCATCGGGCCATATGGCTTGCGGGTGCTGGAGGATGATCGCGGCTACTTCCCGCGCTACGATGCGGTGCTGTTGTACCGGCTGGAGGCGGCGCAGCGTTTTCCAGCGGCGTGGAAGGCCATCAGCCAGCTGGAAGGGCGCATCAGCGAGGCGGATATGATTGCGATGAATGCCGCCGCGGAAATCGACGGCAAGAGCTTCGCGCGCGTGGCCAGCGACTGGCTGGCGGCGCATCCTGTGCATTCAGAGCCGGCCACGGCCGCTGCCGGCGCGCCGCTGACCGGGGCCGCAGTCGGTGCCGCGCTGCCCGGCCCGGCGCCGGCTGCCGGGGCACCGCAGTCCGCGACCGGGGCCGCGTCACCGCCGCTTGCCGCCGGCGGCGCGGGCGCTGCTGCGGGACGTGGGCTGATGGCGAAAGTCTTCGACGAAAATCTGTGGCGTCTGACGCAGCAGCATCTGACGCTGGTCCTGCTGGCGGTGGGTTTTGCCTGCGTGATCGGCGTCCCGCTTGGCATTCTGGCCGCCGCCCTGCCGCGCTTGCGGCAACTGGTGCTGGGCCTGACCGGGATGCTGCAGACCGTGCCGTCGCTGGCGCTGCTGGCGCTGTTGATCCCGTTGCTGGGCAGCATCGGCACCGCGCCGGCGCTGGTGGCGCTGGTGGTGTACGCATTGCTGCCCATCGTGCGCAACACCTGCACCGGCCTGCTGCAAGTGCGCAAGGGCCTGAAGCTGGCGGCGCAAGCCCTCGGCCTGCGGCCGCTGCAACGGTTGCTGCATATTGATCTGCCGCTGGCGCTGCCGGTGATACTGGCCGGCGTGAAAACCGCCGCCGTGATGAGCGTGGGCACCGCCACCATCGCCGCCTTCATCGGCGCCGGCGGCTACGGCGAGCGCATCACCATCGGTCTGGCCCTCAACGATAACGACATGCTGCTTGCCGGTGCTATCCCTGCGGCAATCCTGGCATTGCTGACACAGGGCCTGTTCGAACTGCTGGAGCGTACAGTCGCTAACAGGTATCACCTTTATGTAAAGTCGCCGTAATGATTTGTAAGGTCTGCGGCGCGGACCGGCGCGGAGGGATATAGTGAACCCGTTGATTCAATCTCCCTCCCACTGACAACGGGTTCTGCCCATCCGGCACTTGCTGCCGGATGGGATTTTTTTATGCCTGCGACGACAGCTGCGCCAGCGCCTCGCCGGTGACGCGGCAGATGCGCCAGTCCGGCATCACCGTCGCGCCCATGCCTTCGTAGAATTTGATGGCGTTGGCGTTCCAGTCCAGCACCGACCACTCGAAGCGGCCGCAATCGCGCTCCACCGCCAGCTGCGCCAGCGCCACCAGCATCTGCTTGCCGTAGCCCTTGCCGCGATGCGCCTGCTGCACGTACAGGTCTTCCAGGTACAAGCCTTTCTTGCACAAGAAGGTGGAGAAGTTGTGGAAGAACAGGGCAAAGGTGACCACCTCGCCGCCGGTTTCTCCGACCAGCGCCTCGCATACCGGCTTGTCGCAGAACAGGCTGTCGTGCAGGGCGGCTTCGTTGGCGACCACCATGTGCTCCAGCTTTTCAAACACGGCCAGCTCGAAAATCATGCCAAAGATGGCGGGGATGTCGGCCGGCGTGGCCGGGCGGATGGTCAGTTCGGAAGTACTCATCAGGTTTTTGCAGTAGTAGAAGAATTCGGTTTCAACACCCAGGCCACGCTGGACAGGCATAACGCCATGCCCAGCCATTCCAGCGCACCGGGACGGTAGTGCTCCAGCTGGATCGACAGCAGCACGGAAATCACCGGCGTCACCACGCCAATGTACACCGCTTTGTCGGAACCGATGCGGTGAATCAGGGTGAAGTAGGCGGCAAACGCGATCACCGAGCCCAGCAGCGACAGGTAGAGCAGGCCGCCCAGGTATTTGACGGTGGACGGCATGACGAACGATTGGCCGCTGAGCACCACCCACAGCGCCACCAGCAGGCTGCCCCACAACATGGACCAGGCCATGGTCAGCAGCACGTTGTCGGATTGCTCGCGCACCTTGATCACCAGCACGTTGCCGACCGAGCTGGCGATGGTGGCGCACAGCGCCAGCACCAGGCCCAGCAGGAAGTGGCCGTTGCCGCCGGTCGATATCTCATTCCAGGCGTCATGGATGGAGTGATAGAACAGCAAGGTCACGCCGGTGATGGCGACGCCGCCAGCGGCCCAGGTGCGGGTGCTGAGCGCGGTGCCGAAGGTGAGGCGGTTCAGGATCGGGTTCCAGAACACCATTAGCGCAAACAACACGGCCACCAGCCCGGACACCAGGTATTGCTCGGAAGTGTAGGTGCAGATGTAGCTGGCGGCAAAAGTGGCGCTGCCTTGCAGGATCAGCCAGCGTTGCGCGCGCCACGGCAGCAGCAGTCTGTGGCCGCGGACGGCGCACCAGGCAAACAGCACGGCCGAGGCCAGCGCGAAGCGGTACACCACCGACACGGCCGGCGGCACTTCACCAAGTTGCAGGGTTATGGCAAAAAACGTCGAGCCCCAGATCAGGCAGGCGATGATGAATAGCAATGGAGAAGACATCAAACCAGTATAGCTGGCCGCGCCGTATCTTGCCTAGCAGCCAGTTTTTGTTGCGACGCAACAGATTGATGTTTAAGTTGTAACGGAAGTGTAAATTCAGCGGTGCTGGCCGAAAGACCAAGTATAGTGAAATCACACATCTTTTTATTTCGGGAGAGCGCCATGAATACCGCGCTGCAAATCAAAGTCGTCACGCTGTTGGGCTATGTGGCCCTGAGCACCGCGCTGGTGCTGCTGCTGGCCGACAATGAGATGCAGGGCGCGGCGCAGGCGCTGTTCGCCCATTCCTGGTTCCGTTAATAGGCCCAGTGCAGGCGGCGGTACAGGAAGCCCAGCACGAACAGCGGCCCGATCAGCAGGAAGCGCAGGTCGTCAAAGAAGGACGGTTTCTTGCCTTCGATCTTGTGGCCGATGAACTGGCCGATCCAGGCCAGCACGAAAATCGCGATCGACAGCGGCAGCACCGTGGCCGGCGGCAGCGCGGCCAGGATGGACAGCATCACGGCTGCCATCAGCAGCATTCCCAGCGCAAACGGTTTGGACAGCTTGAAGTAGTACCACATCGCGCCCGCCGTGAACGCCAGCGCCACCAGCGGGTGCAGCGCCCACAGCATGCCCAGCAAGGTGAACACGATGACCGGCACGCAGACGAAGTGGATCACTTCGTTGGTGGGATTGAGATGGCTTTCGCTGTACTTGGCCAGCAGGGTGTCGATGGTGCGGGTTTCCGGCATGGTGGTCTCCTGGGTGTTCTTGTTGTGGTCTGATTCTACACCTGTAGAATACGCCCATGACTGAGGATTTGCGCAAGCGTTGTTTCGACCCGGTGGTGGATGAATACACCCGGTTACTGGTGCTGGGCAGTTTGCCCGGTGAGAAATCGCTGGCCATTCAGCAATATTATGGCAATCCCCAGAACAAGTTCTGGGAGCTGGTCGGGGCCGTCCTCAATATTGACCTGAGATCGCTGAACTACGACACACGCCTTGCTGCGCTGCTGGCGCATGGCATTGGTCTTTGGGACGTAGTAGCCGAAGCACACCGTCCTGGCAGTTTGGACAGCCGCATCCGGGACCGTAACGACAACGATCTGCTCACATTACTTGCCAGCCTGCCTCATCTGACGACAATCGCTTTTAATGGTGGGACTGCGGCCCGGCTAGGTCTGAAGGTGCTGGGCCAATATGCGGCGCGTTATCGTGTGGTTCAATTGCCATCAAGCAGTCCAGCCTATACTGTTCCCTACGCCGAAAAAGCACGGCGATGGCAGGAGCTATGCGGTTATTGACGGGCGGTTCCGGTATTGCTTAACCATGAAACCCTGCTTCCCGCTGGTGTCGGATAGCGAGCACCAGAATCGCGTCGTATTGCGTTTCGTAAGTGTAGAGGGCGACATAGCCCGTTCGTCCTTGGGAAATCACAAGTTCACGTAGACCGGACTCGACTTGTCGTCCAATCAATGGATGACGGGCGAGCATGGTGACAGCTTCATCGATAAGGTCCAGCGCTTCCAACTGATTCAAACCGTTTGCTGAAAGAAAGTCGCTGATCCGTTCAAGGTCGGAAAGCGCTTGATTTGAATAGCTTATTCTCGCCATGGTTTGGTTACTGGCTTGACTGTCTGCTTATTGGCAATCCGCTGCCGCAGATAGGCGCGAGCGTCGTTCGCCTCGTAGCCTTGTCCGCTTTGCAGCATCTCTGCGCGCGCGCTCTGTGCTTGCGCGACGAATTGTGAGCGCAGTTCAACGTCATCAGCAGCCTGTCGGATCGCATCGACCATGAAAGCATGGGTGCTGATCCCTAATTCCTGAGCAGCAGAAGCTGCCCGCTGCTTGAGTTCATCAGGCAATTTGAGCGAAGTGGTCGACATGGTAGATAGAAGTACGTGAAGGTGCTACTAGGGTAACACCTTTTCGGCCGTGGCTTCAAGCGGCACACGGGCGATGTCCATCTCAAATGGTACGCTTGCGCGGATCAGGCTTTGGGCTTGAGTTCTGCGTGTGCTAGTCCTTCACCACGACCCGCACCGTGGATTCCAGGTAGTCCTTGAAGCCCATGGCCAGGTAGAGCTGGTGGGCCGGATTGTTGCGCATGACGTGCAGGAAGGAGCGCTCGCTGCGGGCGGCGTGGCGCAGCAGCAGTTTGCCGATCAGCTTGCGCGCCAGTCCGCGGCCCTGATGGGCGGGATGAACGCAGACGCCGCTGATTTCGCACAGCCCCGGCGCGCGCAGGCGTTCGCCGGCCATGGCCACCAGCTGGCCCTGTTCAACATAGCCGAAATAGTCGCCCAGCTCGATGGTGCGGATGCCGAATGGTCCCGGTTTGCACAGGCTGGCCAGGGTCAGCGCCTGCGCTGCGTGCGCGGCGGCCAGCGGCACGGCGTCCGGCGCCGGATCGGCCGCTGGCAGGGCGCCATCCCATACCATGCGGAACATGGTGCTTTCCGCGTCGATGCGCCAGCCGGCCGGCGCGGCGCCAGTCCAGCTGTCGCAGTAGAAGTGCTCACCGCTGGCGCACCACGGCGCCAGCGCGTCAAAGTCGGCCTGGGCCGGATCGGCAAAGGCGATGATGGGCGAGAAGCCCTGGGTGTAGCGGCGCGCCCGTTCGGTGCCGTCCGACCACTGGCGGTGGGCGCCGTTCAGCGCCTGCCAGAAGATGTGGTCGAGCACGGGATCGCGCTGCATGCTCACGGACCGATCGGCAGGAAGGTGACCACGTTGTCGTCGGTGATGGCGACCACCATCCAGCCATCGCCCGACAACGCCATCTGGCGCGGCAGCAGCTGGCGGCCGGTGGTGCTCAGCTTGTACTGCTGCAGGATCTTGGCGCCGGTGCTGTCGTACATATAGATGTCGTTGTTGCTGGACTTGGCCGTGCCGCCGCAGAAGATGCGGCCGTCCAGGGCCACTTCGATGTTGTTGGGGGCGGCGTCGCCGATGGTCATGTAGCCAAGAATGCCGAGGTCGCTGGCGTTCATGATGACGCAGGACTTGGGCGTGGCAGCGGCGCTGTAGACGCGGGTGGCATCGGCGCTGACCCACAGGTCGGCGCCTTGCGTACCCGGGCTGGCGTGGCTGGCCGGCGCCAGCTTGGCGGCAAACAGGGTGCCGTTGTTGAGGGCGGCGTAATCGACGCTGGCGCTGGTGTGCTGGATGGTGGCGTTGCCTTCGTCCTGTTGCACCACGCGCTTGCCGTCGCGGCTGGCCGAGAGGGTGCCGCCGCTCAGCGGCAAGGTGCCGATGCGGGTAAAGCTGGAGGTCAGGAACAGCTGGCCGTCGCCCAGCAGCAGCATTTCCACGCCATTCGGACGGATCACTTTCAGGCGTGTGGCAGCCGTGCCCGGCGCCGACAGCACCAGTTGCTTGCTGATGGCGCGCGCGCTCAGGCTGACGGCGGTCAGGCGCGCGTTGTCGACGTCGACCACGTACAGGGTGTCGCCGTTGGGCGTGACCGCCATGTCGCCCAGGTGGGCCGAGAAGCCGGTGATGCTGGTTTCCTTGGCGCCGGTGTAGACGTTGTAGACGTCGATCACGGCGCCGCCATTATGCACGTAGGCGTAAGGACGGGCCGGGTCGGTCACCACGTTGGCGTACGGCAGGGCGGCCTTGACGGCGGCCGAAGGCGCGGCCGCGCCTTTCCACAGCGCCACGCGGATCACTTCCGGCGCCACCGCGTCCGGATCGGACGGGGTGATGGTGATGGTGGCGGTGCTGAGGGTGTCGTTCAGCATCTGGGTCGGGTCGGCGGTCAGGATCAGCTTGTCGGCGCTGACGCCCACCACCAGCCACGAGGCGTCGCTGCTGGCGCTCATGCCGGCGAAGCTGTTGTAGTTGTCGCTGACGGTAATGGTGCGGGTCAGGCGGCTCCAGCCCGGCATGCTGACAAAGGCCACGGCGGTCTCGGCCGGCAGCAGCTTGTGGATGTCCTTGTTGAGCGACAGCAGCACCGAAGCCGGCACCGTGTCGCCGTTGACGCTGGCCACGGCGGTCAGCAGGGTGGGCGTGACACCGGCCAGCGCATTGGCCGGCTTGGCCTTGAAGGTGACGCTGGCGCCGGCCGCGTTGACGCTGCCGCCGGTGGTGGTGACGGTAGCCCAGTTCGGCATGCCGTTGAGCTGCCACGGCCAGTTGATGGTGCCGGTGTTCAGGCTCAGCTTGAGATCCTGGCCGGTACTGAAGTCGCGCCCGTAGGTGCCGCCCAGCGTGACGGTGGTGGCCGAAGCAGCCAGCGTGGCCTTGTTCAGGTTGAGCGTGACGGGTAGCGTGCGCACCGGCAAGCCCTGCGGCGTGATGGTGATGCTGGCGTTATAGCTGCCGCTGGCCAGCTTGCCCACGGTCGGGTCGACCGTCAGCACGGTGGAAGCCGGGGTGGCGCCGGCGGTGGGCGAGACGCCCAGCCAGCCGGCGCTGCTGCTGGCGCTCCAGCTGGTGGTGATCTTATTGTCGGTATCGAGGCTGACGATCTGGCTGGGGATGGCCGCGCCATTGATGGCGGTGAAGGTCACGCTATTGCTGCCCAGCACCAGCCCGGGCGGCAGCACGGTGAGCGCCACCGGCAGCACTACGCTCTGGTTGTCGTTGGAGGTGATGGTCAGGTTGGTGGTGTAGCTGCCCTGCGCCAGGCCGGTGGCGTCGTAGCTGACCGACAGGCTGCTGTCGCCGGTGCCGCTGGCGGCGCTCAGCTTGAGCCAGGCGGCGCCGCCGTTGCTGGCGGTCCAGCTGCGGCCCACCGCGCCGATTGCCACGGTGACGGCGGCCGGCGCCGGCGCGCCGCTCTGGGCGGTGGCGCTCAGCGGCATGGCCGGCACGGCGCTGAAGGTGGTGCTGCCGGCCGGCAGCACGGTGAGATCATACGGCAGCGCCACCGGCGAGCCGGGGAACTGGCTGGCGCAGCCGCTGTCGCGGCACAGGCGCACGCTGAAACTGCCCTTGTAGTTGCCGGCCGCCAGGGTGGGCGAGGACAGCAGCACGGCATGGTACTGGCTGTCGCTGTCGCGTACCACGCTGGACGTTGGCAGCAGCACGCCGTTGCTGTCGGTTACGCTGGCAAACACGGTGGCGCCGCTGAAGTCGGCCGGACGGGTGACGGCCGCCATCACGTTGACGGTCAGCGAGGTGCCGGCAATCACGCTGGCGCTGACGCTGGCCGGGGTGAAGCTCAGGGCCGGGCTGGCGTTGGGGGTGGTGGTGCCGCCGCCGCCGCCACCGCCGCCGCCGCCGCCGCCGCAGCCGGCGAGCAATGCAGCAACGAGGAAGGGAACGGCGGCGTAGGCGGGCCAGGGTCGGAGCATGACGGAATCCTTGTGGTATGCAGCTACAGGAGTGCAGCTTAATTTACTTGCAATTGTTGCGCGACCGCAACTAAGTGTCAAGTTCAAGCCGAGCCAGCATACCACCGCCATGTTTCACTTTGCGCGCAACTGGGCCTCGTGCGCGCGGATGCGGTCCAGTTTGGCCGCGTACAGGTCGTGGTCGCCGCGCGTGGTGCTGTTTTTCATGGCTTGCGCCATGTGCAGGTCGGCCGCGCGCAGGTTGCCCAGCTGGTAGTTGGCCACCGCCAGCCAGAAGTGGAATTCGTGGTAGTCCGGAACCCGCTCCAGCTCCTGTTCAAACAGCTTGCGGGCGCGCGCGTAGTCGCCCAGCTTCATGGCTTCCTGCCCCTGGTGGAAGAAGTGGAAGGGCGGATAGGGTTCCAGCCGGGCCAGCCGGGCGCGCAGCACGGCCGCCTCGTCCAGCTTGTTGACGCTTTCCAGCGTTTGCGCCAGGTTGGCCAGGAAGATGGTGTTGTCGGGCGACTGCGAGTGGGCATAGCGCAGCGCCAGTTCGGCGGCTTCCTGGTTGCCGTGGTGCTGGTAGATCACCCCCAGGGTGTTGTAGGCGTTGAGGAATTGCGGGTCGACCTCGGCGGCCTTGCGCGCGGCCCAGTAGGCATCGTCGATCTGGCCGGCGGCCAGCAGTTCGGCGGCGCGGTTGTTGAGGTACATGGCGATGATGGTGTCCTCGCTCAGCGGCCGTGCCTCCTCGCGCGCCTTGGCCGGCACCGGGATGAAGTCCACCGTCAGCGCGTTGGCGGTGTCCATGCTGAAGGTGGCGTAGGGGTTGCGTTCGGCGCGCGGCCGGCCCAGCGACAGGTTGACGTGGTTGCTGGCGAAGTACAGGTTGCCGGCGCGGCTCCAGACTTCATCGACCTGGACTTGCTGGAATTGCACCGGCAGGTTGAGCTCGCGCGCCAGGGCGGCGGTCATGATCGCCAGCGACAGGCAGTTGCCGGCGCGCGCCTCGAAGGTTTGCGCGGCGTTGCGGGTGATGGCGGAGTCGTATTCCAGCTGCAGCTTGTCACGCCGGTAGAGCGCGTCAAACAGCTGGCGCCGCACGTCCTTGCCCGCGCCCTGGTTGCCCAGCTCGTTATGGACGTAGTCGCGCATGGCCGGGCTGAGGGCAAACACGCGGCTGGTGTCCACCGGCGTGCCGGGCGGCTGGAATAGCTGGTCGTGGAATAGTTGCTGCTGGGGCGCTTGGTACGCCACCGGCTGGCTGGCGCAGCCGCTGAGGATGGCGGCGGCGCACAGGATCAGGGCCCATGCTTTCATGACTGTCTCCCTTCGCCGCGGAATCTCCGTTCCGCGTATCGGAAAGTATCCTCGGCTCCAGGGCGACTGTCAAACAGGAAATCGCTTTCAGTCCAGCGGGTCGGCCGAGACGGAAATATCGTTCAGGCCCAGGCTGGACAGGGCGTCGGCCAGGTCGTCCAGCGCCAGGCCGAGGTCGGCCGCCGGGTCGTGCGGTCTGGCGGCGCTGGCCAGCGTGGCGCCGCCCAGCGACAGCCGCACCTGCAGCAGCGGCTCGTCCTCGTCCTCGGAGGGCGCGATCACGGCCTGTACCTGGGCCGGATCATGGCCGGCCAGTGCCTGGTTCAGTGCGGACAGCAGCTGCAGCATGGCGTATTCCGACTGGCCCTGGGCGCGGGCGCCGAAGAACAGGTCCTGGTAGAGGAAATTCAGGGTCAGGGCGGGATCGGCGCCGCGCGCGCGGCCGAGGCAGCGCGCCACCAGCGGTGCGTATTGCCCGGTCCACTTCTGGTAGGCCTCGGCGCGCCGGGCGAAGTAGGCATCGGCGGCTTTTTCGCCGGCCGGGACCTGGTAGAAGGCGTCGTCGGCGCGCTTGAGGGCAAAGCCGAGCAGGAAGCGCAGCTCGACTGCGCTGTCGTCGGCGCCGAAGGCGGTGGGCGACCAGCCATGTTTGAGGCTGCGCTCCAGCGCCGGCGCGGCGGCGATTTTTTTTTCGGTCAGCGAGTGCGCAGCTTCGCGCACCATGGCGTGCAGCTGGCCGTAGCTGATGCGCTCGATCTCGGCGGCGTCGTAGGCGTGGCTGACCAGCACCACCCTGGCCTGCGGGCTTTCCAGGCCGGCCGCGGTGAAGCTGGCCAGCAAGGCGGCGTAGGCGTCGCCGTCCTGGAAATCGTGGGCCGGGTCAAGGCCGCCCTGGCTGTGCACGAACACGGGAATGGCAAAGGCATCGATTTCCAGTTCGGGCGCGTCGTCGCGGCGCAGCAGCAGGTTGGCGGCGCCTTCCTCGATGGCGCTGCGCAGGTAGCGGTAGCCGTCCAGCGATTCGTCGCGCGCCAGCTCGATGGCGCCGTACAGCACTTCATCCTTGCCCTGGGCCAGCAGGCGGCGCAGCAGGCGCTGGAAGTCGACATGTTTTTGCGCCAGCTCGGCGCGGGTGGCGGCGGCCACGATGTCGGCGCCGGCCGATTCATCGGCCAGGTCAAGCGCCAGGGCGCACAGCTCGGTGGTGTGTTGTTCGTCTTTGGCTTCGGGGGAATTGGCGGATTTGCGCGGGACGGGGCGCTTGTTTTTCGGCATGGTCTTGCGGGTTCTTATCGTTCGGTGTGGAAGGTTTCGTTCAGCTCTTCAAGCAGGTCTTCGGTTTCATCCTCGGTCAGGCCGAGGTGGCGGCAGGCGCTGTCGCCGCCTTTTTCCCATTCATGGGAAGTGCTGCGCCCGTGCAGGCGCTGGATGCCTTTTTCCGCCAGCAGCGACAGCGCCACCAGCGAGCGGATGGCGTCGTCGGTGGACGGGTCTTCCAGCACGCGGTAGTCGTGGTGCAGCAGGATGGCCCACGAGACGTCCGGCGACAAGCCCCAGTTGCGCGCCAGCAGGCAGCCGATGGCGGCGTGGTTGGTGCTGTAGCGGGCGTCCTCGATGGCGGTGAACACGCCGTGCGGGTCATTGCAGGCCTGGTCGTAGGTGGCGGCGTAGTCGCTGAAGCGGTTCATCAGCAGCGGCACGCCGATGTCGCAGAACAGACCGAAGGTGTGGGCGATGTCGGGCGGGGCGATGCGCAGCTTGCGCGAAGTAAACACCAGCGCCTGGGCACGGCGCGCCGACACTTCCCAGAAGGCGCTGAGGTCGCTCTCCCTGCCTTCGATGGCCTGGCGCGCCAGCAGCCCGGTCAGCAGGGCCGCGCACTGGTTGATGCCGAGGAAGTTGATGGCTTGCTCGACCGACTTGGCCTTGCGCGCGGCGCCGAAAAACGGCGAGTTGGCCAGCTTGAGCAGGGCGCCCGACATGCCGACATCGTTGCCGATGATGCGGGCGATCTGGCGCGGCGACGGATCTTCCCTGGCCAGCTCGCGCTGCAGGTCGACGAGCAGGCTGGGCCGGGGCGGAATCCGGATGGAGCGCATCAGCGCGTCTTCCACCGCGTTTTCTGTTGGCATAGCAGGGGCAGCAACTGTCGTCATGGTGTTATTCAGGGGTAAAGGCAATCGTACCCTCGATTATCGCCGCAAGCGGCGGCCTGTTGCGCGAATTTGTGGCGATTTTCTGTGCGCCACGCCATATTTTGTCCTTTATTGCCGCGATTCGATGTCCATTTTGCACGACTTTTGTAATCGTGCCGTCCAGATTGGCATTTAGAATAGACGCATGATTACCAAACTGGCAGGCATCAATTTCAGCGCCCCCTCGCACGAGGTGGCGCGGCAGCTGATCGGCGTCACGCTGCTGGTCGGCGGCGTCGGCGGGCGCATCGTCGAGACCGAGGCGTACGACCGCAGCGAGCCGGCGTCGCATTGCTATATCGGCCAGACGCCGCGCAATTTTTCCATGTTCGGGCCGCCGGGGCGCAGCTATGTGTACCGCTCGCACGGCTTGCACTGGTGTCTGAATTTCGTCTGTCGCGAGGAGGGCCACGGCGCCGGGGTGCTGATCCGGGCGCTGGAGCCGACCCATGGGCTGGAACTGATGCGCGCACGGCGCGGGCTGGACGATGCGCGCCTGCTGTGTTCGGGGCCGGGCCGGCTGTGCCAGGCGCTCGGCGTGACGCGCGATTTCAACAACCTGCCGCTGGCGGCGCCGCCGTTCCAGCTGATCGCGCGTGAGCGCGGGCGCGAGCTGGCGGTGCTAGCCGGCATGCGCATCGGCATCTCGAAGGCGGTGGAGCTGCCGTGGCGTTTCGTCGAGGCCGGTTCGCGCTTTCTCAGCAAGCCCCACCGCGGCGTCGACTGAGGGTTCCAGCTTGAACACCGAGACCGCCTGCGACAGCTGCCCGGCCTGGGCCTGCAGGCTGGCGGCGGCCGCGGCGGCCTGCTCGACCAGCGCGGCGTTCTGCTGCGTCACATCATCCATCTGCCCCACCGCCTGATTGACTTCGGCGATGCCCTGCGCCTGCTCGGCGCTGGCGCTGCTGATGCCGGCGATGATGTCGTTCACCTGCTGCACGGCGGCGACGATGCCGGTCATGCGCTCGCCGGCCTGCTGCACGGTGGCGCTGCCGCTGTCGATGGTGGCCACCGAGGCGGCGATCAGGGTCTTGATTTCGCGGGCGGCGGCGGCCGAGCGCTGCGCCAGGGTGCGCACTTCGGCCGCCACCACGGCAAAGCCGCGCCCCTGTTCGCCGGCGCGCGCCGCTTCGACGGCGGCGTTCAGCGCCAGGATGTTGGTCTGGAACGAGATGCCGTCGATGACGGCGATGATGTCGACGATCTGGCGCGAGCTGGCGCGGATCGAGGCCATGGTGTGCACCGCGTCTTCCATGGCGGCGCCGCCATGCTGCGCCAGTTCGCTGGCGCCGGCGGCCAGCTGGCAGGCCTGGCGCGCGCTGGCGGCGTTGGCCTGCACGGCCTGGGTCAGGCTGTTCATGGCGCTGGCGGTTTGCTCCAGCGAGCTGGCCTGCACTTCGGTGCGGGTGGAGAGGTCGAGATTGCCGCTGGCGATTTCGCGCGCGGCCAGGTCGATCGCGTGCACCGCGCCAAGGATGGTGGTGAGGGTGCGGGTGAGGTTGGCCATGGTCTGGTCCAGCATGCGCGCGGTGTCGGCGATTTCGTCGCGGCCGTGGTTGCCGCCGCTGGCGGCCAGGCGGCCGGCGGCCAGCGCCACCACCACGTCGGCAATTGCGCGGATGTCGCGCAGCATGGCGCCGCGCACCGCCATGGTGACGCCGAGCGACAGCCCGATCGACAGCAGCACCATGACCGTCATGCTGGTGTTGAGGGTGCGGAAGTCGGCCTTGGCCTGGGCGTGGGCTTGTTCGCTCAGCCGCTGTTCCAGCGCGGACAGCTGCGCCAGCTGCCCGTTCAGCAGCAGGAACTGCTTTTCCGCGATGGCCATGGCGTTGGTGGCGATGCTCTGGTCCATCTGCGCCATGTCCATGGTTTGCAGCACGGCCTTGCGGTAGGCGGCCAGCGCCTGCAGCGATAGCGCGATGATCTGGCGTTCGGCGGCGCCGTCGGCGGCTGCGGCGTCCAGCTGGTGCAGCTGGTCGGCGATGGCGGCATGGCGCGTCCGGATGTCGCGTGACAGGGCGTCCAGGCGGTTCTGGGCGAAGCTGCCGTTGACCCAGGCCAGCAACTGGTAGATGTGGGCGTGGGCGTAGCGCGCCTCGCCGCTGACGTCGGCGGCGGCCTTGAGGCGGGCGGCGCGCACCTGCACCAGATTTTCCATGGAGGCGTTCTGGCGCACCATGCCGAGGTAGGCCGCGCCGGCGGTGGCGATCAGCAGCAGCAGCACCAGCAGCGGCGCCAGCAGCAATTTGGGACCGATACGCAGTTGGTTCAGCATGGCGCGCTCCGGCTATTTTTTGTAGATGCCCGCTTCCAGCACGACGTCGCCCACGCGCAGGATGTAGGTGGTCTTGGGTTCGATCTTGCCGGTGGTGGGGTTTTTGTACTGGTAGTCGACCCAGCCGTGGCCTTTGCGCGCGGCCAGTTCAATGATCTCGCGCCGGTATTTCTTGCCGTTGGCGTCCGGGATGTCGGTCAGGTCCTTGCCGACGATGGAAGGGTTGACCGGGTGCGCCAGCACGATGCCGGTCTTGAGGTCGCGGATGTCGACGTACAGCGAGCCTTGCAGGTATTCCGGGTCTTTGGCGGCGATCCTTTTGATGAAGGCGTCCTGGCCGTTGGCCTTGATGAAGGCGGCGCCTTTTTCGGCCATGGCGATGGCGTCTTTTTCGGTGGGTTCGCTGGCGCTGGCCGGCAGGGCGGCCAGCAGCAGTGCAGCGGCGATCAGGGATTTCATGAGCGGCTCCTGGGAGAGTGGATGGCGCTATGAACTGTACGTGGCTGCCGGGCGCGCGAATTGCGCTGGCGCAAGCCGTGCAACATTTCCGTAGGTCAGTTGATGCGTGGCAATTTGGGCGGCGGCGTGCGGCCTAGCATGGAGCTTTCTGACCCACTCAAGGAACCCGTGATGGATACGCCCAAATTCAAGCCGTTTATACGACAGACCATTGCGCATGCGCGCCAATGGGAGTGGATACCGCCGGATTTGCAGGAGGCGGTGCAGGTGGTGTCGCATGTGCTGCCGTTTCGCACCAATGCCTATGTGCTCGATCATCTGATCGACTGGAACAATATCCCGGACGATCCGATTTACCGTCTGACCTTTCCGCACCGGGACATGCTGGCGCCGGACGATTATGCGCGGCTGAAGCAGCTGGTGCTGGGCAAGGCCGACCAGCCGGCGCTGGTGGAGCTGGTGCGGCGCATCCGCCTGCGCATGAATCCCCATCCGGCCGGGCAGATGACGCACAATGTGCCGCGCGTGAATGATGCGCCGCTGAAGGGCCTGCAGCACAAGTACAAGGAGACGGTGTTGTTCTTCCCCAGCGCCGGCCAGACCTGCCACGCGTATTGCACCTTCTGCTTCCGCTGGCCGCAGTTTGTCGGCATGGACGAGATGAAGTTCGATGCCAAAGAGTCGCACGAGCTGGCGTCGTATCTGCGCCTGCATCCGGAGGTGACGGATGTGCTGATTACCGGCGGCGATCCGCTGATCATGAATACGCGTTCGCTGGAGGCGTATATCGCGCCGCTGCTGGCGCCGGAGCTGGCGCATATCCAGAATATCCGCATCGGCACCAAGTCGGTGGCGTACTGGCCGCAGCGTTTTGTGACGGACCGCGATGCCGATGATCTGCTGCGCTTGTTCGAGCGCGTGGTGAAGGCGGGGAAGAATATGGCCATCATGGGCCACTACAACCACGCGGTGGAGCTGCGCCAGGAGATGGCGCAGCAGGCGGTCAAGCGCATCGTCGGCACCGGCGCGACCCTGCGCATGCAGGGGCCGCTGATCCGGCATATCAACGAGGACCCGGCATCGTGGGCGGAGCTGTGGCAGACCGGGGTGCGGCTGGGGGCGATTCCGTACTATATGTTTGTCGAGCGCGACACCGGGCCGCGCGAGTATTTCCAGCTGCCGCTGGCGCGGGCGCATGCGATTTTCCAGGCTGCGTATCAGATGGTGTCCGGCTTGTCGCGCACGGTGCGCGGGCCGTCGATGAGCGCTTTCCCGGGCAAGGTGGTGATCGACGGGATCGCCACGGTGGGCGGGGAGAAGGTGTTTGCGCTGCAGTTCCTGCAGGCGCGCAATGCGGATTGGGTGCGCAAGCCGTTTTATGCGAAGTTCGATCCGCAGGCGACCTGGATGGATGAGCTGAAGCCGGCGTTTGGCAAGGACAAGTTTTTCTTCGAGGAGGAGGGCGGGGCGCGCAGCGAGTTCGGCGCCGCGCCGCCCGGGCTGCGCAAGGTGATTCCGCTGCTGGCGGCGCGTCAGGAGGGCTGCGCCGCGGCGCCCGCGGCGCCGGGCTGCGATTCGCACAGTGCGGCGTAGGCGGCCATCATGCGCGATCGCGCCGCGCCGACGCCGTGCCTGCGGCCCAGCGCGCCTGCCGCCCGCGCCGACAGGCTGCCCGATGCCGCGGCGGCGGCGGACCAGGACGGCGGGACGGCCGGCGGCATGGGCGGCGCGGCGCCGCCGGCGGCCGCGGGCATCGTTCCGGCGGCGCTGGCTGGCCCGGCGCCGCTTTCGGGGCGGGCGATGTTTGTGCTGGTGTTTTTGCCGTTCGCGCTCGGGCATTTTTTATCGAGCCTGATGCGGACGGTGAATGCGACGCTGGCGCCGCAGCTGGTGGCGGCGCTGGCGCTGACGCCGGGCCAACTGGGGCTGCTGACCAGCGCGTTTTTCCTCGCTTTCGCGCTGGCGCAGCTGCCGGTGGGGATCGCGCTCGATCACTGGGGGCCGGCCAAGGTGCAGTTGCCGATGCTGCTGCTGGCCGGTGTCGGCGCGCTGGCGTTTGCCGGCGGCGACAGCTTCGCCCAGCTGCTGGTGGCGCGCGCGCTGATCGGGCTGGGACTGGGCGGCTGTTTCATGTCGGCGGTGAAGGCGATCTCCACCTGGATCGCGCCGGCGCGGCTGCCGTCGGTGCAGGGCTATCTGATCGCGGTGGGCGGCCTGGGGGCGGCGTCGGCCACGCTGCCGGTGCGCCTGGCGCTGCATTACATGGATTGGCGCGGGCTGTTTCTGTGGCTGGCGGCGGCGGCGGCGCTGATCGGCATTCTGACCCGCGCACTGCCGCCGCCGCAGCCGCCGGGCGCGCGCAAGATGGCGCTGCTGGAAGCCATGCGCGCGGTGTACCGGCACCCGGCGTTCCGCGAGACGGCGGCACTGGTGCTGGTGCCGCACACGGTGTTTTTCGGCATCCAGGGGCTGTGGATCAGCCGCTGGCTGAGCGACGTGGCGCGCTATTCGGAGGAGGCGGTGGGCTATCTGCTGTACCTCGGGATGGCGGCGGTGATCTTTGGCGCCATCGCGGTCGGCATGGTGACCGAGTGGGCCGGACGGCGCGGCGTGCGGCCGATCAGCGTGGCGGCGTGCGGGGTGGCGCTGTTCATTGCGGTGCAACTGGGCTTTGTGCTGGACTGGCGGCCCAGCTATCAGCTGCTGTCGGTGCTGTTTACGCTGGTGGGCACGGTGACCGGCATCGAGTACACCATTGTGGCGCAAAGCCTGCCCGGCGCACTGACGGGGCGCGCGGCCACTTGCCTGAACCTGTTGATTTTTCTCGGTGCGTTTGCGGTGCAGGCGGGTTTCGGTTTGGTAGTCGGCTGCTGGCGGCCGGATTTGCTGGGGCATTATCCGGCGCCGGCCTATCAGGCGGCGTTTGCCGCCCTGGTGTTGCTGCAGTTGCCAGGATTGCTGTGGTTCGTGCGGCGGCGCGGGCGCAATCCGGTAGAATGGGTTTCCCCTCAGCCCGGCCCCTGATGACGCGATGACTGACCCTGACAACGCCTTTGCTTCCCTGCCGCAGACCTGGCGCGCCTGGATCACGGACAACCTGGACCGCGGATGCAGTCCGCTCGACATGGCCAACAGCATGGCGCGCTCCGGGCAGCACAGCATGGCCGTGGCGCGCGCGGCGATCGACGCGGCGCTGCGCCAGCGCGCCGGCGCCAGCGTTCCTGCGCCGGCGGCCGCCAGCGCGTTCTCGGCGCCGCGCGCGATGCCGTATATCGATGTCTCCAGCAACCGCATCGCCGCGCCGGACCGCGAGGTGGAGGTGTTGTTCGTGCTGAAAAAGCCGCAGGTGATCCTGCTGGGGAATGTGCTGAGCGACGAGGAGTGCGATGCCATCATCGCCCACTGCGGGGCGCGCTATACCCGGTCCACGGTGACGGCGGAAGCCGACGGCGCCAGCGTGGTGCATGAAGGCCGCACCAGCGAGATGGCCTTCATCCAGCGCGGCGAGACCGAGGTGGCCGAGCGGGTGGACCGGCGGCTGGCGGCGCTGGCGCACTGGTCGCCCGAGTGCAGCGAGCCGTTCCAGCTGCAAAAATATGGCGTGACGCAGGAGTACCGGCCGCACTACGACTGGCTCGATCCGGACAGCGCCGGCCATCAGGCCCACCTGGCGCGCGGCGGCCAGCGGCTGGCGACGTTTGTGCTGTATCTGTGCGATGTGGCGCAGGGCGGCGGTACGGTGTTCCCTGGCCTGGGACTGGAGGTGTTCCCGAAGAAGGGCAATGCGCTGTGGTTCCTGAATACCGATGACAATCACCAGCCGGACCCGCAGACGCTGCACGGCGGCGCGCCGGTGGTCAGCGGCACCAAGATCATCGCCAACAAGTGGCTGCGGCAGGAGCGCTACGGTTAGAATGTCGCTGACTTGTTAACTGAGGATAAAGATGCGACTCGTACGTTATGGCCGTCCCGGCAAAGAGAAACCAGGCTTGATCGATGAGGAGGGCAAGCTGCGCGACCTGTCCGGCGTGATCGACGATATCGACGCGGCCGCGCTGGCGCCGAAATCGCTGCGCAAGCTGGAGAAGATTGCGCACGCCTCGCTGCCGCTGGTGCGCGGCAATCCGCGCTTTGGCGTGCCGCTGGCGCGCGTGGGCAAGTTCATTTGCATCGGCCTCAATTACTCCGACCACGCGGCGGAAGCCGGCATGGCGGCGCCCAAGGAGCCGATCGTGTTCATGAAGGCGATCAGCGCGCTGAATGGCCCGGATGATCCGATCATGCTGCCGCCCGGCTCGAAGAAAACCGACTGGGAGGTGGAGCTGGGGATTGTGATCGGCGCCCGCGCGCAGTTTGTCAGCGAGGCCGAGGCGCACAAATACATCGCCGGCTACACGGTGGTCAACGATGTGTCGGAGCGCGCCTATCAGCTGGAGCGCGGCGGCACCTGGGACAAGGGCAAGGGCTGCGATACCTTCGGCCCGGTCGGCCCGTGGCTGGTGACGCCGGAGGATATCTACGATGTGCAGGATCTGGACCTGTACCTGGAGCTGAACGGCAAGCGCATGCAGAGCGGGAATACGTCGACCATGATTTTCACGGTGGCGCAGATTGTCAGCTATCTGTCGCGCTTCATGACGCTGGAGCCGGGCGATGTGATTGCCACCGGCACGCCGCCGGGCGTGGGCATGGGCCGCAAGCCGCAGCGCTTCCTGAAGCAGGGCGACACGCTGCGGCTGGGAATCGCCGGCCTGGGCGAGCAGCAGGCCGAGGTCATTGCCTGGCAGGCGAGCAAGTAAGCGCCGCGCAGGCAGGCACGCCAGTCAGCGCGGCGGCCAGCGCGTCCGCCAGGCGGCCGGTGATGTCGGCCAGCTGGGCGTCGCTGACGATGAAGGGCGGCGCCAGCAGCACGTGGTCGCCGCGCTGGCCGTCGATGGTGCCGCCCATGGGGTAGACCATCAGGCCGCGCGCCATGGCTTCCTGCTTGATGCGGGCGTGCAGGCGCAGGGCCGGATCGAACGGCGCCTTGGTGTCGCGGTCGGCCACCAGTTCCAGACCGATTAATAATCCGCGGCCGCGGATGTCGCCCACGTGCGGGTGGTTGCCGAAGGCGTCGCGCAGCAGGCGGCGCAGGGCGGCGCCGCGCACGGTGACGGCGCCCAGCAGGTTGTCGCGCTGGATGACTTGCTGCACCGCCAGCGCGGCGGCGGCGGCCACCGGGTGGCCCATGTAGGTGTGGCCGTGCTGGAAGGCGCCGCTGCCATCGCGCAGGCGCTGCACGACGGGGGCGCGCGCCAGCACGGCGCCGATCGGCTGGTAGCCGGCGCCCAGTCCCTTGCCCAGCACCACCAGGTCGGGCAGCACGCCCTCCTGTTCAAACGCGTACAGCGTGCCGCAGCGGCCCATGCCGCACATGACCTCGTCCAGGATCAGCAGCAGGCCGTACTGGTCGCACAGCCGGCGCACGCCGCGGAAGTAGCCGGGCGTGGGCGGCACGGCGCCGGCGGTGGCGCCGACCACGGTTTCGGCCACGAAGCCGATCACCCGCTCCGGGCCGGCGGCCAGGATGGCGGCTTCCAGTTCCTGCAGCAGGGCGGCGGTGTAGTCGGCGGTGCTCTGGCCGGCGGCGCGCTCGCGGTATTCGTAGCAGGGCGCGACGCGCGGGATGTCGAGCAGCAGCGGCGCGAACGGCGCGCGCCGCCATTCGTTGCCGCCGACCGCCAGCGCGCCGAGGGTGTTGCCGTGGTAGCTCTGGCGGCGGGCGATGAAGGTGGCACGCTGCGGCTGGCCGGCCTCCAGCCAGTACTGGCGCGCCAGCTTGAGTGCGGTTTCCATGGCTTCCGAGCCGCCCGAGACCAGGTAGACGTGATCGAGGTCGCCGGGGGCGTCGGCGGCCAGGCGGGCGGCCAGTTCCTCGGCGGCGGCGCTGGTGAAGAAGGCGGTGTGGGCGTAGGCGTTGCGGTCGATCTGGGCGTGCATGGCGGCCAGCACGGCGGGATGGGCGTGGCCGAGCGAGGAGACGGCGGCGCCGCCGCTGGCGTCCAGGTAGCTGCGGCCGGCGCTGTCGGTGACGGTGAGGCCGGCCGCGTGCACGGCGACGGGCGGCGGGCGCTGCAGGTTGCGATGGATGAGGTGGCTCATGGCGCGTCCTTTCAGGTGGGGGCAGACTGCCGACGATAGCCTGGTTCGGCTTGCGCGCTGTTGATTTATGCCGGAAGATGGCTGAATATTTTTGCCGGGAGGCTGCATGGAAGACCGTTTGGGACCGATCGCGTTTGCCGACATGAGCGCGGCGCAGCAGGTGGCGGCGCAGGCTGTGATCGACGGGCCGCGCGGGGCGCTGTATGGGCCGTTCGTGCCGCTGATCCGCTCGCCGGAGCTGATGGCGGCGGCGCAGCGCATGGGCGAGTACCTGCGCTACCGCTCGGCGATCGGCACGCGGCTGACCGAGCTGGCGATTCTGGTGACGGCGCGCCACTGGAGCCAGCAGGTGGAGTGGGCGATCCATGCGCCGATCGCGCGCGACTATGGCATCGCGGAGGCGGCCATCGCGGCGATCGCGGCGCGTCAGCGGCCGCCGGCGACGGCGCTCCTGGCCGACGAGGCGCTGGTGTACGAGTTCTGCGTGCAGCTGCACCAGCGCCAGCGGGTCGACGATGCCACGTACGCGGCCGCGCTGGCGGCGTTTGGCGAGCACGGGGTGGTGGACCTGATGGGCATCAACGGTTACTACACCTTGCTGGCGATGGTGATGAATGCGGCGCAGACCGCGGTGCCGGCGACGGCGGCGGCGCCGCTGCCGGCATGATGCGCGATTATTTCGCCGGCCTGCAGGCGGCGCTGCCGGCCGGGTTATCTGCAGCATCTGGGCAACGCCAACACGGTGGCCGACGGGGTGGCGCCGAGTTACCGTTTCGGGCTGGAGTGGACGCAGCGCGCTGGCCACGAGGTGGTCTTCCATGGCGGTTGCCTGTGGGGCTTCCACACCCGGATCCTGCGCCTGCCGCAGCAGGCGCTGTCGGTGATCCAGCTGTCCAATAGCGAGCGGGTGGTGCCGGACTGGGAACAGCTGGTGGCGCTGCTGGCTTAGGCGCGGCGGCGGCGCAGGGCCACGCCGACCAGGCCCAGGCCGCCCAGCAGCATGCCGTAGGTGGCTGGTTCAGGGACGGCGCTGATGGTCAGGGTGTAGCTGTCGCTGCCCTGGAACTGGTTGAGGGTGAAGGTGCCCAGCTTGAACACGGGCGCGCTTTCGCTGCCGGTGTACAGCTGCGGGCCGTCGCTGGACAGCAGGATGGTGTCGCCGTAGAAGTCCTCGATCTGCAGGCCGCCGCCGCCGCTGCTGTGGAAGAACACCAGGTCCACCACGTCCAGGGCGGCGCCGGGGAAGTTGCCGCTGACGTCCCACAGGATGAAGCCGTCGCCGGCGCTGTAGATGTCCGGCGCCGGGCTGGCATCGAGCTGCCAGCTGGCGCTGTAGTCGCCGCTCAGGGAGAAGTTGTACAGCGCGGCGTTGGCGGCGCTGGTCCACAGCAGCACGGCGCCGACTGCGATACTGCTCAAGATCTGTTTCAGTTTCATTGGAATATTCCTCTCAATTATCGTCTTGGCAACGCCGCAAGCCAGTCTTGCGGCGTTATCAATATTACACGAACTGAAAAGATATATTCTATTTAATTAGCATATTTTTATTAAAAATATGGCATTAGGCCAGCACGCGCCGGAGCCAGGCGCTGATGTGCTGCACTTCCTCCGGGCAGACCGCGTGTTGCATCGGGTAGTCGTGCCACTCGACCTGGTAGCCCCACTGCAGCAGCAGGTCGCGCGCGGCGGTGGCGCGGGCCAGCGGGATCACCGGGTCCATGCGGCCGTGCGCCATGAACACCGGGGTCTGCCGGCTTTCCGGCGTGTGCTCGGTGGCGGCCTGGGCGGCGATCGGCACATAGCCGGACAGGCACATCAGGCCGGCCAGCGGCTGGCGCTGGCGCAGGCCGGTTTGCAGGGTCATGGCGCAGCCCTGCGAGAAGCCGGCCAGGATGATGCGCTGGTGGGGGATGCCGCGCGCGTTTTCGCGGGCGATCAGGGCTTCCACCCTGAGCTGCGAGGCGCGCAGGCCGGCTTCGTCTTCCTGGCGGCCGAGGTCGGTGGCGACGATGTCGTACCAGGCGCGCATGACGTAGCCGCCGTTGATGGTGACCGGCATGGTGTCGGCGTTGGGGAAGATGAAGCGGATGGGCGGCAGGCCGGCCAGGTCGAGCTCGGGGATCAGGGGCACGAAGTCGTTGGCGTCGGCGCCCAGGCCGTGCATCCAGATCACCGCGACCGTCGGGTTGGCGCCGGTTTCTTTTTCTATCGTGTGCAGCAGGGTCATGCTGGTCCTCGCAGGGCGGATTTGGGGCGGAAGGCCCGGCAGACGGCCGGGTCGGTTTCGATATAGGGGCCGCCGATCAGGTCGATGCAGTAGGGCACGGCGGCAAAGATGCCGCCCACCAGCTGGCGGCCGTCGGCGTCGCGCAGGCCGCCCAGGGTTTCGGCAATGGCTTTGGGCTGGCCGGGCAGGTTGAGGATCAGGGCGGCGTGGCCGGCGCTTTCGCGGATGACGGCGGTCTGGCGCGACAGGATGGCGGTCGGCACGAAGTGCAGGCTGATCTGGCGCATCTGCTCGCCAAAGCCCGGCATTTCCTTGGTGCCAACCGCCAGCGTGGCTTCGGGCGTGACGTCGCGCCGGGCCGGGCCGGTGCCGCCGGTGGTCAGGATCAGGTGGCAGCGGGCGTCGTCGGCCAGCGCGGTCAGGGTGGCTTCGATCTGCGGACGCTCGTCGGCGATCAGGCGGGTTTCGACGTGGAACGGGGTGGTCAGGGCGGCGGCCAGCCAGGCTTGCAGCGCCGGGATGCCCTGGTCGGCGTAGACGCCGCCGCTGGCGCGGTCGGAGATGGAGACCAGGCCGACCCGCAGCGGCGGGTCGGCGGCCGGCGGGGCGGCGGTGGGGACGGTATTACTCGTCATCGGCGTCGCTGTCGTCTTGGTCCGCGCCGGCCTTGGCGGCTTTCTGCCTGTCGGCGTCCAGCTGTTTCAGGATCTGGAAGATTTCGCGGTAGGCCTTGGGCGGCTTGTTCTCGGCCTGTTCCTTGCGGGCGTTGCGGATCAGGGTGCGCAGGTGCTGCACGTCCAGGTGCGGCGCCTCGCTCAGCAGGGCGGTCAGGGCCTGGTCGTCGGCCAGCAGTTTTTCGCGGCGGCGTTCCAGCGCGTGCATGGCGGCGGTTTCGGCCTTGGACGAGCCTTTCCAGCTGTCGATGGCTTTCTGGATCACGGCCACTTCGTCGGCGTCCAGGGTGCGCATTTTCTTGCCGATGAATTGCAGCTGGCGGCGGCGGCCTTCGTGGTTGGTGATGCCCTGGCATTCCAGGATGGCGTCCAGCACGTCTTCCGGCATCGGCACTTTTTTCACGCGGTCGCGCGGGGCGTCGACCAGGGTCTGGCCCATTTTCTGCAGCGCGTCGGACTGGCGCTTCATTTCGGACTTGGAAGGGCGCTCGTATTCATCTTCGAATTCGGCCGAGCTGAAGCCGACGCCGCCACCGCTGCGATTGGGATTTACCATAATATTAACTTTCCTGCGGGCGCAGGGCCGCGCCCTTAAACTTTAAACGACTGCTATGATAACTGTTTTAGCGGCCATCCGAAGAAAACAGCCCATGAGCGATACCCATTTTACCCACACCCAAGACCAGTTAAAGCAGCTCGCACGCGATGTGCTGGGCTATGCGAAAGCCCAGGGCGGCACCGATTGTGCCGTCGAGATCAGCGAGGGCAGCGGCCTGTCGGTGTCGGTGCGCAAGAGCCAGATCGAGACCATCGAACAGAACAAGGACAAGGGCATGGGCGTGACCGTGTTCATCGGCCAGCGGCGCGGCAATGCCTCGACTTCCGATTTTTCGCCGGCGGCCCTGAAGGCCACGGTGGAGGCGGCGTACAACATCGCGCGCTTCACCGCCGATGACGATTGCGCCGGTCTGGCGGACGAGGATCAGCTGGAGATGAACCCGCGCGACCTGCAGCTGTTCTACCCGTGGGACATCTCCACCGAGGAGGCGGTGACGCTGGCCCAGCGTGCCGAGGCGGCCGCGTTTGCGGTCGATCCGCGCGTGACCAATTCGGAAGGCGCGGGCGTGCATGTGCAGCAGTCGCATTTCGTGGCGGCCAATTCGCGCGGCTTCATCGGCGGTTATCCATATTCGCGCCATACGCTGTCGGTGGCGCCGATTGCCGGCAAGGGCAAGCATATGCAGCGCGACGACTGGTATTCGTCGGTGCGCGATGCGGCCAAAATGGCGTCGCCGGAGGCGATCGGGCGCTATGCGGCCGAGCGCGCGCTGGCGCGCCTGAACGCGCGCAGCATCGATACGCGCAGCTGCCCGGTGCTGTTCGAGGCGCCGCTGGCGGCCGGGCTGCTGGGGGCGTTTGTGCAGGCGACGTCCGGCGGGGCGTTGTACCGCAAGTCGACTTTCCTGCTGGATTCGCTGGGCAAGCAGGTGCTGGCCAAGCATGTGCAGATCCATGAAGATCCGCATATCGTCGGCGCGGTCGGGTCGGCGCCGTTTGATGAGGAGGGCGTGCGCACCGTCAAGCGCGATGTGGTCAAGGATGGCGTGGTGCAGGGATATTTCCTGTCGACTTATTCGGCACGCAAGCTGGGCCTGAAGACCACCGGCAATGCGGGCGGTTCGCATAATCTGTCGCTGACGTCGTCGCTGACCAGCGCCGCCGATGATTTTGCGGGGATGTTGCGCAAGATGGGCACCGGTTTGCTGGTCACCGAGCTGATGGGCCAGGGCACCAATTATGTCACCGGCGATTATTCGCGCGGCGCGGCCGGCTACTGGGTGGAGAATGGGGTGATTCAGTATCCGGTGGAGGAGATCACGATTGCCGGCAATATGAAGGACATGCTGGCGCAGATCGTGGCGGTCGGCAATGATGTGCTGGTGCGCGGCACCAAGTCCACCGGCTCGATCCTGATCGAGAATATGGTGGTGGCCGGCGCTTAATCGGTGAGGCGGCGCGCGCGCCGGCGGCGGTTGATGCCGGGGCGCTTGGGCTGCTCGCCGGCAGCGGCGCGCCAGGCGCTGGCTGGCGTCCAGCCTTCGCGGAAGGTGCGGCGGATGCAGATGTCACGCCAGGCGTTGCGCACGCTGCCGCAGACGTCCCGCGCCCATGCGCTGGGCGTGACGATTTTCCCCTCTGCGATCAGCAGGTCGCCTTCCACCTGCGCGAAATAACACATGCCGCGATGGCTGATGCGCAGACTGCTGCCGTGCGGCAGGAACAGGTCTTTCCATTGGTAGCCGTGGTTGGTCGGTTGGCCGTAGTTGCGCGCCATCCACTCCAGCAACGCGATGAGCGTGATTTCTTCTACCGAACGCCGGTCTTCGCGCTTGCGCATCTGGTAATCCAGTTCTGCATAGATACGGTGGGTCTTCTTCATGGTGGTTGCCTATTTTCGCCTATTTATGCCTATCGAATGCCTGCAGTTGTAACAGTTAGACCGCTGCGCTCAGAGGGAAGTTCTGCGAAATGGCCAAAAAAAATAGGCATTCGATAGGCGAAAATAGGCAGAAATAGGCGAGTAGGTGGGGAGAGATACCGTATGCCTGTCGCCTCACTTGCAGAGCTTGCTGGTTGGCTGGCCGCAGGCAATGAGGCGGCCGAGGTCCGGGTTGCTCAGGTAGTCGAGGTGGGCGCGGTCGGGGCGTTCCAGCAGGCCGAGGTAGGTGGGCGCGTTGGAGACCACGATGTTGTAGACCGTGACGCCCAGCCCGGCATAGCGTTCGGGCGGCAGCGTGTAGGACAGCAGATCGTTGGGATCGGTGAACGCCACCACGGTGAGCGGCGCCGGGGCGGCCAGCGTGCGGCGCTGCAGCAGCAGCTGTTGCAGGCTGTCCGGCGCAGCGGTTGCCGCCGCGTGGGCGGGCTGCTGTTCGGCCAGCGACAGCAGGGGAATCTGGTTGGCCGCCATCACCAGCAGGCGCATGCGCTGCACCGCTTGCCGGGCCAGCACGGCCGCCGCCGAACCGGCGGATTCCTGCGTCATGCGCAACAGCGTATCGAACAGGATCTTGCTGCCCATGCTGTGCGCAATTACCACCAGCGGCGCCGCGGGCCGCGCCGCGGCTAACACCTGCAAGACCGCCTCGCGCATGCGCAGCTGCATGGTGTCGCGCGCGGCGCCCTGGTAAATCAAGGCATCCGGCAAACAATCATCAATCAAGCCATCCTTGAAGCGGGCGTTGAGCCGGGCGCGCGTGTACGGATAGGGCGCGGTGCCGGTGCACAGCGGCGATTTGCCGCTCTGGTCGTAGCACAGCTGGCGCTTGAGGTCACTGGTCAGCGGCGACCAGATCAGGGCGTCGAAGCGCAGCCGGCCGGCGGACGTGTCCACCAGCGTGGACACGATCTGCACGGCCGTGCCGGCGAGCGGACTGGGCGCAGTCGCCTCCCGGGCGGTGGCGTCGCGCAAGGCCTGCGTCAGTTGCGGCACCACCACGCCGGCCCAGCTGGCGTCGTGCGTGCAGATGCCGTGCACCAGCAGCACATCGGCCGCCTGCGCACCGGACTGCGCGGCCAGATCAATTAGGCCGGGAAACTGCGCCGGCGGCGCGGCGGGCAGCAGCGGCGGGCGGTAGGGCAGGCTGCACGCGGGCAGCAGCAACAGCAGGGGAAACGTGAGGCGCCGCAGGACGCAGCGCAGAGGAGTACAGGCTGACATGATGGACCTCCAGACGCGGCGCGCCGATGCGCCGCCTGAGGTCCAGTGTATTTTTCCCGGCGGCGCCCGCCTTGTGGCGCCGCAGAGTCCCGCTTATTGCTGCGCCAGCAGCGACTGCAGCACCGGCTGCAGGATCGCCTTGCCCAGCTCGGCCGAGCGGGCGCCGTTCCAGCCGGTGTCCGGGTCCGGATCGTTGGCGTTGTCCTTGAACGGCATCTCCAGCGTCAGCGACAGGCAGCCGAAGGCGTGGGTGATGTGCGGCGAGCCCATGGTCAGCGTCTCTTCCGTGTACGGCGTTTCGCCGTAGCCGAATTCATCCTGGAAGTCCGGGCTGGCGATCAGGAAATTATCGATGAAGTATTGCTGCGCTTCGGCCTGATCGGGCGTGAAGTCGGGCAGCGATTCGCTGCCGGCCACGAACACATACGGCAAGCCCTCGTCGCCGTGGATGTCCAGGCACAGGTCGACGCCCACTTCGTGCATCTTCTGCTTGACCAGGAACACTTCCGGGCTGCGCTCCATGGTCGGGTTCAGCCATTCGCGGTTGAGGTTGGCGCCGGCGGCGTTGGTGCGCAGGTTGCCGCGCACCGAGCCGTCCGGGTTCATGTTCGGCACCACGTAGAACACGGCTTCCTTCAGGCACTGGCGGCCGAACGGGTTGGCCGGGTCGAGCAGGGCTTCCACCATGCCTTCCACAAACCATTCCGCCATGGTCTCGCCGGGGTGCTGGCGGGCGATGACCCACACCTTCTGTGCCGCTTCGGGATCGCCGATCACCAGCAGGTTGAGGTCGCGGCCATCCACGGTGTTGCCCAGATCGACCAGCTGGACCAGCGGCGACAGCTGGGCGTTGTCCAGCAGCTGCAGGTGGCGCTCCCACGAATACGGCTCGAAGTAGGCGTAGTACACGCTGTCGTACTCGGGCGTGTGCTGGATGGTCATGGTCTGGCCGTCATAGGTGGTCGGCACGCGGAACCAGCTGTCGCGGTCGTAGCTGGCCACGGCCTGATAGTCTTTCCAGCCGTCCGGGTAGGCGGCGCTGCCGGCGTTGAGGAAGTTCATGGTCAGCGGCGTGCCCTGCGCGCCCTGCACGCGGTAGTAAAACCACTGGACGATGTCGGCGTGGGAATCCTTGCGGATGTTCAGGTCGATGGCGGCCGGGTCGTCGGCGCGTACCACCTCGATGGCGCCGGCGTCGAACTGCTGGCTGATTTTGATAGGCATGGCGGAATCCTGGTGAATTCTATGGGGAAAGTGGGTCGCGCTTGTGGCGCGGAGCCGACATGATACAGGCTGGCGCGCCGGTCCGCGCGGATTTCCGATTTGCCTGCGCCAGCGCAAGGCGTGGTTTGCGCTCGCCGTCAGACTGATGCTTCCGTTAATGGGAGTAGAATCGCCATGGCGCCGACCGTGCACCGCGTGGGCAGCTTCCGCTACTTTTTTTATTCGCGCGAGGAAACTCGCATGCATATTCACGTGTCTCACCCAGACAGCGAGGCCAGATTCTGGCTGCAGCCGGAGGTCAGCCTTGCCGAAAACCGCGGCTTGTCGCCGCGCCAGTTGCGCACCGCCGAGCGCTTTGTAAAGGATCCTCATTTGGAGTTGCAAAATGCATGGCGCGCGTTTTTCGCATCCGGTCGGACTCCTTGAGGTGACGGCGCACGGCTTCTGGATCGACCTTGGCAACGAGCGGCTGTATGCTGCCTACACGGACTTTCCCTGGTTTGCCGGCGCCAACGCTGAGCAGCTTGGCGACGTGCAACGTCCCAGCGCCGGCCACCTGTACTGGCCGGCGCTGGACATCGACTTGTCGGTGGCGTCGTTGCGCGATCCAGCGGCATATCCCCTGATCGCGAACACTTAGCTGAGGCCGCCGAAGCGGTCGAAGAAGGCCGCTTCGGCGGCCGGGGCGGCGGCGTCCTCGCGGCGCAGGGCGGCCTCGATGTGCTGCTCGGCGGCGGCGTACACGCGCAGATAGATGGCGCGCGCCAGCTCATAGGCCAGCGCCCCCGGCCACGGCGTCGGCAGCAGCTCGACCGGCAGCTGCGGGTCGTGCAGCTGCACCCGGCGGTAGGCGTGGATCAGCAGGGTGCGCACCACAAACGCCGGTTCCGGCGGCAGCGGCTGGGCGCAGGCCGCCAGCAGCGGCTGGCACTGGGCCAGGAACTGGTTGTAGCCGGCCGCCACGCCCGCCACATCCCAGCCCTCGGCCACCAGATCACTGAGCGGGCGGGCGCTGACCTGGCGCATCGACTTGCCTTGCACCACAAACAGTTTGCCGGCCACGCCCAGCCGCTTCAGCAGCTCGTCCAGCGCCGGGCCGTCGGCGGCCGGATGGCCCATGATGCCGGGCGCGATCACGCTATAGCCTTCCCACAGCAATTCCTTGCGCACCGCCGCGCGCTCGGCGGCGTTGAGCGCGCCGTCGCCGTTCAGCACCAGGGTCCAGCTGCCGTCCCAGTGCACATTCGGCGGCGCGTAGATGCGGCGGTAGGCGTGCACGAAGCGCGCCATGGCCTCCGGCGTGATGGCGTACGACGCGCGGCGGCCGTCGCGCTGGGCGCCCAGCCAGCCCTCCTGCGCCAGCCGGAACACCGAGGTGCGCAGCAGGCGGTCGTTGACGCCGAACGGCGCCAGCAGTTCGATCAGGCTGCCCAGCCACACCATGCCGCCGTGCGGCACGATGGCATCGCCAAAAATGGTCACCACCAGCGACTTCGAGCGCGGCGGGTCAGTGGCCAGGAAGCCGGCGATCCAATCGTTGCAATTCATAGACAGTTGATTAAGCTGGACAAGAAACGCTAGTTTACTTGCCCCGCGCGCCGGGCAGCAAAAAATTAACATGATGCATGATTTTAATATGACACAAAATAATCGTAGCTAAAATAAAATCCGTATCGTATGATGTGCCGAAGGAGGAGACAGCCATGTACGCACAACTGGTGGAGACCGGCCTCAAGCAAGTCCGCACGGCCGCCGACATGGGCCCGGACGAGCAGGCCTTCCAGGCCCGCATCGACGCCGGCGTCCGCATCGAGGCCAAGGACTGGATGCCGGAGGCTTACCGCAAGACGCTGATACGCCAGATCTCGCAGCACGCGCACTCGGAAATCGTCGGCCAGCTGCCGGAGGGCAACTGGGTGACGCGCGCGCCGACCCTGCAGCGCAAGGCCATCCTGCTGGCCAAGATCCAGGACGAGGCCGGCCATGGCCTGTACCTGTACAGCGCCGCCGAGACGCTGGGGGTGTCGCGCGACGAGCTGCTGGCCGCCCTGCACAGCGGCAAGGCCAAGTACTCCAGCATCTTCAACTACCCGACCCTGAGCTGGGCCGACATCGGCGCGATCGGCTGGCTGGTGGACGGCGCGGCCATCATCAACCAGATCCCGTTGTGCCGCTGCTCCTACGGCCCGTACGCGCGCGCCATGATCCGGGTGTGCAAGGAAGAGTCGTTCCACGCGCGCCAGGGCTATGACATCATGCTGGCGCTGTGCCGCGGCACGCCGGCGCAAAAAGCCATGGCGCAGGATGCGCTGAACCGCTGGTGGTGGCCGTCGCTGATGATGTTCGGCCCCTCGGACGCCGAGTCGGTCAACAGCGCCCAGTCGAGTCAGTGGCGCATCAAGCTGTTCTCCAACGACGAGCTGCGCCAGCGCATGGTCGACCAGACCGTGCCGCAGGCGGAATACCTCGGCCTGACCATCCCCGACCCCGCTCTGCGCTGGAACGCGGAGACCGGCCACTATGACTTCGGCGCTATTGACTGGGCCGAGTTCCACAACGTCCTCAAGGGCAACGGCCCGTGCAACCGCGAGCGCCTGCAGACGCGCGTCCAGGCCTGGGAAGACGGCGCCTGGTTCCGCGACGCGCTGGTGGCGCATGCCGACAAACACCAGGAGCGCGCCGCCTGAGGTCAGACGGCGCAGGCGCGCCACATTCAGCATGGCTTCCCGCCTGCGCGGGAATGACGAGGAGACAGCAATGAGCAAGGAATGGCCCCTGTGGGAAATCTTCATCCGCAGCCAGCACGGGCTGGCGCACAAGCATGTCGGCAGCCTGCATGCGCCGGATGCCGGGATGGCGCTCAACAACGCGCGCGACGTCTACACCCGGCGCAACGAGGGCGTCAGCATCTGGGTGGTGCGGGCCGCCGACATTGTCGCCAGCAGCCCGTCCGACAAGGGCGCGCTGTTCGAGCCGGCCAACAGCAAGGTATACCGCCACCCGACCTTCTTCCCGATGCCGGAAGAAGTCAAGAACCTGTAAGGCGCGCCATGGACAACAAGGTCAATTACCTGCTGCGGCTGGGCGACAACACCCTGATCCTGAGCCAGCAGTTGTCGCAGTGGTGCGGCAAGGGGCCGGCGCTGGAGGAAGACATGGCGCTGACCAATGTCGCGCTCGACCTGCTGGGGCAGACGCGCATGTGGTACGAGTATGCGGCCGAGCTGGAAGGCGCGGGGCGCGACGAGGATGCGCTGGCCTATCTGCGCGACGCGCACGAGTTCAGGAACTGCCTGCTGCTGGAGCAGCCGAACGGCAATTATGCCGACACGCTGGTGCGGCAGTTCTACTTCGATGCCTGGCACTACTTCCTGATCGACGGCCTGACGCGCAGCAGCGACGCGCGCATCGGCGCGATTGCCGGGAAGTCGCTCAAGGAAGTGACCTACCACCTGCGCCGCAGCGGCGACCTGATCGTGCGGCTGGGCGACGGCACGGACGTCAGCCACGCCAGGACCCAGGCCGCGGTGGATGCGCTGTGGATGTACAGCGGCGAAGTGTTCGCCTACGACGCGGTCGATGAGGCCATGGTGGCGGCCGGCGTGGCGCCGGCCGCCGGGACGCTGCGCGCGCAATGGCTGGCGCACGTGAGCGAAGTGCTGGCCGAGGCCACGCTGAGCATGCCGCCGGCCGACGCCTGGATGCAGGGCGGCGGCAAGCAGGGGCGCCACACCGAGCATCTGGGCTACCTGCTGGCCGAGATGCAGTTCCTCCAGCGCGCCTACCCGGGCGCGACGTGGTAACGGCGCGCCAGCCATGAACGCCGCCACCGTCGCCCCGGCGCAGGCCGGGGCCCATGCCGAGCAAATCCGGGCCTGGCTGCGCGCAGTGCCCGACCCCGAAATCCCGGTTCTCAGCATCGTCGACCTCGGCATCGTGCGCGAGGTGCGCGTGGCCGCCGACGGCGCCTGCGACGTCACCATCACCCCGACCTACTCCGGCTGCCCGGCCATGCAAGTGATTGCCGCCGCCATCACCGACGCCCTGCACGCGCACGGCGTGGCCACAGTCCGCCTGCACAAGCAGCTGTCGCCGGCCTGGACCACCGACTGGATGAGCGACGCCGGCAAGGCCGCCCTGCGCGACTACGGCATCGCCCCGCCGGCGCAGCAGGTGATCGACATCAGCGGCTTGCGCAGGGGCACCGCACAGCACGACGCGCCGGCCGACGCCGCAACCAGCGGCGCGGCCGCGCGCGGCGGGCCGGCGACGGCAGACGCGCCCCAAACCGCACTGGCCGCGGTTTCGCGCCGCGCCGCGCCGGCCGCGCCGCGCGTCGCCTGCCCGCATTGCGGCTCCACGCACACCGCCATCACCAGCCAGTTCGGCTCCACGCCCTGCAAAGCGCTCTACAAATGCCTGGACTGCCGCGAGCCGTTCGACTACTTCAAGTGCCACTAAACCGATCATGAGCAAATTCCACCCGCTGACCATCGCCAACGTGCGCAACGAAACCCGCGACACCATCGCCGTCACCTTTGCCGTACCGCCGGCGCTGCGCGACAGCTTCCGCTTCCAGCAAGGCCAGCACCTCACCCTGCGCGCCCAGATTGGCGACCAGGACGTGCGCCGCTCCTACTCGATCTGCTCGGCCGTGCAGGATGGCGCGCTGCGCGTGGCCATCAAGCGCGCGCCGGGCGGGCTGTTCTCCAGCTGGGCCAACGACACCCTGCAGGCCGGCCAGACGCTGGAGGTGATGCCGCCCATGGGCCACTTCAACGTGCCGCTGGACGCCGCCCACCGCAAACACTACCTGGCCTTCGCCGCCGGCAGCGGCATCACGCCCATCCTGTCGATCATCAAGACCACGCTGGCGGCCGAGCCGCACAGCCGCTTCACACTGTTTTACGGCAACCGCGCCTCGTCCTCGGTGATCTTCAAGGAAGAACTGTCGGACCTGAAGGACAGCTACCTCGACCGCCTGAAAATCGCCTACGTCATGAGCCGCGAGCAGCAGGACATTGAACTGTTCAACGGCCGCATCACCAAGGACAAGGCCGCGCAGTTCCTGCGCCACTGGGTGCGCGCGGACGACATCGACGTCGCCTTCATCTGCGGGCCGGAAGACATGATGCTGGGCGTGTCCGAGGCGCTGCAGGAAGCCGGCATGCCGAAGGCGAACATCAAGATCGAACTGTTCGCCGCCAGCATCCCCAGGCAGGCGCACCAGCCGCGGCCAGCCGCCAGCGCCGCCCACCAGCACACCGAAGTCACCGTCATCATGGACGGCAACGCCGCCAGCTTCAGCATGGAGCAGGACAAGGAATCGCTGCTGGACGCCGGCCTGCGCGCGGGCCTCGACATGCGCTACTCGTGCAAGGGGGGCGTATGCTCGACCTGCCGCTGCAAAGTCATCGAGGGCAAGGTCGATATGGACGTCAACTACGCCCTGGAAGACTACGAAATCGCGCGCGGCTACGTGTTGAGCTGCCAGAGCTTCCCCACCACCGCCAAAGTCGTCATCGACTTCGATCAGGCGGAATAAAACGGAGACCCCCATGGACTACCAGAACATCCTGTTCGACCTGCGCGACGGCGTCGCCACGCTGACCCTCAACCGCCCGGACAAATTGAACAGCTTCACGCAAGCCATGCACGACGAAGTGCGCCACGCGCTGCGCCGCACGGCCGCCGCGGCCGGCGACGGCAGCGCGCGCGTGCTGGTGCTCACCGGCGCCGGCCGCGGCTTCTGCGCCGGCCAGGATTTGTCGGACCGCGCGGTGGAGCCGGGCGCGCGCGCCCCCGACCTGGGCGATTCGGTGGAAAAGAACTACGCGCCGCTGGTGCAGGCGCTGCGCGCGCTGCCGCTGCCGGTGATCGGCGCCGTCAACGGCGTGGCGGCCGGCGCCGGCGCCAACATCGCGCTGGCATGCGATATCGTGCTGGCCGCGCACTCGGCCAGCTTTGTCGAAGTGTTCTGCAAACTGGGCCTGATCCCCGACACCGGCGGCACCTACTTCCTGCCGCGCCTGATCGGCAGCGCGCGCGCCATGGGACTGGCCATGACCGGCGAAAAACTCAGCGCCGAAAAGGCCGAAGCCTGGGGCCTGATCTGGCGCGCGATACCCGACGCCGATTTCGCCGCCGAGGTGCAGGCCATGGCGCGCCACTTCGCCAGCGCGCCGACCAAAGGTCTGGCCTTCACCAAGCAGGCCATGCACGCCAGCAGCCACAATAGCCTGCAACAGCAGCTGGCGCTGGAATGCGGCATGATGAGCGAACTGGGCCGCAGCGACGATTACCGCGAGGGCGTGGCAGCCTTCATGGAAAAGCGCGCACCACAGTTCAAGGGGCGCTGAGATGGCGGCCCTGGATGCGGGACGCACCGTCGCCGTGATCGGCAGCGGCGCCATGGGCGCGGGCATCGCGCAGGTGGCGGCGGTGGCCGGCTACACGGTGCGCTTGTACGACACGCGGCCGGAGGCGGTGGATAAGGCGATTGCCGGCATCGCGGCCGCGCTGGACAAGCTGGTCGCCAAAGAGCGCATGCGTGCCGCCGACTGCACGGCCGCCATCGCGCGCCTGCATGCGGCGGCCACGCTGGCGGACGTGGCGGATGCCGGCATGGTGGTGGAGGCCATCGTGGAAGACCTCGCGGCCAAGCGCACCCTGTTCGCGCAGCTTGAGGACATCGTCGCCGGCGACTGCATCCTGGCGACCAACACCTCGTCGATTTCCGTCACCGCGATCGCGGCCGGTCTGCGGCTGCCGGGGCGGGTGGCGGGCATGCACTTCTTCAATCCGGTGCCGCTGATGGCGCTGTGCGAAGTGGTCAGCGGGCTGGCCACCGAGGCCGGCGTGGCGCAGGCGGTGTTCGACACGGCGGCGGCGTGGGGCAAGAGCCCGGTGCATGCGCGCTCGACGCCGGGCTTCATCGTCAACCGTCTGGCGCGGCCGTTCTATGCCGAGGGCTGGCGCCTGCTGAGCGAGCAGGCCGCCGATGCGGCCACCATCGACGCGGTGATGCGCGAGGCCGGCGGCTTCCGCATGGGGCCTTTCGAGTTGATGGACCTGATCGGGCATGACGTCAACTTCGCGGTCACGCAATCAGTGTTCAACGCCTATTTTGGCGATCCGCGCTTCACGCCGTCGGTGCTGCAGCAGGAGATGGTCAACGCCGGCTTCCTCGGTCGCAAGGCGGGGCGTGGCTGCTACCAGTACGGCGACAATGGCACCGCGATGGCAGCCGCGCCAGCCGCGGTCGCGGACGGGGCGGGGGGGCGGCATGCCGCTGCCTGGGTCGCGGCGGAGGCGCCGCAGCCGAAGCCGGAATATGTGAGCTACACCATCGAGCGGGGCGCGGCCCATGCGGTGGGCGGCGCGGTGGTCGATGCGCTGGCGAACCGTCTGCGCGCGGCGGGCATCGAGATCGCGCAGCGCAAGATGCCGGAGACGATACGTCACACTGGCGCGCATGACGATGCGCCGGCCTTCCACTGCAATGGCGCCGCCATCTACCTCACCGACGGCCGCAGCGCCACGCAGCGCGCGCGCGACAACCAGCATCCGGATACGGTGTTGTTCGATCTCGCGCTGGATTACGGCAGCGCCAGGCGCGTGGCCGTCGCGTGCGCCGACCAGTGCGCGCCGTCGGCCTACAACGCGGTGGTGGGGCTGCTGCAGGCGGCCGGCTTCATTGTCACGCGGCTGGATGACGTGCCTGGCATGGCGGTGATGCGCACGGTTGCCATGCTGGCCAACGAGGCGGCCGATGCGGTGAATCAGGGCGTGTGCAGCGCGGCCGCTGCCGACACCGCGATGCAGAAAGGCGTCAACTACCCGCGCGGCCCGCTGGCGTGGGCGGACGCCATCGGCATCGGGCAGATCGTGCGCGTGCTGGCCAATCTGGCCGCCAGCTACGGCGAGGACCGTTACCGCCTGTCGCCGCTGCTGCGCCGCAGGCACGCCAGCGGAGGGCGCTTCCATGACTAAGCTGAACGACACCAGCGTCGCCGCCCCGCCGCCCGCTGCGGCCACCGCGCGGGCATTGCCCGCGACTGCGCCGGCCCACGCCTCCGATGTGGCCCGCGCCGACGCAGCCCGCGCCGATGCGTCTGCGCTGCCGTTCCACCGCGCCGCGCCGCCGGGCGGGACGGGCGCTGTGGCGGCGGGCGGCGAGGACGCGCAAGCGCTGGCTGAGGCGGTGGCGGCGGCGATGTTTGCGCGCGATCCTGCTTCGCAGGCGCTGGGCATGACCATCGACGCCATCGCTCCCGGTTACGCGCGTATGTCGATGCCGATCCGCGCCGACATGCTGAACGGCCACCAGACCTGCCACGGCGGCTTTATCTTCACACTGGCCGACAGCGCCTTCGCCTTCGCCTGTAACAGCTACAACCTCACCACCGTGGGCGCCGGCTGCACCATCGACTACCTGGCGCCGGTCCGCGAGGGCGATCTGCTGACCGCCACCGCCAGCGAACAGGCGCTGGCCGGCAAGAGCGGCATTTACGACGTCAAAGTTACCAATCAGGACGGCCGCACCATCGCCCTGTTCCGCGGCAAATCGCACCGCGTCAACGGCGTAGTCATTTAAAGGAGACACCGATGGTCCAACGCATCCCCGTGCCATCCGAGCTGGAACCGATCGAGCGCGCCAGCCGCGACGAGCTGCAAGCGCTGCAACTGCAACGCATGCAGTGGTCGCTGCGCCACGCCTACGACAATGTGCCGCACTACCGCGCCGCCTTCGACGCCGCCGGTGTTCACCCAGACGATTTGCGCGCGCTGGCCGACATCGCCCGCTTCCCGTTCACCACCAAGAAGGAATTGCGCGACAACTATCCCTTCGGCCTGTTCGCCGTGCCGCGCGAGCGCGTGGTGCGCGTGCACGCGTCCAGCGGCACCACCGGCAAGCCGACCGTGGTGGGTTACACGCAGAACGACATCGACACCTGGGCCAACGTCGTCGTGCGCTCGATCCGCGCGGCGGGCGGCCGGCGCGGTGACATGGTGCATATCGCCTATGGCTACGGCCTGTTCACCGGCGGTCTGGGCGCGCACTATGGCGCCGAGCGGCTGGGCTGCACAGTGGTGCCGATGTCCGGCGGCCAGACCGAGAAGCAGGTGCAGCTGATCCAGGACTTCCAGCCGGCAGTGATCATGGTGACGCCGTCGTATATGCTCAACCTCATCGAGGAGTTCCAGCGCCAGGGGCTGGACCCTGCGGCCAGCTCGCTCAAGGTCGGCATCTTTGGCGCCGAGCCGTGGACCGACGCCATGCGCGCCGAGATCGAGCAGCGCGCCGGCATCGACGCGGTCGACATCTACGGCCTGTCGGAGGTGATGGGGCCGGGCGTGGCCAGCGAGTGCATCGAGAGCAAGGACGGCCCGGTGATCTGGGAGGATCACTTCTACCCGGAGATCATCGATCCGGAAACCGGCGCGGTGCTGCCGGACGGCGAGGAAGGCGAGCTGGTATTCACTTCGCTCAGCAAGGAAGCGCTGCCGATCATCCGTTACCGCACGCGCGACCTCACGCGCCTGCTGCCGCCGACCTCGCGCAGCATGCGCCGCATCGGCAAGATCACCGGCCGCTCGGATGACATGCTGATCATCCGCGGCGTCAACGTGTTCCCATCGCAGATTGAGGAGTTGATCTGCAAGATGCCGAAACTGGCGCCGCAATATCAGCTGGTGGTCAGCCGCGAGGGGCATCTGGACCAGCTGGCGGTGCTGGCCGAGCTGCGGCCGGAGGTGGCGGCCGGGGCGGACGCCGGCGAAGCCGAGGCGCTGGCGCGCGAGCTGGAGCAGCGCATCAAGACCAACGTCGGCGTCAGCACGCAGGTCAGGCTGCTGCCGCCGAACGGCATCGAGCGCACGCTGACCGGCAAGGCGCGGCGCGTGGTCGATTTGCGCAAGCGGGGCTGACATGGTCAAAGTCTATGAAATCAATGGCGTGACGCCGGTGGTGCATCCGACCGCCTATGTGCATCCGAGCGCGGTGCTGATCGGCGACGTGATCGTCGGGCCGCGCTGCTACGTCGGCCCGCTGGCGGCGCTGCGCGGCGACTTCGGGCGGCTGGTGCTGGAGGAGGGCGCCAATCTGCAGGACACCTGCGTGATGCACGGCTTCCCTGGCTGCGACACGGTGGTGGAGCAGGACGGGCATATCGGCCATGGCGCGGTGCTGCACGGCTGCCGCATCGGCCGCAATGCGCTGGTCGGCATGAACAGCGTCATCATGGACAACGCCGTGGTCGGCGCGGACAGCATCGTGGCGGCCATGAGTTTTGTGCGCGCCGGGATGGAGATTCCGCCGCGCAGCCTGGCGGTCGGTGCGCCGGCCAAGGTGATGCGCGCACTGCGCGACGATGAAATTCAATGGAAGACCAGCGGCACCGCGCAGTACCAGGAGCTGGCGGTGCGCTCGATGCAGACGATGCGAGAGCGGGAAGCGCTGACCGCGCCGGAACCGGACCGCAAGCGCATCGAGTGGGACAGCGCGCTGCCGCTCCATCTGCACAAGAACACCAGCGCCTAGGCGCGCCGCATACGCTGGCGCGCAGCCGCAGCCGCAGCCGCAGCCGCAGCCGCAGCGCCGCGCCGCGCCGCGCGAATGCCGCGCGAATGCGGCGCGGGGGCAGCGCGCCAGGCACCGCATCAGATCAACTTAACGGAGACCGCACCATGCCACAAACACTGCAAAGCTTTATCGCCGGCCGCTGGATCGGCGGCGAGGCGGCCACGCCGCTGCACAGCGCCCTGACCAATGCCGTCATCTACCACACGCACGCCGACCGCATCGACTTCGACGAAGCCGTCAGCTACGCCCGCAAGACCGGCGTGCCGGCGCTGATGCAGATGAACTTCCAGCAGCGCGCGGCCCGGCTCAAGGCGCTGGCGCTGTATCTGCTCAGCCGCAAGGAGGAGCTGTACGCCATCTCGCACCAGACCGGCGCCACCCGTGCCGACAGCTGGGTCGATATCGAGGGCGGCACCGGCACGCTGTTCGCCTACGCCAGCATGGGCAGCCGCGAGCTGCCGTCGTCCAACGTGCTGCACGAAGGCCCGGCCATGGCGCTGGGGAAGAACGGCGGCTTTGCCGGCACCCACATCCTGGTGCCGCGCGGCGGGCTGGCGGTGCACATCAACGCCTTCAATTTCCCGATCTGGGGGCTGCTGGAGAAGTTCGCGCCAAGCTTCCTGGCGGCCATGCCGTGCATCGGCAAGCCGGCCAGCGCCACCAGCTACCTGACCGAGGCGCTGGTGCGCATGATGCACGAATCCGGCCTGCTGCCGGACGGCGCGCTGCAGCTGGTGATCGGCAGCACCGGCGATCTGCTGGACCGGCTGGGCGGCAGCGACGTGGTGACCTTCACCGGCTCGGCCGATACGGCCGCCAGATTGCGCGCCAACCGCAACCTGATCGCCAGCTCGGTGCCCTTCACCGCGGAAGCGGATTCGCTCAACTGCGCCATTCTGGCGCCGGACGTGACGCCGGACGATCCGGAGTTCGATCTGTTCGTCAAGGAGGTGGCGCGCGAGATGACCGGCAAGGCGGGGCAGAAGTGCACCGCGGTCCGCCGCATCATCGTGCCGGAGCACCTGGTCGACGCGGTGGGCACGCGCCTGCGCGAGCGGCTGGCCAAGGTCAGCGTCGGCGATCCGTCGGTGGCGGGCGTGCGCATGGGCGCGCTGGCGTCGCGTGACCAGCAGCGCGACGTGGCGCAGCGGGTCGAGCAGCTGGCGCGCGGCAACCAGGTGCTGTTCAGCGCGCGCGACGGCTTTGCGCCGCTCGGCGAGGGCGTGAGCGAGGGCGCGTTCTTTGCGCCGACCCTGCTGCTGTGCCGCGACCAGCGCAATGAGGCGGTGCACGAGGTGGAGGCGTTCGGTCCGGTCAGCACCATCATCAGCTACCACGGCATCGACGAGGCGCTGGCGCTGGCCGCGCGCGGCAAGGGTTCGCTGGTGTCGACGCTGGTGACCAAGGAGCCGGCGATTGCGGCCTACGCGGTGCCGGTGGCGGCGGCGTCGCACGGCCGGGTGCTGGTGCTGGAGCGCGAGGCGGCGGTCGATTCGACCGGCCACGGCTCGCCGCTGCCGCAGCTCAAGCACGGCGGGCCGGGACGCGCCGGCGGCGGCGAGGAGCTGGGCGGCATGCGCGCGGTGCGCCACTTCCTGCAGCGGGCGGCGCTGCAAGGCTCGCCCACCATGCTGGCGGCGGTGACCGGCGAATACCTGCGCGGCGCGGCGGTGCAGGAGAGCGACGTCCATCCGTTCCGCAAGCATTTTGAGGATCTGGCGATTGGCGACTCGCTGCTGACGCACCGGCGCACGGTCAGCGAGGCCGACATCGTCAACTTCGGCGGCGTCTCCGGCGACTACTTCTACATGCACTTCGACGAGGTGGCGGCGCGCGACACGCAGTTCGGCCGGCGCATCGCGCACGGCTACTTCGTGCTGTCGGCGGCGGCCGGCCTGTTCGTGTCGCCGGCGCCGGGGCCGGTGCTGGCCAACTATGGGCTGGACAACCTGCGCTTCGTGGCGCCGGTGGCGATCGGCGACACCATCCGCGCGCGCCTGACCTGCAAGCGCAAGGTTGACCGCAACCGCACCGACGACCAGGGCGTGGGGCAGGGCGTGGTGGCGTGGGACGTGCAGGTCACCAACCAGCGCGACGAGCTGGTGGCCAGCTACGATATTCTCACGCTGGTGATGAAGCGGCGTATGATGGCGGCATGAGATCAACCTTCATCAAACAATCCATGGGGGCCAGCCCGCTGCTCACCGCGCGCGACTGGCTGGTTTTCGGCGGCATCTTCGGCGTCATTGTGGTGGTCTGGCTGCTGCTGGCGCCGCAAGCGGCGGCGCCGTTCTGGCGCGGCGCGCTGTGCGGCGCCATTGGCGGCAGCCTGCCGTCGCTGCTGGCCTGCCTGCCGGTGCATGGCAGCGTGGCGGCGCAGCACAGCGGCAGCTTTGTCGGCCGCGTCGAGCAGGCCGGCTTCGTGGCGGCCGGCGAGGGCGCCGAGGGCAGCGTGTACGTGCGGCGCGGTCCGCGCTGGCTGCGCTGGGATGCCAACCGGGTGGTGATCCGGCGCGCCGCCGATGGCGCGCTGCAGGTGACCGCGCCGTACTATTTCTACTTCCGCCTGAAGCGCGTGCAGGGCTGAGTCACTGGCCCGGCGGCGGCTGCCACAGCTCGACCTTGTTGCCTTCGGGGTCGATCACCCAGCCGAATTTGCCGTATTCCGAGTCGTCGGTTTTATCGAGCACGTTGCAGCCCTCGTCGCGCAGCGCTTGCAGCAGCGCCGCCAGGTCGTGCACGCGGTAGTTGACCACGAACGGCTTGGTGCCGGGCGCGAAGGCGTCGCTGTCGGCGGCGCTGATGCACCAGGCGGTGCTGCCGCCCACTGGCTGGCCGTCATCGCCGCGCCAGTCGAACGCCGCCCCGCCCCAGGGCTGGACGTCGATGCCGAGGTGGCGCCGGTACCATGCCCCCAGCGTCTTGGGATCTTTCGCATAAAAGAAAATACCGCCGATACCAGTCACGCGCTTCATGCTGAGCCTCCGGGTGAGTTTAGCGGTTCAGGCCAAACGGGTCGTCGATGCTGTGGGCCGGTTCGGTGAACCATTTCGGGCCGGCCGCGGTCATGTAGAAGTGGTCTTCGTGGCGCACGCCGAATTCGCCGGGGATGCAGATCATCGGTTCATTCGAGAAGCACATGCCGACGTCCAGCGGGGTCTGGTCGCCGCCCACCAGGTAGGGCCATTCGTGGATGTCGAGGCCGATGCCGTGGCCGGTGCGGTGCGGCAGGCCGGGCAGCTTGTAGCCGGGGCCGAAGCCGTCCGCTTCCAGCGAACGGCGCGCGGCGGCGTCGACTTCCTCGCACGGCACGCCTAGCTGGGCGGCGGCAAAGGCCGCGGCCTGCGCTTTCTTTTCGCTGTTCCATACCGAACGCTGGCGCGCGCTGATCGGGCCATAGACGTAGGTGCGGGTGATGTCGGAGATGTAGTTGTGCAGCTTGCAGCCGGTGTCGATCAGGACCGTGTCGCCGGGCTTCAGGGTCTGCACGTAGCTGACGCCGTGCGGGTAGGCGGTGGCTTCGCCGAACAGCACGATCACGAAGTAGGAGCCGGCCGCGCCGACCTTGCGGTGCGCGCGGTCGATGAACTCTTCCACTTCTCTGGTGGTGATGCCCTCGCGCAGGATGCTGGCGGCGGCGATGTGCACCGCCAGCGTCATGTCCTTGGCGCGCTGCATGAGGGCGATTTCGGCCGCCGATTTGCGGGTGCGGCAGTGGGCGGTGACGGCGCGCGCGTTTTCCAGCGCGTAGCCGTCGGCCAGCGGGCGGATGCCGTCGTAGATGAAGAAGGCGGCGCTTTCGCAGATGCCCACGCGCGGCGCTTGTGCCGGATTCGGCGTGATGCCCATGCGTTTCAGCACAGCGACGAACAGGGCGTACGGGCTTTCGTGCTCGTGCCAGCAGTTGACGGCGCCGTCCACCAGCATGAAGTCCTTCAGCGTGCTTTCTTCAAACGCGGGCGCGATGTATTCGATGGCGCCGCGCGCCGGCAGGATGGCGCCGACCATGCGTTCGCTGGCGTGCCATTTGGTGCCGGTGAAGTAGGTCAGGTTGGCGCCGGCGTTGATGTAGATGGCGGCGATGCCCTGCGCCTGCATGTACGCTTGCGCGCGCGCGATGCGCTGCAGGTGTTCGTCTTTGCCGATGGGGACTGCGCCCGCAGTCATGTCCGACAGCGAGGCCAGCGCCTCGTCGATGGTTTTTCCGCCGATACCGATAGTCATTTTTATATCCCGATGTTGTACGCGAGGATCGCCCGCTTCAGCCCTCGATGATAGCAGGTCATGCGGCCGTCACACACGAATGCTAACGTTGCGCGCTGGTTTGTTGCCCACTTCAGGATAGCCTCATGTCGCACAAAAAACTGCTGCTCCCTTCCGCCATCGCCATCGCGGCGGTGATTGCCGCCTGCGGCGGCGATAACACGCCGCCGGACACGGTGCCGCCGCTGCCGGCCGGCCGCTGGCTGGCCGGCGATCTGCACACCCACACCACGCAGTCGGCCGACGCCGATGTCAGCCAGACGCTGGACAAGATTCTGGCCAAGGCCTTCACCAGCTATGGCCTGGACTGGATGGCGGTGTCGAATCACCTGCGCGTCTCCACCCGCGATGAGAAGGGCGCGGCGCTGGCGGCCCCGATTCCCATGTCGCTCGGCGCCGAGCGCTATGAGATCCCGCACGTGAAGGCGCTGCAGGCGGCCGGCACCTATGCCGACAAGCTGATTTTCTCCGGCTTTGAGTGGGACATGCCGACCCACGATCACATCGGCATCGGTCTGTTTGACGGCGCGGCCGCCAGCGTCAAGGGCATGAAGGAATTCGAGTATCTGTTCACCACGCGCGATCCGGCCATGTTCGATGCCGCCGATGTGGCGGCGTGGAAGGCGAAGTATGGCGAGACGCGCTACAACAAGACCGCCGCCGATGCGCTGCAGGCGATCAACTGGCTAAAGCAGAATTATCCGGACAGCAGCTACGCGGTGATCAATCACCCGTCGCGCAACAAGGGCAGTTATACCATTGCCGATTTCCGCGCGTTCAATGACGCCGCGCCCAACATCATGTTTGCCATCGAGGGCATGGTGGGCAATCAGATGGAGCCGGACCGCGGCGGCTACACCGCGGCCTATACCGACGACAATGCGCTGCTGCGCGTGTACGGCGGTGTCGATTATGTGGTGGCCAAGCTGGGCGGCCCATGGGATGCGCTGCTGGGCGAGGGCCGCCGCATCTGGAATCTGACCGATTCCGATACCCACTTCAAGATCGTCGGCGGCAACAGCAGCGGTTATTTCCCCGGCGAGTATGCCAGGAATTATGTGTTCAACGGCGGCAGCGGCACGCCGGCGCTGAAGGACCTGCTGGCCGGTCTGCGCTCGGGCAAGATGTTTTCGGTGTACGGTGATTTGATCAATGCGCTGGACTTCAACCTGGCCAGCAAGGATGACCGCAAGGAGATGGGCGGCGAGCTGAAAGTGGCCAGCGGCGACAAGGTCACCATCACCATCCGCTTCAAGTCGCCGGCCAAAAATAATTACGAGAAGCCGGTCGACAGCGGCACGCCGGCCAACGTCAGGCCGGTGGTCGATCACGTCGATCTGATTGCCGGCGATGTCGGCGCCAGGGCCGCGCCGGGCAGCGCGGCCTACAATCTGGCCACCAATGCCAGCACGCGCGTGGTGAAGCGCTTCACGGCGGCCGACTGGAAGCTGGATGCGGACGGCTATTACAGCGTGACCTATGAGACCACGGCGTCGAAGAGTCAGTACTTCCGCCTGCGCGGCACCAATCTGGGCGTGGATGTTGCCGGCCTGACGCAGGGCGGCGAGCCGCTGGCCGATCAGCGCACCGGCACCGCCGACAACACCCAGCGCTTCAACGACATCAATGACCGTAACTACCGCAGTCTGTGGTTCTATTCGAATCCGGTGTTCGTGGCGCTGCGCTGATCATCTGGTCAGCAGGCTGACCTTGTCGAGCACGAAGGAGGTTTGCTTGGAGCGGTCTTCGCGCATGGCAAACGACAGGGTCACGCTTTGCCCTTTGAACGGCAGCAGGTCGAAGCTGCGCAGCTGGTAGCCGGCGGCCGGCGTCAGGTTGGTGTAGGTGGCCAGGGTGGCCAGCTGCGCGCCGCCGGCCGCGCGCAGCGTGACGGTCAGGGTGTCGTACACGGTGTTGCTGGTTTCGGCGGTGTCGATGTGCAGCGCGAAGCTCAGTTGCGCGCTGCTGGCGTCGGCGGGGATGTGCAGCGGCTGGGTCAGGGTTTCGCTGGTGCGGCGGCCGTTGCCGCCCAGCCAGGCGTAGCGCGTGCCCTCGTAAGGCGGCTGGGCGCTGTGCGCGCCGATCACGCGGGTGGTGCCGCTCCAGCCGCTGGCGCCGTCCTCGAAGCCGCCGTTGACCACGCGCTCGACCGCCTCGCCGCCCCCGCCGCCCCCGCCGCCACCACCGCCACCACCGCCACCACCGCCACCGCCGCCACCGCCGCCGTCGTCGGCTTCATCGATGTCGGCGCCGACATTGATGGCGGCGTAGGCGCGCTGCACGGCTATCGTTTCGCGCGAGCCGGCGCCGTACAGTTCCTGCGCCGCCTGCAGCACCTTGCTGCGGGCGTCGGCGTAGTTGGTGGCGGCGGTGAATTTGGTGGTCAGGGCCTTGAACCAGATGCGGTAGGCCTTGTCGGCGCCGATGCCGCGCATGGCGGCCGGGCGGCGCGTCAGGTAGGGGCTGTGGTAGTCGCTGGCGGCGTCGGCGCTGGAGCCCTGCGCCAGAAAGTAGAACATGCGGTTGTTGGGGCCGCTGGAATAGTGGACGTCCAGGTGTTTCAGGCTGGTGCTCCAGGCGTCCGGGCTGCTGCCGTCCTTGCTGGGCTTGTACATCCAGCGCAGCGGCTGGCCGCTGCGGCTGATTTCCCGGCCCATCATCCAGTCGTTGCCGCTGGCCGGCAGGGTGGCGCCGCTGCCGCCGGCGCGCGCGTAGGCTTCCACCATTTCGCCGCCGATGTCGGAGTGCGATTCATTCAGGCCGCCCGATTCGCCGGCGTACACCAGGTCGGCGGTGGCGGCGGTCACGCCGTGCGACATTTCATGGCCGATGACGTCAATCGCGCCCAGGCTGAGGAAGCTGTTGCCGTCGCCGATGTACATGCACTTGCAGCTGTCGTCGTAGAAGGCGTTGTCGTAGGCGGTGCCGACGTGGGCGGCAATGTAGGTGGCGGTGTTGTTGCCGTCCAGCGACTGCCAGCCCAGCACGTTCTTGTGGGCGTCGTAGGTGTTCATCAGGCCCCACAGGGCGTTGACGGCGGCGGTCTGGCCGTTGGCGTCGGTGGTGCTGCCGCCGCTGTACTGCTGGCCGTCGCCCCAGGTGTTGCTGGCGTTGCTGTAGATGGCGCCGGGATCGGGGTTGTTGGGCGAGCTGTGGTTGGCGTTGGTGATGGCCATGGCGCCGAACTTGCCGCCGCTGCCGCGCGTGCTGTCGAGCATCTGGAAGCCGTTGGCGGTGGCCGAGGTGCTGAGCGCCACCTGGCCGTTGTACTGGCTGTGGCCGATGCCGGTGACGGTTTGCAGCGCCGGCCACTGGGCCAGCACGGCGCCGCTGCGGGCGTCCACCACCACGTCGTAGTACACCAGCTTGCCGTCCTGCGCCATGCGCAGCTGCACCAGATAGGCCAGGGCGTAGCGCGCCACCACTTCCTCCAGGTCCAGCGCGTTCAGCTGCGCCTCCGGCTTGTTGGCGGCGGCCGCGGTGCGGCGGGTCTGCATCAGCGGGTAGATCAGCAGCTCGGCGCTGGGCGTCCAGCGGTGGCTGGCGTTGGGGGCGATGGCGCGCATGGCGGCGCCGATGGCGTCGTCGGCGCTGAGGGCGGGGGTGAGGTCGGCCGGCGGCGGCGCCGGCGGCACGGCGCTGCCGCCGGGCGTGGTGGCCTGCGGCGTCAGGCCGGGGCGGCGGTCGGCGGCCGAGACGCTGACGATGTCGCCGCTGGCGTTGGTGACCACCACCGATTCCGAGCCGAACACGCGCAAGCCCTTGTAGGTGTGCTGGGCGCGGGTGATTTTCTGGCCGACCACGCCGGGGTGCTGGCTGCTGATGCGGAAGCTGTAGTCGTGGCTGAGGCCGGGGCGGGCGTCCAGCGCGGTCAGGCGCGCCACCAGGCCGGCGTTTTCCTGCGGGGTGGCGGCGGCCACCGGGGCGGCCATCAGTTGGACCGGCTGCGCCTGCAGCGGCAGCGGCAGCGGCAGGGTGAGGCAGGCGGCAAGCAAGAGTGTGCGTGGTTTCATGTCATCCTCCGTGGTAGATGACTTCACGCTAGAGCGATGGCGGGCGCGGGTACTGCGCCAGATCAAACGGCCGCCAAATGCTGGCGGCGCCGGCCGCCGCCGCCGCGGGGATTACGCCAGCTGGCTGCGCACGCGGGCGATGGCGGCGCGCACCTGGTTCGGGGCGGTGCCGCCGACGTGGTCGCGCGCGGCCACCGAGCCTTCCAGCGTCAGCACGGCAAACACGTCGTCCGCGATCAGCGGCGAGAAGGCGCGCAGCTGCTCCAGCGACATCTCGGCCAGATCGATCCGCAGGTCGTCGCAGGCGCGCACGGCGTGCGCCACCGCTTCGTGGGCGTCGCGGAACGGCAGGCCCTTCTTGACCAGATAGTCGGCCAGGTCGGTGGCGGTGGCATAGCCCTGCAGGGCGGCCGCGCGCATATTGTCCGGCTTGACGCTGATGCCGCCGGCCATGTCGGCAAAGATGCGCAGGGTGTCGACCAGGGTGTCGACCGTGTCGAACAGCGGTTCCTTGTCTTCCTGATTGTCCTTGTTGTAGGCCAGCGGCTGGCCTTTCATCAGGGTCAGCAGGCCCATCAGGTGGCCGACCACGCGGCCGGTCTTGCCGCGCGCCAGTTCCGGCACGTCCGGGTTTTTCTTTTGCGGCATGATCGACGAGCCGGTGCAGAAACGGTCGGCAATGTCGATGAAGCCCACGCGCGGGCTCATCCAGATGATCAGCTCTTCCGACATGCGCGAGATGTGGGTCATGATCAGGGCCGCGGCGGCGGTGAATTCGATCGCGAAGTCGCGGTCGGAGACGGCGTCCAGCGAGTTGTGGCAGACGTCGTCAAAGCCCAGGGTTTTGGCCACGCGCACGCGGTCGATCGGGAAGGTGGTGCCGGCCAGCGCGGCCGCGCCCAGCGGCAGGCGGTTGACGCGCTTGCGGGCGTCGGCCATGCGCTCGGCATCGCGGCCGAACATTTCCACGTAGGCCAGCATGTGGTGGCCGAAGGTGATCGGCTGCGCCACCTGCATGTGGGTGAAGCCGGGCAGGATGGTGTCGGCGTGCTTTTCGGCCAGGTCGGTCAGGGCGCTGCGCAGCGCGTTCAGCAGGGCCAGCACGTCGTCGATGGCCGAGCGCACGTACAGGCGGATGTCGGTGGCCACCTGGTCGTTGCGCGAGCGGCCGGTGTGCAGGCGCTTGCCGGCATCGCCCACCAGCTCGGTCAGGCGCTTTTCGATGTTCAGGTGCACGTCTTCCAGGTCGAGCAGCCATTCGAACTGGCCGGCCTCGATTTCGGCGCTGATCTGCGCCATGCCGCGCTCGATCTCGGCGCGGTCCTGGGCGCTGATGATGCCCTGGGCGGCCAGCATTTCAGCGTGGGCCAGCGAACCCTGGATGTCGGCCTTGGCCAGGCGTTTGTCGAAAAACACCGAGGCGGTGTAGCGTTTGACGAGGTCCGAAACCGGTTCGCTGAAGCGGGCCGACCAGGCTTCGGCCTTTTTGGAAAATTGTGAGGTCATAGTCAAATAGAGGAAGTGCGCGAAGGATCAACCAGCGATTATAAACCGTAAAACGCGCCGCTCTTGTCTATACAAGGGCGAAAACGCCGGAGCCGCAGCATTTTGTGCCGGCGATATACATACCGTTCTTCCCTCCCACAGCTTGCCTATTTTCGCCTATTTTTGCCTATGATTTGCCTATTTCTCAGGTGGCTTTTGCCCGGTTTCCCCTCTGGGGAGGCGCTGCCGGAATAGGCATTCAATAGGCGAAAATAGGCAGAAATAGGCAAGCTACCGGACTGACAAACCATGCGTATATGCCCGGCAAATTTACTGCCAGTTCATCAGGCAGGGCGGCACCAGCAGGGCCAGCGCCAGCACGGCGTAGATCAGTTGCAGCGGGATCATCCACTTGGCCCAGGTGATCCATGGAATGCGCGCCAGCGCCAGCACGCCGACCGTGATGCCGGAAGTCGGGATCATCGGCGTGGTGAATTCGCCAAACTGGAACGCCAGAATCGCGGTCTGGCGCGTCACGCCCACCAGATCGGCCAGCGGCGCCATGATCGGCATGGTCAGCGCGGCCTGTCCGCTGCCGGAGTGGATGAAGAAATTGATCACCGTCTGGATGCCAAACATCTTCCACGCCGCAAACACCGGATGGGCCGACTGCACCAGCGGCATCAGGCCGTGCAGCATGGTATCGATGATGTGGGCGTCGCGCGCCAGCACCAGCGTGCCGCGCGCCAGCGCGATCACCAGCGCCGTGCCGACCAGATCGCGCGCGCCCTGCATGAAGCCCTCCACGATCTGGGTCGAATCGAGCTTGCCGACCAGCCCGATGACGATGGCCATCGACAGGAACAGCGCCGCGATTTCATCGATATACCACGCGTAATGCACCACGCCAAACACCATCACCGCCAGCGCGCCGGCAAAGATCCACAGCACCAGCTTGTGGCGCGCGGTCATGCCGTGGAACTCGCCCACGCCGCCGACCGGCAAGTCCTTGCGCTTCTCCAGATCCAGCGCATAGGTCGGGCTCAAGGTCGGATCGCGCTTGACGCGCGCCGCGTACCACATCATGAAGACGATGGTGACCGTGGTGGCAATTGCCCACACGATCAGGCGATAGCCCCAGCCGGAAAACACCGGCACCCCGGCGATGCCCTGCGCAATCCCGACATTGAACGGGTTCAGAAACGCCGCCGAAAAGCCCACCTGCGAGCCCAGAAACGGAATCGACACGCCGACCACCGTGTCGTAGCCCAGCGCCAGCGCCAGCGGCACGAAAATCAGGATGAACGGAATCGCCTCCTCGTTCATGCCAAAGGTGGCGCCGCCGATCGAGAACAGGGTGATGAACACCGGGATCAAGGCCTTCTGGATGAACGCCGAACTGGCGTGCGCCTTGGCCAGCGACTTGATCATGGCGTCGATCGCCTCGGTCTTTTGCAGCACGGCAAAGGCGCCGCCGACGATCAGCACAAAGCCGATGATCTGCGCCGCCTCGACAAAGCCCTTGATCGGCGCCTTCATCAGCGCCACCAGCCCCTGCGGGTTGCTGTCGATGTAATGGAAGCTGTCCGGATTGATCAGCTGCTTGCCGTTGACCAGATGGGTGTCGTACTTGCCGCCCGGCACCAGCCAGGTGGCCGCCGCGATCAGCGCCAGAATGATGAACAGCAGCACGAAGGTATGCGGGAGTTTCAGTTTTTTGTTCATCATGCGCTCAGCAGGTCGCCTTCACGATAAGCCCGGGCGCCGGCCACCTTGCCGACGTTCATGCCGCGGATCACATGGCGGTGCGCGCTGCGCGCAAAGAACACGCCATCGACCGTGGCGCGCAGCACCGTGGTCTCGCCGCTGACCGGATCGATCAGATCGGCCAGCGCCTCGCCGGCCGCCACCCTGGCGCCCAGCGCGCGCGTGTAGATCAGGATGCCGGCATGCGGCGCATACACCGGCTCCACCCCCTCCAGCGGCGTCGGCGCACACAGCGGAGGGGGCAGCGTGGCCGCCGCCGCTTGCGCGTTGGCGTCGCCCAGCACGCCGTTCAGGGCCAGGAATTGCAGCAGGCCGGCCGCGTCCTTGCGCGCCAGCTCGTAGCTGACTTCCTGCTCGCCGCGCAGCTCCACCGTGGTGGACAGGCAGGCGGCCGGTATCGGGTACCGGTGCTGGAAATGCCGGTCCAGATCCCACCACAGCCGGCTGCAGGCCTCGTCAAACGGTTCGCCGCCGGCCTCGTAGGCCAGCAGCGTGGCGTGCGCGCCGAGGATCGCCGACAGCGGCGCGATGCCCGCGGCCAGCGGGGTGCCGGCGTACATGTGCAGCACCGCCTCGTTGTCGCAATGCAGGTCCAGCACGATGTCGGCATCAATCGCCAGGCTCATCAGGGTTTTTTTCAGCGTCTCGGCATCGGTGGCCGGCTGCCAGTCGGCAATCGCGGCGCGCGCGTGCTCGCGGATCAGCGCCACATTGGCGGCCGCATCCTGCCCCAGCTTGCCGTCCAGCGAGCGCTTCAGATCGTTGGCCACATGCTTGTAGGCGCGGTTGAAATTGACGCCGGTGGTCAGGTCGAAACGCCCGAAGGCGGCGCCATGGATGGCCTGCGCCAGCCCGATCGGATTGGCGGCCGGCACCAGGATGATTTCGCCGTGGATCTGCCCGGCCGCCTCCAGCGCCAGCAATTCCTTGCGCAGGAATTGCGCCACCAGCATGCCCGGCACCTCGTCGGCGTGCAGCGAGCCCTGGATATACACTTTCTTGCCGCGTCCCGGCGTGCCGAAGTGGAAACTGGTCAGCGCATACGCGGCATTGGCGTGCGCGGCGGACAATGGATGAGTGATTGCTTGCATGGCCTGCCCTGCATGGTGGTAAAGCATTGAGTATGTAGCACTATTTTCACAAAGTAAATCGCGCGCGCGCGGCCGCCTTGAGTTTTTGGCTACATGTGCGTACAGTTAGTTTAAATGAATTATTTACATATCGAATAACAGGGAGAGTATATGAAGCCAACCCGCACCACCAGGATGGCGCGCGCCGTACGCCTGGCCCTGGGCATGGGCGCCGTCACCGGCCTGCTGGGGCCGGCCATGGCGCAGGACGCGCCGGCCGCCGCCGCGCCGCTGCCGAAGGTGGAAATCACCGGCTCGGCCATCAAGCGCATCGAGACCGAAACCGCGTTGCCGGTGCAGGTCATCACGCGCGCGGAAATCGACAAGGTCGGCGTCACCACCGCCAGCGAAATCCTGGCCCGGCTGTCGGCCAACGTCGGCGGCCTGACCGACGGCGTCTCGATCACCGACGGCAAGGACCAGCGCGGCTTCAACAGCGCCAATCTGCGCGGCATCGGCACCTCGTCCACCCTGGTGCTGCTGAACGGCCGCCGCATGGCCAACTTCGCCTCGCCCGGCGACGACACCGGCGTCGACCTCAACAACATCCCGGCGGCCGCCATCGCCCGCGTCGAAGTGCTGCTGGACGGCGCCTCGGCGCTGTACGGCACCGACGCCATCGGCGGCGTGATCAACTTCATCACGCGCAAGGATTTCCAGGGCCTGGAACTGAACGCCTACGGCCTGAAAACCGAGGAGGGCGGCGCCGGCAAGCGCACCGCCACCGTCACCGCCGGCCATGGCGACCTCGCCAAGGACGGCTTCAATGTGTTCGCGGTGGCCGACTTCCAGCGCACCGGCGCCCTGTCGACCGCGCAGCGCGGCTTCATCGACGACCTGCGCATCCCCGAGCGGCTGCCGCATCTGCTGTCCGGCTACACGGCGCCGGCCAATATCCGCCTCAGCGCCGACCAGCGCGATTACCTGGCCGCCAACGGCTTCAAGCTCAACGGCCAGCCCATCAGCAGCCGTTTGATCAACCCCTCGGTGCCGACCTGCTCGGCGCCGGCCAACCTCTACCTGCCGACCGGCACCGGCGGCCCCGAGGGCTGCACCTACAATTACATGGGCGACACCGAGCTGTACCCGAAATCGGAAAAGACCAATATCCTGAGCCGCGGCGTGCTGCAGCTCAACCCCGACCACCAGCTGTACGCCGAGATCGCCCTGAGCCGCGCCAAGACCTGGTACGCGGCCTCGTCGGCGCGGGTGCGCGCCTATGTCGACGCCAGCGTGATTCCGGCCTTCAAGGGCTACGACCTCGGCTCGGACGAAGCCGGCGGCGACCCGGAAGTCGAGCTGCGCATCCGCCTGAACGAGGCCGGCCGCCGCACCAGCGAGCTGACCAGCGAAAGCCAGCGCTATGTGGTCGGCCTGAGCGGCTCGCGCAACGGCTTTGACTATGACATCGGCCTCAACCACAGCATCAATGTGGTGCGCGACCGCGACACCCATGGCTACCTGCTGTACAACGAATTGGTGCAGGGCATCGCGGACGGCCTGATCAACCCGTTCGGCCCGTCCAGCCCGGCCGGCCGCGACCTGATCAACAGCCTCCAGGTCAATGACGAGGTGCGCCACGCGCGCGGCACCACCGACTCGCTCGACTTCAAGGTCTCGCACGCGGTCGGCACCCTGGCCGGCGGCGAGGCCGCGCTGGCCATCGGCGGCGAAATCCGCCGCGAGAAAACCGCTTACCACCCCTCGGCCCTGCTGCTGAGCGACAACATCAACAACGACCCGGCGCCCGAGGGCGGCCAGGCCACCAGCTATGCGCGCAACATCCAGGCGGTGTACGGCGAACTGCTGCTGCCGCTGAGCAAGCAGTGGGAAGCCCAGCTCTCGGCCCGCTACGACCACTACCAGGTGGTCGGCGGCGCCGCCAGCCCCAAGCTCGGCCTGACCTATATGCCCAGCAACACCATGCTGTTCCGCGCCTCGGCCGGGCGCGGCTTCCGGGCGCCGTCCATGACCGATCTGTACCGGCCGATGCAGGTGGGCGGCACCGCCGTGCTGCCGGACCCGGTCTACTGCGCCGTGGTCGACAACGATTACGCCACCTGCGCCGAAGCGTGGGAAACCCACCGCCACTCGAACCCGAATCTGAAGCCGGAAAAGAGCCGCCAGTTCTCGCTCGGCATGGTGCTGCAGCCGTCCAGGCAGGTGATGCTGACGCTCGATTACTGGAACATCAAGCGCACCGACCTGATTGCCGAGGTCGGCGACGACCTGATCCTGGCCAACCCGGTCAAGTACGCCAGCCTGGTGCACCGCGACCCGGACGACGACAACTACATCCTGTGGATCGACCAGTTCAAGGAAAACCGCGGCGCCCAGAAGGCCGCCGGGCTCGACCTGACCATCGACTTCAAGGGCGTGCAGACCTGGGCCGGGCGCTTTGGCGGCCGCCTGTCCGGCACCTATGTGACCGATTCCAAGATCCAGAACGACAAGGGCGACGTCTATGTGTCCAACCTGGGCCGCTTTGTCACCGACGGCGTGGTGCAGCGCTGGCGCCATACCATCAGCCTGGACTGGGATCAGGGCCCGTGGGCGGCCACCCTGTCCAACACCTTCTCCAGCGGCTATCAGGACCAGAACTCGGCCATCAACCTGGACGACGGCTCGGTGGTCCAGCCCAACCACGTCAAGTCCTACTCGCTGTGGGACCTGACCGGCAGCTGGCAGGCCAGCAAGGCGCTGAAACTGCGCGCCGGCATCCAGAACCTGTTTGACACCGCGCCGCCGTTCTCCAACCAGGCCTATCACTTCATCTCCGGCTATGATCCGACCTACACCGACGTGCGCGGCCGCCGCTTCTACGCCAGTGTAAATTACGCGTTCAAGTAATGCGTTTTTAAGCAATTGCTTGGTATCATCTGGCAGGTACGCAACGGCGCCCGGCGACAGCCCGGCGCCGGTTTTCATCGGAAGGGGAACATGAAAGTAATGGGTTTGACGCTGCAGCATCTGTGCATGCGCCTGTGCATGCTCTGGCTGCTGGCGCTGGCGGGCGCCGCCCAGGCGGCCTCGACGCCGGTGCCAGGCGCGCCGGTGCCCAAGGTCCAGGTGCCGGGCAAGAGCAGCAAGCCGGCCAAGGCGGTGCCGCCGCCCAAGCCGGTGCTGGCGCCGCCGGCGGGCAACCTGGTCATCATTGGCGGCGGCCTGCGCACCGAAAACGCCGAAGTCTGGCAGCGCATCGTGCAGCTGGCCGGCGGCAAGGGCGCGCGCATCGGCGTGTTCGGCTCGGCCTCGATCAACCCGGAGGCGGCGGCCCAGGCCACCGTCAACAAGCTGAACCAGTACGGCGCCCAGGCGTTTGCCATCCCGCTCGGCGTCACCTGGCCGAATAGCGACTACCGCAAGGCCGCCGAAGACCCGGAAACCGTGGCCATGATCCACTCGGCCACCGGGATTTACTTCACCGGCGGCGACCAGGCCCGCATCACGCGCGCGCTGGTGCGCCCGGACGGCAGCCACACCGCCGCGCTGGACGCGGTGTGGGACGTCTACCGCGACGGCGGCGTGGTGGCCGGCTCCTCGGCCGGCGCCGCCATCATGAGCACCACCATGTTCTACGACGCCAAGTCGACCCTGGACATGCTGAAGCAGGGCGTCAACGATGGCCACGAAATCGCCCCCGGCCTCGGCTTCATCGGCGAGGACGTGTTTGTCGACCAGCACCTGCTGGTGCGCGGCCGCTTTGCGCGCATGATCCCGGTGATGCTGAAGAAGGGCTACCAGATCGGCCTTGGCATCGATGAAAACACCGCCATGGTGGTCAACGCCCGGCGCGACGTCGAGATCATCGGCTACAGCGGCGCGCTGCTGCTGGACCTGTCGGCCGCCATCACCGACCGCGGCATCAAGGGCTTCAATATTTCCAACGCCACCATCAGCTATCTCGACCGCGGCGACAAGTTCAACCTGGTGTCGCGCGAGTTCACGCCCTCGCCGGACAAGGCCGACAACAAGCTCGACCCCAACCAGCCGGACACGCGCGAGCCGGTCTACACCAACGACATCCTTGGCAACAACGCGGTGCTGGACCTGATGGTCAATCTGATCGACAACGCCCAGCAGGAAGCCATCGGCATCGCCTTTGGCAACCCGCGCGACTTCAACCCCGAGCTGGGCTTCGAATTCCGTTTCAGCAAGACCATCAACAGCGTCGGCTACAGCTCGACCGAGGTCGAGGCCTATTCCGTGCTCAAGCTGCGCATGGACATCCGCCCGATCCAGCTGGCGCAGCCGCTGTACCGTTACCGCTAGCGCGGCTTCCGGTATAGTAAGGGCAGCCCCGCAACCGGCACCCCGCCGGTCGGGGTCAGCCCGGAGTTCCCATGCGCATGCTGATCCACTTCCTGTTCCACGCCGTGCTGCTGCTGGCCGTGCCGGCCGGCGCCGGCGCCGGCGCCGCCCCGGCCGGCGCCGCGGACGCCGCGGATGCCGCGGCCGATCCGCCGCGCGGCTCGCTGGTCATCATCGGCGGCGGCCTGCGCCCCGACAACGACGCCGTCTGGCAGCGCATTGTGGCGCTGGCGGGCGGGCCGGGCGCGCGCATCGCCGTGTTCGCCTCGGCGGCGGCCGACCCCGCCCCGGTGGCGGCCGCCATCGTCGACTACCTGAAACGCTATGGCGCCGACGCCTTCCAGGTGCCGCTGGCGGTCAAGCTGGCCGACAGCGACTACCGCCGGGCCGCCGACGACCCGCTGCTGGCCGACGCCGTGCGCGGCGCCGCCGGCGTGTTCTTTTCCGGCGGCGACCAGGCCCGCATCACCCAGGCGCTGGTGCGCCCGGACGGCAGCCGCAGCGCCGTGCTGGACGCGGTGTGGGACCTCTACCGGCGCGGCGGCGTGGTGGCCGGCAACAGCGCCGGCGCGGCCGTCATGAGCAGCACCATGTTTTACGCCCCCAAGACCGTGTTTGCCACCCTGCGCGGCGGCGTGCGCGAGGGCGAGGAAATCGCTCCCGGCCTCGGCTTCATCGGCAACGACGTGTTTGTCGACCAGCACTTCCTGGTGCGCGGCCGCTTTGCCCGCATGATCCCGGCCATGCTGGCCAAGGGCTATAAATACGGCCTCGGCATCGATGAAAACACCGCCATGGTGGTCGATCCGCAGCGCCGCGTGGAAATCGTCGGCAGCAAAGGCGCGCTGCTGGTCGACCTGACGCGCGCCAGCACCGACCACGCGCGGCCCGGCTTCAATGTCAGCAACGCCGTGATCAGCTACCTCGACCGCGGCGACCTGTACGACCTGGCCAGCCACACCTTCACCCCGTCCGCGGCCAAGGCCGGCGGCAAGCTGGGCGCGCGCGCCGACCTCGGCGCCGAACCCGTGTTCTCGCCCGACATCCTGGGCCGCAACGCCCTGGTGCCGTTGATGGAAAACCTGATGAACAACCGCCGCAGCGAGGCCATCGGCATTGCCACCAGCGGGCGCAACGGCACGCTGCCCGAGCTGGGCTTCCAGTTCACCCTCAGCAAGACGCGCGACAGCGTGGCCTACGCCGCGGCCGCGCCGTACAGCTATTCCATCCTGCGCATGCGGCTTGACATCCGGGCGCTGGACCTCGGCCAGTCGCTGTCCACGCAATAAGCAAAAAATAATTCGCATCCGATTCAATCAAATGCGATTGACTTCAGCGGCATGCGTGGGTATGATTCATCTCATCCGATGCAAACGGATGCGATTAATAACCGGAGTCCCCATGAATGCACTGAGTTTCGCCGCGCCGCTGCGCGCCCGCCTGCCGGCCCTGCTGCCGCCCGCCCTGCAATTGCTGCTGGCGCGGGTGGGCATCGCGGCCGTGTTCTTCCTGTCCGGCCGCACCAAGGTGCAGGACTGGCTGACCATCAAGCCCTTGACCTATGAACTGTTCCGCACGGAATACGCCCTGCCGCTGATCCCGGCCGAGCTGGCCGCGCCCATGGCCGCCTACGCCGAGCACCTGTTCCCGCTGCTGCTGGTGCTGGGCCTGGGCACCCGGGTCGCGGCGCTGGCGCTGCTGGGCATGACGGCCGTGATTGAAGTGTTCGTCTATCCGGGCGCCTGGCCGACCCATTTGCTGTGGAGCGCCGTGCTGCTGCCGCTGATCGCCCAGGGCGGCGGCGCCTGGTCGCTCGACCGTCTTTTGTTCAAGTAATTACTCGTATCCGATGTTATCGAATGCGCTTTTAACCCTGTGAGAAAGGAAACACCATGACCATCCCCCGCACCGCGCTGGCCGCCTCGCTGGCCCTGACCGTGGCCACCCTGGCCGCCGGCGCCCACGCTGCCGAGGCCGCCAAGCCGGCCACCGAAAAATGCTACGGCGTGGCCAAGGCCGGCCACAACGACTGCGCCGCCGGCGCCGGCACCACCTGCGCCGGCACCTCCTCGGTCGACTACCAGGGCGACGCCTGGACCCTGGTCGAGAAGGGCACGTGCACCCGGATCAAGACGCCGAAAGGCTACGGCTCGCTGACGCCGAAGGAGAAAAAATAATGCGCGCCATCCTGGCCCTGAAAGCGGCCGCCATCGCCGCCGCGCTGCTGGCCGCCGCCGGCGGCCTGACCCCGGCCCAGGCCCAGGCCGCGCCGGTGGCGCCGTCGGCCGCTGGCCCAGCCGCCGCCCCTGCCTTCGCCGCGTCAGTCGCCGCTGCCGCACCGGCCGCCGCTGCCCCCGCTGCCGCTGGCAGCGCTACCGCGGCCGCCGCCGCCGGCGCACGCAACGTCGTCATCGTGCCGGGCTCCTTTGTCGACGGTTCCGGCTGGCGCGTGGTGTTCGACATCCTGTACCACGCCGGCTACCACGTCACCATCGCCAACCAGCCGCACACCAGCTTTGACGACGACATCGCCGCCGCCCGCGAAGTGCTGGACCAGCAGGTCGGTCCGGTGGTGCTGGTCGGCCACAGCTCCGGCGGTGCCATCATCTCCGCCGCCGGCGCCCGCGACAAGGTCAAGGCCCTGGTCTACGTCTCCGCGCTGCTGCCGGACGTCGGCGAAAGCCTGGCGCAGGTGCTGGGTTCCATGCCCGCGCCGAGCAACTCGGTGGTGGCCACGCAGGACGGCCACCTGTTCTTCGACCGCGCCAGATTCCACGCCGACTTCGGCGCCGACCTGGCCGAAAACCGCACCAACTTCATGGCCGCCGCCCAGGTGCCGGCCACCACGGCCGCCTTCACCACCCAGATCTGGTCGGCGGCGTGGCGCAGCAAACCGAGTTACGCCATCGTCTCCACCGACGACCGCGCGCTCAGCCCCGACCTGCAGCGCTGGATGTACCAGCGCGCCGGCGCCCGGGTGACCGAGATCAAGGCCAGCCACCTGGTCTACATCTCCCAGCCGGAGAAAGTCGCCGACGTTATTTTGACCGCCGCGCACAACGCGCACTAACCTGAAGGAGTACCACCCATGAGCACTACCACCCGTCTGAGCATCGCCGCCGCTTCCGCCATGCTGGCACTGGCCTCGCTGGCCATCGGCACCAACGTCCACGCCGCCGAGCAGACCCAGAAGGCCGACAAGAGCGACCCGCTCGGCCGCTGCTACGGCATCAACACCTGCAAGGGCACCAGCCTGTGCGCCACCGCCAAGAACGACTGCAAAGGCCTGAATAACTGCAAGGGCGAGGGCGTGCTGGTGAAAACCAAAAGCGCCTGCCTGGCCGCCGGCGGCACCCTGACCGAACCGAAGTAACCTTCACGCGGCCCGGCCATTGTCAGCGCCGGGCCATTCACCGATGAGCGAGCCAGCGATGCCCCTACAACCCTACTCAGGCTATGGACTGGGCCTGCGCAAAGAGCACTACCGCGAATTCCTGGACACCCGGGTGGCAGTGGATTTTGTCGAGGTCATTTCCGAAAACTTCATGGTGGACGGCGGCCAGCCGCGCCACATCCTGCGCCAGGTGCGCGAACGGCACCCGGTGGTGCTGCACGGCGTGTCGATGTCGATCGGCTCGGCCGACGGCCTGCGCGCCGATTACCTCAGGCGCCTGAAGGCGCTGGTGGACGAGATCGAGCCGCTGTTTGTATCCGACCATCTGAGCTGGTCGCGCATCGGCGGCTTCAACTCGCACGACCTGCTGCCGCTGCCCTACACCGAGGAAGCGCTGGAGCTGGTGTGCGCCAACATCCATCAGGCGCAGGATGCGCTGGGGCGCGCCATGCTGTTCGAGAATCCGTCCAGCTATCTGGCCTTCAACGGCGCCGCCATGAGCGAGTGGGCGTTCCTGCGCGAGATGAGCCGGCGCACCGGCTGCGGCCTGCTGCTGGACGTCAACAACATCTACGTCAGCGCGACGAACAACGGCTTCAGCACCGCCGACTTCCTGGCCGGCCTGCCGTACGACGCCGTGCGCCAGATCCATCTGGCCGGCCATAGCCAGGGCGCCGATCTGCTGATCGACACCCACGACAGCCCGGTGTGCGAGGCGGTATGGCAGCTGTACGCACAGGTGATGGCGCGCGTCGGCCCGGTTGCCACCATGATCGAGCGCGACGACCATATCCCGCCGCTGGACGATCTGCTGCACGAACTGGCGATCGCGCGCCAGCTGGGCGCGGTGCGGGCGTGGGACCGTGAACGCATGGCGCAGCGGGAGGCCGCATGATGCTGGCCGACCTGCAGCGCGACTTCCAGCAGTGGCTGGTGACGGCCACCCCGGGCGCCGCCATGCGCGCCGCCGCCGGCCACGGCCCGCGCGCCGACGCCGGGCTGGCGGTCTATCAGAACAACTACCGCGCGCAGCTGGTGGGCGCGCTGCAGGCCTGCTATCCCAAACTGCAGGCGTGGCTGGGCGAGGACGCGTTCCGCCGGGCCGCCATCACCCATATCGACGCCCATCCGCCGCACGCGTGGACGCTGGACGCCTATGCCGACGGCTTCGCGCCAACGCTGGCGGCGCTGTATCCGGACAATCCGGACCTGCACGAGCTGGCGTGGATCGAGCACGCGCTGGGCGCGGCCTTTGTCGCTGCCGATGCCACGCCGCTGGCGCTGGACGGTCTGGCCGGCGTCGACTGGGACAGCGCGCGGCTGCGGCTGACGCCATCGCTGCGCACCGCGCCGGCGCAGACCAATGCGGAGCAGGTGTGGTCGGCGTTGTGGGAGGAGCGCGCGGTGCCGGAGAGCGCAATGCTGGCCGAGCAGGGCGGTTTGCTGGTCTGGCGGCGCGGCTATCGCGCCTACCTGAAGCAGGTCGACGCGCAGGAATACGAGGCGCTGCTGCAACTGCAAAGCGACGGCAGCTTCGCCGCACTGTGCGCGTGGCTGGCCGCGCGCCACGGCGAGGCGGCCGGCGTGGCGCAAGCCGGCCAACTGCTGGCAGGCTGGCTTGCCAGCGAACTGATTACTGACATTGACGGCGCCAGCGCCGCTACGAAAGGAGCATCCTATGACTGACGCTATTCAACACCGCCGCCGCTTCCTGCTGGCCGCTGCCGGCACCGCAGGCGCGCTGCTGACGACGCAGGCCGCCGCCAACACTGGAGCCGCCAGTGCCGCCAGCGCTGGCGCCGCCGGCGTCACTGGCGCGACCAGCGCGCACGCTGCCGCGGCGCGCACAGGGCGCAACAAGCCGCTGGCGCCGCCGACGCGCCCGACCGCGCCGCTGCCCTTGCTGCCGGTACAGCAGGTACAGACCGACACCCTGGACATCGGCTACCACGAAGCCGGCCCGGCCGACGGCCGCCCGCTGATCCTGCTGCACGGCTTCCCCTACGACATCCACAGCTACGCCGAGGTCGCGCCGATGCTGGCGAAGCAGGGCTACCGCGTGCTGGTGCCCTACCTGCGCGGCCACGGCACCACGCGCTTCCTCGACGACGCCACACCGCGCGCCGGCCAGCAAGCCGCCATCGGCCAGGATCTGATCGACTTCATGGATGCGCTGCACATCCCCGAAGCCGTGCTGGCGGGCTACGACTGGGGCGGCCGCGCGGCTTGCGTGATGGCCGCGCTCAAGCCCTCGCGCGTGGTGGGGCTGGTTTCGGTCAACAGCTACCTGATCCAGGATATCGCCAAAGCCGCGTTGCCGGCGCCGGCCAAGGTGGAAGCGGGCTTCTGGTACCAGTTCTACTTCCTGACCGAGCGTGGCCGCGCGGGGCTGACCGCCAACCGCGACGACATCGCCCGCATCATGTGGGAAGGGAACTCGCCCAGCTGGCACTTTGACGGCCCGACCTTCCTGCGCACCGCGCAAGCGTTCCAGAATCCGGACTATGTCGACGTGGTGATCCACTCCTACCGCCACCGCCTCGGCCACGCCGATGGCTTCCCCGACTACGCAGCCCAGGAAGCCAAACTGGCCGCGTTGCCGGCGATCCGGGTGCCGACCATTACCATGGACGGCATCGACGACGGCGTCATCGCCGCCACCGACGGCAGCGCGTCGGCGGCCAGATTCAGCGGCACGCGCAAGCACCTGCGCATTCCCGGCGCCGGCCACAACCTGCCGCAGGAAGCACCGCAAGCCTTTGCCGACGCCGTGGCCGAACTGGCCCGCACTGGCAAGTGGCGCACCTGAGCCGCGCGCGCCGGGCGCCACCGCGGTCGCGCCGCTACCGCAGTCCGCCATATGCCGCCGCGCACCACCGCGGTCGCGCCGCTACCGCAGTCGGCCATGCGCCGCCGCGCACCACCGCAGTCGCGCCGCTACCGCAGTCCGCCATGCGCCGCCGCGCACCACCGCAGTCGCGCCGCTACCGCAGTCCGCCATGCGCCGCCGCGTCGCTGCGGGCGGGCCGGCAGCGGCCGTGCCCGGCGCCGCTTGGTGGCGGCGAGCGGCGGGACTACAATGTCGGTCACGTTTTCAACTGACCGCAGGATCTCCATGCTCCGCTACCTCATCTCCCTGCTGGCGCTGTGGGCCGCCACCAGCGCGCTGGCCGCGCAACCGGCCACCATGCGCCTCGACTACCTCCACAGCGGCAACGCCAGCGAAGAACACTATGCGGTCGAACGCGTGGTGATCGAGCCGCTGCCGTGGCCCGGCAACCTGGCCCAGACCATCGACCGCACCAATCGCGGCAACAACCTGGTGGAAGTGGTGGACGCCAAAACCGGCAAGCTGCTCTACTCGCGCGGCTTCTCCACCGTGTTTGCCGAATGGCGCAGCACCGAGGAAGCGACGCACGCCGAGCGCGGCTTCCAGGAGTCGGTGCGTTTCCCGCGCCCCGAGCAGCCGGTCAAGGTGCGCATCCTCAAGCGCGACGACAGCAACCGCTTCGTGCCGGTATGGAGCACCGACGTCGACCCCAACGCCATGGACGTGATCCGCAAGCAGCCGCCGGCGCCGGTCAAGCCGATCGGCATCCGCGTCAACGGCCCGTCGCCCGACAAGGTCGACCTGCTGATCGTCGGCGATGGCTACACCCAGGCCGAGATGAAAAAATTTGAGGCTGCCGCGCGCCGCCTGGCCGACCACCTGTTTGCCACCTCGCCGTTCAAGGAGCGCGCCCGCGACTTCAATGTCTGGGCCATGGCCCTGCCGACCAGCGAGTCGGGCGTGTCGCGCCCCTCGACCGGCGTGCACAAGGAATCGCCGCTGGGCACCCGCTACGACATCTTTGGCAGCGAGCGCTACGTGCTGACCACTGACAACCGCGCCCTGCGCGAGCTGGCGCAGTACGCGCCGTATGAGTTCATCGAGATTTTGGTCAACAACGAGACCTACGGCGGCGGCGGCATCTTCGGCCAGTTCAGCACCGCGGCCGCCGGCAACGACTGGGCCAACTACCTGTTCGTGCACGAATTCGGCCACCACTTCGCCGGCCTGGCCGACGAGTACTACACCTCGCCGGTCGCTTACGCCACCGGCGGCGCGCGCCGCGAACCATGGGAACCCAACGCCACCGCGCTGCACGACCCGGCCCGACTGAAATGGCAAAAATTCGTCCAGGCCGGCACGCCGCTGCCGACGCCGTGGCCGAAAGCCGCCTACGAAACCGCCTCGCGCGCCTACCAGCAAGAGCGCGCCGCACTGCGCGCCGCCGACCGGCCGGAATCGGAAATGAGCGCGCTGTTCAAGCGCGACCTGCAGGAGAGCACGGCGCTGTTCTCGGCCGATCCGCAGCGCCACACAGTGGGTGCGTTCGAGGGCGCCAATTACGAGGCCAGCGGCTACTACCGGCCGCAAATGCAGTGCATCATGTTCGACCGCAGTGAACAGTTCTGTGCGGTGTGCGCGGACGCCATCCTGACCATCATCGACCTGTATTCGCGTCCTTAGTACGCTAGCGTACAGTGTGTGGCGGGGCGGCGGCCTAAGATGTGTCTCACGTACTCAACAACACCGAAAGGGATACACCATGAACAAGCTGATTGCCACCCTGATCGCCGGCCTGATGGCCACCGCCGCTTACGCCCAGACGTCGGACGTGGCCAAGGCGCAAGCCGATGCCAACAAAGACATCGCCAAGGCCGAACAGAAGGAACTGAAAGCCGACGCCAAGGCCGACAAGAAAGCCAACAAGGCCATCGCCAAGGCCGACAAGGTGCACGAAGAGCAACAGGCCAAAGTCGCCGTGGAGCAGGCCAAGGCCAACGAGAAAGTGGCCAAGGCCGACCCTGAAGACAAGGCCAAGGCCGCTGCCAAGGGCGACAAGGCGGTGGCCAAGGCTGAAGAGAAGGCCGAGAAGAAAACCGTGAAAGCCGACGCCAAGGCGATCAAGGAAACCGTGGACGCCACCGCCGACAAAGCCCTGGCCGCCAACAAGACCGCCGCCGTCAAAGCCAAGGCCGACGCCGAAGTCAAAGAAGCCGCCGCCAAGCAGCACTAAAAAAATCCGGGGTCAGGTCCGCCATTTCTACACGGCCTCAACCGTAGCGGTCGCTACGGTTGAGGCCGTGTAGAAATGGCGGACCTGACCCCGGAGTGGGTTAGACGATGGGCTGGAGGCCGGTCGGCTTGATTTTGGTCGCCAGTTCCTTGCCTTTGCGCGCGCGCTTGCCGAAGTGGACCGCCAGCGCCGAGGCCGACAGTTTTTCTTCCTGCGCCTTGCCGCCGCGCCCGCTGCCGTACACGGTCACGCCTTTCTGGCTGATCGGCTTGGCCGCCAGCAGTGTTTCCTTGTCCGCCAGCTCCATCAGGATCACGCCGCGGCCGCCGTTGGTCAGCACCTTCATTTCATCCATGCCAAACACCAGCACCCGCGCGCCCGAGGACAGCACCGCCACCGCGCTGGCCGTGTCCGGAATCACGGTCGGCGGCAGCGGCACGTCGCCGTCGTCCAGCGTGATGAACGATTTGCCGCCCTTGATGCGGCTGACCATGTCGCCGGCCTTGGTCTCGAAGCCGAAACCGGCGCTGGTGGCCAGCAGCAGGCGCGTCGCGGCAGCGCCGGCAAAGTAGTGCAGGATGCGCGCGCCCGGCGCCAGGTCGATCAGGGTGGTGACCGGCACGCCGTCGCCGCGCGCGTTCGGCAGCGCCGCCACCGGCACCGAGTACACTTTGCCGTTGCTGCCAAAGGCCAGCAGGTGGTCGACCGTGCGGCATTCGAAGGCGCCGTACAGGCTGTCGCCGGCCTTGAAGGTGAACTGGCTGGCGTCGTGGCCGATGCCGCTGCGGGCGCGGATCCAGCCTTTCTCGGAAATGATGACGGTGACCGGTTCGTCCACCACCTTCTGCTCGATCACGGCTTTCTGCGCTTCTTCGATCAGGGTGCGGCGGGCGTCGCCGTAGACCTTGGCGTCGCTCTCGATTTCCTTGATGATGGCGCGCTTCATCGACGCCGGGTTGTCCAGCAGGTCTTGCAGCAGCTGCTTTTCCTTGCGCAGCTCGGCCAGTTCCTGTTCGATCTTGATCGCTTCCAGCCGCGCCAGCTGGCGCAGGCGGATTTCCAGGATGTCTTCGGCCTGGATCTCGCTCAGGTGGAAGCGCGCGATCAGCGCCGCCTTCGGCTCGTCGGCGTTGCGGATGATGTGGATCACTTCATCGATGTTGAGCAGGATGGTCTGCCGCCCTTCGAGGATGTGGATGCGGGCGTCCACCTTGCCCAGCTTGAACTGCGAGCGGCGCGTGACGGTGGCAAAGCGGAAGGTGATCCATTCGCTCAGGATGTCGCTCAGGCCTTTCTGGCGCGGCCGGCCGTCGCCGCCGATCATCACCAGGTTGATCGAGGCCGACGATTCGAGCGAGGTGTGCGCCAGCAGCAGCAGCATGAATTCGGTCTGGTCCTGGTTTTTCGATTTCGGCTCGAACACCAGGCGCACCGGCGCGTTGCGGCCCGATTCGTCGCGGATGGTGTCAAGCGAATTGAGGATCAGCGATTTCAGCGCCAGCTGTTCCGGCGACAGCGCTTTCTTGCCGAGCTTGATCTTCGGGTTGGTCAGCTCTTCGATTTCTTCCAGCACTTTTTGCGCCGAGGTGCCCGGCGGCAGTTCGGTCACCACCGCCTGCCACTGGCCGCGCGCCAGTTCCTCGATCTTCCAGCGCGCCCGCACTTTCATCGAGCCGCGGCCGCTGGCGTACATGTCGGCAATCTGCGCTGGCGGCGTGATGATCTGGCCGCCGCCGGGGAAGTCCGGGCCCGGCAGCAGCGCCATCAGCTCGGCGTGGCTGATCTTGGGGTGCTTGATCATGGCCACCGTGGCCTGCGCCACTTCGCCCAGGTGGTGCGACGGGATTTCGGTGGCCAGGCCGACCGCGATGCCGGAGGCGCCGTTCAGCAGCACCATCGGCAGGCGCGCCGGCAGCAGGGTCGGTTCCTCGGTCGAGCCGTCGTAGTTGGCCTGGAAGTCGACCGTGCCAAGGTTGATTTCGTCCAGCAGGACTTTGGCGATCGGCGTCAGGCGCGCTTCGGTGTAGCGCATGGCCGCCGCGCCGTCGCCGTCGCGCGAGCCGAAGTTGCCCTGGCCGTCGATCAGCGGGTAGCGCAGCGAGAAGTCCTGCGCCATGCGCACCATGGCGTCGTACACCGACTGGTCGCCGTGCGGGTGCAGCTTGCCCAGCACGTCGCCCACCACGGTGGCCGATTTGCGCGGCTTGGCGCTGCTGTTCAGGCCCATTTCGTTCATGGCGTACAGGATGCGGCGCTGCACCGGCTTCTGGCCGTCGCACACGTCGGGCAGGGCGCGCCCTTTCACCACCGAGATGGCGTAGTCGAGGTAGGCGCGTTCGGCAAAGGTGGACAGGGTCAGGGCGTCGCCGCCATCGCCATCGCCGCCGCCGCCCAGCGGGCCGCCGAACATGCCGCCGCCGCCATCGCCGCCGCTGCCGCCATCGCTGCCGCCGGCCGCGTGGGCGCTATCGGTGGCGGCGCTGCCGTCCGTGTCGGCGGGCGCGGGCTGGCCGTGGGCGTGCGCTTCGGCGGCGGCGTGGGCCGCCGCTTGCGCCGCGCTGTGGACCGGGTCGGCGGCGGCGCCGGGGCGGGCGGCGTTGGGCGCCGAGGCTGGCGCGGGCGCGGGTTTGCTGTCTTCCGGCAGCGCTTCGTCAAAGAGATTTGCTTGCGTCATGGTGTGTATGCTTGTGTAGTCAGTCCGGCGTCGTTGCGGCGCCGGCCGGAATCCATGCGGCGCGTTCCGGCCGGCTCAGCATGGATTCCGGCCTGCGCCGGAATGACGATGGTGCGTCAGATATCTGCTTCGGCTTCGTTGCCGTGTTCCTCGATCCAGGCGCGGCGCGCGGCCGCTTCGCCTTTGCCCATCAACATATTGAAGCGGGCCGCCGATTCGTGCAGGCCGTAGCCGCCCAGCGCCACCGGCAGCAGGCGGCGGGTGTCCGGGTTCATGGTGGTTTCCCACAGCTGCTCGGCGTTCATCTCGCCCAGGCCCTTGAAGCGCGAGATCGACCACGCGCCTTCCTTCAGGCCATCCTTGCGCAGCTTGTCCTCGATGGCCACCAGTTCGCCGTCGTCCAGCGCGTACAGCTTCTGGATCGGCTTCTTGCCGCGCGCCGGCGCGTCCACCCGGTACAGCGGCGGGCGGGCGATGCAGATGTGGCCGTTGGCGATCAGCGCCGGGAAGTGGCGGAAGAACAGGGTCAGCAGCAAGACCTGGATGTGCGAGCCGTCGACGTCGGCATCAGACAGGATGCAGATTTTGCCGTAGCGCAGCCCCGACAGGTCGGGGGTGTCGTGCGGCGTGTGCGGATCGACGCCGATCGCCACCGAGATGTCGTGGATTTCGTTGTTGGCAAACAGGCGGTCCTTGTCGGTTTCCCAGGAATTGAGCACCTTGCCGCGCAGCGGCAGGATGGCCTGGAATTCCTTGTCGCGGCCCATCTTGGCCGAGCCGCCGGCCGAGTCGCCCTCGACCAGGAACAGTTCGGTGCGGGCGGCATCGGTCGATTCGCAGTCGGTCAGCTTGCCCGGCAGCACCGCCACGCCCGAGGATTTTTTCTTTTCGACTTTTTGCGCCGAGCGCAGGCGCGACTGCGCCTGCTTGATCACCAGCTCGGCCAGCTTTTTGCCGTAGTCGACGTGGTGGTTCAGCCACAGCTCCAGCGCCGGCTTGGCGAAGGTCGACACCAGGCGCACGGCGTCGCGCGAATTCAGGCGCTCCTTGATCTGGCCCTGGAATTGCGGGTCCAGCACCTTGGCCGACAGCACGAACGAGACGCGCGCGAACACGTCTTCCGGCAGCAGCTTGACGCCTTTCGGCAGCAGCGAGTGCATTTCCACGAAGTTTTTCACCGCGCCGTACAGGCCGTCGCGCAGGCCCGATTCGTGGGTGCCGCCGTTGGGGGTGGGGATCAGGTTGACGTAGGATTCGCGCACCACCGCGCCCTGTTCGGTCCAGGCCACCACCCACGAGGCGCCTTCGCCCTCGGCAAAGCCCTCGGCGTCGGGGCCGGCGAACTGCTCGCCCTCGAACAGCGGGATCAGGGTGTCGCCGTCGGTGGCTTGCGCCAGCGCCTCGGTCAGGTAGCCGCGCAGGCCGTCGTTGTACTGCCAGGTCTGCGCTTCGCCGGTCTTGGCATTGGCCAGCGTGACCGACACGCCCGGCAGCAGCACGGCCTTGGAGCGCAGCAGGCGTTGCAGCTCGACGGGCGAGATGGCGGCGCTGTCGAAGTATTTGGGGTCCGGCCAGACGGTAACCCGGGTGCCGGACTTTTTGGCGTCGCGCGGGGCCACGGCGGAGCTGAGCGGCTCGACCACATCGCCGTTTTCAAACACCAGGTGGTGCAGGCCGGTGCCGTTCGGCTCCTTGCGCCAGACCGTGATTTCCAGGCGCTTGGCCAGCGCGTTGGTGACCGACACGCCGACGCCGTGCAGGCCGCCCGAGAAGGCGTAGGCGCCGCCCTTGCCCTTGTCGAACTTGCCGCCGGCGTGCAGGCGGGTGAACACGATTTCCACGGTGGGCACGCCTTCTTCCGGGTGCAGGCCGACCGGGATGCCGCGGCCGTCGTCTTCCACCGTGACGCTGCCGTCAGCGTTCTGGGTCACGATGATGTTCTTGCAATTGCCGCCCAGCGCCTCGTCGGCGGCGTTGTCGATCACTTCCTGGATGATGTGCAGCGGGTTCTCGGTGCGGGTGTACATGCCCGGGCGTTGCTTGACGGGCTCCAGGCCCTTGAGGACGCGGATGGAGGATTCGCTGTAGTCGGAAACGGGTTTTTTAGTGGCCATACGAGCAAGCTTGTTTTCTTGATACTGGGTTTATGTACAGTTCATGCATAGATTGCGTATTCTATCCTCAACTGCGCAGGCTGCGCGGCAAAAATTGCGCGCCGCGCAATTTATACACGATGTTTACCACGCCAGCCGGCCTTTTTAGACCGTTTTTACGCCGCGGCCGATAAGCTTTCCGGTATCGCAACGCTGAATCGGAGGTCTGTCATGCATGCCTATTTCCACACCCAAGCTGCCCAGCGCCGCGCCAGACCGGCGCCGCGCGCCTGCCTGATGCTGCTGACCGTGGACGCGGCCGCGCTGAGCGAGCTGCGGGCGCTGGTGATGCGCACCTGCGGCGACGCCATGCAGTTCATGCGGGTCGAGGCCTGCGACCACGGCGCGCGCGCCAAGGTCTGGCTGTGCCTGTCCCGCGCGCTGGCCGGGCAGGTGATGGTGGCGGTGATGCGCGCCTTGCCGGGCGCGGAGTTCGGCCGCATGACGCCGCTGGCCGCCTCGGCGCGCGCCATCCGCGGCCGCGCGCTGCTCGACGAGCTGGAACTGCTGCGCAGCCGCTACAACGACATCGTGATCGACACCGAGGGGCGCGACACCGCCGACTCGCGCGCCGCGGTGCGCGCTTTTGCGGCGCGGGTGATGTCGGCCACGCTGGCCAGCACCATTATTCGCGGCACCGCGCCGGCCGACATGGACGCGCTATACCGCGAAGTTTTCAACCACTGATAGGACTATTATGAAAAAGTTTGTATTCGTCGCAGCGCTGGCTGCTGTGTTTTCCGCTCACGCCGAGGAGGCAGCGCCGGCCGCTACGCCGGACAACGCGGTCAGCTTCAACGTGGCGGTGGTCAGCGATTACCGTTATCGCGGCATCTCGCAGACGCGCTTGCAGCCGGCCTTGCAGGGCGGCGCGGATTACGTCAACAATCCGACCGGCCTGTATGCCGGCGCGTGGGCCTCGACCATCACCTGGATCAAGGATGCGGGCGGCGACGGCAACGTGGAGCTGGACCTGTATGCCGGCAAGCGCGGGCAGGTGAGCGAGGCCGTCTCGTACGATGTCGGCGTGCTGACTTACGTGTATGCGTCCAACAGCCTGCCGGTCAGCGCCAATACCACCGAGATTTACGGTCAGCTCGGTTATGGCCCGGCCTACGTCAAATACTCGCACGCGGTGACCAACCTGTTTGGTTTCGCCGACAGCAAAAACAGCGGCTATCTTGATGTGGGCGCCAACATCGATGCGGGCGATGGCTGGACCGTCAACCTGCACGGCGGCCGCCAGAATGTGAAGCACAACGATGCGGCGTCCTACACGGACTGGAAGCTGGGCGTGACCAAGGACTTCGGCGCGGTGTCCGGCGCGCTGGCCGTGATCGGCACCAACGCGCAGGAAGCGGCGTATACCTCGGCCGCCAATGGTAAATTCCTTGGCAAGACCGCGCTGCAGCTGACCATCAGCAAGGTGTTCTAAGAGGCTGGGCGCGGCAGGGCGGCGTGCTGCCCGTTCTGCTTATGGCGCTTGCCGTGCTTGCGGCCTTTGCCTCCCCGGCGGCGCTTGCCTGTTTTGCCGGAAGTGCCGGCGTCCGCCCGGCCAGGCAGTTTTGCTGGCGTGGCGGGTACGGCTGGCATTGCGGGGCTGGTGGCGGCGGTCTGCTGCGCTTCGGCGGCGCCGAACAGGCGCGCGATCAGTGCTTTCTGCTGCGCGCGGCAGGTGTCGGCCAATATCCATTGTTCGTTGCCCGGAAATCGCAGCCAGACGACTTTCCAGGCGTTGCGGTTGCCGCTGCCCTTCAGGTTGGCAAAGGCGGACGGCGACAGCGATTGTTCGCCGCAGCGAATGTCGCTGCCCTGCACCACGGCGAAATACGGCGCGCGCCCAAAGCTGGCGCGCAGCCGCGTGCCCTCGGGCAGGAAAACTTGCTTCCACTGGTAGCCGGCGTCGGCCACGGCGTCCGGTTGGGCTTTGGCCGCAGGCTGCGGCTTCATGTAGGCGCGGATGGCATCGCAAATGGCCGGTTCGATCTCCCAACCCGCCCAAGGCTTGTCGGCGAAAACACCAAACTCCTGCATCAGTTCGTTCGGCAGACGGTAGGGAAAGGTGAAGGTACCCATGGTGGGGGGCTCCGAAAAAGGCGTTTTACTAAGCGCTACTAGTTCCGACTAAGCGTTACTAAAGCGCGCTATGGCTTACTAAAATATCTGTGCTGATATGTATTAGAGCGGCCATGCGCGCTTTTAGTTCCGTTTATTTTTTCGCTAGAGCGAAATATCAGCGTTTATTAGTGGGTAGTACGGATTAGGCGATTTTAGTAAAACGCCGAAAAAAAAAGACCCACACCCTATATCGTCCCGGAAGGGCGGAAGATTTCGCGGTAGAGATGGCGCACTTCCGCAGCACACAGTTTGTGGTCTTGCTTATAGGCCTGAAGTTCCAGTTCGCTGTGGCGCGAGTGGTAGGTGGTGGCGCTGTCGTCCAGGACCAGCGTGTCGGCCAGCCGGGCGTGCGGCAACTGGGCAACGAACACCAGCAGGCAGCCTGTCTGGTGCGCCGTCAGTGGGCGCCGGCCGTGCGCCACCGTCACCAGCAGGCGGGCCGCAGGATTGGCGCGCTGCGCCAGCCGCAGGCGCGCCAGCAAGGCAGCGTATTGGTCCGGCTGCTCCAGCGTTGCCGGCTGCAGCAGCGCCAGAATCACGCCGGCGCGCGCCAGTGTGGCATCCGCCTTGGGCGCGCCTTGCGGCGAGGCGTTGACCACCAGATCGTCATAGAGCTGCGCATCGTAAGCGCCGGGATTGGGCGCCACCAGCAGCACGCGCTTGCCGGCGGCCACGCGCAGCATGGCCAAGTCTTCGGCCAGATCGGCGACGGTGCCGTCGCCGTCCACACCGGTCAGGGCGACGATCATAAGGCCCCCACCGCGTGAGCCAGCGAATAGCGCGCCGATGCCGGCGCCGCTGCAGTGCTGTGGCAGCGCGGCAGGCGGTCCAATGCCTCCAGCGCGGCGGCCAGTTGCTGCTTGCAGGCCGTGGTGGCGGGCACCATCGGCAGGCGCAGTTCGTCGCGCAGCAGGCCTTGCATCGACAGCGCGGCCTTGAGCGGGGCCGGATTCGGTTCGGAGAACAGCAGCTGCATCATCGGCAGCAGCACGGCCGCCAGCGTACGCGCCTGATCGAGCCGCTGCGCGCGCACCAGATCAAACAGCTGCACATACAAATCGGTGCGGATATGCGCCGACGCCGAAATCGCGCCATGCGCGCCGCCGCACAACGCGGCAAACAGCAGCACATCGTCGCCGCACAGCACCGACAAAGGCGTGTGCTGCATGAGGGAGCTCATCTGCCGCAGGCTGCCGCCGGCCTCCTTGATGGCGGCGAACTGCGGGCGCTCGGCCAGCCGGCGCGCCGTGGCCAGCTCCAGGTGCACGCCGGTGCGGGCCGGCACGTTGTACAGCACGATAGGGCGGCTGGTGGCGTCGGCGATGGTCTCGAAATGGCGCAGCAAGCCTTCCTGCGACGGCCGCACATAGGCCGGCGTGGAGACCAGATAGCCGGCCAACTCCGCGTCGTCAAACTCCAGCACCCGGCTGGCGGCAGCAAAGGTGTCGCTGCCGCCTATGCCCATCAGCACCGGGCAGCGCTTGCGCGCCACCTCCAGCACCGCGGCCAGCGCCGCGCTCTGTTCAGACAAATCCAGCTGCGGCGCCTCGCCGGTGGTGCCGCACACCACCAGCCCGTGGGCGCCGTCGGCGATCACGCGCTCGGCCAGCCGCTGCAAGCGCGACAGATCGAGTTCGCCGTGCAGCATCGGCGTGACCAGCGGCACCCAGATGCCGTATAAACAAGTGTCCATGATGTCCATCGGTAGTTGCCATGGTTCCAGGGTAGCGGCAGGCCCGTAAAAACGTTCTAAATAACGCCGCGCCGCCCGCAAACGCGGCGTAAATTTTTACGCTTTGTTTACACCCCGCCGCCAAGTCTTTACACAGTTTTTAGACCCTTTTGGCTAACCTTCACCCTATCAAAACGAGACCTGTGAGGGTGTGATGGACTTTGTATTTATCGGCGCCACGGCGCTGTTTTTCCTGCTGACGGTGGCGATGGCCGCCGGCTGCGACAAATTGGGAGGCCAGCCATGAACACGTTTTATGTGATCGGCGCCATCGCCTCGGCCGGCCTGCTGGTGTATCTGGTGGCGGCCCTGCTGAAAGCGGAGGACCTGTAACATGACCACCCAATCTATCGTGCTGCTGATCGTGTTCCTGGCCGTGCTGCTGGCACTGGCCTGGCCGCTCGGCATGGTGCTGGCGCGCATCGGCGACGGCAGCGCTGCGCCGGTGCCCGGCATGGGCTGGATGGCGCGCATCGAGCACCTGATCTACCGCGCCGCCGGTGTCGACCCGAAACAGGGGCAGGGCTGGAAGGCCTACGCCATCTCGCTGCTGCTGTTCAGCGTGATCGGCGCGCTGGTCACCTACGGCCTGCAACGGGTGCAGGCGTGGCTGCCGCTCAATCCGCAGGCGATGGCCAACGTCAGCCCGGATTCGGCGTTTGACACCGCCGTCAGCTTTGTGGCCAACACCAACTGGCAGGGCTACAGCGGCGAGCAGACCATGGGCTACCTGACCCAGATGCTGGTGCTGGCGGCGCAGAACTTCTTCTCGGCCGCCACCGGCATCGCCGTCGCCTATGCGCTGATTCGCGGCTTTGCCGCGCGCTCGGCCCAATCGATCGGCAACTTCTGGGTCGATATCACGCGCGCCACGCTGTACCTGCTGCTGCCGCTGTCGCTGCTGTTCGCGGTGTTCCTGATGGGGCAGGGCGTGATCCAGAATTTCTCGCCCTACAAAGAGGTCCAGCTGCTGGACGCGGTCACCTACACCCAGCCGAAGGTGGGCGCCGACGGCCAGCCGCTGAAGGACGCGCAAGGCCAGCCGGTGACCGAAACGCTGACCACCCGCACCCAGACCATTGCCATGGGCCCGGTGGCCTCGCAGGAAGCGATCAAGATGCTGGGCACCAATGGCGGCGGCTTCTTCAACGCCAACTCGGCGCATCCGTATGAAAACCCCACCGCGCTGAGCAACTTCGCCCAGATGCTGGCCATCTTCCTGATCCCGGCCGGCCTGTGCTTCGCCTTCGGCCGCATGGTGGGCGACCCGCGCCAGGGCTGGGCGGTGCTGGGCGCGATGACCATCCTGTTCGTGGCCTGCACCGTGTGCGTGCTGGGCGCCGAGCAGGCCGTGCATCCGGGGCTGCAGGCGCTCAACGTCGACCAGACGGCCAGCGCGCTGCAGGCCGGCGGCAATATGGAAGGCAAGGAGACGCGCTTTGGCATCAGCGCTTCGGCCCTGTTCGCGGCCGTCACCACGGCCGCCTCGTGCGGCGCGGTCAACGCCATGCATGACTCCTTCATGCCGGCCGGCGGCCTGATCCCGATGCTCTTGATCCAGTTCGGCGAAGTGATTTTCGGCGGCGTCGGTTCGGGCCTGTACGGCATGCTGATCTTTGCCATCCTGGCGGTGTTCATCGCCGGCCTGATGATCGGCCGCACGCCCGAATACCTGGGCAAGAAAATCCAGGCGTATGAGATGAAGATGACCGCGATCGCCATCCTGGTCACGCCGACGCTGGTGCTGGCCGGCACCGCGATTGCGGTCATGTGCGAGGCCGGCACGGCCGGTGTGGCCAACCCGGGCGCGCACGGCTTCTCGGAAATCCTGTACGCCTTCAGCTCGGCCGCCAACAACAACGGCAGCGCGTTTGCCGGGCTGTCGGCCAACACGCCGTTCTACAACACCATGCTGGCGATCGCCATGTGGTTCGGCCGCTTCGCCATGATCGTGCCGATTCTGGCAATTGCCGGTTCGCTGGCCGGCAAGCAGCGCCTGGCGGCCAACGCCGGCACCATGCCGACCCACGGCGCCATGTTCATCGGCCTGCTGTGCGGCGTGGTGGCGCTGGTCGGCGTATTGAATTACGTGCCGGCGCTGGCGCTTGGTCCGGTCGTCGACCACCTGCAGCTGTTTGCCCAATAAGGAGTCACCATGTCACAAGCTAGTACATTGTTTACCAATCCGCCGGCCAGGAAGCTGCGCATGTTCGAATCGACGCTGGTGCTGCCGGCCATGGCCGACGCCTTGCGCAAGCTGCATCCGCGCACCCAGCTGCGCAGTCCCGTGATGTTCGTGGTCTACGTCGGCAGCATCATCACCACCTTGCTGGCGGCGCAGGCGCTGGGTGGCAAGGGCGAGGCGCCGTTCGGCTTCATCGCCGCCAGCGCCGTGTGGCTGTGGTTCACGGTGCTGTTCGCGAATTTCGCCGAAGCGCTGGCCGAGGGCCGCAGCAAGGCGCAGGCGGCCTCGCTGCGCAGCCTGAAACAGCGCGTGACGGCCAAGAAGCTGGCCACGCCCAAGCATGGCACCACCTGGCTGCCGGCACCGGCGCTGGAGCTGCGCAAGGGCCACTATATCCTGGTCGAAGCCGGCGACGTGATCCCGATCGACGGCGAAGTGATCGAAGGCGTGGCTTCGGTTGACGAAAGCGCCATCACCGGCGAATCGGCGCCGGTGATCCGCGAATCGGGCGGCGATTTCTCGTCGGTCACCGGCGGCACGCGCGTGCTGTCGGACTGGCTGGTGGTGCGCGTCAGCGCCAACCCGGGCGAGACCTTCCTCGACCGTATGATCACCATGGTGGAAGGCGCCAAGCGCCAGAAGACCCCCAACGAAATCGCCCTGACCATCCTGCTGGTGGCGCTGACCATCGTGTTCCTTGTGGTGACCGTGACCCTGCTGCCGTTCTCGCTGTTCTCGGTCAGCGCCGCCGGCGCCGCAGGTGTGGCAAGTAAGCCGGTCACCATCACCGTGCTGATCGCGCTCCTGGTGTGCCTGATCCCGACCACCATCGGCGGCCTGCTGTCGGCGATCGGCGTGGCCGGCATGAGCCGCATGATGCAGGCCAACGTGATTGCCACCTCGGGCCGCGCGGTGGAAGCGGCCGGCGACGTCGACGTGCTGCTGCTCGATAAAACCGGCACCATCACGCTCGGCAACCGCCAGGCCGCGGCCTTCGTGCCGGCGCCCGGCGTGAGCGAGCAGCAGCTGGCCGAGGTGGCGCAACTGGCCTCGCTGGCCGACGACACGCCGGAAGGGCGCTCCATCGTGGTGCTGGCCAAGCAGAAGTTCAACATCCGCGAACGCAAGATGGCGGCGCTGAACGCGACGTTCGTGCCGTTCAGCGCGCAGACCCGCATGAGCGGCATCGACCTGCCGGCCGGCGCGGGCGGCGGCGCCGATGGCCTGGCGCATGGCGCCGTGACCACGGGCGGCGCGGTGCGCAGCATCCGCAAGGGCGCGGCGGAGACGGTGCGCCAGTACCTGGCCTCGCTCGGCCAGCCGTATCCGGCCGCAGTGGCGCGCGCGGTGGACGACATCGCGCGCCGCGGCAGCACGCCGCTGGTGGTGGTCGATAGCGCCGGCGCCGGCACGCCGGCCGTGATGGGCGTGGTCGAGCTGAAGGACATCGTCAAGGGCGGCATCAGGGAGCGTTTCGCCGAGCTGCGTCGCATGGGCATCAAGACCGTGATGATCACCGGCGACAACAAGCTGACCGCCGCCGCCATCGCCGCCGAGGCGGGCGTGGACGACTTCCTGGCCGAAGCCACGCCGGAAGACAAATTAAAACTGATCCGCAGCTACCAGGCCGAAGGCCGGCTGGTGGCCATGACCGGCGACGGCACCAACGACGCGCCGGCGCTGGCGCAGGCCGACGTCGCGGTGGCGATGAACTCGGGCACGCAGGCAGCCAAGGAAGCGGGCAACATGGTCGACCTGGACTCGAACCCGACCAAGCTGCTGGAAATCGTCGAAATCGGCAAGCAGATGCTGATGACGCGCGGCGCGCTGACCACCTTCTCGATCGCCAACGACATCGCCAAGTACTTCGCCATCATCCCGGCGGCGTTTGTCGGCACCTTCCCGCAACTGCAGGCGCTCGACATCATGCACCTGGCCAGCCCGGCGTCGGCCATCATGTCGGCGGTGATCTTCAACGCCTTGATCATCGTGGTGCTGATCCCGCTGGCGCTCAAGGGGGTGCGCTACCGCGCGATCGGCGCCGTGGCCCTGCTGCGCCGCAACCTGCTGCTGTACGGCGTGGGCGGCATTGTCCTGCCGTTCATCGGCATCAAGGCCATCGACCTGCTGCTGGCCGCATTCAACCTCGTCTAACCCGTCGCTCCCGCGCAGGCGGGAATGACGGCTGAACTGGAGCTAACATGACTTCCCAATTACGTCCTGCCCTCACCATCTTTGCCGTGCTGACCCTGATCTGCGGCGTGCTGTACCCGCTGGCCGTGACCGGCATCGGCGCGGCCGCCTTCCCGCAGCAGGCGGCCGGCAGCATCATTGAAGTGAACGGCCAGGCGGTCGGCTCGGCGCTGATCGGCCAGGCCTTCAGCGCGCCGCAATACTTCTGGGGCCGTCCCTCGGCCACCGGCCCGATGCCGAACAACGCGGCCGGCTCGGGCGGTTCCAACCTCGGCCCCAACAACCCGGCCCTGCTGGACGCCGTCAAGGGCCGCATCGCAGCGCTGCGCGCGGCCGATCCGGGCAACACGGCGGCCATCCCGGTCGACCTGGTGACCGCTTCGGCCAGCGGCCTCGATCCCGAGATCAGCGTGGCGGCCGCGCGCTACCAGGCCGGCCGCATCGCCGCCGCGCGCCACATCAGCCGCGAGCAGGTGCTGGCGCTGATCGCGCGCGCCACGCAGCCGCAGTGGCTGGGATTCCTGGGTGAGGCGCGCGTCAACGTGCTGGCGCTGAATCTGGCGCTGGAGCGCGCGCAAACGCGTAGCTGAGAGTAAAATCCGCGCATGGCCTTCCCCTCCGACCCCGTCCGCTCGCTGCCCGCACGCCCCGACCCTGACGCGCTGCTGGCGCAGGTGCAGGCGCAGGAGCGCCGCGCCGCGCGCGGCAAGCTGCGCATCTACTTCGGCGCCTCGGCCGGCGTCGGCAAGACCTACGCCATGCTGGCCGCCGCGCGCAAGCTGCAGGCCGAGGGCCAGCCGGTGCTGGTCGGCGTGGTCGAAACCCACGGCCGCGCCGACACCGCCGCCATGCTGGCCGGCCTGCCGCAGCTGGCGCCGCGCAGCGTGGCCTACCGCGGCAGGCAGTTGGCCGAATTCGACCTCGACGCCGCGCTGGCGCTGCAGCCGCCCCTGATCCTGATGGACGAACTGGCGCACACCAACGCGCCCGGCTCGCGCCACCCGAAGCGCTGGCAGGACGTCGACGAGCTGCTGGACGCCGGCATCGACGTGCTCACCACCGTCAACGTCCAGCACCTGGAAAGTCTGAACGACGTGGTGGGCGGCATCACCGGCATCCGCGTGGCCGAGACGGTGCCGGACACGGTGTTCGACCATGCCGACGAAGTGGTGCTGGTCGACCTGCCGGCCGACGAGCTGCTGGCGCGCCTGCAGGGCGGCAAGGTGTACCAGGCGGCGCAGGCCGAGCGCGCATCGAAGCACTTCTTCCGCAAAGGGAACCTGATCGCGCTGCGCGAGCTCGCGCTGCGGCGCACCGCCGACCGTATCGAGGGCGACGTGCGCGCCTACCGCGTGGAGCAATCGATTGCCGACATCTGGCAGACCGGCGCCGCGTTGCTGGCCTGCGTCGGCCCGCGCGCCGACGGCGAGCACACGGTGCGCAGCACGGCGCGCCTGGCCAGCCAGCTTGGCGCCGGCTGGCATGCGGTGTACGTCGAGACGCCGGCGCTGCAACGGCTGCCGGCCGCGCAGCGCGAGCAGATTCTGAAACACCTCAAGCTGGCCGAAGACCTGGGCGCCAGCACCGCGGTGCTGGCGGGGCAGGACATTGCCGCCACCGCGCTTGAGTACGCGCGCAGCCACAACCTGTCCAAGCTGGTGCTGGGGCGCGCCCACCGCAGCGCGTGGCAACCGTGGCGCGCGTCGCACCGCGCGCGGCTGGCGCAGTACGCGCCCGACCTCGACCTGATTGAAATCGGCGCCCCGCGCACCCCGCCGCGCGCCGCCAGCAGCAGCTCTGCCGCCGCGCACCACGCCGACGGCGCGGGGCAGGGCACGTGGCCCGGCGCATGGGGCGGGGCATGGGGCGCCGTCGCCGGTGACGTCGGTGGCGCTGGCGAGCGCGTGGCCGGCGACGGCGCGGCGCAGGCGGCACACGGCGCATCTGGCAGCGTCACTGAAGACGATGCCGTACGCGCTGCACGCGGCGCAGCGAACGGCGCCGACGCCATCGCCGGCGAGGCGGCCGTGCCGGCACGGCGCCGGCGCAAGGTCGGCTACCCCGTCGCGGCGGCGGCCAGCGTGGCGACCGCGCTGGCGGCCACGCCCTTGCTGGCCTACCTCGACCTGGCCAACATCGCCATGCTGTTTCTGCTGGTGGTGGTGCTGGTGGCGGTGCGTTACGGGCGCGGGCCGTCGGTGCTGGCCACCTGCGTCAGCGTGGCCTGCTTCGACTTCTTCTTCGTGCCGCCGCGCTTCACCTTTGCCGTCAGCGACTTCCAGTACCTGATCACCTTTGTGGTGATGCTGGCGGTCGGCCTGATCACCGGCCACCTGACAGCCGGCCTGCGCTTCCAGGCGCGCGTGGCGGCGCAGCGCGAACAGCGCGCCCGCGCGCTGTACGAATTCGCGCGCGAACTGTCCGGCGTGCTGCAGACCGAACAAATCTTCGACGCTACCCGCAGCGTGATCCAGCGCGCCTTCCGCGCGCGCGCCACGCTGCTGCTGCCGGACGCCGACGGCCGCTTGCAGCTGCCGCCGCAGGCCGCCGCCGAGCTGGCCGGCAGCGCGCCGCTGTCGGTGCTTGACATTGGCATCGCCCAGTGGGCCTACGACCGCGCCGAGCCGGCCGGGCTCGGCACCGGCACCCTGCCGGCCAGCCGCCTGTTCTACCTGCCGCTGGTGGCGCCGATGCGCACGCGCGGCGTGCTGGCGATCGAGCCGCAGCAGCGGCGCTGGATACTGATCCCGGAACAGCGCCAGCAACTGGACACCTTTGCCGCGCTGGCCGCCATCGCGCTCGAACGCGTGCACTACATCGACGTGGCGCAGGCAGCGCTGGTCAGCATGGAGTCCGAACGGCTGCGCAACTCGCTGCTGGCGGCGCTGTCGCACGACCTGCGCACGCCTTTGACCTCGCTGGTCGGCCTGTCCGAAGCGCTGGCGGGCTCGAAGCCGGCGCTGAGCGCAGCTCAGCTGGACAGCGCGCGCGCGCTGCACGACGAGGCGCTGCGCATGAGCACATTGGTGGCCAATCTGCTGGACATGGCGCGCATCCAGAGTGGCGAGGTCAAACTCCATCTGGAGTGGCAGCCGCTGGAGGAAGTGGTGGGCAGCGCCTTGCGCGCCAGTGCCACCCAGCTGCAGGGGCACCGCGTCAGTACCAAACTGCCGCCGGACCTGCCGCTGGTGCGCTACGATGCGGTGCTGATCGAGCGCGTGCTGGCCAACCTGCTGGAAAACGCCGCCAAATACACGCCGGCCAGCGCCCACATCGTCATCAGCGCGGCGCTGCACGGCGCCTGGCTGCAGGTGACCGTGGCCGACGACGGCCCGGGCCTGCCGCCGGGGCGCGCCGACATCCTGTTTGAAAAATTCACGCGCGGCGCGCGCGAATCGGCCAAGCCGGGCGTGGGGCTGGGGCTGGCGATCTGCCGCGCCATCGTCGAGGCGCACGGCGGCACGATCACGGCCGCCAGCGGCCAAGGCGCCGCCAGCGGCCAAGGCGCCGCCAACGACCAAGGCGCCGCCAGTGCGCCCGGTCGCGCAGGCGCCGGCCCGTCGGCGCTGGGCGGCGCGGCCTTCACCTTCACACTGCCGCTGGGCACACCACCGGCCATGCCGGACGAGGAACCTCATGAGTGATCAATATGACTGACACCGCGCCGACCGCTCTGCTGGTCGAAGACGAACCGCAAATCCGCCGCTTTGTGCGCGCCGCACTGGAAGAAGCGGGCTGGCAGGTGCACGAAGCGCCCGGTCTGCAGCGCGGCCTGATCGACGCCGGCACGCGCCAGCCCGACCTGATCGTGCTTGATCTGGGCCTGCCGGACGGCGACGGCGTCGACTTCGTGACCGACCTGCGCAAATGGTCGACGGTGCCGGTGATCGTGCTGTCGGCGCGCGTCAGCGAGACCGAGAAAATCCGCGCGCTGGACGCCGGCGCCGACGACTATCTGACCAAGCCATTCGGCACCGGCGAACTGCTGGCGCGGGTGCGCGCCACCCTGCGCCGCCAGCGCCAGCCGGCCGCCGCCAGCGATGGCCTGATCCGCTTCGGCGAGATTGCGCTCGACCTGCAGCAGCGGCGCGTCACCCGCAACGGCGAACAGGTGCACCTGACGCCGACCGAATACCGGCTGCTGGCGGTGCTGGCCGGGAATGCCAACCGCGTGATGACCAACCCGCAGCTGCTGCGCGCCGTATGGGGCCCGTCGCAGGCCGAGAACGGCCACTATCTGCGCATCTACATGGGCCACCTGCGCCACAAGCTGGAAGCCGATCCCACTCAGCCGCGCTACCTGCTGACCGAAACGGCGGTCGGCTACCGCCTGCAGCTGCCGGATTGAGCTACCCTGCTGGCCGCAGTGGGGGATTACTTGCTGAGCGTGCGCATGGCGCGTTCCAGGCCGTCCATGGTCAGCGGGAACATGCGGTGGTTCATCAACTGGCGGATAATGCCGACCGACTGGCGGTATTGCCAGATATGCTCCGGCTCCGGGTTGAGCCAGACGAATTTCGGGAAGGCCGCCGTGAAGCGCGCCAGCCAGGCGCTGCCCGCCTCCTCGTTGTTGTACTCCACCGAGCCGCCCGGCTGCAAAATCTCGTAGGGGCTCATGGTGGCGTCGCCGACAAAAATCAGCTTGGTGTCGGGCGGGTACTTGCGCAGCACGTCCCAGGTCGGGAAGCGCTCCGAATGGCGGCGCCGGTTGTTCTTCCACAGATGGTCGTACACGCAGTTGTGGAAGTAGAAGAACTCCATGTTCTTGAACTCCGACTTTGAGGCCGAGAACAGCTCCTCGGTGCGCTCGATATGGTCGTCCATGGTGCCGCCGACATCAAACAGCATCAGCACCTTGATATTGTTCTTGCGCTCCGGCTGCATCTTGATATCGAGGTATCCGGCGTTGCTGGCGGTGGCGCGGATGGTATCGTCCAGCGCCAGTTCCTCGGCCGCGCCCTGGCGCGCGAACTTGCGCAGGCGGCGCAACGCCACCTTGATATTGCGCGTGCCGATTTCGCGCTCGCCGTCATAGTCCTTGTAAGTACGGGCCTCCCACACCTTGACCGCGCTGCGGTTGCCGCCCTTGCCGCCGATGCGGATGCCTTCCGGATTGGTGCCGCCATGGCCGAAGGGCGAGGTGCCGCCGGTGCCGATCCACTTGCTGCCGCCCTCGTGGCGCTCCTTCTGCTCCTTGAGCAACTTGCGCAGCCGGTCTATCAGCTGGTCGTAGCCGAACTTTTCCAGCGCGTCGATCTGCTCGGGCGTCAGCTCGCGCTTCATGCGCTGCACCAGCCAGTCCAGCGGCACCGCGCCGTTTTCCTCAAAAGCCGCGCTGACGCCCTTGAAATACAGGCCGAAGGCGCGGTCGAACTTGTCGAAGTGGGCCTCGTCCTTGACCAGCGTCAGGCGCGCGAGATAGTAAAAGTCGTCCAGCGAGCCGCTGATGACCTGTTTTTGCATGGCTTCCAGCAGCGTCAGAAACTCCTTGATGGTGACCGGAATCCTGGCGTCCTTCAGCGTGAAGAAAAAATCGATCAGCATCTCAGCTCATCCCGTGCCGCGCCAGCTGGTAGCGCAGATGCGCCTTGATTTCCGGCCATTCGCCGGCGGCGATGCTGTACATGACGGTGTCGCGCACGGTGCCGTCGCGGCGCACGGCGTGGTGGCGCAGCACGCCATCCTTTTTGGCGCCGAGGCGCTCGATGGCCGCCTGCGAGGCGTGGTTGAAATTGTCAGTGCGCAGCCCCACCAGCGCCGCGCCCAGCGTTTCAAACGCATGCGTCATCAACAGCAGCTTGCAGGTGGTGTTGACGTGGGTGCGCTGCCAGCGCTTGGCGTACCAGGTGTAGCCGATCTCCAGCCGGCCGATGGCCGGCACGATATCGTGGTAGCTGGTGGTGCCGACCAGCGCGCCGCTGGCAACGTCGATCACGGCAAACGCCAGCCGGGTGGGGCGCTGCTCGCTGGCCTTGTAGATGTAGGCGTCGACCTCGTGCGGCTCGGGCACCGAGGTGACGCGCAGCTGCCACAGCTGGCCATCGCTGGCGGCCGCGCGCAGGCCATCGGCGTGGTGGGCGCCCAGCGGTTCCAGGCGCACGCCGTGCAGCTCCAGGGTGGTGGGCAGGATGGTGTTCATCGGTTGCTGCGCGACATGAAGACCAGACGCTCGAACAGATGGACATCCTGCTCGTTCTTCAGCAGCGCGCCGTGCAGCGGCGGCACGATGGCCTTGCTGTCCTGGCTGCGCAGCGCCGCCGGCGGAATGTCTTCCGCCATCAGGAGCTTGAGCCAGTCGAGGAATTCCGAGGTCGATGGCTTCTTCTTCAGACCCTGGACCTCGCGCAACTCGTAAAACGTCTGCAGCGCCTGTGCCAGCAACTCCTGCTTCAGGTGCGGGTAATGCACCTGAACGATCTGCGCCATGGTGTCGCGGTCGGGGAATTTGATGTAGTGGAAGAAGCAGCGGCGCAGGAAGGCGTCCGGCAGCTCCTTTTCATTGTTGGACGTGATGATCACCAGCGGCCGGTGGAGCGCGCGCACCATCTCGCGCGTCTCGTAGACATAGAACTCCATGCGATCCAGTTCGCGCAGCAGGTCGTTGGGGAACTCGATGTCGGCCTTGTCGATTTCATCGATCAGCAGCACCACCGGCGCCGGCGCGGTAAACGCCTGCCACAGCACCCCCTTGACGATGTAATTGTGGATATCGCGCACGCGCTCGTCGCCCAGCTGGGAGTCGCGCAGGCGCGAGACGGCGTCGTACTCGTACAGGCCCTGCTGCGCCTTGGTGGTCGACTTGACGTGCCACTGCAGCAGCGGCATGCCGAGCGCGGCGGCCACCTCCTCGGCCAGCATGGTCTTGCCGGTGCCCGGTTCGCCCTTGATCAGCAGCGGGCGTTGCAGGGTGAGGGCGGCGTTGACGGCCAGTTTCAGGTCGGCGGTGGCGACGTACTGGTCGGAACCTTCAAAACGAGCGTGCATGGGAATGTCCGGATAAATGCAACAGTATAGGGGGAAACGCTAGAGCCGGTGCTCGATAGCGCACGGCCGCTGTGTTGTTTCTGTAAAGTACTTGGGTTAGAATCCCTGCACAAATAGTACAAAAGTCAATATAGTGACACCGTGGTAGAAGTATCCGAGATAGCAGTATCCGATTACTTACTTAGAGACACCATGAAAAAACTCACCGCACTCCTCGTGCTGGCAGGCCTGTCGCAAATCGCCGTGGCGGCGGACCTTGTGGGCAATGCCCAGAACGCCAAGGCCAAGATAGAAATGTGCATCGGTTGCCACGGCATCCCCGGCTACAAGGCCACCTTCCCCGAAGTGTACCAAGTGCCGATGATTGGCGGCCAGTCGGCCAAGTACATCGAGAGCGCGCTGCAGGCGTACAAAAAAGGGGACCGCAAGCATCCGTCGATGAAGGGCATCGCGGCCAGCCTGTCGGACCAGGACATGGCCGACGTGGCGGCGTTCTACGCGCAGCAGACCCGCACCGCCGACCCGAAATGAGGACCGAGTTCATGAACAAACTGATTGCGGCCATCGGCCTGACCTGGATCGCTGCCGGCACTGCGCAGGCGGGCGGCAATGTGGACGCCGGCAAGGCGCTGACCGAGAAATACGCGTGCTTCAGCTGCCACGGCAAGGACTACAACACCCCGATCGACCCCAGCTATCCGAAGCTGGCCGGTCAGCACCGCGACTACCTGGCGCATGCGCTGACAGCCTACCAGCGCGGCGACGGCGCCAACGGCCGCAACAACGCCATCATGACCGGCCAGGTCAAGCCGCTGAGCAAGCAGGACATCCAGGACATCGCCGCCTACCTGCACAGCCTGCCCACCACGCTGGCCACCCACCGCTGAAATTCGGGGTCAGCTCTGTCAAATGGACATTTCGCGCGCGAAATGTCCATTTGACAGAGCTGACCCCGACGTTTACAGCCGGCGCCGGATGGCCTCAAGGTAGGCGGCGCCGTCGGGCGGGGTGCCGTTGCGCTGGGCGTTCCAGATCATCTCGCCCAGACATTCCATGATTTCATGCTGCGCCGCGTGCGCATCGTCCAGCTTGAGCGTGAGCGCGGTGGCCAGCGCGCGGATGCCGGGCGGCTGGTCGATCGAAATCTGTTCGTCGATCGACAGGTGCATGGACAGGTGCAGGAACGGATTGGCCTGCGCGCCCTCGACCCGGTAATCACGCGTCAGCGCGGTGTCGACGTCGCCCAGCACGTCGTGGTATTCGGGATGGTGGCCGATCCAGTCGGCCGCCATGGTTTCCAGCGGCGTCAGGATCTGGTTGGCGCGCTGCTTGCGGAAGGTCTCGCAGAAAAAGCGGCGCACATCGTCGGAAGAGGGATTAAACATGGCGCCATTGTACCTCTAGCGGAGGACCGGCGCGGGGCGCGGCTGGTATGATGCCAGCTCACCAACTTTTTTGCCCCGACCATGTTGAACCAATCCGCCCTCGACACGCTGTTCTACAACGCCCACACCCACAACGGCTGGCAAGACCGCCCGCTCAGCGACGCCCAGCTGCGCCAGCTGTACGACGCCCTGCGCTGGGCCCCGACCGCCGCCAACGGCGCGCCGGCGCGGCTGGTGTTCGTGCGCTCGCCCGAGGCCAAGGCCAGGCTGGCGCCGGCCCTGTCGGAAGGCAACCTGGCCAAGACCCTGGCGGCGCCGGTGACGGTGATCGTCGGCATGGACATGGAATTCTACGAAAAGCTGCCGCAGCTGTCGCCGGCGGTGGACGCGCGTGCCTGGTTCGCCGGCAATGACGCGGCGATCCAGTCCACCGCCTTCCGCAACTCGTCGCTGCAGGGCGGCTACCTGATCCTGGCGGCCCGTGCGCTGGGGCTGGACGTCGGCCCGATGTCCGGCTTTGACCACGCCCAGGTGGACGCGGCCTTCTTTGCCGGCAGCGCCGTCAAATCCAACTTCCTCTGCAACATCGGCTACGGCGACCCGGCCAAGATCCGCCCGCGCGCGCCGCGCCTGGCCTTCGACGAGGCCTGCCAGATCCTGTAAGCAAAAAAAACGGGACGGCCCAAGGCCGTCCCGTTGCCGCTTACTTCTTCTCCTCGGTGGCGCAGGCGGTGGCCGCAGCCGAGGCCTCGGCCGTGACCAGCGCCGGCGCCGCGGCCGGGCTGCCGTTGGCGCGCGGCGCATGCGGCTGGCGCAGGTAGCGCGAGCCGTGATGGCGGCGCTCGTGGCCGTTCGGCGGCCAGGTCAGGAAGCGTGACAGCTCCTGCAAGGCGCGCTGATAGACCTCGCGCTTGAATTCAATCACGACATCGAGCGGCACCCAGTAGTCATGCCAGCGCCAGGCGTCAAATTCCGGATGGTCGGTCAGGCGCAGGTTGACGTCGTTGTCCCGGGCGCACATGCGCAACAGGAACCAGATCTGCTTCTGGCCACGGTAATGGCCGCGGATTTCCCGCTTGATGAAATGGTCCGGCACCTCATAGCGCAGCCAGTCGCGGGTGCGACCGACAATCTTGACGTGCTCGGCCCGCAGACCGATTTCCTCTTCCAGCTCCCGGTACATCGCCTGTTCCGGCGTCTCTCCGTATTTGATGCCGCCTTGCGGAAACTGCCATGAGTGCTCGCGCACCCGCTTGCCCCACCACACCTCGTTATGGGCGTTCAGCAGGATGATGCCGACGTTGGGGCGGAACCCTTCCCGATCGAGCATATTGCACCTCAAACTTTCTGCGGCTGCGCTCCCGTCTTATATTTTTGTCCACAAAACAGCCGTCCACCGGCCATTTCCGGGTAGGAAATCGGTGCCGCGGCCTATTATTGAACGCATTTGTATAAAGTATGGACGCATCAGCCAGCTAATCCTTTAAAATTAGGTTGATTATAACCCTCTCTTTTTAAAAAGAATTCACCGTATGCGCGCGTCACGTTTTTTTATTTCCACGCTTAAAGAAGCACCTTCCGATGCCGAGATCGTCAGCCATCAGTTAATGATGCGCGCCGGCATGATCAAACGCCTGGGCTCGGGCATTTACACCTACATGCCGATGGGCCTGAAAATCATCCGCAAGGTGGAAGCCATCGTGCGCGAAGAAATGAACCAGTCCGGCGCCATCGAGCTGCTGATGCCCCTGATCCAGCCGGCCGAGCTGTGGCAAGAGACCGGCCGCTGGGACAAGATGGGGGCCGAACTGCTGCGCATCAAGGACCGCCACGGCCGCGAATTCGCGTTCCAGCCGACCGCCGAGGAAGTCATCACCGATGTTGTGCGTTCGGAAATTAAATCGTACCGCCAACTTCCGTTGAATTTTTACCACATTCAAACCAAATTCCGCGACGAGCGCCGCCCACGGTTCGGCCTGATGCGCGGGCGCGAGTTCACCATGAAGGATGCGTACTCGTTTGACCGCGACCAGGCCGGCATGCAGGCGTCGTACCAAATCATGTATGACGCCTACGTGCGCATTTTCAACCGCTTCGGTTTGAAGTTCCGTGCGGTAGCAGCCGATAACGGCGCCATCGGCGGCACCGGCTCGCACGAATTCCACGTGATTGCCGCCACCGGCGAGGATGCGCTGGTGTACTGCCCGAGCTCGGACTACGCGGCCAATATGGAAGCGGCCGAAGCGCTGCCGATCAACCCCACCCGTCCGGCCGCCACCCAGGCGCTGGCCAAGACCGCCACCCCGGACGCCACCAAGTGCGAGGCCGTGGCCGAGCTGCTCAAGCTGCCGTTGGCGCAAACCGTCAAGACCATCGCCCTGACCGTCGAGAGCGAAAAAGACGGCAAACCGGCTAAACAGTATTTCATGTTGCTGTTGCGCGGCGACCACGAACTGAACGAGATCAAGGTCGGCAAGGTGCCGGGGCTGGCGGCGCACCGCTTCTCGACCGAAGCGGAAATCCTGGAAGTGTACGGCACCGTGCCGGGCTATCTGGGGCCGATCGGCACCCAGGCGCCGGTCACCGTGGTGGCCGACCGCACCGTGGCCAACATGGCCGACTTCGTGTGCGGCGCCAACGACGCCGGCTACCATTACACCGGCGCCAACTGGGGGCGCGACTGCGCCGAGCCGGCCATCGTGGCCGACCTGCGCAATGTGGTCGAGGGCGACGCCTCGCCGGACGGCCAGGGCGTGCTGGCGATCGAGCGCGGCATCGAAGTCGGCCACGTGTTCCAGCTCGGCACGGCCTACTCGGAAGCCATGAAAGCCACTTTCCTGGATGAAAACGGCAAGCCGGCGCCGCTGCAGATGGGCTGCTACGGCATCGGCATCACCCGCATCCTGGGCGCCGCCATCGAGCAGAACTACGACGACAAGGGCATCATCTGGCCGACGTCGCTGGCGCCGTTCGAGCTGGTGCTGTGCCCGATGGGCATGGACCGCAGCGAGGCAGTCAAGGAGGCAGCCGAAAAGCTGTACGCCGACGCGCTGGCGGCCGGCATCGACGTCATCATCGACGACCGCGGCCACCGTCCGGGCCAGATGTTCGCCGACTGGGAACTGATCGGCGTGCCGCACCGGGTGGTGATTGGCGAGCGTGGTCTGAAGGACGGCAATCTGGAATACCAGGGCCGCCGCGACAGCGAAGCGACCGCCGTGCCGGTGGCCGAGGCGCTGGCCCTCATCCAGGGCAAACTGGCGCAGTGATGTACGCGCGCTGGGCGGCGCTGCTGCTGGCGCTGGCCGCAGCGAGCGCGCCGGTGCTGGCCGGCAACCAGAAGGAAGAAGCGCTGGCCGACGCGGTGCGGCTGGCGCTGTCGAACGCCATCAAGGACGCCACGCCGCCGACGCCGACCTTCCGCAATCCGTCCGACCAGGCGCGCTACCGCAACTGGCTGGACACCATGTCCGCGCGCCTGAAGCGCAAACTGCCGGACGACCAGACCCGCAACGAATTGCTGGCCACCGTGTGGTACGAGGCGCGCCGCGCCGGGCTGGAGCCGGGGCTGGTGCTGGGGCTGATCCAGGTGGAATCGGCGTACCGCAAATATGCGGTGTCGATCGTGGGGGCGCGCGGCTACATGCAAGTGATGCCGTTCTGGACCAATGTGATCGGCGACCGCAACCGGCGCGCCCTGTTCGACATGCAGACCAATCTGCGTTACGGCTGCTCGATCCTGCGCATGTACCTGGACATGGAGGCGGGCAACCTGTATCTGGCGCTGGGCCGCTACAACGGCAGCCGCGGCAAGCCGGACTACCCGAACGCCGTGCTGGCGGCATGGAACAACTGGAAATAAACTCCGGGGTCAGGTCCGTCATTTCTACACGGCCTCTGCCGTAGCGGGACGCTACGGCAGAGGCCGTGTAGAAATGACGGACCTGACCCCGGAGTAAAAAAACCGGGGAGGCCCCGGTTTTTTTTTCGTCTGATTATTTCAGGTGGTCCGAAATCAGTTTGGTCATTTCGAACATGGAGACTTGGGCTTTGCCGCCGAATACGGCTTTCAGTTTGTCGTCGGCATTGATGTTGCGACGGTTGGTCGGGTCTTGCAGGTCGTGCTTTTTGATGTAGTCCCAGACTTTCTTGGTCACTTCGGTGCGCGGCAGGGCGGTGGCGCCGACGATGGCGGCCAGCGAAGCGGAGGGCGTCATCGCTTTCATGAAAGCGGCGTTCGGCTTGCGGGCGGCAGGTGCTTTTTTCGCGGCTGGTTTGGCTGCTGGTTTTACGGGTGCTGCTGCTTTCTTCGCGGCGGGCTTGGCCGCCGGTTTCTTAGCTGGTGCTGCTTTTTTGGCTGTTGCCATATTCGAGCCTCCTTAACGAACACATGGAAAATTGCGCAATTGATCGCACCGGCTAATATTGGTGGGGATTTAACCAGTACGCAACTGTTTTTTGCGTTTTTTCCCGGAAACACCACGTAAACCCGGGGCATCGCCCCGGTTTACCCGGTTTTCCCCGTGCGGCAGGCCGTTTGCAGCGCCTTAGCGCAGCCCCGGCATCATGCCCTTCATGGCGCGCATCATCTTCATCATGCCGCCGCCGGAGAGCTTTTTCATCATGGTCTGCATCTGCTCGAACTGGTTCAGCATGCGGTTGACTTCCTGCACCTGGACGCCAGCGCCGGCCGCGATGCGGCGCTTGCGGGTGGCTTTGATCAGCTCCGGCTTGGCGCGTTCGGCCGGGGTCATGGCGTCGATGATGCCGACCATGCGCCGCACCTGCTTGTCGGCCTGGTCCATGTTGGCGTTGCCGGCCGCCTGCTGGAACTGCGCCGGCAGCTTGTCCACCAGGCTGGCCATGCCGCCCATTTTCTTCATCTGGCCCAGCTGCGCCTTGAAGTCGTTCATGTCGAACTTGCCGCCCGACTTGACCTTGGCCGCCAGATCGGCGGCCGCCTTGGCGTCCACGCCCTTGCGGGCTTCTTCCACCAGCGCCAGGATGTCGCCCATGCCCAGCACGCGGTTGGCCATGCGCGCCGGGTCGAACGCTTCCAGGCCGTCCAGCTTTTCCGAGACGCCGGCAAACTTGATCGGCTTGCCGGTAATGTGGCGCACCGACAGCGCCGCGCCGCCGCGCGAGTCGCCGTCCAGCTTGGTCAGCACGATGCCGGTCAGCGGCAGGGCGTCGTTGAAGGCCTTGGCGGTGTTGATGGCGTCCTGGCCCAGCATGGCGTCGACCACGAACAGGGTTTCCACCGGCTTGACCGCGCCGTGCACGGCGGCGATCTCTTGCATCATCTGTTCATCGATGCCGAGACGGCCGGCGGTGTCGATGATCAGCACGTCGTGGTAGTGCTTTTTGGCCCAGTCCAGCGCGGCCAGCGCGATGTCGACCGGCTTGTCCTGCGCGGTGGACGGGAAGAAGTCGGCGCCGACCTGGGCGGTCACCGACTGCAGCTGGGCGATCGCGGCCGGCCGATACACGTCGGCCGACACCGTCAGCACTTTCTTTTTCTTTTCTTCTTTTAAATACTTGGCCAGCTTGCCGACGGTGGTGGTCTTACCCACGCCCTGCAGGCCGGCCATCAGGATGATGGCGGGCGGCTGCTGGGCAAAGCTCAGCTGCGCCGCTTCCGGGCCGAGGTCGGCGCCCATGATGGCGGCCAGCTCGCGCTGCACCACGCCGACCAGCGCCTGGCCCGGCGACAGCGAGGAAATCACTTCCTCGCCGAGGGCTTTTTCTTTGACGCGGGCGATGAATTCGCGCACGGCCGGCAGGGCAACGTCGGCCTCCAGCAGCGCCATGCGCACTTCGCGCAGCATTTCGGCGGTGTTGGCTTCGGTCAGGCGAGCCTCGCCGCGCATGGTTTTCACCACTTTGGCAAGGCGTTGGGTCAGATTGTCTAGCATGGTCGGCCTACTCATTAGAATGCATAAGCCGGCAAAGCGCCGGCGGAGTCCAGCATTTTACCTTATACCGTCGGCACCAGAAGGCCAGCCGGCGCCATTGCTGCGCCGGTCTGCCCAGTTGCGGGACGCCGCGTTATTTCGGTAACACGACCTTCAGGATGGCCGACTCGGTCGCCACCGCCAGGCTGTTGCTACCGAGCGGCACCACGCTGAGCAGGCGCGTGAGCTGCCCGGGCAGCGCGCCCAGCACCACGCTGGCCGCGCTGTCGCCGCCGACCACGAGGGTTTTCACGCCGGCTGGCGTGACGCGGAAGATGGCGCCGGGCGTGGCCGGATCGAGTTGGTAGACGTTGCCATCCGGCGCGGCGTTCAGGTTGGCGGGCAAGGCGTCGATCGTACTGACCACCGCTTGCGGCGTGATCTTGCGCACGGTGGTGCTGGCGTCGATGGCGCTCGCCCGGTCGCGCACATACAGGTTGCCGGCGCTGTCGACGCCGGCCAGGGACGGTCCGCCGAAGCGTGCGGCTGCGCCGCTGCCGTCCTTCTGCTGCGGCGTGCTGCTGACGACCACGGGCACACCGGCGATCAGTGTGAATTTGTTGCCCGCCTCCACCTGGTAAATTCCGCCGCCGAAGGCGTTACTGGTACCGGGCGGCGTCAGTGACACAAGCAGTTGGCCGGCCGGTGTCACCAGCATGCCGCTGATGTCCATGCCGAGGTTGAGGGTGGCGTAGGTGCTGACCTTGCCGGCAGCAGTGGTCTTGCGGATCACCGTCTTGCGCTGGTAGAAGTTGCTGACGTCTTCCACCGAATAGACGCTGCCGTCCGCGTCGGCGGCCAGCAGGCCCGGACGGACATAGCGGGCGGTGTCGCCGTCGCCGTCCTGCATCGTGTAAGCGGCGTCCTGCGTGCCAGCCAGCAGCCTGGTGGTGCCATCGGTGCCCAAGCGTGTCACACTGTCGGCGCGCGCCAGCAACAGCGTGCCGTCGCGCTGCACGGCCATGCTTGACGGCCGGATGTCATACGGCCCATGCGGCGTGCCGACCTGATACAGGGGCACGATGGCGTCGCCGCTCAGCTTGCGGATTTCGTAGTAGGATGTATCCTGACTGACATAGAGCAGCAGCACATTGCCGTCGCCATCCACGCCGATCCGGACCGGCGCCGCCGTGGCCGAGGTGGTCGGGCTGGCGACCACCGGGAAGCGGGCCAGCGTGGTGACAACCCCGGCAGGCGTGATCCGGCGCACGCTGCCCTGGTCCAACGCGAACAGGGTGCCGTTCTTGTCGACGGTCACGTCGTTCAACAACGTGAAGCTGGCCGCTGTGCCAGTACCGTCCAGGGCGCCGGTCTGGAACATCGCACCAGCGAACGGTTGATCATTTCCGTCCGCCCGCCATAAGACGATGTAGTTATCATGCAGGCGATAAATTTGGCCGTCGGGACTGGCGAGCACATCGCCGCCGTGACCGTTGAAGGTCGTGATCATGCTGCCCAACAGAGTCGCCGTGCCATCGCTGCCCAGCTTGTAAGTGGCGTAATAGTATTCGCGCGATGTGGCGTTGCCTACTTTGGTGAAATAGACTGTGCCGTCGGCGGCCACAGTGGGCGCTTCATATCGCGTGCCCAGGCCCAGTGCGGCGGTGGAGACAGTGGTGACGCTGCCATCCGCTGCGATCTTGCGCAGCAGGTTGGCCGAACCAGTGTTCTCCGTGACATAGCTGTTGCCGGCGCCATCTACCGTGATGCCTGAGATGCCAGCAAAGCGGGCGGCTGTGCCTACCCCGTCTACACTGATTGCCGCGTTGGCGACGCTGGTGGTGTTGCCGGCCAACAGAGACAGGCCGGGCTTGTTGGCGTCGGGCAGCAGGTTCAAGATGATGGTCTTGCTCAGGCTCCCTGAAGTGGCCGTGATCGACACTTTGGCGACTGCGTTGACGTCGCTGCTGGCCGGCGGCGTGTAGCTGAGGTTGTTGCCGCTTGCGGCCGACAGCGTGCCCGGGGTGCCCGCCGCGAGTTGCCAGGCGATAGTGCCGGCACCGTTCAAGGCTGCCGTCAAGGCCACCGCCGCGCCACCGACATAGGCGTCGTTGCCGGCTGCGCTCAGCGTCAATTCAGTGGCCGCTACCGGCTGCGCTGGCGCTGTCGATGGCGGCGCTGAGGAGCCGCCGCCGCAGCCCGCCAGCGCCAGGGCCAGCAGGGCAACCAGAGTGCTTGATCGAATTCGTAACATATAGTGACCTTTTAAAAAGATTAATAAGGGTATCAATGCGTGCTGCACTGCCTGAGAGTCGTGGAAGCGCACGCTGGCGGCCGGTCGGTAGGTCGCATCATCGTAAGGCTCTGCCGCCAATTGATGGCGTCGTCCGCCGCGGTCAGTGTGTTACTGAGGCCTCCGATACGGTAGGCGGCCGGTGTCAGCGCGCCATCACGCCGCCGGTGTGTTGAAAAGCTGCCTGTGTCGTCATCTCTGTTAAAGAGGAATCTTAATTATCAGTTAATGCTGGATTGTGTATCAAATCGGAGGCCAAGAAATGCACACAATGTCACAGAGGTGCATGCTAACTGACAATTTTTTGCGCCGTTTCAGATTGGTGCGCGTATTATCGATGCAAAATTGCGAAGGCCGTAGACCCTATATTTTTGAGGAGATAGATAGCATGAGATTGAAAGCGATCGGCGTAGCGTTGACCTCCATGGTGTTGTTCGGCTCAGCCCAGGCGCAGGACGTGGTCCGCCTGGGCAACCTGAAATTCGCCCACTACGGCGCCGTCTCGTATATCAAGGAGCTGGCGCCCAAATGCGGCATCAAGGTCGAGGAGCGCATCTTCGCCAAGGGCCTGGACGTGATGCAGGCCATCATCGCCGGCGAGCTCGATGTCGGCACCACCGCCTCCGAGGCCGCCATCTCGGGCCGCGCCGGCGGCGCGCCGATCTATGTGGTGGCCGGCTTCGCCAAGGGCGGCGCGCAGCTGGTCAGCCGCGCCGACCTGAAACTGAAAACCGTCAAGGACCTGAAAGGCAAGAAAGTCGGCGTCACCCGCGGCGGCATCCAGGAAGTGCTGCTGCTGGCCGAGCTGCAGCAAAACGGCCTGACCGTCTCCGACCAGCCGGGCAAGGATGTGCAACTGGTGTTCCTGGCCTACGCCGACCTGAATCAGGCCCTGCTGGGCAAGCAGATCGACGCCATGATGCAGTCCGAGCCGCAATCCTCGCAAGCCATCAACAAGGGCTTCGGCAGCGAGATGATCAAGCCCTACGACACCCCGATCGGGGAACCGGTGCGCACCATGGTGATGACCGAGAAGTTCTATAAAGAGAAGCGTCCGCTGGCGGAGAAGTTCATGAACTGTTTCGTGCAGTCGACCAAGCTGTTCATCGAGAACAAGGCGGTGGCCGAGAAGTATGTGCGCGAGGTGGTGTTCAAGGGCCAGATCACCAAGGACGACTTTGACGACGCCATCGGCAATTCGCCGTACAGCTACGACATCACGCCCGAACACATCCAGATCACCACCGACGTCATGGTCAAGACCGGCGTCGGCCGCATGAGCAAGCCGCCGGTGGCCAAGGACTGGGTCAAGACCGACCTGCTGGACGCCGCCAAGAAAAACCTGGGCGTCAAATAATGGCCACCGCGTCGTGGCGCCAGATCGGCGTCGGACTGGTGCTGCCGGCCGTGGTGGTGGGCGTGTGGCAGCTGGTGGCGCAGCTGGGCTGGGTCAATCCGCAAGTGCTGCCGTCGCCGCTGGCGGTGACGGAAAAGTGGATTGCCTACCTGCTGCCGCTGCAGCCCTATGATCCGGCCGCCGGCAGCTGGCTGCACTGGGCCGTCTCCGGCGAGCTGATTACCGATTCCCTGAGCAGCTTGTACCGCGTGGTGGTCGGCTTCCTGATCGGCGGCGGGCTGGCCCTGCCGCTCGGCCTGGCCATGGGCATGAGCAAGCACGTCTACGACTGGTTCAATGTGCTGGTGCAGATGGTGCGGCCGATTCCGCCGATCGCCTACATCCCGCTGTCGATGCTGTGGTTCGGGCTGGGCAATCCGCCGGCCGTGTTCCTGATCGCGCTGGGCGCCTTCTTCCCGGTGCTGATGAATACCATCGCCGGCGTGCGCCAGGTGGACGGCATTTACCTCCGCGCCGCCCGCAACCTGGGCGCTTCCGGCCTGACCCTGTTCACCCGCGTGATTTTGCCGGCGGCGGTGCCGTACATCCTGTCCGGCGTGCGGATCGGCATCGGCACCGCGTTTATCGTGGTGATCGTGGCCGAGATGGTGGCGGTGAATAACGGCCTCGGTTTCCGCATCCTGGAAGCGCGCGAGTACTTCTGGTCCGACAAAATCATCGCCGGCATGATCACCATCGGCCTGATCGGCCTGGCGATCGACGTCGGCATGAACAAGCTGAATAACTATCTGCTGCGCTGGCACCGCGGCCTGGAAAACTGATGACCCATATCTTAGTCTCGCAAGTGAACAAGGTGTTCCAGACCGCCGAACGCGAAGTGGTGGCGCTGAAGGACATCAACCTGGAGATCCCGCAGGGCCAGTTCGTCTGCCTGCTCGGCCCCTCCGGCTGCGGCAAATCGACCCTGCTGAACGCGGTGGCCGGCTTTGCGCCGCCGTCGTCCGGCAGCATCACGGTGGAAGGGCAGGCGGTGACCGCGCCCGGCCCGGAGCGCGGCATGGTGTTCCAGGAATACGCGCTGTTCCCGTGGATGACGGTGCAGGACAATGTCGCCTTCGGCCTGCAGATCAAGGGCCAGCCCAAGGCGCAGATCCAGGCCACGGTGGATCAGCTGCTCACCATGCTGTCGCTGCAGGACTTCCGCAGCCGCTATCCGAAAGACCTGTCGGGCGGCATGCGCCAGCGGGTGGCGATCGCGCGCGTGCTGGCGCTGGATTCGCCGATCATGCTGATGGACGAGCCGTTTGGCGCGCTGGACGCGCTCACCCGGCGCAACCTGCAGGACGAGCTGCTGCGCATCTGGGCCGAGCTGAAAAAGACCATCATCTTCGTCACCCACTCGATTGAAGAGGCGATCTACCTGGCCGACCGCATCGTGGTGATGACTTACCGCCCCGGCACCGTCAAGCGCGACCTGCTGATCGACCTGCCGCGCCTGCGCGACCCGGCCGCCGCCGGGTTCAATGCCCTCAAGCGTGAACTGGGCCAGCTGGTGATGGAGGAGCAGCAGCGCCACCATCACGACGAATTGCGCATGGCAGCCGGGGATTGAGCGATGGTGTAAACTGCCGGGATGCAGATCTATTCTTTTATCGCAGCCATTGCGCTGTACATCTTGTGCGCCGCCTTGCCCGCGCGCCGCGGCGGCCTGATTTCGGCTGTCACGCTGGCGGCCTGGCTGCTGCACGGCGCCGGTCTGTGGTCGGAAATCGCCGGCGGCGGTGAGCTGCGCTTCGGCTTTGCCGCCATGCTGTCGTCGGCGCTGTGGGTGTCGGTGGCGGCCTACTGGATAGAGAACCAGAATTTCAGCCTGGATGGCCTGCGCCGCCTGGTCATGCCGTTTGCCGCCGTCGCTGCCGCGCTGCAGGTGATCTTCCCCGGCAACCTGGTGCCGATGGAGGGCAAGTCGCCGCTGTTTGGCTGGCATATCGCGATCGCCACCATGGCCTATTCCACCCTGACCATCGCCGCCTTCCACGCCGTGCTGATGGCATTGCAGGAGTCGCGCCTGCACGCGCGCACCGACAAGAAGTCGTTTTTGTCCGGCGCACTGGACCAGCTGCCGGCGCTGCTGACCATGGAAAAACTGTTGTTCCGCATGATAGGCTTCGGTTTCGCGTTACTCAGCCTGACCGTGTTGTCGGGCATCGTGTTCTCGGAACAGCTGTTCGGCCAGGCGCTGAAATGGGATCACAAATCCGTCTTTACCCTGCTGTCGTGGGTGCTGTTTGCCGCGCTGCTGGCCGGCCGCCGCTTCCGCGGCTGGCGCGGCAAGACCGCGCTGAGCTTCACGCTGGCCGGCTTTGCGACTTTGCTGCTGGCCTATGTCGGCAGCCGTTTTGTGTTTGAAGTGGTGTTACATAAGGGTTGGGCATGATTACCAAGATTGTGATGTGGTTGGCGTTGATAATGCTGGTGATCTTCGCGATCCGCTCCAAGATCCGCGAGGCGAAAAAGCGCCATCAGCAGCAGTTCCGCCAGCCGCCGCAGCCGGCGCCGGCGCAGCCGTCGCAGACCTTCAAGGCGCGCGCCGCCGCCCAGGCGGCCAACGACGCCGAGGTGATGCTGCAATGCGCGCACTGCGGCGTCTTTTATCCTGCCTCGGAAACGGTGCAGGCCAACGGCCGTGACTATTGCAGCGCGGCCCACGCCGCCCTGCCGTCCGCATAACCGCCAGCGACCGTGATCGCGCGCCTGCAAGCCCTGTCGGCCGAAGCGCGCGCCACCTTCTGGCGTTCGCTGCAGACGCTCAACGCCACCCGCGTGGTGATCGCGCTGGTGCTGCTGGTCTACCTGAGTTTCGATAACCGCGGCCTGCGCGCCTCCGGCCAGTACCTCTACCTGCAAATCTGCCTGCTGTATCTGGGGCTGGCGATCGGCTTTGCGCTGTCGGCGGTGTATGTGCAGCGCCGCTTCGTGCTGCAGCTGCTGTCGCAGATCGCCTGCGACCTGGCCATCATCTCGCTGCTGTATCTGGCCGGCGGCGGCATGCGCAGCGGGCTGGCCATCCTGTACCTGTTCCCGCTGGCCGGGCTGGCGATCCTGGCGCCGCTGGTGGTGTCGCTGTTCTGCGCCTCGCTGGTGTCGCTGTTCCTGCTGGGCGACACCACTTGGCAAATCTTCCTCACCGAGAGCGACCGCGATGTGATGCAGGCCGGCTTGTACGGCGCTGCCTTCCTGGCCGCCGTGCTGGTGGTGAACCGCATGGCCGCCAAGTTGATCGGGCAGGAGGAACTGGCCATCCAGCGCGGCGTGGAAATCAATGTGCAGCAGGCGGTCAACCGGCTGGTGATGGCCAATATCGGCGACGGCATCCTGGTGGTCGATCCGGACGGGCAGGTGTTTGCCGGCAACCCGGCCGCGCAGCAGATGCTGGGCCTGGTGGGGCCGGAACTGAAGTTCAAGCTGTCGGCCGCCGTGGCGCTGGCGCCGCTGGCGCAGGCTTACCACGCGTGGCGCGAAGATGCCACGCGCGCCACCGCCTTCATCACCATCAAGCCGTTCAACGACGCCGCGCTGGAAGGCATGACCGCCGCCTGGGGCGCGCGCCGCGACCTGGCCGCGCATCTGAAGGTGCGCTTTGCCGCCGCCGAGACCCGCGGCCTGGGCGCCGAGCGCAGCGTGATCTTCCTGCAGGACGTGACCGGGATTGAAAATCAGGCGCAGCAGCTCAAGCTGGCGTCCATGGGGCGGCTCACCGCCAGCATCGCGCACGAGGTGCGCAACCCGCTGTCGGCCATCGGCCACGCCACCTCGCTGCTGGCTGAGGACCTGCACGATCCGGTGCACCAGCGCCTGTTGAAGATCGTCAGCGACAACGTCAGCCGCGTGAACCGCATGGTGGAAGACATCCTGCAGCTGTCGCGCAAGGCGCAGTCGCACCACGAACCGCTGGCGCTGGACGTGTTCCTGGCCGAGCTGCGGGCGGAGTTCATCGAAACCCACAATCTGGCGCCGGCGATCCTCGGGCTGTCGGTGGCGGCCGGCACCACGGTGCGCTTCGATGCGCTGCACCTGCGCGAGGTGATCCTCAATCTGTTGAACAACGCCGTACGCTATGCCAGCGGCGGCCCGGACTCGATCCGGCTGGACGTGGTGGGCAACAAGGCGCAGCGGCTGGAACTGCATGTGCAGGACGATGGTCCCGGCATTTCGCCGGAAGTGCGGGCACACCTGTTTGAACCGTTTTACACCACCTCCAGCAAGGGCACCGGGCTGGGGCTGTATCTGGCACGCGAATTGTGTTTGAATAATGAGGCGCGGCTGGACTATGAATACCGTTTTGACAACAGCGACAGCGCCGACGGCAGCCCTGCCTTGAGCGGGCGCTTTGTAATCACCTTTGCCCAGCAAGGAAAGGCTGCTTGATGAAAGGTTCCCAACGCACCCCGCGCGTCCTGGTGGTCGACGACGAAGCCGACCTGCGCGAACTGCTGGAACTGACCCTGCTGAAAATGGGCCTGGACGTCGACAGCGCCGCCACGCTGGCCGAGGCGCGCACGCTGCTGACCGGCACCGAATACCAGCTGGTGCTGACCGACATGCGCCTGCCCGACGGCCTGGGGCTGGAACTGGTGCGCGAAGTCACGGCCGCCTGCAAGAATACGCCGGTGGCGGTGGTCACCGCCTTCGGCAGCGCCGACAACGCGGTGGTGGCGCTCAAGGCCGGCGCCTTTGATTACATCTCCAAGCCGGTGGCGCTGGACCAGTTGCGGGTGATGGTGCAATCGGCGTTGCGCCTGAACGCCGAGCCGCCGGTAGCACCGGCGCCCAGCGCGGCGCCGGCGGTCAGCCGCCTGCGCGGCGAGTCGGCGGTGATCCAGGCCTTGCGTGCGCAGATCGCGCGGCTGGCGCGGTCGATGGCGCCGGTGGCCATCCACGGCGAATCGGGCAGCGGCAAGGAGCTGGCCGCGCGCGAGATTCACGCCCAAAGTTCGCGCGCCGGCAAGCCCTTCATCGCCGTCAACTGCGGCGCAATTCCGGAAGCGCTGATGGAAGCGGAGTTCTTCGGCTACCGCAAGGGCGCTTTCACCGGCGCCGCCGACGACCGCGAAGGCTTCTTCCAGGCCGCCAACGGCGGCACCCTGATGCTGGACGAAGTGGCCGACCTGCCGCTGGCCATGCAGGTCAAGCTGCTGCGCGCGATCCAGGAGCGGCGGGTGCGCAAGATCGGCGCCACCGCCGAGGAGCCGGTCGATGTGCGCATCATCAGCGCCACCCACAAGAACCTGGCGCAGTGCGTGGAGCAGGGCAGCTTCCGCCAGGATCTGTTCTATCGCCTGAACGTGATTGAACTGAGCCTGCCGCCGCTGCGCGAACGGCTGGACGATCTGGAGCTGCTGACCGCCGCCATTCTGGACCGGCTGGGCACCTTCGAGCACAAGGTGGTGCTCGGTCCCGGCGTGCTGGCGGCGCTGCGCGGCTACGCCTTCCCCGGCAATGTGCGCGAGCTGGAAAACATCCTGGAACGTGCGCTGGCCTTTGCCAACGATGGCGTGATCCAGGTCGACGACCTGTCGCTCAAGGGCGCGCGCATGGCGGAAGCGGCGCCGCTGCCGACGCCGGCGCCGCTGGCGGCCGCGCCGGCCATCGCGCCGCCCAACCCGGACAGCCTGCCCTCCAGCCTGCCCGAATACCTGAACCAGGTGGAGCGCGACATCATCCTGCGGGCGCTGGCGCAGACCCAGTTCAACCGCACCCAGGCCGCCCAGCTGCTGGGCATCAGCTTCCGCCAGCTGCGCTACCAGATGCAGAAATTGAATATCCAGGAGCCCGATTCGTGAGTGCTTTTGACGGCTGGCTGCCGCTGGCAGCGCGTTACGACAGCCCGTACTTCGATGCCCGCCCCGGCGCCACGCCGGACGACATCACCCTGCTGGTGATCCACAATATCTCGCTGCCGGCCGGGCAGTTTGGCGGCCCGCACGTGTCCGACCTGTTCACCGGCCGGATCGATTATAATGCTGACCCCTCGTTCGCCGACCTGCGTGGCCTGAAGGTTTCCAGCCACTTTTTTATCCGCCGGGACGGCCGCGTCATTCAATACGTTTCCGCCAACGAGCGCGCCTGGCATGCCGGCGTGTCGCAGTTTTGCGGGCGCGAGAAATGTAATGATTTTGCTATCGGGGTGGAGCTGGAGGGCAGCGATCTGGTGGCCTTCGAGCCGGCCCAGTATGCGGCGCTGGCGGCGCTGACCATCGCGCTGCGCCAGCACTATCCATTGACTGACGTGCAGGGGCACGAACACATTGCGCCGGGCCGGAAAACCGATCCCGGGCCGTGCTTCGACTGGGAATATTACCAGAAACTGCTGAATCAAAAGGCACTGGCTGAGCCCGCGTTAGTGGGCGCTATCGCGGGATTGCGCGTGGTAAAAGGCGTTCCGCAAAGTCAATAGAAAAATTGCCGTAAACGACAAAATTTCCCCTTGCATGGGTGTTTTGCGGCTACTACAATCAGTGGATCGGGTCGGGTCCGGCCACTAGATATAGTGGTTGCCGTGATATCGATTCTTATTAAACATATATGCGGCGCAGCAATGACTGCACGTTGTTATCCGGGGAGCTTAAATGCAATCTACTCAAGACATCACCATCAATCCAGCGCTGGTACCAGCCGCCGCTGCGAGTACCGCCAGCAGCCCGGCAACGGCAGCAAGCGATCTCGGTGACTACCGCATCATTCGCCGTAACGGCGCGGTTGTCGCGTTTGAACCGTCGAAAATTGCAGTCGCCATGACCAAGGCCTTCCTGGCCGTCAACGGCGGCCAGGGTGCGGCCTCGGCCCGCATCCGCGAACTGGTGGAACAGCTGACCAGCAGCGTGGTGGCTGCGCTGGTGCGCCGCCAGCCATCGGGCGGCACCTTCCACATCGAAGACGTGCAAGACCAGGTGGAACTGGCGCTGATGCGCTCGGGCGAACACGATGTGGCCCGCGCCTACGTGCTGTACCGCGCCAAGCAAATGGAAGAACGCCGTCTGGCCAAGGAAGCCGCCGGCGCCACCACCATTGCTGCACCGCAAATCCACGTGCTGGAAAACGGCGAGCGCAAGCCGCTGGAACTGAACCGCGTGACCAGCCTGATCGGCGCCGCCTGCCAGGGCCTGGAAAAACACGTGGACGCTGACGCCATCGTCGCGGAAACCCTGAAAAACCTGTACGACGGCGTGCCGGTCGAAGAACTGCACAAGTCCGCCATCCTGGCTGCCCGCGCGCTGATGGAGAAGGACCCGGCTTACTCGCAGGTGACCGCCCGCATCCTGCTGCACACCATCCGCAAGGAAGTGTTCGGCAAGGAAGTGGCGCAAGCTGCGGCCGCCGCCGAATACGTGACCTACTTCCCGCAATACATCGCCAAGGGCATCGCCGCCGAGCTGCTGGACACCAAGCTGGGCGAGTTCGACCTGGCCCGCCTGGCCAAAGCCATCGTCGCCGACCGCGACCTGCAGTTCGGCTACATCGGCCTGCAAACCCTGTACGACCGCTACTTCCTGCACGTGCGCGATGTGCGCATTGAAATGCCGCAGGCCTTCTACATGCGCGTCGCCATGGGCCTGGCCCTGAACGAAACCGACCGCGAAGCGCGCGCCATCGAGTTCTACAACCTGCTGTCGACCTTCGACTTCATGTCGTCGACCCCGACCCTGTTCAACTCGGGCACCCTGCGTTCGCAGCTGTCGTCGTGCTACCTGACCACCGTGTCGGACGACCTGGAAGGCATCTACGACGCCATCAAGGAAAACGCCCTGCTGGCCAAATTCGCCGGCGGCCTGGGTAACGACTGGACCCCGGTGCGCGCGCTGGGCGCCCACATCAAGGGCACCAACGGCAAATCGCAAGGCGTGGTGCCGTTCCTGAAAGTGGTCAACGACACCGCCGTGGCGGTCAACCAGGGCGGCAAGCGCAAGGGCGCGGTGTGCGCCTACCTGGAAACCTGGCACATGGACATCGAGGAATTCCTCGACCTGCGCAAGAACACCGGCGACGACCGCCGCCGCACCCACGACATGAACACCGCCAACTGGATTCCGGACCTGTTCATGAAGCGCGTGATGGAAAAAGGCGAGTGGACCCTGTTCTCGCCATCGGACACCCCGGACCTGCACGACCTGGTCGGCAAGGCCTTCGAAAAAGCCTACCTGGGCTACGAAGCCAAGGCCGCCGCCGGCGAAATCCGCGTGTTCAAGAAAATCCAGGCGCTGGACCTGTGGCGCAAGATGCTGTCGATGCTGTTTGAAACCGGCCACCCATGGATCACCTTCAAGGACCCATGCAACATCCGTTCGCCGCAGCAGCACGTGGGCATGGTCCACAGCTCCAACCTGTGCACCGAGATCACCCTGAACACCGGTCCGGACGAAATCGCCGTCTGCAACCTGGGTTCGGTCAACCTGCCGGCCCACATGAAAGAGGGCAAGCTGGATCACGTCAAGCTGCAGAAAACCATCCGCACCGCGATGCGCATGCTGGACAACGTGATCGACATTAACTACTACGCGGTCGACAAGGCGCGTAACGCCAATATGCGTCACCGTCCGGTGGGCTTGGGCGTGATGGGCTTCCAGGACTGCCTGCACATGATGCGCGTGCCGTTCTCGTCGATGGAATCGGTGCAGTTTGCCGACACCTCGATGGAAGCGGTCTGCTACTACGCCTACCTGGCCTCGACCGAGCTGGCCGAAGAACGCGGCCACTACGCTTCGTACAAAGGTTCGCTGTGGGATCGCGGCATCCTGCCACAGGACTCGATCAAGCTGCTGGCCGAAGAGCGCGGCGGCTACCTGGAGCAGGACCTGTCGTCCTCGATGGACTGGACCCCGGTGCGCGAGCGCATCGCCAAGTTCGGCATGCGTAACTCGAACTGCGTGGCGATCGCACCGACCGCGACCATCTCGAACATTATCGGCGTCTCGGCTTGCATCGAACCGACCTTCCAGAACCTGTACGTGAAGTCCAATCTGTCGGGCGAGTTCACCGAGATCAACGCCTACCTGGTGCGCGACCTGAAGGCGCGCGACCTGTGGGACGAGGTCATGATTGCCGACCTGAAGTACTTCGACGGTTCGCTGGCCAAGATCGACCGCATCCCGCAAGACCTGCGTGACATTTATGCAACCGCGTTTGAAGTGTCGCCAAGCTGGCTGGTGGAAGCCGCCTCGCGCCGCCAGAAGTGGATCGACCAGGCGCAGTCGCTGAACATTTACATGGCTGGCGCCTCGGGCAAGAAGCTGGACGAAACCTACAAGCTGGCATGGCTGCGTGGCCTGAAAACCACCTACTACCTGCGTACCATCGCCGCCACCCACATGGAGAAATCCACCACCAAGACCGGCGCCCTGAACGCCGTGCCGGTGGACGGCGGCCTGGCTGCGGCCAACGCCGCGCCGGCGCCAGCGCCGGTGGCCGCCGCCGCTGTGGAAGAAGGCGCCGCCTGCTACCTGCGTCCGGGCGACGACGGTTTCGAGGAATGCGAAGCCTGCCAGTAAGAGCCGTCATTCCGGCGCACGGCGGAATCCATACTGAGTCAGCATGGGTCCCGGCGTGCGCCGGGACGACATTGGTACTAATATAGATAGAATTCAGAAGGAACTCATTATGTCGCTGTCCTGGGACGACGAGGCCGCACCGGCCAAACAAGTAGTCAATCAAGCTGCGCTGGCCGCCTCCGAGGGCAGCGCCGAGCAAGTCGCGCTGCGCGTGAACGCGGACGACAAACGCATCATCAACGGCAAAACCGACGTCAACCAGCTGGTGCCGTTCAAGTACAAGTGGGCCTGGGACAAATACCTGGCCGGCTGCGCCAACCACTGGATGCCGCAGGAAGTGAACATGCAGCGCGATATCGAGCTGTGGAAGAACCCGAACGGCCTGACCGAAGACGAGCGCCGTCTGGTCAAGCGCAACCTCGGCTTCTTCGTCACCGCCGACTCGCTGGCCGCCAACAACATCGTGCTGGGCACCTACCGCCACATCACCGCGCCGGAGTGCCGCCAGTACCTGCTGCGCCAAGCGTTTGAAGAGGCGATCCACACCCACGCCTACCAGTACATCGTCGAGTCGCTGGGCCTGGACGAGCAGGAAATCTTCAACGCCTACAACGAGATCAAGTCGATCCGTGACAAGGACGAGTTCCTGATTCCGTTCATCAACACCCTGACCGACCCGGCGTTCACCACCGGCACTGTCGAGCAGGACCAGAAACTGCTCAAATCGCTGATCGTGTTTGCCTGCCTGATGGAAGGCCTGTTCTTCTATGTCGGCTTCACCCAGATCCTGGCGCTGGGCCGCCAGAACAAGATGATGGGCGCCGCCGAGCAGTACCAGTACATCCTGCGTGACGAATCGATGCACTGCAACTTCGGCATCGACCTGATCAACACCATCAAGATGGAAAACCCGCTGCTGTGGACCCCGGCCTTCAAGGAAGAGATCAAGCAGCTGTTCCTGAAAGCGGTGGAACTGGAGTACGCCTACGCCGAAGACACCATGCCGCGCGGCGTGCTGGGCCTGAACGCCACCATGTTCAAGGGCTACCTGCGCTTCATCGCCAACCGCCGCGCCACCCAGATCGGCCTGGAAGCGCTGTTCGAGCAGGAAGAGAACCCGTTCCCATGGATGAGCGAGATGATCGACCTGAAGAAAGAGCGCAACTTCTTCGAGACCCGCGTCATCGAATACCAGACCGGCGGCGCGCTGAACTGGGACTAATCCTCCCATCGCTCTTCAAAAAACCATGTGTGCCATAGCGGCCACATGGTTTTTTTTCATTTCAGCCGCGCGCGGCTGGCGAGGATGGCTTTATTGATGGACCTGACCGTCGCGCTGCGGATGGGTGCATCGCGAGCCAGCTGGGCAAACCGGCTAGCTCGCGTGGCCATGCTATCGATAATATCCCGCGCCCAACTGGTGGGCACGCCGCCATCGCTGGCGAGCCGTAACAGCTCATTCAGGCCAGGCGCCCGGCTTTCCCCCATGACTGACATCTGGTGTGCGCCGCCAGGGCCATGGCTGAAGCTAAGGTCGTAGCATGGGGCGAGTTGCCAGCGCCAGTCCTTGGTCATCCGGTATGAGAAATTCTTGGCATGGTCATCCCGATTATTGAACAATACATTGAAGACGCAGCGCTGGTAGGCTGTTTCGACCTGACGCTGGTCACGGGTGAGCAGGCGAGTGGCGCGCAGGAAGGTGCTGTAGTCGAGCGACGGCAGGCGGAAGTCGACATGTAGCAGGCCTGCCAGTGTCTGTACCGGCACGCGCATCCCATCGTCCCGGTCAAAACGCCGTGAGCCAAATGCCGCCATGCCGCGACCGAGATCGAAATGGTGGGTTGCAGGCGCCTCCAACCCGCAGCAGCGGGCTAACTCGGCGTAGACCTGCTCAATGGCGCAGACCTCATGATGCTCGCCTGACGCCGGGAACTTTATCAGCCAGGGTTGTCCCCAGCCGGGATTATCCAACGTGCTGATTTGACCGCTCACAGGATCGAACTGTACGAGGACCTTGGGACGAGAGCCGTGCGGCGAGCCGCCGAGCCGTGCCAATTGCTTCAGTATGGCGCTGTCTTTTCCCTGGATGAGTGTCTGAGCCGCCATCGCCAGATCCCGTAGCTGGATATCTTCTGCCGTCAGTTGGATAGGATCTGGGGGCACATAGCTGAGCGCGCCCATGCCTCGCTCACTGATGAAGGCCAGCCGGTCCAGTGGCGAAATGCCGCTTTGAGGCCGCCCCTGTTTGCGGAATAGCCGGTCCATGAGCAATATACCCCAGCCGTCCGGCAGAGAGTCGGCCAGCAGGCCGGGCAGGCGGTGTTGATGTGGCGGGAAGCCGCTGAATGCTCCAGCGCGCAGTGGCAGGTGGCGGGGTGAGAGTTCAAGATCGCGGCGCAGCGCCTCCGGTGCATACTCGAACAGAAGGTCTTTACCATTGTCTGCCAGCGTGCCCAGCGGCCATCGTTCGCCCCAACCGTTGAAGATCACGCTCAGGAGTTTCATTTGACTGTCCGGCGTGGTGCGCGTTGCCGGTCGGCGCGCGCGGCCTTTTCCATCGTGGCGATGGAAACGACCTTGAGGCGGAATAGCTCACCAAGATCGTCGGCCAGGCCTAGCGAGGCGACGATCTGAACAAAGGATTCCAGCGAGGCCTGGCCGCGGTTCTCCAGGTTCTTGACCGTGCCGCTAGACAGCCCGGCACGGTCAGCCAGCTCGACCTGCGTCCATCCCTGCATAAGCCGCCGGGCGCGCAAACGTCGCCCCAGTTCCACGCAGATCTCCGGCGTGGTTGCCATCATAAAGTCAAACATATTACCTCCAAACGAAGGTACTGAAGCTTAATAGCTAATATCTTATCCCTAATTTCAGCTGCATCCAAGCCGTAGCGGGAGCGTGGAAGACTAAGGCAGAGCTACTAATATAAGCAGCCAGCGTGGGACTGTGCTCGTCGTGCGTGAGGGTGGCGAGGTCGCCGTCGGGCGCAGCAGGGTGATGTCGCCGGCCGCGAAACCGTGGGCGCTGCGCAGATGGCCTGCATGGTCGCGCAGTTCGGCGTGCGCGCCGATGTCGATGATGGGCAGGCCGCAGCGCGGCACGATCGCTGGCGGGTTCATAGCGCAGCATAATCCCATCCTCCGATTCCAATAGCGAAAACAAACGACGCGGCTGACCGCTTGCGCGTTAGCCGGCGCGCAGCGAGCGTCGTCCTCGTCTTCACAGGTATCGAGCCGTGCGTCAGCGGCGAGGAATACGCGGCCCCTCGATAGCGCTCTGCTAGCCGCGCGTTCATCGCATAGTCGGAGCGCCAGTGCACCGCGTGCACCTGTATGTCATCGCGTCCGGTGTGCGCGGCGACGGCGGCGGCGATCCGCATAAGCTAATTTGCTCACCGCCTTTGCCCCAGCGATGCCATACCTCGCGCGTCAGTCCGCGCAGCGTCAGATCCGCACCACCGACCGCGCATGCAGCGACTCATCCTGCATGCCGCCGAACGGCTCACGCGTTTCCTCTGCTACGGGCGACAAGCGTGTGCGCGAAGCGGAGGTGACGGAGTTGGGGCGCGAGATGGCGGATGCCATCGACCGCATGCGCGAAGAGCTGGTTGGCGAATTGATGGCCGATTGGACCAACGCCGAGCGCATGGCCGCCGACATGAACGAGTGGGTGGTCCGCCGCAAACTGGAAGACGCCGAGTAAGACCATCCCCATTTCAAACGCCGCCTGTCGCGGCATGCCTTAACGTCGATTTACACCATCGCTCAGGCTCGCGATCGCGTTCGATCACGCGCGCCAAAGCGCAGGCACGATGCGGTGCACCGCTGTATTCCGCTTGCTATTCGTCTTACTCTGTCTCATAATCGCGACGAATTAAAAACAGCGAGTAGCGGCGGTGCGAAGTGCAGGCGCAAGCGCTCTCGGATTCGGAAGCGGGTCACGCGATTGTCGAGCGGATTTTGGCGGCGTCGAAGAAACCCAGGTGGCATAAGGCTTACTTTGAAGTGCGATTTTTGCGGCGCGATGCGCGTGGCACTTCCCGAACCCGATTGAGCGCGCGTGAAGAGCGCGCGACCACGCAAGCGAGCAGGCCGAATCGGTATGCCTACGTTAGTTAGCGCGCGTTGAACGTAAAAAAAGCGCGCGAATATCTATCGTGCTGGTTGCGCACCGACAAGGTTTTCGTGTACTTTACGAACTTGAAAATGCGTGATTTAAAAAGTGCGAAAAATTTGAAGGCGCACCGCGCAGAGATGACCGAGATACGGGATACTGATTCACACGATATGCACAAGACCACGTCGTTTTTGTTCAACCGTCTTGCCTGATCAGATTCAGGCCGGGCGGTTTTTTGTTTGAAAACGAAAACCGCGACGTGGCTGCGACGCAGGTTCCAGGAGCTGAGGACACGCCCGGACCACCGCAAAACGTCGCCACAAGATTTGTATCTGCACGCCGCTCCGGCCTCGGACGGCGGGTGGATCGATGGCTGAAGCGCTGCACTTGTGAGGAGATGCAGCAGTTCAGCTAGTGCCGAATTCATTAGCGCAAACGGATGAAGGTTTGCGCCGATGAATAATTCGCCTGGCCCAATCCCGGGTTGGACGGGTTTAAATCTTGTAAACGAATTTTTCCCATCCCCGATGAAGGAGAACTAAACATGGCAACCGCCGCAAAGAAACCAGCAGCCAAAAAAGCTGCCGCTCCAGCAAAAAAACCAGCAGCCGCTAAAGCCGCCGCTAAACCAGCAGCGAAAGCTGCCGCCAAACCAGCTGTGAAAAAAGCCGCTGCCAAGCCAGCCGCTAAACCAGCAGTGAAGAAAGCCGCTGCCAAGCCAGCAGCGAAACCAGCAGCGAAGAAAGCCGCCGCTAAACCAGCAGCTAAGCCGGCAGTGAAAAAAGCAGCCGCCAAACCAGCAGCGAAGAAGACCGTCGCCAAAGCAGCAGCTAAACCAGCAGTGAAAAAAGCCGCCGCTAAACCAGCAGCCAAGAAAACCACCGCGAAAGCAGCAGCCAAACCAGCAGCGAAAAAAGTAGCCGCCAAGCCAGCAGCGAAGAAAGCCGCTCCTAAAGCAGCCGCTAAACCAGCAGCGAAAAAAGCCGCCGCCAAGCCAGCAGCGAAAAAAGTAGCTGCTAAACCAGCAGCGAAAAAAGCCGCTCCTAAAGCAGCCGCCAAACCAGCTGCCAAGAAAACCGCCGCCAAGCCAGCAGCCAAGAAAGCTGCAGCCAAGCCAGCCGCCAAGAAAGCAGCTGCCAAGAAACCAGCAGCGAAAACGGCAGCCAAACCGGCTGCAAAGGTAGCGGCTAAGCCAGCAGCAAAAAAGCCGGTTAAAGCAGCTGCGCCAAAGGCAGCTGCTAAACCAGCCGCAAAAAAGCCAGCAGCAAAAAAAGCCGCTAAGCCAGCCGCCAAGCCAGCGGCCGCTCCAGCAGCAGCACCGGTAGCCGCCGCCGCGCCAGCAGCCGCGCCAGCCGCCAAGCCAGCCGCCAAGCCAGCAGCGAAAAAAGCCGCTCCTAAAAAAGCAGCTCCGAAGAAGGAAGCCGCTAAGCCAGCAGCTCCAGCCGCCGCCGCTCCTGCAGCGCCGGCCGCGCCAGCCGCCGCGCCAGCAGCAAAAACCGTACTGGCGCCGGCTGCCGCATGGCCGTTCCCAACCAGCACCCGTCCTTCCTAAGCCTTAAACGCTTAAAAGCCTGCTGAGGCAATGGCCGCTGTGTGAGACAATCACACAGCGGCTTTTTTATTGGAGGGAATTCGTGCTCAGTATTCTTAAGTTGATAGTCGACGCCATCGCCGTCTTGTTGGGCAGCGCCTTGCTGCTGCGTTTCTGGATGCAGGCGATCCGCGTGCGGCCGCCGTCGTCGGTGGCGCAGTTCACTTTCCAATTGTCGGACTGGCTGGTGCGGCCCTTGCGCCGGATCGTGCCGGGCGTGGGCGGTTATGACTGGGCCAGTTTGATCGGCGCCTTCCTGATCGTGCTGGCAGCCACCTCGATCCTGTTCTTTGCCGGCTGGCCGTGGCCGGCGGTGGCGCTGATGGCGTTCCAGCGCTTCCTGGAGTGGATCCTGTACGGCTTCATGGCCTTGCTGGTGATCGAGGCGATCTTCAGCTGGGTGAATCCGCATGCGCCGCTGGCGCCCTTCGTGCGGGCGCTGAACGAGCCGCTGCTGCGGCCGATCCGCCGCGTGGTGCCGCTGGTGGGGAATCTGGATCTGTCGCTGCTGGTGGCGCTGATCCTGCTGCAGATAGCGCAGCTGTTGTTAGGCATGGCCTTCGCCGGCCGATAAAAAAGCCCCGCAAGGGGCTTTTTCATTTTCAGAAGCGGTAGCCGAAGGCTGCTTCAAACTGGTCCGCAATGCCGGCGGCGGTGAAGTGGTGGTTCTGCGCACCCTTGTGGGCAATCTTGATCGCGCCCAGCAGACTGGCCAGGCGGCCGGTGGTTTCCCAGTTCCAGCCGTTGGTGATACCGAACAGCAGGCCGGCGCGATAGGCGTCGCCGCAGCCGGTCGGGTCCAGCGCCGCCGCCACCGGCACCGCCGGGATGTCGATGCGCTGACCCTTGGTGTAAATCTCCGAACCCTGCTCGCCACGGGTGACGATCAGCGCTTCCACGCGGCCGGCAATCGCCTCCAGCGACAGGCCGGTACGCTCGATCAGCAGTTCGATTTCGTAATCGTTGGTGGTGACGTAGGTGGCTTGGTCGATGAACTCGATCAGTTCCTCGCCGTTGAACATCGGCAGTTGCTGGCCCGGGTCGAAGATGAACGGGATCTGCAGGCTGGCCAGGTCGGCGGCGTGCTTCTTCATGCCCAGGTGGCCGTCCGGCGAGATGATGGCGATGCGCGCGGGACCGGCCTTGGCGATCTCGTTCTCGTGCGCGTACGACATGGCGCCCGGGTGGAAGGCGTTGATCTGATTGTTGTCCTGGTCGGCGGTGACGAAGCACTGGGCGTTGTAGGCGTCTTCCTTGATCAGGATGTTGTCGGTGGCCAGGCCCAGTTTGCGGAAGCGCGCCATGTAGGCGGCGTTATCCTGGCCCATCACGCCGACGATGCGCGGCGAACCGCCCAGCAGCAGCAGGTTGTAGGCGATATTCGGCGCGCAGCCGCCGAATTCCGTGCGCATGGTCGGCGCCAGGAAGGACACGTTCACCTTGTGCAGCTGGTCGGGCAGCAGGATGCTGTCGAAACGGTTGGGGAATTGCAGGATGGTGTCGATCGCGATCGAACCGCAAATCAGGGAGGTCTGGGTCATGATAGTTCTTTATGGGTAGAAGACTGCGATGTGATAGCCGGATGCTTTCAGATCGTGAAGCTCGAAGTACAGTTTAACGGCTTGTTCGGTGTGCGGGGCAAATCCTTTGTCGATCGCGACGTCGGCGCCGAGATAGTCGCGCGGGGTGAACACGCGGCGCAGGATGCGCTTGTCGTTGGCGTCGTCCAGCACCAGCTCGATCGATGGCCAGGCCTGCGCGGTGGCGCTCTGGTTGCGCAGCAGGGTGGTGAAGGAGAAGGTGGTGTCGCTCAGGGTTTGCAGTTCGCCCTGTTCGATGGTGAGGTCGTCGATCTGCGTCGGCAGTTCGATTTTGCAGCCCAGCGACTGGCAGGCGGCGCTCAGGGCCGGCTTCAGCGCCGGCACGGTGGCGGCGATGCTGTTGCGGAAGGTGGTCACCGCTTGCGCCAGCAGGGCGGCCACCAGCAGCACCGAGCCGAGGCTCATGGCGATGGTGGCGGCCTGGCCGAATTTCTGGCGCTGGCGGTCGCGTTTGACGAAGCCCGGTTCTTCCGGCGCGGCTTGTTCTTCGTTGGCCGGCGCCAGGTCGTCCATGCTGTGCGCGTGCAGGTAGGCGTGGCCGCGCGCGGCCTGCGCTTCGGCCAGGCCGTTGCTGGAGAGCTGGACCAGGGCTTCTTCGTCGACTTCATCGAGTTCGTCGTCGCGCAGCGGGCGCGCTGGTGCCGGAGCGGGGCGCTGGCTGTCGTCATCGGCGGCGCCGGTTGCCGCGGCGTCTTCCGCCTCGGCGGCGAAGACGGCATCGGCGGCGGCGGCCAGGGCGGTGTTCAGGCCCGGGCCGGCGCCGGCTTGCGGTTCGTCGTCCAGCGACGGCTCGCCCCAGGTGGGTTCGACCCGGCCGCCGGCCATGTCGGCGTAGGCGTCTTCAGCGATGGGCTGGCCGTCGGCGTCGTGCTGGACGTCGGCCAGGGTTTGTTCCATCGCTTGCAGCTCGGCTTCCAGGGCGGCTTCCAGCTCGTCTTCGCTCATGCTTTCGACGTTCAGGACTTCGTCCAGCGGCGCGGCGCTGACGTCGGGCTCGCTGCTGGCTTCCAGGTCGGGCTCGGATTCGATGTCCAGATCGAGGTCGAACAGGGCCTCGGTGCTGGCGGGCAGAATGGCCGGTTCGGCCGGCAGCGGGATCGGCGCCGGCGGGGCGGCGGCAATCGGCTCGTCGTCCATGTCCAGCTCCGGCGCGGCGTCGTTGGCGAGGTCCAGCAGCAGCGCGGGTTCCGGCTCGGCGGCCACGGAGGTGCCGTCAAGGTCGGCCGCTGGCGATGGCTCGGCGGCCGGTGGGAGGTCATCGAAGGCCAGCGCCGGCGAGGGCGCGGCCGCTGGCGGCACCGCGTCTGCGTCTGCGGCGTCGGAGGGGGCGTCAGCGGCGGCGGCCTGATCGTCGAGATCGAGTTCCAGCGTGGGCGGCGCTGCTTCGGCGCCCAGCACTTCGGCTGCGCGCGTATCGAGCGCGGCCATTTTCTGATCGAGGGGAATGCTTGCAGGGAGGGCGGCAGGCGGCTCCAGCAGGGCCGCGTTGCCGTCAAAGACTTCATTACAGGAGCCACAGCGCACTATGCCCCCACGTAATTTCAACTGGTCATGAGCGACCCGAAATACCGTGTTGCAGTGGGGGCATTTGGTGGCGAGCGCCATTGCCGGGCTTAACGCGCAGCCGGAATGGTGTCGCTACCGAGGCGGCCATGCAGCGCCACCCAACCGTCTTGCTCAGCCCAGACGCCCAGCTTGATGAACGGCGCGTAAGCGGCCGCCACTTCCTCGGCCTGGCGCGCCAGCACGCCCGACAGGATCAAAGAACCGCCATCGGCCACACGGCCCGACAGCATCGGCGCCATCAGCTTCAGCGGGCTGGACAGAATATTGGCGACCACGATGTCAAAGCGCTGCGCGGCATGCCTGGACTCGGCAAAGGTATCCGGCAGGAAGTAGGCAATCTCGCAGTTGTTGCGGGTGGCATTGTCGGCCGCCGACTCGATCGCCTGCGGGTCGATGTCCACGCCCACCACTTCGCCGGCGCCAAGCTTCTTGGCCACCATGGCCAGGATGCCGGAACCGCAGCCGTAGTCCAGCACGGTCTTGCCCGGCGCCGGATGGGCTTCCAGCCACTCCATGCACAGGCGGGTGGTCGGATGGCTGCCGGTGCCGAAGGCCAGGCCCGGGTCCAGTTCCAGAATCAGTGCGTCCGGATTTGGCGCCTCGTGCCACGACGGCACCACCCAGATGTTCTTGCCGATCTGAATCGGCGCGAACTGCGACTGCGTCAGGCGCACCCAGTCCTGCTCCTCCACCTTGCGGGTGGTGAACTTCGGCAGGGTGGTCAGGCCGATCTGGCCGGCGGCGGCGGCCACGATCACGGCCTGATCGTCATCTTCATCGGTCAGGGCCACCACGCGGCTGTGATCCCAGGCCGCTTCGGTCGGCTCCATGCCCGGCTCGCCAAACAGCGGTTTTTCCGCGTCCGTGCCTTCATCCGCGTCTTCCACGGACACCGACAGGGCGCCCACATCCATCAGCGCCTCGGAGAGGGCCTCGGCGTGGTCACGCGCGATTTCGATGACGATTTCAGTCCAGCTCATGTCTTACCCTTTGTTGCTCAAGCTCAGTTTGTGCAGGTCCGGCATATCGGCCAGCTTCTGCTCAAGATAGTGAATATTGGTGCCGCCTTCGATGAAGCGGGCGTCCACCATCAGCTCGCGGTGCAGCGGGATGTTGGTCTGGATGCCTTCGACCACCATTTCCGACAGCGCGATCTGCATGCGGCGGATCGCCTGCTCGCGGGTGGCGCCGTAGGAAATGACCTTGCCGATCATCGAATCATAGTGCGGTGGCACATAATAACCCGCATACGAGTGCGAGTCGACGCGCACGCCCGGACCGCCCGGCACGTGCCAGGAGGTGATGCGGCCTGGCGACGGCGTGAACTTGAACGGATCTTCCGCATTGATGCGGCACTCGATGGCGTGGCCGGACAGCATGACGTCGCGCTGGCGGAAGCGCAGCTTCTCGCCGGCGGCGATGCGGATCTGCTCCTGCACGATGTCGATGCCGGTGATCATTTCGGTGACCGGGTGTTCCACCTGCACGCGGGTGTTCATTTCAATGAAGTAGAACTCGCCGTTCTCATACAGGAATTCAAAGGTGCCGGCGCCACGGTAGCCGATCTTGCGGCAAGCCTCGGCGCAGCGCTCGCCGACCTTTTCGATCAGCTTGCGCGGAATGCCGGGCGCCGGCGCTTCCTCGATCACCTTCTGGTGGCGGCGCTGCATCGAGCAGTCGCGTTCGCCCAGCCAGACGGCGTTCTTGTGCTCGTCGGCCAGCACCTGGATTTCCACGTGGCGCGGGTTTTCCAGGAACTTCTCCATATACACTTCCGGATTGCCGAACGCGGCGCCGGCTTCCGACTTGGTCATCTGCACCGCGTTGATCAGTGCTGCCTCGGTATGCACCACGCGCATGCCGCGACCGCCGCCGCCGCCGGCGGCTTTAATGATGACCGGGTAGCCGACCTTGCGGGCGATCTGCACGATGGCTTTCGGATCGTCTGGCAACGCGCCTTCCGAGCCCGGCACGCACGGCACGCCGGCCTTGATCATGGCTTGCTTGGCGGTGACCTTGTCGCCCATCAGGCGGATCGATTCCGAGCGCGGGCCGATGAAGACGAAGCCGGACTTTTCCACGCGCTCGGCAAAGTCGGCGTTTTCCGACAGGAAGCCGTAGCCTGGGTGGATCGCTTCCGCGTCGGTGACTTCGGCCGCGCTGATGATGGCTGGCATGTTCAGGTAGCTCAGCGACGACGGCGCCGGGCCGATGCACACCGATTCATCTGCCAACTTCACGTATTTGGCGTCTTTGTCTGCTTCCGAGTGGACTACGACCGTCTTGATGCCCAGTTCGCGGCAGGCGCGCTGAATACGGAGGGCGATTTCGCCACGGTTGGCAATAAGGATTTTTTCAAACATGATAGGTTCGCTATGTCTGTGAGCGCCGATTGGCTGCGTCAGGTGAGGAGGGATTGCGGACCAGGACGGCGCGCCCGTGCCGCCGGGGCAGGGCGCTGGCCGTTCTTAGCCGATCACAAACAGCGGTTGTCCGTACTCGACCGGCTGGCCGTTCTCGACCAGGATCTGGGTGATGGTGCCGGCCTTGTCGGCGTCGATTTCGTTCAGCAGCTTCATCGCTTCGATGATGCACAGGGTGTCGCCTTCTTTCACGGTCTGGCCGACTTCCACAAATGCTGCCGCGCCTGGCGCCGACGAGCGGTAGAAGGTGCCAACCATTGGCGACTTGACCACGTGGCCGGTAGGCTCGGCGGCCGCGGCCGCAGGTGCAGCGGCGGCGGCCGCTGGCGCGGCGGCTGGTGCAGCGGCGGTCGGAGCGGCGTGGTATTGCGGGATGGCCTGCGGCTGCATCATCACCATCTGGTTTTGCGCGATGGCGGACGACTTGACGATGCGAACTTTGCTCTCGCCTTCGGTCACTTCGAGCTCGGCGATGTCCGATTCTGCGACCAAATCAATCAAGGTCTTCAGCTTGCGTAGATCCATGTAACCCCCAGGAATGTCTTATGTGTATAAAAATGCGCGCAGATCGCGTAGGTTATCGCTTTTTAAGGGCGAAGTCGATGGCAAACCGATATCCTTCGATACCCAGTCCGCAGATGGTTCCTATTGCAATCGCGCTAAGGAATGAGTGGTGGCGAAACGACTCGCGCTGGTAAATATTCGAAATATGCACTTCCACAAACGGGATGGCCACCCCTGCCAGGGCGTCGCGCAAGGCCACGCTGGTGTGGGTCAGGCCGCCCGGATTGATGACGATGGCGTCCACGCCTTCCGCTTTGGCGGCATGGATGCGGTCGATCAGCGCACCTTCGTGATTGCTCTGGAAGCAAGACAAGCTCGCACCCGCTGCCTGGGCCTGTGCCTGGGCAGCGTGTTCGATGTCGGCCAAAGTGCTTGCGCCGTAGACCTCAGGCTCGCGCGTACCCAGCAAATTGAGGTTGGGTCCGTTGAGCAGTAGGAGGTTTTTTGCCATGATTCTTGAGCCTTCTCCGCGAAAGATCCGCATTTTGACGCCAACTGCAGACATTTGGCAAGAGAAAAAAACTTATGAATTTCTTTAGAGAGTAGCCAAATCTTTGCGCAACTCGTCGAATTTCAGCCGGCCAAGGTAGGTCTTCTTGACCTGGCCATCGGCGCCGATCAGGACTGTGAAGGGCAGGCCGCCCTGGGCGTTGCCGAACTGGCGCGACAGCTCGGTGCCGCTCATGCCGGCCACCAGCACCGGGTAGGTAATCTTGTATTTGTCGTTAAATTCCGCGATATTTGTCGGCGAATCAATACCAATGCCGATAACTTGCAGCTTCTTGCCTTCTTCTCCGCTGGCCAGGGCCGACAGTTCCGGCATCTCCTGCACGCAGGGGCCGCACCAGGGCGCCCAGAAATTCACCAGCATGGCCTTGCCCTTGTATTGGGCCAGCGGGGTGGCGACGCCTTTGGCGTCCGGCAGCGTCTGTTTATATAGCGCGGCCACCGGCTCGGTGACGCCCGGCGGCGGCACGGCGGTCAGCGGCGGCGCCGGATTGTTCTTGTTCATGCCGACATAGGCGCCGGAAGCGGCAAAGAGCACAGCGACAATGGCGTAGGCCGCCAGGTGTTTTTTATTCATGGTGTAGGTGGATGAGTACTGTTAACTAATAGGGCGCGCACGGCGGCAATATCGGCCCGGGCCAATTTGCCGTCGCCGCGGGTTTTCACGGCGCCGCGCAAATCGTCCAGCTCATATAAAGCGGCGTGCACGCCTTCCTTGTGCCACATGAAGCTGACCGTCTCGACCATGCCATAGCGCGGCCCCTTGAAATGCGGCGTTTCCGAGATGTCGATTTGCAAATTCCGGTTGAGCAGGAAGATTTCCACTTCCTTGGCGCTGTCGGCAAACAGTTGCAGGTGGATATCGTCGTGCGGGCCGGCCGTGCCATTTAATACGGCGCCGGTTAAATAAGGCTGAAAGCGCTCCAGGCCTTCCATGATGTCCACCGCCAGCGTGCGCAGGCGAAACAGGCGGGCGGGCTGGGTGTCGGCGTGGAATAGCGACTGGTAGATGCGGACTTCCGCCTCGATCTGCGCATTGTCGGGCAGCAGGTTGAGCGGCGGCTGGGTATCCCCGAGGATTTGCCGGGCTGCCTTGCGTTTGGCCGTGTTGTAGTCGGCGCCATCCTCTGCGATCAGGCGCGCGGCGGCCGCCGCGATCTCGGCACGCAGGAGTTGGAGTTCTTCGTTCACATTGGCAGTCATGGACGAGATAATACTCTGAACCGCGAAAAGCGCGGCGGCGTCGGGTAAAATCCCGTATTCACACGTCGTCTTGATTACTATGCACATTCACATCCTCGGTATTTGCGGCACCTTCATGGGCGGCCTGGCCGTGCTGGCCAAAGAAGCGGGCCACCGCGTCACCGGCTGCGACGCCAACGTCTATCCACCGATGAGCACCCAGCTGGAAGCCCAGGGCATCGAACTGATCACCGGCTTCGGCCCGGAGCAGACCGCGCTCAATCCGGATCTGTACGTGATCGGCAACGTGGTCACGCGTGGCAATCCGCTGATCGAGGAAATCATGAACCGCGGCCTGCCGTATGTGTCCGGCCCGCAGTGGATCGGCGACCATATATTAAGAGACAAGTGGGTGCTGGCCGTGGCCGGCACGCACGGCAAGACCACCACCTCGGCCATGCTGACCTGGATCCTGGAAGACGCCGGCTACGCGCCCGGCTTCCTGATCGGCGGCGTGCCGATGAACTTCGGCGTTTCGGCGCGGATGCAGGGCGATAAGGACTCGATCTTCTTCGTGATCGAAGCGGACGAGTACGACACCGCCTTCTTCGACAAGCGCAGCAAGTTCGTGCACTACCATGCCAAGACCGCCATCCTGAACAATCTGGAATACGATCACGCCGACATCTTCCCCGATCTGGGCGCGATCGAAACTCAGTTTCACCACCTGGTACGCACCGTGCCGGGCATTGGCCGGGTCATCTATAACGGCGATGAGGCATCCCTGCAGCGCGTGCTCAAGCGCGGCTGCTGGAGCGAGAAAGAAAGCTTTGGCCGCAACGACGGCACGGATTGGGCGCTGAACGAGCACGATGACGGCACGTTCGACGTCACTTTCAACGGCGAAGTGGCTGGCCGCGTCGACTGGCAACTGACCGGCAAGCACAACCGCGCCAACGCGCTGGCCGCGATTGCCGCCGCCCGCCATGTCGGCGTGCCGGTCGCGCAGGCGGCCAGGTCGCTGGCCACGTTTGAAAGCGTGAAGCGCCGCATGGAAGTGCGCGGCGTGGTCAACAACATCACGGTGTACGACGACTTTGCCCACCATCCAACCGCCATTGAAACCACTGTTGGCGGCCTGCGCCAGAAGGTCGGCAAAGACACCCGCATCCTGGCCGTGCTGGAGCCGCGCTCCAACACCATGAAGCTGGGCGCGATGAAAGATGCGCTGCCGGGCAGCCTGCACGATGCCGACCTGGTATTCGGCTACGGCGTGGAAAAATCGCTGGGCTGGAGCGTGGGCGCGGCGCTGTCGCCGCTGGGCGATCTCGCCAGCGCCTACGAAGACATCGACGCCCTGGTGGCCGCCATCGCCAAGGCCGCGCAGCCGGGCGACCATATTATTGTGATGAGCAACGGCGGCTTTGGCGGCATCCACGACAAGATCCTGAAGGCGCTGGCGTCATGATTTTGTACCTGCACGGCTTCCGCTCCTCGCCGCAATCCATGAAAGCCCGCCTGGTCGGCGCGCGCATGGCGGCGCTGGGCCTGGCCGACCAAGTGATCTCGCCGCAGCTGCCGGCGTCGCCCAGGCTGGCGATGGAACTGGCGCAGTCCCTGATAGCAGGCATCCCGGCCGAAGAACTGAGCGTCATCGGCTCCTCGCTGGGCGGCTATTACGCCACCTGGCTGGCCGAGCGTATCGGCTGCCGCGCGGTGTTGCTGAACCCGGCCGTGGTGCCGAGCCTGGATCTGGACAAGCACGTTGGCGTGACCACGCAATACCATTCCGACCAGCCGTTTGAATTCAAGCGCGAATATATCGACGAACTGCGCGCGCTGGCAGTGCCAAAGATTAGCAAGCCGGAACGTTATTTCCTGATCGCCGCCACCGGCGACGAAGTGCTGGATTACCGCGACATGGTGGCCCACTACCAGGGCGCGCGCCAGCACATCATCGACGGCAGCGATCATGCGATCTCGGAATTCCCGCAGTATCTGGATGAGGTGCTGGGCTTTTGCGGCGTCGGGGCACGGGCTTGAGCGCGCCGCCGCGCGGCGCCTCGCTGCGGCAGGCGCAATGGCAGCCGCACGTGCTGGCGCTGAACGCGCCGGCGGGCTACGTGCCGTGGCTGACGGCAGGCGGTTCGCTGACCGCGCGCCTGAAGGCGCACAGCGACAGCTTCCGCGTGCAATGCCTGCACCAGCGCGTGGAGCGCTGCCTGAGCGACGAGGCGGTGGCCATCGGCATGCACCGGCCCGGCCGCGTGTGGGAAAGGGAAGTGCTGCTGAGGTGTGATAATACGCCTGCGGTGTTCGCGCACACGGTGGTGCCGATGTCGGCCACGGCGGCCGACTGGCCGCTGTTCAGCGCGCTGGGCGAACGCTCGCTGGGCACCACGCTGTTTGGCGATCCGCTGGTGCGGCGTGGCGTGTTGGAATTTGCAAGATTGCGGGAAGGGCATCCTCTGGCGCAGCGTGCGCGCGCCGCACTGGCGCCGGCTGCCCTCGATGCGCACATATTATATGCACGGCGCTGCCTGTATCAGCGCCGCCAAGGTACCCTGCTGGTGACGGAAGTGTTTCTGCCTTCTGTCCTGGAACTGATTAAAACGAGTAAAAACAAACGATGAATGTATTTTTTGAAGAGTCCGGCGATTTCAAGGTCGGCACCGTGATGACGCAAGCCGGCGAGGCCTATCAAGTCGAGATGGCCAGCGGCAAGCGCACCAAGGTCAAGGCCAAGGACGTGCTGCTGCAGTTCGAGAAGCCGTCGCCGGCCGAGCTGATGGAGCAGGCCAAGGCCATCTGCGCCGAGATCGACCTGGAATTCCTGTGGGAAGTCGCCGGCGAGGAGGAGTTCGGCTTTGCCGAGCTGGGTGCCGAGTATTTCGGCCACGCGCCGCAACCCGCGGAAGCGGCCGGCCTGATCCTCAGCCTGCATTCGTCGCCAATCTACTTCTATAAAAAAGGCCGTGGCCGCTACAAGGCCGCGCCGGAGCAGTCGCTGCGCGCGGCGCTGGCCGGCATCGAGAAAAAGAAACAGCAGGCGCTGGTGCAAGCCGCCTATGTGGAAGAGCTGAAGGCCAACAAGCTGCCGGCCGCCATGCAGAACATCGTCATGCAGCTGCTGTTCAAGCCGGACAAGAACGGCATCGAATACAAGGCGCTGGAAGCGGCCTGCAACGAACTGCACACCAACCCGCAGCGCCTGATGCTGGCGGTGGGCGGCGTGCCGTCGGCCAAGGCGCTGCACATGGCCAAGTTCCTGTTTGAGAACTTCCCGAAAGGTGCGGGCTTCCCGGAGGTGCCGGTGCCGGCCACGCCGTCGGGCCTGCCGCTGGCCGACGTCAAGGCGTTCTCCATCGACGACGTCACCACCACCGAGATCGACGATGCCTTCTCGGTCACCCAACTGGCGGACGGCAACGTCAGGATCGGCATTCACATTGCCGCACCGGGCCTGGGCATCAAGCCGGACGACGCGGTCGACAAGATGGCGCGCACTCGCATGTCCACCGTCTACATGCCAGGCGATAAGATCACCATGCTGCCGGACGCCATTGTTGACGCCTTCACCCTGGCCGAGGGCAAGACCTGCCCGGCGCTGTCGCTGTACGCCACCCTGAACCCGACCGACTGGTCGGTGCTGTCCACCGAAACCCGGGCCGAGATGGTGCCGATCGCGCACAATCTGCGTCACAACGATCTGGACGATCTGGTCAACGAGGAAACCCTGGCCAGCGGCGCCGGCGACTATCCGCACAAGGACGACCTGTGCCTGATCTGGAAATGGGCGCAGGTGCTGGAGGCGGCGCGCATGGTCAAGCGCGAGGGCTTTGGCCTCAAGCCGGAGCAGAACAACCGCGTCGACTACAACTTCTACGTGGAAGACGATGTGGTCACCGTCACCCGCCGCAAGCGCGGCGCGCCGCTGGACAAGATCGTGGCCGAGCTGATGATCTTCGCCAACAGCACCTGGGGCAAGCTGATGCATGACAGCGGCGTGCCCGGCATCTACCGCAGCCAGGGCCGCGGCGTCGGCGGCTGGAACGCCAAGATGCAAGTGCGCATGCTGACCCACGCCGCGCCGCACGAAGGCCTGGGCGTGGACCAGTACGCCTGGAGCACCTCGCCGCTGCGCCGCTATACCGACCTGGTCAACCAGTGGCAGATTCTGGCCTGCGCCAACAAGGGCGTGATGGCGCCGCTGGTCGCGCACTTCAAGCACAAGGATGCCGAGCTGTTCGCGATTGTGTCGCAGTTTGACGCCGCCTATGGCGCTTATGCCGATCACCAGGCCAATATGGAACGCTACTGGTGCCTGCGCTGGCTGGGCCAGGAAAACGCGCGCCAGGTGGAAGCCGTGGTGCTCAAGGACGAGGTGCTGCGCCTGACCGATATTCCGCTGATCATCCGCCTGCCGGGCATGCCGTCGGTGGCGCGCGGCGCGCAGGTCAAGCTGGACATCCTGCGCTGGGATGAAGTCGATCTGACGGTGGAAGCGCGCATCCTGGAAATCCCGACCGACGTGGTTGCCACCGATGTCGACTTCGAGGACGACGTCGACGATGCGCCGGAAGAAGCGGTCGATGCACCGGAAGTGGTGGTGGAGGCCGCCGCCGAGCAACCAGCGGCGGAATGACGTGTAGAATCTGACTCATGTCTTTCAGAGAAAATCGCTTGCTCTACACCGCCCTCGCCATCTCGCTGATGGCGCATGGTGCTTTGCTGGCGATGCGCTTTGTGGCGCCCACGCCGGCGCCGGTGCAGGCCACCGATCCGGGGCTGGAAGTCATTCTCGTCAACGCCAAGCACAACAAGGCGCCGCTGAAGGCCGACGCCGTGGCCCAGGCCAATCTCGACGGCGGCGGCACGGTGGACCAGGGGCGCTCCAGGTCGCCGATGCCGGACATGCGCAAGACCGAGATGGGCGACAGCGTCAAAGCCAACAAGCGCCGCATCGCGGAACTGGAAGAGCGCCAGAAAAACCTACTGACGCAGGTGCATTCGTCGTCCGACGTGGCGGCGCCGCCGATCACGGAAAAGGCCAAACCCGATCCGACGCCGACCGGTGCCGACCTGCTGGAATCGAGCAAGGCCATCGCCCGACGGGTGGCGGAAATCAGCGAAACCATCGAGGACCAGAACAAGCGTCCGAAGAAAACCATGATCACGCCCAGCACGCGCGAGGCGGGTTATGCGACCTACTACAAAACCATGCAGAAGCGCATCGAGGATTTCGGCACGCTGAACTTCCCGAACGTGAACGGGCGCAAGCTGTATGGCCAGCTGATGCTGTCCATCCCGGTGTTCCAGGACGGCACCATCTACGAAAAAGAAGGCGGCATCAAGGTCGAACGCAGCTCCGGCAACCCGGCGCTGGACGAGGCGGCGATGCGCATCGTGCGGCGCTCGGCGCCGTTCGGCAAATTCCCGCCGAACATGCTGTCGAGCGACAAGGATGATTTGTGGGTGATCATCACCACCTTCAAATTCACGCGAGAAGACAAACTGCAAGCCGATATGAGCGGCGGAGGAAGATAACCAGATGGACCGCTACTGCGTGTTCGGCAACCCGATTGCCCATAGCAAATCCCCTGAAATCCACGCCGCCTTTGCGGCGCAAACGGGGCAAGACCTGCAATACGAGCGCCGGCTGGCACCGCTGGACGGGTTTGCCGATGCCGTGCGCGCCTTCATGGCCGAGGGCGGCAAGGGCGCCAACGTCACGGTGCCGTTCAAGCTGGAGGCGGTCAAGCTGGCGCAGGCGCTGACCATCCGCGCGCGCGCGGCCGGCGCGGTCAACACGCTGGTGTTCAGCGACGAGGGCATCATAGGCGACAACACCGACGGCGCGGGTTTGGTGGCAGACATCGTCAACAATGCCGGCGTGCCGATTACCGGCAAGCGCGTGTTGCTGCTGGGCGCCGGCGGCGCGGTGCGCGGCGTGGTACTGCCGATCCTGGAACATCGTCCGGCCAGGCTGGTGATTGCCAACCGCACCGTTGCCAAGGCGGAGGAACTGGTTGATCAGTTTGCCGCGCTGGGCGGCGCGGGCGTGGTGTCGGCGTGCGGCTTTGCCGATATCGCAGGCGCCTACGACATCATCATCAACGGCACGGCGGCCAGCCTGAGCGCGGAAGTGCCGCCGGTGCCGCCATCGATCTTCGCGCCGGGATGTTTGGCGTTGGACATGATGTACGGAGCCTCCCCCACGGTATTCTTGCAGTTCGCCGCCCGGCACGGCGCACAGTTGCGCGACGGCCTGGGCATGCTGGTCGAACAGGCGGCGGAAGCCTTCCAGCTGTGGCGCGGCGTGCAGCCGGCCACCGGCGACGTGCTGCACACCCTGCGCGCCAAGCTATGAGCAAATCCGCTGGAAAATGGCGCTGGGTGAAGTGGATCTTCATCGTCCCGGTCCTGCTGTTCCTGGCGGTGCAGCTGTACTTTTTCCTGCAGATCTGGTGGTGGGTGGACCACAACCCCTCCATGACCAGCTTCATGCGCCAGCAGCAATCGGCGCTGCGCGAGAAAAATCCCAAGGCCAATATCCAGCAAATGTGGGTGCCGTACAACCGCATCTCGAATAACCTGAAGCGCGCCATCATCGCCTCCGAGGACGCCAACTTCTCCGAGCACGAGGGCGTGGACTGGGACGCCCTGCAAAAAGCCTACGAGAAGAACAACAAGAAGAAAAAAGTGGTGTCGGGCGGTTCGACCATCACCCAGCAGCTGGCCAAGAATTTGTTCCTGTCCGGCTCGCGCAGCTATCTGCGCAAGGGGCAGGAGCTGATCATCACCTACATGCTGGAAACCCTGATGGACAAGGAGCGCATCTTTGAAATCTACCTGAACGTGGTGGAATTCGGCACCGGCACCTTTGGGGCGGAGGCGGCGGCGCGCCATTATTACGGCGTCAGCGCGGCCAGCCTGAGCGCGCTGCAGGCGGCGAAATTGGCGGTGATGCTGCCGAATCCCCGTTATTTCGACAAACATCGCGACTCCAACTACCTGGCTCGCCGCACCGGCGTGATTTTGCGCCGCATGGGCTCCGCCGAGCTACCGTAACTCCGGGGTCAGGTCCGCCATTTCTACACGACCTCAGCTGTAGCGGGACGCTACAGCTGAGGTCGTGTAGAAATGGCGGACCTGACCCCGGACTGGCCTCAACTGGGCTTTGCGGGTACACTTGCGCTGTTTCCAGAAGGCGCGTGACTCCATGATTAATGTTTTCGTTCTCCAGAATGGCCGGCTCAACCAGGTTCCTATCGACACGCGCGAAGATCTGGAGAAGGTGGAGCCGGTCTGGGTCGACCTGACCGACCCGACGGATGCGGAACGCGCCTGGGTACGCACCATCTACGGCGTGATCCTGCCCGGCGAGGACGAAGTCAAGGACATCGAAGCCTCGGCCCGTTACTACGAGGCGGAAAACGGCGACCTGCACCTGCGCACCGACTTCCTGCTGGAAGAAGAGGACGGCCCGTCGCGCATCGTCACCGTGGCCTTCATCCTGGCGCGCAAGATCCTGTTCTCGGTCCACACCGACGACCTGCCGGTATTCCGCCTGGTGCGCATGCGCGCCCGTTCGCGCCCCGGCTCGATTGCCGACTACATGGACGTGCTGCTGGACCTGTACGCCACCGACGCCGAATACTCGGCCGACGCGCTGGAAGGCATCTACCAGAATCTGGAAGAAGTCAGCGGCCGCGTGCTGCAGAAAGAATTCACCGACCAGGACGCCGCCGCCGCCCTGAACGCCATCGCCCACGAGGAAGACTTGAACGGCCGCATCCGCCGCAACATGATGGATACCCGCCGCGCAGTCAGCTTCCTGATGCGCGGCCGCTTATTGAATTCGGAACAGTTCGAGGAAGCGCGCCAGATCCTGCGCGACATCGAATCGCTGGACGGCCACACGTCCTTCCTGTTCGATAAGATCAACTTCCTGATGGACGCCACGGTCGGTTTCATCAACATTAACCAGAACAAGATCATCAAGATCTTCTCCGTGGCCAGCGTGGCCTTCCTGCCGCCGACGCTGATCGCGTCCATCTACGGCATGAACTTCAAATGGCTGCCGGAACTGGAGTGGGACATGGGCTATCCCTTCGCCATCGGCCTGATGCTGGCCAGCGCGATCGCGCCGTTCCTGTACTTCCGCCACCGCGGCTGGCTCAAATAACCGGGCTGAAGTCCAGCGACAGCGTGCTGTAGTAAGGCGCGCTGCTCCATTGCTGATTCAGGGCCAGGGCGCGGTCGTACAGCGCGGTCTTGAGATCGAGCGCCAGCGCGGCGAAATCGAAAGGCGGCTTGTTGCGGGCGCTGCAGGCCGCAGCGGCGCCGGCCAGGAAGGCTTCCTGGTCAAAGGCGCCGGACCAGAGCTGCGCCTGCAAGCCCTCGACGATGGCTTCCGCCTGCACCGCTTCCGTCTCGACGTTGGGATTGCTCTTGTCGTGCACTTCTTCCATCACGAACTGCGCATCGGCGCCGCGCGCCAGCAGGCTGAGGAAGCCGTGCCGCAAGGGCAGGGCCGATTCCACCACGTAGTGCACCAGGTCGTGCGGCAGGATGCCCTGGCGCGGCATCAGCGCATCGGTGCAGCTGCCGTTGTTGCGCACAAAGCGCAGCACATCGTACTTGTCGGTCTTCGACCGTTTTTCCGCAATCAGTTTCATAACTGGCAATTATATATTAAGTAACTTTCACGACCGTAATAAAATCGGGGGAGTGAATCTATTAGAATGGCGGCCAGCGGTAACGCTCCCTCCCTTCGCTCCCCGCGGCCATCTCCTTGCCGCGCCAGAGAAAGTAATAAGATGAACAAGAAACGGCAATTTTTCCCCCGCCAGGTGGTGGAGGCCGGCGGCAATCGCTGGGACTGGGCCCTGCTGCCCATCGTGCTGGCGGTTTTCGTGTTGATGGCCTATGGCAGCCAGCAGATGGCGCGTCCGTATGAACTCGGCCAGACCTTGCCGATGACGCTGGACCCGACCTATCTGCCCTACTATCTGCTGCGCACCACGCTGCGCATGTTCATTGCCATGGGCGCCTCGGTCATCTTCAGCTGCGTGTTTGCGGCGCTGACCACCAAGTACCGCATCGCCGAAAAAGTGATGGTGCCGATGCTCGACATCCTGCAGTCGATCCCTATCCTCGGTTTCCTGTCGATTACCGTGACGGCGTTTATCGCGCTCTTCCCCGGCAACCTGCTGGGCGTGGAATGCGCGGCCATCTTCGCGATCTTTACCTCGCAGGCGTGGAATATGGCGTTCTCGGCCTACCAGGGCTTCCGCTCGGTGCCGGCGGAATTGTCGGAGGCGGCGCAGGTGTTCCAGCTGTCGGGCTGGCAGCGCTTCTGGCGGCTGGAGCTGCCGTTCGCCATGCCCGGACTGCTGTGGAATATGATGATGTCCATGTCCGGCGGCTGGTTCTTCGTGGTGGCGTCGGAGGCCATCATGGTGTCCAACCAGACCATCAAGCTGCCCGGCATGGGTTCCTATATCGCGCTGGCGATCGAGCAGAGTAATCTGCAAGCCATCGGCTGGGCCATCTTTGCCATGTTGATCGCGGTGCTGCTGTATGACCAGCTGTTCTTCCGCCCCTTGCTGGCCTGGGCCGACAAATTCCGCTTCGAGGAAACCGGCGGCGATAGCGCGCAGTCCTCCTGGCTGCTGACCTGGCTGCGCCGCACCGAACGCACGCAGCAGATCGTGGCCTGGTTCGCGCAGCAGCTGGAGCGCTCGATCGCCGTGTTCCGCCTGTCGCACGACGGCACCTCGATCCGTGCCCGCAAGGACCGGCCGTCACTGGTGCCGCAGCGCGTGTGGGATGCGGTGGTTGCCGCCGTGGTGTTTTACGCGCTCTGGAGCCTGGTGCACTTCATCCGCACCGAAGTCGGTTGGAGCGAGGTAGGGCATGTGGTGCTGCTGGGCGTCTACACCATGCTGCGCGTGGTGGTGCTGCTGGCGCTGGCGGCCTTGATCTGGGTGCCGGTCGGGATCTGGATCGGCATGAATCCGCGCTGGGCTTCGCGCACGCAGGCGGTGGCGCAGTTCTTGGCGGCCTTCCCGGCCAACCTGGTGTTCCCGGTGGCGGTGATCATCATCGTACGCTACCACCTGAATCCGGACATCTGGCTGTCGCCGCTGATGATCCTGGGGACGCAGTGGTACTTGCTGTTTAACGTGATCGCCGGCGCCTCGACCATCCCGACCGAGTTGCGTCACGCGGCCAGGAACTTCGGCCTGACCGGCTGGCTGAAATGGCGGCGCTACCTGCTGCCGGCCATCTTCCCCAGCTTCGTGACGGGCGCGATCACCGCCTCGGGCGGCTCGTGGAATGCCGCCATCGTGGCGGAATTCGTCAGTTGGGGGCCGACCACGCTGAAGGCGCACGGCATCGGCAGCTATATCCAGGAGATGACCGTGGCCGGCGACTTCCCGCGCATCGCGCTGGGCATCGGCATCATGTGCATTTTCGTGATGGGCTTTAACCACTTCGTCTGGCGCCGTTTGTACACCATGGCCGAAAGCCGGCTGCATTTCTAGGAACAGAATCATGAGCACTCCTATCGTTGAACTGAAAGCCGTCGGCAAACACTTCCGCGCAGCCGATGGCTCCGCGCGCGCGGTGCTGGAAGGCGTGGACTTCACCCTGCGCGAAGGCGAGATCGTGGCGTTGCTGGGCCAATCCGGCTCCGGCAAATCGACCATGCTGCGCATCATGGCAGGCCTGATCCAGGCCGATGAAGGGCAGGTGCTGTATCGCGGCATGCCGTTGTACGGCACGGCGCGCGGCATCCGCATGGTGTTTCAGTCGTTCGCGTTGTTCCCGTGGCTGACGGTGCAGAAGAATGTTGAACTGGGGCTGGAAGCGCAGGGCATGGCGCCGGAAGAACGCGCGCGCCGCGCGGAGAAGGTGATCGACCTGATCGGCCTGTCCGGTTTTGAAGGCGCGCTGCCGCGCGAGCTGTCGGGCGGCATGCGCCAGCGCGTCGGCATCGCCCGCGCGCTGGTGATGGAGCCGGAAGTGCTGCTGATGGACGAAGCCTTTTCCGCGCTGGACGTGCTGACCGGCGAGCGCCTGCGCGAAGAGATCCTGGAGCTGTGGCAGTCCGGCCAGATCCCGACCAAGGCGATCCTGGTGGTGTCGCACAACATCGAGGAAGCGGTGATGATGGCCGACCGGGTGCTGATCTTCGCCAGCGATCCGGGCCGCGTGCGCGCCGAGCTGCCGATATCGCTGCAGCAGCCGCGCAAGGCGGAAAGCGCCGAAGTGCGCCAACTGATCGACAAGGTATATGAATTGATGACCGCCAGCTCCGGGCGCCGTGGCGCTGGCGGCGGCTTGATCAGCGAGCGCGAAGTCAAGCTGCAGCTGGGCGATCGTCTGCCGCAGGCCGACATCGCGCACATGGAGGGTATTCTGGAGCTGCTGGCCGAGGAGCCGTTCCACGGCCGCGCCGACCTGCCGAAGATCGCGGAAGAGACGGAACTGACCGACGCCGAGCTGCTGGAGGTGCTGAACGCCCTGATCCTGCTGGGCTTTGCCTACCTGACCAACGGCGACATCCTGCTGACGGAACTGGGCGGGCGCTATGTGAAGGCGGACAACGCCGAGCGGCAGGTCATGTTCGGCAAGCAGCTGCTGGAGCATGTGCCGCTGATCGCCTACATCTGTCACGGTCTGGAACAGGACAAGTCCGGCGACCTGCCGGAAGACCTGTTCCTCAAACTGCTGCGCTTCACGCTCAGCGCAGAAGAAGCCGAGCGCGCACTGCGCGTGGCCATCGAGTGGGGCCGCTACGGCGACCTGTTCGAATACAACTTCAACACCGGCGTGATCCAGCGCTCCGAGGAGGACGAACAGGAGCCCGACTAGCCGTCATTCCGGCGCAAGCCGGAATCCATGCTGAGCATGTGTTCCAAGAGCTCCGGCCTTCGCCGGTCAGAGTCTGGCGAACACGCGGCGGGCGGCCGCGATGGTGTCGTCGATGACGTCGTCGCTGTGCCGGGCCGAGACGAAGCCCGCCTCGAACGCCGCCGGCGCAAAGTACACGCCTTCGTCCAGCATGTGGTGGAAGAACACGTTGAAGCGCTCGCGGTTCCCGGCCATCATTTCAGCGTAGTTGTTCGGCGGCGTCTCACTGAAGTACAGACCGAACATGCCGCCCACCGAATCGGCGCAGAACGGAATGCCGGCGTCTTTCGCCGCCGCAGTCAGGCCATCGGCCAGGCGCTTGGCCGATGCGGCCAGCTTGTCATAGAAGCCCGGCTGCTGGATCAGCTTCAACGTGGTCATGCCCGCCGCCACCGCCACCGGATTGCCCGACAGCGTACCGGCCTGGTACACCGCGCCCACCGGCGACATCTTGCTCATCAACTCAGTGCTGCCGCCGAACGCCGCCACCGGCAGGCCGCCGCCTATCACCTTGCCCAGCGCGGTCAGGTCCGGCTTGATGCCGTACAGTTCCTGTGCGCCGCCCATCGCCACGCGGAAGCCGCACATCACTTCGTCGAAGATCAGCAATGCGCCGTGCCGGGTGCACAGGTCGCGCAGCGCTTGCAGGAATGCGCGCGTGCCCTTGATCAGGTTCATATTGCCGGCCACCGGCTCCACGATCACGCAGGCGATCTCGCTGCCGAAGTTGGCAAAGGCCTCTTCGATCTGCGCCACATTGTTATAGTCCAGCACCAGCGTGTGCTTGACGAAGTCCTCCGGCACGCCGGCCGACGTCGGATTGCCGAAGGTGAGCAGGCCGCTGCCCGCTTTTACCAGCAGCGAATCGGCGTGGCCGTGGTAGCAGCCTTCGAACTTGACGATCTTGTCGCGGCCCGTGGCGCCGCGCGCCAGGCGCAGGGCGCTCATGGTCGCTTCCGTGCCCGACGACACCAGGCGCACCTGCTCCAGCGACGGCACCAGCTTGACGATTTCTTCCGCCATCTCGATTTCCGCTTCGGTCGGCGCGCCGAACGACAGGCCGCGCGTGGCCGCGTCCTGCACCGCTTTCACCACTTCCGGATGCGCGTGGCCGACGATCGCCGGCCCCCAGGAGCCGATGTAATCGATGTAACGCTTGCCGTCCGCATCCCAGAAGTACGGGCCTTCGGCGCGGGTGATGAAACGCGGCGTGCCGCCCACCGAACGGAAGGCGCGCACCGGAGAATTGACGCCGCCCGGCGTGGTTTTCTGGGCGCGTGCAAACAGCTGGTCGTTCTTGGAAGTAGTCATGATGGCATCTTCAATATTTTTATTGCATGTCCTGCGCGGACTGCAGATGGAAAAATCGGTTCGGCACGAACTTGCCCATGCCGTAGCGCTGCGCATGGGCCAGCGCGCCGACAGTGTACTCCTGCGCCGCCGCCACCGCTTCCGGCACGTCGGCGCCGCGCGCCATGAAGGCCGTCAGCGCCGCCGACAGGGTGTTGCCGGCGCCGATGAACGGCCCGGCCAGATGCTGCCAGGCGTCGTGGCTGATGACGCCATCGCCGCCGTACAGGGTGTTGGCCAGCGCGCCGCCGGAGGAGGCGGTGCCGGTCACCAGCACGAACTCGCAGCCCAGGGCCAGCAGGTGCTCGACATCCGATTGCAGCATGTCCTCGCCCTCGCTGCCATCGCCGCTTTCGCGCCAGGTCTCGGCCATGCGACCCAGCTCCACCTGCGATAACATCAGCAGCGTGGCCTGCGGCACCAGCAGCTGGCGGATCGCGGTCATCAGTTCTTCGGCGTCGTCATCCGACAGCGCGGGCAGGCGGGAACTGAAGGGATCGAGGATCAGCGGCGCATCCGGGTAGTCGGACAGGATTTCGGCCACCGCCGCCACCTGCTCAAGATTGGTGATGGCGCCGACCTTGAAGGCTGACATGGTCATGTCTTCGAGGATCACGCGGGCCTGGTCGGCCACCCAGTCCGGGTCGATGTCCTGCAGGTCTTCCACGCGGGCGCTGTCGCTGATCAGCAACGCGGTGGTGACGGCCAGCCCGGTACAGGACAGGGCCGAAAAAGCCGCCAGGTCGGCCTGGACGCCGGTGGCGCCAGCCGGATCGGCAGCGCCGAAGCTCAATATAAGAGGAGAAGTTTGGTTTTGCACGGCGGGTAGATTAAGATACCTAATTCGGCATTTTACTAGATTGAGGGTGGCAAAACGTGAGTAGCAACGAAACAACGCAGGAGTTCCAGACCTGGATGTGCCTGATCTGCGGCTGGATTTACGATGAAGAAGCCGGTCTGCCGGACGAAGGCATCGCTCCGGGCACGCGCTGGGCCGACGTCCCGATGAACTGGAGCTGCCCGGAATGCGGCGCCCGCAAGGACGATTTCGAGATGGTAGCGATTTAAATCAGGCGCCAAACCGGCCAGCGACTATGACGACAACTGCTCTGAAAATCATGGTGATCGACGACAGCAGCACCATACGTCGCTCGGCCGAGATCTTTTTGTCCCAGGCCGGCTACCAGGTGGTGCTGGCCGAAGACGGCTTCGACGCGCTCGCCAAGATCAACGATCATCATCCGGCCCTGATCTTCTGCGACATCCTGATGCCGCGCCTCGATGGCTACCAGACCTGCGCACTGATTAAAAAAAGCGCAAAATTCCATGCCACGCCGGTGTTGATGCTGTCCTCCAAGGACGGCCTGTTCGACCGCGCGCGCGGCAGCATGGTGGGCGCCGTTGCCTATCTGACCAAACCTTTTACCAAAGACAGCCTGTTGGCCGCGGTTCGCGAGCACACCGGCGGCGCTGTCGCTACACCAGAATAAGAGAGCCGCAGGGGGAAATATGGCCATACAGAGAATTCTCATCGTCGACGATTCGGCCACGGAGCGCTACTTTTTGAGCGACATCCTGACCCGCAGCGGCTATAGCGTGTCGGTGGCCGTCAACGGCGAGGAAGCGCTGCTCAAGCTCAAGGAAGAAAAGCCGGAACTGATCCTGATGGATGTGGTGATGCCCGGCGCGAACGGCTTCCAGGTGACGCGCTCGATCGCCCGCGATCCGGAACTGAAGGACGTCCCGGTCATCATCTGCTCCAGCAAAAGCCAGGAAACGGACCGCATCTGGGCGCTGCGCCAGGGCGCGAAAGACTATCTGGTCAAGCCGGTTGATCCGGCCGAACTGCTGGCCAAGATTGCGGCCCTCGGCTGATGAGCGGCCCGGCGCCCACCGAACGCCGCAGCCGCCTGCGCCAGTATCAGGTGCAGCTGCTGGAGCGCATGCAGGCCGCCAAGAGCGGCGCCACTGAAGGCGGACGTGAACTGGGCGTGTCGATCGGCGGGCGTCTGTGCCTGCTGGACCTGACCCAGATCAGCGAGATTGTGCCGCTGCAGCCGGTGACGCCGGTGCCGCTCACCCATGACTGGTATCTGGGCCTGGCCAATATCCGCGGCCAACTGACCGGTATTGTCGATCTGGCGCGCTATCGGCAGCAGGCGGCCGGCGACGCCGCGCCGTCCGAGCGCCGGCTGATCACTTTTGCGCCGGGACTGGGCTTTAACTGCGCGCTGCAGGTGGAGCGCGTGCTGGGGCTGCGCAAGCTGGCCGACATGCAGCTTGTGGCGGGCGACGAATTCCGCGACGACGAAGGACAATCATGGCTGCGCATCGACCTGGCGCAGCTGGTGCAGGAAACACGTTTTGTGCAGGTAGGGCTGGTATAGCAAACACTTAATCCGGAGAGGGTGTATGGCTTTTAAGATTTTCTCGCGCGGCAGCCGGAATGCCGCACAAGAGGCAGCAGCCAATTCAGAATTTGGCGACTCGCAGTTTCTACATACCACCGCCGGCGGCACGCCAGCCGCTGCGCCATCGCCGTCGCCGTCGCCCGCCATTGATGATGCCGATGCCGCCCCGCTGCGCCTGCGCGATGCGCTCGGCCGCCGCCGCAGCGCCACCGAGGCTTCCGCCGATACCGGCCCCGGTTTCAAACTGCCCCTGATCGGCCACCTGCCGGCCCAGCGTCAACTGAGCGTGTTGTCGACCGCGCTGGCGGTCAGCATCGGCATGAGCGTGGTGTTTGTGGCGCTGAATAACATCCACAGCGCCAATCGCTCGGCGCAGACCCAGGTAGCCAGCGATGCGCTGATGCACTCGCAGCGCATCGGCAAGGCCGCGCCCAACGCGGTGCAGGGCAGCGCGGAAGGCTTCCGCCAGCTGGAGGAAAGCCGCAAGGAACTCAATCACGACATCAAGCTGATGACCAGCGGCGGCCAGTATCAGGGCCGCGCGATAGGCGAGCCGCGTTCGGACATCGCCACCGTGGTGGCGGCGGCGCGCAAGCAGTGGACCGCGACCGACCTCGCGGCCGGCACCATCCTGCAGCTGAAGGCGGACCTGAGCGGCATGGACAAGACGCTGCAAAAACTGAATGAGATGTCGCCCGACCTGCTGGTCCGCACCGAGGACATCATCGGCCTGAAGGTGCAGCGCGGCGCCTCGGCGCGCGAGATCGCGGCGCTGGGCAAGCTGACCATGCTGACCCAGCGCATGAACCGCAGCGCCGGCGAATTCCTCACCGCCGGCGGCATCAGCGCGGAAACCGCGTTCCAGCTGGGACGTGATACCACGGTCTTCCGCAATACCATCGAGGGCTTCCTCAACGGCAGTCCGCAGCAAGGCATTGCCGCGGTGCGCGAGCCGGACCTGCGCGCCAAGTTCACCGAGCTGCAGGCGGCTTTCGAGGCGTATCAGAAGCTGGTGTCGGTGGTGCTGGAAAAGCTGGACAAGTTCAATGCCGCCAAGGCGGCGGAACAGCTGATCTTCAACGACAACGAGGCGCTGCGCCAGCGCCTGTCGGTGCTGCAGCAGGCCTACCGCGAGAATCAGGATTCGCTCGATATCACTTTCTGGCTGATGGTGGTGGGCGGCATGCTGACGCTGATGACGGCGGCCGCCATCGGCCGCGTGCTGCTGATGGATTCGCACAACCGCACGCGCGGCGCGGAACGCCGCCGCCAGGAGGCGGACGCCATGCGTCAGCAGGCGCAGCAGAAGGAAGAGGAAGCCAAGTCGATGAATGACCAGAATCAGGCGGCGATTCTGCGCCTGATGAACGAGCTGCAGGAAGTGGCGGATGGCGACCTGACGGTGCAGGCCACCGTGTCCGAGGACATCACCGGCGCGATTGCCGATTCGGTCAACTACACGGTGGAGGAGCTGCGCGGCCTGGTGGGGCGGGTGACGGCGACGGCGGAGCAGGTGACCAAGGCGTCCACCCATGCGCAGAGTATTTCTACCGATCTGCTGCAGGCGTCGCAGCAGCAGTCGCGCGAGATTCAGGATGCCTCGGCCACGGTGGTGAAGATGGCCAACGAGATTACCGATGTGTCGCGCTCCGCCAGCGAGTCGGCTGATGTGGCGCGGCAGTCGGTGGCGGCCGCGCAGCAAGGTTCGACGGCGGTGGAAAACGCCATCAAGGGCATGCACGAGATCCGCGAGCAGATTCAGGATACCTCCAAGCGCATCAAGCGGCTGGGCGAGTCGTCGCAGGAGATTGGCGAGATCACCGAGCTGATTTCGGACATTACGGAGCAGACCAATGTGCTGGCGCTGAATGCGGCGATCCAGGCCGCATCGGCCGGCGAGGCGGGGCGCGGCTTCTCGGTGGTGGCGGAAGAGGTGCAGCGGCTGGCGGAGCGTTCGGCGGAAGCGGCCAAGCAGATCGGCGCGCTGGTGCGCACGATTCAGACCGATACCCACGATGCGGTGGCGGCGATGGAGAAATCGACCCAGGGCGTGGTGGAAGGTGCGCGCCTGTCCGATGCGGCAGGCGCGGCGCTGCATGATATTTCACAGGTGTCCAACCGCCTGGCGGAGCTGATCTCCGGTATCGCGCAGGCGACCGGACAGCAGGCCACGTCCGCGTCCGGCGTGGCGCAGAACATTCAGCATATTCTGGCGGTGACCGAGCAGACGCAGGACGGTACGCAGCAAACCGCGCAATCGATTCACAAGTTATCGGTGCTGGCGCAGGAGTTGAAGAACTCCGTGGCGCGCTTCCGCATAACTTAATGAAAGGCCCAGACAAGCATGAGCAAGACTGATTTTTCGATTCCACGGCAACCGCAATTGGACACCGGCCCGCTGTCGTGGGTGATGGTGGAAATCCGCGAGTCGCTGGCACGTTCGCGCACCGCCTTGTTTGAGGCGGGCGGACGGGAGCCGGAAGATCAGGCCACTCAGCTGCAGCACGCCAAGTCGCATTTGCATCAGGCGCATGGGGCGTTGCAGATGGTGGATGTGGATGGCGTCAGTCTGATGACCGAGGTGGCCGAGGCGGCGCTGGACCGCTTCAAGGCTGGCACGCTGAAGTGCAGCACCGACCATGCGCAAGCGGTGGCGCAGTTGTATCAGGCCTTGGTGGAGTATCTGGAGGAACTGCTGGAAGGCGCGCCCTCGCAGCCTGCCAGGCTGTTCCCGTACTATCGCGCGGTGCAGGAGATGATGGGCGCGGAGCGCGTCCATCCGGCCGATTTGTTCTATCCTGATTTGTCGCAGCCGGCAAGCCTGCCGCTTGCCGCCGGCGCCGCTGAGGGCGAGGGTGTGCCGGACTACGCAGCGTTCCGCCAGCGCTTCGAGCGCGCGCTGCTGCCTTACATGAAGGGCACCGGCGATGCCGGCGCGCTGCTGGAGGCCATCAAGCTGGTGGCTGACGCCCAGCAGGACGGCCAGGCGCGCACCTTCTGGCTGGCCATGCAGGCCTTCGCTGAACTGGTGGCCGATGGCGCGCTCCCCGGCGGTTTGTACGTCAAGCAGCTGTTTGGCCTGATCAATCTGCAAATCCGCCGTCTGAGCCAGGGCACGGCCGCGCAGCCGGAGGCCATGCTGCGCGACGCCCTGTTCTTCATTGCTAGCGCCGGCGCGGAATCCGCCTCGCCCACCGTGCAGCAGCTGCGCGCCGCGTATGCGCTGGACGGCCTGGCGCCGGCCGACTATGAAAGCCGCCGCTACGGTCAGATCGACACGCAGGCACTGGAACGCGCCAAGGCCGGCATGGTGCAGGCCAAGGCCAACTGGGACCGCCTGGCCAACGCCGAAATCGATCCCGATCTGGACGCCGCATTTGACGCAGCCCTACAAGATGTTGCCGCTGAATGCGAGAAACTCAACCTGCCGGCGCTGAGTGCTTTGCTGCGCCAATTGGCCGACGTCGCGCGCAAGGCCGTTTCCGCCGGCCGCAGCGAAGAGCTGGCGCTGGAGATGGCGACCGCTTTGCTGTTTGCCGAACATGGCCTGCAGCACATCCGCCATCTGCCGGACGATTTCGCCGCACATGCAGACACCATCGGCGCGCGCCTGCTGGCGCTGGTCTCCGGCGAGATTCCGCCAGAACCGGCGCAATGGCAGAGCGGCCTGGCACACCAGATGCAGCAGGACGACACCGTGGCCGCGCTGGCGGTGGAGATGAAGACCGGCTTGCGCCAGGTCGAGAAAGTGCTGGACGATTACTATGCCGATCCCTCCAAACGTTCATCGCTGCTGGAGCTGGACCCGGTGCTGCATCAGCTGCAGGGGGCTTTGGCGGTGCTGGATCAGGATGATGCAATGCACGCCGCGCAGCATGTGAAATCGGCGGTGCAGGCGCTGGCGCGCGGTGAGGGCGATCCAGCGCACGAGCCGAAGGCGCTGGACGACATTGCGCAGAATGTCGGTGCACTGGGCTTCTTCGTCGACATGCTGGCGCAGAATGCGGCCGGGGCGCGCGAGCGTTTTGCGTTTGATGCGGTGCAGGGCAGTTTCCGGTCCGTGCCGTTCAAGAAGATGGCGGCGTCGGAGTCGATACCGGTGCTGGATGAGCAGGTGCCGGCGCCGGCGCCGGTGGCGATGCCGGTCGAAGCGCCACCGCCTGCCGCCAGCGATGCGGCGGTGGAGGCGGAGCTGCTGGATATCTTCATCTCCGAGGCACAGGAAGTGCTGGCGTTTGTTGGCGAAACCTTGCCGCTGCCTCGCACGGAAGAGAATCTCACCATGCTGCGGCGGTCGTTCCACACCTTGAAGGGCAGTGGGCGCATGGTCGGCTTGAACCAGTTTGCCGATGCGGCGTATGCCATCGAGAAGGTGATGAACGTATGGCTGGCAGAAGCGCGTCCGGCCACGGATGCACTGTATGATTTGTTGAGCAGCGCTGCGCAAGAAATGAGCGCGTGGGTAGCAGAACTGATTGCCAACGGCGTCTCCGCCCGCAACGCCGACGCCCTGATCGCCGCCGCCACGCGCGTCCAGGAAGGCGGCCAGCCAGACTTCGCCTCTCCGCCACCCGCCGCGCCCGCGCCGGCCGACGACCTCAGCGCGCCCCCTCCGGCCGGCGATACCGCCAGGCCGGCAGTGCCCGCGTCAGCCGCCGATCTCTCCGAGTTTGACACGTCGGCTCCGGCCGGCGATATCGCCACGCCGGCGGTGGACGATGATCTCGCAGCTGACAGCGATGCCGCCGACACGCTTACACCGGAAGCTACAGCTGACGACGAGCCGCCCGCGCCCGAACCGGCGCTGCCGCCGCTAGTCACCCACGGCAACGTCATCGAGTTCCCCACCATCGCGCCGCCCACCCCGCCGCGCGACGACAACGTCAAGCACATCGGCGGCATGGAAATCCCTCTGCCGCTGTACAACATCTACCTGCACGAATCCGATGACCTGGTCCGCAAGCTGGAGCAGGACTTCGGTGAATGGCGTCACGAACCGCGCCGCCCGGTGAACCCGGACGCGCTGGCCGCCGCACACACGCTGGCCGGCACCTCGGGCACCGTCGGCTTCAAAGCCCTGCGCGAACTGGCGCTGGCGCTGGAAAGCACGCTGCAAGTGCTGCTGCCGCCGGCCCCGCATCTCGACCAGGCGCAGCACGACCTGCTGGACTTCACCATGCAGCGCATCCGCCAGATGCTGCAAAGCTTTGCCGCCGGCGAGCTGCCGCCAGCGCAGCCGGAGCTGATCAGCGCACTGCAAGGCCTGCGCGATGAACTGGCCAGCACGCCGCCAGCAGCCAGCAACGAAATCGAATCGCGGCTGGATGACCTGGTGGCGGAGACCATGGATGGCCTGAACGCACCGCCGGTCACGCAGGAGTCGCCGCTGGACCAGCTGTTCCGCGAGACTTACAACGCCATCAGCGGCACCGTGCCGGAGTCGGACGCGCCGATCGCGCCGCCGCTGAAGAAAAAGCCGGAAGTGCACGTTGATGATGGCATTGACGATTTGTTCAACGCAGCGTTTGACGATGCCTTCGCGGAGCCGCCGTTAAAGATCGCCGCCCCGCTGCCTCCCGAGCCGCCGCCAGCCGCCATCGAAGCCCCACCGCCGGCTGACGCGCCCGAAGCCAACGTTGACGACGCACCGCCGTCCACCGCCGAGCCGCTGCCGCGCACCGCCCCGGACGCCGACACGGAAGCGCAGCAGCCGTCCGCTAGCGCCACCGCCGAGCCGCTGCAGCCGTCCGCTGGCGCCACCGGCGAGTCGCAACAGCCGCCCGCTGCCGTCGTCGACGCGGCTACCGACGCCGAGCCGCCGCAGCCGTCCGCCGTAGCCGAGCCGGACGCCGAAGTCATCGCCCTGGCCCCGGCCGAGCCGGAAATCCTGCCCGCCGCTCCCGCCATCTTCCACGATGAACTGGACGCCGACCTGCTGCCGGTCTTCCTCGAAGAAGGCGCCGACCTGCTGCCGCAAGTCGGTGAAGCGCTGCGCGCCTGGCAGCACACCCCAACCGATACCGCGCATGCCCAAAGCCTGCTGCGCCTCCTGCACACCGTGAAGGGCAGCGCGCGCATGGCCGGCGCCATGCGCCTCGGCCAGCACTGCCACGAGATCGAAACCCACATCGAAAACATGGTGCACGCCGGCTCCGCCACGCCGCAGGCGTTCGAGGAACTGCTGGCCCACTACGACCATGCACTGCTGCTGTTCGAACAACTGCAAAACCCTGACGCCCTGCAACCAGCCGCCGTCGCCGGTCTGGCCGACAACATCGTCACCCTGATCGACGACGTCCCGGCCGCACCAGCACCACAAACCGCGCCAAGCGCCGCCGAAGACACCCAGGCCGGCGTCAAATCACCGCTGGTGCGCGTGCGCGCCGACATCCTCGACCGCCTGGTCAACCAGGCCGGCGAAGTCTCCATCTCGCGCTCCAAGCTGGAAAACGAAGTCGAAACCCTGCGCTCCTCGCTGGCCGACTTCTCCGACAACCTGGCCCGCCTGCGCCGCCAGCTGCGCGAAGTCGAAATGCAAGCCGAATCGCAAATCGCCTCGCGCATGGCCATCTCCAGCGAGCGCGAATTCGACCCGCTTGAATTCGACCGCTTCACGCGGCTGCAGGAACTCACCCGGATGATGGCCGAAAGCGTCAACGACGTCGCCAGCTTCCACGAAAGCCTGACCCGCAGCGTCGACAACGCCCACACCGACCTGACGCAGCAAGCCCGCCTTACGCGCGACCTGCAACGCGACCTGATGCGCGTGCGCATGGTGCCCTTCGCCAGCATCTCCGAGCGCCTGTTCCGCGTCGCCCGCCAAAGCGCCAAGGACATCGACAAGCGCGTCAACCTCGACATCCGAGGCAGCAACGTGGAACTGGACCGCAGCGTCCTCGAACGCATGTCGGCGCCATTTGAACACCTGCTGCGCAACGCCATCGCCCACGGCGTCGAATCTCGCGACGGCCGCGCCGCCGCCGGCAAGAACGAGACCGGCGAATTGCTGGTGCAGGTGGCGCAAGAGGGCAACGAAGTCGTGATTGACTTCAGCGACGACGGCGGCGGCCTCGATCTGGAACGCATCAAGGCAAAAGCCATCAGCGTCGGCCTGCTGGATGCAAACGAAGCAAGCACCGATGCCCAGATTGCCGACCTGATTTTCGAACCCGGCTTCTCCACCGCCGAAGCGCTGACCGAACTGTCTGGCCGCGGCGTCGGCATGGACGTGGTGCAGTCGGAAGCCCAGGCGCTGGGCGGCCGCGTCGACCTGTACTCGGTGCCAGGCAAGGGCACGCGCTTCACTATCCGCCTGCCGTTGACGCTGGCCGTCACCCAGGTGGTGCTGCTGGCCGCCGGCGGCAAAACCTACGCGCTGCCGGCCATTCTGGTCGAGCAGGTGCTGCAAATGAAAGAAGCGGCGCTGACGGAGGCCCGCACCAACGGCATGCAATACCTGCCTGCGCTGCTGGGCGACGCGGCGCAACCGCCGGCCCAACGCTCATCGCCGGTGATGATGCTCAAGAACGGCAACGAGCGCCTCGCCCTGCAAGTGGATCAAGTGCTGGGCAACCGCGAGGTGGTGATCAAGAACATCGGCCCGCAGCTGTCGCGCATGGTCGGCATTGCCGGCGCCACGGTGCTGGGCACCGGCGACATTGTGCTGATCCTGAACCCGGTGGCGCTGGCGCAGCACCTGGCCCACCATCCGGAAGTAAAAATCCAGTACGCGCAAGCGGCGGCCGACAGCCCGGCCGCGCGCACCGCATTGGGCCGCACCATCATGGTGGTGGATGATTCGCTGACCGTGCGCCGCGTCACCCAGCGCCTGCTGGAGCGTGAAGGCTATCGCGTGCTGCTGGCCAAGGACGGCGTGGACGCGCTGGAGCAGCTGCAGGAAACGCCGCCCGACCTGATGCTGGTCGATATCGAGATGCCGCGCATGGATGGCTTCGACCTGACGCGCAATGTGCGCGGCGACGAACGCACGCGCGGCATCCCCATCATCATGATCACCTCGCGCAGCGCGGACAAACACCGCAACGTCGCGCTGGAGCTGGGCGTGAACGCCTACTTCGGCAAGCCGTTCCAGGAAGACGTGCTGCTGAAAGCGATCAGCGGCTTGATCAGGCAGGCTTCTTGACCACCTCGTAGCGCTCAAGCGTACGCTTGCGCGCTTCGTCGTGCATCACCACCGGCGGCCAATAGTCCGGCGCCAGCATGCGCGGCGCCAGCCATGGCGCGTGGATTTCCTTGTTGTTCAATGCCTTGAGCTGCGGCAGATAGCGGCGGATGAATTTCCCTTCGCCGTCAAACTTCTCCGATTGCGTAATCGGGTTGAAGATGCGGAAGTAGGGCTGCGCATCGCATCCCGAGGACGAGGCCCACTGCCAGCCGCCGTTGTTGGACGCCAGATCGAAGTCGTTCAGATGCAGCGCAAAGTACTCCTCGCCGCGCCGCCAGTCGATGCCCAGGTCCTTGATCAGGAAGCAGGCCGTCACCATGCGCAGGCGGTTGTGCATATAGCCGGTCTGGTTCAGCTGCAGCATGGCCGCATCCACCAGCGGATAGCCGGTGCGGCCTTCGCACCATGCGGCAAACAGTTGGTCGGCCTCCGGCCCGGTTTCCCATGCAATCGCATCGTAGGCCGGCTTGAACGCGCCGCCCACCACATGCGGATTGTGGTACAGGATCATGGCGTAGAACTCGCGCCAGATCAGTTCCGACAGCCACACCGCCGCGCCTTCGCCGGCGGCGCCGCGCTCCTGCAGATCCAGCACCGTGCGCACCAGGTGCCGCACCGACAGCGTGCCGAAACGGAAATGCACCGACAGATACGACGGCCCCTTCACGGAAGGGAAATCGCGCGCCACGTTGTAATCGCTGATGCGCGACAGGAAATCGTCAAACAGCTGCGCCGCGCCCGACATGCCGGTCGGAATTTTCAGCTCGGCCAGATTGCTCGGCTCAAAGCCCAGCTCGGCCAGCGTCGGCAGCGCCGGCGCGGGCGAGGGCGGCGGCGCCAGCCGGGCTGCATGCGGTTCGATGTTGTACGGCGCCAGCACCGACGGGTCAGCCGCCAGTTTCTTCAGCCAGGCGTTTTTATACGGCGTAAACACCGAGAACATGCCGCCAGTCTGCGACAGCACCTCGCTTTTTTCAAAGATCACCTGATCCTTGTAACTATGGAACTGGCGGCCGGCCGCCTGCAGCGCGCGTTCCACCGTGGCGTCACGGGCCATGGCTTGCGGTTCATAATCGTGGTTGCAGAACACCGCGTCCACGCCCAGCTGCGCTGCCAGCGCCGGAATCTCATGCTCCGGGTCGCCGTGACGGACGATCAGGTGGCCGCCCAGCTGCTGCAACTCGGCCGCCACTTCGGCAATGCTGGCGTGGATGAAATCGACCCGGCGGTCGGGTCGCGGCAAGCTGCCCAGAATCGTGGTGTCATAGACAAAAACACAATACACCTTCTCACTGGACAGCAAGGCCTGGTGCAGGGCTACATGGTCGAACACGCGCAGGTCGCGGCGCAGCCATACGAGGGAAGAAGTCAGTTTCATTCGGTCTGTGTCAATCTTGTGAGGGACGCAATCGTGGCTGTGCCCCCAATTCAGTGTAAACTACGGTTTAAACAGAGTTGCTAGCCGCGCGATACTACAGTAATTGTCAGCAGCACAGAGAGAACACGCACCCAGCAGAGAGAGCAACTTGTATGAAGAAGAGCAAAATAGGCAAAACTCTACCTGTTCCCGGCCTGATGCCAGAAGCCGGCGACCCCCTGGAACCTGTCGGCGCGCCCATCAGCACGCTGAATCTGGCAAATCATTTCCTTATTGCAATGCCATCCATGCAAGATCCGGTCTTCGGCGGCACGGTGGTGTATGTTTGCGAACACAATGAAAACGGCGTGCTGGGCGTGGTGATCAACAAGCCCACCGACATGACCATGCACACCCTGTTTGAGCGCATCGACCTCAAGGTCGATCACGGCCTGGAAGGCCATGACGATGAACCGATCATGTTTGGCGGCCCGGTGCAGGACGACCGCGGCTTCGTGCTGCACACGCCCGGCCACCGCTATTCGTCCTCGCTGACGGTGACCAAGGATGTCGCCTTCACCACTTCGATTGACGTGCTGGAAGCGGTGGCGGCCGGCGAAGGCCCGCCGCGCATGCTGGTGTCGATCGGCTACTCGGGCTGGAGCCCGGGCCAGCTGGAAGAGGAAATCAGCCGCAACGGCTGGCTGACGGTGGGCGCCGATCCGGAAATCCTGTTCAACATGCCGATCGAAGACCGCTACACCGCCGCCATGCGCCTGCTGGGCATCGACCCGCTGATGCTCACGTCCGAGGCGGGCCACGCTTAAATGAGCAGTATCGACACCATTTTTGCGTTCGACTTCGGTGTGAAAAGAATCGGCGTGGCTATGGGCAACACCATGCTGCGCCAGGCGGAGCCCCTGAAAGTGATCAACGCGGTCGACAATGCGACCCGCTTTGCCGACATCCAGAAGCTGCTGGATGAGTGGAAGCCGACCCGGCTGGTGGTCGGCCTGCCCATGCACCCGGACGGCAATGAACATGAAATGACGGCGCGGGCGCGCCGTTTTGCCAATCAACTGAACGGCCGCTTCAACCTGCCGGTGGAACTGGTCGACGAGCGCTATTCCTCGGCCGTGATTTCGGCCAAGCGCGGCGAGGTGATCGATGACCGCGCCGCCGCCATCATCTTGCAACAATACTTCGATTCCCTATGACTCTCAATCCCAACCAACTCGATGCCGAAGCGCTGTACGCGACGCTGCTGGCCGATGTGAAAGCCGGCCTGGCCGGCGTGCCGGATGTTGCCATCGTCGGCATCCACTCCGGCGGCGCCTGGATCGCCGAACGTCTTGCGGCCGACCTCGGCCTGTCGGCCCGCTGCGGCGTGCTGGATGTGTCGTTCTACCGCGACGACTACGCCAGGAAGGGCCTGCCGGCGGAAGTCAAGCCGACCAACATCACCTTTGATGTGGCGGCCGCCAACATCCTGCTGGTCGATGACGTGCTGTACACCGGCCGCACCACGCGCGCCGCCATCAACGAGTTGTTCGATTACGGCCGTCCGGCACGCATCATGCTGGCCGCGCTGGTCGACCGCGGCGAACGCCAGCTGCCGGTGGCAGCGGACTTCGTGGCCGCTCACGTCGCCGTGCCGAAGGGGCAGGCGCTGGTGCTGCAACGCGCCGACGATGGAAAATTTACGCTAACCATAGAATAAGACCATGCTTAATCCGCAACTGAACAAACACGGCGAGCTGCAGCACTTGCTGTCGATCGAGGGCCTGCCGAAAGGCATCCTCAATCACATTCTGGATACCGCCTCGTCGTTCGTCGGCATCTCCGACCGCGACGTGAAGAAAGTGCCGCTGATGCGCGGCAAGTCGGTGTTCAATCTGTTCTTCGAGAACTCGACCCGCACCCGCACCACCTTTGAAATTGCCGCCAAGCGTTTGTCGGCCGACGTCATCAACCTGAACATCCAGGCCTCCTCGACCAGCAAGGGCGAATCGCTGCTGGACACCATCGACAACCTGGCCGCCATGCACGCCGACATGTTCGTGGTGCGCCACGCGCAATCGGGCGCGCCCTACCTGATCGCCAAGCACCTGATGGAGACCCGGCAGAACCACGTGCACGTGGTGAACGCCGGCGATGGCCGCCACGCGCACCCGACCCAGGGCCTGCTGGACATGTACACCATCCGCCACTACAAGAAGGACTTCACCAATCTGCGCGTGGCCATCGTTGGCGACATCCTGCACAGCCGTGTGGCCCGTTCCGACATCCACGCGCTGACCACCCTGGGCGTGCCGGAAGTGCGCGCCATCGGCCCGCACACCCTGCTGCCGGGCGGCCTGGAGCAGATGGGCGTGCGCACCTTCACCAACATGGATGAAGGCCTGAAGGACGTCGATGTGATCATCATGCTGCGCCTGCAAAACGAGCGCATGAGCGGCGCGCTGCTGCCGTCGGCCGGTGAATACTTCAAGAGCTACGGCCTGACGCCGGAGCGCCTGGCGCTGGCCAAGCCGGACGCCATCGTGATGCACCCGGGACCGATGAACCGCGGCGTGGAAATCGATTCCGCGGTGGCGGACGGCGCGCAGGCCGTGATCCTGCCGCAGGTGACGTTTGGTATCGCTGTACGCATGGCGGTGATGAGTATCGTGGCAGGAACGCAAGCATGAAGAAGAATATCCACATCAAGAACGGCCATGTGATCGATCCGGCCAACGGCATCGACGGCCTTAACGACGTATATCTGGCGGACGGCAAGGTGCTGGCCGTGGGCGCGGCGCCGGCCGGCTTCAGCGCCGATGACACCATCGACGCCATCGGCCTCATTGTGGCGCCCGGCTTTGTCGACCTGTCGGCGCGCCTGCGCGAACCGGGCTTTGAATACAAGGCCACGCTGGAATCGGAAATGCAGGCCGCCGTGCAAGGCGGCGTCACCTCGCTGGTATGCCCGCCGGACACCGATCCGGTGCTGGATGAGCCGGGCCTGGTGGAAATGCTGAAACACCGCGCGCAAAAGCTGAACCAGGCGCACGTGCACCCGCTGGGCGCGCTGACCACCGGCCTGAAAGGCCTGGCGCTGACCGAAATGGCGGCGCTGACCGCATCGGGCTGCATCGGCTTCTCGCATGCGGAACAGCCGATTGCCGACACCAACGTGCTGCTGCGCGCGCTGCAGTACGCCAAGACCTTCGGCTACACCGTGTGGCTGCGTCCGCAGGATGCGCACATCGGCCGTGGCGGTGTGGCCGCGTCCGGCCCGCTGGCGTCGCGCCTCGGCCTGTCCGGCGTGCCGGTGATGTCGGAAACCATCGCCCTGCACACGATTTTTGAACTGATGCGCGCGACCGGCGCGCGCGTGCACCTGTGCCGCATTTCGTCGGCGGCGGGCCTGGAGCTGATCCGCAAGGCCAAGGAAGAGGGCTTGCCGGTCACCTGCGACGTTGGCGCCCACCACGTGCACATGACCGACGCCGATATCGGCTTCTTCGATTCGAATGCGCGCATGGACCCGCCATTCCGCAGCCAGCGCGACCGCGATGCCATCCGCCTGGGCCTGCTGGACGGCACCATCGATGCGCTGTGCTCGGACCACACGCCGGTCGATGACGATGAAAAACTGCTGCCGTTCGGCGAAGCCTCGCCGGGCGCCACCGGCCTGGAACTGCTGCTGTCGCTGACTCTGAAGTGGGCCGAGGATTACGCCGGCTCGCAGGCCACCGGCGCCCAGCGTCCGCTGTCGCGCGCGCTGGCCCGCATCACTTCGGAAGCGGCGCGCGTGGCGGGGCTGGATGCCGGCACGCTGTCGGTGGGCGCGGTGGCGGACGTGGTCCTGTTCGACGCTGGTGCGCACTGGACGGTGGAAGCGTCGGCGCTGGCCAGCCAGGGCAAGCACACGCCGTTCCTCGGCTACAACCTGGCGGGACAGGTGAAAACCACCATCGTGGCCGGCCACGTTGCCTACCAACGCTGATACGCCCTGCATGAAACTGTCGACGATATTCCGCCTCGCGCGGGTGATGCTGCACGTATTCAAGGGCATGGCGATTTGCGCCACGGTGTTTCCGTGGATCGGTCAGGAGCAGCGTAACGGTCATATCCGCCGCTGGTCGACCCGGCTGCTGGCCATGTGCAATGTGACGGTGGAGCAGGCGCCCGGCAGCGTGCCGGCGCTGGCGCATTGCGTGGTGGTGGCCAATCACGTGTCGTGGCTGGACATCTTCGTGGTGCACAGCCTGTATCCGAGCCATTTTGTCGCCAAGGCCGAGATCCGCTCATGGCCGCTGGCCGGGTGGCTGGCGGAGAAGGCCGGCACCGTGTTCATCGCGCGCGGCAACCGGCGCGACCTGCGCCACATCTTCAAGGGGTTGGTGCACAGCCTGGAGAGGGGCGAGCGCGTGGCGTTCTTCCCGGAGGGCACCACGGCGGCGCAGGGGCAGTTGTTGCCGTTCCACGCCAACCTGTTCGAGGCGGCCATCGATGCCAAGGTGCCGGTGCAGCCGTTCGCGCTGACCTACAGGGATGCCAGCGGCGCTTCGCACCCGTCGGTGGACTTCATCGGCGAGACCAGTTTCGCGGAAAGCATTATGCTGATCCTGAACGGCCCGCCGGTGAAAGCGCGGCTGGCGATTTTGCCGGCGCTGGACAGCGTCGGCGCCCATCGCCGCGAACTGGCGGAAGCCTCGCACCAGGCGGTTGCCGCCGCACTGGGCGTGACGGTTTAAGCCTTGACGCCGGGTGTCTGGAATTCCGGGCACTGCACCTGCAGCAGGCTGCGGTCTTCCAGGCACACGGCGGACAGCTGCCCGCCCCAGACGCAGCCGCTATCGAGGCCGATCAGGTTCGGCTCCAGCTTCAGGCCCAGCGCCGACCAGTGGCCGAACACCACCGTCTCCTGCGCGCTGCGCCGTCCCGGCACCGCAAACCATGGCATCAGCCCGGTCGATGGATCGGCGGTGCCGCTTTCCTTCATCTTGAAATCCATCACGCCATCGGCGCTGCAGAAGCGCAGCCGCGTCATGGCGTTGATGATGCAGCGCAGCCGGTCGGCACCCTGTAAATCATCCGACCACTGGTCCGGCTGGTTGCCGTACATCTCCGCCAGGAATTCGGCTATGCCGTCGCTGCGCAGCATGGCCTGCACCTCGCCGGCCAGCGCCATCGCTTGCGCGCCGGTCCATTGCGGCAGCAGGCCGGCGTGCACCAACACATGCCCCTGCGCCTGGATGGCCAGCGGCCGCTGGCGCACCCAGTCGATCAAGTCCTCGCGGTCCGGCGCATGCAGGATTTCGGCCAGCGTGTCCGACTTGTGCTCGGGGCGGATGCCATAGGCCACCGCCAGCAAATGCAGGTCGTGATTGCCCAGCACGCTATCGATCAGGCCGCCGCTGGCCATGGCCAGCTTGCGCACGTGGCGCAAGGTGGCCAGCGAATCCGGGCCTCGGTTGATCAGGTCGCCTGCAAACAGGATGGCGGGCTCGGCCACGCCGGCCTCTGCCGCGTGTGCGCGTATGCGGTCGAGGAGGGCCAGCGCCTGCTCATGGCAGCCCTGCAAATCCCCGATTACATAGGTTTTCATATGGATACTCACTCGTTCGTTGCTTTGGGGGCTGAATTACCCTGATTTTTTGCCCTGATACGGGGCACATCACATAAAATCATGCTTACGACTAATTTAATGCTTGCTGCGGGATACTAAATGATTTTTGTAACAGGTGGTGCTGGTTTTATCGGCTCGAATTTTGTTCTCGACTGGCTGGCACAGTCGGATGAGCCTGTCCTCAACTACGACAAGCTGACTTACGCCGGCAATCTGAACAACCTGGCCTCGCTGAAGCAGGATGCGCGGCACATGTTCGTGCGCGGCGACATCTGTGACCAGGCCCAGGTGCTGGCGCTGTTCCAGCAGCATAAGCCGCGCGCGGTGGTGCACTTCGCGGCGGAGAGCCACGTCGACCGTTCGATTCTTGGTCCTGGCGAATTCATCAACACCAACATCAACGGCACCTTCAGCCTGCTGGAAGCCGCGCGCGCCTACTGGTCCGGCCTGCCGGACGACGAGAAAGCCGCCTTCCGCTTTCTGCACGTCTCCACCGACGAGGTGTACGGCACGCTGGGTCCCAACGATCCGCCGTTCAGCGAGACCACCGCGTTTGCGCCAAACAGCCCGTATTCGGCCTCAAAGGCGGCGTCGGACCACCTGGTACGTTCGTACTTCCATACCTACGGCTTGCCGGTGCTGACCACCAACTGCTCCAATAACTACGGTCCCTACCACTTCCCGGAAAAGCTGATCCCGCTGATCATCGCCAACGCGCAGGCCGGCAAGCCGCTGCCGATCTACGGCGACGGCCAGCAGGTGCGCGACTGGCTGTACGTCAGCGACCACTGCGCCGCCATCCGCCGCGTGCTGGAAGCCGGCCGCCTGGGTGAGACCTACAATGTCGGCGGCTGGAACGAGATGGCCAACCTGGACGTGGTGCATACCCTGTGCGACATGCTGGACCAGCTCAAGCCGAAAGCGGCCGGCAGCTACCGCGACCAGATCACCTTCGTGAAAGACCGTCCGGGCCACGACCGCCGCTACGCCATCGACGCGCGCAAGCTGGAACGCGAGCTCGGCTGGAAGCCGGCCGAAACCTTCCAGACCGGCATCGCCAAGACCGTGCAGTGGTATCTGGATAACCAGGACTGGGTCAAGGATGTGCAGTCCGGCAGCTACGCCAAGTGGGTGGAAACCAATTACTTCAATCGCGAGGGGCAGTAATGACCAGCAAACGCAAAGGCATTATCCTGGCCGGCGGTTCCGGCACGCGCCTGTATCCGGTGACCATGAGCGTCTCCAAGCAACTGCTGCCGATCTACGACAAGCCGATGATCTACCACCCGCTGACGGTGCTGATGTTGGCCGGCATGACCGATATCCTGCTGATCTCGACGCCGCAGGACACGCCGCGCTTCCAGGATCTGCTGGGTGATGGCAGCCAGTGGGGCATCAACATCAGCTATGCCGTGCAGCCCTCGCCGGACGGTCTGGCGCAAGCCTTCATCATCGGCAAGGACTTCGTGGGCGATTCGCCATCGGCGCTGATTTTGGGCGACAACATCTACTACGGTAACGACCTGGACGCGCTGCTGCGCCACGCCACCGAGCAGAGCGACGGCGCCACCGTATTCGCCTACCACGTGCAGGACCCCGAGCGTTATGGTGTGGTCGAGTTTGACGGCAAGCGTACCGCCGTGTCAATCGAGGAAAAGCCGAAGCAGCCGAAATCGAATTATGCCGTCACCGGCCTCTACTTCTACGACAACCAGGTGTGCGACATTGCCGCCAGCATCAAGCCATCCGCGCGCGGCGAGCTGGAAATCACCGACGTCAACAAGGTCTACTTGGACAAGGGACAACTGAACGTCGAAGTCATGGGGCGCGGCATGGCCTGGCTGGATACCGGCACCCACGAGTCGCTGCTGGAGGCGGGCCAGTTCATCGCCACCATCGAGAAACGCCAGGGCCTGAAAGTGGCCTGCCCGGAAGAGATCGCCTACCGCAAGGGTTACATCAACGCCGAACAGCTGCGCAAGCTGGCCGAGCCGCTGAAGAAAAACCAGTACGGACAGTATCTGCTGCAAATCCTGGAAGACAAGGTAGTCCCACGATGAACGTCATTACTACGCCGCTGGAAGGCTTGCTGGTGCTGGAGCCGCGCGTGTTTGGCGACGACCGCGGGTTTTTCTTCGAAAGCTATAACGCGCAGCGCTTTGCCGAGTTGACCGGCGTGAAAACCGAGTTCGTGCAGGATAATCATTCCCGCTCGTCCAAGGGCGTACTGCGCGGCTTGCACTATCAGATCCAGCAGGCACAAGGCAAGCTGGTGCGCGCCACCAGTGGTTCTGTGTTTGATGTGGCCGTGGATATTCGCAAGAGCTCGTCAACGTTCGGCCAGTGGTATGGCTGCGAGCTGTCGGCCGAGAACAAGCGCCAGATGTGGATACCGCCAGGCTTTGCGCACGGCTTCGTGGTCACTTCCGACACCGCCGACTTCCTGTACAAGACCACCGATTACTGGGCGCCGGCGCATGAGCGCGCCATCCTGTGGAATGACCCGGCGATCGGCATCCAGTGGCCGGCGCTGGACACGGCGCCGCTGCTGTCGGGCAAAGATCAGGCGGCGGTGCTGCTGGCCGATGCAGAGGTGTTCGCATGAAAGTGCTGCTGACTGGCAGCAGCGGCCAGGTGGGTTACGAACTTGCGCGCAGCCTGCAAGGTGTGGGCGAGGTGGTGGCGGTGGACCGCAACGTGATGGACCTGTCCGATCTGGATCAGGTCCGCGAGGTGATCCGCCGCGTCCAGCCGAAGCTGATCGTCAACCCGGCGGCCTATACCGCCGTCGACAAAGCCGAAAGCGAGCCGGAGCTGGCACACCGCATCAATGCCGAAGCACCGGGGGTGATGGCCGAGGAAGCCAGGCGGCTGGGCGCGGGCCTGGTGCATTACTCCACCGACTATGTATTTGACGGATCGCAGCCGGCGCCGCGGGTGGAAGACGACCCGGTCGGCCCGCTCAACGTCTACGGCGCCAGCAAGCTGGCCGGCGAGCAGGCGATCGCGGCGGCCGGCATCCCGCACCTGATCTTCCGCACCAGCTGGGTGTACGGCATGCGCGGCAAGAACTTCCTGCTGACCATGCTGCGCCTGGCAAAAGAGCGCGACGAACTGCGGGTGGTGGCCGACCAGCACGGCGCGCCGACCTGGAGCCGCACCATTGCCGACATCACGGCGCAGGTGCTGTCGCAGGCGCACGCCGGCGGGCGCGAATGGTGGGTGCAGAACAGCGGCGTCTATCACCTGAGCGCGCAGGGCCAGACCACCTGGCACGCGTTCACCGAGGCCATCATTGAAGAAGCCGGCTTGTCGTGCAAGGTGGTGCCGATCACCAGCGCCGACTACCCGACCCCGGCGCGCCGGCCGCAATACTCGGTGATGTCGTCCGAACGCCTGATGGCGCGCTTCTGCCACTTGCCAGATTGGAAAGAAGCACTCCACCTCTGCATGCGCTAACTCCGGGGTCAGGTCCGCCATTTCTACACGAGCCCTGCCGTAGCCTTGGCTACGGCAGGGCTCGTGTAGAAATGGCGGACCTGACCCCGGAGTTGTATCGATTGGTAAGCAGGCTCACTTGAGCAAGTCGCTACTGGTATCATGCCGGGGGCCTGATTTTCCGGGCCGCCGTGTTTAATCGGGTACAATCGGCAGTTGGCATGCTGATAATGATAATATGTTTTCCTTCTTACTGAGCTTTATCGCTTCCGCGCTGCTTACCCTGTTGGTGATTAAAGAAGCGAGATTGCACGGTCCGGCACTCGATTCCGATTTCAACGGCGTGCAAAAAGTGCACGCTCACAATGTGGCCCGCATCGGCGGTCTGTCCATTTTCCTGTCGGTCGCCCTCAGCTCGGCAATCTCCATCTGGCGCGTTCCGGTGATGAGTGAGTGGTTGCTCTCGCTGCTGGCCTGTTCGGCGGTGGCGTTTATCGGCGGCATCGTTGAAGACTATACCGGCCGCGTCAGCCCGCTGCGCCGCCTGCTGCTGACCATGGCCGCCGCCACGCTCGGCTATTTCCTGCTGGACGCCCGCATCGACCGCCTCGACTGGGCATTCTCGGCCTGGACCCTGCCGTATATGTGGGTGACGCTGCCGCTCACCGTGCTGGCGGTGGCCGGGATTGCCAATGCCGTCAATATCATTGACGGCTTTAACGGCCTGGCCAGCGTGGTGTGCATCTGCATGCTGCTGTCGCTCGGCTACGTGGCCTTGCAGGTCAACGATATGTTCGTGCTGATCGCCGCCCTGATGGTGGCCGGCGCCACGGCCGGCTTCCTGATCTGGAATTATCCGGTCGGCCTGATCTTCCTCGGCGATGGCGGCGCTTATTTCATCGGTTTCATGCTGGGCGAGTTGGCCCTGTTGCTGGTGATGCGCAATCCGCAGGTGTCGACCTGGTATGCCGCGCTGCTGCTGATTTATCCGGCATTTGAAACCCTGTTTTCTGTGTATCGTCGCATGTTCGTGCGCGGCAAGTCGCCGGCCATGCCGGATGGCATCCACCTGCACAGCCTGATCTTCCGCCGCGTGGTGCAGTGGGCGGTCGGCCGCAAGGAGGCGCGCGCGCTGATCCGCCGAAATTCGCTGACCTCGCCGTATCTGTGGCTGTTCTCGCTGATGGCGGTGATCCCGGCCACCGTGTTCTGGCGCCATACCTGGGTGCTGATGCTGTCCTGTATCATGTTTATCGGCAGCTACATCTGGATTTACGTGCGCATCGTGCGCTTCAAGGCGCCGCGCTGGATGATCAGGCACAAGAAACACTGATATACATTAACCCCACCGCTCTTACTCACTATGGTTACTTTATCCAAGACGATTTTCAAAGCTTACGACATCCGCGGCATCATCGATAAAACCCTGGACGCCGGCGTGGCGTACCAGATCGGCGCCGCGTTTGGCCGTGCCGCGCTGGCCAAGGGCGAGCGAAAGGTGGTGATCGGCCGTGACGGCCGCCTGTCCGGTCCAGCGCTGATCAAGGCGCTGGCGGAAGGCCTGCAATCGTCTGGCGTGGACGTGATCGACCTCGGCGTGGTGGCCACGCCGATGGTGTACTTCGGCACCAATGTGCTGGGCGCGGCGTCGGGCATCATGGTCACCGGCAGCCACAATCCACCGGACTACAACGGCTTCAAGATGGTGCTGGCCGGCGAGGCGATTCACGGCGAGGCAATTAGCGGCCTGTATGACAGCATCCTGGCGCACGACGGCTCCTCGGCGGCTACGCCCGGCGCCTACAGCACCCACGATATCCGCGCGCAGTACCTGCAACGCATCATCGGCGACGTCAAGATCGCGCGCCCGATCAAGATCGCCGTCGACTGCGGCAACGGTGTGGCCGGCGCATTTGCCGGCGACCTGTATCGCGGCATGGGCTGCGAAGTGATCGAACTGTTCTGCGAAGTGGATGGCAATTTCCCGAACCATCACCCGGACCCTGCGCATCCGGAAAACCTGCAGGACCTGATCCGCTGCCTGCAGGAGACCGACGCCGAGATTGGCCTGGCTTTCGACGGCGACGGCGATCGCCTCGGCCTGGTGACCAAGGATGGCCAGATCATTTATCCTGACCGCCAGATGATGCTGTTTGCCGGCGACGTGCTGTCGCGCAATCCGGGCGCGGAAATCCTGTACGACGTGAAGTGCACCCGCCACCTCGCGCCCTACATCGAAAAAGCCGGCGGCAAGCCACTGATGTACAAGACCGGCCACTCGCTGGTGAAGGCCAAGCTGAAGGAAACCGGTTCGCCGCTGGGCGGCGAGATGAGCGGCCATATCTTCTTCAAGGACCGCTGGTACGGCTTCGACGACGGCCTGTATGCCGGCGCCCGCATGCTGGAAATTCTGACCAAAGAAAAAAATCCGTCCGCGCTGCTGAACGCGCTGCCGCAGTCGGACAGCACGCCCGAGCTGCACCTGCACCTGAAGGAAGGCGAGAACTTCGCGCTGATGGACAAGCTGCGCGCCGACGCCACGTTCCCCGGCAATGAGCGCATCATCACCATCGACGGCCTGCGCGTGGAATACGCCGACGGTTTCGGCCTGGCGCGTTCGTCCAACACCACGCCGGTGATTGTGATGCGTTTTGAAGCTGAGACGCCGGCTGCGCTGGAGCGCATCCAAGGTCAGTTCCGCGACGTGATCCTGGCTGCCAAGCCGGACGCGGAACTGCCGTTCTAAGGTCATGACGCGGCCCCTGAACATCCTGCTGGTGCGCGTCTCCTCGCTGGGAGACGTGCTGCATAACATGCCCATGGTGGCCGACATCGCCCGCCACTTCCCGGACGCGAACATCGACTGGGTGGTGGAGGAGGGCTTTGTCAGCCTGGTGCGCCTGAACGCGCGCGTGCGCAATGTGATTCCGTTCGCGCTGCGGCGCTGGCGCAAGAGTCTCGGCAAGGCGGAAACGCGGGCCGAGATCAAGGCCTTCTTCCGCACCCTGCGCCAGCAGGAGTACGACTACGTGTTCGATACCCAGGGTCTGCTCAAGACCGGCATCATCATGGGCGCCGCGCGCGTGGTGAAGGGCGGCCGCAAGGTGGGGCTGGCGAATGGCAGCGAAGGTTCCGGTTACGAGGGCATCTCGCGCATCTTCCATAACCTGAGCATTCCAACCGATCCGCGCACGCACGCGGTGGCGCGCGGCCGCATCGTGGCCGGCGCGGCGCTGGGCTATGCGGCGGATACGCCGGCCGATTTCGGCCTGCCGGCGCTGCCGGAAGATACGCCGTGTCCGGAGTGGATGCCGGCATCCTATGTGGTGTTCTTCCACGGCACGGCGCGCGACGCCAAGAAGTGGTCGATTGAAAACTGGATCGCGCTGGGGCGCGAACTGGCGCCGCTGCCGGTGCTGCTGCCTTGGGGCTCGCCCAAGGAGAGGGCGGAAGCGGAACAGATCGCCGCCGGCCTGCAGAATGCGCGCGTGCTGCCGAAGCTGTCGATGGCCGACGCCATCATGGTGGCGCGCCGCGCGTCGCTGGTGATTGGCGTCGACACGGGGTTGGTGCACATCGCGGCGGCCTTCGTGCGGCCGACGGTGGAGATTTATGCCGATTCGCCGCGCTGGAAGACCGAGGGCAACTGGTCGCCGCGCATTATCAACCTGGGCGATCAGGGCACGCCGCCACCGGTGGCGGAAGTGCTGACGGCAGCCCGCAGTCTGCTGGGCTGATTTCATGCGCGTGCTTTATTCCCTGATGTGGTGGCTGGCCTTGCCGCTGGTGCTGACCCGCCTGTGGCTGCGCGGCCGGCAGGAGCCTGGCTACCGTCAGCATTGGGGCGAACGTCTCGGCTTCTACGGCCGCGCCACGCCCGCTGCCGGTCCGGTGTTGTGGGTGCACGCGGTGTCGGTGGGTGAAACGCGCGCCGCCGAACCGCTGATCGACGCGCTGCTGGCCGAGTATCCGCAAAGCCGCATCATCCTCACCCACATGACGCCGACCGGCCGCGCCACCGGCAAAGCTTTGTTTGCCAAACATGGCGAGCGCCTGCAGCAATCCTATCTGCCTTACGACACCGGCAGCATGGTCTCGCGCTTCATCCGCCATTTTCAGCCGCAGGTGTGCATCCTGATGGAGACTGAAGTCTGGCCCAACCTGATCGCCGTCTGCAATGCCCGGAGCGTGCCGGTGGTGCTGGCCAATGCCCGCTTGTCTGAACGCTCGCTGCGCAAAGCCAGCCGTCTTGGCGCGCTGCTGCTGAACGCCGCGCGCGGCATCTCGCTGGTGGCCGCGCAAACCGATGCCGATGCCCGGCGTATCCGCTCGCTCGGCGTCGAGCGGGTGGAAATCACCGGCAGCATCAAATTCGACGTGGTGGTGCCGGAAGCCGCCCTGGCCATCGGCGCCGCACTGCGCAGCGCCATCGGCCAACGCCCGGTGCTGCTGTGCGCCTCTACCCGCGAAGGGGAAGAAGAACTGATCCTGTCCGCGTTCACAGCCGCCCGCGCTGCGCTGCCTGCGGACATCCTGCTGCTGATCGTCCCGCGTCATCCGCAGCGCTTCGATGAAGTGGAAAAAATGATCGCCGCGCATGGCCTGCAGGTCCAGCGCCGCAGCCAGCTGGCGCTGGAGGGCGGCCAGCTGCAAGCCGACGTCCTGCTGGGCGACTCCATGGGCGAAATGTTCGCCTACTACGCGGCGTGCGATGTGGCTTTCGTGGGCGGCAGCCTGCAGCCGCTGGGCGGCCAGAACCTGATTGAACCGGCGGCATTGGGCAAGCCGGTCCTGATCGGGCAGCACACCTTTAATTTTGAGCTGGTGAGCGAAGATGCGCTGGCCGCCGGCGGTGCCCAACGCATCACCGACGCCGCCGATCTGATGAGCGCCGCCGCCCATCTGCTGAACGACAGCAGCGCCCGCGCCGCGATGGGCCAAAACGCCCTCAGCTTCGCCAACCAGCACCGCGGCGCCACCCGCCGCACGCTGGCGCTGCTGAAGGACCTGGTCTAAGCGGGGCGTCAGCCGCCGCCGATCCCCTCGGTAATCACGCCAGTGCCGCCGCAGTTGGGGCAAGGCGCGCCATCACCGTCGTCCTCATCAAGCAGACGTCCCGTCCCTTGGCAGACGGGACACACATCTTCCCCGGTACCCGGCGTGCCGGGTGGAGCGTCATCACCAGGATTCATGGCAACCTCACAAGACAAAAGTGAGCCACCATTCTGACACGCGTCCGCCGCCGCGGCGCGCGCGTTACGGCGAGGAATCAACTCTTACGGGAATAGAACCGGCAGTTCCTGCGAGCGCTTGCGCAAGAGGTTTTTGGCTTCCTCGTATTCAGGGTAGATCAGGCCGACGGTGTCCCAGAATTGCTGGCTGTGGTTCATTTCCAGGATGTGCGACAGTTCGTGCGCCACCACGTAATCGATCAGCGGCAGCGAGAAGTAGATCAGTTTCCAGTTGAGCCGGATTTTGCGGTCAACCGTGCACGAGCCCCAGCGGGTGCCGGCCGACGACAGGCCGAACGAGTGGTACTGCACGCCCAGCCGCCCGGCGTACAAATTCAGCCGCTCTTCGAACAGCGTTTTGGCCTGCTGCTGATACCACGTCTGCACGCGGTTTTTCAGCAGGTCTTCGCTGGCGCCCGGCACCAGGGTGATCCACAACTCGCGCGTGTTCGGGTTGTAGATGCTGCGATTGCGTCCGCCCACCAGCAGGCGCAGGGTGATGTCGGCGCCCAGATAGGGAATCTGCGCACCGTCGATCCATTCCACCGGCGGCTTTTCCAGCCGCGCTGCGCGGCATTCGCGCCGCTCTTTCAGTTTGCTCAGGATCCAGTGCTGTTTGGTGCGGATGGCGTCGTCGATTTCCGCGATGCTGACGCGCTTGGGCGCCGTCACGCGCAGGCCGTCGTCGTCGATCATGAAGCCTATCGAGCGGCGCGTCGAGCGCCGCAATTCGTATTCGATAATGAACTCGCCCACCATCAGCTGGCGGCGCGGCGGCTGCTCGGTGGGCGGCGCCACCAGGGGGCGGCGCTTGACCGGGACTGCCGTTTCAGGAGGGGAGACGTAAGGCGAGACAGGAGGTGGAGTTTGCGCTGCGGGTGGCACCGACCACACCGGTGTGGTGTACACCGGCCTGGGCGCCTGCGGCTCCGGCGACGCTGGTTTGACCGTGGTCGCCAGGTCGTCTAGCCAGCGTTGTAGGCGTGGGGCGAAATGACGCGCATTTCTGATTCGATCCAATTTTCCACCTGTTGCATCAAGCCGTCCGGCGTTTGGCCTTCTGGCGAAATTGGCTTACCTATCGATACTGTAACAAGACCGGGGCGTTTGATGAAAGAGTTTTTTGGCCAGCATTCGCCAGAATTGTGCGCGATTGGTACCACCACCGAGCCGGTCTCGATTGCCAGGCGTGTGCCGCCGCTTTTATACTTGCCGGTTTTGCCGACCGGGATGCGGGTCCCTTCCGGGAACATGATAATCCACAGGCCCTGCGCCAGCCGGCGCTTGCCGTGGCGGACCACTTCCTGGAAGGCGTTCTTGCCCTGCTTGCGGTCGATCGGAATCATGCGCAGCAGCGCCATCGCCCAGCCGAAGAAGGGAATGTACAGGATCTCTTTCTTAAACACGAACACCAATGGACGCGGCATGTTTGGCAGCAGGAAGATGGTCTCCCATGCCGACTGGTGCTTGGACAGCAGGATGGCCTGCGCGTCCGGCAGGTTTTCGCGGCCGCGCACTTCGTAGCGGATGCCGCAGATCACGCGCAGGCACCAGATGATGAACACATTCCAGCGCGAGGTGATGTAGAAGCGCTGGCGGTAAGGCAGCGGCGAGGCCGCGAAGCACACCAGCGACCAGAGAACGGTCGACACCACCATCACGATGGTGAAAATCAGGGAACGCAAGAACAAGATGGGATGACCCAAGAGCAGACTCCAAAAAACTGTTTAGCTGACGACGTGCAGCGCCGGCGGGGTGCTGGTTTTCAGCAGGTGGGTGACCATCGCCGCCAGATCCGGGAACACCATGGTGCCCGGCGGCAGACCGCCGGTGGCCTGGGTTTTTTCACCTTTGCCGGTCAGGACCAGATAGGGCACGCAGCCGCTCACATAGCCGGCCTGCAGGTCGCGCAGCGAATCGCCGACCACAGGCACGCCTTTCAGGCTGATTTTATAGCGTTGCGAGATTTCTGTGAACATGCCTGGTTTCGGCTTGCGGCAGTCGCAGTTGTCGGCCGCCGCGTGCGGGCAGAAGAACACCGCGTCGATGTCCGCGCCCACTTGCTGCGCCAGATTGTGCATCTTCTGGTGGATGGCGTTAAGGATGGTCATGTCGAAGAACTCGCGGGCGATGCCCGACTGGTTCGACGCCACCACCACCCGGTAGCCCGCCTGATTCAGGCGGGCGATGGCCTCCATCGAGCCAGGGATGGGGATCCACTCCGCCGGCGATTTGATGAAGTCCGGCGAATCGTGGTTGATCACGCCGTCCCGATCCAGGATGACCAGCTTCATGGACGGCGCGCCCATTTATACCGCCAGCTTGGAGATGTCGGCCACGCGGTTCATCATCCCGTGCAGGGAGGACAGCAGCGCCAGACGGTTGTTGCGCAGGGCGACATCTTCGGCCATGACCATGACGTCGTTGAAGAAGGCGTCGACTTCGTTCTTCAGCTGGGCCAGCGTTTTCAGCGTGCCGGCGAAGTCGCCCTGGTTGAAGGCGGCGTCGATTTCCGGCAGCACGCGCACCACGGCGGCGTTCAGGTTCACTTCCGCCGCATCCTTCAGCAGTGCCACGTTGACGCCATGCTCGCCTACGGCGGCCAGGGCTTCCTCGTTCTTCTTCAGGATGTTGGTGATGCGCTTGTTGGCAGCGGCCAGCGAAGCCGATTCCGGCAGCGCGGCAAAGGCTTGCACGGCTTCCAGGCGCTGGACGATGTCGTCCAGGCGATCCGGGTTCTGCGCCACCACGGCTTCGATCTCGTTGACCGAGAAGCCGCGCTCGCGCAGGATGCCGCGCAGGCGGTCAACCATAAAGGCTGCCACGTCGGCGCTCGGGTCCTTGAATCCGGCGACGGCGGTGAACTGTTTCGCGGCGTCGGCCAGCAAGCCGGAGATCGACAGCGACAGGCGCTTCTCGATCAGCATGCGCAGCACGCCCAGCGCGTGGCGGCGCAGCGCGAATGGGTCTTTGTCGCCGGTCGGCTGCAGGCCGATGGCCCAGATGCCGACCAGGGTTTCCAGCTTGTCGGCCAGCGCCACCGCGGTGCCGGTCACGGTCGACGGCAGGGCATCGCCGGCGAAGCGCGGCTGGTAGTGTTCCGAGGCGGCCAGCGCGACGTCTTCTTTCTCGCCGTCGTTGCGGGCGTAGTAGGTGCCCATGATGCCTTGCAGCTCAGGGAATTCGCCCACCATGTCGGTCAGCAAATCGGCTTTCGACAGCTTAGCTGCGCGTTCGGTCAGCGCAACATCAGCTTGTAACCCAGCGGCGCCCAGCTTGGCGGCGATGGCGCCGGCCAGCGCGGTCACGCGCTCGCTGCGTTCAGCCTGGGTGCCCAGCTTGTTGTGGTACACGACGTTCTTCAGCAGCGGCAGGCGCGATTCCAGCGTTTTCTTCTTGTCTTGCTCGAAGAAGAACTTGGCGTCGGACAGGCGCGGACGCACCACACGCTCGTTGCCGTCGATGATGGCGGCCGGGGTGTCGGTGGCGATGTTGGAGACGATCAGGAAGCGCGAACGCAGCTTGCCGTTGGTGTCGGTCAGCGCGAAGTATTTCTGGTTGGTCTGCATGGTCAGGATCAGGCATTCCTGCGGCACGGCCAGGAATTCTTCCTCGAACTTGCATTCGTAGACCACCGGCCATTCGACCAGCGCGGCCACTTCGTCCAGCAGGGCTTCCGGCATCAGCACCTGGTCGGCGCCGGCTTTGGCCAGCAGTTCGGCGCGGATTTGTTCTTTACGGTCTTCAACCGATGCCAGTACCTTGCCTTGCTCTTTCAGCGTGGCGGCGTAGGCGTCGGCGTTGGCGATGGTGACGGCGCGCTGGCCCGGCGCGGTCAGGAAGCGGTGGCCTTCGGTGACGTTGGTGCCGGTCAGGCCCAGCAGGGTCAGTGGCAGCACGGCGTCGCCATGCAGGGCGATCAGCGCGTGGGCCGGGCGCACGAACTGCACGGTGGCGCCGTCCGGACGCTGGTAGCTCATCACTTTCGGAATCGGCAGCTTGGCCACCGAGTCTTCCAGCGCGGCTTGCAGGCCGGCTTGCAGGGCGCTGCCGGCGGCGGTGTAGGTGTAGAAGAAGCTTTCGGCCTTGCCGTCCTGCGCGCGTTCCAGATCGGCCACGGTCAGGTTGGGGAAGCCCAGTGCGGCCAGCTTTTTGGCCAGCGGCGGCGTGCCGTTGCCGCTGGCGTCCAGCGCCACCGAGACCGGCAGCACTTTTTCGCGGATCGATTTGTCCGGCGAGGTGGCGCGTACCTTGGTGATGGACACGGCCAGGCGGCGCGGCGTGGCGTAGGCGGTGGCGACGCTGTCGGCTTCCAGGAAGTCGCGCGATTTCAGGCCGTTGACGATGCCGTCCGCGAAAGCCTTGCCCAGTTTGGCGAGCGCCTTCGGCGGCAGTTCTTCGGTCAGCAGTTCGATGAGCAGAGTTTGAGTCATATTATTTATATCGTTTATTCAGCGGCGACGGCGGCGGCAGGCAGCATCGGGAAACCGAGGCGCTCGCGCGAATCGTAGTAGGCTTGCGCCACCAGGCGCGACAGCGCGCGCACACGGCCGATGTAGGCGGCGCGCTCGGTCACGGAGATGGCGCCGCGCGCATCCAGCAGGTTGAAGCTGTGCGAGGCCTTCATGATCTGCTCATAGGCCGGCAGCGTCAGCTGCGCTTCGATCAGGCGCTTGGCTTCCGATTCGTGGTTGTTAAACTGCGAGAACAGCAGTTCGGTGTTGGAATGCTCGAAGTTGTAGGCCGACTGCTCCACCTCGTTCTGATGGAATACGTCACCGTACTTCAGCACTTTCTTCTCACCGTTTTCTTCCCACTCCGTCCACACCAGGTCGTACATATTCTCGACGCCCTGCAGGTACATGGCCAGACGCTCGACGCCGTAGGTGATCTCGCCCAGCACCGGCTTGCAATCCAGGCCGCCGACTTGCTGGAAGTAGGTGAACTGGGTCACCTCCATGCCGTTCAGCCAGACTTCCCAACCCAGGCCCCAGGCGCCCAGCGTTGGCGATTCCCAGTCGTCTTCCACGAAGCGGACGTCGTTTTGCTTCAGGTCCAGGCCCAGCGCCTCCAGCGACCCCAGATACAGGTCGAGGATGTTTTCCGGCGCCGGCTTCATCACCACCTGGTATTGGTAGTAGTGCTGGCCGCGGTTCGGGTTTTCGCCATAGCGGCCGTCTTTCGGGCGGCGCGACGGCTGGACGTAGGCGGCGCGCCACGGCTCAGGGCCGATCGCGCGCAGGAAAGTACCAGTGTGGAAGGTGCCGGCGCCGACTTCCATGTCGTAGGGCTGGAGCAGGGCGCAGCCTTGCTTGTCCCAGTAGGTTTGCAAGGTCAGGATAATTTGTTGAAATGTCAGCATCTTTTGTCAGTCGGTGGCACGCCCGGGCAGAGGCCGGCGGGCGCGCGGTTGCAGTTTCGCTAAAGCGATGATTTTAGCGGGTTAAGCGGCTTTTGGCTGGTTTTTTGAGCGCCGCGCCCAAAACCATGCACCCGCCAGCGATAGGGCGGTCAGGACCAGGAACAGCTTGTTGCCCCAGATGATGTAGGGCGTGCTGCCGGCCATGCCCTGCACCGTGGCGGCCAGGGTGCCGAAGGTGTTCACCGGCAGCTGCTGCACCACCTTGCCCTCGCCGTTGATGACGGCGGTGGCCCCGGTATTGGTCGCCCGCAGCATGGGGCGGCCGGTTTCCAGGCTGCGCATCTGCGAGATCTGCAAATGCTGCGGGATGGCGATGGTGTCGCCAAACCAGGCCAGGTTGGAGGTATTCAGCAGCATGGTGGCCGGCTTCTGGTCCATGGCCGGGTGGTTCAGCTGGGCGGCGATTTCCTCGCCAAACAAGTCTTCGTAGCAGATATTCGGCAGCACGCGCTGGTCCTTGATGGGGAACGCCGGCTGGATCTCGCGGCCGCTGGTCATGTCGCCCAGCGGGATCGACATCAGGTTGACGAACCAGCGGAAGCCGTAGGGGATGAATTCGCCGTACGGCACCAGGTGGTGCTTGTCATACCGGTAGTAGCCCGAGCCCAGCTTGGCCGGGATGCCGATCACACTGTTGAAGTAGGCGGTCTGGCTGTCGGCGGTGAAGATGCCGAGGATCAGGTTGCTGTTGGTTTTGTTCAGGAACTGCGCGATGCCGGGCAGGTAGTCCGGCGGCAGTTGCTGCGGCAGCGTGATGATGGCGGTTTCCGGAGTGGCAATCAGGTCGGCCGGGGCGGCGGTGATGGCATCCTGGTACAGCTTCATGGTGGTCAGCACCTTGGCGCCGTCGAACTTTTCGTTCTGCGGGACATTGCCCTGCAGCAGGCGCACCGAGATCGGCTTGCCTTCCGGGTAGGTCCATTGCAGGAAGCTGAGGCCGGCGCCGGCCAGGCCGATGGCCACCGCCAGCACGGCCGCGCGCACGCGCGAGCGGTGCAGCAGCAACAGCAGGGCGCCGGCAATCACCGCCGCCAGCCAGCCCAGCCCGTACACGCCGATCACCGGGGCAAAGCCGGCCAGCGGGCTGTGATTGTGGGCATAGCCGGACGACAGCCACGGGAAGCCGGTGAACAGCCAGCCGCGCACCCATTCAAACAGTGCCCACACGGCCGGGAGCACCAGCAGATTGGCGGCCGGCAGCGGCAGCGTCCAGCGCTGGCGCAGCCACCAGGCGCTGCCCATGGCCAGCGCGCCATAGACGCCCATGGCGGCGCCCAGCAGCAGCACGGCGGCAGCGGCCAGCGGCGCCGGCATGCCGCCGTAGGTGTGCATCGAAACGTACAGCCAGTGCACGCCGGCCGAGGTCCAGCCGGCCACGAAGGCCCAGCCGATCAGCGCGGCGGCTTTGACGCTGGTGCTGCGCAGGACCTGGTAGAACAGCGTGGCAAGACCGAGAATCTCCAGCGGCCACCAGCCGAACGGCGCGAAGGCGAACACGCACAGCGCACCGGCCAGGCCGGTGATGAGCATGCGTCCTCGGGTCGAGCGTTGCGGCTTGGGTGGATCGTTCGGGTTGGCGCGGCGAAAACGCATTATGCGTCGTCGCCGTGGTCGGGAGCGGGCGGCAGTTTTTCCACCGTCAGCACGTGGATCTGGCGGGCGTCGGCGCGCAACACCTCAAAGCGCAGGCCTTCGTAGTCGAACACGTCGCCCTTGTGGGCCATGCGGCCCAGGTGCTTGGCGACCAGGCCGCCGATGGTGTCGGCCTCGTCTTCCGGCAGGGCGGTGTCCAGCTCTTCGTTGAATTGCTCGATCTCGGTCAGCGCCTTGATGCGCCAGCGCGGGCCGTGCTGGCCTTCGCGGATGGACAGGATGTTGTCTTCTTCCTCGTCGAAATCGTACTCGTCCTCGATGTCGCCGACGATTTGTTCCAGCACGTCTTCGATGGTGATCAGGCCGGCCACGCCGGAATATTCATCCACGACGATGGCCATGTGGTTGTGGTTGGCGCGGAAATCGCGCAGCAGCACGTTCAGGCGCTTGGATTCCGGGATGAAGATGGCCGGGCGCAGCATGTCGCGCACGTCGAACGATTCCTCGGCGTAGTAGCGCAGCAGGTCCTTGGCCAGCAGGATGCCGATCACCTTGTCGCGTTCGCCCTCGATGGCGGGAAAGCGCGAGTGGGCGGTGGCCAGCACCAGCGGCAGCCAGTCCTCGATCGGCTTGGAAATGTCGATCACGTCCATCTGCGAGCGCGGGATCATGATGTCGCGGGCGGACAGATCGGATACCTGGAACACGCCCTCGATCATCGACAGGGCGTCGGCATCGATCAGATTGCGTTCGTGGGCGTCGTGCAGAACTTCGAGCAGCTCCGAGCGGTTCTCGGGCTCTGGGGAAATCAGGGCGGTCAGTCGTTCAAACAATGACCTGTGGGGTTTAGCGTCAGTCTTGACGCTACTAGAGTGCTCTTGCATAGCAGGCGTAAAGCCGTTGTTTCGAAGGGGTATAGCATACACCAAATGGGAAGGCGGGGCCGTTTTTGTCAAAAAAACACCGAGTTTGCGCCTGATCAGTGCCTGCGGTCATGCTGCCTGGTGGTGAATCATGGGTAGACCGGGTGGCAAGCATGCCATCCCGTCAGCAGGCTGAACCGCGACAAGATTGCTAGGCATAGGGATCGGCGTAGCCGAGTTCGCCCAGGATTTCAGTTTCGATGCCTTCCATTTCGGCCGCTTCCTCGTCGTCCTCGTGGTCGTAGCCCTGGGCGTGCAGCACGCCGTGGACGATCAGGTGGGCGGTGTGTTCTTCCACCGTTTTCTTTTGCTCGGCGGCTTCTTTCTCCAGCACGTCGGTGCAGAGGATGATGTCGGCCTGGGTCGGCGCGTCTGCCGGCAGTTCCTCCGCGCCGTCGTTGTAGGCGAAGGTGAGGACGTTGGTGGCGTAGTCCTTGCCGCGGTATTCGCGGTTCAGGGTCTGGCCTTCCGCGGCGTCGACAAAGCGGATGGTCAGCTCGGCCGGCGCGAACAGGGCGGCTTGCACCCACTTGCGGATTTTGGGCCGGGTAATCGTTTCTTGCAGGCGTGGATCGGCGTACTGCACCGACAGCGTCAATTTATTTTTTGCGGACATTTTTGAGAGCCGTGGCTTTGAGGAGGGGAGCGATTTCCGCTTCGTGGTTGTGGGCGGTTTCGTAGGCGTCGACAATGCGCGCCACCAGCGGATGGCGCACCACGTCTTCGCTGGTGAAGTGGCTAAAGGCGATGCCGCGCACGTCTTTCAGCACCTGGATGGCGTCCAGCAGGCCGCTTTTCTGGCTCTTGTGCAGGTCGACCTGGGTGACGTCGCCGGTGACCACGGCCTTGCTGCCGAAGCCGATGCGGGTCAGGAACATTTTCATCTGTTCGACCGTGGTGTTTTGCGCCTCGTCCAGGATCACGAAGGCGTGGTTCAGCGTGCGGCCGCGCATATAGGCCAGCGGGGCGATTTCAATCACTTGCTTCTCGAACATTTTCTGCGTGCGGTCAAAGCCCAGCAGGTCGTACAGGGCGTCGTACAGCGGGCGCAGATAGGGATCGACCTTTTGCGACAGATCGCCGGGCAGGAAGCCGAGGCGCTCGCCGGCTTCCACCGCCGGACGGGTCAGGATGATGCGCTTGACGGCGTCGCGCTCCAGCGCGTCGACCGCGCAGGCCACCGCCAGGTAGGTCTTGCCGGTGCCGGCCGGACCGACGCCAAAGCTGATGTCATGCTCCAGAATGTTGCGCAGGTAGCGGATCTGGTGCGGCGTGCGGCCGCGCAGGTCGGCGCGGCGGGTCTTCAGCACCGGGCTGTTGATGTCGATCTCGACCGCCGGCGCGGTTTCCACCTTGCGCGGCCTGGCCGCGCGCGCGGCCGGCGCGCCATCGTCAGCGCCGGCCGGCGCCGGCGTCAGCGCGGCGATGTTGCCGGCATGCATGCTGGCGCGCTGCTCGACCAGCGCCAGTTGCACCTCTTCGATCGGCACGATCTTGTTGGCGATGGCGTAGAAGTGGTCGAGGATCTCGACCGCGCGTTCGGCGTTGTGGCCGCTGACGATGAACTTCTCGCCGCGGCGGAAAATGGTGACGTCCAGCGCGGCGGAAATCTGGCGCAGGTTTTCGTCGAGCGGGCCGCACAAATGGGCCAGGCGCGCGTTATCGAGCGGCTCGGGGACGAAGTAGTGCGGCTGGACTGGCGTTTTGGTTTTCAATGGAATGCTTTTAGGAGAGAGGGCCGGCGACCGGCACAGGCGATAGTTTATCGTAATTTGCCCTGCCTGGCCCCTTTGCTCTACAGTAGAGGTATGGCGATCAATGTGACCAACGCACCGCGGCCCGACCCGGTGCAACTCAATCTGCGCGAAACCCGCGCCAACCGTGCCGAGCAGCGTAGCGAGCAGGCGGCGGAGAGCCGTCGCGCCCAGCAGGACAACCGCACCGGGAAGGATGAAGCCGCCACCCGGCGGCGCGTCGAGCAAAACAACGAAGCCACCCGCAGCCAGGCGCGCGCCAACGACGAGGCGGCCGCCGCCGACCGCCGTGCCGCCCAGCAGGCCGACAAAAAAGCCGATACCCAGCGCCGCGACAGCCAGAAAACGCTGGGCCGCAACATCGACACCACCGCCTGACATCTCCCATTTGCTGGCAATAGTTTCTTGCGTGCGACACCCTCCGGTCCCATGTGATGAAATAGCATTGTTGCTAAGGTTTCTAGCTTCTGCTTGATGCCGAACAATCTTAGCGCGGTGCGCGCTGGTATCTTGCACGAACAGCAAGGCTTCCATCTAAGTTTTGCTTAAGTTCAGACCAGCACTATCTGTTCACCCAACCAACGAGGAAAATCATGGCACATCATGCTCTCGCATCTCAGGAAAGCTACAACCCCAACCATCTGCTGGACATCTTGCTGGGCAAGATGCAGCTGAAGAACGATGCCGCGCTGTCGCGTCTGCTGGAAGTCGCGCCGCCGGTCATCAGCAAGATCCGCCACCACCGTCTGCCGGTCGGCGCCTCGCTGCTGATCCGCATGCATGAAGTGACCGGCATGAGCATCCGCGACCTGCGCGACCTGATGGGCGACCGCCGCACCAAGTACCGCCTGTCGGACGCGCAAGGCCGCCCAAAGCCGGAAGATCGCCCAACCACCGACAAGGCCCAGGCCGGAAACGCGGCGCATCATTGATGCGCGCGCAGCGCGAGCGCCTGCCGTGCCGGGCATGACCCCGGACCGGCAGGCCGCCACTTCAGGTTAGCAGCACCATCGAGATTTCTTCATATTGCAGTTCCGTCTCGCGGAACAGCTGCAGATACACTTGCTCATCGAGGCCGAGCGCAGTCCAGGCCACGGTCGAGACCGGTGGGACCAGATCGTCCTTCACCTGCGCCAGATCGAGCGCATGCACGATGGCGTCGGCCACATGAATGATGGCCGCCAAAAAGCCCGCCCCCGGCGCTTCCGGGTCGTGGTGGCCGCCGATGGCCAGCCGCATGGTGTCTGAAAAATTCCAGTGTTCCGCCAACGCCAGGCCGGCTTCGACGTGATCGACGCCCAGCACCGCCCGTTCCGCTTCCAGCAGGTAGCAGTCGCGTTCCGCGCGGTAGGCGATGGTGTGCGCGTACTGTTCCGGGAAGCACGACACCAGCACCAGGCGGCCGATATCATGCAGCAGCCCGGCCGTGAAGGCGTAATCCTGATTGAAGCGCATCTGCCGCGCCAGCACCTTGGCGCAGGCGGCAGTGGCGATCGAGTGGCGCCAGAAAGCCTTGTGGTCAAAGCCGGGGCAGTGGCCCTCGGCAAAGCAGCCGGTCACGGCCGCCGCCGTGATCAGGTTGCGGGTGGTCTGGAAACCAAGGAAGGTGATGGCCTGCTGGATGGTGGTGACCTTGACCTGCAGGCCGTACAGCGAGGAGTTGGCCAGACGCAGGGTCTTGGCGGTCAGCGCCTGGTCGTGCGAGACCTTTTTGGCCAGCACCGAGATATCGACGTCGTCCTGGTCAATGCTGTTGAGCAGCTCCATCACCACCGCCGGCAGCGACGGCAGATCGTCCAGCGTGCGCACCACGTCGTCGTAGCTGAGGGTATTACTCATGTTCCGGCATCTCCTCTACACCCAGGCGGAAGTCGGTCACAAAACGGCGCAGGGTGGCGGTGGCCCAGTCGCTGCCGCTGTCCGGGTCGTTCTTGCGGAACAGCTGGGCCAGGCGCGCCTCGTGATGGTGCAGCGTGGCCGCCACCACTTCCGGCGTCACTTCTTCCTTCACGATGGGCAGCATGGCAATGCCGTGGCGCGGCATCAGCGCCAGCATGGCGTCGGTCAGCACCGTGCCCTGCGGCAGCAGCACATTGCCCTGCACGTCCAGCAGCACGTCGGACAGGACCATGCCCGGCCGCACCTCCGCCAGTGCCAGATGATGATAATTGCCCGTCATACCGCCTCCTGCTTGCTTCCTGATCTATATTTCCTGATATTACCATTGTCTTGCCAAGATGCAGCCCATACCGTACATTGGGGCGTTGCCGTCAAATCCATGTTGTCGGGAGATTGCTGAATGTTTGGGATTCAAGGCCGCTTGACGCTGCTGTTCGTGGTCATCGTGACGCTGGTGCTGGGGATTTCCGGCACCTACGCGCAGTACAGTCTCGGCCATGAACTGGAGGTCAGCAGCCAACGCCTGCGCCAGGGTGTGCTGACGCGCCTGCAAACCAGCCTGCCGTCGGCGCTGTGGGATCTCGACAAGGCCAAGGTGGACAACATCGTGGCGGCCGAGATGATGCCGCCCGAGCTGGTCTCGATCCGCGTCTACGACACCTCGGTCGGCCTGTTCTCCGGCAAGCTGCGCAACGAGAACGGCACCATTACCTCGATTGAAAACGACGCTGCCGTGGGCGGCACGCCGGTGGTGGCCGACCTGGCCTACCGCGATTCCGGCGCGGCTGGCGCCTCGCTCAAGCCGGTGATTGTCGGCCGCGTGGTGGTCAACTTCAGCCGCGCGCAAATCGACGCCACCCTGGCCGCCGAAGTGCGGCGCAAGGTGACCGAGGTGCTGTTGCTGGACCTGATCCTGGTGGCGGCGCTGGCGCTGTCGCTGCGGATTGTGTTTGATCCGCTCAAGCGCCTGCGCGACGGCCTGTTCGACCTGGCCACACGCGGCAGTGACGAAGTGGAAGAGTTGCCGGACAATCGCCACGACGAGCTGGGCGAGGTGATCCGCGGCTTCAACGCCATCCAGCGCAAGATCAAGTCGAATATCCAGCGCATCCGCGAGGCCGAGGACGAGGCGCGCAAATCGGCCCAGGCCACCGCCAAGGCCATGGATGATTTGCGCCGCACCCAGGAATCGCTGCTGCAGGCCGAGCGCCTGGCCTCGCTGGGCGGGCTGGTGGCCGGCGTCGCGCACGAGATCAACACCCCGGTCGGCATCGCCCTGACCAGCGCCTCGGTGCTGATGGAGGCCACCGAGAAGGTGCAGGCCTCGGTCGAGGGCGGCAACATCAAGAAATCCGACATCACGCGCTATCTGGAGACGGCGTCCGAAAGCACGCGCCTGATCATGAACAATGCCTACCGCGCGGCGCACCTGATCCACAGCTTCAAGCAAATCGCGGTCGACCAGGTCAGCGAGGCGCGCCGCCGCTTCGAATTGCGCGATTATATTAACGAGGTGGTGTCCAGCCTGCAGCCCAAGCTGAAGAAGACGCGCATCACGGTCAGCATCGCCTGCCCGCCGGATATCATGCTCGACAGCTACCCCGGCGCGCTGGCGCAGGTGATCACCAACCTGACCCTGAATTGCGTCGAGCACGCGTTTGACCCGGACGACGAGGGCCGCATCATCATCGGCGTGGCGCAGCAGGGCGACTGGATAGAAATGCAGGTGACCGACAACGGCAAGGGCATCCCGCCGGACATGCTGGACAAGGTGTTCGACCCGTTCGTCACCACCCGGCGCGGCCAGGGCGGCACCGGGCTGGGGCTGAATATTGTGTTCAACCTGATTGCCAAGCAGTTTGGCGGCAGCATCACCGTGTCCAGCGTGCTGGGGCAGGGCGCCAGTTTCGTGCTGCGCATGCCATGCGTGACGCCGACCGACGACAACAGCCTGCACGCCGACAGCCGCCTGCACGCTTAAACCACATCAGAGGAGGGGAGCATGCCCACCATTAGCGGAGAATTCACTGTTGCCATGCAGCCGGAGGCCATGTCCGCCGTGGCGGCCGATAGCGGCATCGGCCGCATGTCGCTGGACAAGCATTACCAGGGCGCCCTGCAGGCCGAGGGCAGGGGCGAGATGCTGGCGTATAGGGATACGGCGCTCGGCTCCGGCGCCTACGTGGCGATGGAGCGGGTGACCGGTCAGGTGGACGGGCGCGGCGGCAGCTTCCTGCTGCATCACAACGGCGTCATGACGCGCGGCGTCCCCAGCCTGCAGGTGGCGGTGGTGCCGGATTCCGGCACCGATCAGTTGGCCGGCCTCAGCGGCAAACTGAACATCCGTATCGAGGGCGGCAAGCACTACTACGATTTCGATTACACGCTGCCCGCAGGGAATGAATAAAGAGACCATCAAGGGCGCGCTGATCTTGCTGGGCGTGGCGCTGGCGGTGGCCTTGTTTTGCGTGGTTGCCACCGACAATGGCTGGCAAAAGCTGTGGTGCGTGCTGCGCGCGCTGGCGCATGGTGTGGCGCTCAGCAATATCCGCGCCGTGTGCCTGTAAAAAAAAATCCAGCACGAGGCTGGATTTTTTATGGGCCGGGTTTGCTGCTCAGTCCGAGAATTTTTCTGAACCCTGGCGGCGGCGCGAGGCAAAGCCGAGTACGACCAGGCCCAGCATCAGCATGACAAAGGTTTGTGGTTCCGGCACCGGCGTGGCCGGTTCGGTTTGCGGCTGTTGTTTCGGGTCTGCCGGCGGCAAGGTGTTTGGTTCGGCTTCGTTCGGCTTGGCGGCAGGCGCAGAGATGCCACACGGCGCAGGGTCGTTGGCTTCGCAATGTGCGAGTACAATTGTTGCAGGTGCAACATTGTCTTGGGTTGCTGGTGCTGCAGGCTGGGCCTGTACGGCGCCGGCAAGGCTGAGAGCGAGTAATGCTGTCGAGATCAAGGACAAAACTTTCACGATTACACTCCTGGCGTTGTTTTGAACAGAAGTTAAGGTCGGTTTAATGCACTAACTGTAAAATCGCGGCGCACGTATCTTAACACTTGCTACCGTTCTGATATTAAACCATATCCCATAACATATTGCCATCTCTTTTTCTCCCGGAACAACGGATTTTTGCGTCGCAACAACACCTGCCGGCGGCTTGCCAGTGGCGCAGACGATGTATAACTTTTCAACAAATAAATTCTATGCACACGCGCGCTTATCAGATGATTTCCACATATACAGTGAAAATTCGATTGACTTTGGGCTTGTGCGCAGTCGTGCTGGCGGCTGGTTGCGCCAGCGCGGGCAAGCCGGCCGCCAGCTTGTCTCCCGGACTGCTGAACGCGGACAACCCGCAAGTCCTGCTGCTGGGCGAGGTGCACGACAACGCCCAGGGCCACAAGCTGCGCTACGAATTGCTGCAGCAGCGCGTGGCGGCCGGCTGGCGCCCGTCGCTGGTGCTGGAGCAGTTTGACCGCGAAAACCAGGACTTGCTCAACAAGGCGCAAAAAGGCTGCCTGGACGCCCAGTGCGTGATCCGGGTGGCCGGCGGTGCGCGCTGGGATTGGCAACTGTATTATCCTGTGATCCAGCTGGCCCTGACTTACCAGTTGCCGTTGGTGGCTGGCAATCTGTCGCGCGCCGATGCCTCGCGCGTGGTGCGCGACGGCGTGGCCTCCAGCTTTGATCCGCAAAGCGTCAAGGATTACCGGCTGGACCAGCCGCTGCCGGCGGCCGTGGCCAGCGCGCAGCAACAGGAAATCATCGCCGGGCATTGCAATATGCTGCCGGAGATGATGGTGGGCGGCATGGTCCATGCCCAGGTGGCGCGTGACATCTGGATGGCCAAGATCATCCGCGACCAGCTGCCGCGCGACGTCGTGCTCATCGCCGGCAACGGCCATGTGCGCAAGGACATCGGCGTCGGCTACTGGCTGCATGAGGCGGCGCCAGCGCTCAAGGTGCGCAGCGTCGGCTTTATCGAAAGCGGCGACAACGGCGGCCGTTATGACAGTATCCAGACCGTGGCGCCGCAGACGCGCGACGATCCGTGCAAACAGGTTAAGAAATGAAGACACGTTACATTCCCGAGGCGCCGCAGCGCGCCGAGATCGACGCCCTGCCGGGCGCGGTGCTGCTGGAGTTCGGCGCCAACTGGTGCGGCCACTGCATGGCCGCGCAGGCGCCGCTGGCGCAGGCCTTCCACGGCCATGAGCAGGTCGCCCACTACAAGGTGGAGGACGGCCCCGGCCGGCCGCTGGGGCGCTCCTTCCGCGTCAAACTGTGGCCGACGCTGATCTTCCTGCGCGACGGCCAGGAAGTGGCGCGCGTGGTGCGGCCGTTGAAAGCAGACGACATCTCTGCGGCGTTTGCGCAAATCGACGCTTAGACAAGCTTGGCAATCCTGCAATGTGGTGTGTATGATGGCCCGCACACCACCATCAGCAGGAGCGTTTAGCATGCGTCAGCCCAAGACCAATTCGGCGGCCACGGTATTGTTTGCCAGCCTGATCGGCACCACCATCGAGTTCTTCGACTTCTACATCTACGCCACCGCTGCCGTGCTGGTGTTCCCCAAGCTATTCTTCCCCGCCAGCGATCCCGCTGCCGCCACCCTGCAATCGCTGGCCACCTTCGCCATCGCCTTCTTTGCGCGCCCGGTCGGTTCGGCCGTATTCGGCCACTTTGGCGACCGCATCGGCCGCAAGGCCACACTGGTGGCGGCGCTGCTGACCATGGGCATTTCCACCGTGGTGATCGGCCTGCTGCCGACCTATGCCTCGATCGGCACGCTGGCGCCGGCGCTGCTGGCGCTGTGCCGCTTCGGCCAGGGCCTGGGGCTGGGCGGCGAGTGGGGCGGGGCGGTGCTGCTGGCCACCGAGAACGCGCCGCCGGGCAAGCGCGCCTGGTACGGCATGTTCCCGCAGCTGGGCGCGCCGATTGGCTTCTTCCTGTCGGGCGGCATCTTCCTGCTGCTGAGCCAGGTGCTGAGCGATGCCGAGTTCTTCAGCTACGGCTGGCGCATTCCCTTCCTGGCCAGCTCGCTGCTGGTGATTGTCGGCCTGTACATCCGCCTGAAAATCCATGAAACGCCGGACTTCCAGAAGGTGCTGGACAAGAACGAGCGCGTCAAGGTGCCGGTGCTGACGGTGTGGCACGAGCACGGCCGCGCGCTGCTGCTTGGCACGCTGATCGCGTTGGCCACCTTTGTGCTGTTCTACCTGATGACGGTGTTTGCGCTGAGCTGGGGCACCAGCGCGCTGAAATTCTCGCGCCAGAACTTCCTGATCCTGCAGCTGTTCGCAGTGCTGTTCTTTGCGCTGACAATTCCGTTCTCGGCCATCTGGGCCGACCGCAAGGGCCGCCGCAGCACCCTGATCTGGGTCTCGGCCGCGATTGCCGTGTTCGGCCTGGCGATGGCGCCGATGTTCGGTTCCGGCGACGCCACCCAGGTGACCATCTTCCTGTCGGTCGGCCTCGGCCTGATGGGCCTGACCTATGGCCCGCTGGGCACCATCCTGTCCGAGCTGTTCCCGGCCGAGGTGCGGTATACCGGCGCCTCGCTGACCTTCAACCTGGCCGGCATTCTGGGCGCGTCGCTGGCGCCGTACGCCGCCACCTGGCTGGCGACCAACCTCGGTTTGCAGTATGTGGGCTACTATCTGTCGGGCGCCGCGCTGATCAGCCTGATTGCGTTGCTTCTGGTAAAAATAAAGTAAGGCTTAACCCAGTCATCATACAACAGTCGCTTGCAAGCACATGATTATGCTTGCCTCGGTGGTTTTATGGTTGTACGATGACATACGACTAGAGCATGATCTCGTGGAGACCGAGAGATCATCACCATAAACACACAATAAGTGATGCCATGAACCTGAGCGAGCCTGTAAATGCGCAAGCGGTGGGACTTTCCGTCGGTAAATACCGCTGGACCATCTGCGCCCTGTTGTTTTTTGCCACCACCGTCAACTATCTGGACCGTCAGGTCCTGAGTCTGCTGGCGCCGGCGCTGTCGGTCGAATTTGGCTGGAGTAATACCGACTATGCCAATATTGCCGCCGCCTTCCAGTTTGTCTACGCCATTTCCATGCTGTTTGCCGGCCGCGTGGTCGACAAGATCGGCACCAAGGCCGCCTACGTGGTGGCGATCACCGTCTGGTCGCTGGGCGCGCTGCTGCACGCGGCCTCGGTGCCGGTGGGCCAGGTGACGGTTGCCCTGTTTGGCCTGGCGGTGGCGCCGTCCATCGTCGGCTTCATGATTTCGCGCGCGGTGCTGGCGGTGGGCGAGGCCGGCAACTTCCCGGCCGCCATCAAGGCCACCGCTGAATACTTCCCGAAAAAAGAACGCTCTTTCGCCACCGGCATCTTCAACTCCGGCGCCAACGTCGGCGCCATCCTGGCGCCGATCACGGTGCCGGTGCTGGCCGCGATCTGGGGCTGGCAGGCGGCCTTCATCATGATCGGCATGCTGGGCTTCATCTGGATGGCCGTGTGGCTGTGGCTGTACGACAAGCCGGAACAGCAGACCCGCCTGTCGGCCGCCGAACTGGCCTACATCCGCAGCGATGCGCCGGTGCAGGCGGTGTCTGCTGACGCGCCGGCAAAGAAGGTGTCCTGGTTCCAGCTGCTGAAATACCGCCAGACCTGGGCCTTCGCCTTCGGCAAATTCATGACCGATGGCGTGTGGTGGTTCTTCCTGTTCTGGCTGCCAACCTATCTGTCGGCGCAGTACGGCATGAAGGGCGAAGCCATCGTGATTCCGCTGGCCGTGTTGTACAGCATGACCATGATCGGCTCCATCGGCGGCGGCTGGTTCCCGAGCTACTTCATGTCGCGCGGCTATGCGCCGTACGACGGCCGCATGAAAGCCATGCTGATGATCGCCTTCTTCCCGCTGGTGGTGCTGCTGGCGCAGCCGCTGGGCGCGATCAGCTACTGGATTCCGGTGCTGCTGATCGGCGTCGGCGCCTCGGCGCACCAGGCCTGGTCGGCCAACATCTTCACCACCGTGTCGGACATGTTCCCGCAAAAGTCGGTGGCGTCGGTGATCGGCATAGGCGGCATGGCCGGCGGCATTGGCGGCGTGCTGCTGACCAAGCTGGGCGGCTGGGTGTTTGACTACTACAAATCGGTCAACGACATCCACACCGGCTACATGATCATGTTCGGCATCTGCGCCCTGGCTTACCTGGCCGCCTGGCTGGTGATGAAAGCGCTGGTGCCGCGCCACAAGGAAATCACCGACCTGTGAAGCGCCTGACCCTGACCGCCGCGCTGCTCGCGGCCTGCGTTCCCGCCTTCGCCGGCATCCGGGTGGAGGCCTATGGCGTCACGCAAGGCGGGCAGCCGGTGCAGAAGGTGACGCTGGAAAATGCGCGCGGCATGCGGCTGGCCTACATCGACTATGGCGCCACGCTGATCCAGGCCGAGGTGGCCGACCGCCAGGGCAAACGCCGCAATGTGATTCTGAGCCTGCCGGACCTGGCCGCGTTCGAGCGCACGCGCGGCCGCTACGGCGCCATCATAGGCCGCTATGCCGGCCGCATCGCCAACGCCCGCTACACGCTGGAGGGCAAGACGGTGCAGCTGGTGCCCAACAACCGCGGCATGGCCATCCACGGCGACCCGGCCCCGTACGACAAGCGCGTGTGGCTGCGCGAGGATTTCAACGAGGCCGAGTCGCTCGGCTCGGTCTACCGCCTGCACAGCCCGGACGGCGACCAGAACTTCCCCGGCGCGATGGACATCAGCGTCACTTACCGCCTGCTGCGCAACCGCGACGAATTCCGCATCGAGTACGAGGTGCGCACCACGGCGCCGACGGTGCACAATCTGACCAACCACCTGTACCTGAATCTGGCCGGCGCCGCCGCCAACACGCTGGAAGACCACAGCTTCCAGATCGCCGCCGACCGCTATCTGGATACCGATGCCATGCGCATTCCCTCGGGCGTGATGCTGGACGTGGCCGGCACGCCGTTCGATTTTCGCCAGGCCGCCAGCGTGCATGCGCGCCTGCCGTCGGTCCGCGGCGGTTATGACCACAGCTTGATCTTCTCCAAACCGGCCGGCGCCTATGCCCAGGTGGCAACCGTGCGCGGCGGCGGCATCCGCATGGAGGTCAGCACCAGCGAGCCGTCGGTGCAGCTGTACACCGTCAACGGCTTTGACGGCAAGGAGGTCGGCAGCGAGGGCGTGGGCTACCAGCGCTACGGCGCCTTCGCCTTTGAAACCCAGCATTTGCCGGACAGTCCGAACCACGCCAATTTCCCCAGCACGGCGTTGTATCCGGGACAGGTGTACCGTTCACGCACCAGTTTCAGCTTTGCCGCCGACTAGCTTGCTCATGCCGTCATGATAAGATTGTCGCTTTGGCGCAGCTGCCGCCACGCATTCCGACCGTCTCAACATGAAAAAAAACGTAGCAACCATTCGTGACGTGGCCGCCGCCGCCGGGGTTTCGACTGCCACCGTGTCCAAGTTCGTCAACGGCGCGCAGCGGTTCTCGCCGGCGGTGGAAGCGACCATCACGGAAGTGATTGCAAAGCTGGGCTACCGTTCCAACCCGCTGGCCGCCTCCATGATCACCGGCCGCACCAAGAGCATCGGGCTGTCGGTGCTGGACGTGAGCAATCCGCACTTCACCAGCATCGTCAAGGGCGCCAACCGGGTCGCGCTGGCGCATGGCTACACGCTGCTGCTGGTCGATACGGAAGAGAACCCGGGACGCGAACGCCCGCTGCTGGAGGCGCTGAGCCGCCGGGTGGACGGCATGATCGTGTTCTCGCGCATGCTGGAAGCGGAAATGGACTGGATGACGGAGCTGGGCAAGCCGCTGGTGTTCTTCGGCCGCCTGAACCGGCTGGAGATTCCATGGGTGATCAGCGACGACCACCGCGGCGCCTACATGCTGACGCGCCACCTGGTGTCGCTGGGCCACAAGCGCATCGCCTACCTGAGCTTCCCGCGCTCGCGCCGCGACGAGGAACGGCTGGGCGGCATCCGCGAATGCCTGGCGGCGCACGGGCTGGAGCTGACCATCCATGAGGGCGAGGCGCCGACGTCGGCCGAGGGCGAGCGTGTCTGTTCGTCGATCATGCTGGGCGCCGAGCATCCGGATGCGCTGATCTGCTACAACGACCTGATCGCGCTGGGCTTCATGAAGGCGGCGCAGACGCTGGGCTTCAAGCTGCCGGAAGACATGTCGGTGGCCGGCTTTGATAATATTCAATACGGTTTATACACTTCGCCGCCCTTGACCACGGTCGATCTGCAGAGTGAGCGCATGGGCGCCGCCGCGATGGAAAAGCTGATCGCCACCATCGACGGCAAGGCGCCGTCCACCACCACCATGATCGAGCCGCAGCTGATCCTGCGCGGCTCCACCCTCAAACGCAATTAATCAATGATGCTGGAAATGCGCGTCGGCGAAATCGGCAGGCGTACCGCGTCCGGACGCCAGCCGTAAAGAATTTCGGTGGCGCCGCCGCAGATGCGGCCCTGGCATGGCCCCATGCCGCAGCGCGTCTGCAGCTTGGCGCTGCGCCAGCCGGTATGCGTGCGCAGGTCGGCGTGGCAGACATCCTCGCAGCGGCAGACGATGGTGTCGTCGCCGGCCAGGGTGCGCAGTTCTTCCCGCAGCACAAAGGCGCGTGCCAGACGGGCGGCAAACTTCTGCCAGCGCGCGCGACTGGCCAGGCTTTCCCGCACCAGGTCTTGCTGGCCGCAGGCGGCCAGGCCGGCGATGCGGCCCTCGGCCAGCGACAGGTCGACGCCGCCGATGCCCGTGCCTTCGCCGGCGCAGTAGACATCGGCCAGCGAGGTGCGCTGCCATTGGTCGACCTTGACCGCGATCTGGCCGTTGACGGTGGCGGTGGTGCAGCCCAGCGCCTGCGCCAGCTCGACATTGGGCAGCAGCCCGTAGCCGCAGGCCAGGAAGTCGCATTGCAGGGTTTCCTGATCGCGCTCATGGCCGCGCTGGATCTGCACCGACTGCAGCGTGCCGTCGCCGTGCGCGGAATGCACGTAGCTGTTGCGCAGGTAAGGCACGCCGCTCAGTTGCGAGGCCAGTTGCATGGCCTGGGTGAGCTTGGACGGCGTCGCCAGCAGGCCGAGGCCGAAGCGCAGCAGCGCCGGGGTGCCGGCTTGTTCGACGATGGCGACGATGTGCGCGCCCTTGCTTTTCAGTGTGGCGGCGGCAGCCAGCAGCAGCGGGCCTGTGCCTGCCACCACCACGCGCTTGTCCTGCAGGGGATAGCCGCCCTTGGACAGCGCCTGCAGGCCGCCGGCGCCGGTCACGCCGGGCAGCGTCCAGCCGGGGAAGGGCAGCAGGCGCTCGCGCGCGCCGGTGGCCAGCACCAGTTTCTTGTAATACAGCGTGAGCGCCGCATCGGCGGTTTGCACCAGCAGGTGGTTGGGCTGCGGCGCATACATCACGCGCGTGCGCGGCATGAACTCGACGTTCCCGGCGTCGCGCAGGCTGCGCCACAGATAGGACGCGCGCGGATCGGCCTGCAGGTCCGGGCCGCCGCGCCAGATCTGGCCGCCGGCCAGCGGATTGTCGTCGATGACGCCCACTTGCGCGCCTTGCGCCGCCGCCGCATGCGCGGCCGCCAAACCGGCGGGGCCGGCGCCAACGATCAGGACATCGTAGTGTTTCATGCCAGGCCCTCGCTGGCGGTGACCACGTGCATGCCGTCGGCGCACAGGGTCTGGCACGAGAGCTGGTGCGCGCGGCCGTCGATGGTGACGCGGCATTCCTGGCAGATGCCCATGCCGCACAAGGGCGCGCGCGCGGCGCCGCTGACCGAGCGGCGGGTGACAGTGCTGCCGGCCATGGCAATCGCGGCGGCCACGGTGACGCCGGCCTCCACGCTGATGCTGCGGGCGTCGATGCTGAGTGTGATCAGGGCGTCAGTCATGGAAGCGTCCCGGTAAATAAGGCGCAAACGGAATGCGCGTGTTTTCGCGCTGGATCTGGCCCGCCAGCAGCTGCGCCGTCGCCAGCGAGGTGGTGATGCCCAGCCCCTCGTGGCCGGTGGCCAGCCACAGGCCGCGCCGCGCGCCGCAGGGGCCGATCAGCGGCAGGCCGTCCGGCGTGGCGGCGCGGAAGCCGGTCCAGGTGCGGATGATGTTCAGCTCCGCCAGCTGGGGTGTGAAGCTGGCTGCATGGCGCAGCATACGCTGCAGCATGGCCGGCTCCACCGCCGGATCGATTGTGTCGAACTGGCGGGAGGAGCCGATCAATATTTGCCCGGTAGGGCGGGGCTGCAAATTGAAGGCCACCGAGTCGCCGCTGGCGGCGTGCGCGCTTTTGATGTAGCCCAGCTCCACCAGCTGGTGCTTGACGAAGCCGGGGTAGCGGTCGGTGATGGCCAGGTGTCCTTTTTTCGGCTGGATCGGCAGTTCGGGCAGCAGCGCGCTGGAACGCGCGCCGGCCGCCAGCACGATGTGCTGCGCCTGATGGCGGCTGCCGTCGCTCAGCACCACCGCATGATCTTCAATGGCGGTGACGGTGGCGCGCTTGGTGAGGGCGCCGCGGCGCATGGCGCGGTCCAGCAGGATGCGGGTGGTCTTGGGCGGATACACCAGGCCGTCGCCGCGCACCAGCAGGCCGCCCGCCAGGCCGGCGCGCAGTTGCGGCTCGCGCGCGTACAGCGCGGCCGGCGTCAGCACTTCGCACAGCAGGCCGTGGCCGGACAGGGTTTGCGCCTTTGCCAGCGCTGCCTGCATTTCTTCTTCATCGGCGGCGACCCAGATGGTGCCGCAGCCGCTGTATTCGTGCCGTTGCGGGCGGTCGCCCACCAGATCCTTCCACAACGACAGCGAGTAGGCCGACAGCGCCAGTTCGGCCGCATTGTCGTCCATCACCACCAGGTGGCCCATGCCGGCCGCGGTGGCGCCGCCGCCGGCGATATCGCGCTCGATGACCGCCACGCGCAGCCCGCGCTCGCTGAGCGCGTCCGCACACGCGGCGCCGACGATGCCGGCGCCAATGACGATCACGTCGGCATTGATCAACGTATGCCCCAGACGAATGGATCGGTCGGATCGAGGATCAGTTGCGCCTGCGCGTTGACCCAGGCCTTGCCGCGGATGCTGGGCAGCAGCTGGCCGTCGCGCACGCGGTACGAACCTTCGAACACGCTGCCGATCACGCTTTCCTGCTTCCACAGTTGGCCCTCGGCCAGCTTGCCGTCGGCGGCCAGGCAGGCCAGTTTGGCGCTGGTGCCGGTGCCGCATGGCGAACGGTCGTAGGCCTTGCCGGGGCACAGCACGAAGCTCTGGCTGTCGGCGCCGGTGCGCGAATCGGCAAACAGTTCGATGTGGTCGATCACCGCGCCGTGGTCGCCGGTGATGCCCTGATCGGCCAGCGCCTGCGCCACCGCCACCGTGTAGCTGGTCAGCGCTTCGATGTTATGCACGCCCAGCGCCAGGCCATGGCCGGCCACCAGGAAGAACCAGTTGCCGCCGTAAGCGATGTCGCCGGTGACCGGGCCGTATCCCGGCACCTCGACGGTGACGCCGGCGCGGCTGCGCCAGGAGGCCACGTTATCAACGGTGACGCTGCCATCCGCGTGCAGTTCCGCCTCCACCACGCCCACCGGGGTGTCGATGCGGTGACGGCCGGCCGCAATGCGGCCCATGAAGGCCAGCGAAGCCACCAGGCCGATGGTGCCGTGGCCGCACATGCCCAGATAGCCGACGTTGTTAAAGAAGATCACCCCGGCCACGCAATCGGGCGCGTGCGGTTCGCACAGCAGGGCGCCCACCAGCACATCCGAGCCGCGTGGTTCGCACACCACGGCGGAACGGAAGGTGTCGTGCGCGGCGCGCAGCACGGCCACGCGCTCGCTGAGCGGGCCGTTGCCCAGTTCCGGGCCGCCGTCTATCACCAGGCGGGTCGGTTCGCCGCCGGTGTGGGAGTCGATGATGGAGATGGTTTTCATGCCATGAATCTTAGGCTGGCGGCGCCGCCGTGTCTTGCACCGGCTGCGCACGATGGGTGACGAAATCTGCATAATGGTGCACAATGGCCCGCATGCATAAAGACACTGACAGCATGCGCCATGCGCTCGGCGCACAAATCGCCAACCCCTTCTTTGCCGAGGGACTGTTCGACGCCTTGCCGGACGTGGTGTTTTTCGTCAAGGACCTCGAAGGGCGCTATGTGGTGGTCAACCAGACCCTGGTGCAGCGGTGCGGCCAGCGGCACAAATCAGCGCTGATCGGCCGCACGCCGGCGGAAGTGTTTGCCCATCCTTTCGGCCAGACCTACCAGGCGCAGGACATGGCGGTGCTGGCCGGCGATGCCGATATTGAAGACCAGCTGGAACTGCATCTGTATCCCAACCGCGATCCCGGCTGGTGCCTGACGCGCAAGACCGCGCTGCGCGATGCGCAAGGCCGCATCATCGGCCTGACCGGCATCTCGCGCGACCTGGCGATGGCGGATAAAAAGAATCCCGCCTACCGCAAGGTGGCGGCAGCGGTGCATGTGATTCACGAACAGTACGGCCAGCCCTTGCAGCTGCCGGAACTGGCGCGCATCGCGAATATGTCGGTGGCGCAGATCGAGCGCTACTTCCTGCGCATTTTCCACCTGACGCCGCGCCAGATGATCATCCAGACGCGGGTAGACGCCGCCTCGCGCCTGCTGAACGGCGGCGCCAGCGTGGCTGAAATCGCCCAGGCCTGCGGCTACGGCGACCACTCCGCCTTCACCCGCCAGTTCAAGGCCACCACCGGCCTCACGCCCAGCCAGTACCGTCAGATGCTACCGAATCGAAAATAACGATAGCTATGCTAACTGCTCCAGTTTTTCGATCCACTTGTTAAAGCGCGGGCACTTGGCCCGGATGGCTGCGAGCCCTGCCAGTTCGACGATTTCAGGGCCATGAAGCTTTTTATCGTAGTCGGAAAACAGAACTTTAATGCGGTGGGATGGACTCGTTTCTAAGCGGTCATTAACGCGTTCCGCCGACCCTGCCCGCTGCACCGCTTCCTGCATCGCCTTCAACGCGGTCTGTTCTGCTTGCATCCATTCTACAGTTTGCTCTGGTACCGCAAACAATAAGGTCTCGAACTCATACAGCTGAATGTAAGGGATCAATCGTCTTTGCTGATCCGGGCTGATTAAGCCGCTGATAGCGGCTTCAAGCTGCTCTGCCGTGCGCTGCTCCCTTCCTTTAAAGCCGTAAAAATCGTAGAGGGTACTAACGCGATCGCAGCTTCCGAGGAGTGCAGGCAGCACGCCACGAATCTTGTCCAGGCTCACATTGCCGCGCATGTCGATTGCGGTGGCGGTCACATTGTATTGGATCAGGTGCGGACGAAGCACTCTATTAATGAACTCTCGCTCGGTGGCGCCTTCGGCACTGATTCCGAGCCGTATCATTCTGGTGTCCCTCCAAGCGCATTCATTTCCCATACCTCGCCCAGTTTGTATTCATTGAGCCAATGCACAATCTCAGCTTCTTCAAGGCGACGGAAGTGTGAGGCATTATCGACCTGATCAACGACCACGATATCTTGCCAACCGAACTGATTGGCTAAGGTAACGGACTGTGTTGAAGCAATGATTTGTGTGTGTTGGCTGACTGAGCGCATCATCGCTGCCAGTAGTTGCATGGCAAATGGGTGCAAGCCTAATTCTGGCTCGTCCAGAAGAATCATGGTTGGCAGGTTAGGCTGCAATAGCAAAGTGGTCATGCAGATGAAGCGTAAGGTGCCATCCGACAGCATGTTGGCGTCAAAATAATCCTCGCTGCCTTTGTGTTTCCAGCGTAGGCGTATCAGATCATTTGCCTCAGGCTGAAACACGAAGTCACTAAAGAATGGCGCAACACGCTGTATGGTCTGGACGATGCGTTGATAGTTATCGGTTTCCCGGATATCGTACAGGAAGGCTGCCAGGTTTTCCCCCTGAGGTAGCAGCCTCCGGTTCTCATGGATGCTATAAGCAGACTTGACTTTGGCCGTATCGCTGGTGTCATGAAAATGATAGACCTTCCAGTCTTGCAGATACGTCGCGACATATTGGGATGGAGAAGCCCGTCCAGGTTTCGGTAGACCCGATTCCAGTGCGCCTGGCGTGCTGAGAGAGCGAACTTTAGTGCCGCCGAGGTAGTTGTACTGATCACCGTGAAATTGAGCTTCCTCGCTGGCGAATACCAAGCTGTCCTCATTGGTAGGAACGAGCGTGGCGCAATAGCTGTTCGGTCTGAAGTGCAGCTCAATTTTTAAGTGGCTGGTGGTTTTACGGCCGAAATACAGTGTTCGGTTGGCACCGTTTAATTTAGTGCGCACATGAAGTTGCAATTCCTTTTCCAGGAGCTTGTTCATGAATTTGAAGAAGCTGATGAAATTGGATTTGCCAGCGCCATTGGCGCCAATCAAAACATTCAACGGCGCAAGGTCCAACGTCAACTCTCTAATTGAGCGAAAGCCGGTGAGCTTTATTTGCTGTAAATGTCCTAGCTTAGCCATCCTGTGCGATCTATAAAATACTGTTTTCCTATCTTAGCGCATTCATATCGCATCGTCAGGAAAACAGTATTTGGCTCGCTTAACTGCCTTTCACCAGCTTCTCGCCAACGTAGGCGCGGTAGTGCCGGATGCGGCCGGTGACGCCTTCCGGTCCCTGGCGCGGCGTGTAGCGCATGCCGGCCACCACGTCTTCGCGGCCGAGGTCGATGATGATGCGGTGCGGATGCTTGCTGCCCGGCGCGGTGGCGGCCTTGCCGCTGTAGGCGGTGTGCCAGTGGTCGGTGGCCTGGCCATTGATGGCGTTGAGAGCGCCGCCGTCTTCCTTGGTGGCTTCCTCGCTGCTGACGTAGGCGATGGTCCAATTGGACTGGTTGAGCGGCTTGCCGTCAGTGCCCAGCAGCGCCAGTTCGGCCACGGCGGCGTACTGCTTGCCGTCGAAGGCGTCCAGCGCTTCAAGGCAGAACTGGCGGCCTTTCACCGGCTGCGCAAACATCACGTCCTGCACCGCGGCGCCGCGCGCGAACTCGCCTTCGTGCGCCGGCTTGACGCCGTCCAGCGCCGGCTTCACTTTGCTCGGTGGACGCGCCAGATCCAGCTCCGGACGCAGCTTGTCGAGGACAGGCGCTTTCAGCCCCTCGATGCGGGCGGTGCGCGGGCCGGTCAGGTCCAGCACCACCACTTCGTTGCGGCCCTGCTTGATCCAGGGACCGGGCAGGTACATGGTTTGCGTCGGGCCGATGCTCCAGTAGCGTCCCAGGCAGCGGCCATTGATCCAGACCACGCCCTGGCCCCAGCCGGACATGTCGAGGAAGGTGTCGCCGCTTTGCGTCACGTCGAAAGCGCCGCGCCAGAAGGCGGCGCCCTGGGTGCGGCCGGTTTTCCAGGTCAGCGGCGGCAGCACGCCATCGGCGTCGAAATCGATGGCGCGGATTTCCCAGTTCTCCAGCGGCTGGCCATTGAAGCGCACCGGCCCGTGCAGGCCTTTGCGGTCGTGGATCTCGACCCCAAAGTTCACGCGGGCGATGGTGTACAGCAGGATCTCCAGCGTCACCGGTTTGCTGCGCGCCGGGAGGTCGACATTGAAGCGGCGGTAGCGCGTGTCCATGGTGCCGATCTGCTTGCCGTCGATGCTGACCCAGGCCAGGTCACGCACCTTGCCCGCTTCCAGCGTGCCGGCCGGTCCGGCGGGCAGGGTGACGCGGTACGAGACCACGCCGCGGCTGATGTCGTATTGTTCGATCGGTTGCGGCGATACCGCGCGGATGGCCTGCGCCGGCAAGGCGGCGCTCACGGCGCACGACTCCTTCAATGCGAACGGCGCGATGGCGATGACCGGATTCGGCGCCGGCGCCGGCGGCAGCGTTTCGCCGGCCAGCAGGTAGGGCTTGATGCCGTCGCGGTAAGCGGCGAATTTTTCTCCGGTCCATCCGGCTTCGCTGATCGGCGCATCGTAGTCGTAGCTGCTGGTGTCCGGGCGGAAGGGACGGTCGCAGCCGCCCCACAGGCCAAAGCTGGTGCCGCCGTGCGCCATGTACAGGCTGAACGAGCCGTTGGCCTTCAACATGGCCTGGATGTCCGCCACCGCGCCTGCTGCGGAGCCGCGGCGGTGCGGCGCGCCCCAGGTGTCAAACCAGCCGGAGTAGTATTCGCCGCACATGCGCGGGCCTTTCTGCACCTGGTCCAGCACCTTGAAGCCGGCCATCGGATCGCTGCCGAAGTTGGCCACGTTGAACAAGCCGTCGATATGCGACTTCACCACCGCGTTGGTCGGGTTGCACTGGAATAGCGGCACATCAAAGCCGGCATCCAGCAGCATGCGCTTCATGTCGCGCATGTAGTCCAGGTCCTCGCCGAAGAAGCCATATTCATTTTCAACCTGCACCATCAGGATAGGGCCGCCGTGGGTGATCTGCAGTGGTCCCAGCACGCGGCCGACTTCCTTCATGTAGCGGCTGGCCGGCCTGACGAAGTTGGGATCGCGCGTGCGCAGGAAGGCGTCGCCGGGCTGCTTCAGCAGCCACCATGGCAGGCCGCCCATTTCCCACTCGGCGCAGGCATACGGACCCGGACGCAGGATGACCCACAGGCCTTCCTGCTGCGCGAGCTTGCAGAATTCCGCCGCGTCGCGCTGGCCCTGCCAGTCGAAGCGGCCTTCGCGCCACTCGTGGTAGTTCCAGAACAGGTAGGCGCACACCGTGTTCAGGCCCATGGCCTTGATGGCTTTCAGGCGGTGCTGCCAGTATTCGCGCGGCACGCGGGCGAAGTGCATTTCGCCGCAGCGGATTTGCAGGCGCTGGCCGTCCAGCAGGAAGTCGGTATCGCTGATGGTAAAGCGCGCGGCCGCCTGGGCCGACAGCGGCAGCATCAGGCTGCCGACGCTTGCCGCGGCTGCGGCGCCGGCGCCGCGCAGGATGCGGCGGCGTGATGGGGAAGTCATCGTCATTAGTAGTTCACCGGGTAGTCTTTAGGGAAGCGGGCGCCGGCAAAGGCTTTCTTCTGGGTCCAGTCCTGTGCCGCTGCGGTCCAGTAGCTGTCGCTGGCCGGCAGGCCAAGCGGCAGCAGGCTGGCGGAGGCGATGTACATGCTGCCATTGTTGGAGTACCAGTCGCCCAGCTCCGGCTGATGGCCGACGAAGCCGATGGTCAGGTAGCCGTCCCTGGTAAAGTTGGATGGCGCATCCCACACGGCCTTATGCACAGCGTGCATGGCGGCGCGGATCTGGCCTTCGGGCAGGCTTTGCGGCAGCTGCTTGCGCAGTGCCAGCAAGGCCAGCGGCTGGAAGGCGGCGGTGCGGTAGGTGAGCGAACGGCCGATCGGCGGGAAGCTGCCGTCGGTGGCGATGAAACGCTCCAGGTGCTCGCTGTAGCGCTGCATGCGCTTGATGGCTTGCGCGCGCAGTTCTTCCGGCTTGCCGTTCCAGAACGCGCCTTTTTTTGCATCCAGCACGTCGAGGATCTCCACCATCATCGGATGCATGACGAAGGCGTTGTAGTAGTCGAAGTGGAAGGATTCGCCATCCTTGATCCAGCCGTCGCCCACGTACCATTCGTTGATTTTGCGGATGGCGACGTTCATGCGCAGCGGGTCGAATTCCTCACCGATGGACATCAGCCACGCTTCGTTCATGGCGGCGAACAGCATCCAGTTGATGTAAGGCGGTTCGATGCGGCGCAGGGATTTGATCTCAGCGATGATGCGCTGCTTGGTTTTGGCGTCCAGCGGTTCCCACAGCGCCTGCGGCGCGCGTATCAGCGCGTTGGTGAAGTAGGCGGAATCGACCAGGGTCTGGCCATGCACTTTCCAGGACAGATAGTCGGGATTGGCCGGGTCCACCGAGTTGGTGTAGCTTTGCAGCGCCAGTTGGTGCAGGCGCTTGCGGGTGCGGCCTTCGGGCGTGCCATCGTCGGGCAGGGCCAGCCAGGGCGCGATGCCGGCGATCAGGCGGCCGAAGCATTCCAGGTAGGCCACGCCTTTGTCGCGGCCATCCCAGGTCGGGCTGACTTCCAGCGCGAAGTTTTTTTTCAGCGTGCCGGCGGCCATATTGGTCAACACCGGGTCGGACATTTTTTGCGCCAGCGCGGCCAGCTGGGCGCGGGCTTCGGCGCCGCTGACGCCAGCCGATGCAGCGGCGGTTGCGGCAGCAGCGCCTGGCGCCGCCGCGATACCGCCGGCTGCGGCGCCGGTGGCAAGTGCCTGGATAAAGTGTCGTCGTTCCATTCAGTCTCCGTTGTTATTGACGCAGCAGGCGTACCAGCTCGGAGGACGCCAGCAAATAGGCGCCCACGCCGAACGCCGTGGTCGAATTCTGATCCACCACCTGTCCCGGTATGGCGCGGTCGCCAATCGGCTGCACGTAGCCGATCTTGCCGTCCGGCTGCAGCGCGGTCTGGCTCAGGTAGCGCCAGCCTTTGCGCACCACCGGCAGGTATTCAGTGCGGTCCAGCAAGCCATGATTGATGCCCCACAGGTAGCCGTAGACGAAGAAGGCGGTGCCGCTGGTCTCCGGTCCCGGCGCGTGCTGCGGGTCGAGCAGGCTGCGGGTCCAGTAGCCTTCTTCGGTTTGCGCCTTCTTCAGGGCTTGCGCCATCTGCTGGTACTTGACCAGGAAATCGGTACGGTGGGGATCATCCAGCGGCAGGTCTTGCAGCACCTTGGCCAGGCCGGCAAACACCCAGCCGTCGCCGCGCGACCAGAAGTCCTTCTTGCCGTTCACGCTCTGGTGCTTGGGATAGACGTAGCGCGCATCGCGGTAGTACAGCTGCGCATCCTTGTCCCACATGATGCTGTTTGAATAGTCGAAGTATTCGTACAGCTTGGCGAGGTATTGCTTGTTGCCGGTGATCTTGTACATCTTGGTCATCACCGGCATCACCATGTACAAGCCATCCGACCACCACCAGTAATCCTTGTTCGGAGTGCTCATCTGGTACTCCATCACCTCGCGCGCGCGGGCGATTTTTTTCGGATCCTTATCGAGCTGATACAAGTCGGCGTAGGTCTGGAAGCAGATCTGCCAGTCGCCGAACAGCACATGTTCGTCGGTCTCGCCGTATTGGTACTTCCATTTGGTCTTGTCGGTCGATTTGGCGCCTTGCCAGTCGTTGTGGGCGGCCCAGTCCTGCGAGTATTTCAGCCAGGTCTGGTTGCCGGTGATGCGGTAGGCTTCGATGTTGCCGGTGTGGTAGGCGGCGATGTCCCAGAACGCCCACTTCTGTGCCGGCTCGCGCTGCTGCCAGTAGTTATTGACCTTGTTGATAATGCCGACCACCTCCTGTTCGGAGGTGTCGACTGCCGGCGGCGCCGAAGCGCAGCCGGCCAGGCTAGCCACCACCAAGGTGGCGGCGTAGAGTCGTTTCATCATGGTTTACAGTTTTCCCCGGATGCCGATTTTGATCGTGCGGCCATCATACTTCGCATAGTCCATGCGGGTCTTCTTGCCGCTGCCGTATTTGCCGCTGGCGTCTTCGAAGTAATCATACGCCAGCGTGTTGCTCAGGTTAAGCGCATCCAGACGCAGCTCCAGCTTGTCGCTGATCTTGTAGCTGATGTTGGCGTCCAGGTAGCCGCGCCCTGCGCGCCAGCGGATCAAATCATCCCCGAGGTTGCGCGGGCTGTCCGGATGCAGCGACTTGTCCTTGTAGTTGTAGGACATGCGCGCCGCCCAAGGGCCCTGCTCGAAGTAGATGGTGGTGCTGTAGGCGTACTTCGGCACCGAATTCACATCGATCACCTTGCCGGCATTGGTTACCCAAGGCACGCTGTTGAATGGATTGATGTGGGTGTAGCTGGCCAGTGCGCCGAGGCCATTCCATGGCGCCGGCAGGAAGCTGAAGGCCTGCTGGTAAGCCAGCTCGTAGCCTTTCAGCGTTTGCTCGCCGGCGTTGGTGTAGCTGCGCAGCGTCATGGCCAGATTCGGATCGACGCGGCCGTTGGCATCCTGGAACAGCGGGCCCAGGGCGGTGTCCGGCAGACCGAGCGAACCGAAGGTCACCACCCGGGTATTGGCCACGGTGGCGTCGGTCAGCTTTTTCTGGAACACGGCGGCCGACAGCATGCTGCCCGGCTGGAAGTACCATTCCAGGCTGGTGTCCAGGTTCTTCGACTGCTGCGGACGCAGGTTGGGATTGCCCGACGTCGCGGTGGTGTCGAACTGGTTCGGAATCACGGTCTGCGCGGCGATGATGGAAAGCGAAGCGCGGGTGATGGTCTTGCCCCACGACGCGCGCCACATCAGGTTATCCGTGACGTCAAAGGCGCTGCTGATGGCCGGCAGCACATTGCTGTAGGAACCTTGCTCGTGATTGGGCGAGTAGACCAGGCTGGTGCCCTTCTGCTTGAAGTTGTCGATCTTGGTCTCGGTCCTGGAGAAGCGCACGCCGGCGTTGATGCGCAATTCATGGCCGGCGATCTCGCCCTTGAAGTCGGACTGGGCAAACGCCGTCTTCACATCCTCTTCCGCCGCAAAGCTTTGCGAAGGCGTGAAGGTCGAATCCGGGTTGTACACGTTCGGATCGAACTGCGAGTAGAAGTAGCTGCTGTTCCAGGTGGCCCAGCTGTGCGGCCAGCCGGCGCCGAAGTCCAGGTTATCGATCGGCAGTTGCGAGGTCATGGCGCTGCGCAGGCCGGCCGCGCCGATGCTGTTCAACTTGGCCGTGGCCAGCGCGGTGCCGTTACGCTTGTCCACGCCCTTGATGGTGGCCACATAGGACAGGCCGGTCTTCAGGTGGCCGGTCCAGCCGCCAGGCAGGTCGTAGTCGTAATCGGCGGCGACGCGCGCCTGCTTGCCCTTGTCGGTTTCCTTGGTGCGGCCGCTGCTGATGGTGAAGCCGCTCCAGCTGTTTGGATCGGTATAGCTGGTCGGCGAGGAGATCGACGGGTAGACGTGGTCGTCGCCGTAGTCGATGGTCGAGGTGGCGCCATAGATGTAGCCGGACAGCTGGCCGGTGGCGCTGGTGGCGGTGCTCTGGTTCAGGCTGGCCTGGCCGCTCAGCGTCAGTTTCGGGCTGGCTTTCCAGCTGGCGTTCAGGGCGCCGTAGCCGAACTGGGTTTCGTCCTTGGTGTAGCCGGCGCCGGCGTTGTAGGTGGTGTTGCCGAAGGTGCCGGTCAGCAGATTGGTGGCCGGGTCGATCTTCACGTTCAGCGGGATCAGACCGTTGTTGCCGGACGCGCCCACCGGGGCGTTGCGGTTGGTGGTGGCGGTGCTGCGGATCAGGATGCCGAACAGCTGCTCCTTGCGGGTGTTCTCCAGCTTGGAGTACATGGTGTCGAAGCTGACGTTCAGGGTCGCGGTTTTCCACTGCACCGACGACACCAGGCCATCACGCGTACGCTCGTTTTCCGAACCGTAGAAGCGGTAGATACGCGGCAGGAAGGCATTGGCCACCTGGGCGCGGGTATAGCCGCCGAGGTTGGCCAGCGGGCTGTCGAAGTCCAGCGCCAGGGCGAAGTTGCCCTTGACCGGGCTGGCGCTGCCGTTGGCGGAGCTGTTGTAGCCGCCGGTCGCCTCAAAGCCGGACCGGGTGTTGACGTTGCCCGAGTGCGAAGCGCCGATCAGGAAGCCCAGGTTGTCCCAGGTGTTCGAGTACAGCACAAAGCCGTTCGGGTCGTTGTGCTTGGAAGCGGTGTTGTAGGTATCGGTCAGGCCGTAGCGGATGGTGCGCTTCGGATTGTCGAACGGGCGCGGGGTTTGCAGGTCGACCACGCCGCCCAGGCCGCCTTCGGTCAGCTCAGCCAATGGCGACTTGTAGAAGTCCACGCGGCCGAACAGTTCGGAGGCAAACACGTCGTAGTTGAAACCGCGCGCGGCCGAGCCGATGGTGGCGGTGGAGGTGGTGTTGACCGGGGCGCCGTTCAGGGTGGTGACCGAGTATTCGGTCGGCAGGCCGCGGATCGAGATGCGCTGGCCTTCGCCGGACGATTCGTCGCGGTTCAGGATCACGCCCGGCACGCGCTGCAGCGATTCGGCCACGTTGGCCTCGGGGAATTTACCGATGTCTTCCGCCACGATGGAATCGCGCACGCCGATGGCCTGCTGCTTGAGGTTCAGGGCCTTCTGCAGGCTGGAGCGGAAGCCGGTCACCACCACGGTGGTGGTGGCGGCATCGTCGGCGGCGGCAGGGGCGGGGGGCTGTTCCTTGGTGGTGTCCTGCGCCAGCGTCGCAGGTGCGTACATGGCCGCCAGTGCGAGCGGTACCAAAGTCTCCAGTATCTTCTTTTTCATGTCTTCCTCAGTGATTAGTTCTGGGATGGTGCAGGTTGTCTGATGACCTGTCAGAAGCAAGACTAAACACTTCGCGTATCGTGAGCAATACGGTTGGAAAACGTTTTATGGCCATGGCGCGACGGCGCCAGATCTGCGGCAAGGCCCGGTTTATCTATGAGGGAGGGTTTTTTGTCTATGTGGTGCAAGTGCAAACGCTCAACATCCTGATTATTTAAGCGCTCTGGTATGCCGACATCGTATAGACCAACACAAAATTTCTATACGAATTGTGGAAAAAAACCTACGTGGGCAGCGGACGGTTGAGCCAAAACGAAAAAGCCGTAAATCATTGGGCATGATTTACGGCTTTCGTAAGCTTGGTGGTGATAGGTGGACTTGAACCACCGACCCTAGCATTATGAATGCTATGCTCTAACCAACTGAGCTATATCACCGAAACTGGCGCTGAAACAAAATGGCCTGCGCCGTTGCCGGTCAGGCCATTTGTTGTGGAATTCTGTGGTGGTGATAGGTGGACTTGAACCACCGACCCTAGCATTATGAATGCTATGCTCTAACCAACTGAGCTATATCACCTGCAACGCCCAGCATTATCGGGGTTGAGGCCCGCACTGTCAAGGAACCCGCCCCACTTTTTTCAAAAAAGTGACCCCTATCGTGCCGCTGTCGTCAAAACCTTGGCATATTGGTATTCTGCCGTGTGAGCAGAATTTTAACGGGGGCGTCATGGCAACGAATATCTTTGTGAACCTGCCGGTGCGCGACTTGCAGAAGTCGGTCAAGTTCTTCACGCATCTGGGCTACAGCTTCAACCAGCATTACACGGATGAGACGGCTACGTGCATGATCGTGTCCGAGAATATTTACGTGATGCTGCTGACCGAAACCCGCTTCAAGGAGTTTACGCCGAAACCGGTGAGCGACGCGCGCGCTTCGACCGAGGTGCTGGTGTGCCTGCAGCTGGAATCGCGCCAGGCGGTGATGGAGATGGTGGCCAAGGCGGTGGAAGCCGGCGGCCGCGCTTACAAGGACCCGCAAGACCACGGCTTCATGTACGGCCACGGCTACGAAGACCCGGACGGCCACTTGTGGGAACTGGTGCACATGAGCGGCGAGCCGCCCAGGCATTGACGCTGCAGCAGACTAAGCGATGCGCCCGGCAATCTGCGCCAGCATGGCGCCGGCCGGGTTGGCGCCGAGGCAGTCCAGCATCACGCGCCCGGGCATGGAGCGCAGCCAGGTCAGCTGCCGCTTGGCCAACTGGCGGGTGGCGATGATGCCGGTCTCGCGCATGGTTGGATAGTCGATGCTGCCGTCCAGGTATTCCCACGCCTGCCGATAGCCCACGCAGCGGATCGACGGCAGGCCGAGGTGCAGATCGCCGCGCCTGCGCAAGGCTTCCACTTCGGTGATCAGGTTGCCCTGCGGGCTATCTTTCAGCATGAGGTCGAAACGGCGTGCGATACGCTCGTGCAGCACGGCGCGGTCGGACGGCTCCAGCGCGAACGACAGCAGCTCGAACGGCAGTTCGGTTTGCTCGCGCTGGGCCAGCAGTTCGGACATCGGTTTGCCGCTCAGCGTATAGATTTCCAGCGCGCGCTGGATGCGTTGTGCATCGGCCGGCGCCAGGCGCGCGGCGGTTTCCGGATCGACGGCGGCCAGACGCGCGTGCATGGCGGGCCAGCCGAGACGGGCCGCTTCCTCATCCAGCGCGGCACGCACCTCGGGATCGGCGCCGGGCAAATCATCCAGCCCATCAGCCAGCCCTTTGAAGTACAGCATGGTGCCGCCGACCAGCAGCGGCAGCTTGCCGCGCGCCTTGATCTCATCGACCAGGCGCAGCGTGTCCTTGCGAAACTGCGCGACCGAGTAGGAATCCAGCGGGTCGAGGATGTCGATCAGGTGGTGCGGCACGGCGGCCAGTTCCTCGCTGGTCGGCTTGGCGGTGCCGATGTCCATGCCGCGATACACCAGCGCGGAATCGACCGAGATGATTTCAGATGGGATGCGTTCCGCGATCGCCAGGGCGGAGGCGGTTTTGCCCGATGCCGTCGGACCCATGATGGCGACGGCCAGTGGTTTGGTGCTCATGATTATTGGCCGCGCAGGAAAAGCTTGTCGAGGGCGTTGATTTCCACCTGCACCCAGGTCGGGCGGCCGTGGTTGCACTGGTCGGCGCGCTCGGTGGTTTCCATCTGGCGCAGCAGGGCGTTCATTTCCTGCAGCGACAGGATGCGGTTGGCGCGCACGGCGGTGTGGCAGGCCAGGGTGCCGAGCAGTTCGTTCTGGCGTTCGATCAGCACGCGCGAGCCGCCGAATTCGCGCACATCGCGCAGGACGTCGCGCGCCAGCGTCTGGGCATCGGCGTTTTTCAGCAGGACCGGGACCGAACGCACCGCCAGTGTGGTCGGCGACAGCACGGCAATGTCGAAGCCCAGTGCCTGCAGGGTGTCCTGATGTTCTTCGGCGGTGCCGACTTCCACCGCGTCGGCATAGAAGGTGACCGGGATCAGCAGCGGCTGGACTTGCATTTCCTCGCCGGCCACGCGGCTGTTCAGGGCATTTTTCAGTTGTTCGTACAGGATGCGCTCGTGGGCGGCGTGCATGTCGACCAGCACCAGGCCCTTGGCGTTCTGCGCCAGGATGTAGATGCCGTGCAGCTGCGCCAGCGCGAAGCCGAGCGGGAATTCTTCCTGCGCCATGGCGGCGGCCGAAACGCTGAAGCTGCTGGCTTGCGGCAGGGCCATGTCGGCCGCCGCACGCTCGCTGCCGGTGCGCTCGGCGTCGCGGAACATGGCGCCGTATTTTTCGGTACTTTGTGCGACGCCACCTTCAGCGGTGAAGCGCGGGCCGGCGTAGCTGCTGCCCGCGCCGCCGAATCCTGCGCCGTTGCCGAAGCCGCCGGCAGCGCCCGCGCCGCCGCGGCTGGCGCCGTCAAAGCCGTCCGCCGCATCACGCGCGGCGAATGGCGATGGCGAGAAGGTCGGGGCGTAGTCCGGCGCCAGCAGGGAGCCAAACGAGGTTTGCTCGCCGCGCCATGCCGGCGTGGCGTTCAGGCTGTCGGCGGCGGGCAGCGGGGAGGGCACGCTGCCGTGCGCGGTGGCCGAGGTCTGCGCCAGCGCGCGCTGCACGGCGTGGAATACGCACTGGTGCACCGCGCGTCCATCGCGGAAGCGCACTTCAATTTTCGACGGGTGGACATTGACGTCCACCAGCGCCGGGTCCATATCCAGCGACAGCACGTACGACGGGAAGCGGTCTCCATGCAGCACGTCCTGGTAAGCCGCCTTCACGGCGTGCACCAGCACCTTGTCGCGCACAAAGCGCCCGTTCACGTAGAAGAACTGTCCGTCCGCACGCGCCTTGGAGGCGGTCGGCAAGCCGATGTAGCCGTGCAGGCGCAGTGGCCCGATCGTCTCGTCCACCGGCAGACGCGCCTCGGCAAAGCCATCGCCCAGAATCTGCGCGCTGCGCCTGGCGATTTCGCTGGTATTCCAGTGATCGACCGTGCGGCCGTTGTGGGTCAGCGAGAAGGAAACGTCCGGGCGCGCCAATGCGATGCGGCGCACCACCTCCGCGCAGTGGCCATATTCGGTCTGCTCGGACTTCAGGAATTTGCGGCGCGCCGGCGTGTTGTAGTACAGATCCTTGACATCGATGGTGGTGCCCAGCGCGCCCGAGGAGGGCGTCGGCGTCGCGTTATGCGAACCTTCGATTTCCCACGCGTGGGCGGCATCGGCGGTGCGCGAGGTGATGGTCACCTGCGCCACGGAGGCGATGGACGCCAGCGCCTCGCCGCGGAAGCCCAGCGTGCCGACATTTTCCAGATCATGCAGCGAAGCGATCTTGGACGTGGCGTGGCGCGCCAGGGCAAGCGGCATCTGCTCATGCGGGATGCCGCGGCCGTTGTCGGTGATGCAAATGCGTTTGACGCCGCCTTCCTCCAGCCGCACCGTGATCTGGGTGGCGCCGGCGTCCAGCGCGTTCTCCAGCAACTCCTTCACCACGGCGGACGGCCGCTCCACCACCTCGCCGGCGGCGATCTGGGAAATCAGCTGGTCAGGCAGGGCCTGGATAGGGCGTGGGGCGTGGGCGGAGGTGTCTGGCGCGTTCATCCCGGGATTATAACTTGCCCGCTTCCCGCACCGGGATGGCGGTATTGCACAGCTCAACGTAGTTGGCCGCATACTTATTCCACGGACCGCCGCGATTGCGCTGCGCCTCGATCACTTTCTGATAGATCGGCGCCTCGCTGCGCATCACCTCCAGCTGGCTGCGCTCCGCCTCCGGCACATCGGCCGCCAGCCGCACCGAGATGATCGGCGTACGCGCCTCCTTCGGGCCGTAGAAGCCCATGGTCTCGCCGCCGCGCGGCAGGGTGGCCAGCAGCGGCATGCCCGATACCACCCGGCCCACCACCGTGATGTTGCGGTCCAGGTGGCGCGGCGCATGGCCGTTCACCGCATACAGCTCGGCGCCGGTGCCGCTGTCGGTCTGGTTGTCGCGGCCGACGCCCACCATGCCGTAGCAATGCGCCAGCCAGGTGGTGCCGGCTTTCGGATCGCGCCCGACCGGGAACCCGTTGGAATGGCCGATCTGCGGCGCATAGCCGTCAACATCCTTCTGCCGCACGAAGCGCTTGTCATTCGACATCGGCACCGTGAACTCGGCCGGCACCTTGGTCTTTGCCGAACCGAGGGACTTGGGTTTGGTTTCCGCATTCGGATCGCCCCACTGCGCCACGTAGTTATCCTGCGAGCGGTTTACCGCCAGGCCGTCGAAATAGCGCTCCTTGACCAGCGTCTTGATATTGGCGATGGTCTGCGGCGCGAAATCCGGCGCCAGCTCGATCACCACGCGTCCACCCGGCAGCTCCATGTACAGCGTGTTCTGCGGGTCCAGCGGGCGCCAGTCCGACGGCCGCGAACTCTTGACGATCTCGCCGGCGCTCGGACGCACAGGCAGGTCGGCGGCGGTGGCGGTCAGGCTCAGGGCCAGCGCCGGCAGGGATAAAACACGTAAGCGACGAGATAAATTCATCCAAACTCTCCTAGGTGGGGCCAACCATTGTAAACTACCTCCACCGGAACACAGGTGGTGTATGATTCCGGCGCTCACTTTATGGGAAGAATATGGATTTTATGCAATTTTTTGACATGATTCTTCATGTCGACAAAACACTGGAAGTGCTGATCCAGCAATACGGAACGCTGATCTACGTCGTACTGTTTGCCATCATCTTTGCCGAGACCGGCTTGGTCGTTCTGTTCTTCTTCCCGGGCGACACGCTGCTGTTCATCGCCGGCGCCCTGTGCGCGGTGGGCGAGATGAACCTGCCGTTGCTGATGTTCCTGCTGACCACGGCCGCCATCACCGGCAACACCGTCAATTACTGGATTGGCGAAAAGGTCGGGCAGAAGGTGTTTACCCACGACTACCGCTGGATCAACCGGGACGCCCTCAAGAAAACCCACGATTTCTTTGAAAAACACGGCGGCAAGACCATCGTGCTGGCGCGTTTCGTGCCGGTGGTGCGTACCTTTGCGCCGTTCGTGGCCGGCGTGTCGGACATGACGTTTGCCCGCTTCCAGCTGTATAACTTCACCGGCGCTATCCTGTGGGTAGTGCTGCTGACCACGGCCGGCTACTTCTTCGGCAACATTCCTATCGTGCGCGAGCACCTGACCGAGATCGTGCTGGTCGGCGTCGGCGTGGCGGTAGTGCCGATGGCCATCGGTGGCGTGTACAAGCTGTCGCGCCGCCTGCAAAGCCGCTGAAACCCGCATCAAGTCACGCTGCGCCGGCGCCGCAGCGTGACGTTTTGCTACTTTCCCCGCGCCTCACCCTCAAGTTTTTCCCTAAAGCATCCGTATACCAGACTGTAATTGTCATCTCTGGATACCCATGCGCTCTCTCGCCCTCACCCTGATTGCCTGCTGCTGCGTTGTCACCGCGGCCCGCGGCGCAAACGACCCGCTCATTTCGCCATCGACGAAATCGGCATTGGGCGGTGTGGCCGGCGCGCTGTCGTCGTCGGCCTCCGGCGCATCCTCCTCCTCTTCCTCTTCCTCCTCGTCCGCCCCGGCCCGCAAGCTGACCGAGCGCGAAAAGGAAGCCCAGGCCGAAGCCGACCTGTCGGCCCGCATTCAGGAGCGCCTGGCCATCATGCGCGCCAACCAGGCCGCCCGCGTGGCGGCCGCCAACAAGGCCAGGAAGGATGCCGCGGCCAAGGCGGCGGTGGCGGCGGCCAAGCCCAAGGTGTACAGCAACGAATGGTCGTACGAAGGCGAGAGCGGCCCTGCCAACTGGGGCAAGATCAATCCGGCGTGGGCCAAGTGCGGCAGCGGCAACCGCCAGTCGCCGATCGACATCCGCGACGGCATGAAGGTGGAGCTGGAGCAGATTGCGTTCGACTACCATCCATCCTCGTTCAATGTGACCGATAACGGCAAGACGGTGCAGGTGATGGTCGGCGGCGGCAACTTCATCACCGTCGGCAACCGCATGTATGAGCTGATCCAGTTCCATTTCCACCGTCCGTCGGAAGAGCGCATCAACGGCAAGGGGTACGAGATGGTGGTGCACCTGGTGCACAAGGACGGCGAGGGCCGCATCGCCATGCTGGCGCTGCTGCTGGAGCGCGGCAAGTCGCAGCCGGTGATCCAGACCGTGTGGAATAACCTGCCGCTGGAAAAATATGACACGGCCGCGCCGTCGACCGTGCTCGATCCGATGGAGTTGCTGCCGGGGCGCCGCGACTACTACACCTTCATGGGCTCCATGACCACGCCGCCATGCCAGGAAGGCGTGCTGTGGATCGTGATGAAAGAGCCGGTACAGGCGTCGCCGCAGCAGATGGCGCTGTTCAGCCGTCTCTATCCGCTGAATGCGCGGCCAGTGCAGCCGAGTTCCGGCCGCATCATCAAAGAGTCGAATTAAACGCTGATTTTGTGCTTGCCGGTCCAGCTGGCGCCGGCGTCCAGCGGCTGCTGGTCGATGCGTGCCGGCTCGATGCAGACAAAGCGCAGATACTCTTCATCCGCCAGGTCCACCAGGGCTTTGGCATCATCCTGCCCCGGATTCCACACCACCCACTCGCTGAAGCCCTGCTGCTCAAGGCGCAGGGTGGCGTCGGCCGTATTTAAAGTGACCGACGGCGTCGACTTGTACAGGCGGTCGTGCTTCTCGGTGAAGTGCAGCGCCGGGTATTCCTGCGTGCGCGTGTTGAGGTGATGGTCGGTGTACTGCTGGTGCTGCAGACCACTGATGCTGGTGGCGTCCAGATGGCCGACATCGTAGTAGGTGTGCAGCGCCACGCCAAACGGGAAGGCCTGCTGGCCGCTGTTATGCACCTTATAGTCGAATTCCAGCGCGTCGCCGTGCAGCGTGAAGCGCAAGCTCAGATCGAAAGCATGCGGCCATGCCTGCGCATGTTCCGGCGTCAGGTCGTGCTGATTCAGGCTGAATTCGAGGAAGGAACTGCCGCCATCGCCGCCGCTGTCGCGCAGGCGCCAGGTGCTGACGCGCGCGAAGCCGTGGCGCAGGCCGGGACCGCGCACGTTAAATTGCGGGAAGATCACCGGCACGCCGCCGCGGATCGCCTTGCTGCCGTCCAGCGGCGTTTGTGAACTGACGAATAAACGCTCCTTGCCGTCGGCGGTCTTCCACGACAGCAGGTGGGCGCCAAACAGCGATACGGTGATGTGCGCGCCATCGGCGGCGGTGAGTTGTACTGCCGGCAGGGCGCCGTATTCGGTCATCGTAACTACAGCCATATTGCTCTCTCAAGTCAGCCGGTTCTTTGCCAGCGGGGGATTCTTTGCGAAGTAACGGCGGATGCCGGTGACGATGGCATCGGCCAGCTTGTTCTGGTAGCCGTCGTCGAGCAGCTTGGCTTCTTCTTCCGGGTTGGAGATGAAGGCCGTTTCGATCAGGATGGAGGGAATGTCCGGCGCTTTGAGCACCGCAAAGCCGGCCTGCTCGACCGAGCCTTTGTGCAGGCGGTTGACGCCGCCGATTTCCCCCAGCACCGAGCGGCCCAGCTTCATGCTGTCGTTGATCTGCGCGGTGGTGGACAGATCAAACAGCACGCTGGCCAGTTGCTTGTCGTGGTTTTTGACGTTGACGCCGCCGATGGTGTCGGCCAGGTTTTCCTTGTCCGCCAGCCAGCGCGCCGCCGACGAGCTGGCGCCTTTTTCCGACAGCACGAACACCGACGAGCCGCGCGCGGTCGGCTGCACGAAGGCGTCGGCGTGGATCGAGACGAAGAGGTCAGCCTGCACCTTGCGGGCTTTTTCCACCCGTGTGCCGAGTGGCACGAAGTAGTCGCCGTCGCGCGTGAGCATCACGCGCATATTCGGCAGGTCTTCCAGCTTGGCCTTGAGTCGCTTGGCGATGGCCAGCACGATGTCTTTCTCGCGGCTGCCGTTCTTGCCGGAAGCGCCGGGGTCTTCGCCGCCGTGGCCCGGATCGAGCGCGATGGTAATCATGCGCACCATCTTGCCGGGCTTGTCGGCCGCCTTGGTTTGCGCCTCGGCGGTTTTCAGCTCGTTCTTGAGTTCCTCGCGCGGCTCGGCCTTGAGGTCGGGCTTGAGCTCCGCCAGCTGCTCTTTCGGCGTCGGCGCTGGCGCCGTGGCGGGCGCCGGATCGGACCAGTCGCCCTTTTCGATCATGGCCGCAATCGGGTCGGCCTGCCGGACCGGGTACAGGTCGAAGATCAAACGGTGCTTGTAGTTGCCGGCCGGCGGCAGGGTGAACACCTGCGGCGTGACTTCCTCTTTCAGGTCGAACACCAGCCGCACCACGTTGGGACGGTTCTGCCCCACCCGCACCTGCTTGATGTACGGGTCGTTCGACTGGATCTTGGCCACCAGCGACTTCAGCGTCGGATTCAGCTCCAGGCCTTCAATGTCGACCACCATGCGCTCGGGGTCCTTGACGATGAAGTGGGTGGCTTTGAGGTCGGTGTCGTTTTCCAGGGTGACGCGGGTGTAGTCCTCGGCCGGCCACACGCGCACGGCCAGGATTTGCGCGGCGTTGGCGCGCAGCGGCGCGGTCACGGACAGCAGCAGGGTGGCGCCGGCCTTCAGGACCGTGCGGCGGCTCACATGTTGGGCGCGAATTTGAGGCGTTGAAGGCATGAGTTACCCAAGGCGGTGGACGCCTGCAATTCTACATCACGACCGTGTCCGGCCACAGTCAAAAACACGTTCAGGTCAGGCGGCGGCAGCACGCCGTCGGCCTTTTCCGGCCATTCGACGATGCAGATGTTGTCGCCGTTGAAGTCCTCGCGGAAGCCGGCGTCGAGGAATTCCTCGGCGCTGGCCATGCGGTACAGGTCGAAGTGGATCACGCTGACGGCGCGGCCGTCGAGCTGGATGCGGTACGGTTCGGACAGGGTGTAGGTCGGGCTTTTCACCGTGCCGGTGTGGCCGGCCGCGTGCAGCAGGGCGCGGGTGAGGGCGGTTTTGCCGGCGCCAAGGTCGCCGTGCAGGTGGAGCGCCAGGCCGGGCGTGAGGGCGCGCGCCAGCGCCGCGCCCAGGGCGGCTGTACCTTCTTCGTCGTGGAGATGGGCTGTAAAGTGCTGCATCAATTAAAATGTCGTATGGTTGGAACGCCAGCCATTGTACCTTTTAGCCTGCGCCGATGTCCCTCAATCAAACCAATTTAGCCGAACTTGCCCTCAGCATCAAGCGCTGGGGCCAGGAGTTGGGCTTTGCCGAAATCCGCATCACCGACGTCGACCTCAGTCACGCCGAAGCCGGCCTGCAGGCCTGGCTGGACGCCGGCATGCACGGCGAAATGGAATACATGGCGGCCCACGGCATGAAGCGCGCGCGTCCCGCCGAGCTGGTGCCGGGCACCGTCCGGGTGGTCAGCGCCCGCATGAACTACCTGCCGAGGGACACGGAAAACGATTGGCGCGCGCGCGAACAGGCGCGTCTGGCCGATCCCGGCGCGGCCGTCATCTCGATCTACGCGCGCGGCCGCGACTATCACAAGGTGCTGCGCGCGCGCCTGCAGCAGCTGGCCGACAAGGTGAAGGCCGAAATCGGCGACTTCGGCTACCGCGTGTTCACCGATTCGGCGCCGGTGATGGAGCTGCCGCTGGCCGAAAAGGCCGGCCTCGGATGGCGCGGCAAGCACACCTTGCTGCTGTCGCGTACTGCCGGATCGATGTTCTTCATGGGCGAATTCCTGGTCGACCTGCCGCTGCCGGTGGACCAGCCGACCGGCGCCCACTGCGGCCAGTGCTCGTCCTGCATCACGGCTTGCCCGACCCAGGCCATCCTCGGGCCGGGGCGGCTGGATGCGCGCCGTTGCATCTCCTACCTCACCATCGAGCTGAAACACGCCATTCCAGTGGCGCTGCGGCCGCTGATCGGCAACCGCGTCTACGGCTGCGACGATTGCCAGACCGTCTGCCCATGGAACAAATTCGCCCAGCGCGCCGTGCTGCCGGACTTCGACCAGCGCCATGGCCTGGGCCATGCCTCGATGGTGGAGCTGTTCGCCTGGACTGAAGATGAGTTCAATCGCAAGATGGAAGGCAGTCCGATACGCCGCATCGGCCACCAGCGCTGGCTGCGCAATCTGGCGGTGGGGCTGGGCAATGCGGCAGCGGCGGGCGCCCGCGGCGACGCGGCCATCGTGGCGGCGCTGTTGGCGCGGCGCGACGACCCTTCGCCACTGGTGCGTGAACATGTGGAGTGGGCACTGGGCTGTCATTTCGTCCAGGACAATGGCGCTATATAATTGGCAAGACATCAAGGGGAAGATCTTGTCCAAGCCTGACGCGGAAGTGCAGCCATACCGGGAGTTATCGCCCTTGCGCTTGTGGCGCTGCGGCACCCGCCGCCAGCAAGCCTGCCTGTTCGGCGGCTGGCTGGCGTTGCTCGTCCTGTGCGTGGGGCTGGGCGTGGGCATGGTGATCTGGCGCTGGTCCGGCATCCCCTTCGAATTCGGCGGCGTGGCCGTCTACCTGACGATCTATCCCCCGCTATGGATTTGCCTGCTGCTGACGCTGACGCTGGGCTGGTGGTGGGGGTCGATTCCGGCCTACTGCGCCACGGTGTCGCTGGCGCTGTATGCCGGCATGCCGTGGTCGTGGGCGCTGCTGTTCGGATTGGCCAATCCGCTCGGCTTTGCGGTAATGGTGATCGGCTACGAGGCCATCGCCATGCGGCGCGACCTGCGCGGCCTGAACGCCTTGCTGTTCTATGTGCAGCAGTCCTTCGTGGCCAGCGTGTTCAGCTCCAGCGGGGCGCTGATCTGGAGCTACACCAACGACTATGACCGCACCGCGCTGCTGCCGGTGTGGCAGGGCTGGTGGCTGGGCGCCTTCCTGCAAAGCGTGTTTATCGTCGGTCCGCTGATGGCGATGCTGTGGCCGCGCACTGAACGCTGGCTGGCCGACCATGCGCATCTGATGCGCGATACGCAGACGCGTTCACGGGTGTCGCTGCTTGGCCTTCTGGGTTCCATCACGCTGGGCGTGGTGGTGTATGGCTACGCCACTTTCAGCCTGGCCGAGGCGCAGTTGAATCCGGAGGCGCTGCGCCAGACCATGTGGATCTTCTACTGGGTGTTCGTGGCGATCGTGCTGTTCATGGCGTTCTTTGGCTACCAGCTGTTCATGCACTGGCAGAAGTCGCAAAATATCCTGCTGGACGCGTTGCAAAAGCTGGCCACCACCGATGCCCTGACCGGTCTGCTCAACCGGCGCGAGGCCGACCGCCGTCTGGCTGCCGAATGGGAGCGCACGCGCCGCTCGGGACACAGCACGGCCATGGTGCTGCTCGATATCGACCACTTCAAGCAGATCAACGACCGCTATGGCCATCTGGCGGGCGACGCAGCTTTGCGCCATCTGGCCGGCGTGATGAAGTCGGTGATGCGCAAGGTGGACTTGGGCGCGCGTTACGGCGGCGAGGAGTTTCTGATCGTGCTGCCGGAAACCGGCGTGCGCGGCGCGCATGCGTTTGCCGAGCGTTTGCGGCAGGAGGTGGCGGAGGCCAAGGTGGTGCACGAGCAGCTCAGCTTCCAGATGCAGGTCAGCCTCGGCGTGGCCATCGTGCGTCCGGAAGAAGTCAGTTACGAACGCTGGTTCTCGCGCGCCGACCAGGCGCTGTACCGCGCCAAGGAGGGCGGGCGCAATCGCACCGAGCTTGATCAGACCGCGGTTGAGAAGCTGGCCTGAGTGGGCTACACTCGTTGGGTTCTTTCCTTACAAAGGCCCAAGTCAATGCAAACTTCAATTAGATTCATATCGCTGCTGGCCGGCGCGTCGATCACCCTCGCTGCGCATGCCGTTTCCTTCGACGATTGGGCCGACAAGGTCGCCAACGCCAAGGTGCGCAACGATCCGGAGCAGGCGACCCAGAAGCAGTACTTCGACGCCAAAGAGCAGGATGCGCTGGACCGCAAGCTGACGCCGAACACGGTGGTGTTCCGCGCCGCCGAAGTGGCCACCGCCAGGAAGTCGCTGGCGGAACTGGCGAAGATCGACCAGTCCAGACTGACGCCGCAGCAGCGTGCCAGCGCCGCCACCATCGCCTGGAGTTTGCAGGGCACGGTCGATGCCTATCCCTACCGCGACTATAACTTCGTGTTCAATCAGTTCACCGGCCTGCATGTGCAGATCGTGAACTTTCTGTCGCAGCAGCACCCGATCCGCAATCGCCGCGATATTGAAAACTACCTGGTGCGCCTGAAAGCGGTGGCCGGCAAGATGGATACCGGCATGGTGCAGGCGCGCGGCGCGGCGGCCAATGGCATCCTGATGCCGAGCTTTATCACCCAGGCTTCCATCGGCCAGCTCGATCGCTTCCTCGATGGCGCGCCGGAGAACAATGTGTTCGTGGCTTCGCTGGTGCAGCGCATGGCGAACGTGAAGGATGTGCCGGCGGAAGACCAGGCCAGGTTCGCGGCCGATGCGACCGCCATCGTCAAGCAGTCGATCATTCCGGTGTTCCAGCGTACCCGCACGCTGCTGCAGGAGCAACTGCCGCACACCAACAACGACGCCGGCTTGTGGCGTCTGCCGAATGGCGACAAGGCGTATGCCGTGGTGCTGCGCCAGATGACCTCCACCGATTACACGCCGCAGCAGATCCACGAGATCGGCCTGCAGGAAGTGGCGCGCATCGAGAAGGAAATGAATGGCCTGCTGGTGTCGATCGGCTACAGCGAGGGCAGCATCAAGGAGCGCATGGCCAAGCTGGAAAAGGATCAGCAGCCGAAGGAAGCCGACCCGCGTCCGCAACTGCTGGCGCGTTATGACGCCATCATGCGCGACGCCGAGGCGCGCGCGAAAACCTTGTTTGACGTCGTGCCGAAAGCGCCGGTGGAAGTGAAGCGCGAGCCGCTGTTCACCGAGAAGACCGCGGCGGCACATTACACTGGGCCGGCCAGGGATGGAACGCGTCCTGGCATCTTCTGGGCGCCGCTGCCGGGGCCTGATTTCCGCATTGTTGGCATGCGCACGCTGGTGTACCACGAGGCGGTGCCGGGCCACCACTTCCAGGTCGCGCTGCAGCAGGAGAATACCGGTCTGCCGCGTTATCGCCGTGATCGCGTGTTTGGTGTCGGTTCGGCGTATGGTGAAGGCTGGGCGTTGTATGCCGAGCAGCTGGCGGCGGAAAATGGCTGGTATGGCGATGACGTCGTCGGCCGTCTGGGCCAGCTGGACGCGGAGCTGTTCCGCGCACGCCGTCTGGTGGTGGACACCGGCCTGCATGCGATGAAGTGGACGCGCCAGCAAGGCATCGACTACGGCATTCCGCCGGCGGAAGTGGACCGTTATGTGGTGATGCCAGGGCAGGCCTGCGCCTACAAGATCGGCATGATCCGCATCCTCGACCTGCGCGCCAAGGCGCAGAAAGCGCTGGGCGACAAGTTCAACATCAAAGGCTTCCACAACACCGTCCTTGAAACCGGCAACGTGCCGCTGTCGGTGCTGGAAAAAGTGGTGGATGAGTGGATCGCCAAACAAAAAGGCTGAAGTGCCGCTGCGCTTTGAGCAGCTGTTGACTTCACACCGCGATGCGCTGGCGACGGTCTTGCCTGATCCGGCGTGATGCCGACGGGACGATGCTTGGATGTCTGGAGGCCACGGTCCATCATCAGGTGGCCGAGGTGGGTAACCGAGTCTGGGCTACCGCCACGCCAGCCAATCATCGCTCCCGGCGACCTGATTTTCACTCGTTGGTCGCTTTTCGAACGCCTTGTTGAAAGCGGTGTTCGCCCGGCATCACGCGTTTTGCTTTTGACCAGAAGGCCGTGACTTCTTCTTCATTGTTGGGATCGTAAGAATCGTCTGGGGCATACACATAGGTCGGTGCAGCTGCAACGACCGCTTCAATTTCCTCAGGGCTAAAAGGTGGCCCTTTGGGCGTAAATTCTCGCTTCATATCTGGTTGCCTCTCTACAGGAAATGATGCGTGTGAAATGCTCTTGTTCGATCCATATCATTACTACGGGACGGCCTTTAAGCCAGCACAAACTTTTCAGTCGGCAATCGTTGCCGAGGTCTGGTTCGGTATCCGTGAAGTGATCGAATACCTCTTCAAGTTCGGCAAAGTCAATGCCATGAGCTTTCAGATTCGTCGTGCGCTTGTTTTCGTCCCAGGTGAGCATGGGACGATGCTGTCACTTCATGGTAGGTCGTCGTTTGAGGGGAATCAAGCGGGCACAGGTTCGGTTGTCCAGCAGCCTTATTTCAGCAGCCCGGCCAGTTCCACCGCCGTCTTGACCTGCATTTTGTCGAAGATGTGGGCGCGGTGGACTTCCACCGTGCGCATGCTGATGCCCAGCTGGTCGGCCACCACCTTGTTCATTTTGCCGGCCAGGATCAGGTCCAGCACTTCACGCTCGCGCGTCGACAGCGTGGCCAGGCGGGCGTGCACCGCGGCCGTTGCGCCGGCGCGGCGCGAGGTGGCCAGCGCTTCCTGCACGCGGTCCATCAGCTGGTTGTCATTGAACGGTTTTTCACAGAAGTCGAAGGCGCCGCGCTTGAGGGTGTCCACCGCCATCGGCACGTCGCCGTGGCCGGTCAGGAAAATCACCGGCATGCGCTGCACCAGGCCGCGCGCCAGCAATTGGTCAAACACCGCCACGCCGTTCATGTCCGGCATGCGCACATCGAGCAGCACGCAGTCGCCGTCGGCGTCGAACACGCCGCTGCCGATCTGCGCCAGAAAGTGCACGCCCGATTCATAGGCGCGCGCTGGGATCGCCCGCGAGGTGGCCAGCCAGGTCAGTGCGTCGCGCACGACCGCTTCGTCGTCGACGATATGCAGCATTGCTAGGTCTCCTGTGCCGTTGCCGGCGGCCGGGCCGCTGGCACGTAACGTTAATATCGGTCCCGCCAAAGCGGGCCGGCGCGGAAGCACTCCGCGCCAGAGCGCATTTTAGCGCAGTCCGGCACAGGCCGAGATGGCGGGCCGCTTAGTCGCTGACTTCGAAGGCGGCCGGGTCAAGCTCGCTCAGGGTGACCGGCGCGCTGTCGCGGGCCGGCTGCAGGGCCTGCTGGCTGAGGCGTGCGCGTAGCTGGGCCAAGTAGTCGGCGCGGCAACGGCGCAACACATAGTCGCGGAAGTTGTCCTGTTCCAGGTCGCGCCAGGCCCGCTCGCGGCCGGCGTCCGAGCGCGCCACGGCCGCCTTGCGCTGCTCGGGCGAGAGGTCGGCGTCACCGCTGGCCAGGCGGGTGTAGCCATAGCGGTCCATGTAGTCGCCGCTCAGCGTTTCGATCACATTGATTTCATCGGCCGACAGCTGCTGGCGGAACTTGTCGATATTGGCCACGATCGGCGGGTAGCAGTTGGACGACCACAGCGCCGACAGCTGCGCAATCTGGCGCGCTTCCTGCGAGGCGCCGATGTCCAGCATCTGCGGCAGGAAGTCGATGTTCAGGAAGCTGCACAGCGCCTCCAGCGTGGCGCGCTGCTGCGACAGGAAGTCTTCGTAGCGGATGGTCAGCACCCGTTGCGGATAGCGCTGCATCACGTGGTCGGCGGCGCGCTGCGCGGCCAGCCAGGTTTCCGCGTTCAGACGGGTGTCGAAGTCGTGAATGATGGCGCGGTTCATCGAAGCCACCTGGGCGCGCGGGTCGCGCACCACATTGACGAACAACATGTCGGGCAACAGCTGCATCAGCTCGTCCGCGTAGTGGACATTGTCGAGCGACTTGTCCATCACCACGCGCGCGCCCTGGTGTTCGGCGGCGCGCAGCAGCAGCTCCCAGTGGATGCGGTGGATGCTGCGCGGCTGGTGGCGCAGGGCTTCAAAGATTTCCACCGGGTCGAACACCATGCCCGGCCACTTGACCATGCTGACTGCCTGCAGCCCGCACAGATCGGTCACCAGGCGGAAGTAGTGGCGGTCGTCGCGCAGGTCGCCATACAGCGGCAGCAGCGGCATGAAGTCGACGATGTGCAGTGGATACGGCGAATAGAATTGCGGCGCCATGTTCAGCCGCAGGCGCAGCGCGTGGCTGCCGCAGCGGCGCAGCGGAATCATCATCACGGGACGCGGGCGGGCGCCGGCGGCAGGGGTGGTCGGGGTCATGCTTGGTCTCCTTAGAAAAACAGCCAGCCGCCCAGCGCGGCGGCCAGCACAATGAGGGCGGCGTCCAGCCGCAGGCGTAACAGGGCAAACAGGGCCGCGGCGCACCACAGCACGGCCAGCGGTTCCAGCGGATGGGCGCCGCCGATGGTGAAGGCGGCCGCAAACACCATGCCGGCCAGGGCGGCGCGCATGCCGCTCAGCGCGGCCTGCACCGACACGCTGGCGCGCAGCCGCTGCATGGCGCCGCTGGCGGCAATCATCAGCACCGCGCTGGGCACGAACATGCCGATGCTGGCCGCCGCCGCGCCCGCCAGGCCGGCCACCTTGAGGCCGACCAGCGCCGAGCTGATCATGGCCGGGCCGGGACTGAGCTGGGTGATGGCCAGGGCATCGACAAATTCGCGCGGCGTCAGCCAGTGGTAGGCATCGACCACGGTGTGCTGCAACAGCGGGATGAATACATAGCCGCCGCCGAAGGCCAGCAGACTCATGCTGGAAAACACCCCCAGCAGCTGCAACAGGATGGGGGAGGCGCTGAGCACCGCCAGGGCGCCCAGCGGCAGCACCAGCAGGGCTGCCAGCCGCTGCGGCCAGCGCCGGCGCACGGCCGGCGGCACGGGAGCGGCCGCGGTAGCGGCGGCCGGCGCGCCGGCCGCGGCGACGCCGTAGCAGTGGTAGCCCACCGCGGCGGCGCTGGCCATCACCGCCAGCGTGGTGGCCAGTCCGGGCAACGCCGCCAGCACCACGGCGGCGGCCACGCCCAGCGCGGCCTGACGGCGGTCGCGCACGGCGCTTTGCCACAGGCGCCAGCCGGCCGCCAGCACGATGGCCACGATGGCCGGCGCAATGCCATGAAACACCGGCCGCAGCGTCTCCATGCTGCCGTAGCGCAGGTAAAGCGTGCCCAGCGCCACCATGCACAGGAAGGCGGGCAGCACAGCGCAGAAGATGGCGATGGCGGCGCCGGGGATGCCGCGCAGGCGGTAGCCGGCGTAGGCCGCCACGTTCACCGCCACCGGGCCGGGCAGCACCGATGCCAGCGCCAGGCCGTCCAGCAGCTCGGCCGGGGCCAGCAGGCGGCGCCGCTCGCACAGCACCTGCTGGGTGACCGAGACCATGGCCATGAAGCCGCCGACGCTGGTGCAGCCGATGCGCAGGAACAGCAGGGCCAGCACGGCAAGGCTGACCGGCGCGGCCGCCGCCTGAACGGACGGCGGCGCCTGCAGGGTAACGGGATCAGGCGGCATGATGGCGGGCCGCATCCGGCGCGAAATAGGCACTGAAGCGGTCGAGGAAGCGCGGCAGCTCGGCGGCCGGCAGGCGGTTGATGCCGGCCGCCGCCTTGCGGCCGCCGCCGCTGGGGAATTGCTGGCACAAGCTGCAGGCGCTGCGCGCCAGCGGCTGGCCGGAGCGCACGCTGATCAGGTAGTCGCCGTCGCTGCGGGTCAGCACCACGGCAAACGCGGCCTGCGGCGCGGCCGCCGCCAGGCGGTTGGCCAGCACGCCGCTGCCGCGCCGCGCCCAGGGCGCCGCCGGCAGCAGGTACACGGCGTTGCCGTGCTGCTGCCAATGCGGCTGCAGAGCCTGCAGGCGGGCGCAGTCGGCGCGGTAGGCCGCATGCAGGTCGCGGTACAGCGCAGTCTGCATGAAGTCGAACGGATCGGCATAGGCGTGCAGCGCCTGGTACAGCGCGGCCGGGGCGATGTGCAGGTCGGCTTCGGATTCGCCGTAGGCGTTGTAGTTGAGCGTCTGGCCCAGCTCGGCCAGCGCGCCGGTGCGGTCGGCATCCAGGTCCAGGCTGTCCGCCAGCGCCTGCGCCGCCGCGCCCAGGTTGTCGCCAAAGGCGGCCGCCACCGCCCACGGCCGGTAGCGGCCGTTCAGCTGGCGGTCCACCAGGATGCTGGTGCAGACGTCGGGCGCGCCGTCGCAATGCAGCCGCAGTTGCGGGTGCTGCGGGGCGCAGTCGGCGGCGTGGTGGTCGAACCAGGTGACGCGGGCGCCGCCGTCCAGCAGGCGCTGCAACCCGGCGGCGTTGGCGTCCAGCGAAATGTCCAGCACCAGCAGGTCGCTGCCGGGTGCGGCCGGCACATGGCGCAGCAGTTCGATGTCGCGCTTGACGCCGGTGATCAGCGTGCGCTGCGCCGGCGTGTGCAGGCGCAGCATGTGCAGCGCGCACAAGCCGTCGGCGTCGCCGTTGAAGATGTCGTAGTCCATGGGATCAGCGCAGGCGCGGCGCCAGGTGTTGCCGCAGCTGGGTGCAGGCCTGTTCGATGCTCAGTTGTTCCGTGTCCAGCGCCAGCGCCGGTTCCAGCGGTACTTCATAGGGCGCGGAAATGCCGGTGAATTCCGGTATCAGGCCGGCCCGCGCCTTCTGGTACAGGCCCTTGGGATCGCGCTCTTCGCAGACATTGCAGGCGGTGCTGACATAGGTTTCGATGAAGTTGTCGGCGCCGATGATGGTGCGCGCCAGTGCGCGGTCGCTGCGCAGCGGCGAGATGAAGGCGCAGATGACGATCAAACCGGCGTCGTTCAGCAGCCGCGCCACCTCGGCGCTGCGGCGGATGTTTTCGCGGCGGTCGCGGCTGGTGAAGCCGAGGTCGCTGTTCAGGTGGTGGCGCAGGTTGTCGCCGTCCAGCACGTAGGCCAGCCGGCCTTCGCTGCACAGGCGCCGTTCCAGCGCGTAGGCCAGGGTGGACTTGCCCGCGCCGCTGAGGCCGGTCAGCCAGACCGTGGCGGCCTGCTGGCCCAGTTGTTGCAGGCGCTCGTGGGCCGTGACGGCGCCGGTGTGCCAGAAGACTTGTGGTGCGGTCTGCAGTTGTTCGATGCTGCCCATGTGTGCTCCCGGAAAATCTCAGGCGTGTGAGAGGGCGTCGCGGCCTGGCGCGGCCGCGCGGTGCGTCAGGCGCGGCGGCTGGCGCCGGCCCAGCGGCGTGACCGTGGCCGCTGGCGCATGTTGCGTGACGCCGGCCAGGCGGAAGATGCTGACCACCTCGTTCAGGCTGTTGGCCTGCTCCTGCATGGCTTGCGCTGCCGCCGCCGCTTCCTCGACCAGCGCCGCGTTCTGCTGGGTGACGTCGTCCATCTGGGTTACGGCGTCGTTGATCTGCTCGATGCCGGCCGATTGTTCCTGGCTGGCCATCATGATTTCCGACATGATGTCGGTCACCCGTTTGACGCTGGACACCACCTCGTTCATGGTGGCGCCGGCCTGCTCGACCAGGCGGTTGCCGGTTTGGACCTTGTCCACCGAATCGCCGATCAGCTCCTTGATTTCCTTGGCGGCGGCGGCGCTGCGCTGGGCCAGCGTGCGCACTTCGCTGGCCACCACCGCGAAGCCGCGGCCCTGTTCGCCGGCGCGGGCCGCTTCCACGGCCGCGTTCAGCGCCAGGATGTTGGTCTGGAAAGCGATGCTGTCGATCACGGCAATGATGTCGACAATCTTGTGGGCCGAGCTGTCGATGGCGGCCATGGTGTCCACCACCTGGGCCACCACCGCGCCACCCTTGGCCGCCACGTCGGAGGCCGAGGCGGCCAGACCGTTGGCCTGGCGGGCGCGGTCGGTATTCAGGCGCACGGTGCTGGTCAGCTCTTCCATCGAGGACGCGGTTTCCTCCAGCGTGCTGGCCTGCTGCTCGGTGCGCGAGGACAGGTCGAGGTTGCCGTTGGCGATCTGGCCGGCGGCGCTGGCAATGGTGTCGCTGCTGGTGTAGACCTGGCCGACGATGCGGGTCAGGCCGTCGCGCATGGCTTGCATCGCGTGCAGCAGGCTGTGCTCGTCGCCGCGGCGCGGATGAATCGGCACGGTCAGGTTGCCGGCGGCGATTTCCGCTGCAATCGCGGCCGCCTGTTCCGGCTCGCAGCCCAGCTGGCGCACCACGCTGCGGGTGATCAGCCAGGCCGCCGCGATGCTGCACAGCAGGGCCAGGCCGCCGACCAGCAGCATCTGGTTGCGCGCCCTGTCATAGGCCGTTTCCGCCTGCGCCACCGCCTCGGTATTCTGTTTTTCTTCCAGCGCGATCAGCTCGCGGATCAGCTCCCACCATTTTTTCTGCACCGGACGGAACTTGTAGCGCAGCAGTTGATACGCCTGATCCTGCTGCTGGCCCAGCGCCAGTTCCTGCGCCTGCTGGTAGAACGGCGCCGCCAGCACGGCTTGCTGGCGGATTTGCTCCAGCAGGGTTTTTTCCTCGGCAGTGGTGACGCTGCCATCGCCAAACATGCGCGTCATGGTGCTCATGGCGTCGGCAAATTTCTTTTCCTGGTCGCCGATGCGCTTGATTTCAATCTGGATTTCCTTCTCTTCCTTGAGCAGGATCAGGTTGCGCAGCGCCAGCGCGCGCTCGGTGACGGTCAGGTCCATGGTCTGCGCCAACCGGGTTTCGACGTCGTTCACCTTGGTGATTTCGATCATGCGGGCCTGGATTTGCCGCATGCTGGTCAGCCCCAGCAAAATCACCACCGCCAGCAGGACCGACACCAGGCCGAAGCCCACACCCAGCCGTTTGGCCACCGTCATATTTCGCAACTTCATGTTTTTCCCCTAAATTCAAATGCTGCCGGCGCATACCGATATGCGCGATTCGCATAAGTCATGTTAGGGAACGTTTTCTACCGAATTATCTCCATTAATCACTTTCGGCATGGGCGCAACATGCAGAAAAAACTTGACGTTGCTGAAAGGAAATAGTCAATTGGGATTTGCGGGGCATGACAGGCCGGGGCGCGCCACGGTCACTTTCATTATTGAAGTATCGAAAAAAACCACAGCGGTGAGCGAGCCCAAACCCAATTGCCGCTAACCCCCACTCTGTCCAGAACAACTGTCCGGCGCGGCCGGCAGCTGGAAGCTGAAGATGGTGCCGCCTTGCGGATTGGGGCGGAAGGTCAGGGCGCCGCCGTGGAATTCGATGGCGGTGCGGCAGATGTTGAGCCCCATGCCCATGCCCTCGGCCTTGGTGGAGAAGAACGGCGAAAACAGGCGCTGCGCCACCTCGTCCGGAATGCCATGGCCCTGGTCGATGACCGCCACGCTGACCTGCGCGGTATCCGCGTCGTAGGACGCCACCACGTTGAGGATGCGCCGCTGCGGCGGCACATGCTGCATGGCCTCGATGCCGTTGCGTGTGAGGTTGAGCAGCACTTGTTCGATCATCACGCGGTCGGCCCGCACCGGCGGCAGATCGGGCGGGATCTCCGTTCGGTAGGATACATAACTCTGGCGCGCCTGCAGTTCGATCAGCGTGCGGATGCTGTCCAGCAGGGATGGAATCGCCACCTCCTGCCGCAGCGGTTCGCGCTTTTTCACGAACTGGTGCACGCTGCGGATGATCTGGCCGGCGCGCTGCGCTTGCGCGCTGGCCTGTTCCAGTGCCGGTTTCAGGATGGTGCAATCGACCGGGCCGGGGCCATCGCGCTCGATCACATTCAGCGCGCCGGTGGTGTAGCTGGAAATGGCGGCCAGCGGCTGGTTCAGCTCATGCGCCAGCATGGAGGCGATTTCGCCCATGGTGGCCAGGCGCGCCGAGGCTTGCAGCTTTTCCTGCTGCTGGCGGTTCAGCTCCTCGATGCGCTTGCGGTCGGAGATGTCGAGGATGGAGCCCATCCAGCCGGTCTGCCTGCCGTCGTTGTCGACCAGCGGCGCCTCAAAAATCAGCACCGGCACGCGCTCGCCGTCCGGGCGCTGGAAGAAGGTTTCGAACTGCGGCGTCACCTTGCCGGCCAGCACCGAGGCAAAGCGGGTCTGGTATTCCGCCATCGCTTCCGGCGCCCAATAGGGCATGGGCGGCAGCTTGCCGACGATGTCCTCGGCCGGATAGCCGACGATCTGGCAGAAGGCCGGATTCACGTAGGTGATGCGGCCTTCCAGGTCGCGCGCGCGCAAGCCGGTCACCAGCGAGTTTTCCATCGCCGTGCGGAACGACATCTGCTGGCGCAGCGCGCCTTCGGCCGCCAGCCGTTTCGAAATGTGACCCCACAGGGCCAGCAAGCTCCACAGCAATCCAAGCGACAGCACGATCACCGAGCCGACCAGCAGATTCGGCAGCAGCTGCGGTTCGCTCTTGACGCTGTCCGTCACCAGCGTGACCGAGGCGCCGGGCAGGTCCAGCGCGCGCTTGTGGGTGTAGACGCCGTGGCCCGGACCGGCCGCCGCGCGCCGCGCCAGCACCTTGTCGTCGCGGTCCACCAGCGACACCTGATTATCCTGCGCGAACCACCACGGCACCATCTCTTCCAGCATCACGCTGGTCTGGTAGGTGGCTACCAGGTCGCCAATGTATGCATCGCCGCGGAACAGCGGCACGTGGTAGTCCATCAGCACCGCCGAGGGCGCGGCGGTGGAGAGCTGGGTCTGCGCCTCCGGCTGGGTATACATCGGGCGGCGCGTCTTGCGCGTGATCTCGGCGGTGGCCTTGGAGGCGGCCGACAGTTCCACCGGCGTGGCTTGCGGATCGCTGCTGCCGCCCACCTGGCCGTCCGGCTTGATCCACACCACGCGCAGCAGCTCGTGGCCATTTTTCAGCAGGCGCGCCATGTGCTCGTGCAGCTGTTTCGGGCCGAGATGGCCGGCGCTGATCTCGCCGGCCAGGGTGCGCAGGCTTTCCTCGTCGCGCCCCAGCTGGAAGCGGATGGTTTGCTCCACCCACAGGGTGTCGGCAATCAGCTGTTCCTGGCGCTCGTTGCTCTCCATCTGGCGCGCCTGCCAGGGCAGCCAGATCAGGATGGCGAGAAAAAACAACACCAGCACGATGGGCAGCAGCCAGCGCAGCGGGGTGCTGGCATGCGGGCGGCGGCGCGCCACAGGCGGGTTGGCGGGGGGAGGGCTCATGGAGGCTGAGGTTAGCTTGCCTGAAAACTGCGGCCATTGTGGTTATCCACAGTTGTCAGAGTTGCTGTCATTTATAAGAATCGTTCAAAATAGAATAAGTTTAACTCGTTCCACTTCATCAGGAGACTTCATGAAACTGAAACACGCCCTGCTCGTCCTGAGCGCGGCGCTGAGCTTCAACGCCTATGCTCAAGCGCCGATCGTCATCAAATTCAGCCACGTGGTTGCTACCGATACGCCGAAAGGCCAGGCTGCAGAGCGCTTCAAACAGCTGGCGGAAAAAGCCACCAACGGCCGCGTGAAGGTCGAGGTGTATCCGAACAGCCAGCTGTACAAGGACAAGGAAGAGCTGGAAGCGCTGCAGCTGGGCGCGGTGCAGATGCTGGCGCCGTCGCTGGCCAAATTCGGCCCGCTGGGCGTGAAGGAGTTCGAAGCGTTCGACCTGCCGTACATCTTCCCGTCCAAGACCGCGCTGTACAACGTGACCGAAGGCGAGATCGGCAAATCGCTGCTGAAAAAGCTGGAGCCGAAGGGCATCACCGGCCTGGCGTTCTGGGATAACGGCTTCAAGATCATGTCGGCCAACAAGCCGTTGCGCGCGCCGGCCGACTTCAAAGGCCTGAAGATGCGCATCCAGTCGTCCAAGGTGCTGGACGCGCAGATGCGCGCGCTGGGCGCCAACCCGCAGGTGCTGGCCTTCTCCGAGGTGTACCAGGCGCTGCAGACCGGCGTGGTGGACGGCACCGAGAATCCGCCATCGAATATGTACACCCAGAAGATGCACGAGGTGCAGAAGTATGTGACCGTGTCCAACCACGGCTACCTGGGCTACGCGGTGATCGTCAACAAGAAATTCTGGGACGGCCTGCCAGCCGATATCCGCACCGCGCTGGATAAGGCCATGAAGGACGCCACCACCTTCGAGAAAGCGATTGCGCAGCGCGACAACGACATGGCGCTGGACGCCATCAAGAAGGCCGGCAAGACCGAGATCTACACGCTCAGCGTGAAAGAGCAGGCCGAGTGGCGCAAGGCCCTGCTGCCGGTGCAGCAGCAAATGGAAGGCCGGATCGGCAAGGATCTGATTTCCGCCATCAATAAAGAAGCGGCCAAGTAAGCATACCGCCGGCGGGACGGCCGCGCGCCGTTCCGCTCCCATCGTCCAGCTGGAGATACTCCATGAAATTCCTCGATAAACTCGAAGAATGGCTCATTGCGTCCCTCATGGGCGCAGCGACGCTGCTGATCTTCGCCGCGGTGCTGCACCGCTACCTGTCCGGATTACCGATACCCGGCCTGCAGGATTACCTGATCCAGCTGAATACCAGCTGGGCGCAGGAAGCCTGTATCTATATGTTCGTCTGGATGGCCAAGTTCGGCGCCGCTTACGGCGTGCGCACCGGCATCCACGTCGGCGTCGACGTGCTGATCAATCGCATGAGCACGCCGTGGCGCAATAAATTTATCATCTTTGGCCTGCTGGCCGGCGCCCTGTTCACCGGCATCGTCGGTACGCTGGGAGCCAGCTTTGTGTGGGAAATCGGCCACACCGATCAGACCTCGGCCGACCTGGAACTGCCGATGTGGATTGTGTACCTGGCGGTGCCCGCCGGTTCCTATCTGATGTGCTTCCGCTTCCTGCAGGTGATGGTGGCGTTCATCCGCACCGGCGCGCTGCCCAAGCATGACCATTCCCATGTCGATGGCCTCGACGATGAACTGTCGGCCCAGCAAAAAGGAGCGCATCCATGAACTCCCTGATTATTTTCGTCCTGCTGCTGGCGCTGATGCTGACCGGCATGCCGATTTCCATTTCGCTCGGCCTGACGGTGCTGACCTTCCTGTTCACCATGACGCAGGTGCCGATCGAGTCGGTGGCGCTGAAGCTGTTCACCGGCATCGAAAAGTTCGAGATCATGGCGATCCCGTTCTTCATCCTGGCCGGCAATTTCCTTACCCATGGCGGGGTGGCGCGGCGCATGATCAACTTCGCCAGCTCAATGGTCGGGCATTGGCATGGCGGCCTGGCGCTGGCCGGGGTGCTGGCCTGTGCGCTGTTTGCCGCGGTATCGGGCTCGTCGCCGGCCACGGTGGTGGCGATTGGTTCCATCATCCTGCCGGCCATGGTGCGCCAGGGCTATCCGAAGAGCTTTGGCGCCGGCGTGATTACCACGTCGGGCGCGCTGGGCATCCTGATTCCGCCATCGATCGTGATGGTGATGTACTCGGTCACCACCAACACCTCGGTCGGCAAGCTGTTCATGGCCGGCGTGGTGCCGGGCATCCTGCTGGCCTTCTTCCTGGGCCTGACCACCTGGTGGCTGGCGCGCAAGCATAACTATCCGCGCATGGCCAAGGCCAGCTGGGGCGAGCGCTGGCGCGCCTTCCGCAAGAGCGCCTGGGGCCTGGCCCTGATTCTGGTGGTGATGGGCGGTATTTACAGCGGCACCTTCACCCCGACCGAGGCGGCGGCGATGGCGGCGGTGTATGCCTTTGTGATCGCCGTATTCGTCTACAAGGACCTGAAGCTGAGCCAGGTGGGCAAGGTGCTGCTCGATTCCGCGGCGATGTCGGCCATGCTGCTGTACATCATCACCAATGCCGTGCTGTTCTCGTTCCTGATGACCAGTGAAAACATCCCGCAGGCGATGGCGGAATGGATCACCGGCCAGGGCCTGGGCGTGGTCACCTTCCTGCTGGTGGTGAACATCCTGCTGCTGTTGGCGGGCAACATCATGGAACCGTCGTCGATCGTGCTGATCATGGCGCCGATCCTGTTCCCGGTGGCGATGAAGCTGGGGATCGACCCGATCCACTTCGGCATCCTGATCGTGGTGAACATGGAAGTCGGCATGTGCCATCCACCGGTGGGCCTGAACCTGTACGTGGCGTCCGGCATCACCAAAATGGGCATCACCGAACTGACTGTGGCAGTGTGGCCATGGCTGCTGACCATGCTGTTGTTCCTGGTGGCGGTCACCTACATACCACAAATTTCCTTGTGGTTGCCAAATTTGATTTACTCTTAAAGTAATTAGTTTCGGGCTACAAAAAAATTTGCGAAAAAGCGTAATGGATACGTTATGATGGCGTCGCTCTCAGGGAAACGTGCATAACGATATGCAGCACGGTAGCAAGGAGCCCAGAATTGTAAGTGGGGAGTGTGTATAGAAACGGTAATCAAATACCGGCACTAGATCGAGGAGACACACGTTTTACAGAATGTCGCTGTTATAGGGTCTGCAGGCCGCCACAAGCGCGCTACGGAACCAGGCAAGCGACCGGGAACGTGAAGCAGGATTTGAAAACGCACCGCATGGTGCGTTTTTTTTTGCCCGCGCCAATTACAATAGCCACCGGTGTGGCTTTTCTGCTGTAGCAGGGATGCAACATAATGGTGCATACGAACAACTTTTTGGTGCAAGCAACTGTGATCAAAATACAACAAGGCAGCGCGCTGTTTTCCGCTGTGGCGGAACTCCCGTTTGGCAAGCTGGGGGTGCGCACGGCCAACGGCGTGATCGTCGAAATGAGTTACCTGCCGCCCCATTTTGAGGCGCAGGCGCCGCAGGACGCGGCGGCGGAACTGGCGCTCCACCAGCTGGAAAAATACTGCGCCGACGCCGACTACCGATTCACCCTGCCGCTCCAGCGCGCCGGCACGGCATTCCAGCAAAAAGTGTGGGACGCGCTGTGCTCGATCCCGCGCGGCAGCACCCGCACCTACGGCGAACTGGCCAAGTACCTGGGCTCGGCGCCGCGCGCGGTGGGGCAGGCCTGCGGCGCCAACTGGTTCCCGGTCGTGGTGCCCTGCCACCGCGTGACCGCCGCCAGCGGCCTGGGCGGTTTTTCCAACAGCGACGATCCCAACGGCTACCTGCTGGGCGTCAAGCGCTGGCTGCTGGCGCATGAAGGTTCCAGCGAATACGCATGGCAGCAGACAACCTTGCTCTGATCGACGAGTTCTGCGACAGCCTGTGGCTGGAGGACGGGCTGTCCAAGAACACGCTGGAAGCCTACCGGCGCGACATGCGGCTGTTTGTGCAGTGGCTGGAGAGCAAACGCGCGCAAGTGGACGGCCTGCTGGCGGTGCAGGGCCACGATATCGCAAGCTATATCGCCGCCCGCCACGGCCAAGGCAAGCCGACCTCGTCCAATCGGCGGCTGTCGGTCATCAAGCGTTTTTACCAGATGATGCTGCGGCAGCGCCGCATCACGGAAGATCCCAGCCTGAAGCTGGCCTCGGCCAAACAGCCGCAGCGCGCGGTCCACACCCTGAGCGAGGCGCAGGTGGAAGCCCTGCTGGCCGCGCCGGATGTCAATACGCCGCTCGGCCTGCGCGAACGCACTATGCTGGAGCTGATGTATGCCAGCGGCTTGCGGGTATCCGAGCTGGTGGGACTGAAGCTGCTGGAGCTGAGCCTGAACGATGGCGTGCTGCGCATCACCGGCAAGGGCGCCAAGACGCGGCTGGTGCCGTTCGGCCAGCAGGCGCGCAGCTGGCTGGAGCGCTACCTGAAGCAGGCGCGTGGCGTCATCCTCAATGGCCAGCAGGACGATGCCCTGTTCGTCACCGGGCGCGGCGCCGGCATGACGCGCCAGATGTTCTGGGTCTTGATTAAAAAACATGCGCTGAAGGCCGGCATCACCGCGCCGCTGTCGCCGCACACCCTGCGCCACGCGTTTGCCACCCACTTGCTCAACCACGGCGCCGACCTGCGTGTTGTGCAATTGTTATTAGGTCATTCCGATATCTCAACCACGCAGATTTACACCCATGTGGCAAGGGAACGTTTGAAGCATTTGCATGCGCAACATCATCCTCGTGGCTGATGAACTTGGTTCATAATGAAGGCTGCGCAACGCAACCCTTTAATCAAGAGGTAGCACATGGCCAAGACGAACTTCGCGTATGAGAAGCGGCAGCGGGAATTGGAAAAGAAGCGTAAGCAGGAAGAGAAAGCCCGGCGCAAGGCCGAGCTGAAGAACAATCCCGGCCTGGCCCAGGAAAGCGAGGCCGACATCGCGGAAGGCGAAGCCTCCGGCCTCGCCCCCGACGACGAAGACTGATTACGCCACTTCGCGCAGCGCGTGCTCCTCGTCGGCGTGCCGGCCCTTGAACCAGCGCGCGCAACGTTTGCCGAAGTTGTCCAGGTAGGTGTAGGCCACCGGCACCACCACCAGCGTCAGCAGGGTCGAGGTCAGCACGCCGCCGATCACCGCGCGCCCCATCGGCGCCTGCGTTTCGCCGCCTTCGCCCATGCCGATCGCCATCGGCAGCATGCCGAACACCATGGCCAGCGTGGTCATCAGGATGGGGCGCAGGCGCACCTGGCCGGCCGTCATCAGCGCCTCGTACTGGCTCTGGCCTTCCTTCTGCGCGTGGTTGGTGAAGTCCACCAGCAGGATGGCGTTCTTGGTCACCAGACCCATCAGCATGATGAAGCCGATCACCGAGAAGATGTTGAGCGTGGTGTGGGTCACCAGCAGCGCCACCAGCACGCCGATCAGCGACAGCGGCAGCGACATCATGATGGCAATCGGCTGCAGGAAGCTGCCGAACTGCGATGCCAGCACCAGGTAGATGAAGATCACCGCGATGCCCAGCGCGATCATGGCCGAGGTCATCGACTGTTCCATCTCCTGCGCATTGCCGCCGACGTCGAAGCGCACGCCGGACGGCAGCTCGATTTCCTTCATGGCCTTCTTGACGTCGCTGTCGACGTCGCCGCCAGGACGGCCCTCGGTGCTGGCATACACCGCCACGCGGCGCTGCAGCGCCTGGCGCTTCAGCACCTGCGGGCTGAAGGCCGGCACGAAGTCCACCACCTGGCGCAGCGGCACCATCACCGGACGGCCGTCCGGGCCCTGTTTGCTCGACGCCAGCGACAGGTCGGCCAGGTCGGTCACTTTCTGGCGGCCCGATTTCGGCAGCTGCACATTGACCTCGTAGTTCTGGCCATCGGCGGCCAGGAAGTGCGAGGTGGTGTCGCCGGCCACGAAGGGACGCAGCGCGCTGCCGATCTGCTGGGTGGTCAGGCCGAGGTCACTGGCCAGTTCGTTGTTGATCTTGATGTTGGTCGACGGGTTGGCGCCTTCCTGGCTGTATTCCAGATCGACCAGACCCTTGATCTTGCGCATCTTGTCCATCAGGCGGTGGGCGACGTCATCCAGCTTGGCTTCGTCGGTGCCGAGGATGGCGATGAAGATCGGCTTCATGCCGGCGGTCAGCGTGATGCCGGCAATCTGGTTCAGGCGCGCGCGGATCGCCGCCTCCATCTGCTGCTGCGAGCGGCGGTGGTGGAACTTGCGGTCCTTCAGCTTGATGTCGATCTGTGCCGTGTTGCGGCCATCCCAGGTGCCGACCACGGCGATCACGCTCTCGATCTCAGGGAAGGCCTTGAGCGCCGCTTCCACCTGGTGCACCTTGTTGTCGGTGTAGTCCAGGCTGGAGCCGACCGGGGTCTTGACCAGGAAATTGACCCAGCCGTTATCCTGCTCCGGCATCATCTCGCCGCCGATCTTCGGCACCAGCAGGATGCTGCCGGCGAACAGCGCGAAGGCCAGCAGCAGCGTCGACTTCTTCCAGCGCAGCGCCAGCGCCAGCACCTTGCCGTACACCTGGTGCAGCCATTCCACGCCGCCTTCCAGCCAGTGCATGAAGCGGCCCAGCCACGGCAGGTATTTGAAGCGGTCCTGCACCGGGTCCGGCCACACCGACGACAGCATCGGGTCCAGCGTGAACGAAACGAACAGGGACACCAGCACCGCCACCGCCACCGTGATGCCGAACTGCAGGAAGAAGCGGCCGATGATGCCGTCCATGAAGGCCACCGGAATGAACACCGCCACGATGGCAAAGGTGGTGGCCATCACCGCCAGGCCGATTTCGTTGGTGCCGTCTTCGGCCGCCTTGCGGTGGTTCTTGCCCATGCCGAGGTGGCGCACGATGTTTTCGCGCACCACGATGGCGTCATCGATCAGCAGGCCGATGCACAGCGACAGCGCCATCAGCGTCAGGAAGTTGAGCGTGAAGCCGAACGCCTTCATGGCGATAAAGCTGGCCAGCACCGAAATCGGCAGCGTCAGGCCGGTGATGATGGTGGAGCGCCACGAGTGCAGGAACAAGAACACGATCACCATGGTCAGCACCGCGCCTTCGATGATGGTCTTCTTGACGTTGTCCAGCTGCGCCTGCACCTTCAGCGATTCATCGTTCAGCACCGCCACCTTGATGTCGGCCGGCAGGGATTTCTGCAGGTCGGCGGCGACCTGCTGGATGCGGCGGCCCACTTCCACCACGTTGGCGTCCTGCACCTTGGTGATGTCAAGCGTGACGGCGCGCTGGCCGTCGATGCGCGAGATCGACAGTTCTTCCTGCGCGCCATCTTCCACCGTGGCCACCTGCTCCAGATAGACCGGGCCGTTGGCGCGGCGCGCAACAATGATCTTGTTGAAGTCGCGCGGGTCCTTCATCTTGCCTTCCACCCGCACCAGCCGTTCGCTGGCGCCATAGCTGATGAAACCGGCCGGCAGGTTGGTGTTGGTGTTCTGGATGGCGTTCAGCACCTCGTCCACGCCGACCGCCTGCGCGGTCAGGTCGTTGGGACGCAGCTGGATCAGGATCTGGCGCGCGGTCATGCCGTTGACGCGCACCTGGCCGACCCCGGCCACGCCCTGGAAGCGCTTGGCGATGATCTGGTCGGCCATGGTGGACAGCTCGCGCAGCGTATGGTCGCTGGCGGTCAGGCCGATCTGCGCAATCGGGCGCGCGTTCTCGCCCTCGAAGCGGACGATGAACGGGTCCTTGGCTTCACGCGGGAAGCGCGGACGCACTTGCGCCACCTTGTCGCGCAGGTCCTGCATGGCGCGGTCCATGTCGGTCGACAGTTCAAAGTCGACGTAGACGCCGGCCCGGCCTTCCCACGAGTTCGAGCGCAGCGTCTTGATGCCGCTGACGGTGTTGACCGCTTCCTCGATCGGGCGGGTGATGTCGTTTTCCACCGCTTCCGGCGAGGCGCCCGGATACTGCACCTCGATGGCGGCGCCGGGGATGTCGACATTGGGCATGGCCTCCAGCCCGAGGCCGCGGTAGGAGAACAGGCCCAGCACCATCAAGCCCACCATCACCATGGTGGCAAACACCGGATTCTGAATGCTGACTTTGGTAATCCACATGATCAGCCCTTCGACGCTTCAGCGCCCTTGGCTTGCGCCGCCGGCGGCAGCTTGACCGCGGCGCCGGGCTTCAGGCTGTCCAGGCGCGAGACGATCACGTGCGCGCCCTGCGCCAGCCCTTCGTGCACTTCGGCGTAGCCTTCTTCCTCGTTGCGCAGGCCGATCTTGACCGGCTGCGCCAGCAGCTTGCCCTGTTCCACCTTGTAGACGATCTGCTGGCCGTCCTTGTCGCTGCGGATGGCGGCCAGCGGCACCACCGGCGCCACCGGCGAACGGTCGGTGACGATGCTGCCTTTGGCGAACATGCCGGCGCGCAGCGCGCTATCCTCGTTCCTGACCGAGATGTAGACCAGCATCGCGCGCGAGCCGGCCTCGGTTGATGGATTGATGCGCGCCACCTTGCCGTGGAAGTCGCGCTGGGCAAAACCATCGACGCGGAACGTCACATCCTGCCCGACTTTCACGCGCGGGATTTCGGAGGCCGGCACCTGCGCTTCCAGCGTCAGCTCGGACAGGTTGACAATGCTGTACACCGGCATGTCCGGCGCCAGCTTTTCGCCGGCCTGGACGTGGCGTTTGCTGATCACGCCGTCGATCGGCGCCTTGATCACGCCATCGTTGAGGGCGATGCGGGCGATGTCCACCATGGCCGCCGCCGACTTCACGGCCGCGCGCGCCAGGTCGACCGTGTTCTGGGTCGAGTCATACGCGTTTTGCGAAATGTATTTCTGCTTGAGCAGGGCCTGGCTGTTGGCTTCGTTCTTGGTAGCCATGGCCAGCCTGGCCTGCGCCTCGTCCAGCATGGCTTGCTGCTGTTGCAGACGCGCGCGCAGATCGGCCTGGTCGATGCGGGCCAGCACCTGGCCGGCGTGCACCGCCATGCCTTCCTGCAGCGTGGTGGCTTCCACCACGCCCGAGACCTTGGACTTGATGGTGGCCGAACTCAGGGGCGCCAGCGAGCCCGACAGGGGCAAGCTGACCGCCAATGAACGGGCGTCAACGGCGGCGATGTCGCCGCTCGACAATTCGAACACGTCTTTCTTGTCCTTGGCCGCCGCTGCGGGGGCTGCGGCGGGCGCTGCCTCCTGCTTGCCGCGCAGGACGGTCCAGCCGCCGCCGGCCAGCGCAATCACGACGAGGGCAATGGCCGGTTTGCGCCAGCGCTGGTTGCGCACGGCAGGCTGGGTGTATGGGGGGAGGGTTTCAAGTTTCATATCGTTTTTCTAATCGGGATTGCGCATGGTGCCACTGTAGGCCGTTGCAAGAGTGACAGCCAGTGAAATGCGATAGGCGGCGAAAAACCGCGCCTGAAATGCAGAAAAACGAGATTGGCGGTGTTTTTAGTGCAAGCGCAGACGGACCAGCACCTGGCCATGGTCGGAAGCGCCCGGCTGCTGAGGCTGCAGGTGCTGGTTCAGGTAGCTGACCTGCAGCACCTCGCCCAGCGCATGGCGCGAGGCCGGGTGGAATTCCTCCGACACCAGCACATGGTCGATGGTGGCGTGGCGTCCGTCGTGGGTGATGGTGTAGCCGCCGTCGCCGCGCTGTTCCTGGCCGGACTGCAGGTGGCGGCAATCGAACAGCTGGCCGTGCAACTCCTCGCCCGGCGCGCAGGCCGCGCCGGCGCCCATGACGATGGTGGTGGTGACCGCGTCGACTGTATCGTTGAAGTCGCCCAGCACCACGCGCGGGCGGCGCTGCACCTTGTCCATCGCGCTCAGCAGGGCGCGCAGCGCCACCGCCTCGGTGCCGCGCCGGATCAGCGAACGCAGATTGGCCTGCGCGTGCAGCATCGGGTCGTCGCCGAGATCGCCGTTGCGGTAGTCGGGCCGTTTGGATTTCAGGTGGATGACGATCACATCGACAATCTGCTGATTGGGCAGCACCACTTGCGCGTGCAGCGGCGCGCGCGCGAAGCGGTCGGCATCGCGGCTGCCTTCGGGCAGGGCCACGCCGTCGGGGAACATGATGTAGGCCTGGGCCGGGGCGGCCAGCGGCAGGCGGCTGATCAGCGCCACTTCCGGCGTCAGGCGCGGCGCGCCGGTGAGCGGATCGGGCGGCGGCTCGAAGCCGGCCAGGGTGGCGTCGCGGTAGCGCTGGCTGCGGGCCAGCACGTCGCGCAGGGCGGCCAGCGAGAAAATTTCCTGCAGGCCGATCACATCGGCGTCCAGCGCATCCAGCTGCTGCGCGGTCCAGGCGACTTTCGCTTCATACTCGGCCTCGGTCAGGGGCGCCAGATTGTCGTACAATTTCGCCCCAGGCTGGGAAAGATTGCATACATTGAAAGTGGCAAAGCGAATTTCCTGCTGCATAATGGACAACTCCCCCAGATCACATCATGGCTAAAAAAGAGCATATCTCCGAAACCCCAGCCACCCAGATGCTGCGCAAGCACAAGGTGGCGTTCACCGAGCACCCGTATGACTACGAGGAGCACGGCGGCACCGGCGTGTCCTCGCGCGAGCTGGGCGTCGACGAGCACCACGTGGTCAAGACGCTGGTGATGCAGGACGAAGCCGCTAAACCTTTAATTGTGCTGATGCATGGCGATTGCAAGGTCTCGACCAAGAATCTCGCCCGCAACATCGGCTGCAAGTCCGTTGAACCGTGCAAGCCGGAGGTGGCCTCGCGCCACAGCGGCTATATGATCGGCGGGACCTCGCCATTCGGCACCCGGAAAAGCATGCCGGTGTATGTGGAGGATAGCATCCTTGCGCTGGAAACGATTTATATCAATGGCGGCAGGCGCGGTTATCTGGTCGGCATCAAGCCGCAGGTGCTGACCGAGCTGCTCCATGCGAAGGCGGTGCACTGCGCGCTGGCCGAGTAGGGCGCGGCAGTGTATATTCTTCGGCTGCCCGTGTGGCCATAACAAGAATTTGAGGAAAAGATGAATACAGTTTGGATGACCGTGGCCGCTTACCTGATCGGCTCGATCTCGTTTGCCGTTGTCAGCAGCAAGTTGTTCGGCCTGGCCGATCCCCGCACCTATGGCTCGAAAAATCCCGGTGCCACCAATGTGTTGCGAGGCGGCAACAAGGGCGCGGCCATCGCCACCCTGATTGGCGATGCGTTCAAGGGCTGGATCGCGGTGTGGCTGGCGATCCGTTTCCAGCAGCAACTGCAGATTGGCGACGCCACCATCGCACTGGTGGCGATTGCGGTCTTCCTCGGCCACCTGTGGCCGGTGTTCTTCCGTTTCGTCGGCGGCAAGGGCGTGGCGACCGCGGCCGGCGTGCTGCTGGGCTTGAATCCGTGGCTGGGCGTCGCCACCTTGGTGACCTGGCTGGCGGTGGCATTCGCCTTCCGCTACTCGTCGCTGGCGGCGTTGGTGGCGGCGGTGTTTGCCCCGTTCTATTATGGATTATTGTTTGGCGTGGAGCCGCAGCTGGCGGCCGTGGCGGCCATGAGCGCGCTGCTGGTGTTCCGCCATTCGAAAAATATCTCCAACCTGATCGCGGGCAAGGAGAGCCGCATCGGCAGCAAAGCGAAAGGCAAGTGAAAAAATGGCAACTCCCCTGAAAATTGATTTCGTCTCGGACGTCTCCTGCCCGTGGTGCGCCATCGGCCTGAGTTCGCTGGACAAGGCGCTGGCCGCCATCGGTGACGAAGCCGAAGTGAGCATCCACTTCCAGCCCTTCGAGCTGAACGCCAGCATGCCGCCGGAAGGCCAGGACATTACCGAGCACCTGACCGAGAAATACGGCTCGACCGCCGAGCAGCAGCAACAGGCGCGCGAGATGATCCGCGCGCGCGGCGCCGAAGTCGGCTTCGATTTCGCCATGGACAAGCGCGGCCGCATCTACAACACCTTTGACGCCCACCGCCTGCTGCACTGGGCCGGCCTGCAGGGCAAGCAGAAGGAACTGAAACAGGCGCTGTTCAAGGCATACTTCACGCAAGGCCTGGACCCGAGCGCGCATGAGGTGCTGATCTACCTGGCCGGTGAAGTCGGGCTGGACAAGGAGGCGGCGCGCCAGGTGCTGCATTCCGGCGAATACGGTCCGGAAGTGCGCGAGGCCGAGCAATTCTTCCAGCGCCACGGCATCAACTCGGTGCCGGCGGTGATCATCAACGAGCGCCACCTGATTTCCGGCGGTCAGCCGGCGGCGGTGTTCGAGCGCGCGCTGCGCGAGATTATGGCCAAGGCATAAAAAGTGCGGGGGCGCATGCTCCCGCCGCTCTTGTTTTGCTATAAACTCCTTGGGAAAAAAGATAAGACTGTTGTCACGCTACTCAGGGAGGCCCATGCTGGCCGTAGAAAAAGTTCACACGCTGCATATTGCTCGTCCCCAGGCGGACCAATTCCGGCTCGCCGCGCTGCACCGTTATCACATCCTCGATACCCCCGCCTGCGAAGATTTCAGCTTCCTGACCGAGCTGGCCGCCAAAGTGTGCGAAGTGCCTTACGCCTTCATCTCGCTGGTCGACGCCGACCGCGTGTGGATCAAATCCTGTTCCGGCATGCAGATCGGCGCACTGCCGCGCGGCGAGAGCTACTGCTCGCTGGCCGTGCTGGGCGAGGCCGCCACCGAAATCCCCGACCTGAGCGCCGACCCGCGCACCGCCCACATGGCCCTGACCGTGGGCGCGCCGCACATGCGCATGTACAGCAGCGTGGCGCTGACCTCGTCGGACGGCCACGCCATCGGCACCTTGTGCGTGATGGACAGCCGGCCGGGCCGCCTGAGCGACGACCAGCGCGCCACCCTGGTCAAGCTGGCGCGCCAGGTCATGGCGCTGATCGAACTGCGCGCCAATGAGCGCAGCCTGGAAGCGGCGGTGCGCGAGCTGGAGCTGCTGGCCACCACCGACGAGCTGACCGGCCTGCACAACCGCCGCGCGCTGCTGCACCGCCTGAAATTTGAAGTGGCGCGGTCGCGCCGTTTCCGTGCGCCGCTGTCGGCGCTGATGATCGACATCGATCACTTCAAGAAAATCAACGATGAACATGGCCACGTGGTCGGCGACCAGGTGCTGGCCAATGTCGGGCGCCTGCTGCGCGAGAGCGTGCGCGTGATCGATATGCCTTGCCGCTACGGCGGCGAGGAGTTATGCGTGGTGCTGCCGAATACCCCGGTGGATGGCGCCTGCAAGCTGGCCGAGACCCTGCGCGCGAAGATCGCGGCGCAGCTGCACACGGCCGGCGAGCGCCAGTTCCAGATCACGGCCAGCGTTGGCGTGGGCTCGTTCAATCATATGGAAATCGACGATGCGGAAGGCTTGCTGAAACAGGCCGATGATGCGCTGTACCGCGCCAAGCGCAATGGCCGCAATCGCGTGGAGTGCGGATCCGATTAAGAGGAGAGCGGTTATGCCTACTGCCAGCTGGAACGGTGTCGTCATCGCGCAGGCGGATGATGACGAAGTCGAAATCGTCGAGAACAACGTCTACTTTCCGCCATCGAGCGTGAAGCGGGAATATCTGCAGCCCAGCAGCCACACCTCGCGCTGCCCGTGGAAAGGCCTGGCCAGCTACTACTCGCTGAACGTGAACGGCAAGATCAACGAGAACGCCGCGTGGTACTACCCGGAGCCTTCTGAAAAAGCCGCGCAGATCAAAGACCATGTCGCCTTCTGGCGCGGCGTCGAGGTGCAGCGCTAGTTGGACAACCTCACCCACAGCATCATCGGCTTTGGCGTTGGCGAAGTGGTGCACCGCAGCCTGCCTGCGGAAGCCGACACGCTGGCGCAGCGGGTGCGGCATCGGCTGTTGCTGGTGTCGTGCGCGCTGGCCAGTAATTTCCCCGACCTCGACCTGTTCCTGACCAGGCTGTTGCCTGATCCCCTCGGCTATCTGCTCAACCACCGTGGCCACACGCATACGGCGTTGTGGGCCGTGCCGCAGGCCTTGCTGCTGGCGGCTGTGCTATGGCTATGCTGGCCCTCTGCGCGCGCCCTGCTGCGCGCCAGCCGGGCGGCGCGGCGAGGGCTGGCGCTTAGCGTCGGTGTGGGCTTCGCGCTGCATCTGGGAATGGACTACACCAATTCGTACGGCGTGCATCCGTGGTATCCGTTCGACGGGCGCTGGTTCTATGGCGACATGGTGTTTATCATTGAACCCCTGTTCTGGGTGGCGATCGGCGTGCCGATGGCGCTCATCATGCGCTGGCGGTCCTTGCGCGTGGCGGGCTTGCTGGCCTTGTTCGCGGCGCTGGTGGCGTTTGCGGCGCGCGGCTATCTCGGCTGGACCTCGTTCGCGGTGTTGCTGCTGATCGCTGCTGTTTGCGGTGCGGCGCAGTGGCGCGCGGGCGGGCAGGGGCGCGGCGGCCTGCTGCTGGCGCTGGGCGTCAGCGCCGGCTTCATCGCGGTGCAGGGCATGGCCTCGCACGCGGGCAGGGCGCAGATTACGGCGGACTTGCGGCGCAGCGATCCATCGTCGCGCGTACTGGATGTGGCGATGACGGCGTTCCCCTCGCAGCCGCTGTGCTGGGCCTATGTCAGCATCGAAAGCAATGGCACGCAATACCGCTTGCGGCGTGGCGTCGCGCGGCTGGCCGATGTGGCGTGCCCCGCGGGCCTGAGCGAGCAAACACAGACAGTGAGCGGCAGCGTGGCTGAACTGCGCGCACTGAAGTCCGCCAATTGCCAGGTCGACGCCTGGCTGCGCTTTGGCCGCATGCCGATACTGACAAACGGCACATTGTCCGACTACCGCTTCGCGAGCACACCGCGCGGCAACTTCACCACCTTACGCATCGCCCCCGCCGTCGCTTGCCCGCAAGACATCCCCAACTGGGGCTATCCCCGCGCCGATTTATTCGGGGTCAGCTCTGACATTCGGACATTGGGGAACTAATCAAACTCATTTTAGTTCCCCAATGTCCGAATGTCAGAGCTGACCCCGAAGTTTAGGCGGCTTGTTTCAGCACGTCGTCGTGGTCGGTGGAGAGGGCGACGTCCAGCCAGGCGGCCATCTCTTTTTCAACGAACTGGTTTTTGGCGCGCACGCGCTGGACGGTGTCGGAACCGAGTTGCAGGCGCACCGGCGGGGTGGCGCTGTCGGCCAGCTGCAGCAGGGCGCTGGCCAGTTTGACCGGGTCGCCGGGCTGGGCGTGGTTGACGTCTGCCGCGAAGTCACGCATCGCGCCGACGGTGGCGGCGTAGGAGGCAATGCGGTCGCGCGTTGCCACCAGCGACGTCGCGTCAAGGAAGTCGGTGCGGAAGAAGCCCGGTTCCACCACGGTCACTTTGATGCCCAGCGGTTCCAGCTCGCTCGCCATCGCTTCGCTCAGGCCTTCCACCGCAAACTTGGTCGAGCCGTACACGCCCCAGCCGGCATACGAGGAGTAGCCGCCCACCGACGAGATGTTGATCACGTGGCCGCTGCCTTGCCTGCGCATCACCGGCAGCACCGCACGGCTGACGTTCAGCAAGCCGAATACGTTGGTTTCGTACAGCGCCCGCACTTCTTCGGCGTTGGCTTCTTCCACCGCGCCCAGCAAGCCGTAGCCGGCGTTGTTGACCAGGATGTCGATGCGGCCGAAGCGCGCCACCGCCTGCTGCGCGGCGACCACGGCTTGCGCTTCCAGTTTCACGTCCAGGCGCAGCGCCAGCAGGTTGGGATGTTCGCCCAGCGCCGCGATCACGGCCTGCGGGTCGCGTGCGGTGGCGACGACGAAGTCGCCGCGTTTCAGCGCCTGTTGCGCCGTCAGTACGCCAAAGCCACGCGAGGCACCGGTGATGAACCATACTTTTTTCATGATGACTTTCCTTTCGAGGTGAGTTGATGGAGCCCAGTTTAGGTACTTGTAACCTGCTACACTAGCCATAGGAAAGCTGTTTGATTTTCATCTATTGGTTGATAATATGGATAAAGCCCGGGTCATCAGTCTGTTCATCGGCGTGGTACGCGCCCGAAGTTTCAGCCAGGCGGCGGTGGATGCCGGCCTGACGCCGCAAGCGGTCAGCAAGGCGGTGCGCCAGCTGGAGGAGCATTTGGGCGTGCGGCTGTTCCACCGCACCACGCGCAGTCTCAGCCTGACTGACGACGGCGCCCGGCTGTTTGAACTGGCCAACCCGGGCCTGCGTCTGCTGGACGAGGCGCTGGATCAGATCCAGAGCAGCCGGCTGGAGGTGGACGGCCTGATCCGCGTGGCCGCGCCCATGTCGATCGGCACCGCCATCATTGTGCCGCTGCTGCAGGAGTTTCAGCAGCGCTATCCCGGCGCGCATTTCGATATGCAGCTGGACGATCATTTCATCGATCTGGTGGAAAACAAGATCGATGTCGGCTTCCGCGCCGGCAGCCCGCCGGAGCGCAATCTCATCTCGCGCAAGCTGGGAGAGCTCACGCTGCTGACCTGCGCCGCGCCGTCCTATCTCGAACGCCACGGCACGCCAAAACGGGTGGCCGATCTGACCGGGCACCGCTGCACCGGTTTCCGCCAACCCAATACCGGCCGTCTGCTGCCGTGGGAATTCCATGTCGACGGCGCCACGGTGTATCAGGATGTGCCGGTGGTGGCCAGCTTCAATACGGTGGAAGGGGAGCTGACGGCGGTGCTGCACGGCGTGGGCATCGGCCAGATGCCGGTCTTTATGATCGAGCGCGAGCTGGCCAGCGGCGCGCTGGTGCCGCTGCTGACGCCGACCATTACCGCCAATAACGGGGTTTTCATGTATTACCAGCAACGAACCCAGATGCCGCTGCGGGTGCGGCATTTCATCGATTTCGCCTCCGAGCGGGCGCCTGTCCGGTTACAGGCGCAGCGCAAGGCTGTCAATGCCGCCAAGGGAAGATAAGCCAGTTTAAGGTGCGTGTGTGCACGGTTTCGGCGCCTCATGCGTTGTATCGTGTGGCTACTTCGCCACAAAAGCGCCTAGAATCAAGCTGTATAGGCTGCTTTCTGCCTATTTGGTTGGCACAACAATTGCATTGCCCTCCAGAAAGGACGATGATCGATTTACATGGAGGCTGTTATGAATACCGTAACTGATAAAGATAACAAAACCGCAGTACATCACGAATCGCCGGCCGATGAGCATCGCCTGCGCAGCGAACGCATTGCCGCCCGCGGCGTCAGCCTGGGCAGCGGCAAGGCCAAATACCTGATCCCGCTGGTCGGTCTGGCCGTGCTGGCCGGTATGGCGTTCGCGTCGAATTAAACGACCTTGAGCTCGTCCAGCGGCCAGCGCGGCCGCACGTTGAACGAGTAATCCTTTTTCGCCGCGTCCGGGTTGATCATCAAACGCATCGCCCCGGCGAAGGCGATCATGGCGCCGTTATCGGTGCAAAACTCCAGTTCCGGGTAATAGACCTTGAACTTTTTCCTGGCTGCCGCCGCGTTCAGCGAGGCGCGCAGCTGCGCGTTGGCGCCCACGCCGCCGGCGATCACCAGCCGTTTCAGACCGGTGTGCCTGATCGCGGAGACGCATTTCGCGGTCAGCACGTCGACGATGGCGTCAACGAAGCCGCGCGCGATGTTGGCCTTGTCCTGCTCGCAGATATTGGCGACGACTTTTTCCTCGTGGTTCTTCACCACCGTCAGTACCGCCGTTTTCAGGCCGGAGAAGCTGAAGTTGAAATCCTTGGTGTGCTTCATCGGGCGCGGCAACTGGTAGGCATCCGGATCGCCAAATTCAGCCAGGCGCGAGATGGCCGGGCCGCCCGGGTAGCCCAGGCCCAGCAGCTTGGCCGACTTGTCGAAGGCTTCGCCGGCGGCGTCGTCCAGCGTTTCGCCCAGCAGGGTGTACTGGCCGACGCCATCCACCCGCATCAGCTGGGTGTGGCCGCCCGAGACCAGCAGGGCGATGAAGGGGAATTCCGGCGGCTGCGAGGCCAGCAGCGGCGACAGCAGATGGCCTTCCAGGTGGTGCACGCCCAGCACCGGCTTGTCCAGCGCCAGGCCGAGGCTGCATGCCACCGACGAACCGACCAGCAGCGCGCCGGCCAGGCCCGGTCCCTGGGTGTAGGCGATGGCGTCGATGTCCTGCGGTGTTTTGCCGGCTTTTTCCAGCGTCTGCGTCAGCAGCGGGATGGCGCGGCGGATGTGGTCGCGCGAAGCCAGTTCCGGCACCACGCCGCCGTATTCCTCGTGCATGGCCACCTGCGAGTGCAGGGCATGGGACAGCAGGCCGTGTTGCGTGTCGTACAACGCCAGGCCGGTTTCGTCGCAGGAGGATTCAACGCCAAGAACGATCATGGAAGCAGCAGATTTCAAAAGGGGAATCCGCCATTGTAATGGAAAGTGCGTGCAAGCATGCACCAGCGCAGTTCCGGCCTGCACCCGCAGGGTGCGGATTTTTGCCAAATGGTCAGGATTTCGATGGCATCGCTTTTGCTAGAACAGGGCCGGGAGGGTGGGCCATGGACAGGCAATGGAAGCTGGTATGCAAATTGAAGGATGTGCCGCTGGGCGGCGGTGTGCGCCTGGTGCCGCGCGGGCTGGCGTGGCAGGAACTGCCGGGGGTGGCGCTGTTCCGCACCGGCGAGGAAAGCGTGCACGCGGTGCTCGACTGCGATAGCGCGCGGCGGTATTCGGTCAAGGTGGAGGGCATGAAGGTCTATCTCGACCTGGAGGAACTGAGTGCGCCCGCCAGCCCGGCCGAAGCGGCGCTGGCGGGGCGGTCTGGCGTGGCCACCAGCATGGTGGCCTACAGCTATTAATCCAAGGCGCGCGTGCCGGTGTGCGGCTCAGGGACGGTTCTGCAGCTGCTGGTGGGCGTCGCGCAGCATCTTTTCGGTGGTGTCCCAGTCGATGCAGCCGTCGGTGACCGAGCAGCCATACACCAGCTGGCTCAGGTCGGCCGGGATCTTCTGGTTGCCGCCCACGATGTTGGATTCGATCATCACGCCCACCAGCGACTTGTTGCCCTGCACGATCTGGTGGATGACGTCGGCCATCACCAGCGGTTGCAGCTCTGGCTTCTTGTAGCTGTTGGCGTGCGAGCAGTCCACCACCAGATTGGCCGGCAGCTTGGCCTTGGCCAGCGACTGCTCGGCAATCGCGATCGACACCGAGTCGTAGTTCGGACGACCGTCGCCGCCGCGCAGCACCACGTGGCCATAGGCGTTGCCGCGGGTGCGCACGATCGACACATTGCCTTGCGCGTTGATGCCGAGGAAGGAGTGCGGATGCGCCGACGACAAAATCGCGTTGATGGCGATGCCGATATCGCCATCGGTGCCGTTCTTGAAGCCGACCGGGGTCGACAGGCCGGACGACATTTCGCGGTGGGTCTGCGATTCCGTGGTGCGGGCGCCGATGGCGGTCCAGGCGATCAGGTCGCCCAGATATTGCGGCGAGATCGGGTCCAGCGCCTCGGTCGCGGTCGGCAGGCCCAGTTCGCACACGTCCAGCAGGAACTGGCGCGCCTTTTCCATGCCGACGTTGACGCGGAACGAGTCATCCATGTCCGGATCGTTGATATAGCCCTTCCAGCCGGTGGTGGTGCGCGGCTTTTCGAAATACACGCGCATCACCAGCAGCATGGTGTCGGCCACTTCGGCCTGCAGCGCCTTCAGCCGGCGTGCATAGTCCAGGCCGGCTACCGGATCGTGAATCGAGCAGGGGCCGACCACCACGAACAGGCGCTGGTCCTTGCGGTCGATGATGTTGCGCAGGGCTTCGCGGCCCTTCATCACGGTCTCGGAGGCGGCGTCGGTCAGCGGCAGCTTGCTGTGCAAGGCTTCCGGCGACGGCATCGGCGCAAACGAGGTGACGTTGACGTTTTCAATGTCTGGGGAAATCATGATCTTTACACTGGTTTCATTTTCGGGAGCCAGATAGTGTAGCCGAAATGCGCCGTAGTGGTTTAAGCTGCTGCCATGACTACAACATTCGACCCATTCCCGGCCGCGCGTTTCATCAAAGAAATCGGGCGCGGCAAGAACGGCGCCCGCAGCATGACGCGCGATGACGCCCACGATCTTTATGAAGCCATGCTGAATGGCCGCGTCTCCGATCTGGAGCTGGGCGGCATCCTGCTGTCGATGCGCATCAAGGGCGAGTCGGTGGAGGAGATTGCCGGTTTCCTCGACGCGGCCGAGGCCAGCTTCGAACCGTTCAATGCGCCGCCCGGCCAGTTCGCGCCGGTGGTGATCCCGACCTATAACGGTGCCCGCAAGATGGCCAATCTGACGCCGTTGCTGGCCATGCTGCTGGCGCGCGAAGGCGTGCCGGTGCTGGTGCACGGCGTGGCGACCGATCTGGGCCGGGTGGCCACGGCGGAGGTGTTTGCCGAGCTGGGCGTGGTGGCGGCGCGCCATCGTTCGGAAGCGGAGGAGGCCATGTCGCAGGGCAAGCCGGCCTTCATCACCATCGAGACCATGGCGCCCAAGCTGGCGCATATGCTGTCGTTGCGGCGCATTCTTGGCGTGCGCAATTCGACCCACACGCTGGTCAAGATCATGCAGCCGTTTGCTGGTCCGGCCTTGCGGCTGGTGTCGTACACGCACCCGGAGTATCTGGAGATGCTGGGCGAGTATTTCACCACCGCCGCCCTGCACGAGCGCGGCGATGCGTTCCTGATGCGCGGCACGGAAGGCGAGACGGTGGCCAACGCCAACAAGGCGCAGCAGATCGACTGGTTCCATGGCGGGCTGCGGACCACGCTGGTGCCCAAGCAGACGCTGGTGGGCGAGCTGCCGCTGCTGCCGGAGGATAAGAGCGCGGCGGCCACCGCGGGATGGATACAGTCGGTGCTGAACGGTGAGGTGGCGGTGCCGCCGCCGATCGCGGAACAGGTGGCGCAATGCCTGCTGGTTTCGCGCACCGTGGCCTCGCGCCAGCATGTCAGCGAGCCGATAGCGTAAAATCTCGCCCCTTTGGCGTCACACGTCATTCCGGCGAAGGCCGGAATCCATAGAATGCCTGCTCAGCATGGATTCCGGCTTACGCCGGAATGACGGAGCAGCGGTGGCGAATTGAATCTGACGGGAACAACATGGCAAAGTTTGATGTAGCGGTAATCGGCGCGGGCGCGGCCGGGATGATGTGCGCGGCCACGGCCGCCCAGCGCGGCCTGCGCGTGGTGCTGATCGACCACGCCGCCAAGCTGGCCGAGAAAATCCGCATCTCGGGCGGCGGCCGCTGCAACTTCACCAACATCAACGCCGGCCCGGCCAACTTCCTGTCGGAAAACCCGCACTTCTGCAAAAGCGCCTTGTCGCGCTACACCCCGCAGGACTTCCTCGCGCTGGTGAAGAAACACCGCATCGGCTATCACGAAAAGCACAAAGGCCAGCTGTTCTGCGATGACTCCGCCGAACAGATCATTGACATGTTGAAAGACGAATGTGCCGCCGGCGATGTCCACTGGCGCATGCCGTGCAAGGTCGAATCGCTGGCGCAGACCGCCGAAGGCTTCGTGCTGGAAACCGACAGCGGCACCATCGAAGCGCCCAGCGTGGTGATCGCCACCGGCGGCCTGTCGATCCCGAAAATCGGCGCCACCGATTTCGGCTACCGCATCGCCAGACAATTCAACCTGCGCATGGTCGAGCCGCGCCCGGCGCTGGTGCCGCTGACCTTCGACCCGCAACAGTGGGCGCCGTTCGTGGAAATGGCCGGCATCGCGCTGGAAGTCGACGTGGAAACCGGCGCGCTGAAAGGCCGCAATCCGGGCGGCGCGCGCTTCCGCGAAGATTTGCTGTTCACTCACCGCGGCCTGTCCGGCCCGGCGATCCTGCAGATTTCCTCCTACTGGCAGCCGGGCACGCCGATCGTGATCAACCTGCTGCCGGAACTGGATCTGGCCGCTACGCTGATCGAAGGCAAGAACACCATCAAGAAACAGCTGGGCAACGTGCTGTCGCAGTGGCTGCCGGCGCGCCTGGCGGAAGGCTTGCTGCTGGCCCATGGTTTCGCCCTGGACGCCCGCCTGGCCGACATGCCCGACGCCCAGCTGCGCAAGCTGGGCGCCGCCATCAACCAGTGGAGCCTGACGCCCAATGGTTCCGAAGGCTACAAGAAGGCCGAAGTCACGCGAGGCGGCGTCGATACCCGCGAACTGTCGCAGCAAACCATGATGGCGACCAGGGTGCCTGGCTTGTATTTCATCGGTGAAACAGTGGATGTGACGGGGTGGCTGGGAGGCTACAACTTCCAGTGGGCATGGGCTTCCGGTGTGGCGGCTGGGCAAGCGGTTTGATATACTGGCAGTCTGCACGTTGTTGTTTTTCCTATGAAAGCCGCATGGCAGGCTGTGTTCAACGGCCTCGGGCTTCCATTTTCCGGAAAAAGATGCTATAGTCTCTGTCTCCCTATAACCTCCAACGGTTTGAATTTTTACATGACCACTATTCGCCTTAAAGAAAACGAGCCGTTCGAAGTCGCAATGCGTCGCTTCAAACGCACCATCGAAAAAACCGGTCTGCTGACCGAACTGCGCGCACGCGAGTTCTACGAGAAGCCAACCGCAGAGCGCAAGCGCAAGCTGGCTGCTGCTGTTAAGCGTCACTACAAGCGTATCCGCAGCCAACAGCTGCCGAAAAAACTCTTCTAAGATCGCTTACGCAGTACAACCTGGCCTTGCCGGTTGTGGCTAGCGGCATCTAAGAGAATACCCGCTCCGGCTTTCGAGCCTGCGCGGGTTTTCGCATTTTTACTCCACTATTTTCTGAAAGAAACGCCATGGGCTTGAAAGCACAGATTACCGAAGACATGAAAACCGCCATGCGCGCCAAGGAAGCCGGCCGCTTGGCAACCATCCGCCTGATCCTGGCGGAAATCAAGCGCAAGGAAGTGGATGAGCAGATCGAAGTCGACGATGCCCAGACCGTGGCCATCGTGGAAAAAATGATCAAGCAGCGCAAGGATTCCATCACCCAGTTCGAAGCCGGCGGCCGTGCCGACCTGGCCGACATCGAAAAAGCCGAACTGGCCGTGCTGAGCGCCTACATGCCTGCCGGCCTGTCGGACGAGGAAATCGCCGCTGAAGTGGCTGCCGCCGTGGCCGCCTCGGGCGCCAGCGGTCCGCAGGACATGGGCAAGGTCATGGGCATCGTCAAGCCGAAGCTGGCCGGCCGCGCCGACATGACCGTGGTGTCCGCGCTGGTGAAGAAAGCGCTGTCCCCGGCAGCCTAAGCAAGTCCGCCGCCGCAGTTTGATGTGCGTCAAAGCACATCGGCTGCGGCGGTATAGTCTGATCTACAACAAGACCGTTCAGCCCCCTGTGATCCCACAAACTTTTATCGCCGATTTGTTGAACCGCGTCGATATCGTCGACGTTGTCGGACGTTATGTGCAGCTGAAAAAAGGCGGCGCGAATTACATGGGCTTGTGCCCGTTTCACAATGAAAAGTCGCCCAGCTTCACGGTCAGCCCGACCAAGCAGTTTTATCACTGTTTCGGCTGCGGCGCGCATGGCACCTCGATTGGTTTCATGATCGAATACTCCGGCATGGGCTTTGTCGATGCCGTGAAAGAGCTGGCGCAAAGCGTCGGCATGGTTGTGCCCGAGCAGGACGACAAGATTCCGCCGGCGCAGCGCGCGCAAATGCAGGCCCAGACCATGGCGCTGACCGACGCCATGACCCGCGCCAGCGACTTTTTCAAGTTGCAGCTGCGCAGCGCGCCAAACGCCATCGCCTATCTGAAAAACCGCGGCCTGACCGGCGAAATCGCCGCCCGCTTCGGCCTCGGCTATGCGCCGCCGGGCTGGGACAACCTGCGCTCGGTGTTCCCCGACTACGATGCGGTGGTGCTGGCCGAGTCCGGCCTGGTGATTGACCGCGTGGACGAGGACGGCGGCAACAAGAAGCGCTATGACCGCTTCCGCGAGCGTGTCATGTTCCCCATCAAAAACACCAAGGGCCAGGTGATTGCTTTCGGTGGCCGGGTGCTGGATCAGGGCGAACCCAAGTACTTGAATTCCCCGGAAACGCCTTTATTTTCAAAGGGCTTCGAGCTGTATGGCTTGTTCGAGGCGCGCCAGGCGATCCGCGATGCGGGGTATGTGCTGGTGACGGAAGGCTATATGGACGTGGTGGCGCTGGCGCAGATGGGTTTCCCGCAGGCCGTGGCCACCCTCGGCACCGCCTGCACCACCCACCATGTGCAGAAGCTGTTGCGTCAGACCGACACGGTGATCTTCAGTTTCGACGGCGACAAGGCCGGCCGCCGCGCCGCGCGCCGCGCGCTGGAAGCCTGTCTGCCGCACGTGACGGACAACAAGACCATCAAGTTCCTGTTCCTTCCCACCGAGCACGATCCGGACAGCTACGTGCGCGCCTACGGCAAGGAAGCGTTTGAACAGGAAATTCAGGAAGCCATGCCGCTGTCGCAATTCCTGATCAAGGAAGCGGTGGGCGAGCATGACATGGGCAGTCCGGAAGGCCGGGCCCGCGCCCAGTTTGACGCCAAGCCGATGCTGCAGGCGATGACGCCCACCGCCTTGCGCCTGCAGATCGTGCATGCGCTGGCGCAGGTGACCATGACCTCGACCTACGAGATTGAATCGCTGTTCGAGTTGTCCAGGCCGGTGGCGCCAGCCAAGATTGCGCCGCCGAAAAGCGGGCGGCCGCAGCCGAAGGGGCTGGAATTGCAGATCGTGCGTCTGCTGGTGGCGCACCCGTCGCTGGCGCTGGATGTCGATGCGGCGGCGCTGACGGCCTTCCAGTTCTTTGGCGCGGAGCCCGCCGAACGGCTGGGACAGCTGGTGGCGTCGGCGCAGATGCTGGGAGAAAGCGGCAATTTCGCGGCGTTTGCGCAGCATTTGAAGTCGCAGGGCGACGAGTACGACAGCATCATCGCGGAAATCGTCAAGGAGCCGGAGTCAGAGCGTGATACCGAGCGGCAAGTGCTGCGGGCGGCGATCCGCCAGGTCAAGCACGATGCGCTCAAGCAGGAGCTGAGCCAGCTGTTTGCGTCCGGGCTGACGTCCGATGAGATCGGCGTGCGCTACCGCGAGCTGACCGCCCAGCAAGATCAGCTGCTGCGCGAGGCCCAGGCGGAATTGCCGAACAGGTAAGTGTTGTTGTGCGGTTTGTGACGTAATGTTTCTGTCATCATTCCAGCGGGGGACGTGCCGGTCTTCCCTCTGGAAATTGAAAAGTGACGTGCTATAATAAAACGCTAAGTGTTGTAATTTTTGGCATCGTTTTTCTGTTCAGAGTGTGTTTGTTTTCAGTGAGTTAGGCTCTTGATCGACGCGCAAGGACGGGTGTCGGCGGCCAGGGCCAGCTATGGTTTAGCAACGAGTCTGTTTGCTACCTAACCGAGTCATGGTTTCTTGCCCCCACGCACGTGTCCGATGCAGTAGAATTCCTTGGAATTCTCTATAGACTCGGTCGGCCTGACCCAGGTGTAAGTAAGTCGTAGTATTGTCGGACTTGTGTAGTCGGCAAGTTCGAAGACGTAGTGATCCCCGGGGATCGAAACTTTATCCGTAATCGAAAGCGCCTGTGCCAATCAAGAAACCTGAATCCAAAGCGGCTGAAAAGCCGGTTAAAGTGAGCGCCAAATCCGCCAAGACGGCGGACAAGCCGGAGACGCGCGTTGCCAGCAAACCGCCAGCGGTCAGCCAGACCACGGACGCGGCTGCCCTGGCGGCGATCGATACTTCGGGTTACGTGCTGCCCACGGTCAAAGTGCCGGGCCGGCGCGGGCGCAAACCGAAAGAATTCCAGCCTGAGAACGACGAAGTCGCCGCGCTGAACGCGGTGGAACGCGCCGAGCTCAAGGCCGTCGACAAGGCCAAAGCCAAGGACCGCAAGGCCAAGGAAAAGGCCTTGCTCAAGGACGCCTTCTCGTCCGACACCGAGGCCACCGAGGAAGAACTCGAACGCCGCCGCCAGAAACTCAAGACCCTGATCAAGTTCGGCAAGGAACGCGGCTTCCTCACGTACGCCGAGATCAACGACCACCTGCCCGACAACATCGTCGATCCGGAAGCGATCGAAGGCATCATCGGCACCTTCAACGACATGGGCATTGCCGTGTACGAACACGCGCCCGACGCCGAGACGCTGCTGCTGTCCGACAATGTTGCCACCGTCACCAGCGATGACGAAGCCGAGGCCGCTGCCGAGGCGGCGCTGTCCACCGTTGATTCCGATTTCGGCCGCACCACCGACCCGGTCCGCATGTACATGCGCGAGATGGGCTCGGTCGAGCTGCTGACCCGCGAGGGCGAGATTGAAATCGCCAAGCGCATCGAGGACGGCCTGAAAGACATGATCCAGGCGATTTCCGCCTGCCCGGTGACGATTGCCGAAATCATCGCCGCCTCCGACCGCATCCGCGCCGACGAAATCAAGATCGACGAAATCGTCGACGGCCTGGTCGACGAAAACGAAGATGCCGCCGCGCCGGCGCCGAGCGCCGCCTCGGACGACGAAGAGGAAGAAGAGGACGAGGAAGAAGAGGAAGAAGAGGAAGAGGAAGAAGCCAGCCCATCGGGCGCCGCGGCCGGCTACTCGGCCGAGCAGCTGGAAGCCATGAAAGCGGCGTCGCTGGAAAAATTCGACGTCATCTCCCTGCAGTTCGACAAGATGCGCCGCGCCTTCGAGAAGGAAGGCTACAACTCCAAGGCCTACGTCAAGGCGCAGGAAGCGATCTCGGCCGAGCTGCTCGGCATCCGCTTCACCGCCAAGGTGGTCGAGAAGCTGTGCGACACCCTGCGCGGCCAGGTGGACGAAGTGCGCCACATCGAGAAGCAGATTCTGGACGTGGCCGTGAACAAGTGCGGCATGCCGCGCGCCCACTTCATCAAGGTGTTCCCGGGCAATGAAACCAATCTGGAATGGGTGGACGGCGAAGTGGCTGCCGGCCACGCCTACAGCGCCATCCTGGGCCGTAACATCCCGACCATCAAGGAGCTGCAACAGCGCCTGATCGACCTGCAGGCGCGCGTGGTGCTGCCGCTGCCGGACCTGCGCAACATCAACCGCCAGATGGCGGCCGGTGAAATGAAGGCGCGCAAGGCCAAGCGCGAAATGACCGAGGCCAACCTGCGTCTGGTGATTTCGATCGCCAAGAAATACACCAACCGCGGCCTGCAATTCCTTGACCTGATCCAGGAAGGCAACATCGGCCTGATGAAGGCGGTGGACAAGTTTGAATACCGGCGCGGCTACAAGTTCTCGACCTATGCCACGTGGTGGATCCGTCAGGCCATCACGCGCTCGATTGCCGACCAGGCGCGCACCATCCGGATTCCGGTGCACATGATCGAGACCATCAACAAGATGAACCGCATCTCGCGCCAGATTCTGCAAGAGACCGGTGCCGAGCCGGACCCGGCAACGCTGGCCATCAAGATGGAAATGCCAGAGGACAAGATCCGCAAGATCATGAAGATCGCCAAGGAGCCGATTTCGATGGAGACGCCGATTGGCGACGACGACGATTCGCATCTGGGCGACTTCATCGAGGACAACAACACCCTGGCGCCATCGGACGCGGCGCTGCACGCCTCGATGCGCGGCGTGGTCAAGGACGTGCTCGACTCGCTGACGCCGCGCGAAGCCAAGGTGCTGCGCATGCGCTTCGGCATCGAGATGTCGACCGACCACACGCTGGAAGAGGTGGGCAAGCAGTTTGACGTGACGCGCGAGCGCATCCGTCAGATCGAAGCCAAAGCCTTGCGCAAGCTGCGCCATCCGAGCCGTTCGGACAAGCTGAAGAGTTTCCTGGAAGGTAACTAAGGCTTGACTGAGGCTAGGGGAGCCTATATGCTCCCGTGTTCTTCGGGCCCTTAGCTCATGCTTGGTTAGAGCAGAGGACTCATAATCCTTTGGTGCGCGGTTCGACTCCGCGAGGGCCTACCAATTCTTCTTAATAGCTGCTCTTGGGCAGCTATTATTTTGCCATTTTTGTTGCGATGGTGATAAAAATATTTGCATCTAAGCATGCATTGTGTGCTATCATACACTTAGTTAAAAAATAATTTGTGTGGCGATTAGATAACTTCTAAGGGACGACACATTCCCAGCCCACCCAATCCTCATAAGGACCAGGCATGAAAATTATCTCCAAAGTCGTTTCGAGCCTCATCGCCACACTGGCACTGAGCAGCACCGCTTACGCTGCACAGCCAGGCCCAGCCGCCTGCGGCACCGGCACCCCGTTGAGCACCGGTTACGTTGACTGCACCGGCGCTTTCAGCGGCAATCTGGGCAGCTCGCTGACCAGCACCCAGATCGGCCAGATCAACTCGGCCTTCAGCGACAATGGCTTTACCTTCGACACCGATATGTCTTATTTCAAGTCTGACGTGGCGAACAATGGCCTGTTCACCGACAACGGCAAGGATATGTCGCTGAATTTCACTGCTGCGCAAAAAGGTCTGTTCGTGATCGGCCTGAAGCAAGCGAACTTCTACAGCTTCTACCTGGTTGACGGCGGCACCACCGGCATTTCCACCATCGATATCAGCTCGTCGGGCGTCTTCACCGGCGGCAACGGCCTGTCGCACGCTGTCTACCTGGGCAACCTGACCTCCGCCGTGCCGGAAGCCGATGCCTACGCCATGATGCTGGCTGGCCTGGGCGTGGTGGGCTTCATCGCCCGTCGCCGCAAAGCCGCTTAAGCAGTCGGAATAGTCTTCCCAGCAAGCCCAGTCCATTGGACTGGGCTTTGTTTTTGGGCGTGTGGGGACCCGCATGCCGGGTGGTGTAAGGGGGCTGTTGGGTACACCGACAGCCCCTATCCCGATTGCCTGCAAAACGCCGGCGCAACGTGCACTCTGTTATGATCGATGCCATTTGTGTCTATGAGGACAGTTAATGGTTCCGCCAGCATTGAATGTTTCGAAGCCAGCGACGGCGGGACTGCTCAGCGGAGTCGACTGGCTTGATTCGCCGCTGGGGCCGGTTGAGGCCTGGTCGCCAGCCTTGCGCGCCGCGGCCGATCTGATGACCCATTCGGAATCCGCGATGTTTCTGGTCTGGGGCGACGATCGCATCTTCCTGTATAACCGCGCGTACTTACCGGTGCTTGGCAGCAAGCATCCGCGCGCGCTGGGCCGTCCCATGATCGAAAGCTGGGCCGAGGTGTGGCCCGAGGTGTCGCTGCTGCTGCAACGCAGCTTTGCCGGCGAATCGCTGCGCTTTGAAAATCATCCGTTTGTGATACGCCGGAATGGTCTGGAGGAGCGGGCCTGGTTCGATTTTTCCTACACGCCGATCTTCGCGCCGGCAGGCGGCGTCGAGGGGGTGCTGTGCATTCTGTCCGAGAAGACTGGCCAGGTGCTGGCGGAGCGCGCCCTGCAGCAACAGGCCGACATGCTGCAGCAGCTGTTTGCGGAAGCGCCCGGCTTCATGGCGTTGCTGCGCGGGCCGCAGCATGTGTTTGAACTGGCCAACGCCAGCTACCGGGAACTGATCGGCGGACGCAATCCGGTCAATCAGCCGCTGCGCGAGGCCCTGCCCGAAGTGGTGGAGCAGGGTTTCCTGGCCCTGCTGGACGAGGTCTACCGCACCGGCGAACGCTATATCGGACGCCGCGTGCCAGTGACGCTGCGGCGGGACGACGCGCTGGCGCAGTTCTGGGTCGATTTCGTGTATCAGCCGGTGTATGGCACTGACGGCAAGGTCAACGGTATATTTGTGCAGGGGACCGACGTCACGCACCACGTGCACACCGAATTGGCGCTGCAGGAAGCCGTTGACAGCGTGGCCGCAGAGCGCGATCGCCTCAACGAGAGCGAAGCCAAGTTTCGCGTGATCGCCAATGCGATTCCCCACCTGGTGTGGTCTCAGCTGCCGGATGGCACGCGTGAATTCTGCAACGACCAGTGGTATGAGTTCACCGGCCTGGCTCCCACCGCCACGCACCAGGACTGGGAGGCGCTCGTGCACGCCGGGGATCGCGCTCACGCCGCGCGGCGTTGGGCAGAAGCGCAGGTGCGCGGCCAGGCTTACGACATCGAGTTTCGCTTGCTGCATCAGCCGTCGGCCACCCATCGTTGGTGCCTGGGCCGGGTACTGCCGGTGCATGATGCCGCTGGCCGCCTGGTCCGTTGGCTGGGCACCTGTACCGATATCCACGAACAGCGCAGCCAGACCGAAGAGCTGCGCGCGGCAGCCAACCGCAAGGATGAGTTCCTCGCCATGCTGGCGCACGAACTGCGGAATCCGCTGGCGCCGATCCGGGCCGCGGCGGAATTGCTGAAGATAGAGGGGGCGGACGCGGCACGCCAGGCCAGGGCGGTCGCGATCATTGACCGCCAGGTGCGCCACATGACGGAGTTGGTCGACGACCTGCTGGACGTGTCCCGTGTCACGCGCGGGCTGGTGGAGCTGGAACTGCTGCCCACCGACCTGAAAGCGGTGGTTTCCGCTGCCGTCGAGCAGGCGCGGCCACTGATTGCCAGCCGTGGCCACACGCTGCACCTGCACGTGGCGGCCGATGCTGCCGTGGTGTTGGGCGACGCCACCCGGCTGATCCAGGTGGTCGTCAACCTGCTGTCCAACGCAGCCAAGTACACGCCGCGCGGCGGCAGAATTGACGTCAGCGTCGCGGTGCCAGACACGCAGGTCAGGATCGTGGTCAGCGACAACGGCAGCGGCATCGGCCCGGAATTGCTGCCGCATGTGTTCGAAATGTTCACCCAGGCGGTTCGCACGCCGGACCGCTCCGAAGGCGGTCTGGGCATCGGTCTGACGCTGGTAAGAAGTCTGGTGGAGGCGCACGGCGGCAGCGTCAGCGCTGACAGTGATGGCGTCGGAAAAGGCAGCCGGTTCACCTTGTGCTTGCCGGCGCATCACCAGCAGCCGCCCGCGCCGCGCGTGGCTGCGGGCGAGCTGACACGGAGCGCCAGTGGGCGCCGTGTGCTGCTCGTTGACGATAACGTGGACGCCGCGGAGACGCTGGGCGAGTTGCTGGCCGTGCTGGGGCATGAGGTGCGCCTCAGCTTTGACGGCCAGCGCGCCATCGAAATTGCTGCTGGCTTCGATCCCGACATCTTCATCCTCGACGTCGGTCTGCCGGACATCAACGGCTATGAGCTGGCGCACCGCCTGCGCATGCGGCCCTCGGCCGGGCGCGCGTTGTTCATCGCACTCACCGGCTATGGGCAGGAGCATGACCGGGTCCTGTCGCGCACTGCCGGATTCCATCATCATTTCGTAAAACCGCTGGACGTCGGCCGGTTGAGTGAAATTCTGGAGCATGCTCCATCTTGATTCTCCATCCACGCCCAGCCCATCGGGCCGGGCGGTGATGGATCGATTCACTTCGACTCAGCGCTGCTGTCGGTGGACGTGCTCCGGGTTGCGCTGGTGGCGGAACCGTGGCCGGATGCCGATCCGCTGGCGTTGAACGATGGCTGCACCGCGGTCGTGGCGTCCGCAGTGCCACGCGCGCCGCTGGCGGCGGCTTGCTTGCTGCCTTTGGTGGTGTCCGAGGCGGTTGCCATGCTCGACTGGGCGTAGCTGCGGGTGTTCTCGGCCTGGGTTTTAGCGCCGTCGCGCACCGGGGCGGCGGTGCTGCGCGCACCTTGCAGGGCGCTGCCGGCCGCTTGGCCGATGCCGTCGCTGTCGGCGTTGGCGGAAGCTTGTGCGTTGCCGCTGCCACTGCCGCTGCCGGTGACGCCGCTCAGCAAACCGCCTTGTTTGGCCGCTGGTGCTGCCGGTGTTGCCGATGCCGCCGGGGTGGGCGTGACGGATTGCGCGTTGGCGCTGTTGGCCTTGTCGGCGTTGCGGTTGGCACGCAGCTCGTCGGTGTTGATCGCGCTGGTGGCCGAGCGGCTGCGGTCCAGCAGAGCGCTGTTGCCGCCGAGGTTGCCCATGCCGCTGAGCTGTCCGCCGAAATTGCCGGTGCCGCCGATCATGCCGCCGACCGCGCCGCCGCGCCCCAGCAATTGTGCGTGGGCCGAGCAGGCCACACCGATGGACAGGACGAGCAGCAGTTGTTTGGCGATGGTGATGTTTTTCATGATGTTCTCCTTGGATCCGCCGCAGACCATCTGCAGCGCTTGCAAGGAAAACGTCCGGGCTCAACGGTTTAATCCATGGCCCTGAAAATTTTTTTGAATTAGCGGAATGCCGACGGATCGGCGCGGAATTTCGCACCCAGCACGCCATAGCCAAGCTCGGGATTTTGCACGCCGGAGGGATTGCCCGAGGCGGCTTTCGCCGCGTCCGCAATGGCCTGTCTGGCACCCTCCAGCGAAGGCTGGCGCAAGGCATCTGCCAGCAGCGCGGCCACCAACGGCGACGCGAACGAGGTGCCGCGCACCGTGCGGTAAGGCGGATTGCCGATGGCGGCGCTGACCATCTGATTGCCCGGCGCGGCAAACATCACTTGCGGACCGCGTGCGGCTTCCGGCAGCGGCTGGCCGCGCTTGTCGACGCCGCTGACGCCGACCACGCCCGGATAACTGGCCGGATACAACGGCGGCGCCGCCGGCCCGTCGTTGCCGACTGCCGCCACCAGCAAATGGCCGCGCTTGATCATGCCGGCCACCACCCGTTCCAGGATCTGGTTGGGCGGCCCAACCAGACTCAGGTTGATGACCGCCACCTGTTCGCGCGCCAGCCAGTCCAGCGCTGCCGCGATGCGCGCGGCGGAACCGCCGGCCGGGCTGTCGCAATAAATATCCGCCGCGTACAAGGCTGCCTGCGGCGCGACGCCGCGAAAACGAGCGGAACGTCCCACCATCAATGCCGCCACCGCAGTGCCATGCGCGCTGGGATGGTCCCGGCCGTCGCAGCCCCATGGCTGGATGCGGGCCTGCTCGAAGACTTCATGGTCACGCGCGATGCCGCTGTCAACCAGCCCGACCTTGAGCGCGTGGGCCGCGCGTGGCAAAGCCTGTGGCGCGTCCGACCCGGCGCCGGATGGCTGCGCGGCGCTGCTGGTGTAGACGTGGTTGAAGTCATACACGCCGTCCGGATCGAGCTGACGCAGGCGTTCCAGCATGGCGGCGGTATCCACCTGGCCAGGCACGCGCAACACCACCGTGGACGCGCCCGGCTCCGCGTCGACCACGATCAGCCCGGCGGCGCGGGCGGCGGCCAGGCCGGCCTCGCTGGGCGACCACGCCAGGATTTCATGCCGCACCACGGGATCGCCGCGCGGATCGGGTTCCAGCACGTCGCGGTGCTGGCGCAGCAGGTTGGCGACCTGGTCCAGCCGCGCCGTGGCCAGGTTGGCGAGGTCGGTGCGGTCCAGCAGACGGCCGGTATCGCGCAGCAAGGGGCTGTTCAATGGCAGTTGCGGCAACTGCACGCTGGGCAGGCGCAACTGCGCGCTGGCATCGGCGGCGCCCAGCAGGCAGATAGCGGCAACAAGTAGCGATCGGATCGGCATGATGAACGGATGATAGTATAAGCAAGAGACTGTATGACGAATAAACGTTTGGCGCAGGGATTAAAATCCCTCCCGCCAGCGTTAACCGGATAACCATGAGCGCAACCGATAAGCCGATCCAACAAGAGATTGCCGCCCTGCTGCCGCGCCTGCGCCGCTTCGCCCGCACCATCACTTATAACCGTGAGGACGCGGACGACCTGGTGCAGATTGCGCTGGAGCGGGGCCTGGGCCGCAGTGAACAATGGGAGCCAGGCACGCGCCTGGACAGCTGGCTGTTCCGCATCATGAAGAATGCGTGGATCGATGAGGTACGTTCACGCATGCGTCGTGACGCGGTGTTCGCGCCCGAGGAAGCCGGCGAGCATGTGGGCGACGATTACGCCGAAGCGCACCAGCAGCGCATGGCAATCCAGCAGGCAGTCAGCCGCCTGTCGGACGAACACCGCATGGTGGTGGCGCTGGTGCTGGTCGATGGCTTGCCGTACAAGGAAGCGGCCGAGGTGCTGGAAATCCCCATCGGCACCCTGACCAGCCGGCTGGTGCGGGCCCGCGCGGCGTTGCAGGAACTGTTATCCGATCAAGCAAGGAATGTGTAATGAAATTTTCCGATGAAACCCTGATGGCTTATGCGGATGGCGAACTGGATGACGCCGGGCGCGCCGAGATCGAACGCGCGCTGGACACCGATCCAACGCTGGCCGAACGGGTGGCGCAGCATCAGGCGCTGCGCGCCGACGTGTTTGCGGCGTTCGCGCCCATCCTCGATGAGCCGGTGCCGCCGGCGCTGACCGCCGCCGCCTTGCCGGACAAAGTCGCTGACCTGGGCGCGGCACGTGCTGCGCGCGTGGAGCGGACTGCGCCGCGCCGCTGGTCGTGGCCGGAGTGGGGCGCCATCGCCGCCACGCTGGCGGTGGGCGTGCTGACCGGCAGCATGATGGCCGGCGGCGGCGCTGTAGCGGTCGCGCAGGGCGCTGACGGCAAACTGGTGGCGCAGGGACAACTGGCAACGGCGTTGTCGCAGCAACTGGCCGCCAGCGACGGCCCGGTGCGCATCGGCGTCAGCTTTGCCGCCAGGGATGGCGCGCTGTGCCGCAGTTTCATCACCCACGGCACGGCGGGACTGGCCTGCCGCAATGGCAAGGAATGGCAGGTGCCGGTCATGGCGGAGGCGGCCAGCGCGGCGACCGGCGATTACCGCCAGGCCGGCAGCGCCATGCCAACGGCAGTGCTGGACGCGATCGACGCCCGCATCGCCGGCCAGGCGCTGGACGCCAGCGGCGAGCAGGAGGCCGTGCGGCGTGGCTGGCAGGCCAAACCTGCACATTGATTCTTGCGGATACATTAAAATTGCCAGGATTAGTACCACAACCAAGGAGACAGGGATGATAGACACGAATCGACGGAGTTTGGCCATTGCTGCTGGTAGCGCTATCACGATGGCGGCCGCAGGCTTGCCGGTGATGGCGGCAACGCCCGGGCGCAAGCTGGGTTATGCGATAGTCGGGCTGGGCGGCTACGGGCTGGGCGTGATTATTCCGCAGTTCAAGAACTGCCAGCACAGCAAGCTGGTGGCGCTGGTCAGCGGCGATCCTGCCAAGGCCAGGCGCGTCGCCGCCGAGTACGGCGTACCGGAGCGCAGCATCTACAATTACCAGAATTTCGACAGCATCAAGGACAATCCGGACATCGATATCGTCTACGTCTGCCTGCCTGTCTCCATGCACGCCGAGTACACCATCCGCGCCGCTGCCGCCGGCAAGCACGTGATGTGCGAAAAGCCGATGGCGGTGTCGTCGGCCGAGTGCGAGGCCATGATCGCCGCCTGCAAGAAAGCCGGCAAAAAGCTGATGATCGGCTACCGCTGCCACTTTGAACCGTACAACCTGGAAGCCATCCGCCGCGCCCGCGCCGGCGAGATCGGCAAGCTGCGTTATTTCCGCTCCGAGCACGGCTTCACCATGAATAACCCCAACGCCTGGCGCCTGAAGAAAGCGCTGTCCGGCGGTGGTTCGCTGATGGATATCGGCATTTACGCGCTGAACGCGGCACGTTACATGACCGGCGAGGAGCCGATCGCGGTCTACGCCAAGGAGACCACCGACCGCAACGATCCGCGCTTCCGCGAGGTGGAGGACATGATCGAGTTCCAGCTGGAATTCCCGTCAGGCGTGATCGGTTCCTGCATGTCGATGTACAGCGCCAACCAGAACCACATCCTGCTGATGGGCGACAAGGGCCGCATCGACATGGAGCCGGGCACGCGTTACGACGGCAACAAACTGTGGGTCGGCCAGGATCGCAGCACGCCGATCACGCCACAGCCGGGGCCGGGCGCCACCCAGTGGGCTGGCCAACTGGATCACCTGTCGCTGTGCGTGATCAACAACCGTGAGCCGATTGTGGCGGGTGAGGAAGGTTTGCGCGACATCCGCATCATCGAGGCCATCTATCGCTCGGCGCGCGAGCAGAAGCGCATCGCGCTCGGGTAAAACAGACGGCGCCGCTCAGGCGGCGCCGTCTTCGGCCGCGCGCACATCCACCATGGCGGCCACCAGGTCGTCGCCGGTCAGGAACTCTTTCAGCGGGAAGCCATCTTCCAGCGCCACCACCGCGCCGTCGGCAATGGCGGTGTCGCCTTCGGTCTTGTTGGCGGTGTAGGGCATGTAGGCAAACTGCGGGAAGCGGGCCTGGCCACGCTTGGCGATGTCGGCCACGGTGCGCGGCGCCGCGCGTAGCAGGCCGTTGCGCACGCGCCGCTGGCGTTCGTCGCGGCGCTGTTTGAGCTGTTCGGTCAGGCGCGGGATTTCTTCGCTCAGCCGGTCGGCTTCCGCCTGCTGGCTTTGCAGCTCTTCATCGCTCAGCGCTTCTTCCCATTGCGTCAGCTTCAGCAGGCCGCGCTTGTGCATGGTTTGACGTTGCAGGTCGATTTCCAGCGTGGACAACCGCGTCTTGTGCTGCTCCAGCATTTGCAGCACACCGGCGTCGCCGTTGGCGCGGTGCCATTTGTCGTTGAAATCGAACACCAGGCCGTCAAAGTAAAAATACATGGGCAGCGCGCGCGGCGATTCCAGCACTTGCTGCGGAGTCATGTTCCAGCGCTCGGCCAGTTCGGCCAGCGTGAGAGTCAATGGTTCGATGGTAGGCATGGCGGTATTTTCGCACCTGAGACAGTAAAATGTCATCCTTGCTGCAAGGAGTGATTGAAGATGATGTTTCTTAAAGTGCCGTTCGCGGAAAAAGATGAAGCCAAGGCGCTGGGCGCGCGCTGGAACAACGAACGCAAGTCGTGGTACGTGCCGGACGGTAAGCCGGTCGAGGCCTTTGAACGCTGGCTGCCGCCGGGCGGCGCCGATTTCGTGCCTGCCGTGGCCAAGCCATCGCTTAAATCGCGCCCGGTGATGACCGACTCGTATGCCGGCAAGCCGGTGATAGGCCGCTATTACGTCGAGTTGCAGCACGACTGCGATCCGTTCGAGGTTTGCCCGGTGTGCGCACCCAAGCTGGCCAACTCCGGCTGGCAGGGCCACTACGATGATGTTGCAAAGATGCTAAAGTCATTGCGGCCGGCATAGGCTTCCTTTATTCTCGTGCCATGGATAGCACGAGCCTGCAGCCGACCTTTCGCACCCAAAACCGCCCCACCGCGCCGGTGCAGCGTTTCCGGCATCCGGCCGATATTTTCGAGGCGCTGTTCCAGAGCGTGCAGGGCGGCGAGTCGCATGCGCGCCCCACGCTGGATCTGCAGGCGGACTCGCCATTCCTGCCGTTTCTGGAAATCGGCTATGCCCTGCGCGCCTGCCTGGAAAAACCAGCGCGCCACGATTATCTGCTGCAGCGCCTGCGTCCTCACCTGAGTGTGATGATCGGCACGCTGCCGGCCAGCATCCTGCCGATGGGCATGCTGCCCAAGCTGGCGCCGCTGCCCGGCTTCCGCAAGCTGGAGGACATCGCCGACGACGAAATCCACGCCTGGCTGATCCAGGAAGGTGGCTTGATCTACGGCGAAATGCAGCGCTTTGAGCTGGAAAACTACTTTGACGCCGTCAAACCGCTGTTGCCGCCGGGGGGCGTGATGGTCGATCTGGGCAGCGGCCTCGGCAAGGTGGTCATGACCGCCGCGCTGACCTTGCCCTTCACCCGTTGCATAGGCGTGGAATTGCTGAATTACCGCCACAGGCTGGCGCAAGAGCGATTAGTGCGCCTGCTGACGCTGGCGCGCCAAGGGCTGCAAGCATTGCCCGAGCCGCTGACGCTGGAAACCCCGCTGCCACTGCCGTCGGGAGGGATGGCGACCGGCCGCCACCTGCTGGACCTCGGTTCCCGCATCCTGTTCCTGGAAAACGATATGTTCAAGGTGGACGTGCGCGGCGCCAGCCTGGTGTTCCTGTACAGCACCTGCTTCGGCCCGCTGATGGACGCCATCAGCGACAAGCTGGCGCGCGAATTGTCGCAAGGCGCACTGGTCAGCACCACCACCTATCCGATCAAGCATCCGGCGTTCCGCCTGTTGCAATCGCACGCGCCCGGCACCCTGTCATGGACCAGCGTGATGATTTACCAGCGCGTCGGGCCAGAGATGGCCGCACCGGCCTCGGAAGCCCGTTACCTGCATCAGCCGGATGCCGACGCGTGGGAAGCGCGGGCGCGCGAAGATCTGGCCGCGATGATGGGCTAAAGCAGCCATTTGCGTGCAGTAGCGATCAAATTGTCCGACAAAGCCCGGGTGAACGGGGTCTGGATATCCCACACATGCCACAGCAGCGGCACGTCCAGCCACTTGCCGGGCGCCAGGTCGATCAGCGTGCCTTGCCTGAGTTGCCGCTCGCACTGCTGGAGCGGCAGCATGCCGTAGCCCAGCCCGGCCTCGATAAAGCGCACATAGCCGTCCGAGCTGGACAGGGCATGGTGCGGATAGCGGCCGGTGTAACCGGTGTGCTGGGCGATAAAACGGGTTTGCAGCATGTCCTTGCGGTCGAAATTCATCACCGGCGCGTGCTGGACCGCCAGCGCGTTCATGCCGTCCGGGAACCAGCGGGCGGCGAACTCGGGAGATGCCACACAGAGATAGCGCATGGCGCCCAGCGCGGTGACGGTGGTGCCGGCCACCTGGGCGGTTTCGCTGGTCACGCAGCCAAATACCCGGCCTTCGCGCAGCATGGTCAGGGTGTGGTCCTGGTCGTCCAGGCGGATTTGCAGCATGCACTCGCCGCTGCGCATCAGCGGGGTGACGGCTTCCTGCAGCCAGGTCGCGGCGCTGTCGGCATTGACCGCGATGGCAATTTCCGGCCGGGCGTCGGCATCGCCGGGGCGTTTGTCGAGCGCCGCTTCCAGCAGCCGCACCTGGCGGTAATGGGCAATCAGACGCTGTCCGGCTTCGGTCGGAGAGGGCGGCTGGCTGCGCACGATGAGCAATTCGCCGGCGCTGTTTTCCAGCATCCGGATGCGTTGCGACACCGCCGATTGGGTGATCGCCAGCGCGGCCGCGGCCTTGTCAAAACTGCCATAATCGATCACGGCGTCCAGCGCCGCCAATCCACGGTAGTCTACCCGGCTCATTAGCTATCCTAATATTTGGAAAATAATATTAATTATACTTATCTGCGCCCAAGCCGTAATCTGGCGCTTTTTTTGCACCGGAGAAGGCCATGGAAGCCACTGCTTTTTTGAAAGGCATCGGTTTGGGCGGCAGCCTGATCGTTGCCATTGGTTCACAAAACGCTTATTTGCTGAGGCAGGCGTTAAAACGCGAATTTGTGCTGACGTGCATTGCGATATGTATTTTATGCGATGTGGTTTTGATTGCCGCCGGCGTGGCAGGCATGGGGCGCTTGATCAGCGAGGCACCGACGCTATTATTCTGGATTAAAATCGCTGGCGCCGCATTCTTATTCTGGTACGGACTACGTACGGCACGCTCCGCATTCAATCCGTCTGCCATGGTAAATGATCACAATAATGCGGCGCCCAATCGCCGCTCGGTGATTTCCGCGATGCTGACATTCAGTTTATTAAATCCCCATGTTTATCTCGATACCGTGGTGTTATTAGGCTCGATAGGCGGCCAGCAGGAAGGGAATGGACGGCTATATTTTGCGCTTGGCGCAATGCTGGCTTCGGTGATCTGGTTTAGCAGCCTGGGCTTGGGCGCACGGTATTTGACGCCGCTATTCTCCTGCCCCAACGCCTGGCGCATCCTCGACATCATTATCACCTTGATCATGTGGACGCTGGCGATTTCCCTGTTTGTGTAGCGCTCAAGCTGAAAACTGGCTAGTACGTGCCAATTTTTAGCATGAATTGCCGGGTTCGGCTTACAATGACACCAGTCAACGTGCAACAGCGCCCGCCGGCGCCGGACCTCAATGAGCGTAGATCCCGGTTATCTCACAGCGATGGTGGTGGAGTTTTCCGCCGACGCCATTCTGAGCGCAATATTAATTTTCCTTTGGCTTATGCAGCGCAAGGAAAAACATGCGCTATTCTGGGGCGCCGGCCAGTTGGCCATTATGTGCGGCAGCATATTATGGGTAACGGGAGATTATTTTTTGCCGCTATCCTGGCGCCTGTACCTTTATGGTTTAAGCCTGACCATCGGTATGCTTGGCTATTGGGCTGGCACCCAGTTTTTTATCGGTAAATTAAATGCAGTGCCGATGCGCTGGCTGCTGCCATCTGTATTGCTTGTCAGTGGGGTATTCTGCCTGCTCTGGCATTGGAATGATGACTGGGTAGCGCCGGGCAGCGCCATTGCACTCGGCCTGATTATGTTATGGACCGGGTCGCGACTGATCCATGTTGAAAATCGTTACCGCTTGCTGGGCCTGACGCTGATGCTGCGCGGTGGTTTTAATGTACTGTCCGCAGCGATGCTTCATCCCGATATGTACGTGGTGTGGTTTGTGGGCACCAGCATATTGAAGGTGCTGTCCATGCTCGGGCTGGTGTATGCGGTCCAGGACGAAATCCAGCAGCGTTATGCCCGCACCATCGACAGCCTCAGCCACGGCTTCCTGATCCGCGACCGGCGTGGTTATGTCCACGTCGCCAATGAACGCTGTGCAAAATTGCTCGGGTTTAACAACGCACAGGAGTTGATTGGCTTGCATGTTTGCGACCTGCTGCCCAACCTCACGCGCGACATGGCGGACCAATATTTCCGCCGTTTCGAAGCCAAGGATGTGCAATACCCGATCTCCGACACCGCCGTCATGCGTTTGCGAAATGGCAATAGTCTGCCGGTAGAATTGCTGGGCTCGCCGTACATCGAGCGCGGCCGGTTGTTCTGTCTGGTTCAGCTGCTGGACATCAGCGAGCGTAAAAAGAAGGACGATTTGCTATACCAAGCCGCCCGGATCGATCCGGTCACCGGCTTCTACAACCGCCACGCGCTGTCGCTGCGGCTGGCGCAGGAGGTGGCGCATGCAGTGACGGCCGGGCGCGAATGTGCCGTGCTGTTCATCGACCTCGACAAGTTCAAGCGCGTCAATGATTCCTTCGGCCATGCCGCCGGCGACGAGCTGCTGCGCACCGCCGCCAACCGCCTGCATGGCCTGCTGCGCCCGTGCGACGTGCTGGCGCGCTTTGGCGGCGACGAATTCATCGTCATCATCCCCGATCTTGCTCCCAACAGCGCGGAACAGATGGCCATCGACTGCGCCGACGTCATCATCGCCGCGATGGGCAAAGGGTTCGAGCTGTCTTATCACGCCATCAGCGTCACGGCCAGCATTGGCATCGCCTGCTATCCAGATCACGGCGATGATAGCGATACCCTGATCCGCTGCGCCGACATTGCCATGTACGAGGCCAAGAAAGCCGGCCGTGGCGAGCAGCGCGTATTCAACGACGCCATGAACGCCGCCGCCAAGGACGGTCTGGTGATCGACGGCGCCCTGCGCGGCGCCATCGAAGCCAACGAGTTCTATCTGGTGTACCAGGCCATCACCAATGCCCATACCGGCAGGCTGACCAAGGTGGAGGCCTTGTTACGCTGGCATAGCTCGCTGCTGGGGCCGGTGTCGCCGGACCGCTTCATCCCGGTGGCCGAGGACAGCGGCATGATTATCCCGCTTGGCACCTGGGTGCTGGAGCAGGCCTGCCGGCAGATGGGACAGTGGAAGCAGAGCGCCTTGGACGATGTCACCATCAGCATCAATGTCTCGGCCTGGCAACTGGCCGATCCTGATTTCCTCCAGCTGGTGTCGCAGGCGCTGATCAGCAACGGCCTGTCGCCGCACCAGCTGGAACTGGAACTGACCGAGCGCGTGCTGATTGAAGACGCCGCCAACGTGCAAGCCGTGCTGGCCCAGCTGCGGGCGCTCGGCGTCGGCATTTCGCTGGATGACTTTGGCACCGGCTATTCCTCGCTCAGCTACCTGACCCAGTTCCACCTGAATACCCTGAAGATCGACCGCGCCTTCGTGATGGACATCGAGCACAGCGAGCGCAGCAACAGCCTGGTGCACGCCATCATTGCCATGGGCCACAGCCTCGGCCTGCAACTGGTGGCGGAGGGCGTGGAGACGGCCGGGCAGGCCGCCATCCTGGAAAAAATGGGCTGCCACTATCTGCAGGGCTACCACATCTCGCGGCCGCTCCCGCCGGACGAATTGCTGCGCTTTGCCGACGAGCGCCGCAGCCAGGCGCCGGCGGTGCACGGCGACTACGCTATTTAGCCGCCTCGGCCGCGGTCGGCACTTTTTGCGCCGCTTCCTCGGCGCTGAGGATCCAGATGCGGTCGATATAGCCCATGCCATCGACCGTGTAATTCACCACCAGATCCTTGCCGCGCACGGCGGCCGGCATTTCAATGCGGTTGTCTTCGTTGAAGATGCGGGCCGATGGCGCCAGTTGGCGCGCTTTGCCGTCCAGCGTGATGTCAGGGAAATAGCCTGGCGTGAACTTGCCGCGCAGGATGTTGGCGGGGAAGGGGCGGTCGATCGGCAGCGCCGGCAGGGCGGTCAGGGCAGTCAGCAGCAGTGCTAGTAAGGTTCGCATCACACCTCCCGCGGAAAACCCCAGCTTACCCCAGCGTGGCAAACATCGCCACTACCGCCAGTCCCATCAGCGCCGTGCACAGCCAGCCCAGCAGGCGCAAGCGCGGAGAAATCACCAGCGTGCCCATGACCGAACGGCGCATGGCCAGCAACATCACCACCACCATCACCGGCACCGCGATGACGCCGTTCAGCACGGCGCTCCAGAACAGGGCGCGCATCGGGTCGACGCCGGTCAAGCACAGCGCGGTGCCGGCCAGGGTGGCGCCGATGATGATGGCGTAGAATTTTTTGGCCCCGGTCAGCTGCAGTTCCAGGCTGTTCCTCCAGCGCATGGCGCCGGCGATGGCATAGGCCGCCGAGCCGGCCAGCACCGGCACCGCCAGCAAGCCGGTGCCGATGATGCCCATGCTGAACAGCGCGAACGCAAAATCGCCGGCGATCGGCCGCAGCGCTTCGGCGGCCTGGGCCGAGGAGTGGATCTGGGTGATGCCATGCGCGCCCAGCGTGGCGGCGGTGGTCAGCATGATGAACATCGCCACCAGGTTGGAGAAGCCCATGCCGGTCAGGGTGTCGATCTTGATGCGCCTGAGCTGCGCGCCGGCCTGCTGGCGCGCGTGCTTGAGCGGTTGCGCGGCCGGGTCGGCGCGCAGCTCTTCCACTTCCTGCGAGGCTTGCCAGAAGAACAGATAAGGGCTGATGGTGGTGCCAAAGATGGCCACCACGGTGGTGATGTAATCCGGCTGCCATGAGATCCTGGGCAGCAGCGCGGCATGCAGGATCTGCCCCCAGGGCAGCCTGAGCGTCAGCGCCGTGGCCACATAGGCCAGCAGGGCCAGCGTCAGCCACTTCAACACCCGCACGTAGCGCTGGTAGGGCAGGGCCACCTGCAGCAGCACCGACAGGACGCCGGCCGCGGCCGCGTACCAGTGCGCGCGGCCGCCCGCCACCAGGCTGGCGGCCTGGCCCATGGCGGCAATGTCGGCGGCGATATTGATGACGTTGGCCACCAGCAGCAGCGCGACTATGGTGTACAGCAGCCAGCGCGGAAAATGGCGGCGGATATTGGTGGCCAGGCCATGGCCGCTGACCCGGCCGATGCGGGCGCTGACCGCCTGGATGCCCACCATCAGCGGGTAGGTCAGCAGCAGCGTCCACAACATGCCATAGCCGAATTGCGCGCCGGCCTGCGAGTAGGTGGCGATGCCGCTGGGATCGTCGTCGGCGGCGCCGGTGATCAGGCCGGGGCCGAGCTTGCTGAGCCAGCCTTTGTCCATGATGTCTCCTGTTTTTACCGCCATGGTAGAGCTGGCTCCGAGCGGCTTCTGTACGCAGGCGAACCTTGTCATCAAGATGTCACGCCGGCGTCATCGCATGGTCACATCGGCTTCCTACAATCTTGCCAGTTTATTTTCCAATAACTTAGCAAGAAAGAAAACAATCATGCCACAGCGCTTCCCTCTGAAACCTTTGTGCCTGGTCGTCCTGCAAGCGCTGGCCTGCCAGGCTTACGCCGCCGAACCGGCCGATGCCGCAGCGGATGACAGCGCCGCCGCCGGCGCGCTGGCCGGTCCGATCCAGTCGATCGAAATCACCGGCCGCGGCCAGTCGCGCCAGGTGCAAAACATCAACAAGGCCGACCTGGCCGAAGCGCTGCCGGGCACCAGCCCGCTGAAGGTGCTGGAAAAACTGCCGGGCGTGAACTTCCAGTCGGCCGACCCGTTTGGCGCTTACGAGTGGTCGACCCGTTTCAGCATCCGCGGCTTCAACCAGAACCAGCTGGGCTTCACGCTGGACGGCATTCCGCTTGGTGATATGACCTACGGTAACAACAACGGCCTGCACATCAGCCGCGCCATCTCGTCGGAAAACATCGGCAGCGTGTCGGTGTCGCAGGGCGCCGGCGCGCTGGGCACCGCCTCCACCAGCAACCTGGGCGGCACGGTGCAATTCTTCACCCTGGCGCCGACCGATGAGCGCGGTCTGACCTTCGCCCAAACCTTCGGCAGCGATTCCACCTCGCGCACCTTCGCCCGCGTCGACACCGGCCTGATCAACGGCGTGTTCAAGGCCTACATCAGCGGCACCCGCCAGCGCACCGAGAAAACCAAGGGCGCCGGCGACCAGGATCAGGATCAGCTGAATTCGCGCTTCGTGTTCAACTTTGGCGACAACAGCCTGACCGGCTTCGTCAACTACTCCGACCGCCGCGAAGTCGATTACCAGGACATGTCGCTGGAGATGATCAAGCGCCTCGGCTACGACTGGGACAACTACCAGCCGGACTGGAATCGCGCGGTCAACGCTGCCAAGGGCATCTTCACCGGCGGCGTCACCAGCCTCGACGATGCCTACTACTCGGCCGGCGGCCTGCGCAAGGACACCATCGGCGGCCTGACGCTGGATCTGCATCTGAGCAGCAACGTCGATCTGAAAACCACCATCTACCACCACGACAACGAGGGCCAGGGCCACTGGTACACCCCGTACGTGCCAACCAACGCCAGCAACCCGATTTCGCTGCGCACCACCGAGTACACCATCGGCCGCGACGGCGTGATCAGCGACCTGACCTGGGAAATCGGCGGCCACACCATCAACGCCGGCCTGTGGGGCGAGCGTAACAACCACACGGCCAGCCGCAACTACTATGCCGTGACCGGTCCGGCGGACACCATGTATTTCCTGTCCAAGCCGTTTGCCACCGACTGGAAGCAGAACTTCATCACCACCACCTCGCAGTACTATGTCCAGGACACGCTGGCGCTGATGGACGGCAAGCTGAAACTGAACGCCGGCTTCAAGGCCATGGACGTCAATATCAAGGCCACCAATCTGGTCGGCACGCGTGCCGCCGGCGAGCTGACCGCCGACAAGAAATTCCTGCCGCAGGCCGGCTTCAACTACGCCGTCACCAGCGACGATGAAGTGTTTGGCTCGGCCTCGAAAAACATGCGCGCCCACCAGCCGGGTGTGACCGGTCCGTTCTCGCAGACCCAGGCCGCCTACAACGCCGGCGTCGGCAACCTCAAGCCGGAGACCTCGACCAATATCGACCTCGGCTACCGCTTCAAGCGCGCCAACCTGCAGGGCTCGCTGGCCGTGTACAACGCCCGCTTTGACGACCGTCAGCTGAGTGTGGCCACCTGCGCCGGCATCCTGGGTTGCCCGTCGACCCTGGTCAACGTCGGCAAGGTCGACACCAAGGGCGTGGAAGCGATCGCCGTGTGGAAGTTCAACCGCGAATTCAGCTGGTTCAACTCCTACACTTTCAACGATTCCAAGTACCAGTCCAACTACATGGACGGCACCACTCTGGTGCCGGTCAACGGCAAGACTGTGGTGGACGCGCCGCGCCAGCTGTTCAACACCGAAGTGTCGTACGAGAGCGGCACCTGGTTCGCGCGCGCCGGCGGCAAGTACACCGGCAAGCGTTACTACACCTACCTGAATGACAACGGCGTGCCGTCGTTCTGGCTGGCCAACCTGTCGGCCGGCTACAAGATGAAGTCCCTGGGCTGGGTGAAGGATTTGTCGCTGCAAGTCAACGTCACCAACCTGTTCGACAAGCAGTACATCAGTTCGATCGGCACCAACGGCTTCCAGGCCAGCGACCCGAACGGCACGGCTCAGACCCTGCTGACCGGCGCGCCGCGCCAGGTGTTTATCACGCTGAACGGCAAGTTGTAAGCACGCCGTCGCACGCTGTTGCTGGGAATACACAGCAGCAGCGCGGCGCTGGCATGGCGCTCCTGATAGTTGCATACTGGACGGCCAGCCGCAGCGATCAGGAGACGAGCCATGAAATGGTTTTATGATCTGAAAATTGCCACCAAACTGATGGTTGCTTTCGGTGCCGTGTTGTTGTTGACGCTGGTGCTCGGCGTCAGCAATATCGCATCGATGAACCGCGTCAACCAGGCCTCCAGCGACCTGGCGGAAGACTGGATGCCCAGTGTGCGCGCGGTGATGGAGTTGCGCACCGATCTGGGCGAGGTGCGGCGCTGGGAACTGTCCCATATGCTGAATGACAAGCCGGAGTCGGTCGGCATGTATGAGCAACGCCTGAGCGACGCCCTGGCCGGACTCAAAAAGCACCGCGAAGCCTACGAAAAACTCATCTCCAGCCCCGAGGAAAAAGCCACGGCAACCGAGTTCGACAAGAACCTGGCGGCCTTCCTGGTGGACCACGAAAAAATGATCGCGCTCTCGCGCGAGGGCAAGAAGGTGGAGGCGCGCGAACTGGCGGCCGGCACCTCGGCCAAGTCGCTGGGGCTGATGACCGACAACGTCAACCAGTTGGTCAAGATCAATGTCGACGGCGGCGACCAGGCCAGCAATGACGCCACCGCCACCTTTCAGAACGCGCGCATGACCTCGATTATTTTGCTGGTGCTGAATATCGGCATCGGCATGGCGCTGGCCATGTGGGTGGCGCGCATAGTGGCGGCGCCCCTGCAGGAAGCGGTGTCGCTGGCGCGCGATGTGGCCGATGGCGACCTGACCCGTTCGATCGATGTGAAAAGCGCCTGCGAAACCGGGCAGCTGATGCAAGCCCTGAAGGACATGACCGGCAACCTGCAGAGCCTGGTCAGCCAGGTGCGCCATGGCACGGATACCATCGCCACCGCCTCGTCCGAAATTGCCAGCGGCAACCAGGATTTATCTGCGCGCACCGAGCAGCAGGCCAGCTCGCTGGAAGAGACGGCGTCCTCGATGGAGGAGTTGACCAGCACCGTCAAGCAAAACGCCGACAATGCGCGCCAGGCCAACCAGCTGGCGCAGTCGGCCTCCGGCATCGCGCTCAAGGGCGGCGATGTGGTGGGGCAGGTGATGGGCACCATGGCCTCGATCAATGAATCGTCGCGCAAGATCGTCGACATCATTGCGGTGATTGACGGCATCGCCTTCCAGACCAATATCCTGGCGCTGAACGCGGCAGTGGAGGCCGCGCGCGCCGGCGAGCAGGGCCGCGGCTTTGCGGTGGTGGCCGGCGAGGTGCGCAACCTGGCGCACCGGTCGGCGGCGGCGGCCAAGGACATCAAGCTGCTGATCAGCGATTCGGTGGAGAAGGTGGAGACCGGCTCGGCGCTGGTCAATCAGGCCGGCGAGACCATGAACGAAATCGTCACCAGCATCACCCGCGTGACCGACATCATGAGCGAGATCACCTCGGCCAGCGTGGAGCAGAGCGCCGGCATCGAGCAGGTCAACACCGCCATCGTGCAGATGGACCAGGTGACGCAGCAGAACGCGGCGCTGGTGGAGCAAGCGGCGGCAGCGGCGGAATCGATGCAGGAGCAGGCGGCGCGCCTGAGCGAGGTGGTGAGCGTGTTCAAGCTGCTGGCCACGGCCCAGGCCGCGCCGCGGGCGCCAGCGCCGCGCCAGCCCGCCGTGCCGCCGGCGGTGGTGGCCAGCGCCAGGGCACCGGTGGTGGCGCGGCCGGCGCTGAAGAAACCGGTCAAGGAGGCGGTTGGCGGCGACGAGTGGGAGGCGTTCTAGCCCAGGGCGGCAGGCCTGCGCCGGGGCTGACCCCGGCAGGGCTGGCGACGGCGCATACTCAGCATGGATTCCGGCTTTCGCCGGAATGACTTTGGCGGGCTTGCCAGGCGGCCAGCTCGGCGCGGTACTTGTCCAGCGCTTCCTGGTACAGGTCTTCCACACAGTAGGTGCAGCCGCTATGGCAGCAGTCGCCAGGCGCGGGCGGCTCCGGCGGCTGCGGTTTTGGATCATCATCGTTCATTGCATACTCACATCGGCGGCATGGCCAGCAGCGCCATGTTGCGTCCTTTTTCCTTGGCGCGGTACAGGGCGCGGTCGGCGGCCCGCACCAGGTCTTGCGGCGAGCTGTCCTCGGTCGGCACCATCACCGCCACGCCGATACTGATGGTCATGATACCAAACGGCGACTGCGCATGCGGCAGCCGGCGCCGCGCCAGCTCGGCGCAGATGTCCTCCGCCACGCCAAACGCGTCGGCCGGATCGGTGGCGGCCGCCAGCAGCGCGAACTCCTCGCCGCCATAGCGCGCCACCAGGTCGCTGGTGCGGCGGCCGTGGGTGGTGATCAATTCCGCCACCGTGCGCAACGCCGCGTCGCCGGCCAGGTGGCCGTAGTGGTCGTTGTACTTCTTGAAGTAATCCACGTCCAGCATCGACAGCGCCAGCGTCTGGCCGGTGCGTGCCGCGCGCCGCCATTCGGCTTCCAGCGCCAGGTCGAAACCGCGCCGGTTGCTGACGCCGGTCAGGCCGTCGGTGGTGCTGAGCGCGGCCAGCTTGCGGTTGGATTCCTCCAGCTCGGCGGTGCGCGCGGCCACCGTGTTTTCCAGCTCGGTCTGGTGGCGCGTCAGGCGGTTGATGCGGGTCTTGTAGGCCAGCACCAGCGAACCCACCACCAGCGCCGCCAGGCCGGAACGGAACCACCAGCGCTGCCAGAACGGCGGCGTGATGGTGATGTGCAGCGTGGCCGGCTGCTCGTTCCACACGCCCAGGTGGTTGGCCGCCTTGACCCGGAACACATACTTGCCGGGATTGAGATTGGTGTAGCTGGCGGTGCGGTGGCTGGCATCGGTCTCCACCCAGTCGCGGTCAAAGCCCTGCAACTGATACGAATAACGGTTGCCGGACGGCTCGGTGTAGTGCAGGGCGGCGAACTCCAGCGCAAACACCGAGGCTTGCGACGACAGCGTCAGCGCGGTGGGCGCGGTGACCGGCCCCTCGGCCTTGACGTTCTCGGCCGGCTGGCCATTCTGCAGCGAGTGGTTGAACACGGTGATGTCGGTGATCGCCACCTGCGGCGGCACCGAACTGGTCTTGACCTTGGCCGGCACCACCGCGGTCATGCCGTGCACGCCGCCAAAGAACAGCGTGCCGTCGGCGCCATAGGCCGAGGAGTTGACGGTGAAGCCTTCGGTCAGGCCGTCCGAGGCGGTAAACAGGGTGATCTTGCCGTTGTCCGGGTCCAGCCGGTACAGGCCGGCGATGGTGCTGCACCAGATCTTGCCCTCGCTGTCGTGCTGGATGGACAGGATCTTGGCCGCGCGCATGCCGGCCGCGTAGGACTTGAAGCTGATCGCGCCGTCCGGCTTGAATTCCACCAGGTTCAGGCCCTTGCCGGTGCCGACCCAGACGCGCCCTTGCGCATCCTCGTGCAGGCTGGCGATGTTGTCGTCGCTCAGGCCGCCGACGTTCTTGCTGGAATAGCGGAAGTGGCGGAACTTGCCGGTGGCCGGGTCCAGCAGGTCGAGTCCGCCGCCATTCCACTCGGAGCCGGCCCACACCCGGCCCTGGCGGTCTTCCAGCACCGCCGAGGTGCCGTTGACGCTGCGCGTGGTCGGGTCTTGCGGGTCGTTGTAGTAAATCTTGCGGGCGTCGGTCCGGGTGTCGTAGCGGATCAGGCTGTTGCCGGTGGCCAGCCACAGCACGCCGCCGGCGCCAGGCGCGATGGCGTTGATGTAATCGCTGGCGGTGTTGCCGAAGTGGATCACCTGGAACGGGCTGTCCGGCGTGTCCAGGCGGTTCAGGCCGTTCGAGGTGCCCAGCCACAGCGGCCCCTTGCCCTCGTCATCCTGGTACATGCTGTAGATGATGGAGTGCGACAGCTTGCCGGGCGTCTTGTCGTCGGCGCGGTAGCTGCGGACCACGGTGCTGGTGGCCGGATCGTACAAGCTCATGCCGACGTTACCGCCCAGCCAGATCTTGCCGCCCGGTGCGCGCGCCAGGCTGAGCAGGGCGTTGCTGGCCGGCGCCGAGCGGCTGTCGATGCGGAACGGCACGTGGCGGGTGAAGCCTTCGCTGGACAGATTGGCCAGCGCGATGCCGTCGGTGAACGAGGCAATCCACAGCATGCCGCCGCGGTCCTGCATCACCGCGCGCAGATTGTCGCCGGGCAGGCTGTAGGGGTCGTCGGCGGCATGGACAAACTGGTCGAACTCGCCGTTGGCCTCGTTCCAGCGCAGCAGGCCGGCCGACAGCGTGGTGCCCCACAGCACGCCCTTGTTGTCGAGGCCGAAGTTGGTGATGCGGCTGTACGGCGAGCGGATCGCCACCCGGGTGTCCCAGTCGCTCTTGCCGTCCCAGCGGATGACGCCCGATTCGGTGCCGATCCACAGCGCGCCGGAGCGATCGAACTGCAGCGCGCGCACGATGTTGACGCGCGCGTCCGGCCTCGGCGCCGGGTCGACCTGGTGGTGCTTGAACACCTTGGCGCCCGGCGCCAGGTAATCCATGCCGCCCGGCCAGGTGCCGATCCACAGGCCGCCCTTGGCGTCCAGCGCCAGGGCGTTCAGGTCGTTGCTGGCCAGGCTGTCGGGATCGCGCTCGTCGTGGGCGTAGATGGCGTCAAACTTGCCGCGGTTCGGATCGAAGTGCTGCAGGCCGCCCCAGGTGCCAATCCACAGCCCGTCCTTGCCATCCGAAATGATGTTCTTGACGATGCGGTGGTTCTTGGGCGCCTGGTCGGTGGTGAAGGTGGTGAAGTTGTTGGTCTCCGGGTTGAAGCGCGCCAGGCCGTTCTGGGTGGCGGCCCAGATGCGGCCCTGGTTGTCCTCGAAAATCGCCGACACCCGGTCGTGCGGCAGGCTGGTCGGATCGGACGGGTTGTTGATGTACTGGACTGCCTGGTAGCCGTTGTAGCGGTACAGGCCGTTGGTGTGGGTGCCGACCCAGATAAAGCCCTTGCGGTCCTGCATCAACGACAGCATGGACGGCTCGTCGCCGCCCAAGGGGCCGAGTTTCTTGAAGCGCAGCGAGGGGGCCGGGGCGGCGCTGGCAAGGCTGACAGCCAGCAAAATGCACAGCAATAGGACGCGGCGCAGGGCCGTTAGCGGGACTTGCATGGGGGAGCGGGTCAACTGGTTTCTGATCAGAAAGGCTATTATACATGCCATTGATGCAATGGTTTCGTGATAAAAGCTGCCGTTTTTTAGCGCAGTTGCCAGAAATTAGGGTATAGTTTACGGCGCTTCACCATCCGTCCAGATTATGTCCGATACCGAGATCACCACCCCGTCCCTTCCCGAGCCGGCCGCCGCCGCTCCCGCCCCCGTTCGTTTTGCCGATTTCGGCCTGTCGCCGGACATCCTGCGCGCCTTGAACGATCAGGGCTACGAGCACCCGACGCCGATCCAGGCCCAGGCCATTCCGGTGCTGCTGCAGGGCCGTGACGTGATGGGCGCGGCCCAGACCGGGACCGGCAAGACCGCCAGCTTCTCGCTGCCGATCATCCAGATGCTGCTGGCCCACGCCAGCAGCAGCACCTCGCCGGCGCGCCACCCGGTGCGCGCGCTGATCCTGACCCCGACCCGCGAGCTGGCGGTGCAGGTGGCCGACAACGTCAAGGCCTATGCCAAGCACACGCCGCTGCGCTCGACCGTGGTGTTCGGCGGCATGGACATGAAGCCGCAGACCGTGATCCTGAAGGCGGGCGTGGAAATCGTCATCGCCACCCCGGGCCGTCTGCTGGACCACGTGGAGCAAAAGAATATCAGCCTGAACCAGGTGCAGATGTTGGTCATGGACGAGGCCGACCGCATGCTGGACATGGGTTTCCTGCCGGACCTGCAGCGCATCATCAACCTGCTGCCGAAGCAGCGCCAGAACCTGATGTTCTCGGCCACCTTCTCGCCGGAAATCAAGAAGCTGGCCAACACCTTCCTGAACAACCCGGTCACGATTGAAGTGGCGCGCGCCAACAAGACCGCCGACACCGTCACCCAGGTGGTGTACAAGATCGCGGAAAACCAGAAGCACGCGCTGACCGCGCACCTGCTGCGCCAGCGTGCGCTGAAGCAGGTGATCATCTTCTCCAACACCAAGCTTGGCGCCTCGCGCCTGGCGCGCGAACTGGAGCGCGAAGGCATGAAGGCGGTGGCGATTCACGGCGACCGCAGCCAGCAGGAGCGCATGGCCGCGCTGGACGCCTTCAAGAAAAACGAGATCGACATCCTGGTGGCCACCGACGTCGCCGCGCGCGGGCTCGACATTTCCGACCTGCCGTGCGTGATCAACTACGACCTGCCGTACAACGCCGAAGACTATGTGCACCGCATCGGCCGCACCGGCCGCGCCGGCGCCTCCGGCGACGCCATCTCGATCTACTCGGACAAGGACGAGCGCCTGCTGGCCGACATTGAAAAACTGATCAAGCAGACCATCAAGCGCGCCGAGCCGGTCGGCTTCACGCCGGGCGAATTTGCCGACGAGCGCAGCGAGCGCCGGCCGCGCCGCAGCGAAGACCTCGGCCGCAGCCCGGCCGGCCGCGCGGCCGACCGCGGCCCGCGCAGCATGGGCCCCGGCGCCGCGCCGCGGCGCGAGAAGGTCGATCCGTGGTTCCTCAAGCCCTACGAGCCCAGCCAGAGCGCCGCGCCGGCCCCGGCGGCGCCGGCCGCTGCCAGTTCCATCACCAAGGCCAAGCCGAAACTGGCTTTCCTGCTGGGCGGCGCGCCCAAGAGCGGGGCGCTGTAACCAGCTGTAAGCTGAGTTTGTATGGGGCGGTTTCAGCGGTATAATGCGCCGCCTTGCCAACTATGCAAGTAGCGGCGCGGCGTCATGCCCAGCCTTTCCTGAAGCAGTTTTAAGCGACTATACCAACGTGAGCATACTCAGCAACCAGCGGATCGCGGTCATCGTGCCGTGCTATAACGAAGCCCTGACCATCGGCAATATCGTGCGCGATTTCAATGCCTGCCTGCCGCAGGCGGCGGTCTATGTGTTCGATAACAATTCCAGCGACGACACCATTGCCGTGGCCCGCCAGGCCGGCGCCATCGTGCGCAGCGTGCCACTGCAGGGCAAGGGCAATGTGATCCGCCGCATGTTTGCCGACGTCGACGCCGACATCTACATCATGGTCGACGGCGACGATACCTACGACGCCAGCGTGGCGCCGCAGCTGGCGGAAAAACTGCTGGCCGAGGGCCTGGACATGGTAGTCGGCACCCGCGTCACCGACGAGCAGGAGGCCTACCGCTTCGGCCACCGCTTCGGCAACAAGATGCTGACCGGCTTTGTCGCCACCGTGTTCGGCAACACCTTCACCGATATGCTGTCCGGCTACCGCGTGTTTTCGCGGCGCTACGCCAAGTCCTTCGCCGCCCACGCGGCCGGCTTTGAAACCGAAACCGAGCTGACCGTGCACGCACTGGAACTGCGCATGCCGGTGGCGGAGGTGGCCACCCGCTATGGCGCCCGCCCGGAAGGCTCGGTCAGCAAGCTCAACACGTATCGCGACGGCTTCCGCATCCTGTGGATGATTCTCAAGCTGTTCAAGAATGAAAAGCCGCTGGCGTTCTTTTCGATCGGCGCGCTGGCCAGTCTGCTGTTGTCGCTGGGGCTGGCGCTGCCGCTGCTGGACACCTATCTGCAGACCGGCCTGGTGCCGCGCCTGCCGACCGCCGTGCTGTGCGTGGGACTGGGCTTGCTGGCGGCCATGCTGCTGGGCTGCGGCCTGATCCTGGACACCGTCACCCGTGGCCGCATCGAGCAAAAGCGCTTTGCTTACCTGCAAATCCCGGCCCCGCACTACGAGGTGCGGCGCGACATCCGCAGCGTCGCATGAGCCGGACACGGAGCGAACTGCTGCGCTTTGCCGTGGCCGGCGTGGCCGGTCTGGTGGTGGATGTCTGCGTGCTGTACCTGGCGCTGGGCATTGGTCTGGGCTATTACGCCGGCCGCGTGCTGTCGTTCCTGGCGGCGGTGTATGCCACCTGGCGCATCAACCGCCGCTACACCTTTGCGGCGTCCGCGGGGGAATCGGCCTGGCGTGAATGGTGGCGCTACCTGTTTGCCATGCTGGGCGGCGGGCTGGTTAACTATGGCGCGTACAGCGCTGTGGTGGCGCTGTTGCCGCCCCATCCGCTGCTGCCGCTGGCTGCGGTGGCCGCCGGCTCGCTGGCCGGCATGAGCGTCAATTTCGTCGGCGCCAAGTATTTCGTGTTCCGGCGCTCGACCCGGCCATGAAGTTCTGGCAACGGCAGGGGGCGGCGCTGGCGGACTTGCTGGCCCGGTGCTGGCGGCGGCTCGACAGCAACGCCATGCTGGTCGGCACGGCCTTGCTGCTGCCCATCCTGTCCGGCCTGGTATCGCTGAGTTACGGCCAGGACGATAACTGGGATTTGCTGAATTATCACTACTACACCCCCTACGCGCTGCTGAACGCCAGGATCGGTTACGACCTCGCACCGAGCCAGTGGCAAAGCTATTTCAACCCGACGCTGGATCTGCTTTACTACGGGCTGCAGCAAGTGTGCCGGCCACAGATGGTGGGCTTCCTGATGGGCTGGCTGCATGGCCTGAATGCCGTGCTGGTGCTGGCCATTGCGCGTCTGGCGCTGCCGACGGCGTCGCACCGGCTGGCGGCGGTGCTGCTGGCGCTTGCCGGCTGCCTGCAGCCGGGCTTCCTCTCCGGGGTGGGGAATTCGATGGGCGACAACCTGACCGCGCTGTTTGTGCTGGGCGCACTGCTGCTGCTGTTGCGGGGCTGGGCGCGCTTGCAGCAGGGTGGCCAGCCGGGCCTGCGCGTGGCGTTGCTGGCCGGTCTGGTGATCGGGATCGGGACCGGGCTGAAGCTGACCAACGCCATCCACGCGCTGGCCATGTGCCTGGCCATGGTGGCGGTGCTGCCGCTGCCGTTCTGGCGCCGCCTGCAGCAGCCGTTTGTGTTCGGCCTGGGGGTGCTGGGCGGGATTGCTCTCAGCGCCGGCCACTGGTACTGGCGCATGTGGCAGGTGTTCGGCAATCCCTTGTTCCCCCAGTTTAACAACTACTTCCAGGCGCCGCTGGCCTCTCCCCTGGGGATCGGCGACACCGGCTGGCTGCCGCAAGGCTGGGCCGAGAAAGTGTTCTGGCCGTTCTTCTTTTACCTGATGCCCAACAGCATCTCGGAAATCAAGTTCAGTCTGGTTATCTGGCCGGTGCTGTACGTGCTGGCGTTCGCGCTGGCGTGGGTGAAGGCGCGTCCTGCGGTCCTGCGCCTGCCGGCCACCACGCCGCTGCGCGGCGAGGTGCGCTTCCTGTTTGCCTTTGCCGTGCTGGTCTACTTGCTGTGGCTCCATCTGTTCAGTATTTATCGTTACCTGATTCCGCTGGAGTTGCTGGCGCCTTTGCTGTTATGGCTGCTGCTGGAAGGGCTGGCCCCGCGCCTGGCGTCGTCGGGCGGGGCGGTGGCGGCGGTGGTGCTGCTGACGTTGGCCGCTGTGCCGCCGGGCGACTGGGGGCACGCGGGCTGGGACCAGCAGGCATTCCGGGCCGAGGTGCCGGCGCTGGCGGCGCCGCGCGACAATCTGGTGTTTACGGTGCACGGCGATCCACCCATGAGCTGGCTCATTCCTTCTTTCCCCAGGGAGCTGGCGTTTGTTTCACTGGGATCGGGCTTCCCGGAATCGGCTGCCTACCGGGAGCGGGTGGCGGCCATGCTGGCCGCGCGTCGCGGTCCCTACTATGTCATGTTGCACACGAGCTATAAGGAAGCGCCGCGCAGTTTGCTGCCACGCCTGGTGCTGGGCCGTTATGGCCTGCGGATGGCGCCGGAGCAGTGCGTGGAGTATGCCGCTGCCGTGGGTAAGAACCGGCATGATTACATGCTGTGCCCGGTTTATCTGCGGCAGCGCAACTGAGCGGCAACTTTAGCGCAGTTCCACCGCTTTCAAGCCGACTGCCAGCTGCCTTGCATCGTCATTCAGCGACAGCTCGCGCGGGGAGATGGCGTCCGGCAGCGCAAACTCGATCACCCCGTCCTGTGGCATGCCGGCTGGCAGCGCGATGTCGACCACGCGCCGCGCGCTGCCGACAAATACCAGCTGGTGCGCGGCGCCATGGTTGACGGTGACGCGCACTGTTTGCAGATGGCGTCCTTTGACCAGCGCGGCGGCAAAGGTGATGCGCGCCATCCTGGCCTGCGGCAGCGCGGCCGGCAAATGGTAGCGGATGCTGGCCCGATTGCCCTTGCTCCACCTGCCAAACGGTTCCGGCAGGTCAAAGCCATCCACCGTGACCCCGTCCACACCGGTCGGTCTGGCGAAATCCCAGTAGGCCAGCGTCATCGTCGAACGCGGCGTGTTCAGATCGGTTGCCCACTGCTTGCTGTTGAGGTCCAGCCGGCACAGGCCGGCGATATGGTGGGCCTGCGCATACTGGAGCACGCGGGCCTGGTAGTCGGCGCGGGTCGGCGCGTCGAAGTTCCAGTCGCGCGGCGTAAAGCTGGCGTGGCCATTGATGGTGGGCAGATTCACCAGTTCGGCAATCACCATCGCGTCCACATTGTGGGTCAGCGATGCCGGCACGAAGGCCGCGCCTTCGCTGTTGTCGGAGTCGGGCGATTCGGTAGTGAAGAAGGCGCGGCATCCCGGCGGCGGCGCCGGGATGGCCACCGAGCGGTCCAACTGCTGGTAGCGGTCCTGGCCGACAGTGGGGCTGAGGTTGATTTCCTCGGCGATCAGCAGCGCACACACAGCGCCCACGGCGACCCGCCCCCGGCGGGCGGCCCTGGTCGACAGATACCAAACGGCAAGGGCAATCATCGGCACCGACAGCACGATGAATATGCGCGCCACCACCCGCAGGCCGCTGCCGCCCGGCCAGAACTTGTGGACCAGGAACCAGCCCGTGTAGGGGCCGACGCGGACGGTCAGCAGCCAGGTCACCGCGCAGGCCAGCGCCATGCCCAGCAGTAAGCCGGGCTGGTCGGTGCCGCCGCGCAGCCTGCGCGCGATCACGCTCACGATGGCCACCATGGCCAGCAGCAGCAGGATGGGGCCGATACCGCTTTCGCGTTCGCCGTTGCCGATGTCGCACGCTGCACAGTGGCTGCTCAGGAAGTTGAATACATCGCCAAACAGCAAATTGTTGGTGCCGACATTGATGCTGTCCAGAATACTCGGGCTGTGCACCAGGACTTCTTCCCAGGCGCGCCGGCCGTGATGCCCGAAGACGTAGGCCTGGGCAAAGGGCAGCAGGCCCAGCACGCCGATCAGGCCGATCAGCAGCACGGTGCTGCGGTGCTGCGTGAGCGCGCTGCGCAGCCGGGCAGCTGCGGCGCCGCGCAGGCAGGCGATTTGCAAGCCAAACATGATCGACAAGAACAGCGCAAAGAACCAGGCGGTGTAGGCGCTGGTCATCAGCAAGGCGGCAAACAGCAGGGCGGCCAGCGCCCCATGGCGCAGCAAGCGCCCGCGCTGCGAGTGCAGCAGCGCCTGATAAGCTTCATGCAGGAACAGCGCAATCAGCGGCACAAAGGCCACCGCCAGCATCTGCGCGTGCACGATCTGCAAATAGGTTTGGTTGCTGATGGTGAAGAGGACGGCGCCCAGCAGCGCCCACTCGTAGCGCAGCCCGAGCATGCGGCGCGCCGCCAGCAGGAAGCTGGCAAAGCCGATGACTTTCAGGGTCACATTCACCAGTTCCGTCGCCAGCATCGGATCGATCGCGAGGGCGCGGAACACCGAATAAATGCAGCCGTACAGGAAATAGCCGTCGTTGTATGACAGCGTCTTATCGTAGGGGAAGAAATAGTTGGGCGAGGCCCAGTGCGCCAGCCCCTTGAAGACATTGAACCAGTGTTCCAGCAGCGCGACCACAATCACGCCGTCATGGCGGTCGCCGGACAAAAAGCTGAACTGGTTCCAGATCTGCTGGCGGAAGAACACCGCCACCACCACCATGCACACGCCGGCCGTGAGCCACTTTTCCCAGGCGCCGTGGCGTGTGCCATTGGCGATCTCGGCACTTTTATCCATGCTGTTTTTTTCCTTCATGATGGGGGAACGTCAGGCCTGTCCGGCGTCTGGCCCGGCCAGCACCTTGAGCAATTGCTGCACCTGCGCCTGCCAGGTCAGCCAGGGCAGGCCGTCCGAGCGCGGCGCCTGGCCCCGCGCGTGCAAGGTCAGCCAGCTGCGGATCGCCTCGCTCAGGTCGGCGCCAGCCATGCCGTCAAAGTAGTGGGCGTGGGCGCCGGCAACCTCGCGGAACACCGGCAGGCCGCGCGCCAGCAGCGGCAGGCCGTAGTGGGCCGCCTCGATCAGCGGCAGGCCGAAGCCTTCGCCCTCGCTTGGCTGCAGCAGGCAGCTGCTGGCGCGGTACACCTGTTGCAGCGCGTCGTCATCCAGGCCTTGCAGCCAGTGCAGCTGCTTGCCCTGTTGCGGATGCTGGCGCAGCCGCGCGACGATGGCCGGGATGGTGCGGCGCTCGCTGTCGGCCAGGCCCTTCCAGCCCTCGTTGCCGACGATCACCAGATGGACGGCGACGCCGTCGCGCCACAGTTGCTCAAACGCGTCCAGCGCCTGCAGATGGCCTTTGCGCGGTTCGATGGTGCCAACCATCAGGAAGATCGGCGTCCCGGCCAGCTGGCGCAGCAGCGGCAGTTCGGCCTGCGGCGCGCTGGCGCCGGCCGCATGCGCGCCGGCCGCCAGGTCAGCGCCGTGGTGCTGCACCGCCAGCGGCGGGATGCGTGCGGCGTGTTCCGCCGTCAGCCAGTCGCGCAACTCGTCGGCCACCGCGGCCGAGATGCAGATCATGCGGTCGGCCATGCCGGCCACGCAGTGCAGCCAGGCCCCGTGCACGGCGTCGGCGCCGACCGGGAAGAATTCCGGCCGCAGCACCGGCAGCAGGTCATGCACCAGGAAATTCAGGCGCACGCCGCGCGCGCGCAGCTCGGCGTACACGCCTTCGCGGGCGGCGGCCATCACCGCGTGCGGTGCATAGTCGGCGTTGTAGTAGACGTCGCCGGCCTGCACGTCCAGCAGCGGATCGGGACCGTGCAGCGTGGCGGCGATGCCCAGCAGGCCGGCCACGTAGTTGCGCGCGTAGCGGTAGCGATAGCGGCCGTCCTCGTTGCTCAGGCAGACCGGTTCCACGCGCCAGCCGCTGGCCTGCAGTTGCAGCAGTTCCAGCAGCTGGTTGCGCACCACGCGCTCGATGCCGGTTTTCAGGTCATGGCGGGCGATCGAGGTGACATCCACCAGCAACTGGCGCGGCGCCAGCGCGTCCGGGGCGTTGCCGAGGCAGCGCGCCAGCTGTTGCAGCATCAGCTCGTTTTCAGCCGGCTGCGCGCTGTCGGCCAGGCCCGGCGTGGCCAGCAGGGCGTGCGCCAGGGCGCCGCGGCTGTGCGCACGGCGCTGGGCGTCGCGTTGCAGGGCCTCGTAATACATGCGGCCGACGCGCTCGGAGCTGTTGCGCGTGCGCATCAGGTCCTGGCCGGCGCGGCCCAGTTCGGCACGGCGCGCGCCGTCGTGGCGCAGGGTTTCCAATGCGGCGATCAGTTCGCTTTCCTCAAACTGGTCGGGCAGCCGCCACACCGCGTGCGGCGGGAATTCGGCCATGGCGCCATTGGCGTTGATGATGGTCGGCAGCTGGTAGACCAGGCAGTCCAGCACGGTGGCGGAAGTTTCGCCGCGCGAGGTGGTGCGCAGCTGCACGCCGACGTCGGCCGCCTGCAGGTAATGCAGGTAGTCCTGCTCGGAAATCCAGCCCGAGATGCGCACCTGCTGCTGGGCCTTGGCGGCGGCAATGGTGTCGGTGATGCGCAGGCCATAGTCGCCGCCGTGGTTGGCGCCGACAAAGATCAGCTGGCATTGGCGGTCCTGGTGCAGGCTGGAGCGCAGCCACGCCTGCAGCAGTTCCAGGCACTGCTTGCTGGGGCCGATGAAGCCGAAGTTGCAGACCACAAAAGCGTCGGGGGCGATGCCCAGCGCGGCGCGGGCGGCTGCGCGGTCGTGCACTGCCGGCACCGCGCGCGGCAGGTGCGCCAGGCTCCAGTCGCGTCCCGCCTCGGGGCCGTACCACTCGGCCGCCAGCTGGCGCGCATAGTCGGAGTGGACGATCACGTGGCTGGCCTGCTGCAGGATCTGCAGGTTGCACGGCCAGCGGTCGCGCGCCGCCTGCATGCCGTCCGGCTGCAGGCTGTCGCGCAGGGCGGCATAGCCGTGCGCATGCAGCGCGGCGGCGCTCCACACGCCTGGCATGGCGCCGTTGACCTGTTCATAGGACAGCATGCTGCTCAGGAAGAAGTCGTGCAGCGCCACCACGCCCGGATGGTCCTGCAGCAGCGGCAGCATGTAGCTGTGGAAGGGACTGTTGCCGATCTGGTAGACGATGTGCTGGTAGTCGTCCGCATGGGCGCGCAACCAGGCGGCGTCATACCACTTGACGTGCGCGGTTTCCGGCGGCAGCGTGACCTGGGGCTGGTTGACGATCAGGTCGACGTCGTAATAGGGCAGCAACGCGCTCAGCAAGCGGCTGGCGTGGTCGGCCACGCCGGTTTGTTCCGGCGGCATCGGCGACACCAGCGCGACGCGCGGCCGGGCGGCGCCCGGCTGGACGGCCGCGGCCACGGCCGCCTCGGCGGCTGCGACGCGCCGCGCATGTTCGGCTTCCAGCGCGCGCAGGGCACGCCGGGCGCTGTGGTCCCAGCTGAATTTGGCCGCCTGCACGCGGCCGTGCGCGCGCAGGCGCGCGCGCAGCGCGTCGTCGCTCACCACGGCGGCGATCTTGGCGGCGATGGCGGCCGGGTCCAGCGCGTCGAACAGCGCTTCCTCGCAGCCGATCACTTCCGGAATGCTGGTGTTGTTGGCGCCGATCACCAGCGCGCCGCACGCCATCGCTTCCAGCGCCGGCAGACCGAAGCCTTCGTGCTTGGACGGGAAGATGAACAGCGCGGCCGCGCGGTACAGGGCGATCAGGGTATCGTTGTCGACATAGCCGGTGATGATCAGTTCGTCCGCTGCCAGGCCGCATTGCCGGGCGTGGTTTTCCAGCTGCTGGCGCTCGTGCTGGTCGCACTTGCTGGCGATCAGCAACTGGTGGCGCGCACGCACGTCCGCCGGCAGCAGGCTGAAGGCGCTGACCAGGCCGTCGATATTTTTGCGGGCGTCAAAGCCGCCCGGCGCGTACATCAGCATCTCGCGCGTGACGCCGAAGCGCGCGCGCAGCGCCGCTTCGGCGGTAGCATCCGGCGGCGCCGGCTGGAACATGTCGTCCACCGCGGTGGAAATCGACACCACCTGCTCGGGCGCCAGCGCCAGCGCCTCGATGGCTTCCTGGCGCGAGTAGTCGGAAATGGCCAGCAGCAAGCCGGCCTGGCGCAGCGAGGCGATCTTGCGCTCGTAGTAGGCGCGCTGCGACGGCTGCGCCAGATAGGCGGCCGGATTCAGGAACGGGATCAGGTCGTACTGCACCACGGCGGTAAAACTGGCGTGGTCGAAGCGGCCGACCGACACCAGCGCGTCGTCGACATAGCCTTCAAACAGGCTGGTGACCAGCACCGCGTCCGGCTGCAGCTGGGCCAGCGCGTACTCGCGCAGCAGTTCGCCGGCGCGCGCGCGCGGGCCATGGGCCGGGGTTTGTTCGGCGCTGGGCGCCGGCGCGTCGAACAGGCGGATGCGTTCCGGCGGCACCAGGCCGGCGAAGGCGGCGCGCAGATCGGGGATGGAGGCGCTCAGGCCGGCGTTCAGCAGCAGCCAGACTTCATGCGTGCCGGCGTTGCGGGCCACGCCCAGGGCCAGCGCCAGCGAGTAGCGGCCGATGCCGCGGAAACGGCTTTCCGATTGGGCGCCTTGCAAATCGATGACTATACGCACAGCTTATTCCTTGCTGGCGGCTTGCTGCGCCGCCCTGGTCAGTTCTTGGTAGGCGCGCGCGGCGCGCGGCGACAGCATGCCGGCCTCTTCCTGGCGCAGCGGCACCGGAGTGGCGGCGCTGGCCTGCAGCATGCTGCGCATCAGGCGCGCCTGCAGGCGCGGGGCCAGGCGCGTCAGCAGGGCCCGCAGCACGCGCTTGATGCGCGGATGGCGCAGCACCCAGCGGCCGCCGGCCAGCACGGCGCTGCGCGCCTGGCGCTTGGCCCAGCCGCGCGCGCGCTGGCCAAACGTGACAGCGGCGCGCAGCGGCGCGGTGATGCGCCACGAGGTGCTGGCCAGCAGCTCGGTGGCCAGCTTGCCCATGGCGTCGGCTTTCTGGGTGGTTTCCTGCAACAGCACCGAGGCGTGGTGCAGGTGCTGCTGGGTTTCGTGCAGGTGTTCGGCGGTCTGCTGCAGGCGCTGCGCCAGCTGCTGGTGCAACTGCGCCAGCTGCTGCTGCTGTTGCTCCAGCTGCCGCACGCGCTGCGCGTTGTCGGCCTGGTCGGCCTGGTGGCGCGCATGCGCGGCGTCAAGGCGTTCGGCCTGGCGGCCCAGCGCGTGGTGCAGTTCGGCGTTGTCGTGCGCCAGCTGCTGGTCGTAGCGCTGCGCCAGCGGCGCCAGCGCGATGCCGTATTCGGTGGCGAAGGCGGCGTCCAGCACGGCCATCTGCGCTGCCGGCGCGGCCTTCTGCGCCACCACGCTGTAGTCCGGGCTGGGGCCTTCCAGCACGCTGATCATGCCGATGCGGGCCGCGGTGTGCAATTGCGCGGCTTCCTGCAGGCGCACGATCTGGTGGCGCGCAAAGCCGGCGTGTTCGGCGGCGAAGGCCAGCAGCGGCGGCGGGATCGGCCGCAGGTGCGAGGGGTCCATGTAAAAGCTGGACGCGCCCACCACCAGGTTTTCCGGGTTGGGCGTTTCCAGGATCAGCAGGCCGCCCGGGCGCAGCGCGCGCAGCGCTTCGGCAATCAGCGCGCGCACCATGTCAAACGGGATGTGCTCGACCAGGTGGAACGCCGACACCAGCGCCAGGCTGTCAGCGGGCGCGGCGCGCAGGGCGGCCAGGGCGTCCCGGGTCTCGACCTGCAGGCCGCGCTCGCGGCAGGCGGCCAGCATGCCGTCGTCGAGATCGACGCCGCGCGCGCGCAGGCCGTATTCGCCCAGCAGCTCCAGCCATTCGCCGCGGCCGCAGCCGAGGTCGAGCGCGTCGGCGCCGCCCGCCTCAGCCAGCGGCGCCACAAACGGCTGATAGGCACGCAGGCGCTGAGTGATGGTGGCGCGGCTGCCGCGGTAACGGTCTTCGAAGGCCCGGTAAAAACTCATCGCACGATCTCCAGTTCGGGTTCCAGCCAGCTGCTGCCGACAAACTCGCGCCGGTTCATATTCATGACGATAAACAGGTGCGCCAGGTCGCGCCATTCGTAGTTGTCGGCCAGGTGGGTTTCGTTGCTGGTCAGGGCGGTGGTGATCGAATAGCTGCCGGCGCCCAGGTTGAGCGGGAAGCGGAAGCGGTATTCGATGGTCTCGCCGGCCTGGACCTGCTCCAGCGCCTGCTGCATGTGGTGGGTGTTGGTGCCGTACATCGGCTGGCCCAGGCGGTCCTTGATCATATAGCCCAGCACCAGGCGTGGCAGCGGCGCGTGCACCCGGACCTGCACTTTCAGGGTCACCGGCGTGCCGACATTGACCACCTCCAGCGGCGCGCCGTCCTGGTTTTCCAGCGTGATGGCGGTGACGCTGGCCTGGCCGGTGCCGGAGGTGGTTTGCACCCGGCCCTCGGCGGTGCGCACCTGCGCCACGGTGGCGCCTTCGCGCTCGGCAATCAGGGCGTTGTAGTAGTCCATCACTTCCTCGGGCGTGCCCTGCAGCGCCAGGCGGCCGCGGTCGAGCAGGATGGCGCGGTCGCAGATCGATTGCATGGCGGCGCGGTCATGGCTGACGATCAGCAGGGTGGTGCCCTGCTGGCGGTAGGCGCGGATGCGCTCAAAGCTCTTGTGCTGGAAATAGGCGTCGCCCACCGACAGCGCCTCGTCGACGATCAGCACGTCGGGCCGGCGCGCGGTGGCCACGCTGAAGGCCAGGCGCATCTGCATGCCGGACGAGTAGACCCGCACCGGCTGGTCGATGTAGTCGCCGATTTCGGCAAACGCCTCGATTTCCGGCATCAGCGCGTGCAGCTCGTCCACGGACAGGCCCAGCAGCTGGCCCGCCATGTAGACGTTCTGGCGGCCGCTGAAGTCCGGATGGAAGCCCATGCCCAGTTCCAGCAGCGCGGCCACGCGGCCGCTGATGCTGACGCGGCCGCTGGTCGGCTGGGTGGTGCCGGTGATCAGCTTGAGCAGGGTGCTCTTGCCGGCGCCATTGATGCCGATGATGCCGACCGCCTCGCCCGGCGCCAGGGTGAAGCTGATGTCCTGCAGCACCCACTTGAGCTGGTGGCGCGGGCCGCGCCATGGCAGCAGCCATTCGCCCAGCCGGCTCCAGCGGTGCGCATATTGTTTGTAGGCCTTGCCCAGGCCGTGTACGAGGATGCTGCCCATTACAGTTCGTCCACCATTTCGCCGGCGCGCTTGCGGAACAGGTGCAGGCCCAGCGCGCAGCACAGCAGGGCCAGCACGGTCACCGGCAGCAGGCTGCCCCACTGCGGCAACTGGCCGTTGACCAGGATGGTCTGGCAGGCGCCGACCACCGCCACCATCGGGTTCCAGCCCAGCAGGGCGCGGATTTCGGGCGGCAGGGCGCTGGCCGGGTAGACGATCGGCGTGAACCAGAACCAGAACTGCAGCAGGATGGTGTAGAACTGGCCGACGTCGCGGAAGAAGACGTTGAAGACGCCCAGGATCATGCCAATGCCGATGGCGAACAGCACCATCACCAGCAGCACCGGCGCCAGCGCCAGGTAGGGCCAGCCGGGGAAGTTGCCCGACACCACCAGGAAGGCGGTGAACAGGCCAAAGATGATGGCGAAGTTGACGCCGGCGTTCAGCACCACGATGATCGGCAGGCAGATGCGGGGAAACTGCAGTTTCTTGATCAGGTTGGCGTTTTCAATGAACACGCCCTGGCTGCGCGAGGTGATCTCGGCAAACAGGCCCCAGGTCAGGGCGCCGGCGCACAGGTAGACGCTGTAGGCGAACGGCGTGTCCACCCCCTGCAGGCGGCTGTGCATGACCTGGGAAAAGATGACGGTGTAGACCACGATCATGGCCAGCGGGTTGAGCACGGTCCAGGCCGCGCCGAGCAGGGAATTGCGGTAGCGGCCCTGGAATTCGCGGCGCACGCTGCCGGCGATGAAGCCGCGGTAGCGCCACACGCCGCCCAGCATGGCGGCCATCATGGGCGGCTCCCGTCGCTGTGGGCGGCCGCTGGTTGGATTGCAGTGTTGATCATGTGGGGCAAGATCCGGCGGCGCGGCCAGCGACCGTGCGCGGCACCGCTGCAGGCGCTCGCCGGAGAGTAAAAAAGGCGCCGATTATAACATGGTGAGAAAGGCAATCCCGGCCGTGTTACAAGTGGTTGCACAGTGCCACGCGCTCACGGCTGGGCCAGTTTTTGCAGCGCTTCCGGGTCGACGATGATCAGGCGGTGCGTGCCTTTTTTGATGATGCCCTGCTGGGTCAGGGTGAGCAGCGCCCGGGTCACGGTCTCGCGGCTGGTGTTGATCATGTTGGCGATATCCTGGTGGGTCGGCAGGTTTTCCACCACGTGCAGGTCGCCTTCCTTCTTTTCCTTGAGCAGGTCGATGAAGGTGTAGATGCGGCGCGAGGTGTTGTGGATGCTGAGCAGGGCGCGGAATTCCGAATCGCGCTGCACCTTGGCGGCCAGGAAGCGCAGCATGTGGTTGGCCACCGACGGCGAGTGGGCAAACAGGTGCAGCGCGGTCTGGCGCGGCAGCAGCGCCACCAGCACCGGGGTCAGCGCCACCACCGAGGCCGAGCGCATGGAGCCGTTGATGACGGCAATCTCGCCAAAGAAGTCGCCCGGCGCCAGCATGCGCAGGCCGATCGCGCGGCCGTCCTCGGTGATGTCCACCACCTGCAGCGAACCGCTCAGCAGGAACAGCAGGCTGTCGCCGGAGGCGCCCTTTTGCAGCACCACCTCGCGCTTGGCGTACTGGCGGATGCGCATGTCGGCCTTGACGCGCTGCATTTCCTCCTCGCTCAGCTCGGCCAGCAGGGGGATCTTGCGCAAGTGCACCTGCAGGTTGACCTGGCCCGGCTCCAGGGCCGCGTCGGCGCCCGCCGGACCGGGCGGGGCGGTCGTCACCAGTTCGTCGGCAATGGCGTCAGCTTGTTTTTTCTTGGTCGTGGTCATGGTTGAGCGGTCGCGCGCGGCGGCGGGGCGTTCAGAAATTATCCCAGCGCAAGCTCAGTTGCAGCGCGCGACTATTATATTCGAACAGCGAGATATTCTCGCGGTTGCGCACCAGCCGCCCTTCCAGGTGCAGGCTGAGATTCTGGCGGAAATACCATTGCAGCGCGGCGCGCGCGCTGGTGGTGTGCTGGCGCCGCACGATGTCCACCAGGTCGGGCGAGTACACGCTGCTGCCGCGCCAGAACTGCTGGCTCAGCGCCGCCTCGCCATACAGGTCGCGCCCCAGCACGGTGTACCACTGGGCGCTGGCGTACCAGCCGTCGCGGTTGCCGCCGGGCCGTGCGCTGCTGCCATTGTCGTGCAGCTTGCTGAGGATGAACTGGCCCTGGTCGGCCTTGCCGCGGTAGCTCAGCACCCCGCCCAGCTCGAGCGTGTTGCCGTCGTAGGCCGGGCGCGAGGGATAGCTGACGTGGCTGACGTTGAGCATGGCCGCGAAATCGAGCTTGTCCGGCAGCGTGACGGGCGGCGAGGCGCGCAGCTGCACCTGTTCCTGGCGCTGGTACAGCTTGCCGTCGAGGGTGATGGCGCTGTAGGCGCCGGTGGCGCGCGCGCGCCAGCGGCCCAGCGTCCACGCGTGTTCCACCCCGGCCAGCACCGAGGCGCTGTCCTGGCTGTGCTCGTGGTCGTTGCGGCGGTCGTACAGCTGGACGATGGCCATGCTGCCGACGGCGTTGAGCGGGCGCACGTAGGAGGCGCTGAGCGCCTGGTAGCTGTCCGCGTGCGGCAGGAATTCGGGCGTCAGCTCGCCCGGCGTACCGCCGATGGTGAAGCTGGAGTTATAGGTGCCCTGGTTGACGTTGCTGTCGTGACCGCGGCCGACCGCCAGCTGCCACGAGGCCGGGCGCACGCTGTCCAGGCGCTGGCAGCCGCGCGCGCGGTGGGTGGCGATCACCTCCAGGATGCCGGGTGGCGGATTGAAGCGCTGCTCGATCTGGCGGAACAGGCGTTCCGCCTCGTCGGCGTTGCCGAGATCGCACTGGGTGATGGCCAGTTCCAGCCAGGCGCCGGCGTGGCGCGGCTGCTGCTCGATCAGGCGCGACAGCATGTCGGTGGCGTCGTTGGGGCGGCCCTCGGCCAGCGCGCGCAAGGCCGCCTGGTACAGCTCTTCCTGCGGCCCCGGGGCCTCGCCGGCGGCGTCGTTGTCCGCGGCCGTGGCCATGCCTGCCGCCAGGGCAAGCAGCAGGGCTGGCAGCAGCAGGCGCCAGCGCGCGCTCATGCGGCCGCCTCCGGCGCCAGCGTGTACAGCTGCAGCGGTTTTTCCTTGCCGCGCAGGTGGTGTTCGCCCAGCGCGATGAACTGGTGGCGGCGCGCTTGCGCCACCGTGCCGGCGCCGATGATGACGTCGTGCGGGAAGTCGCGCGCGGCCTGTTCCAGGCGGGCTGCCGTGTTGACGCTGTCGCCCACCGCCGTATAAATGCTGCGCGCGCTGGTGCCATAGTCGCCGGCCATGGCGGCCCCGCTTTCAATGCCGATGCGCACCCGCAGCGGCGCCAGGCCGCGCTGCGCGCGGCGGGCGCTGAAGCGCGCCACTTCCTGCAGGATCTGGCGGGCGGCGTCCAGCGCCAGGTCGGCGTGCTCGGGGTTGGGCAGCGGCGCGCCCCAGAACGCCACCAGGCCGTCGCCGGTGTATTTGTCGAGCGTGCCGTGCATGGCCAGCACCGGGCGCGTCAGGCAGTCGAGGAAGTCGGTGGTCAGGCGGGCGGCCTCGTCCAGCGAGAGCGACTCGACCTGGCTGGTGTAGCCCTGCATGTCGGCAATCAGGGTGGTCACCTGCAGCAGGCGCGGCGCCAGCGGATCTTGCAGGTCGCTGCGCAACAGTTCGTCCACCACATCGCGCGCCACATACTGGCGCAGGGTGCCCAGCAGCTGGCGCGAGCGCTGCTGCGCCTGCTGCCAGTGGAAGGGCACGGCCAGCGTCAGCAATACCAGAATGGACAGCAGCGGCGCGGCCGGCGCCAGCAGCGGGTCGTGCGGGGTGATCAGGTAAGCCAGCCCCAGCCAGAGCAGCGCGCTGCCCATCAGCAGCGCGGTGTTGGCCGCCGCCGACAGGCGCGGCAGGGCGTAGCTGACGCCCAGCACCACGCCCAGCGTGTACAGCACGGCCAGCAGGCGCCCGGGCCACGGGGCGGGTGCCAGCCCGGCCTGGGCGTCCAGCTGAGCGCTCAGCATGGCTGCGTGCACCGCCAGGCCGGGCATGGATTCATCCAGCGGCGTGGCCACGCGGTCGCCGATGCTCAGCGAGGAGGAGCCGATCAGCACCAGGCGGCCGGCCACGTCGGCCGGCGCCAGCGCGCCGTTCAACACCTCGCGCGCGCTGGCCACGTCGTAGGCGGCCAAGCTGCGGCGGTAGGGCACGCGCATCGCTCCCTGCGGTGGCGGCAGGGCCGGGCCGCCGGCGCAGCAGTCGAGCAGGGCGCGCGACAGGGTGGGGTAGCTGCGCCCCTGGAACCAGGTGCTCATCGGCACCCGCCGCAGCATGCCGTCCGGGTCCGGCACAAAGCCGATGTTGCCGATGTGCCGGGCGGCCGCCAGGCCGGCATGGTTGGCCAGGTAGCCGCTGGCCACCAGCGCCGCGCCCGGCGTGGGCGCGGGCTGGCCGCCGCCCAGCTGGCCGGCCGCCAGCGGTTGACGGCGCGGCACGTAGTCGAACATTTGCGCCAGCACCAGCGGGCCGTGCTGGGCCAGCATGGCCAGCCGCGCATCGCCGCCGGGGTCGCCCGGTTTTTCCTGCAGGATGTCGAGCGCCACGCCCTTGGCGCCGGCGCCCAGCAACAGTTCGATCAGGTCGGCCAGCCGGCTGCGCGGCCACGGCCACGGTTGTTCGGCCAGGCTGGCTTCATCGATGTCGACCACCAGGATGCGGTTGTCCGGCTGGGTGCTGGCCTGCAGGCGCAGGAAGCGGTCGCGCAGCCATTCGTCGCCGGCGTGCAACCAGGCTGGCGCCGCAGGCAGCTGCGGCAGCAGGCACAGCGCGATGGCTGCGCCTGCGATCAGGCTGCGCAATAGCTGGGTGGTGAGGCGGGCGCTGTGGTGTACCGGTCTGGTCATGGATAAGGGGAAAAACCGGCACGCCGGAGGGGTGCTGCTATAAATACAACATGCCTAAAAGCACTAGTATAACCGTATCAGCGTGGTGGGAGTAGCCCGTGTCCCCACCTTTGTAACAGACTGTAATAGTTGTAAGATGTGACGCCGATCACGGAATTATGCCGGATTCAGCGGACAATACGGCATAAGGAGAAATTTATGTTACGCAACTATACCATCGGCGCCATCCTGCTGTTGTCCGCCAGCCTGGCCTTTGCGGCCGAGGCCGGACGGGTGGTGTTCGTCACCGGACAAACCCAGGTTGGCGGCCGCGCGGCTGTGCTGGACGCTGCCGTGCAGGAAGGCGACGACCTGACTACCGGTGCGGATGGTTATATCTATGTCAAAACGGTCGACAGCGGCTTCCTGATCTTGCGTCCCAACAGCAAGGCGCGGGTGGTGGCGTATCAGATCGATCAGCAAAATCCCGGCAATACCCGCGTCAAGCTGGAACTGTCGCAGGGGGTGGCGCGCGCCATTTCCGGCCACGGCGTCAAGCAGGCGCGCCAGAATTTCCGCTTCAACACGCCGGTGGCCGCGATCGGCGTGCGCGGCACCGACTTTGTGGTCTACACCGACAGCCAGACCTCGCGCGTGCAGGTGATGTCCGGCGGTGTGGTGATGAGCCCGTTCTCGGACAGCTGCGTGGCGTCCGGCGTCGGCCCGTGCGAGGGCCGCGCCAGCCGCGAGCTGTTTGCCGGCCAGGCCGGGTTGCTGTTGCAGGTGCAGCGCGGGCAGCAGACGCCGCAGTTGCTGAACAATCCGGCGCTGGCGCCCGACCAGAGCGAGAAGCCGCGGGCGGATGAGCCGGTCGGCAAGGTCACCCAGGCGGCCGTGCTGACTCCGGCCCAGGTCAACCTCGATCCACGCCGTTCCGACTTGTCGCTCGATGCGCTGCGGCCGGCCGGCCAGTCCACCGGTAACAACGGTGTCGACAGCGCGCTGCCGCCGCCGGTGGTGGTGACGCCGCCGCCGGTGGAGCCGCCAGTGGTGGTGGTGCCGCCGGTGGTGGAGCCGCCGGCGCCGCTGCCGCCCAAGGCCCAGGAAGTGTTCTGGGGCCGCTGGACCAGTGTGGCCGGCGCCGCCGTGATGCCGGCGGCCATCAAGAACAACAATGTGGAAACCCCAATCTTTGTGGGGGACTATGCCATCGCCCGCACCAATGGCGCGACGCTGGTGATGCCGACCGAAGGCACAGTGGCGTTTAACCTGGCCAATAGCGAAGCCTATGTGCAAAAGCCGGGCGCCGCGCAAATGCGCGCGGTGGTCGATACGGGCAAGCTGAGTATTAATTTCGTCGACCGCTCATTTACCACCGATCTAGGAATATCGTCCGGCGTGGACAAATACGATATTTCCGGCCGCGGCCTGGTCGATTACAAAGGCGTGATGAGCAATACCTCTAACTCGGCCACGCAGATCCGCGGCTACCTGTCCGGTCCTAATGTGGAAGAGGCGGCGTACATATTCAAAAACACCAGTTACCCGAATACCACGGTGATTGGCGCGACCTCCTGGAAAAGATAATAAGCATAGACGCGAATTAAATATGACATTAAAAAACGCAGGCAGTTTGCCTGCGTTTTGTTTTTAAAACCGCGCGATTTTCGCCCGGTGAATTCTCACCAAAAATTGCGTTTACCGTGCTTTTGCCCATTCTTTGAGCAACCCACTTGCAACATTGTGTAAAAAACCGTGGTTTCCGGCACAAAAAACCGCGTTTTGTGACGCCCGTCACAACATCGTATCCCTAGTATGGCAATATACTTCGCACTTCTGCAAAAAAGGTGCCCACGTTGCAGACAGCGCTGTTTGTGGCATGGGCGGCAGAATTTTCGGTTTAAACCATACTTAAAGGATTACAAATCATGGCAGCACAAGACTACGCAGCAGTGGTACAACAGCTGTACGTTGCATACTTCGGCCGTCCAGCCGATTATTTCGGTCTGCAAAACTTCGAAGCCCAACTGGATGCAATGGGCGCACCGAAGACCATCACCGAACTGAATGCCGCTGTGCAATCGGGTAGCAATCCTGCTCTGAACGCGCTGATCAACAGCTTCTCGTCGTCGGCCGAATCGACCGCCCTGTACGGTACCGACAACAGCCCAATCGGCATTTCGAAATTCCTGGTAGCGGTATTCCAGAACGTAATCGGCCGCACCCCAGATCTGGGCCCAGGCTGGGACTTCTGGTACAACGCCCTGGCAACCGGCGCCCTGAGCCGCGCCAACGCCGCGCTGGCCATCGCTGAAGGCGCCCTGAGCAACACTTCGGCCCAAGGCCTGCTAGATGCACAAGCCGTGCAGAACAAGCAAAAAGTGGCAACCGCCTTCACCGCCGCTCTGGACACCCCAGAAAAAATCAACGCTTACTCGACCGCTGCTGCCGTTGCCACCGCAACCGGCCTGCTGAAGGACGTCACCGCTTCGACCGACGTGGCTGCTTACCAGACCACCGTGCTGGCCGCAGTCAGCACCGTGCTGACCGGCTCGATCGGCGGCACCACCGCCAACCTGACCGCCGCAGTTGAAACCGTCGCCGGCACCAACGGCAACGACACCTTCAACGGCACCTACACCCAGGGCGGCGCCACCGGCGACACCCTGAACGCACTGGATTCGATCGACGGCGGCGCAGGCACCGACACCCTGAACATCCTGGCGCTGGACGCGCTGACCTCGCTGCCAGGCGGCCTGGTTGTCAAGAATGTTGAGAATCTGTCGTTCCGCGGCGCAGCTGGCATCAGCTTCGACCAGACCGCTGCTACCGGCATCACCGGCCTGACCAACATCGCTGTGACCCAGGCGACCACCGCCACCATCACCGCTGCTGCCACCACCGCTGTGTCGGTCACCGGCGCAACCGGCGACGTCGCTATCGACGGCGGCTCGACCCAATCGGTCACCACCGCTGGCGGTACCGGCGTGGACATCACCCTGGGCGCCACCACCGGTGCCAAGGGCGCGATCTCGGTGAACGACGCCAAGCAATCGACCGGCAACATCGCTGTTGACGGCGGCACCACCGTGTCGGTTACCGCTTCGGGCGCTGCCACCGGTACCATCGACATCGGCCAGATCACCAAAGCCACCGGCGCAGTGAACGTGACCTCGATCGGCGCTGCTGCTGCTGGCGCTGACGCGACCCTGGGCGCGATCACCATCGATGGCGGCTCGACCGTCACCGTGATCCAGACCGCAACCTCGGACGCGACCGCTGCTGCGACCGACACCACCGGCCACACCATCACCCAGAGCGCTGTAGACATCGGCGGCGGTAAAGCAACTGCCGTGACCGTGGTGCAAACCGCTGCTGCGACCGCTGTTGGCGCCGTGGACGCCGTGGCTGCTGTCAAGCAGACCACCGAAGTGACCTTCGCTGCCATGACCGCCGGCCAGACCGTGATCATCGACGGCCTGACCTTCACCGCCTCGAAAGCCCTGACCGCAGCGCAAGTAGCTGCTGCCTTCGCTAGCATCGCTGCTGGCGCTGGCCAAGGTTCGGCTGCTGCCGGCAATGGTATCTACACCGGCACACTGGCAAACTTCTCGTCGGGCGCAGTTGTCACCAGCGGCACCACCTCGAAAGTGGTGTTCACTGAGAAAACCGCTGGCACCAACGCCGTCATCGACGTTGACAACGGTACCGCCACCGCGCCTACCGTGGGCACCACCGTGGCTGGCACCGCTGCAGTTGACGCTGTTGCAGGCGTGCTGGGCGTGGTTGGTGGCGTAGTGACCATCAATGACGACGCTGGCGGCAAGCTGACCACCGTTACCCTGGATGGCACCGGCGCGGCTACCATCGTCTCGGACAAGCTGACCACCCTGAACGTGGCCAACACCGACGCCAACGTGACTGTGACCAACACCGCAGCCACCACCCTGGCGCTGACCGTTGACAACCTGGGCGTGGATGCTGCTGGCACCATCGCTGTGGGCGGCGCCTACACCACCGTGAACCTGGCGGTGACTTCGGATTCGGCCTTCATCGCTACCGGCGCTGCCGTTGCTACTCTGGCCGTATCGGGTGCTGGCGTGGCCGATCTGACCGGTACCGCCTTGGGCGCGCTGAAAACCGTGACTGTGTCCGGCTCGGCTGGCCTGATCATGGATGACGCGACCACCGCAACCAGCGTCAACACCTCGGCGACCACTGGCAACACCACCATCAAGATCAATGGTACCGTCGGCACCTTCACCGGCGGCGCTGGCCAAGACACCGTGACCGTGTCGAGCACCACCGTGACCAAAGCCATCACCCTGGGCGCCGGCGACGACACCCTGGACCTGACCGCGTTCACCGCTCTTACCCTGGGCGCGAACGTGTCGGGCGGCGACGGCACCGACACCCTGGTGCTGGATTCGGGCGTTGCTGCAACCAACTCGACCAACAACACCTTCGCTACCAAGTTCGACGGCTTCGAGAAGCTGAGCCTGAACCAAGCTGCTGCTAGCCTGACCGTTGATCTGGCTAACCTGGACAACATCAGCTACGTCATCTCGGCTGGTGCAGCTGCTGGCTTCACCGAAACCCTGAAGAACCTGGCTGCTGCCGGTACCGTTGAACTGACCACCGCTGCTGGCGACGCAACCAGCGCCGTGGACGTGCAACTGGCCGACGCCACCGGTACCGCTGACGTGCTGAACGTGGTACTGAAAAACGGTGCTGACACCGACTTCGGTATCCTGAAAGCTGCGGACGTTGAAACCATCAACATTACCGCAACTGACAGCACCGCTTCGACCATCAACACCCACACCCTGAGCCTGGATGCTGATTCGGTCAAGTCGGTTGTTGTGACCGGTAACGCCAACGTCACCCTGACCGGCGAAGCCGCAGACGTCGCGCTGACCTCCCTGGACGCGTCGACCCTGACCGGCAAGCTGGTGGCTTCGACCAACGGTACCGTTGCTGAAACCATCAAAGGTGGTACCGCTGCTGACACCCTGACCGCAGCTGGCACCGGCGACACCCTGAACGGTGGCGCAGGCGCTGACACCCTGATCGTGGCTGGCAACCTGGCTACCCTGACCGGCGGTGCTGGCAACGACACGTTCAACGTGGCCGCTGCTACCACCAACGTCAACAGCTACGCGACCATCACCGACCTGACCGCCGGCGACATCATCAAGTTTGCTGCTTCGGCAGTTGACTTCAATGCGTCGAAAGTCTCGCTGGCTGATACCGCAGTGTTCCAGGATTACGCCAACGCCGCTATCGCTGCAACCGACACCGGCGACGTATCGTGGTTCCAGATCGGTGGCAACACCTACGTGATCGACAACGTGAGCAACGGCACCACCTTCGACAACGGTACCGACGTCATCGTGAAAATCACCGGCCTGGTCGACCTGAGCAAGTCGTCGTTCAGCGCAACCAACCACACCCTGGTCGTCATTTCGTAATTGACCCTGGTGCCATCTTGTCCGGCCTTGGCCGGGCAGGGTGGATGGTAAAAACCCCTTGCACTCCGGTGCCAGGGGTTTTTTACTTTTAAGCTGGAAAAGTGTGGCGTCACTAAAAATTTGTGACGTAGATCACATTTCTTGCGCGAATTGAGGGATAATGTCTCGTCTTTCTGAAAAGAAGCTCTTTGTGCGGCCCTTGCCGCCCCTTCATTTGCCCAAGCTATGAAAACACTCGTGAATGCCAAGAACGAGATCCAGACGATCTTGTCCAGTTTTAAGCGGACCTTCTATACCATCGGCGTGTTCAGCGCCATCATCAACTTGCTGGCGCTGGTGCCGTCCATCTACATGTTGCAGGTCTACGACCGCGTCCTGAACAGCCGCAACGAAATCACCCTGCTGATGCTGACTATCCTGATGATGTGCGGCTACGCCTTCATGGCAGTGCTGGAGCTGGTGCGGTCCTTCGTGCTGGTGCGGGTCGGCGCCAAGTTCGACATGGAAATGAACAAGCGCGTCTATACCGCCGCCTTTGAGCAAAACCTCAAGGCAGCCGGCGGCAACGCCGGCCAGTCGCTGGCGGACCTGACCAATCTGCGTCAATTCCTGACCGGCAATGCCCTGTTTGCCTTCTTTGACGCCCCGTGGTTCCCGATCTACCTGGCGGTGATCTTCGTATTCGAGCCGAGCCTGGGCGTGTTCTCGGTGTGCGGCACGCTGATCCTGATCGTGCTGGCCTACGTCAACGAACGCGCCACCAAGGAGCCACTGGCGGAAGCCAACACCATGGCCATCACGGCCGGCAATCTAGCCACCAACAACCTGCGCAATGCCGAAGTGATCGAGTCGATGGGCATGCTGCCCAACCTGATGAACCGCTGGTTCAAGCTGCATTCGCGCTTCCTCAACCTGCAGGCCAAGGCCAGCGAGAAGGCCGGCATCATCAATGCCGTCACCAAGTTTGTGCAATCGTCGCAACAGTCGCTGGTGCTGGGATTTGGTGCCCTGCTGGTGCTGGAAGGCAAGCTAACCCCGGGCATGATGATCGCCGCCTCGATCTTGGTGGGCAAGGCGCTGGCGCCAGTGCAGCAGGTGATCGCCACCTGGAAAAGCTGGTCCTCGACCCGCAGCGCTTATGAGCGCTTGAGTACCCTGCTGGAAAAAAATCCGGCCCGTCCGGCCGGCATGGAACTGCCGGCGCCGAAGGGCAATCTGTCGGTGGAAAATGTCAGCGCTTCGCCGCCGGGCGTCACCGTGCCGGTGCTGCGCGGTGTGCATTTTGCCATCCAGGCCGGCGACGTGCTGGGCGTGATTGGCCCCAGCGGTTCCGGCAAGTCGACCCTGGCGCGCCTGATGGTGGGCGTGTGGCCGGCGGTGATGGGCAAGGTGCGCCTGGATGGCGCCGACATCTATCAGTGGAACAAGGGGGAATTGGGGCCAAACCTCGGTTACCTGCCGCAGGATATCGAACTATTCGCCGGCACGGTGTCAGACAACATTGCCCGTTTTGGCGAGGTCGATGCCGAGAAAGTGGTGGAGGCCGCCAAGCGCGCCGGGGTGCACGACATGATCCTGCACCTGCCAAAAGGCTACGACACCTTGCTGGCCGATGGCGGCGGCGGCCTGTCTGGCGGCCAGAAACAGCGCCTCGGCCTGGCCCGCGCCATGTACGGCGACCCGGCGCTGCTGGTGCTGGACGAACCGAATTCCAACCTGGACGACGCCGGCGAAGCGGCGCTGGTGGCGGCCGTGCAAGGCATGCGCCAGCGCGGCAAGACGGTGGTGCTGATCACCCACCGCACCAGCATCATCGGCGCCACCACCAAGCTGTTGTTCCTGCGCGACGGCGCGGTGGCCGCCTTCGGTCCGACCCAGGAAGTGTTGCAGGGCTTGCAGGCCCAGCAGCAGAAACAAGTGGCTGCCCAGCAGGCCGCGCAACAGCAAGCCGCCCAGCAGGCGGCTCAGGCTGCGCAAGCCGCGCAGCAGGCCGCACAGACTGGCGCTCCGGGCGCCGCGACGAATCAGGAGTAAAACATGGCAGGCAATCTCATTAAAAAGCCGGAGCAGCCGGCAACCGATGTCATTTCGCATGACGTCACGCCACTGGAAGTGAATACCGATGCGGGCGCCTACGCCAAGGTCGGCTGGATCGTGGTGCTGGGCGGCGTGCTGGGCTTTCTGTTGTGGGCCAGCTTTGCGCCGCTGGACAAGGGCGTGCCCCTGTCCGGCTTCGTATCCAAGGAAACCAACCGCAAGACGGTGCAGTACCTGAGCGCCGGCACGGTGCAGGACATCCTGGTGCGCGACGGCGACGTGGTCAAGGCTGGCCAGGTGCTGGTGCGCATGAACGATGTGCAGGCCAGCTCGGCCATGAACACCACGCTGGCCCAGTACATCGTCAGTCGCGCCGCCGAAGCGCGCCTGACCACCGAGCTGAAAGGCGGCAAGACGGTGCCGTTCCCGCCGGAACTGGAACCGTTCAAGAATGATCCGCGCGTGCAGGAAAACATGGAACTGCAACGCCAGCTGCTGGCCTCGCGCCAGCTGGCGCTGGAAAGCGAACTGGCCGCCATGAGCGAAAACGCCGCCGGCCTGAGCGCGCAAATCCAGGGCCTGGATGAATCGCGTGAAAGCAAGAAGGCGCAGCTGAGCTTCCTGAAGGAAGAACTGGACAACAGCCGCGACCTGGCCAAGGAAGGCTACATCCCGCGCTCGCGCCTGCTGGAACTGGAGCGTACCTACGCCCAGGTCAGCGGCGCCATCTCGGAAGATGTCGGCAATCTGGCGCGCGCCCGCCGCCAGGTGGCGGAAAGCAATCTGCGCCGCACCCAGCGCCTGCAGGAGTATCAAAAGGAAGTGCGCAGCCAGCTGTCGGACGTGCACAAGGAAGCCGAATCGCTGGCCGGCCGTTTGCAGGGCCAGCAGTATGAGGTGGCCGCGGTGGACGTGAAGTCGCCGGTCGATGGCGTGGTGGTGGGCAGCAATGTGTTCACCAAGGGCGGCGTGGTCGCGCCGGGCGCCAAGATGATGGAAATCGTGCCGACCGGGGACGCGCTGGTGGTGGAAGGTCAACTGGCGGTCAACCTGGTGGACCGCGTGCATGTGGGCTTGCCGGCCGAACTGATCTTCTCGGCCTTCAACACCAACAAGACGCCGCACATTCCGGGCGAGATCATCCAGGTGGCCGCCGACCGCACCGTGGACGAGCGCAACGGCCAGCCCTACTACAAGGTGCGTGCGCGCGTGACGCCGGAAGGCGCCAGGCTGATTGCCGAGCACAAGCTGAACATCGTGCCCGGCATGCCGGTGGAATTGTTCGTGAAGACCGGCGAACGCACCATGATGAGCTATCTGCTGAAGCCGGTCTTCGACCGCGCCAAAACGTCGATGTCGGAGGACTAAGTGTTCAAGCCATCCCAACTGTTGCCGCTGGCGGCAGGCTGCATGCTGTTGTGCGCCAACGCCTCGGCCATGAGCCTGATGCAAGCGTATGAAGCAGCGTTGAAAAACGATCCGGTCTACCGCTCCGCCTACTATCAGGCGGAAGGCGGCAAGGAAAACCGCATCCTCGGCCGTTCGTCGCTGTTGCCGAGCGTGTCGATCAACTACAGCGGCAGTCAGAACCGCAATACCATCGAGTATTTCGGCAAGACCCAGGCGCAGGATTACAACTCGCGCAACGCCACGGTGCAGGTGCGCCAGCCGCTGTTCAGCGTAGATGCCTGGTCGCGCTACAAGCAGGGCAAGGCGCAAAGCGAACAGGCCGAAGCGCAGTTCGCCTCGCAGAACCAGGAAGTCATCATGCGCGTCGTGAGTTCCTACCTGGAGGCACTGCTCAAGGAAGACCAGCTGGCGCTGGCCCGCACTGAGCGCGACATGTACGCCGAGCAGATGAAAGTCAACGCCCTGCTGTACAAAAAAGGCGAGGGCACCCGCACCGACGAACTGGAAACGCGCTCGCGTCTGGACCTGGCCGAAGCCTCGGTGCTGGAAGCGGAAGATGCACTGAAGACGGCGCTGGATACGCTGTCTGGCGTGGTGGGCGAGGACGTAAAGGGCCTGGACCATTTGCGCCCCGGCTACCAGGTGTCCAACGCCGACCTGCAGCCTTACGAGGAGTGGAAAAAAACCGCGCTGGCGCAGAACCCCGACATTCAGGCCCTGACCAAGGGCGTGGAGGTGGCCAGCCAGGAAATCAACAAGCAGCGCGCCGGCCACTTCCCCCGCCTGGACCTGACCGCCACCTACGGCAAGCTTGATTCCGACACCACCAGCACGATTGATGAAAAAACCAAGGTGCGCAGCGTCGGCTTCCAGTTGACCGTTCCGCTGTACCAGGGCGGTGCGGTGAGCGCGGCCACGCGTCAGGCCGCCGCCAACCGCGGCAAGGCCCAGGCCGACCTCGATGCCGAAATCGACAAGAGCCTGGTGGAATTGCGCCGCAATTACAACCAGGTGACCAGCAGCGTAGCGCGCGTCAACGCCTTGCTGCGCGCGGTGGAGTCGGCCAAGCTGCTGGTCACCGCCACCGAGCAAAGCATCAAGGGCGGGGTGCGCATCAACCTCGACCTGCTGACCGCGCAACGCCAGCTGGTCACGGCCCAGCGCGACCTGGCGCAAGCCCGCTATACCTACATGCTGGCCGCGCTGCGCCTGCGTTCCGAGGCCGGGGTGTTGTCGGCGGAAGACGTGCGCCTGCTGGCGGCGCATTTCGAATAAGGCCGCGATGCAGCCGGCGCGCCAGAGCAAACTGCTGGGACTGGAAATCCTGCGTTTCATTTCCGCGATTGCGGTGTTGTTCTGGCATTACCAGCATTTCGCCTTCGTGGCGGACAAGCCGGTGGATTTCGTCACCGAGGCACAGCCGTTGTACCGGCTGTTCCTGGTGTTCTACCGCTACGGCTTTTACGGCGTGCAGGTGTTCTGGTGCATCAGCGGCTTTATCTTCTTCTGGAAATACCGCACGGCGATTGCCGACGGTGCGATCGGCGCGGGCAGATTCTTTGTGCTGCGCTTTTCGCGCCTGTATCCGCTGCATTTCGCCACCATGCTGCTGGTCGGGCTACTGCAATTGGTCTACTTCGCCCAGCGCGGCTATTACTTCGTCTACCAGCACAACGACTTCAAGCACCTGGTCCTGAATCTTTTCCTGGCCAGTCACTGGGGCTGGCAGGATGGCTACAGCTTCAACGCGCCAATCTGGTCGATTTCGGTGGAAGTGCTGGTGTACCTGCTGTTCTTTGTGGTGCTTCGGCTGCTGGGGCGTTCGGTTTGGGTCAGTGCGGCTGTGCTGCTGGCGTGCACGCTGGCCAAGTGGCACTGGGGCAGCCAGGTATTTCCCGCAGTGGACGCGGTGGCCTACTTCTTTGCCGGCGGCATGGCGGCGGTGGCTTATGGCCGCTGGGCGTCGTCGCGCGCACTGAACTATGCCTTGCTGGGGGCGGCGCTGGCCGCTCCAGTGGGACTGTGGCTGGCCAACAGGCCGCACGACCAGGTGGCACCGATGTTCCTGCTGGCGTATCTGCCGGCGCTGTTGTTCCTGCTGGCACGCGATCTGCGCGTGCCGCCGCATTGGCAGCAACTGATCGAAGCGGCCGGCAATATGACGTATTCCAGTTACCTGATCCACTTTCCCATCCAGCTGGCGCTGGCGCTGGTGTGCAATGCACGCGGTGTGGCGATCCCTTATCACAGCGTCGGGTTTTTCGCGCTGTTCATGAGTGCCAGCCTGCTGGCGGCTTACTTCCTGTATCGCTGGTTTGAACTGCCGGCGCAGGCGCGCCTGCGCCGGCAACTGCTTTAGTTCGTTTTGCCGTAGCAATGCGGGCACGACTCGCCCACCACATACTCCGGCGACAGCTGCTGGCGCGGGGTGACCACGGCGCGGCAGTTGAAGCACTGGGCGGTTTCGGTTGGTTCCAGTTTCGGATTCAGCGCAGTGCGGTAGTCGAACACGAAGCAGTCGCCGGTGTAGTGGTCGCCGCCGACTTCCTCGAAATATTTGAGGATGCCGCCTTCCAGCTGGTAGACGTTGTCATAGCCGATGTTCTGCATGTGGATTGCGGCCTTTTCGCAGCGGATGCCGCCGGTGCAGAAGGTCACCACGGTCTTGCCTTCAAAGTCGTCCTTGTGGGCGGCAATCACTTCCGGGAATTCGGTGAACTTCTTGATGCGGTAGTCGACCGTGTTGTCGAAGGTGCCGACGTCCACTTCGAAATCATTGCGGGTGTCGACCATGACCACCGGCTTGCCGTGGTCGTCGACGCCGTTGTCGAGCCAGCGCTTGAGGGTCTTGGCTTCGACGAACGGCGCGCGGCCTTCTTCCGGCTTGATCAGCGGCATGCGCATGGTGATGATTTCTTTTTTGATCTTGACCAGCATGCGTTTGTGCGATTGCTCGGCCGAGAAACTTTCCTTCACTTCCAGGTCGGCAAAGCGGGCGTCGCTGCGCACCCAGGCCAGGAATTCGTCGATATGGCCGCGCGGACCGGACAGGAACATATTGATGCCTTCCGGGGTCAGCAGGATGGTGCCTTTCAGGCCCAGGCGGTGGCAGATTTCCTGGTATTGCGGGCGCATCGCTTCGGTGTTGTCGAAGGTGACGAATTTGTAGGCGGCGATGTTGACGTGCGGAGCAACGCCAGCATGCGCTTCAGCTTGTAAAGCAGTATTAGCTTGCATGATGGTGTGAGGAACAAAAAAGGGAAAGGCGACATTATACGCTGATCCGCCGCTCCGGTCCTGGCCGCTGCGCGGTAAAATAGGGGGTTATTGATCCAGTATTGAACCCGCCTATGAACATGGTAGCAAACCAACAAGAAATGACCAGCACTGCAGTGGTACCGGCGGGACCGTCTTTCGTCCATTTGCGGGTGCACTCGGAATATTCCATCGTCGACGGTCTGGTGCGCATTGATGACCTGGTCAAACAGGCCGCCAAGGACCAGCAGGGCGCGCTGGCGGTGACTGACCTGGCCAATATGTTCGGCATGGTGAAGTTCTACAAGGCGGCGCGCGGCAAGGGCATCAAGCCGGTGGTGGGTGTGGATTGCTGGATTACCAATGACGAGAACCGCGACAAGCCGTCGCGTCTGATGTTGTTCGCCAAGAACCGCATGGGTTACCTGCAGCTGTGCGAGCTGCTGTCGCAAGCCTGGCTGACCAACCAGTACAAAGGCCGCGCTGAAATCCGCACCGAGTGGCTGCAGGAACTGACCGCCAAGACCTATCCGCTGTTGCCGGACGATTCGCCGGCCAACGGCCTGATCGCCCTGTCCGGCGCCCACTTCGGCGACATCGGCATGGCCATCGACAATGGCAATCCGGCCCTGGCCGAGCAGAACGCGCGCAAGTGGGCGCAGCTGTTCCCCGGCCACTTCTACATCGAGATCCAGCGCGCCGGCCAGCCCAACCAGGAAATGCAGGTGCGTCATTCGGTGGCGCTGGCGTCCAAGCTGGGCCTGCCGGTGGTGGCGACCCATCCGGTGCAGTTCATTTCGCACGATGAGTTCATCGCCCACGAGGCGCGCGTGTGTATCGCGGAAGGCGAGATGCTGGCCAACGCCAAGCGCGTCAAGCGCTTCAACGAGCAGATGCGTTTCCTGACCCAGGCCGAGATGGGCGAGCTGTTCCATGACCTGCCGGCCGCGCTGCAAAACTCGGTGGAAATCGCCAAGCGTTGCAATCTGACCCTGACGCTGGGCAAGCCGCAATTGCCGAACTTCCCGACCCCGGGCATGACCATCGATGAATTCCTGGTGGCCGAAACCAAGAAGGGCCTGGAAGAGCGCCTGATCCAGCTGTTCCCCGATCCCGAGCGGCGCGAAAAGGAACGCCCGCGCTATGAGGCGCGCCTGGAGTTCGAGAACAACACCATCATCAAGATGAAGTTCCCGGGCTACTTCCTGATCGTGGCGGAGTTTATCCAGTGGGGCAAAAACAATGGCGTGCCGATCGGCCCGGGCCGTGGTTCGGGTGCGGGCTCGCTGGTGGCCTACGCGCTGAAGATTACCGACCTCGATCCGCTGAAATACAACCTGCTGTTCGAACGCTTCCTGAACCCGGAACGGGTCTCGATGCCCGACTTCGATATTGACTTCTGCCAGGAAAAGCGAGAGCTGGTGATCCAGCACGTGAAGGATCTGTACGGCCGCGACGCGGTGTCGCAGATCGCCACCTTCGGTACCATGGCGGCCAAGGGCGCGATCCGCGACGTCGGCCGCGTGATGGACTTCGGCTACAACTTCTGCGACGGCGTTTCCAAGCTGATTCCGTTCAAGCCGGGCAAGCCGGTCTCGATTGCCGAGGCGATCGAGGAAGAACCGATGCTGAAGGAGCGTCAGCAGAACGAGGAAGAAGTGGCGCAGCTGCTGGATCTGGCGCAGCAGGTGGAAGGCATCACCCGTAACATCGGCATGCACGCCGGCGGCGTGCTGATCGCGCCGGGCAAGCTGACTGACTTCTGCCCGCTGTACACCCAGTCCGGCGATTCCGGCGTGGTGTCGCAGTACGACAAGGACGACGTCGAAGCCGTCGGCCTGGTGAAGTTCGACTTTCTGGGCCTGACCACCCTGACCATTCTCGACCGCGCGGTGCGCTACATCAAGGCGCTCGATCCGGCCGAGGCCGATTTCGATCTGGCCAAGCTGCCGCTGACCGACCGCCCGTCCTACGAGCTGCTGACCAAGGCCAAGACGGTCGCCGTATTCCAGCTTGAATCACGCGGCATGCAGGGCATGCTGAAGGATGCGCGTCCCGACCGCTTCGAGGACATTATCGCGCTGGTGGCGCTGTACCGTCCGGGCCCGATGGACCTGATTCCGGACTTCTGCAAGCGCAAGCACGGCGAGAAGTTTGACTACCCCGATCCGCGCACCGAGTCGATTCTGTCCGAAACCTACGGCATCATGGTGTATCAGGAGCAGGTGATGCAGATGGCGCAGATCGTCGGCGGCTACTCGCTGGGCGGCGCCGACATGCTGCGCCGTGCCATGGGTAAGAAAAAGGCCGAGGAGATGGCCGAGCACCGCGCCATCTTCCGCGCCGGCGCCGCCAAGGATGGCCTGTCGACCGAGAAGGCCGACGAGATTTTCGACTTGATGGAAAAGTTCGCCGGCTACGGCTTCAACAAGTCGCACGCCGCCGCCTACGCGCTGCTGTCCTACCACACGGCTTACCTGAAGGCGCACCACCCGGCCGCGTTCATGGCAGCCAATATGTCGCTGGCCATGGAAGACACTGAGAAGGTGAAGATCCTGGTCGAGGATGCGATCGATATCTGCGGTCTGACCATCCTGCCGCCGGACATCAACAAGTCCGACTTCCGCTTTGTGCCGGATGGCCCGCCGCCTTCGGTCACCGGCAAGAAAGTCACGCAGATCCGCTACGGCCTGGGCGCGGTGAAGGGGGCCGGCCAGAACGCGATCGAGGCCATCATTGCCGCGCGCACCGCCGGCGGTCCGTTCACCAGCCTGTTCGACTTTTGCAAGCGGGTGGACAAGAAGCAGATCAACCGCCGCACCATTGAATCGCTGATCCGTTCGGGCGCCTTCGATTGCCTGGGCGTGGACCGCGCCGTGCTGCTGGCCTCGGTCGGCTTTGCGATGGAGTACGCCGACCAGCAGGCCAAGTCGGCCAACCAGGTCAGCCTGTTTGGCGGCGACGACAGCGATCTGGAACCGCCGCCGGATTATGTGAAGGCCGCGCCGTTCACCGACCGCCAGAAGCTGGCCGAAGAGAAGATCGCGCTGGGCTTTTACCTGTCCGGCCACATGTTCGATTCCTTCGCGCCGGAAGCGCGCCGCTTCGCCCGCACCAAGCTGGCCGACCTGGAGCCGTCGCGCGATCCGCGCATGCTGTGCGGCGTGATCACCGGCATCCGGCCGCAGATGACCCAGCGCGGCAAGCTGCTGATCGTCACGCTGGACGACAAGAGCGCGGTGGTGGAGGTGACCGTCTACGCCGAGGTGTTTGAAGAACACAAGCACATGTTCAAGGAAGATGAATTCCTGGCGGTGATCGGCAAGGTGTCGGAAGACCGCTTCTCCGGCGGCCTGCGGATTTCCGCGGAAAAGGTGTTTGACATCATCAGCTCGCGCGTCAAGCACGGCAAGCAGCTCGGCATGGCGCTGCCGACCACGGTCGATGCGAAAAAGGTGGCCGAAGTACTGGCGCCGTACCGCCAGGCTGATGGCTTGCCGATTTCCGCGCGCATCCAGCCGCAGGGCGTCAGCTGCGTGCTGCAGTTGGGCGAGGCCTGGCGGGTGGCGCCGTCGGACGAGTTGCAGCTGGCGCTGCAGCAAGTGCTGGGCGCAAGGGAAGTGGCCGTCGAATACTAGCGTCGTCCCGGCGCAAGCCGGGACCCATGCTGAGTCGGCGTTCTATCGCTCAGGCTTGCGCCGAGCGCCGCCAGGCCGGGGCGCCTCAGAACTGCGCGCTGACGCCGGTAATGGCGTAGCCCTTGGCGCCGATCTGCGCCAGTGGATGTTCGATGTGGTATTTGGGGAGTTCGTCGCGCTCGTCGTCGATTTCCACGTGCTGGGCCTCGGCGTGCCAGTCGGTGTTGGTGGCTTCTTCCGGTATCGGCTTGCCTTCCGGTACCGCCAGGTAACTGTGTTTGCCCTGTGCTTCATCTCGGCAATAAATATCCACGCGCATGGTATTTCTCCTCGGACGAAAAGCTCATGTTACCGGATTTCTTTACGCTAGTGCGTACTGCTCCTCTTCCTCCGCCATCGGCACCGGCGGCAGCGCCGCCAAGGCGGGCACGGCTGCCATGCGCGGCGCGTGCAGGCTGACCGCCACCGCCTGCGCCAGTTCGCACAGCGTCTCATGGCGCTTGCGCGCTTCCGAACGCTTTTTGGACGCGATTGCCGCCAGGTCCGGTTCGCAGATCGGCTCGCTGGCCAGCTGGTAGTCGCCGTCGGCGCGCTGCAGCGCGCCCAGTTCCTGCCACAGCCCGTCGTAGTCCGCATGCACCTTGCCCTGGCGGGTGGCGCCGCACACCACGCGGTTGCGGTTGCTGACCAGGCGCAATGCCACGCAGCCATGGTCGTGGGCGATCTGGCTCAGCAGCTTGACCATCAGGTTCTTGGGCCGCAGGCCGTGCAGTTCGCGGGTGGCGTCCTTGATCAGTTGCAGGCCGTGCGCGCCGCGCGGGCCTTGCATGCAGCCGATGCCCAGCAGCATGCCTTGTTCGCTGTGGACGAAGGAAAACGCGCAGCTGTACACCAGCTCGCTGCCCTGCAGCAGTTGCAGCACCAGTTCGCCCTCGCGCTCCATCGGTTCGATCGCACGCAATTGCAGGCGATAGGGCAGGCCGCTCTTGCCTTCGATGCTGGCCAGCGGCACCGCCGCGCGGGCGGCGCGCACCGTCAGCGGACCGAGGCCGAAGCGCAACACGTGGCGGTAATGCTCGCGCAGCACGTCCACGCGCTGGGCGCAGGGCATGGTGTTGCTCAGGTAGGGACGGTAAATCTTGTAAATCAGGCGCGGGCGGGCTTGCACCAGCTCGGCAAACATGGGATGGGAATTCAGCAGTTGCAGCCAGCCATAGGTGGCGCGGTGGTGCAGGGCGGCACGCAACGACAGTTTAAGTCTCTCGCGCAGGTGTTTGAGGCCGGTAAAGCCTGCCGCGCCGGCGCGGATGGTGATGGACTGCGACATTGGAACTCTTCCAAAAGGGAGCCTTGTGAGCGAGTCGCGAGTGTAGTGTCCATGTAACGCAATGTAAATTGGGGTAAAGATCTACGGATTTCCCGTAATAATTGCTGCTTCGATAATTGAACTGTTGTATAGAGGATAGGCGCTTGTGCTAAGGGTTACTCGTACTGCGAAAAGCAATGCAAGATGAGCTGGGGCAACGCATAATGATACATTGCGATACAAACCGGCCCGTATGACAGCCTCTCCTCTGCCCCGTTACCTGGTCTTTCCGGCGTTCGTCGCCCTGTACCTGTTGTTTGACTGGGCCACCTACATCGATCCGCTGTATGGCCTGAACATCACGCCGTGGAATCCGGACCCGGCGCTGGGTCTGGTGTGCTGGCTGCTGTACGGCTGGCGCGCGGCGCTGCCGTGGTGGATTGCGCTGGTGCTGGCCGAGATGGTGGTGCGCGGCATGCCGGCCGGGCTGCCGCTGACCTTGCTGTTGTCATTGTGGCTGACAGTCGGCTATGGCCTGATCGGCGAGGTCTTGCGGCGCACCTTCGGCAGCAGCGGCGTGTTTGACAGCCGCAACCGCCTGTTCCTGTGGGTGTTGATCCTGACGGTGGGCGCATTGCTGAACGACGTGGTGTACATGTCGCTGCTGTCGCTGGCCGGGCTGATTCCGCCGGGCGAGTGGGCGGCGGTGGTGCTGCGTTTTGGCATTGGCGACATGGTGGGCATGCTGGTGTCGATGCCGCTGGTGTGGATGCTGTCCAGCGCGCAGGGGCGGCAGCGCTTGCGCGCCACGGTGTGGCGCTATGAAACGCTGGGTTACCTGACGCTGGCCATCCTGGTGCTGATCAAGGTGTTTGGCACCATCGCCACCTCGGAATTCAAGCATTTCTATTTCCTGTTCCTGCCGGTGATCTGGGCGGCGTCGCGGCAGGGGGTGTATGGCACGGCGCTGATGGTGTTTGTGCTGCAGGCGGCCATCGGTGCCCTGGTCAAGTGGAATAACGCGATCAACATCGAGGTGCCGGAATTGCAGATGCTGGACGCCATGCTGGCGCTGGTGGGGTTTTCGATCGGCATTGTGGTCGATGAGCTGCGCCGGGTGTCGAACGAATTGAAGCAGTCGCTGCGGCTGGCGGCGGCCGGCGAGATGGCCGCCGCGCTGGCGCATGAATTGAACCAGCCGCTGACCGCGCTGGCCGCGTACGGCAAGGCGTGCGAGTTTCTGGTGGAGCGCGGGGAAGGCGGCGACATGCTGAAAACCACCATCCAGCGCATGATCGCGGAATCGGGACGGGCGGCGGACGTGGTGCGGCGCCTGCGCGATTTCTTCCGCACCGGCGCCATGAAGCTGGAGCCGGTCGACGCGGGGCAGCTGGTATCCAGCGTCAGCCAGCAGTTTTACGTGCCGTTGCGTGAGCATGGCGTGACGCTGCAGGTGGACGACATGCCGCAGCTGGCGATGCTGGCCGACCGCCTGCAGATCGAACTGGTGCTGCGCAACCTGCTGGCCAACGCGCTGGACGCGGTGCAGGAACAGCCCGAGGGCGCACGCCGCATCACGGTGTCGGCGCAGCAGCTTGACAGCAAGCGCTGGGGCAAGGGCAGTTGCCTGCAGCTGACGGTGGAAGACAGCGGCAAGGGCGTGTCGGAGGAATTGGCGGCGCGCCTGTTTGAGCCGTTTGTCTCGTCCAAGGCCAGCGGCATGGGACTGGGTCTGGTGCTGAGCCGGGCCATCATGGAAGCGCATGGCGGCTCGCTCTGGGCCGAGGTGGGCGATCACGGCATATTCAAGATGGCGCTGCCGTTGGCGCGCCGCGTAGTGGAAGGGCAGGAAAACTATGTTGCAGCATGATTTAACCGTATTCATTGTCGATGACGACCCGGCCGTGCGCGATGCGCTGGGGCTGCTGCTGGGTGTGCGCGGCTACCGCACCGCCGTGTTTGCCAGCGCCGAGGCCTTCCTGCAGGGCTGGCAGGCCGGCTGGAGCGGTTGCCTGCTGGTGGACATCCGCATGTCGGGCATGGATGGCCTGAGTCTGCAGCGCGAGCTGCGCACGCGCGGCTGCCGCCTGCCGGTGGTGGTGATGAGCGGCCACGGCGACGTCAGCACCGCGCGCGCCGCCTTCAAGGCCGATGCCGTGGATTTCCTGGAAAAGCCGTTTGACGACATCAAGCTGATTGCCGCCATCGACGAAGCGCTGGCGCGCGCCCGCGCCAACCAGAGCGAGCAGCAGCGCCGCAAGCACAGCGCCAGCCTGCTCAACGAACTGACCCCGCGCGAGCGCGAGGTGATGCAACTGGTGGTGCTGGGGCGCCACAACCGCGACATCGGCCCGGCGCTGGGCATCAGCGTGCGCACGGTGGAAGTGCACAAAGCCCGCCTGATGAGCAAGCTGGGCGTGGACAACGTGGCCGACCTGGTACGCATCAGCATGCTGGACCAGTAATCCGGGGTCAGGTCCGCCATTTCTACACGAGCCCAACCGTAGGCCTGCCTACGGTTGGGCTCGTGTAGAAATGGCGGACCTGACCCCGGAGTTTGCGGTTAGCGGCGCAGCAGCGCGCGGGTGCGCTCCAGCCGCTGCCACAGCTTGAGCTTGCGCACCGCGCTTTGCTGGAAGTGGAACCAGCGGTTGCCGTCCAGCGCGCGCTGCACCTGGCGCGCGGTGCGGGCGTCGCGGCGGCCGGCGCCGGCCATCCCGGCCAGCACTTGCTGCGGCGGCGCAAACAGGCTGTCGAGGAAAATGCCGCGCACCTTGCCGCGCACGGCCTTGCCTTTGGCGGCCGGCAGCTGGTAGGAGTTTTTCACCATGCCGATGTAGAAGTGGCATACCGCCACGTCAAACTGCGCCCGCACCGCCGCGCTCACGCCGGCGCGCTCGAAGTGCGGCTTGACCGCCGCCAGCGCCGAGGCAAAATCCACACACCACTGCTCGCTGATCACGCGCGTGATGCTGACCGGATGCTGGCGGTAGGCCAGCAGCACATGCGGCAGATACACCAGGCTGCGGCAGCGCTGCAGCAGGCGCGGTACCACCGCCACGTCCTCGAACAAGCGGCGCGAGGGGAACAGCGGCATGGCTTCCTGGGCGTAGATCTCGCGCCGGAATACCTTGCACCACACGTACATGTGGCGGTCGTTGAAGAAGGAGGTGAGGATGGCGTCCTGGCAGGTGATGGTCTGCTCCGGCGCATAGCTCATGAAAACGTCGCGGTCCTTGTCCGGCGCATCCGGATGCCAGAAGCGCAGCGCGGTGGCAATCACGTCCGGACGCTTGTCATGGATGACGCGTTCCAGCGCTTCCAGCGAGCGCGGCAGCAGGCGGTCGTCGCTGTCGACAAACAGGATGTATTCGCCGTGGGCTTCCAGCAGGGCGCGGTTGCGGGCGTCGGCAATGCCCTGGTTGGCCTGCTCCACCAGCCGGATCCGCAGGCGCGGGTGCGCCGCCTGCACCGCCCGCACGCGCGCCACGGTGTGGTCGGTGGAGCCATCGTCCACCACGATCAGCTCGTGGTGCTGCTGCATCTGGGCGGTGATGTGTTCCAGGCAGTCGGTGATGAAGCGTTCGACGTTATAACCCGGCACCAGGATGCTCAGCAGCGGAGCGTCCGGCAGCTGCGGCTTCATGCGCGCAATCCTTTCACCGCCAGCACGGTGCGGTCGGCCGCGCGCTGCAGCACGGTGGCGCGGTTGCTGGTTTCCTGGTCGCGCGCGTTTTCGCGGTGCCACAGGTGGATCACTTCGGTGGCGTAGGCGCCGTCCTTGCGCATGACGCCGGCGTTGAACAGGCGTACCACCAGGTCGGAATCCTCGTGGCCCCAGCCGAGGAAGCTTTCGTCGAAGCCGTTCACCAGTTCCAGGTCCGAACGCCACACGGCCAGGTTGCAGCTCTTGATGCGGCGCCAGGTGAAGCGGCGGCTGGTGCGGCCCACGTCCGGCAGGGTGAACAGCAGCGGCAGCACCTTGTTGAGGGCGCCGCTGCGGCGCCAGGCCAGCTTGTCGGCGGTGCCCAGCGCCTGCAGGTCGAGGTGCTGGCTCAGCACGCGCGCCGTGGCTTGTTCATTGAGCAAGATGCGGCTGCCCTGCACCAGGTGGCCGCGTTGCGCCAGCTTGCGGTGCTGGCTGATAAAATTCCGCTGCGGCACGCAGTCGCCGTCCAGGAAGATGATGTACTCGCCCCTGGCGTCCAGCGTGCCGAGGTTGCGTGCGCGGGCGGCGCGGAAGCCCAGGTCTTCCTGCCACACATGGCGCAGCGGCACCGGCGCGCGCGCCTGCAGCGCGGCCACCGCCTGCTGCGTGTTGTGGCCGGAGCCGTCATCGGCGATAATGATTTCGAACCCGAGGTCGTCCTGCGCGAAGCAGGCCTCCACGACGGCAGTCAGCGCATCCGGCCGGTTGTAGGTGGTAATGACGACGGAAATAAGAACGGATGACATAGCGAGCGGTAGCGGATTGCTTTTTTGCAATAAACGATAATATGAATGAATAATACCTCACCCCAGTCCACTGCCAGCACTGTCTTTATCCACAGCCTGATCTTTGCCTTTCCCTTCCTGCTGCTGATTACCCGCTTCGGGGTCGGCCTGTGCAGTTTCGCGTTCCTGATCACGGCGCTGGTGTATCGCCGCCAGGGCTGGCCGGTCCTGTTGCGCCATCTTACTGAGATTCGCGGCGTATTGGTAGCGTTCGCCTCGGTGCTGGTGCTGGCCTTGTTGCTGGGCCTGCTCAGCGGCGACGGCCGCCTGCGCGACCTGGAAAAGCCGATCCGCATGCTGGCCGCCAGCACCGTCATGCTGACCGTGCTGGCCTGCCGCCCCAGCCGCAAGGCCTTGTGGTGGGGACTGATTGCCGGCGCCATGGCCGGCGCCGTGTTCATTGCCTACCAGCGCTGGGTCATGGGGGTTGACCGCCCTGGCGGGCTGATCAACTCGATCACTTTTGGCGACATCATGCTGTGCATGGGCCTGATGTGCCTGGCCGCGACGCTGGACTTCAGCGGCCGCAGCACCTTGTGGCCGGCGCTGGGCGCGCTGGCCGGCTTCACCGGTTCGATCGCCAGCGGCACCCGTGGCGGCTGGGTCGCCATCGCTTTTTCCATGGTGCTGCTGGTGCGCTACGGCCATGTGCTGCGCGGGCGCTTCCGCAAGGGGCTGGCGGTGCTGGCGCTGGGGCTGGTGGTGAGCACTTATTTCATCCCGCAGACCGGCGCCCGCGAGCGCGTCGACGAGGGCATCAGCGACGTCCAGCAATACTTCAGCGGCGGCCAGACCTACACCAGTGTCGGCATCCGGCTGGAGCTGTGGCGCAGCGCGCTGCAGCTGATCGAGCGTCATCCGCTGCTGGGCGCCAGCATCCCCACCGTCAAGGCCGAGATGCAGGAACTGGTCGACAGCGGCCGCGCGCATCCGTATGTGCTGCAGTTCGAGCACTTCCATAACGACATCCTGCAGGCGCTGGTGTTTGGCGGCGTGGCCGGCCTGCTGGCGTGGGGCGCCACGCTGGTGGTGCCATTCCAGTTCTTCCGCCGTCAGATGCACAACGGCGGCGACCATCTGAATGCGCCGGCGCTGGCCGGCATGCTGCTGGTGTTGAGTTACTTTAGCTTCGGCCTGACGGAAGTGATCTTCTGGTCGGTGCGCAGCAATATGTTTTACGCGATGATGCTGTTCCTGCTGGCGGGACTGTGCCTGAACGCGAAGGAGAAAGCACAGTGAGTGAATTGCGTACCCTGATCATTTCCCCCAACTGGATCGGCGACGCCGTGATGGCGCAGCCGCTGTTGCAGCTGCTGCGCGCGGCCCATCCGGAACGGCCGATCGACGTGCTGGCGCCGCCGGCCGTGTCGGCGGTGTGGAAGCAGGTGGCGGAAGTGGACGAGGTGCTGGAAACGCCGTTCCGCCACGGCGCGCTGCAGCTGAAGCAGCGCTGGAAGTTTGCGCGCCTGCTGCGCAAGCGCGGCTACGCCGATGCCTATGTCCTGCCCAACACCATCAAGTACGCCCTGATCCCGTGGCTGGCGGGGATCAAGCAGCGGGTCGGCTACAAGGGCGAAAGCCGCTACGGCATGATCAACGTGATGCACCATGATGAAGTGCCGCCACGGCCGATGGTGGCGTTCTACGCGGCGCTGGCGAAGCCGCCGGTGACGGTGCAGGGCCCGGGCCTGCGCGCGGCGCTGCCGCGTCCAAAGCTGGTGGCCGGCGAGCAGCAGATCGCGGCAGTGTTTGCGCGCCATGCCATCGATCCGGCGCGGCCGGTGGTGGCGATGGCGCCCGGTGCGGAATTCGGCGGCGCCAAGCGCTGGCCGGCGCGCCATTTTGCCGGCCTGGCGCGTGAGGTGCTGGCGCGCGATCCGTCCACCCAGATCGCGCTGCTCGGCTCTCCGAAGGATCAGGAAGCCTGCGCCGAAGTGGCGGCAGCTTTGCCGGCCGATGCGGCGGTGTTCAACCTGGCCGGCGCCACCAGCCTGCCGGAGGCGATCGCCCTGATCGCGCGCGCGGCCGCCGTGGTGGCCAACGATTCCGGCTTGCTGCACATTGCCTCGGCGCTCAACCGCCCGGTGCTGGCGCTGTACGGCCCCACCGATCCCGATCACGCGCCGCCGTTTTCCGACATGGCGGCATCGTTGTCATTGCGTCTTGATTGCGCGCCATGCAAGCAGCGCGAATGCCCGCTGGGCCACCAGGATTGCATGGTCAAGCTGACGCCGGACCTGGCGTGGCAAAAGCTGCAACCGATGCTGTCGTTGCGCTGATCGTTACAGCCGGGCAGTTTTGCGGTATAAAGCAGGGAGTGCCACGCCCTGCATAGAGCCATGTACAAGCGCTTTTCCATCACCTTCTGGGCCACGGTGTTCGTCAGCGTGGTTTGCCTGTCGCTGGTCGTGATCGACGTCTGGCGCAGCCTGAATGCGCGCAGCGTCCAGTTGCAGGAGATGGAGCGGCTGGGCGCCAACGTGGCGCGCGCCATGGCGCAGCAGGCTGACGACACCATCAAGGCCGCCGACACCGCGCTGGCCGACATCGTGGAACGCATCGAAACCGACGGCCAGGATGCCCAGACGCTGGCCCGGCTGCAAAAGCAGATGGTGGCGCAGGTGGCGAATCTGCCACAGTTGATCGGCCTGTTCGTCTACGACGAGCAGGGACGCTGGATCGTCAATTCACGCGGCCTGCTCAGCCAGGCCTACAACAACGCCGACCGCGAATACTTCATCCACCACCGCACCCACCCGGACCGCCATCCGCACGTGGGCGACCCGGTGATCAGCCGCTCCACCGGCAAGTGGATCATGCCGGTGTCGCGCCGCCTGAACAAGCCCGATGGCAGTTTCGGCGGCGTGGTGCTGGCCACGCTGGACATCGAATACTTCCGCCGTTTCTACCAGAGCTTTGATGTCGGCGCGCGCGGTGCGCTGGCGCTGGTCGGCAACAACGGTGTGCTGATGCTGCGCAAGCCGTTCGACAGCGAGCGTGTCGGCAGCAGCATGCGCGACAGCGAACTATATCGCCACTACGCGCGGATGTCCGGCGGCGTGCGCGCCGGCAGCGCGTTCTTCCAGTCCTTCCACGACGGCGAGATCAGGATGCATAATTTCCGCTCGCTGGAACACTATCCGCTGTTTGTCACGGCCGGCATTTCGCGCGAGGAGATGCTGGAGCGCTGGCGGCGCGACACCTTCACTCGCTCGATCGGGGTGGTGGTGCTGGCGGCGCTGATCGGCTTTTTCGGCAAGCGGCTGGTGGGGCAGATCAAGTTGCGCGAGCAGGCCGAGGCCGAGCTGCGCAAGGCGCGCGATGCGCTGGAAAGCGCCAACCGCACGCTGGAGCGCCAGGCCATGCAGGACGGCCTGACTGGGCTGGCCAACCGGCGCCAGTTCGACGTCACGCTGGGGAATGAATTCAGCCGCGCCACGCGCCACGAGGATACGCTGGCCTTCATCATGATCGATGTCGACTACTTCAAGCAGTACAACGACGTGTATGGCCACAGCGCCGGCGACGAGGTGCTGCGCGCGGTCAGCAAATTGATCCGCGCGCTCACGCCCAAGCGGCCTGGCGATCTGAGTGCGCGCTACGGCGGCGAGGAGATCGGCATTTTGCTGCCGAATACCGACATCAACGGCGCGCAGGCGGTGGCGGAGCGCATCCGCGATGCGGTGGAGAATCTGCAGCTGCCGCATGGCGGCAGCCCGTTTAGCCAGGTGACCCTGAGCGCCGGCGTTGCCACCATCTCGCCCAAGCGCGGCGTGCATCTGGCCAGCATGCTGGTGGAGGCGGCCGACAAGGCGCTGTACGTGGCCAAGTCGGAAGGCCGCAACCGCGTGTGTTTAGCCACCTCCTGAACCTTGTCATTCCGGCGAAAGCCGGAATCCATGCTGAGCTGGCAGGCACGCGGCCTATGGATACCGGCCTTCGACGGAATGACGTTCGTCCTCCAGCCGGTGCAGCGCGGCGCGCGCAATCGGCGGCGAGACGATGTGCGCGCCGTCGAATTCTTCATATGCCACGTCATACCCCTCCTGCGCCAGACGTTCCGCGATGGCGTGCGCGCGCTGCACCGGCAGCACCTTGTCGTCCTTGCCGTGGGCGACAAACACGCGCGGCAGCCCCTCGCGCCGCAACGGCGCCATGAAGCCGGGCGAGAAGGCCAGGATGTCGTTGAAGATATGCCCGTTCATCAATCCCACCGACAGCGCATACGACGCACCATCGGAAAAGCCGGCAATCGCCATCGCCTGTTCATCCACCTCATAGCGCTGCATGGTCCACAACAGCGCGCGGTCGATGAAGGCCAGATCAGGACCGAAGCCGCCGCGCAAAAAGTCCCAACTGCTGCCCTGCGCGTCAGGAATCAGCAACAGCGCGCCGTGGCGGATCGCATGCGCCAGCGCGATATGATCGCCGCCGCCATGCTGGCCGCCGGCGCCGTGCAGCAACAGCACCAGATGCAGCAGCCGTCCCTGCGCGTTGGCGTCCGGCGGCACATGCAGCACGGCCTTGCGGCCATCGCCAAACGACAGCTGGTGGGTGCCTGCCTCCAGCGGCTGCTGGCGCTGGTGCGCCACCTGCCGCAGCACATCCGGCCGCGCATGCAGCCGGCCGTCGGCATAGGGGGGGGGGCGCCGCGTCCATGACCGTTAATCCGTCACCGGGAAGCTGACGCGCGACACGGTGCCGCCAGGCGTGGTGATGGTGACCGTCAGCGCGCCGCTGGCAATGGTGTTGGTGCAGTTGAGCGCCGCGTCCTGCGCCGCATCGCTCACCATGGAAACGGTGTAGACCCAGGCGCTGGAGTCGGCGCTGCTGGTGTTCTGTACCGTGTACGTGGTGCCGCCCAGGATGCTGCCGTTGGAGGTGCTGAACTGGATGGTGGTGCCGGCCGGTAGCGGATTGCCCGGACGGTCGGCCAGCCACAGTGGATCGCCGGCGTGGGCCGCGGCGCGGTTGGGGGCAAACACGGTCGGGTTGCTGTCGCGGATGGCGAAGCTGAAGTTGCGCGTGTCGTTGGCGAAGGCGCTGCCGGCGGTGCAATGCGCCAGCGCCAGCGTGCCGCTGCCGGTCGGGCTGCTCAACAGGCTGACCGCCGGCGTGCTGTTCGACAGCACCATCACCAGCGACTGCCGCACGTGCACCGTGCCGAGGCTCGGCGTGGCTTGCAGCACGCCGTTATAAGCGCCGTTGCCGCCCTGGTCCCAGCTGGCGTTGCCGTTGGAGTCGATGTACTGCTCGCCGGCGAAGCGCACGGCGTTGCTGATGGTGTAGAGGTCATCGATGCCGTTGGCATTGGCATCGCTGACCGCGCGGTCGTTGCGGAACGGGTCGCCCAGATCGGTGAAGGATTCGCCGGCGTCGTAGCGGTTATTGCCGTTGGTGTCGGTGAAGCTCTCTTCGCCCAGCGCGTAGGCGAGGATGGTGACGCGGCCGTCGGCCGGGCGCGGATTGCCGGCGCAGAAACGCACGCTGCATTCGCCCGGCGTGCCCTTGGTGGTGACCACGCTGCCGTCGGGCTGGGTGGTTTGCGTCAGGCCGGTCAGGCAGGAGGCGTCGATGCTGCCGCCTTCCGCCGTGAAGCTGACCGCCGTGCCGTCCGGCGCCGGATTGTGGAAGTGGTCGGCCAGGCGCGCGGTGATGGTGGTGCCGGCCGGCGCCGGGCAGCCGTTGAACTGCCCGCCCTCGATATTCCGGATGACGGCGCTGAGCGAGAAGCTGTTTTGTTCCGGCACGCCGGTTGACACCACCAGCTGGTCGGACAGGGTGGTGACGCTGCCGCCGGCCAGCGTGGCGGTCACGCGCACCGGCGTGTTGACGCTGCCCGAGGCCACCGTGGTGGTGACCAGGCCGCCGGTGCCGCTGACGGCGCTGGCCGCGCTGAGCGTGATGCCGCCCACCGTGGTGTTGAGCGCAAAATTGACCTGCTGGCCCACCACCGGATTGCCGGCGGCGTCCAGCACCTTGAAGGTGACGGTGGCGCTTTCCTGGCGGCCGGCGCCGCCGGTGCCCTTGAGCGCTATCGTCTGCGGCAGCGCCGAGACAAAGGTCAGCTGGCTGCCGGTGGCGCCGGGAGCGGCGCCGACGCTGTAATTGGCGCTGGCCGACAGCGCGGTGCTGCTGACGGTGGCGCTGGCGGTGATCACGTAATTGCCGGCGCTGCTGGCGGCGCCGGGGCTGAGCTGCACCACGGCCTTGCCGCTGCCGTCGGACACCACGCTGCCGCCGGCGGCCGAAAACACGGCGTTCTTGTCGGTGCTGCTGAAGGTGACCACGGCGTTGGGCACCGGCGCGTTGCTGGCGTCCTTCAGCACCGCGGTGAGGGTGGCGTTGGCGCCCGGCGCCAGCGTGCCGACGGCGGCGCCGGCGGCATCCGTCATGGTCAGGGTGATGGCGGGCTTGGTGACCGGGGTGGTGGCGCCGCCGCAGCCCGGCAGGTTCGGATCGCGGTTGGGATCGATGGTGGTGCAGCCGCCGCCGCTGCCACCGCCGCCGCAGGCGGCAAGCAGCACGGCGCATAACAGGGCAAGCAGAGTGCCGGTCAGACGGTCGATCCAGCGCAAGGTCATGGTGTCTCCTGATGGGTCAATTGGTGCCGGCCATGGCGGGCAGCAGGTTGCGGTACAGGTTGAGCATCGCGGGGCCGAGCAGCACCACCAGCAAGCTGGGGAAAATGAAGAAGATCAGCGGGAACAGCAGCTTGAGCGAAATCTTGGCCGCGTGTTCCTCCGCGCGCTGGCGGCGCTTGGTGCGCAGCTGTTCCGACTGCACGCGCAGCGAATCGGCAATGCTGGTGCCGAAACGGTCGGCCTGGATCAGCATCGTCACCAGCGCGTCCACGTCTTCCACGCCGGTGCGCAGCGCCAGGTTGCGCAAGGCCTTGTCCTTGGCGCTGCCGGCGCGCAGTTCCAGCGTCACCAGTTGCATCTCCTCGGCCAGCACCACGCTTTTCAGGCCAATCTCGTTGGCCACGCGCGCCAGCGCCGCGTCCATCGCCAGGCCGGCTTCCACGCATACCGTCATCAGGTCCAGCGCATCCGGGAACGATTCAAAGATGTCGCGCTGGCGCGTCTTGACCACGTGGTTGAGCACCACGTTGGGCAGGTAGTAGCCGATGCCGCCGGCCACCACCATCCAGAACATCTTGACGTTGCCGTCGGTGGCCACCGCCTTGCTGCTCAGGTAGAGGAACACGATCAGCGGCAGCAGCACCGCCAGCCCGGTTTTCCCGGCAAAGAACAGCGCCGGCGTGGACGGCGTGCGCCAGCCGGCGTTGATGAAGCGCATGCGCACCGGCGAGTTTTCCCAGCCCTCGGTCGGCAGCGACAGCTTGGCCAGCGGCGCCGCCAGGTTGACGATGGCCTCGATCCAGACGGCGCTCTTGCGCGTGACCTGGCTGCGGTCGTGCAGCGCTTCCAGCCGGTCCTTGACCGGGTTGACGGTGAGCAGCCGGATCGCCAGCACCACGCCGCCAAACACGGCGATGAATACCACCAGCAGGAACATGATTTGAATGATGGTCATGGCCGCGCCCTCAGATCCGGATGGTGGTGATACGGCGTATCATCAGCATGCCGATCACCATCAGCACCGCCGCCACCGTCAGCATCTTGCGCCCACCGGGATCGGTGAACAGCACCTCCAGCGAGCCGGGATTCACCACCGACACCAGCGCCCCCACCGCGAACGGCATCAGTCCCAGCACCCAGGCCGACATGCGGCCCTCGGCCGACATGACCTTGACTTGCCCCAGCAGCTTGAGGCGGTCGCGGATAATGGCGCTGATCGATGCCAGCAGGTCGGTCAGGTTGCCGCCGGTCTCGCGCTGGATCAGCACCGCGATCACGAAGTAGCGCAGGTCGGTGCTGGGCACGCGCATGGCGAGATTCATCAGCGCGTCCGGCATGGAGACGCCGAAGTTGACTTCATCGAACACGATGCGGAACTCCGCGCCCAGCGGATCGGGAATCTCTTCGCCCACCATCTTCAGCGCGGTGGGAAAGGCGTGGCCGGCGCGCATGGCGCGGCCCATCATGTCCAGCGCATCCGGCAGCAGCGATTCGATGCGCAGGATGCGCTTGCGCTTGGCGCGCATGGCTTCCAGCACCGGCAGCGCGGCGGCGGCCGCGCCCATCATCAGGCGGCCGAACCACGGCAGCCGCAGCGAGCTGGCGAGAATGAAGCCGATCATGAAACAGCCGGCCATCAGCGCCACCAGTTGCGCCGCATTCATGGCGCGCCCGGTTTGCAGCAGCAGGCGGTCGAGTTTCTGGATGCCCGGCAGCTTCAGCAGGAATTGCTGCATGCCGGGATCGTGCGCCAGCGTGCGTTCCTTGGTGATCGACACCGCCAGTTCGCTGCCGCTGTCGCCAATCGCGTTGCGCAGGCGGCGCGCAATGCGCTCGGCCTCGGGACCGCGCGCGTTGTTCCAGCCGGTGTAAGCGCCCCACACCGCCAGCGCCACGGCGGCAAAGATGAGAATGATGAACAGCAGCAGCCGCAAGTCCATGATCAGTGCCCCGATGGGTCGAACACGGTGGTGCCGATGTTGACGCCGAAGTTGCGCAAGCGCTCGATGAAGCGCGGGCGGATGCCGGTGGCCGTGTGGTGGCCCAGCACGCGGCCATCGTCGGCCAGGCCGGTCTGCTTGAAGGCGAAGATTTCCTGCATGGTGATGATCTCGCCCTCCATGCCGGTGACTTCCTGGATCGACATCACCTTGCGCTTGCCGTCGGTCAGGCGCGAAACCTGGATCACCACCCCGACCGCGCTGCTGATCTGCTGGCGCATGGCCTTGGTGGGCAGGTTGGCGGCCGCCATTGACACCATGTTCTCCAGCCGCGTCAATCCGTCGCGCGGGGTGTTGGCGTGGATGGTGGCCATCGAGCCTTCGTGGCCGGTGTTCATGGCGCCCAGCATGTCGAGCGCCTCGGCGCCGCGCACCTCGCCCAGGATGATGCGGTCGGGCCGCATGCGCAGCGCGTTGCGCACCAGCGCGCGCTGCGTGACTTCGCCCTTGCCCTCGATATTCGGCGGCCGCGTTTCCAGCCGCACCACGTGCGGCTGCTGCAGCTGCAGCTCGGCCGCGTCCTCGATCGTGACGATGCGCTCCGTCGGGCTGATGAAGCCGGAGATCACGTTCAGCATGGTGGTCTTGCCGGAGCCGGTGCCGCCCGAGATGACGATGTTGACCTTGGCCTTGCCCAGGCCTTGCAGCACTTCGGCCATGTCGGCGGTCATCGAGCCGTAGGCCACCAGGTCGGCCAGGCGCAGCGGATCGGCCGAAAAGCGCCGGATCGACATGATGGGACCATCGATGGCCAGCGGCGGGATGATGGCGTTGACGCGCGAGCCATCCGGCAGGCGCGCGTCGACCATCGGGCTGGATTCGTCGATGCGGCGCCCCACGCGCGAGACGATCTTGTCGATGATCTTCATCAGGTGGGCGTCGTCGCTGAAGGTGACGTCGGTCAGTTCCAGCTTGCCGCGCCGCTCGACGTAGATCTGGCGGTAGGTGTTGACCAGGATGTCGGACACGGTGGGGTCTTCCAGCAGCGGCTCCAGCGGGCCGAAGCCCAGCATCTCGTTCTGGATGTCGCGCGTCAGGGTCTTGCGCTCGGCATCGTTGATGACCACCGCGTCTTCGTCCAGCAGCTTCTCGACCAGATTGCGCAGTTCCACGCGGATCTGGTCCGGCGTCAGGCGCTGCATGCTCTCCAGGTCGACCCGGTCCAGCAGCGCCGCGTGCAGGCGCTGCTTGAGCTTCTGATAGGCGCGGTTGTCGATGCCGCCTTGTGCGCGCTGACCGGAGCCGCGCGCGTCGGTGCTTTCCAGTCGTTCGCGCAGGGAGATGGCAGGGGTGTTCATGATGCGTTCCTTGGTTATTTACGCAGGCCCAGCTTGCCGAGCCAGCCGCCGCCCTGCTGCACCGGCGCCGCCTCGCCGGTCAGCTTGCGCGCCAGCTCGGCCAGCGACTGGCTGATCGGCGCATTCGGCGCCAGCTGCAGCACCGGCACGCCCTGGTTGACCGAGGCGGCGGCGGCATCGTAGTTGTTCGGGATGGTGAAGGCGATTTCGGCATCGAAGGCGCTTTCCAGGTCCTTCAGGCGGATCTCGCTGTGCTTGTCGTGGCGGTTGACGATCAGCTGGATTTTCTCCTTGCCGTATTCCAGCGAGCGGAACACGTTGAGCAGGCGCTTGCTGTCGCGGATGTAGGGCAGCGTGGTTTGCAGAATCGGGAAAATCAGGTCCGAGTGATCGAGCGCGCGGATGCTGACCGCGTCCAGGCTGCGGCCCACGTCCAGCACCACGTAGTCGTACTGGCGGCGCGCCAGCCTGAGGATGGCGTCGATGTGATCCGGCTTGACGTCGTTGGCGTGCGCCGGGTCGGACGGCGCGGCCAGCACGCCATAGTTGGGCGTGATGCTCAGCATGGAGGACGCCAGGAAGGACGGGTCCAGGCGATGGATCTGCTGCGCCACATCGCTCAAGGTGGCCAGCGGCTTGTGGTCGGAGACGAACAGCGAGGCGTCGCCAAACTGCAGGTTGATGTCGATCAGCGCGACCTTCTGCTTGCCGCTGGCGGCCAGGGCATAGGCCAGATTGGTGGCCAGGAAGGTGGCGCCGCTGCCGCCCTTGCAGGAGATGAAGGCCAGCACCTTGCCGCTGGTCTGGCCGCGCCGCTCCAGTTTTTCCGCGATGCGCTCCATGGCCGGATACAGCGCGCTGCTGGTGACCGGCGAGGGCAGCACCTCGCGCACGCCGGCGCGCATGGCTTGCAGCAGGAATTGCGGGTCCTGGTCGATGCACAGCGCCACGCAGGCGATATTCGGATGCTGGGCCGAGAAGCGTTCCAGCTGTTCCAGGTCGTCGTCCGCGCTTTGCGGACGGTCGATGATCAGCACGTCCGGCAGGTTTTCATCGGTCAGCGCCGAGGTGCGCGCCACGCTGCCGACCAGATGGTCGATTTCATCGGAGGGCGAGCGCGCGCGCAGCAGGCGCATCAGGTCGGCCAGCTGGCGTTCGTCGCGGGATATGACGGTGATCTTCAAGTGGGCTGCTCCTGTCCTAGCGCTTGCTGCCGACGCCGATGGTAAAGCCGTTGTTCTGGTCATCCTTGCTGATGAAGGATTGCTGGTAGTTCTGGTAGGCCGCGCCGGCCGCCTGCGCATCAAGGCCGTTGACCGGGCGCTGCACGCGGCCGGCCTCCGGATTCAGCGTCTGCTGGGCGCGCGCCAGGCGCAGGCTGTTGCCGAATTCGCGGTCCAGGCGCGGGCTGTTGGCGCAGGCGCTGAGCAGGACGGCAAGCATCATGATGAATATGCGCATGGCGCCTCCTAATTGTTGCCGCCGGACGGCGGGGCGGCCGGCGGCGCGGGCGGGGCCGCGCCTTCCAGCTTGCCGTTCAGGAAGAAGTCGACCCGGCTCGGCTGCACGTAGTCGTCGGTCGGCAGCTTGTGATCGGCCGGCAGCGGCTGCGCCAGGTGCGGCGTGACAATGAAGACCAGCTCGGTGCGGTCGTTCTGGAAATCGCTGCTGCGGAACAGCGCGCCCAGAATCGGAATCTCGCCCAGGCCGGGGAAGGCCTTGATGCTGCTGGTGACGTTGTTCTTGATCAGCCCGCCGATCGCAAAGCTCTGGCCATCAAACAGCTGCACCGTGGTGCTGGCGCGGCGCGTGGTGAACGAGGGCAGGATGGCGGTGGCGGTGCTGCCGGTGGCGCTGACGCCGATGCCTTCGCGGTTCAGCTCGGAGACCTCGGGCGAGACGCGCAGGTTGATGCGGCCGTTGTCCAGCACGGTGGGCGTGAAGCGCACCGCGATGCCGTATTCCTTTTCTTCCAGCGTGATTTGCGGCGTGCCGCCGGTATTGCTTTGCGAGACCGGAATGAAGATCTTGCCGCCGGCCAGGAAGCTGGCTTCCTGACCGCTGATGGCCATCACGGTCGGCTCGGCCAGTACCTTGATCAGGCCATCGTTCTTTTGCGCGTCCAGCGTGACGAATTTGCCGCTTTTCGTGTTGAAGGCATCGATCTTGTTCGGGTTGCCGCTCAGCAGATTGGACAGCATGGTGTAAGTCCAGCTGCCGCGCGAGCCGTTCAGGCCGACGCTGGCGCCCAGCTGGTCGACCAAGGTTTTCGATACCTCGGCAATTTTCACTTCCAGCATCACCTGCTGCGGCGCCGCCACCGACAGCATGTTGACCACGCGGCCGCTGCTGTTGCCGCCTTGCGACAGGCCGGACATCGGGTCCATGGCCGCCTGGAAGGCAGCGCCGGCGGCGGCGCCGGAAGCGGCGGTCGGCGCGCCGCTGCCGGCCGCTGCCTGCGCCGCTTGCGCTGCCGCATCCGGCGCGGCGGCCGTGCCCTGGTTGCCGCCGCGCGCGTTGCGCTGCAGGTAGGCGCTGGCCACCGCCACGATCTGCGCGGCGCGCACCGAGTCGGCCACCGTGCCGTGCAGGATCAGCGAATTGCCGGAGACGGTAATGCGGATGTCGCGTTCGTTGGGGAACAGCTCGGTGAATTGCTGGCGCAAAGCGGCCGTGTCCAGCCCGACCGTGATGTCGATCACGGTGGCCTGGTTGGCGCGGTTCCAGACGATCAGATTGGTGGAACCGGTGGCCTTGCCCAGCATGTAGATCTCGCTCGGATTCAGCAGGATGACATCGGCAATTTTGGCGTCGCCCACCGCCACGCGCGCGGCCGGGGATGGCAGGCGCATCAGCGAGGACTTGCCGGCCGAGAGCGTAATCTCGCGCGCCAGTTCCACGCCGGCCGGCGCTGCCGCTGCCGTGGTCGCCGCGGCGGCCGGCGGCTTGTCGCTTTTGGCGGCTTGGGTGGCCGGCGCCGCAGCGCTCAGCAGGACCGCGGCGGCCAACAGCCGCAGCGGCACGGAATGGCATGGCGCAGAAGATACGATACTCAAGTCGCGTTCTCCAATGCTTAAAATTGTTGTGAACTACGCTCCAGGCCCTTGATGACTTCCACCTTGTCGACCGCGCGCGGCGGCGGGGCGGGACGCGGTGCCGGTGGCGCGGCGGCTACCGCCGGCGGCGATGCTTCGTTGCGCGCTGCCGGCGCGGCCGACAGTGGCACGCCGTCCAGCAGGCTGCTCTTGGTGGCGCCCTCGGTATTGGCGGATTTGGGATCGATCTGGTTGCGCAGCACCAGCGACAAGGTGCCTACGCTGCGCGCCAGGTCCAGTTTTTCCACCTGCTCCGGCGTCAGTTCCAGCGTTACAGCGTTGACGACTTTCGGTTTGGTATCGTCGCGGTTGGATTCCTGGGCGATGGCCAGCACCAGGATGCGTTCCAGCACAATCTTGGAAATCGGCTGCTCGCGCACGGTCTGATCGCCGCCGCTGTCGCTCTGGGTGTTGACCAGGATGTCGACGTAATTGCCCGGCAGCGCAAAGCCGGCCACACCCACCACGTCGTTGACGCGCACGGTCATGGCGCGCTTGCCCTCGGCCACCACCGCCGACAGGCCGCCCGAGGTGCCGGCTGGCGCCAGCTTGCCTTCGGTGATCGGTTCGCCGCGCTGGATATTGCTGCGCGTGATGCGGCCCTCCAGCGCCTTGGGATCGGTCATTGCCCCCGGCGGCACCGAGCTGGCCGGCCAGTCCACCATGTGCACCAGTTCCGGCGTGATGCGCGCGCCCATGCTGATGTCGAGCAAGGCCACGGCCACCTTGTTGCTGTTGCTGGCCGACTGGCCGGCAATCCATTGCGCCGCCACCACCACGGCTGCCAGCGCCAGGAACAGCGCCACGCCTATCATCGTCAGAGCACGCGTGTTTCTCATCCGAGTCGTCCCTCGTTATGCGGTATTGATTGTTCGCGGCGTTCGCGTTCCTTCTTCTGCTGTTCGGCGGCGACGCGTCGGGCGCCGGCGCCGGCAAAGTAGTTGTGCCAGGCCCAGTCCAGCGAGCGCTGGTTCAATGCGGGCGGCGTGCTTTCGTAGCGGGCCAGGTCGCGCACCTGACGGATCAGGTCGCGCGGGTAGCAGGCCAGCAACGGCGTCTCATCCTTGGCATGCAGGCCGCGCAACAGGTAGCCGAAAGCGGCGGCGTCAAATGCAATACCGTACTGCGCGCAGGCCTGGCGGAACAGCAGCTCATATTCCGCGGGCGATTGCGGCGGTACTTCGATCTTGTATCCCAGCCGGCGGAGGAAGGCGCCATCCGATAATCGTTCCGGCAGGAAGTTAGACGAGAATACCACGACCACATCGAAAGGCACTTGAAAAACTAGTCCGGTGTGCAACGAAAGATAATCGACGCCACGGTCCATCGGCACGATCCAGCGGTTCATCAATTCCAGCGGCGAGCAGCGCTGGCGGCCAAGGTCGTCGATGATGAAGATGCCGTTGTTGGCTTTCAAATGAGGAGGCGCCTGATACAGCCGCGTGTTGGGATCGAAGCGCAGATCCAGCATCTCCAGCGTCAGCTCGCCGCCGGTCAGCGCGGTCGGGCGCTGCAGGCCGCGCACCCAGCGCGGGTCCAGCGTGCGCAGCAGGTCGCCGCTGTCTTCGGCTGGCGTGTCGCCGGCCACCGGCCGGTGCTGCACCGGATCGTAGAACGGCACCACCTCGCCATCGATCATGATGGCGTAGGGCACGGCAATGGCGCCGTGCAGCAGCGCGCACAGGCGCTCGGCCAGGAAAGTCTTGCCGCTGCCGGCCTGGCCGTAGATGAAAATCGCGCGGCCCGAATTCATCGCCGCGCCCATCTGATCCAGCACCAGCGGATTGGCCACCACGTCATGGAAGGCGGCCTGCACGTCGGCACGGGTGACGTGCAGATGGCGCACGCTTTGCGCTTCCATCTGCGCCACGTAAGCGGCCAGCGTGACCGGCGCCGGGCCGGCGTAGGAATTGCGGTTGAGGCAGGCGATGGCGCGCTGCATGCCGGCCTCGGTCAGGTGGTAGGTGAGATCGGCATCGGTGCCGCTGTTGCCGCTGCGCGTGACTTCGCACAGCTTTTCGTTGCGCAAGTGGGTGACCAGCGGCGTGATCACGCTGATGCTGAGTTTCACATGGCTAGCCAGTTCAGGCAGACGGACTTGTCCACGCTGGAACAAGACCTTGGACAGCAGCTCGACCAGGAATAAAAACGGCAGGCCGGTTTCTTCCGTGGTGCGCGGGGCGCGCGCTTCGGCGGGGGATTCTGTCGTCTGCTGAGTGGTCATGGTGTCCTTTAAAAGAACAGGCTGCGTCCGCTGGAGGCGCCGACGATGAGGTAGGGCGCGGCGCCGGCGGCGATGGCCACCGCATACGGCAGGCGGCCGCTGGCGGCAGCCGGCGCATCCATCTTTGGCACTTCGCCGGCAAGCGAGCGCAGCATGCTGTATTTGATCATGTGCCAGGTGTTGTAGAGCATGGGCTTGAGGCGGCCGTTGAAGCCGGCCACCACCAGCGCCAGCACGCCGCCGGCCAGCAGGGTCAGTAGCGTGATGCCAGCCACCGCGCCGGGGCCGACAAAGGCGCCAATCATGGCCATCAGCTTGACGTCGCCGGCACCCAGTGCGCGCATGGCATACATGGGCAGCAGCAGGCACAGGCCGACGGCCAGGCCGGCCAGCGCTTTCAGCAGGCCGATGCCGCCAAAGACTTGTATGAAGAGACCGTCTCCCGCCGGCAACGCTGCATTCAGCAGCAAGCCCAGCAGCGCACCGCCAAACACCAGCGAGTTGGGAATGCGGCGCGTGCGCAAATCGTTCCAGACAGCCAGTGCCAGCAAGATGCACAGGATGAGCAGGGGCAGGAAGGTCATGGGTCGCCTTACGAAAAGGGAACAGACGAGCTTAGTGTATAGAAAATTTCCGGAACGGCGTGTACCGTTCCGGAAATTTTGTTGCTGCGATGTCGCTCAGGAGGATTTGATCAGACCGGAGATGTAGGTCAGCGAGGCGGTGATCTTCGGGCCAAGGATGGCCAGGCCGGCGGTGATGGCGGCGGCGATGGCAGCGGCCATCAGGGCGTACTCGATCGCGGTGATGCCGTCTTCTTCGCGGATGAAATTGTGGATTGCGTTCATGGTGAGCCTCGTTAAAGTTGGTTGAGTAAGAAGTTACTGCGTCAACTAAAACGGGGTTCGGGTTTTAGGTCCTGCGGTACAGCTGATGGAAGTCATTCTACGCGCGGTGCTGCGCCAGGGCAGCGGACAAACGTCACTTTATGGCGTGACATTTGTCATTCATGTCTTGGCGCCCAGCACCGCCAGCACGGCAATGAGGATGATGACCGAGGCCAGGGCGGCAATCAGCGCGTATTCCAGCAGCGTGGCGCCGTCGTCGTTGCCGACGAAGCGGGCGATGCGGGAAGGGGGGAATAAAGTGCGCATTTGTTGCTCCTGGATATGGGCTGTGATTCAAATGAACAGTTTAATGCGTTGGCAGGGCTTGCACATCGGACAAACGTCATGTCATATCGTGACATTTGTCCTGATTTTTATTCAGGCAAAAAAAATCCGGGACCATGGTCCCGGATAAAGACTAGCTAGGAGCTTACAACGAGGAGACTGTAAATCAGGACGACTTGATCAGGCCCGAGATGTAGGTCAGCGAGGCGGTGATCTTCGGGCCGAGGATGGCCAGACCGGCGGTGATGGCGGCGGCGATGGCGGCGGCCATCAGGGCGTATTCGATGGCGGTGATGCCGTCTTCGTTGTGGATGAAGTTTTTGACTGCGTTCATGATGGACCTCGTTTCGTTAAGGGTTGAAAGTGCGTTAGCGGCTTCAACTAAAACGGGGTCCAGGTTCTAGTGATTGCGGCACTGCTTGTGTGCTGCCGATGAAAGACATTCTACGCACACCGATGTCATCCCGCAGCGGACAAACGTCACGATGTGCAGTGACATTTGTCACCGATTCACATGCCGTGCTTGGTGGCGTAGACGTACAGTTCCAGGCGGTTGGCCACGCCCAGCTTCTGGTAGATGGTGGTGAGGTTGTTGCGCAGCGTCGGCTCGGCGATGAACAGCTTGGAAGCCAGCTCCTTGTTGGGGGCGCCGTTGCCTTCCACCACCACGGCCACGATCTTGCGCTCCTTGGGCGTGAGCGAGGCGATGCGCGCCGCTTCCGGATCGGCCTTGACCGGCGTGGACAACTGGCCCAGCAAGGCGTTCATCAGCGCCGGGTCGAGACAGGTCTCGCCGCGCTGCACGCTGCGGATGCCGTTCAGCACCACCTCGGCCGGCGCTTCCTTGCTGACCACGCCGCGCGCGCCCAGCCGCACCGCCTGCGTCAGCAGGCCCTGGTCGCGGTTGCCCGACAGGATCATCACGCGCGCGCCGCCGCTGTCCTGCAGCAGCTGCGGCAGGATTTCGATCGAGCTGCGGCCTTCCAGGTCGAGATCGAGCACGATCACGTCCGGTTTCAGCGCGGCCGCCTGCTGCAGCGCGCTGTCGTTGTTGTGGGCGGTGCCGACCAGCTGCAGGTCGCTGCCGCCGCCCTCGATCAGTTTTTCCAGGCCCCACAACATGGTCTTGTGGTCGTCGACCAGCATGATGCGGATGGGTGTGCTCATGGTCTTGCCTCGGTGCGTTAAACCGGGATGGCGATGCTGACTGTGGTCACGCCATCCGACTCGCGGTCGATGGCAATGGTGCCGCCCAGCGCAGTGGTGCGCTCAGCCAGCGATCCAGGCAGGAATGGGGCCGGTGGACCTTCCGGTGTCTCGTTTTGTATGCGTATCCGCAGCTGGCCGTCAGCGTTGCTCAGGCTGATCAATCCGCTGCGGGCACGGGTGTGTTTGCGTATATTGTGCATGCCTTCATTCACGATCTGGAACACCTCAGCAGCGAGCCGGTCGCTGATGGACAGGCCGTCTTCCGCCTGTATCGTTATCTGGATATCGTAGAACTCCCGCACTTGCTGCGCCTGCCGGCGCAAGGCCACCAGCAGCTCGGCTTCGGTCTGCGCCACCCCCTGCCGCACGCTGCGGGTGAACTGGCGCATGTCGCCGATGACCTGGGTGGTCATGTCGAGCAGTTTATCAAGTTCGGCCGCGACAGGGTGATCCGATTGCAAAGATTGCCGCACCGCGCTGATGCCGTGACGCAGGCCGATGTAGGGCTGGATGGTGGTGTCGTGCAGGTCGCGCGCAATCTTTTGCCGCTCGCGGAAGGCGGCGTCCGAGGCCAGACGGTCGAGCAGCATGATGTTCTCGATGACGGGGAATACCTGCGCCGCCAGCTGTTGCAGAAAAACCGCATCGGCGCGGCTGAAGCGCAACTTGTCCGATACCACATAGATGCGGCCCTCGCCCTTGCGCAGCGGCAGCGGCGCGCTGACAAAGGAACTGGCGTCAAGCAAGTCGATCAGTTGCTCCAGCTGCTCCGGCGGCAGCGCCTGCCAGCGCGTCTCGCCCGGCACGCGGGTGCGCGACTCCACCGAACCGGGCCAGCGCGGATGCAGCGGCGCCGCATATTGCACCAGTGCCTGCGGCGCGAACACCAGCAGCGGCGCTGCCGCGCCTTGCGGCAGGCGCGCCAGCGACGAACGGCCGCCCGGCGCGCCCGCCGAGTGCAGCTGCCACAGCTCGTCGCCGTGGTCGCGCATCAGCAGCAGACAGTTGCTGGCATGGTAGAAGTCGCGCGTCTGCTGCAGCATGGTGGCGATGGTCTGGGTGACGCCAAAGCGCGGATTGGACAGGCGGCTGACGTCGCGCAGCAGGCGCAGCCGGCGCCGCTGCGCCACGCCCATGCCGCCCCAGTAAGCGATCATGTAGCCGAGCGCCAGCACAAAGGCGGTGCGCAGCAGCAGGTGGCCGTGATTGATGTTGCTGTCGGTCAGCCAGGTGGCCAACGTCAGGGCAAAGGTGGCGCCCAGGGTGATGCGCGCGCCCTCGTCAAAGCCCCATTGGAAGGAAGCGGTCAGGATCACGAAAAAGAAGAAGGGGAAGAAGAAGCTGTTGCCGCCGCCGGTGCAGTACACCATCAGGGCAAACCAGCCGAGGTCGATCCAGTACACCGCCTTGCCGTGCCAGAACGGCGTGCGGTGGCGGCGCGCCACCAGCAGCAGGGTCAGGCTGTGCAGCAGATAGCCGCCAAAGATGAGGGAACTGAGCAGGGTGCGCGCACCGTGGCGGTTGCCCAAGTCGCCGGGTGCCACGAACAGCGTCAGGATGGCGGTCAGCGCCAGCACCAGGCGCATGACAAACACCATCGAGGCGCCGGCGGCGTCGCCACGCAGATTGGCGGTGCTGGAGTTGGGACTCTCTGCTCTCACTGCCGTGTCTCCTGACTGCATATACACAAACTAAACGAAGTAGCGATTCGATAGTTGTTGCTAACGCAATCGAGTCTACGCATACGAGGCTGCTATGTCCAGCCGGAGCGTGATACGCTGCCAGCATGGTTCACGGTTGTTTAATGCTTTTTGCGAACATTAAATTACTATGCGAAACAAAATGAATCGCGCTACAATGGCTCACCGTCACCTTGATCTTGTGGCGCCGCCACCGGCCAACTCTGCGCCGGATCTGGCTGGCTACAGTCCCGCGCCGTCTGCGCTCCCGCCTGTGCTGTCCTCACCGTACCACGGACGCAACACCATGAATTCATCTGCCATCCTGCGCCGCCAGCGCGGCTCTGCCGTCGTTGAAATGGCCATCATTGCGCCGATCGCTTTTTTGCTGCTGATCGGCGTGATCGAATACAGCATTCTGTTCTACACCACGCTGACCATGCAGTACGCGGTGCGCGAGGGCGCGCGCTATGCCATCACCGGCCGCACCGACCGCGACCCGGCCGCCAGCAACCAGCAGCGTTATCTGGCAGTGGTGCAGCAGATCCGCAACACCTCGATGGGCATGTACGACACCGTCAATCCGGTGATCTCGGTCAACAACACCACCTATGCCAGCACCAACGCCTACAACGCCAATATGTTCGGCAGCCCCGGCGACATTGTGGTGCTGCGCCTCGATTGCACCTGGAAACTGGCGACGCCGCTGCTGGCGGTGTTTTTTCCCAATGGCGAATACAAGTTCACCGTGGCCGCCACCATGCAGAACGAGGCCTTCTGATGCGGCGCCCCTTGCACCGCCGGCGCAGCCGCGGCATCGCCGCGGTCGAGTTCGCGCTGCTGCTGCCGATTTTGCTGCTGCTGTTCATCGCCCTGATCGACGTGGCGCGCGCGCTGCAGGCCAATATGATCATCATCAACCTCGGCCGCGAGGGCGCCAATCTGGCTTCGCGCGGCAAGCTGCAGTTGTCGGAAAACGCCCAGGCCATCATCGGCCAGGTGGCGGCGTCGGCGCCGCCGCTGGACATGAACAAGCTGGGCATGATTTACATCACCCGCATCATGGGCTCGACCGCCAACGGCGTCACCAGGAGCATCGTGCTGGAGCAGTACCGCTGGGACGACAGCGTCAACAACCGCGGCTACCGCGTCAGCGGCTATGCGCCGGTCAGCAAGATCTGGACCTGCGGCAGCTGGGCCAGCGCCACGGCCGGCAGTTGCGTGGTCCCGAGCGGCAACAGCGCGCCAGCGGTATCGATGATGAGCGGACAATTGCTCGATGGCGAAGTGATTTATGTGGTTGAGGTGTTCTACAAATTCAACATGCTGTTCCAGAGCTTTAAGTTTGGCAGCTGGAGTACGCCCACGCTGGGGCCGGACTTTTATTCGATGACGGTGTTCTGATCATGCGCAACCTGCATACACAACGCGGCGGCATCACGGTGATGGTGGTGATCTCGCTGACAACCTTGCTGGCGGTGGTGGGGCTGGCCTTCAGTGCCGGCCTGAGCTACATGGTCAAGGCCAAGCTCAATGCCGCCACCGACGCCGCCGGCCTGGCGGCCGCGCGTGCCATCAGCAATGGCGCCAACCAGAACGAGCAGATCGCCAACGCCAAGGCGGCCGGGCAGCGCTTTTTCTATGCCAACTTCCCGTCCAACTACCTGATGTCAACCGCCACGCTGAACGACATCAATGTGGTGTTCAACACCAGCGAGGTGACGATTACCGTCAGCGCCTCGGCCACCATGCCGACCGCGCTGTTTGGCGGCTTCACCAGTGGGCCGATGTCGCCGGGCGTGCTGACTGAAACCAAGCGCAAGGACCTGGACATGGTGCTGGTGCTGGACACGTCGGGATCGCTGTCCGGTTCGGCGGCCAATGTGCGCAGCTCGGCGCAGACTTTCCTCGGCCAGTTCAACGCCGACCGCGACCGGGTGGGCTTGCTGCATTTCTCGTATGGCGCCATCGTGGATGATCCGATTCGGCAGACCGCACGCGGCTTCGACCGCGCCAGCATGAACAGCCACATCAGGAACTACAGCTTCACCGGGTCCACCGCCTCGCCGGAAGGCATGTGGTGGGCGCGCGATCAGATCAACAGCGTGCCGACCACCAACAACAACCGTTCCAACCTGCGCGTGATCGTGTTCTTCTCGGATGGTGCGCCGAATTCCTTTGGCACTTATCTCAAGTGGAATAACAACGACTGCGGCCAGCCCGGCACTATCGCCACCGACGACGATGGTTCGGGGACGCCCACCGGCTTGTATTTCCTTAACAGGCAGTCGGACGACATCGGCGGCAACTGCACCCCGGCCGATATCACAAAAAGGGCCTCGGCCTTGCCCGACTGGTACAACGGCCACAATCCGCCCAGCACTTGGAACGATCCCGCGGCGCCGCGCGAATACCCGATTGTCACCAGCTCACCGCGCGTGGTGACCAGCGACATCACCTATAGAAACGTCAACCGCGCCGCGCGCAATCTGGTGGAGGCCATGGCGGCCAAGTCGCGCGACGAGGGGATTTATGTGTTCACGCTGGGGCTCGGCTCGGCGTTGAAGACGGGGACCGGGGCCGATGGCGAAAAGGGCGAGGACACCCTCAAGTGCATGGCCAACTCGACCGATGCGCCGGCGCGCTGCTTCAACGCGGCCAAGCCGGTGGGGGTGTACTGCCACGCGGCCACGCAGGCTGACCTGACGCCGTGTTTCTCCAAGCTGGCGTCGGCCATCCTGCGCATTTCCAAGTGATTACTGCTTGCGCACGTAGGTGGTCAGCTCCCACATGTCGCGGTTGTACAGGCGGCCCTGCCAGTCGGTGTCGCGGTAGTCGAGCTTGACGAAGTTGTTCAGCTCGGGCACGAACCAGACTGTCTCGGTCAGCTGGCCGCTGCCGTTTTTGGTGAAGGCGTCGTCGGCGTTGTAAGTGGCTTCCACCACAATCTTCAGCGCCTCAAATTCGCCGGCCGGCACCTTGACCTTTTCCCAGTCCAGCACCTTGCCCTTGATGTGGTAGCGCCAGTTCTTGCCCAGCTTGGGATTGTTGCCGGTGACATCGCTGCTCCACTCCTTGCCCGGCGCCAGCGGGAAGGCATAGCGTGCGAACGAAGGCGCGAAGTGCATGCTGCCGCGGTTGACCGGATTCATTTCGGCACTGAACAGCTGCTGTGTCACCAGGGCGCCGCTGGCGGCGCGCTTGATCGCCACGTGGATGCCGGCGTCGTCGATGGACTCCACCTCCATGCGGTTGACGTTGCCCTTGGCGCCTTTCCAGACATCGGTGTATTGATAGGTCCACGAATCTCCGACCGCCGGCGCCGGGGCCGGCACCGATTCGTGGTTGCCTGCCAGCGCCGGTAGGCAAGGCAGGATGAAACAGAGCACTGCAAACGAACGTTTGATGGTCATACTGTCTCCTTTGTTGTGATTTGTTCATTGAATATAGCACAACGTTGGGAGGCTGCTACCATCGTTACTGGGCAATATTGCGATATCATATGGCTCGCTAAATATCAGTACAAAACCATCGCAATGAGCAAAGCAAAACCGGCGCGTGAGACTGGCGCACGTCCTTACAAACTGCCAGACATCAAGCCGCAAACCCCTGTTGCCGCGCTCGATAGAAACCGCTACGCCGACATCGCCACCGAGTTCCCGCTGGCGTCGGTGGCGCTGGCGGTGGGCATGTCCACCACCTTCATCAAGAAAATCTGCGGCAACCGCAAGACGCTGGACGTGGCGGCCGTGCTGGCCCTGCTGGATCAGGACGCCTACAAGGAAACTCTGGTTCCGCGCAGCAAGGTGATCGACCATCTGCTGGCGCTGGAAGCGGCCGCCCAGATCAAGCCGAAGCTGCTGGATGTCAGGGACGCCTCGCTGTTCCACGGCCACGTGCTGGACCAGCTGAAACTCATCCCGCGCAAGAGCGTGCAATGCGTGGTGACCTCAACCCCGTATTGGGGCCTGCGCATCTACAAGGAAAGCCATCCGGTGTCGTGGGCCGACGGCGAGCAAAGTCCGTACGGCCACGAGCAGACGCCGGAAGGCTTCGTGCGCCACACCATGGAAATCCTGGCGGCGCTGTACGAGGTGCTGGCCGATGATGGCTCGATCTGGTGGAACATCATGGACTCGTTCAACACCCGCACGCAAATCCGCGGCAACGCGGCCGAGGCCTTGCGCGCCATGCAGGGCAAGGATGGGCGTTCGTGGTCCGAGCATGAGTGCCGCCGTTACAGCGCCGGACACGCTTACCTGAAGGATGGCGAGCAGTGCCTGATTCCGTCCATGATTGCCGAGCGCGCCTCGCGCATGGGCTTTTACGTCAAGAGCGTAATCACCTGGGCCAAGACCAGCACGCTGCCGGAGCCGCAAACCTCGCGCGTCAGCCGCAACCTGGAGTACGTGCTCCACCTGAGCAAGACGCGCACGCCCAAGTTCAACAAGGACATTTACCGCACCTTGCCGGCGGCCTACGGCGGCCGCAACACCGAGCATGAGAGCGACAAGCTGTCCGACGTGTGGACCCTGCCAACCTCCAGCGGCCGCGATGGCCACGGTGCGCAATTCCCGGTGGCCTTGCCGGCGCGCTGCATTGCGCTCAGCACGGACGAGAACGATCTGGTGCTGGACCCGTTTGTCGGCAACGGTAATTCCGGCGTGGCCGCACGCGCGCTCAAGCGCCGTTTCGTCGGCATCGACGTCTCTGAAGAATATCTGGCAGCCTCGAAGAAGCGCATCGCCGAGGCCAAACCCATCAAGCTGCCGAAGGAATAAAGCAAGCCATGACAAATCAGGTGTATGTAGCGCCGGCCACGGTGGTAGCAGCATTGCGCCGGCTGATGGCCATCAAGTTTTCGCGTACCGAGCGGGTATGCCTGATGGGCTTGCTCGCCCTGCATGCCAAGGCGGGCGGCAAGCACGAGGTGGAACTGGTGGCGTCCGGCGCTGGCAGTGTGGAAAGCCAGTTGCTGCAGTTGTTTGGCGTGGCGCCCGGCACCGAGCTGCCGCTGGTGAATCCGTTTGGCATGCGCGAACGCCGGCTGGAATACCTGCGCCCTGGCTATTCGCGCTCGGGCGTGTACACCCATCTTTATCCAGGCCGCTCGCTGGACAAGTTTTTCCCATCCACCAAAACGGATGAGGGCTTGCTGGTGACGCTGCCCGAGGGCGCAGCGGCCAAAATTGCCGAGGTCAAGGTGCCGCTGGAGCCGGCGCTGGCCTTTCTGCTGCGCCGCGAAGCGTTCCCCGAGGGCGCCGATGTGGCTCAGCTGGTGGAGCGCGCCAGGACCGTACTGGGCCTGGATGAGCTGGCCATGCATGAGCTGTTTGAGCCCACTCCCGACTTTGCCATCGAATTCTCGCCCACGCCCTTCGGCAACACGCTGGCCGACCTGCCGCCGGATCTGCAGCCGCCATTGCCGGTCGCTGCGGACCATGCCGCCAGTGCGCATGCGGCGCGCAGCATCGTGCCGACCGCGCCGCGCGGTGCGGTCAAGCTGGCGATTGATCCGAACATCCAGCGCCGCCTGCGTGGCGCTTTCCGCGCCGCCAAAGCTATCGCGCTGGTGGGGCCGCCCGGCACCGCCAAGTCGTGGATGCTGGAAGATGTGCTGGAGGCAGCCGCCGCCGATCCGGCCAGCCTGGGCCTGGCCGAAGCGCCGTCCTACGACCGCCACACGGCGGAAGTGGACTGGTCGGCGCGCACCGTGATTGGTGGCTATTACCCGCAAGCGGACGGCCGGCTGGTGTGGCAGGACGGCCACTTGCTGCGCGCCATCCGCGAAGGGCGCTCGCTGTGGATCGAGGAAATGAATCGCGCCGATCTGGACCGTGTGCTGGGACCGGCGCTGACCTTCCTGGCCGGCCAGCAGGTGGACCTGGGGCCGACGCACCTTGCCGCCAGCGAAGACGCTCCCAGCAAGCCGATGCTGCTGGTCTGGGGCGAGGATGCCGACAGCGGCGTGCTGGAGGACGAGCACCAGCGCGTTTATTACGCCGGCCGCGACTGGCGCCTGCTGGGCACCTACAACAACACCGATCTCGGGCGCGTGTTCCCCATGGGCGCGGCGCTGACGCGGCGCTGGGCCATTGTCCCGGTGGCGCCGCTGGCCGCCGAGCAACTGCCGGCGGTGCTGGACGATGTGGCCGGCCTGCCGGAATCGGCGGCCAGCCTGATCACCCTGGTGTACAGCCTGCATCTGGGCGAAATCCCGCTGGGGCCGGCGCCCTTCATCGACATGGCCAGGTACGTGGCGGCCAATGTGGCGGCGGATGAGAGCGACGTCAATGTCCAGCTGCAGGATGCCTATGTACTGCACCTGGCCCAGCAACTGAAACGCCTGGACGTGGACCGGCGCGAAGCCTTCATGGACCGCCTGGCCGGCATCCTCGGACGCGACTTGAGCAATGAGCTTGCCCGACTCTAAACCGGCGCACATCCCGACCGACGGCATTGCCGAGCTTTGCCATCTGTGGGCCGGCAAGGGCAATCTGCATGACTGGCTGGAACCGTCGGAACGCAGCATCTCGCGCGAGTGGTCGCCGGGCAAGGTGCAGGCGCGCTTTGCCGAGAGCGTGCTGTGGGACGCCGAGCGCACCATCGCGCCCTTGCTGCCGCGCGGCACGGCGGCCTGGATGGACCAGTTTGAAGCGCAACTGATCCGCAACACCGCCTATACCGACCTGCCCACCGCCCACACCGACTGGGCGCTGACCTTGTCGCAGTTCGGCCGCTATCCGTCGCCGCAGTACGTCGACCGGCGTCCGGTCAACACGCTGGAAAGCGCCTTGTCGCGCGTCAGCCTGTGGCTGGGCAAAGCCGTTGGCGAGGCCGAGCTGCTGGTGAAGCGCAAATTCGACCGGGTGCCGTTGTCCGCCGCCGCACGCGACAAATTGCTGGCGCCAATGAAAGTGGCGCGCATGCTGGAGCTGGCCGCGCCCGACAGACTGGATGAAGAAGACCTGGCCGTCTGCGCCAGCGCCGGCGGCAGCTGGACGCTGGTGGCGCGGCTGGCGCGCCGGCTGTCCGGCATCTGGCAGCGCGACCCCGCCAGCCAGCTGGCGCTGCTGCCATCCACCTTGCCCGAGCTGGGTTCGCAACTGTTTGAACTGGCCACGCTGGGCGCCTGCGTGGTCACGCTGCGCAAGCACTACGCCAGCGACGCCTGGACATCCCTGGCGCCAATCGGCGCCTCCGACCGCCAGGCACCCTGCATCAGCTACGAGGACGCCGGCTTTCGCTGGCAAGCCTACTACCAGGTCGTGCCAGCCGGGCGTCGCAACAGCGACGGCCCCTACGCCTCGCTGGGCGCAGCGCTGGGCGTGGCGCCGCTGCGGCCGGACGTATGGCTGACCTTTGAACTTGGCGAACGCAAGCTGGAACTGGTCATCGAATGCAAATACTCGCTCGACCCGTCTTACATTGCCTCCGGCATCACGCAAGTGCTGGGCTACAGCAAGGAGCACCCGGTGCCGGAAGGCTGGACCCGCTGGTACATGGTGGTCGGCCCGAAAGAAGCGATCCCCACCATGGCCACATGGCAGGACCAATTCTTCATCGGCAACCCCGATCACCTGAAGGCGCTGATCGACACCATCCTCACCTCGTGATGCGTCACGTTTGATGCAAGTCTATCTCATGGCCTTTCCAGAGAGTCTTTAGAGGGATAAAGCATATGATCGGGCGTAGCGTTTTCGTCGCCTGCGCCAGCGTCGCGTCATTGTGCCGCGTCAATCTTCTAAATAACCCAATCGGTTTAGGTTTTTGATACAATGCCAACTGTACTGACGATTTTTGGCTTGCGCGTGGCCATCTACCCCAACGATCACCGACCTGCTCATATTCACGTTCAAGGCAACGGTTGTGAAGCAGTGTTCAATTTGCATTGCCCAGATGGGCCGCCTGAGTTGCGGGAGAACTACGGTTTTTCGCAAAAAGAGCTGGGCAAGATTGTCGGGGCGCTCGCCAGGAATCTGGTCGAGCTATGTGCTGAATGGAGAGCGATACATGGACATTACTGATACCACATTCGAGGCCGCGAACCGTCGTGGAGCGGCAAAAAAAACTGCTTTCCCGGCTGTCGTGGCAGTACGTTATGACCGTCGCATTTCGCGCATCGTGATTTCCTTGGCGTCCGGTTTGCAAATCGCGTTTGCGCCCCGTGACGCACAAGGTCTGGAGAACGCACACCCGGCAGACCTGATCGATGCCGAGATAAGTCCTTCCGGTTTGGGCGTGCACTTTCCTAAACTCGATGCTGACCTTTACATCCCCGCGTTGCTGGAAAGCTTTCTTGGCTCCAAGCGCTGGATGGCTTCACAGATGGGCAAAGTAGGTGGCAAAGTATCCTCCGATGCCAAGACGGCCGCATCGCGTGAAAACGGGAAGCTGGGTGGCCGTCCAAAGAAAGTCAAGGAGCCGGCCGCAGCATGAGAAAATCAGAACGCGCGGGATTGTCGGTGATGGGCTTCTATCGCCTGCTCGAATGCAGCTCCGTGACGAGGACGTTCGCCTTGAAGTGATTCCTGCAAAAATACCTGATCTCACATCAGGATGACGTCGTACTGCTCCTGGTGGTAGGCATTTTCCACTTGCAGGGAGATTTTCTTGCCGATGAAGTCGCCCAGCATGGCAAGGTGCTGGGATTCTTCTTCGAGGAACATGTCCACCACTTCCTGCGAGGCCAGGATGCGGAATTCGCGCGGGTTGAATTGCTTGGCTTCGCGCAGCAGTTCGCGCAGGATTTCGTAGCAGATGGTGCGCGAGGTTTTCACTTGCCCGCGGCCGTTGCAGGCCGGGCAGGGCTCGCACAGGATGTGCGCCAGCGATTCGCGCGTGCGCTTGCGCGTCATCTCCACCAGTCCCAGCGCCGAGAAGCCGCTGACCGAAACCTTGGTGCGGTCGCGCGACAAAGCCTTCTTCAGCTCGGCCAGTACAGCGTTGCGGTGCTCGGTGTTCTCCATGTCGATGAAGTCGAGGATGATGATGCCGCCCAGGTTGCGCAGCCGCAGTTGGCGCGCAATCGCATGCGCCGCTTCCAGGTTGGTCTTGAAGATGGTGTCCGCGAAATTGCGCCCGCCGACAAAGCCGCCGGTGTTGACGTCGATGGTGGTCATGGCCTCGGTCTGGTCGACGATCAGGTAGCCGCCCGACTTGAGGTCCACGCGCCGGCCCAGCGCGCGCAGGATTTCTTCTTCCACGCCGTACAGGTCGAACAGCGGACGCTCGCCGGTGTAGTGGTGCAGCCGCGGCAGCACGCCCGGCGTGTAGGCCTTGCCGAATTCCTGCAAATTGACGTAGTTCTCGCGCGAGTCGACCTGGATGGTGGCCGTTTCGTCGTGCACGAAGTCGCGCAGCACGCGCTGGGCCAGGCTCAGGTCCTGGTGCAGCAGGGTGGTGGCCGGCCTGGTGCGGGCGCCATGGGTAATGGCGGCCCAGGTCTTGCGCAGGTATTCGATGTCGGCGGCGATGTCCGAGTCCGAGGCTTCCTCGGCCTGGGTGCGCACGATGTAGCCGCCTTTTTCTTCCGGCGGCAGCAGGCTTTGCAGCCGGGCGCGCAGGGCCTCGCGGTCGGCTTCCTTTTCAATTTTCTGCGAGATGCCGATATGCCCGTCCTGCGGCAGGTACACCAGCATGCGGCCGGCGATCGAGATCTGGGTCGACAGGCGCGCGCCCTTGGTGCCGATCGGGTCCTTGATGACCTGCACCGTCAGCACCTGGCCGTCAAACAGGATTTTCTCGATCGGCGTGGGAACGGCGTTGCTGCCGCCGTCATGCGGCCGGGCTTCCCAGATGTCGGCCACGTGCAGGAAGGCCGCACGTTCCAGGCCGATGTCGATAAAGGCCGACTGCATGCCCGGCAGCACGCGCACCACTTTGCCGGAATAGACGTTGCCGGCCAGCCCGCGCGTGAGGGTGCGTTCGATGTGGAGTTCCTGCACGGCGCCCTGCACGATGAGGGCGACGCGGGTTTCCTGCGGCGTGATATTGATCAGGATATCTTCATTCATGCCCCGATCATACACGGGCCTCAAGGGAGCGGCAAACCCGCCTGACGCAACAGTTGCACGGTTTCGTAGATGGGCAGGCCCATGATGCCGGAATGGCTGCCGGAGATGTGCTCGATGAACTGCGCCGCCGGCCCCTGGATGCCGTAGCCGCCGGCCTTGTCGTACGGCTCGGCCGAGGCGCAATACGCCGCAATCGCCGCCGGCGACAGCACGCCAAAGCGCACGTCCGACACCTGCGTGACCTGGCCCGCGAAGTCGGCCGAAGCGACCGCGATGGAAGTCAGCACCTGATGCGTGCGGCCCGACAGCTGCTGCAGCATGGCGCTGGCTTCGGCCGGATTGGCCGGCTTGCCCAGGATGGCGCCATCGATGGTGACGGTGGTGTCGGCCGACAGCACGGGACGCGGCGCCATGCGGCGCCTGGTCACCAGGTCGGAGGCAAATTTGGCTTTTTCCAGCGCCACGCGGGCGACATAGTCGAGCGGCGCTTCGCCGGGCAGCACTTCTTCGGTGACGTCCGGGCCGCGCGGGCCATCGCTGCGCAACAGCAGCAGTTCAAAGTCGATCCCGACCTGGCGCAGCAGCTCGCGCCGCCGCGGGCTTTTCGAGGCGAGGTAAATCTTCTTGTCGACCGGTTTCATATGATTGTTGTTAGACGCGGTGATAAGGGTGGTTCTGGGTAATGGTCCAGGCACGGTACAGCTGTTCGGCCAGCATCACCCGCACCATACCATGCGGCAGGGTCATGCTGGAAATCCGTATCAAACCTTCCGCGCGCGCCTTCAGCGCCGGATCGAGGCCGTCGGCGCCGCCGATCAGGAACGCCGTGTCGCGGCCATCCTGCTGCCACGCCTCCAGCTGCTGCGACAGGCCCACCGAGGTGAGGTCCTTGCCGCGTTCATCGAGGGCGATGATGCGCACCGATTTCGGCAGCGCCGCCTCGATGCGCTCGCGTTCCAGCGCCATCGCGGTGGCGGCGGTCTTGCTGCCGGAACGCTCGACCGGCTTGATTTCCTTCAGCACGATCTTCAGTTCCGGCGGCATGCGCTTCACATACTCGGCATAGCCGGTTTCGATCCAGGCCGGCATCTTGTGGCCGACCGCAGCGATGATCAGCTGCATACGGGATTACTCAGCCGCTTTTTTGATGCGCTTGATGACGGTCTTGACCGGGGCTTCTTCGGCCTTCGGCTTGGCGGCGCGTGGCTTCGGTGCAGCCTTCAGGGCCTTGACGGCGGCCACGGTGGCCTTCGGCGCGGCGACCTTCACCTTCTTGCCGGCTGGGACGGCGGCCGGTTTGTCGGCGGCGGCTTTTTTCACAGCAGGGGCTTTCTTGGCGGCGGCTGGCTTGCGGGCGGCGGTCTTCTTCTCGACCACGGCTTCGGCGGCCACCGCTTTCTTGCCGGCGGCCAGGTGGCTGCTGATCTTCTTCGGTTCGGCTTCTTCCGCTTCCTTGGTGCCCTTGCGCTTGGCGGCGCCCAGTTTCACCGGCTTGTCGCCCCAGATCTCTTCCAGGCGGTAGTAAGCGCGGATCGGCGCCTGCATGATGTGGACAATGATGTCACCCAGGTCGACCAGCACCCATTCACCGGTGTCCTCGCCTTCCATGCCGTAGACTTCACCGCCGGCTTCCTTGACCTTGTCGCGCACCGAGGCGGCCAGCGCCTTGGTCTGACGGTTGGAGGTACCGGAAGCAATCGCGATGCGGTCGAACAGGCTGGTGAGGTGGGTCGTGTCAAACAGGACGATATCTTGGGCCTTAACGTCTTCGAGGGCGTCAACGACCAGGGTTTGCAGTTTTTTGATGTCCATTAGCTTTTGTATAAATGGTGTTGTTCAATATAGTCTAGCACTAGCGGCGGGATAAGCGAGTTTGCCTGCTCCCCCCGTTGTAATGCCGCACGTATCTGGGTGGCGGAGATATCCACCGCGAAGTCCTGTGCCAGATAAGTCAGACCATGCGGCGTGTTGCGGATTTGTTCAGACGTTCCCAAACGGCGGGAAAACGCCTCGGCCACTGCCGGCGGCAAGTCGGCGGTGGCAATGTCATAGCCGGGGCGGGCCGCTACGCAGATATGTGCGTAGTCGAACAGCGCCTGCCATTGATGCCAGGTGTCGAGCCGCTGCAGCTGGTCGGCGCCCATCAGGAAGGCCACCGAGGCTTGCGGCCCCAATTCGTCGCGCACATTGCGCAGCGTATCGATGGTGTAGGTCGGCAGCCCCTGGGCGCCGCGCGCGATTTCCTGCATGTCCACCGCCACGCTGAACGGCTGGCCGGCAAAGGCCAGCGCCACCATGTCGGCGCGCTGCTGCGACGAGGCTTTCAGCGAGGCTTTCTGCCACGGCAGTCCGGTCGGGATCACGCGCAACTGGTCAACTTGCAGCAGATTGGCGAAGTATTCGCCCAACGCGACATGACCTAGATGCACCGGATCGTAGCTGCCTCCCAGCAGTGCGATGCGGTAGGCCATCGTCACGCGGCGAGCCAGTCGCGATGCGGCAGGAAGTCGGCATACAGCGCCGCTTCCGGCGAGCCGTCCTCCGGCTCCCAGCGATAGCGCCATTTGACGATGGGCGGCATCGACATCAGGATCGCTTCGGTGCGGCCGCCGGACTGCAGGCCAAACAGCGTGCCGCGGTCGAATACCAGATTGAATTCGACATAGCGGCCGCGCCGGTAAGCCTGGAAGTCGCGTTCGCGCTCGCCGTACGGCGTGTCCTTGCGCGACTTCAGGATGGGCAGGTAAGCCTTGAGGAAGGCGTCGCCGACGCTTTGCGTCATGGCGAAGCTTTGCTCGAAGCTTTCGGCGTTGTAGTCATCAAAGAAGATGCCGCCAACGCCGCGCGCTTCCTGGCGGTGCTTCAGGTAGAAATACTCGTCGCACCATTTTTTAAATCGGCCATGCAGGTCCGCGCCAAACGGGGCGAGGGCGTCATGGCAGGTCTGGTGGAAGTGTTTGACGTCTTCCTTGTCGCCGTAATACGGCGTCAGGTCCATGCCGCCGCCGAACCACCATACCGGCTCGCCGGCCGCGTTGGTGGTGCTGAAGAAGCGCACGTTCATGTGCACGGTCGGCGCGTAAGGATTGCGCGGATGGATCACCAGCGAAACGCCCATGGCTTCCCATGGATTGCCGCCGATGTCCGGGCGGTGCGCCGACGCCGATGGCGGCAGCCTGGCGCCCAGCACGTGCGAGAAGTTCACTCCGCCGCGCTCGATCACATTGCCTTCTTCGACCAGGCGCGAAATCCCGCCGCCGCCTTCGGCGCGCTGCCACTCATCGCGCAGGAAGGCTTTGCCGTCAACGGCTTCCAACGCTTGCACGATGTTGTTCTGCAGGTCGAGCAGCCAGGCTTTGACTGCTGCGGGATTCGGTGCGGACGACATCTTAGTGTTTCAGACCGCGCCAGCCGATATCACGGCGGCACTGCATGCCTTCAAAGCTGATCTGGTCGACCGCTTCGTAAGCTTGTTTCTGCGCCAGCTTGATGCTGTCGCCCAGGCCGACCACGCACAGCACGCGGCCGCCGGTCACCTGCAGCTGGCCGTTCACGTCGGCGGTGCCGGCGTGGAAGGTCACCGATTCCGGCGTTTCGGCCGGGATGCCTTCGATCACGGCGCCTTTCAGCGGGGCGTCCGGATAGCCGGCGGCGGCCAGCACCACGCCCACGGCGGTGCGGCGGTCCCATTCCAGTTCCACCTGATCCAGCGTGCCGTTGACGGCGTGTTCCATCACGTTCACCAGATCGGTCTTCAGGCGCGACATGATAGGCTGGGTTTCAGGATCGCCCATGCGGCAGTTGAATTCCAGCGTGCGCGGATTGCCCTGGGCGTCGATCATCAGGCCGGCGTACAGGAAGCCGGTGAAGACAATGCCGTCCTTGGCCATGCCGGCGATGGTCGGGTTGATGATCTCGCGCATCACGCGGGCGTGCATGGCAGGCGTCACGATCGGGGCCGGCGAGTAGGCGCCCATGCCGCCGGTGTTCGGGCCTTCGTCGTTGTCTTTCAGGCGCTTGTGATCCTGGCTGGTGGCCAGCGGCAGGATGTTTTTGCCGTCGCACATGACGATGAAGCTGGCCTCTTCGCCGGCCAGGAATTCTTCGATCACGATGCGCGCGCCGGCGTCGCCGAAGCGGTTATCGGCCAGCATGTCGTCCACCGCGCGGTGCGCTTCTTCCAGCGACATGGCGACCACCACGCCTTTGCCGGCGGCCAGGCCGTCGGCCTTGATGACGATCGGCGCGCCGTTGGCGTCGATGTAGGCGTGGGCTTGCGCCACGTCCGAGAAGGTCTGGTATTTGGCAGTCGGGATGCCGTGGCGCTGCATGAAGGCCTTGGCGAAGTCCTTCGACGATTCCAGCTGCGCCGCTTCCTTGGTCGGGCCGAATACTTTCAGGCCGCGCGCGCGGAACAGGTTGACGATGCCGCCGGCCAGCGGGGTCTCAGGACCCACCACGGTCAGGCTGATGCCTTCGCTCTCGACGAAGTTGGCCAGCTCGTGCAGGTCGGTGATGTTGACGTTGACCAGGCGCGCGTCGCGCGCGGTGCCGCCGTTACCCGGGGCCACGTACACCATCTGAATGCGCTCGGATTGCGCCAGTTTCCATGCCAGCGCGTGTTCACGGCCGCCGGAGCCGACTACCAAAATTTTCATAAGTCCTCAGTCTTCGATTTCTACGTTCGAATACACTTCCTGCACGTCGTCCAGTGCTTCCAGCGCGTCCAGCAGTTTTTGCATCTTGATCGCGTTGTCGCCGGTGACGGAAGTGACGGCGTCCGGCTTCATGATGATCTCGGCCACTTCGGCCTTGAAGCCCTTGGCTTCCAGTGCGTCTTTCACGCCGGCGAAATCGTGCGGGCCGCAGATGACTTCAATGCCGCCTTCTTCGTCGGTGACCACGTCTTCGGCGCCGGCTTCCAGCGCGGCTTCCATCAGCGCGTCCTCATTGGTGCCCGGTGCGAACAGGAACTGGCCGCAGTGCTTGAACATGAAGGCCACCGAGCCTTCGGTGCCCATGTTGCCGCCGTTTTTGTTGAAGGCGTTGCGGACTTCGGCCACGGTGCGCACGCGATTGTCGGTCATGCAGTCGACGATGATGGCCGCGCCGCCGATGCCATAGCCTTCGTAGCGGACTTCCTCGTAGTTGGCGCCATCCTCGCCGCCGGTGCCGCGGGTGATCGCGCGCTGCACGTTATCCTTCGGCATATTGGCGTCGGCCGCCTTGTCCATGGCCAGGCGCAGGCGCGGATTGGCCGTCGGGTCGCCGCCGCCCATGCGGGCAGCCACGGTGATTTCCTTGATCAGGCGCGTCCAGATTTTGCCGCGTTTCGCGTCGGTTGCTGCCTTTTTGTGCTTAATGTTGGCCCATTTGCTGTGTCCAGCCATGTTCGGTCTTCCTTCGGCGGTATTTCGTTTGGTGATCGGTGGTGTGCGGTGAGGGCGGTATTCTAGCATAAGAGGCTAGCCAGAAACCGTCGCCCCGGCCCCACGGTTCCGCTAGAGGCCGCGCTCCACTTTTTGTAGGGATGCTGTCATATCCTGCTGCTAGGGTTGACTTTTTTGACACTATTTTGCAGCGGGAGTGAACATGGATCGTCGGCAGTTTCTGAAATTCGGCAGCTTTATCACGGTATCGGTGGCTTCGGGCGCGGGCCTGAGCGCCTGCGGCGGCAGCGATGGCGCCCCGGGCAGCGCGCTGCCGCCGGCCAGCGGCGCGTGGAAGTTCCCGCAAAGCGTGGCCTCGGGCGATCCGCGCGCCGACAGCATCCTGCTGTGGACCCGCGCCGTGCCGGCATCGGCCGATAATGTGGCGGCGGTGGCCGCCGGCGCCGATGCTTCGATCCGTTTGGTTGTGACGTCGGCCGACAACAGCAAGGCGCTGGGCAGCAACGCGGCGCTGAGCGGTACCACCGTGGCCGACGTCACCCTGCCGCTGCAGGCGCAGTACGACAACACCGTACGTCACAAGCTGACCGGTTTGTCGGCTGCCACCACCTACTACTATCAGTTCATTGCCGGCGACAACCGCTCCAACGTCGGCCGCTTCAAGACCGCGCCGGGCGCCGACGCGGACGTGGCGCAGCTGCAATTCGTCTACATGACCTGCCAGGACTGGAGCGTCAACCACTGGGGCGCGATGACCACCATCGCCGCCGAGAACCTGGATTTCATCGTCCACCTGGGCGACTACATCTACGAGACCGTGGGCGAGGACTTCCAGCTGGGCGCAGTGGAAAGCCGGCACGATGCGCTGGTGCTGCCGGACGGCGTGTTCAAGAACGGCACCTCGGGCGCGAAGTACGCCAACACGCTGGCCGACTACCGCTACCTGTACAAGAAGTACCGCACCGACGCGCGCCTGCAGGCGCTGCATGAACGCTTCGCCTTCATCGCCATCTGGGACGATCACGAGTTTTCGGACGATGCGTGGCAGGATGCGCAGACCTACGACGGCTCGTTCAACGCCGACGGCTCGGATCTGCACCAGACCGCGCGCCGCCGCAACGCCAATCAGGCCTGGTTTGAATTCATGCCGGCCGATGTTTCGCTGGAAGCGGCCAACACCACCTTCCAGAACATCAAGATCTACCGCGACTTCCAGTTCGGGAAGCTGATGCAGCTGGTGATGACGGACGAGCGCCTGTACCGCTCCGACCACGTGATTCCTGAATCGTCGGTCAATCCGGCCACCGGCAAGCCGCTGGGGCGCATCGGCTCGCGCTACCTGGTGCCGCAGGATCTGTTCAACAGCGTGGAGGCGCAGAAGATGGCCGGCGCCAAGACCATCGGCCTCGATCCGCTGACCACCGCCACCATCCTTGGCAACCCCCAGCGCCAGTGGTGGATGGACAAGATGAAGTCCGCCACCGCGACCTGGAAAGTGTGGGGCAACGAAGTGTCGCTGCTGCGCATGGGCCTCAACGGCGTGGACGCCGTGGCGACCTTGCTGGCGTTGGCCGCCGTCCCGACGCTGGCGGCGTCGGTCGGCAGCACGGCGGCTGCGGCGGGCGCCAACTTCGCCGTGGCCGGTGCGATTGTGGCCGGCGCTACGGCCGGCGCATCAGCCGCCATCGCGCAGGCCGGCGCCACGGCCATTGCCACCACCGCTGCGGGCGGCGGCGCGGCGGACGCGCAGGCTGCGGCGGGCATCAAAGCCGGCCTGACGGCGGCGCAAGCGGCGATCGCGGTGGCCACGCTGACAAAAGTCGGCGCGGCGGCGGGTGCAGGGCAGAGCGGCGCGGCGCTGGCCGCCGTGGCGGCACAAACCATCGCCTTCGGCTACATCAAACCGGACGTGCAGGCCAGGAAAAGCGAATCGGCCTTCGTGGCGGCGTCTGGCAAGAAGGAAGCGCTGGCGGCGTTCTTCACGCGCTTCCTGCTCAACTGCGACCAGTGGGACGGCTACAACAGCGAGCGCAAAGCGCTGATGTCGCACCTGAAGACCAACAACGTCAGCAACGTGGTGGCGATTACCGGCGATATCCACTCCTTCTTCGCCGGCACGGTGAATGATGATTTTGACGCGGCCGGCGGCGGCACGCCGGTGATGGTGGATCTGGTCTCGGCCGGCATCAGCTCCGACTCGTTCTTCAGCTACCTGCGCGACGCGGCGGCCCTGCTGGGCGACATCGGCACGCTGGTGTCCTACCCGCTGGCGGTGCCGGTGCCGGGTATGGGCACGGTCAACCTGAGCTTCAACCTGCTGGACTACACCATGGGCAAAGCCGCGCCGACGCTGGCCTCGCTGGCCGAGCAAACCCGCGTGCAGCTGCGCGGCGCGCTGGCGGCCAAAGGCGTACCCGAGGCGCAACTGGAAGCGACGGTCGGCGCCGTCCTGACCGGCCTGCAGGCCAACAGCGACTTCAACACCAGCCTGCTGGCCCTGGCGCAGCAACTGGCCGGTCTGGGCAACAATCCCTGGCTCAAGCACCTGAACACCGATGCCCAAGGCTACACGCTGGTCACGCTCACCCCCGGCAAGCTGACCGCCCAGTTCCGCCAGGTGAACAAACTGGTCGCCGGTGCAGTCCCCGCCACCATCGTAGCCCGCACCGCCACCGCCACGGTGTCGGCCGGTACGCCATCCGTGACCATCAGCTGACTTTTACCCCGTACGCGACGTTGGCTCACCAGCGCCGCGTCATAAGGGGTTGACACCGCAGGGGGCAGACCCTGCTTTGCCGGGGGAGGGCTCAGCAGCCATTCGCTTTTGCCCGTACAATCTCGGGTATGGACAAAAGCACCACACCAACGCGTGCCGCCTTTCTGAGCGGCCTCGGGATCGCCATCGGCGGTTCGGTTTTGTTTTCCACCAAGGCCATCGTCGCCAAGCTGCTGTACCGCTACCATATCGATGCCGTCACCCTGATCGCGTTCCGCATGCTGTTCTCGCTGCCGGTGTTTGCCGCCGTCGCCCTGTGGAAGATGCGCACCGCGGCGCCGCTCACCACCAACGACCGCTGGCGCATCCTCGGCCTCGGCCTGGTCGGCTACTACCTGTCCAGCTTTCTCGATTTCCTCGGCCTGCAATACATCTCGGTCGGCCTGGAACGCCTGATCCTGTTCCTGACGCCCACCTTTGTGCTGCTGATCAGCTCCACCTTCCTCAAACAGCACATCAGCCGCAAGCAGTGGATGGCGCTGCTCATTTCCTACCTCGGCATCGTGCTGGTGTTCGTGCACGATCTGCAGGGCGGCAGCAATGTCGTGCTCGGCGCCGCGCTGGTCACCGGCTCGGCCGCCGCCTATGCCGCCTATCTGCTGCTGTCCGGCGAAATGGTAAAACGATTAGGCTCAATACGGCTGGTGTCGTACGCCATGTGCGTCTCCACCGTCGCCTGCGTGGGCCAGTTCTTCCTGCTGCGGCCAGCCTCCGGCTTGCTGCAGCCGCTGCCGGTGTATGGCCTGTCGCTGGTCAACGGCATCCTGTGCACGGTGGCGCCGGTGTTCATGACCATGATCGCGGTCGAGCGCATTGGCGCCGGCACGGCCTCGCAGGCTGGTATGATCGGCCCCGTTTCAACGCTGTTTTTGGGCGCGCTGCTGCTGGGCGAGCCCGTCACCTCCTGGCAGCTGGGCGGCACCGCCCTGGTCCTGTCAGGGATTTATCTGCTGTCCAAAAAATAGGATCAAGACATGAAGACCCGCATTGCCCTGATTGCTCACGATAAGAAAAAAGACGACATGATCGCCCTGGCCAGCGAATACAAGGCCTACCTCTCGACCTGCCAGCTGGTCGCCACCGGCACCACCGGCGGCCGCTTGATCAATGAAGTGGGCCTGACGGTCGACCGCAAGCACTCAGGCCCGTTCGGCGGCGATTTGCAGATCGGCTCCCTGCTGGTGGAAGGCGAAATCGACGTGGTGATCTTCCTGCGCGACCCGATGACCCCGCAGCCGCACGAACCGGACATCAACGCCCTGGTCCGCGCCTGCGACGTGCACAATACGCCGTGCGCGACCAACGTGGCGTCGGCACATCTGGTACTGTCTCAGCTTCAGCAACGCGCAGCCCAATAAAGGAGAACGACGATGGTCAAGGCGATCCGCATGAGCCGCACAGGCGGCCCCGAGGTGATGGAACTGGTGGAGGTGGACCTGCCGCCGCCCGGCCCCGGGGAAGTGCGGATGCGCCATGCAGCCATCGGCCTCAATTACATCGACGTCTACCACCGCACCGGCCTGTATCCGCAACCACTGCCCGGCGCACTGGGCGTGGAAGGCGCCGGCGTGGTGGAAGAGGTGGGCGAGGGCGTGACCGGGTTCCAGCCCGGCGACCGGGTGGCCTACGGCGGCCGTCCGCTCGGCGCCTACGCGGAAGCGCGCAACATCCCGGCCTCGCAAATCCTGCTGCTGCCCAAGCAGATTGAATTCGACACCGCCGCCGCCATGATGCTGCAAGGCCTGACGGTGCAATACCTGTTCCACCGCACCGTGCCGCTGAAAGCCGGCGACACCGTGCTGTTCCACGCCGCCGCCGGCGGTGTCGGCCTGATCGCCTGCCAGTGGGCGCGGGTGATGGGCGTGAACCTGATCGGCACCGTGGGCTCGGACGAGAAAGCCGCGCTGGCGATTGAAAACGGCGCCACCCACGTCATCAACTACAACAAGGAAAACTTCACCGAGCGGGTGAAGCAACTGACCGATGGCAAAGGCGTTTCGGTGGTGTACGACTCGATCGGCAAGGACACTTTCACCGGCTCGCTCGACTGCCTGCAGCCGCTGGGCATGATGGTCAGCTTCGGCAATGCCTCCGGCCCGGTGCCGCCGTTCGGCCTGAACGAACTGGCCAGCCGCGGCTCGCTGTTCATCACCCGGCCTTCGCTGATGGCCTACATGGCCAAGCGGGAAGACCTGGAGGCGTCGGCCAAGTCGCTGTTCGGGGTGGTCAGCAGCGGCGAGGTCAAGATCGACATCCGCCAGCGCTACGCCCTGGCAGACGTGCGGCAGGCTCACATCGACCTCGAAGCGCGCAAGACCACCGGCTCCAGCATTCTGCTGCCATGAACGAGCCGCGGGATTACGACGCCGAGGAGCGCGAGGACGGGGATTTTTCCGACATGCTGAGCGAGATGCGCATCCTGCTGCCGGGGGCGCAGATGCTGTCGGCGTTCCTGGTGATCCTGCCGTTCAACTCGGGCTTCTCGCAGATTGTGCATCTGGAAAAGCAGCTGTTCCTGGCCACCTTTTTCTTTGCGCTGACCAGCCTGGTACTGCTGAGCGCGCCGGCCATTCAGCATCGCCTGATGCGCCCGCTGAAAGACCGCGTGCGCTTCAAGCGCGTAGCCACGCGCCAGATCGTCGCCGGCGCGTTTTCGCTGGCGATCGCCCTGGTGCTGGGAACCTTGCTGGTGATTTCGGAGGTGTTTGGCACCACCATCGGCCTGATCATGGCGGTGGTGATGGCGGTGTTGATCCTGTGCGCTTGGTGGCTGCTGCCGATGTGGCTGAAGCGCGCCATGCGTGATTCCGGCGAAAGCAGGGATCCTTAGAAAGCACGCGTTAACATGCGTGCCGGCGTTCTATGGATTCCGGCCTGCGCCGGAATGACGGTCAGTTGGCTTTGGGGGCGGGGGCGGCGGCCTGCATCGTTTCCGTCTTCGGCTCGATGGTGATGTCGATGGTGCGCGGCACGCCGTTCTGGCCGGGGAAGCCGGTGAACGCGCTTTGCACCAGGGCTGGCATCACATGCGGCGTGGCTTGCACGCTGCTGGTGTTTTGCACGGTGACGTCATACAGCTTGCGACCGGAGGTGCTGTTGATGGTCACGCGCAACTGGCGCTGATACTGATGCTTGACGCGCTCTTCCACGCGAGTCGGGCCATAGAAGAATGGATCGTAGAAGAACGGACGATAGGCCCAGCGCGAGTAGCCCCAGCCATAACGACCATAGTAACGGCCATAGTACGGACCACCCCAGTACGGACCCATGAACGGGTCTTCCGTCTGCAGCACCCGCACCGGATGATCAATGGTGAAGAACTTCATACCAACCAGCAATTTCGGCTGTTGGTTGTCGCTCACCTGGTGGAAGCCCAGCTTGCTCAGCTCATTGGCGACCAGCACCTGGTAGTTGCGGTATTCCAGCGTATCGTCGGCGCCTTGCGGTGCTTCAAACGCGTAAGCCTTGTCCTGAATATCGGCCGGCCAGTCGTTGAAGGCGGTCACGTTGCTGCTGATGGTGGTGGCGCAGCCGCTCAGCAGCAGAACAGCGGCTGTGGCCAGGGTGGCGAGATATTTCATGATGACCTCTCAGGTAAGACGGTATTTTCCAGAGCTAAGTTTAGGATGCTCACTTGGACCTTGCATGATTATTACAGAATGTTACCGCATCGTGGAAAGCGGCAACTTACAAGTCGGTAACACTGGCCGAAATGACAATTCCGCGCCTCGGCCGACGCCGGTATTGGTAAAATAAGCCTTTGCCTCCGTCCACTCAGAGCCGACCAATGCGCACAGACAGCAGCCCCACGACGATATACCGCAAAGATTACACCCCGCCTGCCTACTTGGTGGACACCGTAGAACTGGGCTTCGACCTGGCCCCGGCGCGCACCGTGGTGGCCAACCGCATCACGCTGCGCCAGAATCCGGACGCCGCCAGCCACGACATCGTGCTGCACGGCGAAGAGATCGAGCTGGTGCAGTTGCGCCTGAACGGCCAGCAGCTGGGCGAGGGCGACTACGAGCTCAGCCACGCCACCCTGACCATCCGCAACACACCGGCCGAGGTGGTGCTGGAAATCGAAACCACCTGCGCACCGGTGGAAAACACCACGCTGTCCGGCCTCTACGTTTCCAACGGCAATTTCTTCACCCAGTGCGAAGCCGAAGGCTTCCGCCGCATCACCTTCTTCCCGGATCGCCCGGATGTGATGGCCAAGTACACCGTGATGCTGCGCGCCGACAAGGCCGCCTATCCGGTGCTGCTGTCCAACGGCAACCTGGTGGAGCAGGGCGACCTCGGTGACGGCCGCCACTACGCCAAGTGGGAAGATCCGTTCAAGAAACCTTCCTACCTGTTTGCATTGGTAGCTGCCAAATTGGTGTGCCAGGAGGAGAATTTCAAGCTGGCCGATGGCCGCGACGTGCTGCTGCAGGTGTGGGTGGAAGAGGGCAACCTCGACAAGACCGACTACGCCATGCAGTCGCTCAAGAATTCGATCCGCTGGGACGAGCAGCGCTTTGGCCTGGAGCTGGACCTGGACCGCTTCATGATCGTTGCCGTGGGCGACTTCAACATGGGCGCGATGGAAAACAAGGGCTTGAACATCTTCAACACCAAGTTTGTGCTGGCCAATCCACGCACCGCCACCGACATCGACTACGCCGGCATTGAAGCCGTGGTCGGCCACGAATACTTCCACAACTGGACCGGCAACCGCGTCACCTGCCGCGACTGGTTCCAGCTGTCGCTGAAAGAAGGCCTGACCGTGTTCCGCGACCAGGAATTCAGCGCCGACATGATCGGCACCGACAGCGGCCGCGCCGTCACCCGCATTGACCAGGTGCGCACCCTGCGCCAGGCCCAGTTCCCGGAAGACGCCGGCCCGATGTCGCACCCGGTGCGGCCCGACTCCTTCGTCGAGATCAACAACTTCTACACAGTGACCGTGTACGAAAAAGGCGCGGAAGTGGTGCGCATGTACCAGACCCTGCTGGGCCGTGACGGCTTCCGCAAAGGCATGGACCTGTACTTCGACCGCCACGACGGCCAGGCCGTCACCTGCGACGACTTCCGCGCCGCCATGGCCGACGCCAACGGCCGCGACCTGACCCAGTTCGAACGCTGGTACTCGCAAGCCGGCACGCCGGTGGTGACCGCGCGCACCCGCTACGACGCCGTCAAGCGCAACTTCGACATCATCCTGTCGCAGCGCGGCCAGCCGGAGCAGCAGCCGTTCCACATCCCGGTGGCGGTGGGCCTGCTGGGCGCCAACGGCAAGGATCTGCCGCTGACGCTGGAAAACGGCAAGCACGACAAAGGCGCCACCACGGTGGTGCTGGAGCTGACCGAACAGGAGCAAATCTTCCGCTTCCGCAATGTCGACGAACGTCCGACCCCATCCATCCTGCGCGACTTCTCGGCGCCGGTGATCCTGGAATACGATTACACCGACGACGAACTGCTGCACCTGTTCAGCCACGACAGCGATCCGGTCAACCGCTGGGAGGCCGGCCAGCGCCTGGCCATGGAGCGCCTGCTCAAGCTGACCAAGCAGGTGGCCGCGCACGGCGCCGCCAACCTCAAGCTCGACAACACCTTCATCGACGCCATGCGCGCCGTGCTGACCGACGAAGCGCTGGACGCGGCCTTCCGCGAACTGGCGCTGATCCTGCCATCGGAAACCATTATTGCCGAGCAGATGGACGTGGTCGATCCGCAAGCCATCCATGCCGCGCGCCAGTTCATGCGCCGCACCATCGGCGCCGCGCTCAAGGATGAGCTGCTGGCGCAATACCACGCCAACCAGACGCCCGGCGACTACAGCCCGGACGCGCTGTCGGCCGGCAAGCGCGCGCTGAAAAACCTGTGCCTGTCCTACCTGATGGTGGCGCCGGAACTGGCCGAGCTCAAGCTCGCGCAACAGCAGTTTGAAAACGCCTCCAACATGACCGACCGCTCGGCCGCGCTGGTGTCCATGATCCACAGCGGCGCCGAAACCGGCCCGTACCTGAAAGCCTTCTACGACGACTTCGCCAACGAAGCGCTGGTGATCGACAAATGGTTCGCCATGCAGGCCTCGGCGCCGACCACCAACGTGGCGGCGGTGCGCAAGCTGATGCAGCATCCGGCCTTCACGCTGAAAACGCCAAACCGCGCGCGGGCGCTGATCTTCAACTTCACCAGCGCCAACCCGTCGCAATTCCATGCGGCCGATGGCAGCGCCTATGAATTCTGGGCCGAATACGTGATCAAGCTCGATGCGATCAACCCGCAAGTGGCAGCGCGCCTGGCGCGCGCCATGGACCGCTGGCGCCGTTATGCGCCGGCGCTGCAGGCCAAGATGAAACAGGCACTGGAAAAAGTCGCCAAGCGCAAGCTGTCGAATGACGTTTCCGAAGTCATCACGAAGGCTCTCGCCAACTAATTACAATCAACCAAGGGTACACATGAAACGAGTCAGTCTTACGCAATACCTGGTGGAAGAGCAGCGCCTCCACAACAACATTCCGGCAGAGCTGCGCCTGCTGATTGAAGTTGTCGCGCGCGCCTGCAAAACCATCAGCCACTCGGTCGGCAAAGGCGCGCTGGGCGAAGTGCTCGGCTCCGCCGACACCGAAAACGTGCAAGGTGAAGTGCAGAAAAAGCTGGACATCATCTCCAACGAAATCCTGCTGGAAGCGAACGAATGGGGCGGCCACCTGGCGGCCATGGCATCGGAAGAAATGGAGTCCATCCACCCGATTCCGAACCGCTATCCAAAAGGCGAATACATGCTGCTGTTCGATCCACTGGACGGCTCGTCCAACATCGACGTCAACGTCTCGATCGGCACCATCTTCTCCGTGTTGAAAGCGCCGGAAGGCATGGGGCAGCCGAGCGAAGCGGACTTCATGCAGGCCGGCTCCAAACAGGTCGCCGCCGGCTACGCCGTGTACGGCCCGCAGACCATGCTGGTGCTCACCACCGGCAACGGCGTCAACTGCTTCACCCTGGACCGTGAGATGGGTTCGTGGGTGCTGACCCAGCGTGGCATGCAGATCCCGGCCAAGACCAAGGAATTCGCGATCAACATGTCGAACCAGCGTCACTGGCATCCGCCGGTGCAGCGCTACATCAGCGAACTGCTGGCTGGCGACACCGGCCCGCGCGGCACCAACTTCAACATGCGCTGGATCGCCTCGATGGTGGCGGACGTGCACCGCATCCTGAACCGCGGCGGCATCTTCATGTACCCAGCCGACCTGCGCGACACCTCGGTGCCAGGCAAACTGCGCCTGATGTACGAAGCCAACCCGATGGCCTTCATCGTTGAGCAGGCGGGTGGTGCGGCGACCGATGGCAAGCAGCGCATCCTCGACATCCAGCCGACCAAGCTGCACCAGCGCGTGCCGGTATTCCTGGGCTCGCGGGACGAGGTGGCGGTGGTGACCGCTTACCACCAGGAAGCCTAATCCGCAGAAAGCAATGTGAAAATTGCAACTAGACCAAAAATTATGGTTTTAGGGCTGGTTGCAGTGAAGGTTCTTTGTTAGAATGCGGGTCGTCGCCGCTGTAGCTCAGTCGGTAGAGCAGCGCATTCGTAATGCGAAGGTCACCAGTTCGATTCCGGTCAGCGGCACCAGAACTCAGCATTAAGCAGTTTCAAAAAATCTCAAAACCCGCTTTTCTCATAGGAGAAGCGGGTTTTTTGTTGTCTGCGCAAATTTGAGGACGCGCCGATGCATGTAAGCTGCTGAGGGCCAGCATCGTTCCCAAGCCGAAGAAGAAAGCGGAACGTGCCCTCTGCTACGCGCTTGGCATCTTCGTCGATGAGCGTCGCACGCGAAAGCGGCATAGCTACAACACTTCACGTTGGCGCGTCGGAGGGTGTACAGGATCGTTTTGATTTTCCATCTTTTCGCTCAAATTTTTCAGATGTTCACGTTTCGTGAATACTTTTAATTCTTGAATATTCTGGCGGATCTTCATGGAATATAAAAATTCACGGAGCGTGAACTTGAAGAAAATTGAATGAGCAACGATCACTATTTGACGCAATCAAAAGGGATAAAAGAATTGCTGCTGGCGTTATCGCTGAAAGCGCTAGCTGAAATCACACCGCTGTACGCCTCAATCATTGACTACCAGCCGCAGCGCGGACCAAGCTACCAAGCAGATGCCGCCATAGAACTCCATTCTGAAGATAAAACTTTTCGATATCTTGTCGAATGCAAAACCAAGGTTGATCGACGAGCTGTACTTGACCAGATCAACGAACGCCAACGAAGGATGGTCGAGCCGCTTCTCTTGGTGACAGACTACCTGAGCAGGGATCTCGCCAATCACTGCCGCTCCATTGGCCTGCAATTCATCGATACGCATGGCAATGCATTTCTCCGTGTTCCAGGCCTCTTTGTCTTTGTGGCTGGTGAGAAGCGTCAGACGACGCACCACTTCTCAAAGCCAGCTAAAGGTCTAACCGGTCAGGCCGCCCTGCGCGTCGTACTCGCTCTGCTCACGCAACCAGAGCTTTTGAGGGCGCCATTCAAGGAAATTGCCAACTGGGCGGGCGTTGCCGCAGGATCGGCATATAACGTTGTAGACGATCTGGAGCAACGCGGCTACGTGTCCAACTCAAAGTCTGGCCGGCGTGTATTAGAGCGTGATCGACTCATCGACGAATGGATAGCCAACTATCCTACCGCTCTTCGCACAAAACTCAACAGCCGTCGCTTTCGCCCACAAGACCCCTTCTGGTGGGAGCGCTTTGCCTTGGACCCCAAGCAAGCATCGTGGGGCGCAGAAGTCGCGGCAGCCAAGATGCTCACACATCTAAAGCCTTCGACCCAGACTATCTACGTCGCCCCGGCGGCAATGTCAGAGGTCATAGACGCATTGGTGAAGCTCGCGCGACTCAGGCCGGATCCATATGGTAGTGTCGAACTGCTTGAGAGATTCTGGTCGCCGGCAATCGAAATTGAGCCTGGGCTCGCTCCTCCCTTGGTTGTCTACTCTGACCTCTTGGCCATGCTTGAACCCAGAGCCAAAAATACCGCATCCTTGATTTGGGAGAAATACTATGGCTCTGCGAACCATTCCACATGATCGCCCCATCGATCCGATCACGATAGAGATTCTGAAAGAGGTGGCCACCGTTGCTGGACGCCGAGGCATCGACCATTTGGTTACTGCGAACCTACACTGACGCTGGGAACGGCGATCGTGTCTACGAAATTGATGGGGTAGTACAGGCCGCTGACTACGACCCAGATATCGCCGGGGGATACCTGCTTGCCCTCGACATGCGCCGGCTGGCTAGCGAAGATACTCTTAATCAGCTGAGGAAAATCCTCAATGAAGACCTTAACAAGCTGGCGACTGAAATGATGAGGGCGCAGCGCCACGCGGAAAATGTACAAGAACTGGTGACAACTTACCTACAACTTCTTCTGCGTGGACTAAGCTAAGCAGGATACATCCTTGAACACTAGCTGCCAGGCTGACCTCTACAGCAAGATAATCAATCCCGCCAGACCAATAATCAGCCCCGCCTTGGTGACCTGATAGGCGGTCTTATTCCAGGCCTTGTAGCGGCGCCGGTACCGCCCCATGACGTAGGAGATCGTAAACAGTTTGCTGATCAGGCCGACCTGGTCACCGGTTTCGTTCGGGGAACTGGCAGCCGTCATGAGTGTACGCCCCAGCCAGCGGTTGACCGCCTGCGCCCAGCGAAAACGCATCGGCCGTTCTATATCGCAGAACAGGATCACGCGGTTGGTCTCGCTGCCGTTGATGGCCCAGTGGATATAAGTTTCGTCAAAGATCACGCTCTGGCCATCGCGCCAGCTATGGCGCTGGCCATCGACTTCGATGAAGCAGCGGTCGTCGTTCGGCGTCACCAGGCCGAGGTGATAGCGCAGCGAGCCGGCATAGGGGTCGCGGTGCGGGTTGAGCTTGGCGCCGGGCGGCAGCTCGGCAAACATCGCTGCCTTGACGGACGGAATACCGCGCAGCAGTGCCACCGTCTGCGGGCACAGGCGCTCCGCGGACGGGTGGCCGGCACCGTACCACTTGAGGTAGAACCGCTTCCAGCCGGTTTTAAAGAAAGAATTAAAACCGGCATCGTTGTTCTGCTCGGCTGCCTTGATTTTTTGCAGCGCCAGCAGGTTCAGCGCCTCGTCCCGGATGACTTGCCAGTTCTGCTGCAGCGGCGCCAGATCCGTCCAGGGCTCTGGCGGCAGAAACGGCTTCGACGGCACCCGCGACAATAGCTGCATGAACAGGTTAATCGGCGCCATGAACGACGAGTGATCGAACAACTGCCGCATAAAAGGCAGACGCACTTTGCCGCGAAAATGGACGTGCAAAATGCAAATTAGCAGGAAACCCACTGCGACATACTTCATAACTGATACTCCCAAAACCGCGCTCGCAGACATTGATGAATTGTTCATTGTACTGTCGTTCGCCGATGGGCGCAGCGCCCCCTTTGGATGAGCCTAATCGCTGGAGGGGAGGGCGTTGCGTTTTTGGTCCTGGTATCAGAGAAATAGGCGGTTTTCCTCCAGGCGTCATGCCGGCTTGGCTTTCCTGGTCAGCAGCGTGGCTGCTGTGAGGGCGCCGAGGATGCCCAAGGCCCACGCCGCGGTGCTGCCGGAGAAGCCGACGGCGGTGTCGATCGCCAGCTTGCCGGCCTTGGGACCGACCAGTTCGATTCGGCGCCTGGTCATTTCCGCCCCCAGCTCGCTTAGCCGGTCCTTGCTCAGCAGGCGCTCCGCGTGCGGCAGCAGCACGGTTTCTTCGTCGGCCACGTGATGGATGACGTCGCGCATCAATTCTTGCAACAGCTGATCGTGGCGCACGTCGCCTGGCGGCGTGGCGCGCAGTTCGCTGATGAGGCGGCGCATTTCATTGTGTTCAGGAACGCTCTTGAGCAGCACCGGCTCGCCGTTATCGATGCTGCGCATGGCGGGGTAGAAGATTTCTTCCTCCAGCGTGGCGTGGATTTCCAGGGCGCTGGCAATGGTGTCGGCCAGCGCTTTCTTGACTTTGGGCGTGGCACCGACAGTGTATTGGTGGAAAGTGACCAGCACGTGCGAGTGGTCGAAGCGGATCATGTCGGTAATGGTCGGGCTGAGCTTTTTGAGCGCAAACATACGAATCTCCTGGCGGGTTGACTGCTGGGAGTTCCATCTTATCGGCGCCGCCCGCCGGCTCGCGTAGGAGGACGCCGATTTGTTTGTCAGACCGCGACGCGTGTGCCGTTCGACAGGCCCGCCAGCTCCCGCGCGCGCAGACATTGCTGGGAGCCGGCCTCGCATTCGCGGCAGGTGCTGGAGCGCAGGGGGTAGATGTTGCAGCTGACCGAGCTGCCGACTTCGCCATCCAGGCAGGCGCAGCGGACCGGCGTTTGCAGCGTGCCTTTCATCGCCACGTGGTAGGGTGAGATCGGCGTGACCAATTCTTGCGGCACGCTGCCCTCGGGATGCAGCGTGGTCTCGCTCCAGTAAAAACTGACTCTGAATACGGCACAGCACGCACCGCAGGATTGGCAGTCTAGCGACATGGATAGGCGTGAATATCTTCGACGCCTGGGATTCTACAATTATTTGCGCAAGCGATCCATCAGCGGCCACAGGGTCAGTGTGGCGGCCACGGCGATGGCGCTGCCGAGCAGGTTGTTCTCCAGCCGCGCCAGGGCGTAGTTGTATTCGATTGCCGGCATCGCATAGTCGGCCACCAGCACGAACGATGGCGTGAGGAAGGCGACAAACACGCTGTAACCTACCGGACGCAGGGCCATCGTCAAGCCGATCAGCGGGAACACGGCCAGGGCGATTTCCAGCGGCGTTTGCGCCAGCGCGCCGATGGCGACGGCAATCAGGGTGCCGATCACGGTGCCGACTGCGCGCTCAAGGCTGCGCGGCAGCGTGCCGGCCGCCGACGGTTGCAGGATCAGCAGCACGGCCATTGTGGCCCAGTAGCCGCAAGGCAGTTCCAGCTTGTGCACCGCCAGGTAAGCCGCCGTGGTGGCGATGCCGAGGCGCAGGGCGAAGTGCACGCCGTCGCTGCTCAGGGAGGCGTGTGCGCGCAGTTGCTGCAGGGCCGTGCGTACGCTGTGGCTTGCCGCTTGGTGCCAGTGATTGTTGTGACGTTCAGGCGCGGCCGGGCGCAGCTGCCAGATGGCCATGCTCAGCGTGGTGGCGAACAGGCAGCCCAGCAGGTACAGGCCAAGGTAGGCGTAGCCGCCGGCGCCGCCCGCCGTTGGATGGTCGACCATCACCACGCAGGCGGTGGCGGCCAGGATGGCCACCTGATACGGCGCGTCGCCCCAGATGCGCGTCAGGCCAGCCATGGTGACGAAGCCGAGGATAGTCAGCGCACCGGCGGTGGCGCCAAAGCCGGCCGCGTAAGTGGTCAGCAAACCGCCCAGCGTGGACAACATGGTGAACGACAGCATCGACGCCAGCCGGCTGCGGCTGCCGTGCGGCGCGGTGGCGAGCGAGGTCCAGAAGGCGCCGATGGCGGCCCAGGAGAAATCCGGCACATGCAGCATGCAGCCCACCAGCAACATCAGGGCGGAGGCCGAGGCGGCGCGCATGCCGTCCATCAGGTTGGCTTTGGCGGCGGTGGTGGTGAGCAGTGTCTTGAACATGATGATGACAGTTTAAGAAAGCACGGCCGCTGAATCCAATATTTCGTGGTAGTCTCTTTAAGACGAAAAAGATATCGAAAACTGCTTCGATTGCGGTTTTTTTAAATGAGAGGATCAGCATGGAATTTCGCCAGTTGCGCTATTTCCTGGCGGTGGCAGAGCATCTGCACTTCACGGTGGCGGCGGAGCGGCTGGGCATCGCGCAGCCGCCTTTGAGCCAGCAGATCATCAAGCTGGAAAGGGAGATCGGCACCAAGCTGTTTGTACGCCATCCGCGCCGGGTGGAGCTGACCGAGGCCGGCGTGATTTTCCGCGAGCGCGCGCAGCGTGTGCTGGACGACGCCAACGACGCGCTGGAACACGTGAAGATGGCGGCGCGTGGCGAGAGCGGCAATCTGTCGATCGGCTTTGCCGGGTCGACGGTGTTTCATCCGGCGGTGGCGCGGCTGCTGCGCAAGTTCCGCGAAGCGTATCCGGGCGTGAAGATCCGCACGGAGGAAAGCAACAGCGTGGCGCTGCTCGGCAAACTGGCGGACGCGCAGGTCGATTGCGCCATGGTGCGTTTGCCGCTCGATTGTGGTGAGATGAAGGTGACGCCGCTGGTGCAGGAGAAGATGATCGCGGTGCTGCCGACAGGTCATGCGCTGGGCCGCCGCCGCAATATCGACCTGAAGCAGCTGGCCGGCGATCCCTTCATCCTGTATCCGCGCGCGATCAATCCCGAACTGCATGACGCCATTATCAGCGCCTGTCGCGTGGCGGGCTTCTCGCCCAAGATCGAGATGGAGTCGCCGCAGATTTCGTCCAGCGTGAATATGGCGGCGGCCGGCTTCGGCGTGGCCATCATTCCGGAATCGATCGCGCAGTTCCAGGTGGAGGGGGTGACCTACCAGGACATCAGCAACAAGGATCTGGGCACGGCGATTGCTTTGATTACGCGGCCGCGCGAAAAGTCGGTGACGGTGAATCATTTCACCGATCTGGTGCGGCATTTCCATCGGCGCTGAACACATTAGGGGAGTGGATGCATGAATGAATACCAGGCGAACCGGCGCAAGCTACTGGGCGCGGCGGCGGGATTGACGGCGCTGGCGGCGCCCGGCGCGTTTGCCGCGCCGGCCAGCGATGCGGACTGGGAGCGCATCGCGCAGAGCTATGACGTGGCCAGTGACTTCATCAATCTGGAGAACGGTTACTATGGCGTCATGGCGCGGCCGGTGGCGGAGGCGTTCAAGCGCAACATCGATTATCTGAACCGTTACAGTTCTTTCCATCTGCGCCGGCAGTTCGACAATGACGGCATGGAGCAGATCCGCGCGCAACTGGCGCGGCACACCGGCGTGCCGGCCGACGAACTGGCGATCACGCGCGGCGCCACCGAGTCGCTGCAAAACCTGATCTGCAATTACCGCCTGCTGAAGCGGGGCGACACCATCATGTACTGCAATCTGGATTACGACGCCATGCAGTATGCGATGAACGATCTGGCGCAGCGCCATGGCGCCAGCGTGGCGCTGGTGCAGATGCCGGAGCCGGTGTCGCGCCAGGCCGCCATCGACGTGTATGAAAAGGCGATGCGCCAGCATCCGCGCACCCGGCTGCTGCTGCTCACCCACGTCAACCATCGCACCGGTTTCGTGCTGCCGGCGGCGGAGATCATCAAGGTCGCCAGGTCGCGCGGGATCGATGTGATTGTCGATGTGGCGCAATCGTGGGGGCAGCTGGATTACAAACTGCCGGATCTGGGCGCGGATTTTGTCGGCGCCAATTTGCACAAGTGGGTCGGCGCGCCTTTAGGTACGGGCTTCCTGCACATCCGCAAGGAGCGGTTGGATGCGATCGGGGTGGAGCGCGGCGATGAGGACTATGCGGCCAGCGACATCCGCTCGCGCGTGCATTCAGGGACGGTGAATTCGGCGGCGCTGATGACGATACCTGCGGCGCTCAAACTGCATGAAGAAATCGGCGTCGCCAATCGCGGCCGCCGCTTGCGTGAGCTGCGCGACTACTGGGTGCACCGCGTGCGCGACCTGCCTAACATCCAGATACTCACCCCGGATGATGCCGGCAGCTACGGCGCGGTGACTTCCTTCCGGCTGCTCGGGCAGACCTCGCCGGAGGCCAACGTGGCGCTGGTGAACCGCCTGATGGAGCACTACGGCATCTTCACCGTGATGCGCAAAGGCCCGGTCGGCGGCGCCTGCATCCGCGTCACCCCCGGCCTGTTCACCCGCACCACCGACCTTGACAAACTGGTCGCCGCTCTGCGCGACCTCGCCGCCGGCTAGCTTCAGTAATCCGCCAGCCTGGCGCGGTCGACTTCGACCAGTTGGTCCAGGCGCAGGGCTTCGCCGGTGCTGAGGGTGAGGTAGTCGGCACCGTCTTTGGCAAAGACGTCGGTGATGACGGCGCGGCGGGTTTGCAGCTGGCCATCGGCATCGCGGAACTGGATGTCGGTGGCCTGCCGCCTGGTGGCGTGCACTTCCAGCAGGTCATGGAAGTCGCAGCTGATGGGTTGGTAGTCCTTGGTCATGAGGTCCTCTTACTGATGAGTAGTGCGCGGCGATATTGCCAGATGATGTAAATTAATTTTATAACATCATTGAAGGGGTATGTGCCGATGAAATATCACACCACCGTGGCAGCCATGATGCTGGCTGCCTTGCTGGCCGCTTGCCACAAGAAAGAAAAGGTCGAGGAACCCGCACCTGCAGCCGCCCCGGCCACCGCCACGCCGGCGCCGCCAGCCGATCCCGCCACGCTGACGCCCGAGCAGCAAAAGCAGGCGGAGAAGAAAGCCTTGCTTGATTACGGCGTCATGGAAGACAAGTACATCAATGATCCACGCGCCCAGTGGGCTACGGACGCCAAGGCCAGCTCGGTGTTTGGCGACGAGAACGGCCGCAAGCCAAGCGATTCCAATCTGCCGGCCCGGGCCACCGGACCCGCCGATGGCAATCAGTGGACCAACAACAGCACCGACAGGGGCTTTGACTGGCTGGAGCTTAGCTATGCCACGCCGGTCAACGCCACCGAGGTGCGCGTGGTGATCGGCGGCGGCCAGGGTGTGGAGGCCATCAACAAGGTGGAACTGCAGGACACCGACGACAAATGGCACACCGTGTGGGAAGGTCTGAATGACGTCAAGCGCGACCAGCGCGGCAACCGCACCTGGTTCGTGCGCAGCTTCGACAAAACCGCCTACAAGGCCAAGGGCGTGAAGATCACTTTTGCCAATAATGTGCAGCGTGATTACAAAGTGGTTGATGCGGTGCAGCTGGTCGGCGACAAGTAAGCGCGTTATGATCGCAGCATGAACAAGAAATTGCTTGCCGTCACCGCCGGTGCCGTGGCGTTTGCCGCGCTTAATCTCGGCAGCCGTGCCGCCCAGTCCGGGCCGGTGTCCATTCCGCTACAGGCACTGGTCACTCCCGCCACCTGTCTGCAGCCGCAATGGCCGGCCGAGGCGCGCCGCTACGAAATCGAAGGGGTGACCACCATTCGCTTCGAGATCGGCGCCGATGGCAAGGTTGTCCGGCCCGTCATTGCGCGCAGCAGCGGCTGGCGGATCCTCGATGACGCGGCAATCCACAGCATTGCGCAATGCCAGTTCCAGCCCAACCTGGACGCTGCGCGCGAGGGCACGGCGTTCCCGCTGCAATATGTCTGGAAGCTCGATGGGGCAGCGCCGTCGCGCCCGCTGCTGGTAGACGGCAGCTGTCAGCCGTCTGAGCGCTTCAGCGCCTTCCGCGAAGCCGATCCACGCCCGAGCGGCAAGGATGGCATCCTGCTGCGCTTCCTGCTTAACGCCGAAGGGGTGCCGGTGCGGGTGGTGGCCGAAGCCGGCGGCCAGCCGCCAGAGCTGGCCGCGCAGGCGGCTGCCTATGTGCAAACTTGTCGCTTCGCTTACGATCCGGCGCGCACCGGCGAGCGCACCGATACCGCCTACGGCCGGGTATTGCTGCAACCCTGATGTGTAAATCCAACGCTGCATGCCGATTTTTCGGTGTTGGCGTACAAAAACACCGGCCTCTTCGGTAAAATTGGAATTGCTTTACAGAAATCAATTCCTCACCCGGTGACGCTCAACCTTCGCGCACCCGTCCCCTGCAGCCCCGCTCCTTGCTGCCTCATATCCAGCTGGTCTTTCACGTTGCCGTAGGCGACGCTGCATCCGGCGACATCGTTGCAAGGTAGTGTCATGAACCGAATTTTCAGCATTGTGTGGAATGCCGCCCAAGGTGTGTGGCAGGTTTGTTCGGAACTGGGCGGCACGCGTGGCAAGGCCACTAGCAGCCGCGCGCTGCGCCGTGCCATGCTGGCCGCTGCCGCGGCGATGACGCAGGCAATGGTGTGTGCCGCGGACTTACCCACCGGCGGGGTGGTCACCGCCGGCCAGGCCAGCATCGCGCAGCTGGGGAATAGCATGACCATCAACCAGTCGGGCGCCAGGGCGGCCATCGACTGGAACAGTTTTTCCATCGGCAAGGGCAATACGGTGCAGTTTGTGCAGCCATCGGCCAGCGCGGTGGCGCTGAACCGCGTGGTGGGCAGCGATGTGTCGCAGATTCAGGGGGCACTCAAGGCCAATGGCCAGGTGTTCCTGCTCAATCCTAACGGCGTGCTGTTTTCGCCAAGCGCGCAGGTGGAGGTGGGCGGCTTGCTGGCGTCGACACTGGCGCTGAGCAATCAGGATTTCATGGCCGGTAACTATCGCCTGCAGGGCGCCAGTGCCAACGCGGTCATCAACCAGGGCAATATCCGCGCTGCGGCAGGCGGTACGGTGGCGCTGGTGGCGGCGCGCATCATCAATAGCGGCGAGATCTCGGCCGAGCGCGGCAATGCGCTGCTGGGTGCCGGCAGCGAGGTGCAGCTGGACCTGGGCGGTCCGGTCAAGCTGCAGGTGCAGCGCGCTGCCCTGGATGCGCTGATCGAGAACAGCGGCGCGGTGCGCGCCGATGGCGGTCATGTGCTGATGAGCGCAAGGGCCGCCGGCGATCTGGTGAGCACGGTCATCAACAATACCGGCGTCGTGCAGGCCCGCACGCTGGCCACCGGCGAACAAGGCCAGATCCTGCTGCTGGGCGATATGCACAACGGCCGCGTGGACGTGGCCGGTACGCTGGACGCCAGCGCCGCACACGGTGGCGACGGCGGCTTCATCGAGACCTCGGCCGCCGAAGTCGCCACCTCGCGCGTGTTGCGCGTGGATGCCGGCTCGGTGCAGGGCCAAGGCGGCCACTGGCTGATCGATCCCTATGACTACACCATCAACGCCACGGCCGCCGGCAATATCAACAGCGCCCTCAACGCGGGCACCAGCGTGACGGTCACCACGCAATCGAACAACACCAGCTATGGCGCGACCGCCAGCGGCACCGGGAACATTACCGTGGCCAGCGCCATCACCAAGACCGCCGGCGGCGCGGCCACGCTGACCCTGCGTGCTGATCGCAGCATTACTGTCAACAGCGATATCAGCGCCAGCGCGGGCAAGCTGGGCATCACGCTGAGCGCGGCCAACGCGGCGGGCGCCACCGCCGGCGGCGTGGATATCAACGCCAACCTGAATTCCAACGGCGGCAATATCCTGATCGGCGGCGCCAATGGCACCACCACCAATGGCATTGGCTATGCGCTCAACCATGGGGCCGGCACCGCCGCCGTGATCGTCGAAGCCAACAAAAGCATTCTGTCGAATGGCGGCAATATCGTCATCAATGGCAAGTCGCTGACCGGCTCGAACAGCGGCAGCTATTCCGGCGTGAGCGGCGGGGTGTACATCAAGTCGGGTGCCACCATTTTGTCCGGCACCGGCAATTTGTTCATCACCGGCGAGAGTACCGGCGGTGTGAAGACGTTTGGCGTCGGTTTTGAAGGCAATTCCGGCACCCTGACCACAGTGGGCAGCGCCACCGGCGGCGGCGCCATGCTGCTGAATGCGGTGAACTCCACTGCGGGCTACAGTGCGTCCGTACGCGATGAGGGCGCGATTGGCCTGGTGTCGTACGGCAGCCGCGCGCGCATTGCATTCCAGGGGCCGTCGGTGGCGGCCTGGCTGGTGTTTGTGAATGGCGCACCGCAGTTGTCGGCTTATACCCAGGCGCCGCAGTTGAGCGACTGCGCCTCGCCGTATCCGAATTGCGGCACGCTGGTGATTCCCGGTTCAAACAACAGCTATCTGTACGCGACATATCAGGCGGTCAGCATGTCGACCCAGCCTATTTATGTGATTCAGAGCGGCGCCGGCAGCAAGACGTATGACGGCAGCAATGTTGCCACCGGCTTGAGCTTTACCACGCTGGGCGGGCCGGGCGGCTTTGCGGTGTCCTCGTTGTCGCCATCGGTCAGCTATACCACGACCAGCAAGAACGCCGGCAGTTATGCCAGCCTGACGCCTGGCGCTTCCAATCCGTCCAGCTATGTGAATGGCGGCACCACCTATGCGGTCGGTTATTTCAATACTGGCAGCTATACCATTACGCCGAAGACTTTGACACCGCTCGCCACCAGCAAGGTGTATGACGGTACCACCACCGCAGCGGTGAGCGCCAGTGGTGTCGTGTCAGGTGACTCGGTCACGCTGAGCGGCAGCGGCGCGTTCGGCAGCAAGAATGTCGGTAACTATACGGTCAATATCAGCGGTATTACGCTGGGTGGTGCGGATGCCGCCAACTACACGCTGTCCAGCAGCAGCGCCAGCGCGGCGGCCAGCATCGCGCCGCGCACGGTCACGCTCAATGCCAGCAAGACCTATGACGGGGCGGCGGATTTGAGTGGCGTGGTCACTCTGGGTAATCTGGTCGCGGGCGAGGATTTGTCGTACAGCGGCGCGACTGCTAATAGTGCTCACGTGAGCGGGGCCAGCTATGTGAGCGCGATTACGCTGGCTGATGGCGCCAGCGGACTGGCGGCCAATTACGCCTTGCCAGGTTTGTCCGCTTCCAGCGCCAGCAATGTGGCGTCGGTAACGCCCAAGGCGTTGACCTTGACCGGCATGACGGCTGGCGACAAGACCTATGACGGTAATACGACTGCGGTGTTGAGTGGCGGTTCCTTGACTGGCCTGGTGGGTTCCGAGAGTGTGAGCTTCTCCGGACAGACTGGTACGTTTTCGGATAAAAATGCGGGAGCTGGCAAGGCGGTGAGCGTGTCCGGTCTGGCGCTGGTCGACGGTACTGGCCTGGCTTCGGATTACAGTGTCGCCAATCCGGTTGGGGTGACGGCAGCCATTACGCCGCGTGCGGTGACGGTGTCCGGCATCACGGCGACTGACAAGGCATATGATGGTAGCGCCACTGCACCGCTGGATACCAGCGGCGTGGTGCTGGCGAATCTGGTGAGCGGTGATCATGTGAGCGTGAGTGCTACTGGCGCGTATGCGGATGCGAATGCTGCGAGCGGCAAGCTGGCCACCATCAGCAGCACGTATGGTGGTGCGGATGCCGGCAATTATGTGTTCACGGACCAGGCGAGTGTGCTTGGGAATATTACGCAGAAGTTGTTGAGCGTGGTTGGTTTGGCGGCTGCGAACAAGGTGGAAGATGGCACCACGACGGCGACCTTGACCAGCGGCGGCACGGTGAGCGGGATTGGTGCGGATGATGTGCATCTCGACAGCAGCGCTGCGTCGGCTGATTTTGTGCAGAGTACCGCAGGGACGGCGGTTACTGTTAATGTGACCGGGCTGGCGCTGACTGGGAATGATGCGCATAACTACAGTATTGCAGGGACTGCGGTGACCAGCGCGGATATTACTGCGGCCACGCCAACCCCGACGCCAACGCCGACGCCAACGCCAACCCCGACGCCAACGCCGACGCCGACGCCAACGCCAACGCCAACGCCAACGCCAACGCCAACGCCAACGCCAACGCCAACGCCAACGCCAACGCCAACGCCAACGCCAACGCCAACGCCAACGCCGACGCCAACGCCGACACCAACGCCGACGCCGACGCCGACGCCGACGCCGACGCCAACGCCGACACCAGCGCCAACGCCAACGCCAACGCCAACGCCAACGCCAACGCCGGCCCCGACGCCAACGCCAGCGCCAGCGCCGGCACCAACGCCAACGCCAACGCCAACGCCAACGTCAACGCCGACGCCAGCGCCGACGCCGGCACCAACGCCAGCACCAACGCCAGCACCGACGCCGGCACCGACGCCAGCGCCAGCGCCAGCGCCAGCGCCGGCTCCGACGCCAGCGCCAACGCCGGAACCAACGCCAGCGCCAGCGCCGGCTCCAACGCCAACGCCAACGCCAACGCCAACGCCAACGCCAACGCCAACGCCAACGCCAACGCCGGTCCTGTCGGCACAGCCGTCGCCGTTGCCGGCCGCGGTCTCGGCGCAAGCCGCGACTCCTATCGTGCAAGGTGGGATAGCACCGGCGTTGCCGTCACTGAGCGTAGGGGGGCTGAACTACACCGCCGTTGGCGACACCGCTGACACGGCGGGCACTGGCAACAGCAACCGCCTGCCTGCCACGCAGGCGCTGACTGCCGGCCGTGACGTCAAGTTCCTGAGCGTATTCGTGGTGTCCGGCGGCATCCAGATGCCACGCGCCGCCGCCCCTGACATCAGCACGGCATCTGTAGCGACAACCGACAACAAGTAACGCTACAATTCATTCCTATCAGACAGCGTTGAAAGCCGACATGAAACCAGCTTTGACTTTTCTGACTACCGCCACCGCGCTCTGCATCGTCAACCCGGTGCAAGCGCAACAGCGTCCCGACGCTGGCCAGCTGTTACAGGAAAACGGCCCGCGCGCCTTGCGCGAGCCCGTCCCTGCAGCGGCGCTGCCGCTCACCACCCCGACGCCGCCACCGCAAGTAGCGCCCGGCGGCGTAACGGTCACGCTGAAACAGATTGCCATCACCGGCAACACCTTGATTTCGCAGGACGAACTGCTGCGCGCCTTGGGCCAGGTGCAGGGCAAGACCTATGACTTCGCCGGCCTGAACGCGCTGGCAGATAGCATCTCAAACCACTACCGCGCCGCCGGCTACCCGTTTGCGCGCGCTTACCTGCCGCAGCAGGACCTGCAGCAAGGCAGTTTGCGTATCGAAGTGCTGGAAGGCCGCTACGGCCAAATTACCGCGCACGGCGATCCCGGCTTGAGCGCACCGGGCCAGCGCTTCCTCTCGCCACTGAAATCCGGCAGCGTGATTGAAAGCAGCGCCCTGGAACGCGTCACCCTCATCCTGGACGACCAACCCGGTATCAAAAGCATCCCGGTGGTGCGCCCTGGCCGCGACGTGGGCACCGGTGACCTTGCCGTCGAAATACAGCGCGACCACCGCTATGCCGGCGAGATTGGCATCGACAACGACGGCAACCGCTACACCGGCCGCAACCGCGTGCACGTCAACCTCGACATCGACAGTCCGCTCACGCTGGGCGACCAACTGGTCATGCAAGGCATGTACACTGACGAGCAAATGTGGTTTGGTGCGGTGAGCTACGCGTTGCCGCTGAACGCCCACGGGCTGCGTGGCCGGATCGGCTACACCCATTCCTACTATGCGCTGGCCGACAGTTTTGCCGCGCTGGACGCCACCGGCACCGCCGATGTAAGCAGCGCTGGCCTCAGTTACCCGCTGGTGCGCTCGCAGCGCTACAACCTGACCCTGTCCGGTACGCTCGAACACAAGCGCCTGCACGACCGCCAGGGCGCCACCGATAGCCGCAGCGACAAGTCCAGCAACAGCTTGCCGCTGACGCTCAACTTCGATGTGCGTGACACCCTGCTGCGCGGCGGCGTGACCTACGGCGCCGTCAGCTGGACGCCCGGCCGCCTTCAGCTGGATGCCGACCTGGCGCCGTCCGATGCGCTCAGTGCCCGCACGGCAGGCCACTTTTCCAAATGGAACCTGGACCTGGCGCGCATCCAGGCGCTCACCTCCAGCCTGGATCTGTATGGTCGTGTATCGGCCCAACGGGCCAGCAAGAACCTGGATTCATCGCAAAAATTCGGTCTGGGAGGGCGCAATGGCGTGCGTGCCTATCCGAGCGGAGAGGGCTATGGCGACAGCGGCGCGCTGGCGCAGGTCGAACTGCGTTATGCCGCTGGCGCCTTCGTCCCCTATGTGTTCTTTGACGCCGGCCGCGTCACCATCAACCGCGCACCGTGGACTGGCGACGCCAACCACCGCACGCTGGCGGGCGGTGGCGCCGGGCTGCGGTATGCCAGCCGCGTCATCAGCGCGTCGGTCTTGCTGGCATGGCGCACGCACGGCGGGGCGCCGCGTTCGGAGCCGCAGGACGGCCAGCCCATGGTCTGGGTCAACGCCGCCTACCAGTTCTGAAGGGACTAGCGCAAGTCGGCCGCGCGGCGCTTGTCCGGTTCGCTCAAGACGCGGGCGATCACCGGCAGCGGCACGCCGGCATCCATGAGAAACTCGGCCGCCGCTTCGCGGCCTTTTTCTTCTGCCATGGCAATACCGGCGTTGACTGCGACCGCTTTCACGCGGTCGGGACGGGTGCGTCGTTCGATCATATGCCACCTCCTGTCTGATCCACGACAGTATCATACCTGCCTACGAGGCGGCGGCTGCGATCAGTTGTTCGCGTTTTTCCATGGCGTTGCGCACGGCCGCCAGGATGCGGTCGAGGTTGGCTGGTTTGATGACGTGCTCGTCAAAGCCGGTGTCGATGACGCGCTGGCGGGTGAGCACATCGCCCCAGGCGGTGAAGGCGATCAGCGCCACCTGGTCGAAATCAGGCACGGCGCGCAGGGCCGCCGCCACCTGGTAGCCGTCCATGCCGGGCATGCCCAGGTCGAGCAGGATGGCGTTTGGCTGGAAGGTGCGCGCCGCTTCCAGACCGGGCAGGCCGGCATAGGCGACAGCGGTTTGATAGCCGTGCAGTTCCAGCAGCTCGGCGGAAATGTCGGCTGCTTCGGTGTTGTCATCGACAACGAGAATACGTTTGTTGGTGGTCTGGTCCATAATATGGAACGAAGTAATAACGTGACGTTCGGCTGGGTCCAGGCCGGAATGAGGTGACGCGGCAGGGAAAGGGCACGCGAGCAGGAAATCAGAAATTTCCCATACTCAATTATAGTGGGATTTTTCCGGCTTGCTTGAAGAAATCTGCTGTTGTCTCCAAATTGCCTACAGACATTTAAAAAAGGAAGCGACGATGACCACCACCACCGAGAAGGCCATCCTGGCCGGCGGCTGTTTCTGGGGCATGCAAGACCTGATCCGCAAGATGCCGGGCGTGAAGAGCACGCGCGTGGGTTACAGCGGCGGCGATGTGCCGAATGCCACCTACCGCAATCATGGCACCCATGCCGAGGCGATCGAGATCGCATTCGATCCGGCGCAGCTGAGCTACCGCAAAATCCTGGAATTTTTCTTCCAGATCCACGATCCGACCACCCGCAACCGCCAGGGCAACGACATCGGCAGCAGCTATCGTTCAGCCATTTTTTATGCCAATGAGCAACAAAAAGCCACGGCGGAAGACACCATTGCCGACGTCAATGCCTCCGGCCTGTGGCCCGGCAAAGTGGTGACGGAACTGGCCCCGGCCGGCCCGTTCTGGGAGGCCGAACCGGAGCATCAGGACTATCTGGAGCGCATTCCCAACGGCTATACCTGCCATTATGTGCGTCCGGACTGGGTGCTGCCCAAGCGTTAAAACCGTTCCAAAACAGTGACTTAGCAAACGGAAGGTATTCGGAAGGTAAGTTTTGCATGGCACGCCTAAAGTGAAGGCCTTGTTACCGCTTTCACGTTAGGAATGCCATGAGCCAGTTATTTGCCGCCGTCTACGAAATCTCCAGCGCCACGGTCGGCCGCCCGTCTTTGCGCCTGAACCTGGTGGTCAATCGCGACAATGCCAGCGTGCTGGGCGCCGCCACGCTGGAGACGGTCACCGGCGATGTCTACGAAATGCCGGTGCGCGGCCATCACATGGAAATCGAGGGCGACGAGCCGCTGCAAGCCATCGTGCTGGCTGGCACGCCGCCCGTGTTTTCTGTCCTGGACGAACAACCGTCATCTTTCCAGATGTTAATGGTTTTGCCTACCGCATGGAAAGAAGGCCAGGCTTGCTACAAGATGAGTTTTGGCAAGTTGTACCCGCGCGTGATCGACGTCCGCGACGGCCGGGCGCGCGCCGTGCTGCCGGAGGCCGCTTACTAGGGGCGTGGCCTCTCCTGTACACTAGGGGCATGTCAACCTGGTGTGAAGGATGGAAAGCCCATGAATGCCGTGCCGCAAGTGGAAATCGATGATTCATGGCGTGGCTGGATTGCCGAGAACCTGATACTGGGCGCCGCCCCGCAAACGTTGCTCGGCGTCATGGTGCAATCCGGCATTGCGGAGCGAACGGCGCGGGTGGAGCTGGAGGCGGCCGCGCGCAGTCCTTACCTGCGCGGCGCCGCGCGCATGCACAACCGGGTGGCCAAACGCGATTGGCTGCTGGGCATCGCGTCACGGCTGAACAAGCTGGCGCCGGCCACTGTGCCGCGCCGCCAGGGGCTGTCGGGCACGGTTTTCCTTGAAGAACATTACACCCGCAACCTGCCGGTCATCATCACCGGCATGCTGGACGATTGCCCGGCGCGCGCGAAGTGGACTTTTGATTACCTCTCTGCGCAACTTGGGGAGCGCGAGGTGGAGGTGCAGTTCGGCCGCAACGCCGATCCGGACTACGAGCTGAACAGCGCCACCCACAAGCGCCGCATGCTGTTTGGCGACTACGTGGCGATGGTGCGCGATGCCGGCGTCACCAATGATTTCTACATGACCGCCAATAACGACGGTCAGAACAAAACGGCACTGGCGGAGTTGATGCGCGACCTGCCGCCGCTGGATGACTATCTGCAGCCGGGCAGCAGCGGCTTTTTCTGGTTTGGCCCGGCCGGTACGGTCACGCCGTTCCATCACGACCTGACCAACAACTTCATGATCCAGATCGCCGGCCGCAAGCGGGTGCGCATGATCGCGCCGTGCGAGACGCCCAAGCTGTACAACCATCGCCACTGCTTTACGCCAGTGGATGGCCGCAACATCGACCTGCAGCGCTTCCCGCTGATGGCGGACGTGCCAGTGATCGAGTGCGTGCTGGAGCCGGGCGAGATCCTGTTCCTGCCGGTGGGCTGGTGGCATTTTGTCGAGGCGCTGGACGTGACCATTACCATCTCCACCACCCACTTCAAGTGGGACAACGATTTCTATAGCTGGTATCCGCACAACCGCGAGTTCTGAGTTCCCCATGCCCCTGCATTATTTGCGGACCTACGCCAGCCCCCAGCGCAGCGACATCAGCAATCGCCGCCTGGGCCGCTCGCTGGCCTTCGTGGCCGGCGCGGTGAACGCCGGCGGCTTTTTCGCGGTGGGACAGTACACCTCCCACATGTCGGGCGTGGTGTCGGCGCTGGCGGACAATCTGGTGCTGGGCGAGACGGCGCTGCTGCTGGCCGGACTGGCGTCGCTGGGGGCGTTCTTCTGCGGCGCCGCCACCTCGGCGGTGCTGATCAACTGGGGACGGCGGCGCGAGGCGCACAGCCGCTACGCGCTGCCGCTGTTGCTGGAGGCCGCGCTGCTGCTGGCGTTCGGCTTGCTGGGCGTGCAGGTGGCGGAGCAGGGGCACCTGACCGCCATTGTCGCGCTGCTGTGTTTTGTCATGGGGCTGCAAAATGCCATCATCACCAAGGCTTCGCGCGCTGAAATCCGCACCACCCACGTGACCGGACTGGTGACCGACATCGGCATCGAGCTGGGCAAGCTGTGTTACTGGAATCGCGACCCGGCCGCCGGCCGCGTGACGGCGGATCGTCAGCGGCTGGCGCTGCTTGGCTCGCTGCTGGCGATGTTTTTCATCGGCGGCCTGGCTGGCGCGCTTGGTTTCAAGTACCTTGGGTTCGTGACCTGCGTGCCGCTGGCGCTGGTCCTGCTGCTGCTGGCCATCGTGCCGCTGGCGGACGACCTGCGCGCCGCGCGCCAGGCGGCGCGCGGCTGATGCGCGCTTAGTAGCTGGTCAGCGGCGAAGGCTGGCCGCCCTTGAAGGTGAAGATGGTGACCGGCGACTGCTTCATGTCGCCCTTGGCGTCAAACGCGTAGGTGCCGGCCACGCCCTGGTACGAGCCGGCGCTGATCACGGCCTGCACTTTTTGCGCGTCGATGGTGTTCGCCTTTTGCATGGCCTGGGCGTACATCATCACGGCGTCGTAGTAGGCGGCGGCGTAGACGTCGGCGTCCTGCTTGAAGCGGGCCTTGAACTTGGCTTTGAAGGCCGGGCCGGTGGAGGCTTTGTCGAGGATGGCGCCGCCCTGCGAGCACAGGACGTTGTCGCCCACGGCGTCGCCCCCCAGCTTGCCCATTTCGGCGGTGCAGATGGTGTCGCCGCCCAGCAGCTTGGCGTTGATGCCCAGCTGTTTCATCTGGCGTGCCATCGGCGCGGCCTGCGGCGCGTAGCCGCCGAAGAAGATGGCTTCCACTTTCCTGGTTTTCAGCTTGGTCAGGATGGCGGTGAAGTCGAACGCCTTATCGTTGGTGAATTCGTGACCGGCCACGGTCATGCCGGCGGCTTTGGCCTGCTTCTTGAATTCTTCGGCCACGCCCTGGCCGAAGGCGGTGCGGTCGTCGATCACGGCGACGTTTTTCAGTTTCAGTTCCTTGGCCGCGTACAGCGCCATCTTGGAGCCCAGTTGGGTGTCGCTGGCGTTCACGCGGAACAGGCCTTTGTAGCCTTGCTGGGTGAGCTTGGGATTGGTGGCCACGGTGGCAATCAGGGCGCCGGCGTCATTGTAGGCGCGCGAGGCCGGGATGGCGACGCCCGAGTTGTACGGGCCGACCACGTAGCGCACGCCGGCGTCGATCAGTTTCTGCGCGGCGGCCACGCCGGCTTTCGGGTCGCCCTGGTCGTCTTCCGACAGCAGTTCGAATTTCAGCTTCTTGCCGCCGACGGTGATCGGCTTGGCATTGAGTTCCTCCACCGCCAGGCGCGCGCCGCTTTCGTTGTCCTTGCCGGAGAAGGACTGGGAGCCGGACAGCGGGCCGCTATGGCCGATCTTGACGACGGTGTCTTGCGCGTGGGCGCCAAAGGCGGTCAGCAGCGCGAGGGCGGCGGCGGTATGCTTCAATTTCATGCGATCTCCTGATTCGTACAGCGGTTTTGATTAGTCCGGTGATTATCGCCAAAAACGCAAAATATTATCGTGCGAGTTAGGGCCATAAACGGGTCTGCCTCAGAATTTAATTCGGTGGGCGCTGCTGGATGCGGGCCAGCGCGGCGTTGATGCCGTCGTCCTTGTGGCGGGCGACGGCGAAAAACACGCCGGAGTCGGTGGCCAGCGGCTTGGGCAGCACGGTGAAGCCGGCGTTGGCGGCGGCGCCGATGCTGCGCAGGCGCGGCGCCATGAAGGCGTTGATTTCAGCTTCGACGTCGCGCGCGCTCTGGAGGCTGGGCTGGAACAGCAGCACGGCGTCGACGCGCTTGAGCATCAGGCGGGTGAGGCGGGTGCCGCGCGAGGCGATGTCTTCGTCGGTACGGAACAATTTGCGGGCGCGGGCGCGATCGACTTCCTCGCCGTAGTGGTAGCCGCGCACCAGGCCGATCGATTTGCCGCGCAGGTCGTCGATGTGGTTGAAGTGGAAGGTGGTGTCGCTGCGGGTGACGATCCACAGGTTGTTGTAGGCGGCGACGTCGGAGTAGCGCGGGGCGTGCAGGCGGTCGGCGCTTTTGGGCAGGCCGAAGATGATGCCGGCGCCTTCGATGGCGTAGCGTTCGGCGCGCGCCCAGGGGTACATATGGAGTTCGAAGGTGACGCCCAGTTCGCGCTCAAGGGCGTCCAGCAGCTTGCGCTTGATGGGGCTGAGGGGTTTGGGCTTGCCTTGTTCGTCGAGCGTGTCGCCTATGATCAAGGGGATGGTTTGCGGGCCGGCGATGGCGCGTGGCGCGGCGGCCCAGCAGAGCAGGGCGGTGAGCAGGATGCAGGTGATGAGGTGGCGCAGCGGCGGCGTGGAGATCGGCATGTCCCCGATTATTGCAGAAAATGCCGGGCGTGCAGAAAAAGCGGCCGGGCGGCGCGGCACCTGCCCGCCGCGCCATCTGCGCGCCCTGGCGGGCGGGGAATGCCTGCGGCCCCATGCGCATCGGCGCAGGCGCCACGGCACGGTGCAGGCGGTGGGTGTCTGTGGCCCCATGCGCAGCGGCGCGGGCGCCACGGCACGGTGCAGGCGGTGGATTGTCTGTGGCCCATGCGCAATGGCGCGGGCGCCACGGCACGGTGCAGGCGGTGGGTGATTGTCGCGCCATCCCCGCATTGGCGGGTGCGGGGAGGCGCGAGGTCGGCGGCCCGCGCCGGCAGCGGGCTTATGGCGTGTTGCCGATGGTGCGGGTCGGGGCGGCGGCGTTCACTGCGCCGACAGGCGGAATGACGGCGTTGGCCGGTTGTGCGGCGCGGGCATTGGTGCCTGCCACATCGTTGATGTTGTAGGCGGCAATAGCGGCTGCCAGTGCAGGATTGGCGCGCAGCGGATCGGTCGGCGCGTTGGCGGCATTGCGCGCGGCGGCCGCCTGAGCCGCACTGACCTGTTCGGCCGCTGCAGCCTGCTGTGCGGCGGCCGCCTGTTGTGCGGCATTGGCTGCCGCCGCTGCCTGCTGGGCTGCCGTGGCGGCAGCGGCATTGGCAGCTGCCAGACTGGATGCGGTCTCGCGTGCAGCAGCAGCTTGTTGCGCGGCGACCGTGGCAGCGGTGGTGGCCGCATCGGCGGTGCCGGCATTGTTCTGCGCGGCGCGGGCTTGCGCCGCAGCCGCGTTGGCGGCGGCGTTCTGTGCGGCCATGGCGTCGGCGGCGTTCTGGGCTGCTTGCGCCTGCACGGCTGCGGCCTGTGCGGCGGAGTTGGCAATGGCCACTTGCGCGGCGGCGCTCTGTGCCGCCTCGGCCCGTTGCGCGGCGCTGGCGTTGGCGGGGATGACCACGCTTTGCGCGGCATTTTGCGCCGCCACCGCCTGCTGCTGCGCGACCTGCGCGGCGACGTTGGCGGCGTTCACGGTGCTGGTGGCCTGCTGTCGCGCAGTCTGCGCTTGCGCGGTGGCCTGCGCCTGCTCGGCGGCCGACTGCGCGTTGTTGGCTTCCTGCGCCTCGGCGTTGGCATCCTGCTGCTCGGCATTGGCTTGTTGCGCCTGCTGTGTCTGGGCGGCGGCGGTTTGCTGGGCCTGCTGCGTGGCCGATTGCGTATCCGTGGCCTGCTGCGCTTGTTGAGCGGCGGCGGCTTCCCGCGCCTGCTCGGCTGCCGCCTGATTGGCCGCCAGCGTCTGCTGCAGGGAAGCCACTTGCGCGGCCTGCGCCTGCTGGAAGTTCTGCAGCTGACCCGCAGCGGCCTGCCGCTGCGCTTGTTGCGCCGCCTGCGTCTGCTCAAGTTGCGCCTGCTGATCCAGCGCAGCCTGCGCCTGCTGCGAAGTTTGTGCTTGTTGCGCTGTCTGCGCCTGCTGGGCGGCCTGCGCTTGTTGAGCGTTCTGAGCCTGCTGCGCAGCTTGTACCTGCTGCGCAGCTTGTACCTGCTGCGCAGTCTGGGCCTGCTGAGCGGCCTGTGCCTGTTGCGCGGCCAGGGCCTGCTGAGCGGTCTGCGCTTGTTGCGCGGTCTGGGCCTGCTGGGTGGCTTGTGCTTGTTGTGCTGTCTGGGCCTGCTGGGCGGCTTGTGCTTGTTGTGCAGTCTGCGCCTGCTGAGCGGCTTGCGCTTGTTGCGCGGCCTGTGCTTGCAGGGCTGCCCGGGCCTGCTGCGCTGTCAGCGTCTGTTGTGCCTGAAACGCCGCCTGCAATTGCTGCGCATTTTGCGTCTGTTGGAAGTTGCCGCGCTGTAGCTGCTGGTTCAATGCCGCCTGATTCTGCTGCGCCACCTGCTGGTTGCCTTGCTGCGCCAATTGCTGATTCACAATGGGCGACGGAATCTGCTGTTGCTGCGCATTGTTGGCCTGCTCCAGCTGTGCGCGCTGCGCCGCCAGCCGGTCGGCTGCTGTTGCCGGCAAGGGATTCTGCGCCAGGTTATCCAGCGCCGCCCGCGCCAGATCGAGCCGCGCGTTGGCGACCAGATCCTCCTGCGTCAACGCCGGCTGCTGCTCCGGATTCAGCCCCGGAATCTGCGAACTGCCGGCAGAACTCAACTGCTCCGCGAAATCGGTAGCAATCTGCCGGAAGGTATTGAGCGTATTCTGCAGCGTCGACGTGGTCTGCTCATTATTCGTATTGACCGCCGCGCGCAGCACCTCCGGCTCCAGCGACAACCCGCCCGTCAAGTCCGACAATAGCGGCGGCTGCAAAGTCACGCCCAGCTGTGCCAGATTCTGCGCCTGCGAATTGCCGCCATCATTATTGGACTGGTTCAAACTGCTGACCAGATTGTTGAGCAAGGAAGCCTGCTGTGCCGCCGCCTGGTCGAAGTCTACCGACGGCAGCAGATTGAACGCATCCACCACATCCTGCACCGCGGCATTCACCGTATCGGCGCGCTGCGCCGGCGTTCCCTGCGTCGCGGACAACTGCTCTTGTGCATTGTTAACTGATAACAGGAAACTCGCCACCGGCGATAAATCCACCTGGACGGACCCGGCCACTGGCGCATCGGTTGCCGTGCCCACCGCGCTGATGCCGGCGTTATTCACCGCCGACGTTTCTGTCGTCCGCCCCACCGGTTGCAATTCCGGCGCCGCGGACGAGGTCAAGGATGAGATAGGAAACATGCCGCTCTCCAAAGAAGATATGGGTCACCTATAGCATGCGCCGCAAGGGCGGCCGCGTCCGTGTGCCAGTTCACATAGCGGAGCATTTTTATCATTGTTAGCTTCCGCACGGTCAAGCGCGCCTGATGGGCCTATTGTCGCAGTTCCTACCCTGTACACACAACGAGAGGATCCCATCATGGAAAACAGCATCGACAACAAACTCGACACCAAAATCAACAACACCCGCGACGGTGTTACCCAGGTCGGCAAGGATCTGCGCGCTGACGCCCACGCCACCATCGACAAAATCGCCGAGCAAGTACCGCCGGCCACCGACCGCCTGAAAGCGCAAGCACACACCGGCGTCGACAAAGTCGCCGACGGCGTGGAAAGCACCTCCGAGCGCCTGGCCGCACGCGGCAAGCAACTGGCCGCCAGCTGCCGCAACCTGACCGAATCGAGCCGCGAACATGTGCGCGCCAGCCCTGTGATCTCGGTGCTGGTGGCTGCTGCCGCCGGCTATGGCATCTCCAAGCTGCTGGGCGCCCGCAGCAGCAAATAATCTTCCCCGCCCGGCCCACAGCGCTGCCGGGCGAACGGCAGCACCGCAGGCCGGGCGCCGTTCGTCTATAGCGTCTAGAGGATATCCATGGCAACCAAGAAGAAATCGCCGGCCTCCGTCATGGGGGCCGGTTCCGTATTGAGCAGCGTTTCGGGACCATCGTCGGCAACCGCGCCGGACAGCCTGGGCGGCGCCAGCCCGCAGGAGCAGGTCTTGCTCGACAAGGTGGAAGGCGGCCAGCAGCTGGCGGCCGGCATGCCGTTCAACGCCAACAAGGAAGGCGAACATGGCGAGGCCGCGCGCACGCCGCAACCGGGCCGCACCTGTCCGGTGCCGCATCCCGCCGCCACCGGCAGCACCGCCAGCGAAAATAACGCCTCGCCCAAGGTGGGCAATGGCGCGCCGCCAGCCGGCATCTGCCCGGCCGGCCACCTGGACCGCGTGCGCGCCGATGGCGGCGGGCAGCGCCTGACCACCAACCAGGGCGTGCCGATTGCGGACAACCAGAATTCGCTCAAGGTCGGCCTGCGCGGCCCGACCGCCATGGAAGACTTCATCCTGCGTGAAAAGCTCACGCACTTCGATCACGAGCGCATCCCCGAGCGCGTGGTGCACGCACGCGGCTCGGCGGCGCACGGCTACTTTGAAAGCTATCAGGACCTGAGCGCGCTGACGCGGGCCGCGCCGTTTGCCGCCGCCGGCAAGCGCACGCCGGTGTTCGTGCGCTTCTCCACCGTGGCCGGCGAGCGCGGTTCGGCCGACACCGTGCGGGATGTGCGCGGCTTCGCCGTCAAGTTCTACACCGATGAAGGCAACTGGGACCTGGTCGGCAATAACATGCCGGTGTTCTTCATCCAGGATGCGATGAAATTCCCGGACCTGGTGCACGCGGTGAAACCAGAGCCGCACCACGCCATGCCGCAGGCATCGAGCGCGCACGACACCTTCTGGGACTTCGTTTCGCTGATGCCGGAATCGACCCATATGCTGATGTGGCAGATGTCCGACCGCGCCATCCCGCGCAGCTACCGCAGCATGCAGGGCTTTGGCGTGCACACCTTCCGGCTGGTGAACGCGCAGGGCGAATCGGTGTTCTGCAAATTCCACTGGAATCCGGTGGCGGGCACGCACTCGCTGGTGTGGGATGAGGCGGCGCGCATCGTCGGCGCCGATCCGGACTTCCACCGGCGCGATTTGTGGGAGGCCATCGAGGCGGGCGCCTATCCCGAGTGGGAGCTGGGCCTGCAGGTGTTTACCGAAGAAGAGGCGGAGTCCTTCCCGTTCGACGTGCTCGATCCGACCAAGATCGTGCCGGAAGAACTGGTGCCGGTGCGTGTGGTCGGCAAGATGACGCTGAACCGCAATCCGGACAACTTCTTTGCCGAGACCGAGCAGGTGGCGTTCTGCACCGCGCATATCGTGCCGGGCATCGATTTCACCAACGACCCGCTGCTGCAAGGACGCATCCACTCCTACCTGGATACGCAGATCAGCCGCCTCGGTGGACCCAACTTCCACGAGATTCCGGTCAACGCGCCGCTGGCGCCGGTGCACAACAACCAGCGCGACGGCATGCATCGCCAGGCCGTGCATCGCGGCCGCGTTTCTTATGAACCGAATTCGCTGGGCGGCGGTTGCCCGTTCCAGGCCGGCATGGCCGGCTTCACCACCACCTTCCACCAGCATCCGCAGCCGCCGGAAGACAAGGTGCGCGGCAAGCCGGAACTGTTCGCCGAACACTATGCGCAGGCGCGTCTGTTCTGGATCAGCCAGACCCCGGCCGAGCAGGCCCACATCGTCAACGCCTTCCGCTTTGAACTGAGCCGGGTGCAGACAGCGGCAGTGCGCGTGCGCCTGCTGTCGATGCTGGCCAATGTCGATCCGATCCTGGTGGAAGGCGTGGCGCAGGGACTGGGACTGGAGGTGCCGCAAGCGATGCCGCTGGCGACCGCTGCGCCGTCGCCGCATTACGCGCCGTCGCCGGCACTGTCGCTGCAGGCGCGGCCTGGTGAAATCGGCATCAAGACGCGCAAGGTGGCGATCCTGGCCGCTCACGGCGTGGATGCGCTCAGCCTGAAGACGGTGTATGCCGACCTGCTGGCCGCCGGCGCAGTGCCGCGCGTGGTGGCGCCGCAGCTGGGACAACTGGTGGCCGCCGACGGCAGCCGGGTGGATGTCGAGATTCCCATCGATGCCGGGCCGGCCGTGTTATACGACGCGGTGATCGTGGCCGATGGCGCGGCCAGCGCGGCGATGCTGAGCGGCGACTCCGACGCGCGTGAATTCGTGCGCCTGCAATACCGTCACTGCAAGCCGATCCTCGCGCTGGGAGCCGGCAAGGACTTGCTGACGGCGGCCGGCGTGCCGTCGACGCTGCAGGATGGCTCGCCCGATCCGGCCCTGTGGCAGGCGGCGACCGGCGCCCTGGATGGCGCGCTGGCCGAATTCAAGCAGGCTTTGGCCAGCCATCGTGACTTCCGCCGCGAAACCGACGCCGCGCCGCTGTAACCCCGCCCTATACCATTGAAGTATTCAACAATGGGGAGCATAGTGATATGCTCCCCATAACGCTTTTCGTCTCCTCCTCCAAAAGAAAGAATCAGGACACCTGACGCATGGACGTTTACGCCCCCCAAGTCTGGCAACCGCACGAGCGTCCAACCCTGCCGGGATCGCCGTCCAATCCGCATCATCCGTTTGAAAAACGCGTCGCCTTCCTGATCGTGGGCTTCATCGTGGCGATTACCGGCGGCCTGGGAAATGCGCTGGTGTCGGTCAATCTGCCGTACCTGCAAGGATCGCTTGGCGTGTACTCGGCCGAGATCCAGTGGCTGCCGGCGGCCTATGTGATGGCGAATGTCTCCATGAACCTGTTGCTGGTCAAATTCCGCCAGCAGTATGGACTGCGGCTGTTCACGGAACTGTTTCTGGTGCTGTACGCGGTGGCCACGGTGGCGCACTTGTTCGTGCACGGACTGGGATCGGCCATCGCGGTGCGCGCGGCGCACGGCATGAGCGGCGCGGCGCTGACCACCTTGGGCCTGTATTACACGCTGCAGGCTTTCCCGGCCGAGCACCGGCTCAAGGGCGCGGTGCTGGGCATCGGCTTTTCGCAACTGGCGACGCCGATGGCGCGCCTGTTCTCGTCGGAGCTGATGGAGATCGCGGAATGGCGCGGGCTGTATTTCTTCGAGCTGGGGCTGGCGCTGGTGTCGCTGGCTTGCGTGCTGTTTTTGAAGCTGCCGCACGGTGATCGCGTCAAGGCGTTCGAGAAGATGGACTTTGTCACCTTCGGCCTGTTCGCGCCGGGCGTGGCGTTGTTGTCGGCGGTGCTGGCGCTGGGGCGCACGGTGTGGTGGCTGGAATCGCGCTGGCTGGGCTATTGTCTGGCCGGCGCCATCGTGCTGATTACGGCGGCGCTGGCGATCGAACATAATCGCGCGCGCCCGCTGCTCAATACGCGCTGGCTCAGTAACGGCAATATCGCGCGGCTGGCGTTGTCGGTGCTGCTGATCCGCGTGGTGCAGTCGGAGGCCAGCGGCACGGTGGGCTTCCTGCAGGCGCTGGGTTTGAACAATGACCAGATGCTGACGCTGTGGTGGATTGTGATGTTGGGCGCCATCACTGGCATGGTGGTCAGTGCGATGACGATCACGCCGGCGCGGGTGCCGGGCCAGCTGATTTTTTCGCTGGCGGTGATGGCGCTGGGGGCGTATCTGGATTCGGATGCGACCAATCTCACGCGGCCGTCGGATCTGTATGTGTCGCAGTTCCTGCTGGGCTTTGGCGGCGCGCTGTTTGTGGGGCCGACGTTTATCTCGGGTTTTGGCGCGGTGATTGCGGCGCCGAATAATCTGATCAGCTTCTCCGTCATGTTCAGCATTACGCAAACGCTGGGCAGCTTGCTGGGCACGGCCTTGACCGGCACCTTCCAGGTGTGGCGCGAGAAGTATCACTCCAGCATTCTGGTCGAGCATCTGACCCTGCTCGATCCGCAGGTGGCGGCGCGTATCCAGTCCGGCGGGCTGGCGTCGCTGGGCGGCGTGGCGACGCGCGAAGCCAATATCCTTGCGTACAACGATGTGTTCCTGGCGATCACGGTGCTGGCGTTGCTGACCATGGCGTGGCTGCTGGCGCGCTATCTGTGGACGATATGCGTGGTGTGCCAGCCGAAGGCCGCACACAATGCCCAGACCGGCATGGCCAATGTCTCTCTTAACAATTCGGGATCTCGCTGAATATGGCAAACAACAATACTCCAGACAATGCGTCTTCATCCGAGAGCCGCGTAGCGGCGGTGGCTGCGGCTGCCGCGGCAGCGGCGGTTGCAGCGGCAGCACCCACCGCTCCGGCGCCGGACCGGCGCGCGCAGATTGTTTCGGCGCTGCTGTTTTCGCTGGTGGCGCTGGTGGGCGTGTTGATCGTGCTGTATGCGTGGCGTCTGCCGCCGTTCAGCAGCGCGATCGTCTCGACCGAGAATGCGCTGGTACGCGGGCAGGTGACCTTGATCGGTACGCAGTTGCCCGGTTATGTGGTGGATGTGAAGGTGCAGGACTTTCAGTACGTGAAGCAGGGCGATTTGCTGGCGCAGATCGATGACCGCATTTATCAGCAGCGCTATGAGCAGGCGGTGGCGCAGCTGGCGGCGCAGAAGGCGGCACTGGATAACTGGGCGCAGGCGCATCGGACGGCGGAAGCGGGTGTGGTGCTGAATCAGGCCACGCTGGCGAATGCGGAGGCGCAGGCGGCGAAGTCGGTGGCGGATTTGAAGCGGGTCGATTCACTGGCGGCGGACGGTTCGCTGTCCTTGCGCGAGCAGGATTCGTCGCGGGCGGCACGGGCGCAGACGGCAGCTGCGGTGTCGCAGGCGCGTGCGAGTCTGGAGATCGCAAAGCAGCAGGTGCGTACGGTGGCGGTGAACAAGCAGTCGCTGGAGGCGGCAGTGGCGTCGGCGGAAGCGGCGTTGAAGGCGGCCAAGGTGGATCTGGATAATACGCGCATCACGGCGCCTGAGGATGGTCAGCTGGGACAGGTCACAGTGCGCAAGGGCGCGTACGTGAACACTGGCGCGCAGTTGATGGGATTGGTGCCGAAGCAGCTGTGGGTGATCGCCAATCTGAAAGAGACGCAAATGAACAACGTGCAGGTAGGGCAGCCGGCCACTTTCAAGGTTGATGCGCTGGATGGCGCGCAGCTGACCGGCGTGGTGGAGCGGATCTCGCCGGCCACCGGCTCGGAGTTCAGCGTGCTGCCGGCGGATAATGCGACCGGCAATTATGTGAAGATCGCGCAGCGCATACCGGTCCGGATTCGCATCGATCCAGGACAGGCCAAAGCCCGGCGCCTGGCGCCCGGCATGTCGGTTATCGTCAGCATCGACACCTCGGTGCAGGTGCGCGAGACCAGCCAGCAGCCGGCCGTCGCGGGAGCGAAGCCATGATGTGGCGCGGCAGCGCGGCGAATGATGCGCCGGCCGATGACGCCCGCCAGCCACCCGTCCGGCGGGCCGGCGCAGCGGCGCTGGCCGATATGCGGTTTGCGCCCCCATGGCGCGCCGCTGCAGCGGCGATCGCCGCCGCGTCGCTGCTGGCGGGATGTGCGGCGACGGTGACGCCGCCGCCGGCTTCGACTTTGCAGACGCCGGCCACCTGGCGTACTGCTGTGGATGGGAAGAGCAGCGGACCAGTGGCGCGCGAGTGGTGGCAGAGTTTTGGCGATCCGCTGCTGACGGCGCTGGTCAATAAGGCATTGGAGAACAATGGCGACCTGCGCATCGCCCGCGCGCGTGTGGCGCAATATCGCGCGCAAGTCGGCGTCACCGCTGCCGGCCAGAAGGCCAACGTCATCGTCGATACCGCGCCGACGCGCACCCGCCAGCTGGCCTACAACGGCGTGCCTTACGTGACCAACGTCTACCAGGCCGAATTCCAGGCCAGCTATGAGGTCGACATGTGGGGGCGGCTGGCCACGCTGACCGACGCCGCTACCGCCACCTACCAATCCGAACAAGCCAATGCCGACGCCGCGGCGCTGTCGATCGCCGCCACCGTGGCATCCGGCTATCTCAACCTGCGCGGGCTCGATGCGCAACTGGCGCTGACCGAAGCCACCCTCAAGCTGCGCGAGGAATCCGCGCGCCTGGCGAAGAAGCAATTTGAAGTCGGCTACAGTTCGCGGCTTGAGTGGCTGCAGGCGCAAGCCGAATACCAGACCACCGCCGAACAGGTCCCGCAACTGCAGCGCGCCATCTTCGAGCAGGAAAACGCACTGTCCATCCTCGCCGGCGGCAATCCCGGCCCGATCGCGCGCGGCGTCGAACTGGCGCAACTGGAAGCGCCCGCCGTGCCGGCAGGCCTGCCGTCCGAACTGCTGCGCCGCCGTCCGGACATCGCCCGCGCCGAATACAATCTGGTCGCCATCAACGCCAGCCTGCAAGCCACGCGCGACCAGTTGCTGCCGTCCTTCAAGCTGACCGCGGTAGGCGGCGTGCAAAATCTGAAATGGCATGACTTCGTGAACGCGCCCACTGCGCTGTGGCGGCTGACCGGTGCCGTTGCCGCTCCCGTATTCGAAGGCGGCCGCGCGCAGCATCAAACCGACGCGGTGGCGGCGCAGCGCGACCAGGCCATTTATGCGTATGAAAATGCGGTGCGCACCGCGTTTGCGGAAACCGACAACAGCCTTGGCGCCATCGTGCGCCTGAGAGAACAGGCAGTGCAGATCGACGCGCGCCGCGCCACGGCGGCCGAGACGCTGCGCATCGCGCACAACCGCTATCGCAACGGCTACGCTTCGTATCTGGAGGAGCTGGACGCCCAACGCACGCTGTTCACAGCGGACGTCGGGCGCTTGCAGTTGAAGACGCGGATACTGGTCGCTTCAGTGGACCTGTACCGCGTGATGGGCGGCGGCTGGACTAAGCCTTGACCGGAATGCAGAGTTCCGACGAGAACTCGCCGGTGACCGGGTCCATGGCGTAATCGGCCGGATAGCGCTCAAAGCACACGCCGGCATCGGCTTTGCCTTCGGCGTGCAGCTGACCGAAGAACTCACCCCAGGCCGCCGGCACCTGATCAGCGGTGCCCTTGAACTGCGCCACCGCATAGCGGCCGGCCGGAATGCTGCCCAGCTGCGCCGGCGGCTTGACCTCGTAGTCGGCCGACACTTCGACGCAGGCGTCGTAGCGGCACTCGCTGGCCGGCGTGGTGGATGGATCATCCTGCGCCACGCCGTACGTCACCTTGTTCACCAGGCCGTAAGCCTTCTGCCACGGCGTGAACACCTCTTTCCAGAATTCGCCGATGCCGGCGCCGAATGGGCCTTTGTAGCGCAGGTAAGCCACGCGGACTTCAGGCAGTTCTTTTATCTCGTATTTCATGCAGGTCTCCTTGTTTAGCTGGCGGCTGTTTGCGCAGCTTGCGCATCATGCGCCTCATCCAATGTTCCAGATCGTCGACATAGGTGAACACCGCCGGCACCACCAGCAGGCTCAGAAGCGTCGAGGTGATCAGGCCGCCGATCACAGTGATGGCCATCGGCGAGCGGAAGCTTGGATCAGCGCCCCAGCCCAGGGCCAGCGGCATCATGCCGGCGCCCATGGCGATGGTGGTCATCAGGATCGGACGGCTGCGCTTGTGGCAGGCATCCACCAGCGCCTCGAAACGTCCCATGCCATCCCGTCGCGCAAGAATAGCATAATCAACTAACAAGATTGAGTTTTTGGTCACGATACCCATCAGCATGATCAGGCCGATCATGGATGGCATCGACAGCGCGCTGTTGGTCACCAGCAGCGCCACGAACGCGCCGCCGATCGACAGCGGCAGCGCCGCCAGAATCGTCGCCGGCTGCATGAAGTCCTTGAACAGCAGGACCAGTACGCAGTAGATGCACAACACGCCGATCAGCATGGCGATGCCGAAGCTGGCGAACAGCGCGGCCATCTCCTGGGTGTCGCCCAGTTCCGCGATCTTCACCGACGGCGGCAGGTTTTTCAGCGACGGCAGCGCGCGCGCTTCCTCGTTCACCTCACCCAGCGCGCGCTTGCCCAGCTCCACTTCCAGCGTGACGTTGCGGCTGCGGTTCAGGCGATTGATCTGCGCCGGGCCGCTTTCCATGGTGATCTCTGCGACAGTGGCCAGCAGCACCGGGCCGTTCTTGCCCGGCACCGTCAGGCGGCCGATGGCGTCCAGATCGGCGCGCACGGCGTCCGGCAGCTTGACGCGGATCGGCACCTGGCGTTCCGGCAGGTTCATCTTGGTCAGATCGGTGTCGTAGTCGCCGGCGGTGGCCACGCGCACGGTCTGGCCGATGGAGGCTGCGGTCACGCCCAGATCCGCCGCCTTGGCGAAGTCCGGCTTGACGATGATTTCCGGACGCACCAGCGAGGCGGTCGAGCGCACATTGCCGACGCCTTGCAGCGTGCGCAGTTCGCGCTCGGCTTTTTGCGCGGCTTCCTTCAGCGCCACCGGATCTTCGGAGCGCAGCACCAGCTGCATCTTGACGCCGTTGTCCGGCGGACCGACCTTGAAGCGGGCGCCGGGTATGGCATCCAGCTTGTGGCGCAGGGTTTCTTCGATGTCGGCCATCGATTCCTTGCGGTCGGTGCGGTGCACGGTGGTCAGCGTCAGCACGGCGCTGCGCGCTTCCGCTGCGGCGCCCGGTGCGAAGGCGTCGCCGCTGGAGCCGCCGCCGATGGAGCTGAACACCGATTTGATGCCTTTGACTTCCATCGCAGCCTGGCGTGCGCGTTCAGCGATCACGCTGGTTTCGGCCAGGGTGGAACCAGGCGGCAGTTCCAGGTTGATCTGGGTCTGCGCGCGGTCGGCGGCAGGCACGAAGCCAGTCGGCAGCAGGCCGACCAGCATGATCGAGCAGACGAAGAACACGCCGGCCGCAATCGCCGTAACCAGGCGGTTTTTCAGGCACCAGCGCATGACGGCGATGTAACGCGCCATGATCGGGCCATCTTTTTCTTCCTTGTGCACGGCCGGCTTGAGGATGTAAGCGGCCATCATGGGCGTCAGCAGACGCGCCACCACCAGCGATGCCAGCACCGCGATCACGGCGGTCCAGCCGAACTGTTTGAAGAACAGGCCGGGGATGCCGCTCATGAAGGCGGTCGGCAGGAACACGGCCACCAGCGCGAAGGTGGTGGCGATCACCGCCATGCCGATTTCGTCGGCCGCTTCCATGGCCGCTTCCATCGGCGTTTTGCCCATGCGCAGGTGGCGCTCGATGTTCTCGATTTCGACGATGGCGTCGTCCACCAGCACGCCCACCACCAGGGCCAGCGACAGCAGGGTCACGGTGTTCAGGGTGTAGCCAAACAGGTAGATGCCGAGGAAAGCCGGCAGCACCGACAGCGGCAGCGCGGCGGCGGCCACCACGGTGGCGCGCCAGTCGCGCAGGAACCACCACACCACCAGCACCGCCAGGATGGCGCCTTCGTACAGCAGCTCCATCGAGCCTTCGAAGTTTTCTTCGACCGGATGGGCGTTGTCGATGACTTGTTTCAGCTCGATCTTTGGATTGGCTTTTTGCAGTTCTTCGATGGCGGCGCGGGCGCCTTTGGCGACGTCGGTTTCGCTGGCGCCCTTGGTGCGGAACACTTCAAAGCCGATCACCGGTTTGCCGTCCTGCAGGGCGATGGCGCGCGGCTCGGAGACGGTGTCGGTGACGGTGGCCACCTGGTCGAGACGCACGCGGCGGCCGTCCGGCAGCGGCAGGTCGATGGCGGCCAGTTCGGCGGCCGTCTTGACGGTGGCGATGGTGCGCACCGATTGTTCGGCGCCGCTGACGTCACCGCGTCCGCCCGGCGCTTCCTTCTGCACCAGGCGCAGTTGGCGCGAGACGTCCAGCGCGGAGACGCGCAAGGCGGCCATGCGGGCGTCGTCCAGTTCCACGCGGATTTCGCGGTACACGCCGCCCACGCGTTTGACCGCGCCCACGCCATGCACGGCCAGCAGGCGTTTGGCGACGGTGTTGTCGACGAACCAGCTGACTTCCTGCGCGTCCATTTTTTCGCCGGGACCGGCCGCTGCGGCGGCGGTGAAGGTCAGCACCACGCGGCCGGCGGTGGAGGCCTTGGTGACGCTCGGGTCGCGCAGTTCGGCCGGCATGTCGGCCTTGACGCGGGCCACGGCATCGCGCACGTCATTCACCGCGTCGGAGATGTTTTTCTCCAGGATGAATTCGACGGTGGTGGTGGAGACGCCATCGAGCACGGTGGTGTAGATGTTCTTCACGCCTTGCAGGGTGGCGACCGAGTCTTCGATCTTGCGCGAGACTTCGGTTTCCAGCTGCGCCGGCGCGCTGCCGTCCAGCGTGGCGGTGACGGTCACGATGGGCAGTTCGATGTCCGGGAAGTCCTGCACCGGATTGGCTTTGTAGGCCATGAAGCCCGCCAGCGACAGCAATGCAAACAGCATGATCGCCGGAATCGGGTTTTTGATGGAGAGGGCGGAGAAGTTCATTGCGCTTCCTTATTTGGCGCTGGCGAGGGTGTCGCTCACGATGTGTACCAGGTCGCCGTCGTTGAGGAAGCCGGCGCCGCGCACCACGACTTGCGTGTCGGCAGTCAGGCCGCCCAGCACTTCGATGCGGTCGCCCAGGCGGCGGCCCGGCTGCACCTTGATCTGGCTGACGTGTTTGTCGGCGTTGAGGCGGAACACGAAGCTGAAGCCGTCGCGCACCACGATGGCCTGCTGCGGCACGGTCATGGCGGAGGAGGCGCCCAGTTCAAACTGGCCGCTGGCGAACATGCCGGCCTTGAACGGCGCGTCCTTGCTGCCGGCGTTGAGCGGCAGGTCGACGTAGACCAGGGCGGAGCGGGTTTGCGGATCGACCGTCGGCGCGACCATGCGCACCTTGCCGGTGACTTCGCTGCCGTTGGCGGCTTTGACGGTGGCGCTGAGGCCGGGCTTGATGTTGCGCAGGTCGGCGGCCACCACTTCGGCGCGCCATTCCAGGCGGCCCTGGCGGATCATGCGGAACAGTTCCGTGCCGGCGTTGGAGACCGCGCCCACGGTGGCGCTGCGGGCCGAGATGACGCCGCTGTCTGGTGCGACCACCCTGGTGTATTTCAGCCGCAGTTGCTGGCTCGCCAGCGCGGCCTTGGCGGAAGCGATGCGGGCATTGGCGGTTTGTTCGGCAGTGTTGTATTGGCTGATCTGCTGCGCGCTCAGGGCGCCGGAGTTTTGCAGCGTGCGCGCGCGGGCGGCGTTGGCGGCTGCGTCGGCGGCGTTGGCCTCGGCTTCGTGCAGGGCAGCTTGTGCCTGCGCCAGGTCGGCGTTGACGGTTTCGGCGGAGAACACGGCCAGCACGTCGCCGGCTTTGACGACGTCGCCGACGTTGACGCGCACTTCGGTCAGGCGCAGGCCGTTCGATTCGCTACTGACGCTGGCTTCCTGCCAGGCGGCGACGTTGCCGTTGGCGGTCAGCTTGATCGGCAGGCTGGCGTTGGAGGGCTTGGTGGTGGTGACGGTGAGGGCGGCTTTTGGCGCTTCGGTTTTTTTCTCGTCGGCCGCTTGCGTGGCCGGGGCGTAGGCGGCGATGCCGGCGGCTGCCACTGCAAAAGCGGCTGCCAGGAAGTAGGCGAGTGGTTTGAGTTTGGTTTTCATAGTTGGCTGCGATAGTTAGTTTGCGGCGATGGCGGCGCGTTGCGGCGTGGCTGTCGATGCGGCGGCGGTGGCAGCGGCTGGCGCCGAGCTTGGTGCCGGCTGCGCGTCGGCGGTGGCGGCTGGCGTGGCGGGCTTCCAACCGCCGCCGGCGGCGCGGTAGAGGGCGACCCAGGCGGCGCTGCGTTCGCGCTGCAGGTTGATGACGGTTTGCTCGGCCGCGAGGCGCGTGCGGCGTGCGTCTTCCAGTTCGAACAGGCTGGCCATGCCGTTTTTGTAGCGGTCTTCGACCGCGATGTAGTTGGCGCGGTAGCCTTCCAGCGAGGTTTGCGCGTCGCCGGCGCGGGCGGCGGTGCTGTCAAGGTTGACCAGCGCCTGTTCGACTTCGCTCACGGCGTTGCGCACGGTGGCGCGGTAGCTGGAGACGGCGGCGTCGTAGCGCGCGCTGGCGGCATCGACGTTGGCGCGGCGGCGGCCGGCGTCGAACACCGGCACCGAGATGGCGACCGGGCCGATGGTCCAGGTGTCGGTTTTGGTGTTGTCGCCGGCGGCGCGGAAGTTGGCCACGCCGACGGAGCCGGACAGCGTCAGGCGCGGATAGCGCTGCGCCTGGGCATTGCCGACATCGGCGCTTGATGCCGCCACTTCACGCTCGGCAGTGAACACGTCCGGACGCTGGCTCAGGATCTGCGCCGGCAGCTCCGCAATCGCCATCGACGGCGCGGCGAAGGCGGCGTAGCCCGCAGCCCCCGGCGCAGCGTTGCCCGTCGCCGCAGCGCCACTCGTTCCGACTGCGCCCGTCGCAGCGCTGCTCGTCGCCGCAGCGCTGTCCGTCCTGACCGCGCCCGTCGCGGCGTTGCTCGCCGCCGCAGCGCCGCCCGTGCCGGCCGCGCCCGTCGCTGCGCGCATGGCGCCTGCATCGACGCCATGTTGACCGGCCGCGCTGATGCCGGCTGCTTGCGCGCTGGCGGCCAGTTTCTGGCGCAGGGCCGGCTCGGTGATCGCGGTCAGCGCCGACAGCACTTTGACGTCGACGTCGCAAGCGGCACGCTGGGCGAGGTAGCGGCTGTTGCCTTCGGCGGCGCTGGCGCGGGCCAGCGACAGGCTGGCGGGCGACTGGAAGCCCGCCTTGGCGCTCAGCTCCGTCAACTTCGCGGTATCGGCGCGCGACCCGGCATCCTGCTGCGCCACCGCCAGCAGCTGCTCGCAAGCGCGCAAGCCGTAATACTGATTCGCCACCTCGGCCGCCACCGACACGCGCGCGTCATGCCATCCCGCATGCGCGCTTTCCAGGCGCGCCTGCGCCGCATCGCGCGCCGCGCGGTTGGCGCCGAACAAATCGATCTCCCACGACGCGTTCAAGGCCGCCTGCGAGGTGGTCCCCATCGGCAGCGCCGACTGCTGGTTGGAGCGATTGACGCTGGCCGCCGCATCCACATTCGGCGCCAGCGCCGCACCGGCCGCCACCCGCTCGGAACGCGACTGTGCGATGCGCGACGCCGCCGACGCCACGGTCGGACTGACCGCCTGCGCCGACTCGATCAGCTCCACCAGCAGCCCGTCGGCCTGCCCGCGCCACCAGGTGGCGAGATCGGCCTGGCTGCCGTTATGCGGCAACGGCGCCTGCCACTGCTGGGGCGCCAGCGAATCCACTTGCTTCGCCGGACCCTGCACAGCGCAGGCGCTCAGCGTCGCCGCGACAGCCAATCCTGTCGCGCGTAAAAAGATACTCATGCTTTCCCTTGTTGAAGTTTGGTTTTTTCTGCATCGACCAAGGCCTCGGCAAACACCGTCAGATGCGACGCCCACTCCGCCACCGCTGCCGGCGACGCCATCATGTGCGGCGTGATCGCCGCCACGATGTCGCGCCCGATCAGCATCTGCACGCACATGGCGGCAATCGCATACGCCAGACGGTGCACGCTGTCGTCCGGTTTCTTCTTGCCCAGGTGACGGCACAGCACGCCCACCAGGGCCATGTGCTCCGGCTTGATGTTGTTCTCGATTTCCTGCTGCCAGATGCCGGTCGGCTCCAGCATCTCGCGGTAGAACAGGCGCAGCATCACGTCCGCATCGCCGCCGGCCAACAGCGGCTCGATCATCTGCCGGTAGTAGCCTTGCAGCGATTCGCGCAGCGTGAAGTGCGGCTGGTCGAACATGGCAATGTTGTTCTCGACCGGGGTGCAGATGGCCGTGAAGCAGGCCTGGTACAAGCCGGCCTTGTCGCCAAAGTAGTAGCTGATCGCCGCCACGTTGGCATTGGCCGCCTGCGCGATCTCGCGCGTCGAGGTCTTGGAAAATCCCTGTTCACCGAACAGGCGCATGGCCGCTTGCAGCAAGCGCTCGCGCGATTGCTCCCCGTCCGAACGTGGCTTGCGCGCATCTTCGGCTGGCTGGCTGGAGTCGTGATGGAGTGGTTTAGCGTTCATGGCCGGCATTACATCACATAATTCAAACAAATGATATAACTAAATCAGTCGTTTAATTTATTGGTGAATGGTTTTGTCCTGGTGTAGACGTGCGCCGGCCTGCAATATTGCAGCATTTGAAAATTTTTTTTAGCAGGGGAGGGGAATCAGGCCAGACGGGCAGCCTGGGGCGGCAGGATATCCTCGCCGTACACGCTGAGGCGATTGCGGCCGTGGCGCTTGGCGTGGTACAGGGCCTGATCGGCGCGGCGCAGGGCTTCGTCCCATTGCAGGTCGTCCGCCAGGCAGGCGGCCATGCCCAGGCTGACGGTCAGCGTCAGGCGCTGACCGTCCACCAGCAGCGGGGTGTTTTCGATCAGCGCGCGCAGGCGTTCTCCGATCAGGCGCGCTTCGCCGTCGCCAGTGATCAGCACCGCAAATTCCTCGCCGCCGATGCGGAAGCGCGCGTCGTAGCCGCGCAGCGCCTGCGCCGCGACATTGGTTACGTGACGGATGGCGGCATCGCCGGCGGCATGGCCATGCTGGTCGTTGATGGACTTGAAGTGGTCAATGTCAAAGGTGAGGAAGTGCAGCGCCTCGCCGCTGCGGCGATGGCGCTGGAACTCGCGCTCGGCCATGTCGAGCAGCGCGCGGCGGTTGAACCAGCCGGTCAGGCTGTCGGTCAGCGAGGCGCTGCGCAGCGCCAGTTCCTGATGGCGGATGACGATCAGCGCGCAGCACATGGTGGACAGCGACAGGAAGGTCAGCACCGCCACCGAGCCGGCGGTCTGCCAGATCTGGTTGCCGAGGAAGGTCAGCTGCACCGGCTGGCCGAGCGCCAGGAACACGGCGCGCAGGGTCATCTGCGTCATGAAGGCCGCTTCCACCAGCAGCAGTGGCAGATAGGAGTCGCGCATCGCGCGCTGCGGCTGGCGCGCCAGCAGCCACACCACGCTGGCGTTGATGCCGGCCACGAACGGCGTCAGCATGATCAGGCGGCTGGCCACCGGGCCGTGGGCGAAGCTGGTGGTGTGCAGCAGCAGGATGGCGGCAGCCAGGCCGGCCAGCCAGTCGTAGCGCGGGCGCAGGCCCAGATGGCGGCGCACGCCGGCCAGGATCAGGTAGTGGCCGCCGATGTAGAACACGTTGGCGATGCCGGGCGCCACCAGGAACGGCAGCTTGGCGTGCATGGCCAGCAGGGCGACGGCGTTGGACGCAAGAAAGGACAGTCCGGCCGCTGACCAGTCCAGCAGGCAGGGTGTGCGCCGGCTGGCGCGATGCAGGAGATACATCGTGGCCGCCATGATGGTGCTTGCCAGCGCCGACACGATGACCAAGGTGAAGGAGTCCATGCCCGCCAGTATAAATGTTTGCGGCTCGGAAAATATCACCAATTCTCACGGCGCCGCCGGCGGCAAAAAAAAACCCGCGACCACACGGTGCGGGTTGAATTCCAATGTTCAGCGAACGGTTGGAGGAGACAGTTCCTACTATACGCCTCTTTATGTTGCGCCGCAATACCGTAGAACTACGTTGTTTATCCCTCTATAGTGGTAGATTTTTCAGCAAAGCCTGCTGCAAACGCACATGCTTTCAAGTAACTAGTTACGCGGCAGGGCCAGGGTGAAGGTGCTGCCGTGGCCGAAGTCGCTCTTGAAGAACAGCGAGCCGCCCAGCAGGTTGGCCAGGTTCTGGCACAGGTAGAGGCCGAGGCCGGCGCCTTCCGCGTGGCGCGTTGAGGTCGAATCCAGCTGCGAGAACGCCTGGAACAGCTTGGCCTGGTCTTCTTCGCGGATGCCGGCGCCGCTGTCGGCCACCGAGAAGTCGATGATGCTCTTGCCGCCTTCGCCGGGGCGTTCGGTCAGCGTTACGCGCACGGTGCCGGTCTCGGTGAACTTGATGGCGTTGTTGCCGAGATTGAGCAGGATCTGGGTCAGGGCGCGGCGGTCGGTTTCCAGCACGATGTCGGCGCCGGCCAGTTCCATTTCCAGCGTCAGGTTCTTTTGCAGGGCCAGCGGGCGCAGCGTGTCGACCACGTCCTTGACCACTTCCTGGCATTGCACGGTTTCCAGTTCCAGCGTGACCTTGCCAGCCTCGATCTTGGCAACGTCCAGGATGTCGTTGATCAGCGACAGCAGGTGGCGGGCGCTGGTGCGGATGGTGTTGAGCTGCTTGTCCTGTTCCGGCGTCAGCGGGCCGGGCAGCTTCATCAGCAGCGCGCCGGTGAAGCCGATGATGGCGTTGAGCGGCGTGCGCAGCTCGTGCGACATATTGGCGATGAAGGCCGACTTCATGCGGCTGGCCTCGGCCAGCTCCAGGTTCTTCAGGGCGATTTCGCGGTTGATGGTTTCCAGCTCGCCGGCGTGGTGGGCCAGGCGCATATTCAGTTCGATCACCTGGCGCTCGCGCGCCTGCAGCTCGGCATTGACCTGCACCGCCTGCTCGTAGGTGGAGATCAGCAGGTCGAGGATCTGCTGGCGGTCGGCGTTGATGAAGTGCTTCTGCTCGCCCAGGTACAGCGCGATGCCGATCTCCATGTTCTGGTTCTTGCGCAGCTTCTGGTTCATCAGCATGTGGCCGATGCGGTTGAGCAGATAGTCTTCCGCGTACGGCTTGCGGATGAAGTTGTCGGCGCCGCATTCGATGCCGCGGATGATGTCCTTCGGATCCATCAGCGAGGTCACCAGGATGACCGGGATGTCGCGCAGCTCGTCGTCGCTCTTGATGGCGCGGCACAGCGCGTAACCATCCATTTCCGGCATGACGATGTCGGACAGCACCAGGTGCGGCTTGCGTTCGCGGATCGCTTCCAGCGCCAGCCTGCCGTTGGGCGCCACGCGCGCGCCGTAGCGCATCGACTGGATCAGGCGGCGCAGACGTTCGGCCTGGGTGGGGCTGTCCTCGACGATCAGGATTTCGATTTCATCGGGCTGTATTTCGTAGCTGGTGTCCACAGACCACCCTCCTGGTGCATAGTTAGCTGTAGAGACTATATCGGATTAGCCCCTCAAGTGGAAGTTTCCTGTCCCTGGAAGGCGCCGGCGCGCCAGGTCAGGACCAGCGTGTCGCGGTGGCCGTGCGCCGCCAGCGGCTGGATCGGCGTGGATTCATGGATGACAGTCGCATCGTCCAGCAACAGCAGGGTCCACGGTTCGGTCATGGTGAAACGTTTGCCGTTCGGGCCATCGGCCTCGAACACGCGGGTTTCGCCACCCTTGATGCCGTCGCGCGCGATCAACAGCACGGCCACGAAATCGACGCCGTCGCGGTGCGCGCCCTCCGGCGTGGGGCGGCCGATGCCGTCGGTGGTGTCGATGCGGAACTGGTGCGCCTCGACATACCACGGTGCGCTGTGGCCGCGCGCCGCGCTGCACAGCTGGCCAATGGCGGTGATCAGCGCCGCCCAGGCCGGCTGCGCCACGGTGGCCGGCAGCACCGGCTCGAACAGGCGGTGCATGCCGCCGTGCAGGGCGTTGTATTCCAGCGGCTGCCAGTGGGCGCGGTGCGCGGTCTGGCTCAGCTGTTGCCCGGTCTGCACGAAGCAGGAATGGCGGCGGCGGCGGTAGCGGCCGCCGTCCTTCAGGTAATTGTCCAGTTCCAGCGTGTCCCAGCTGGGAATCAGGGCATTCAGCGCGGCCAGCGGCACGTCCGCCAGCGCGGCCACGTCCTGCGGCTGCAGCAGCGCATAGCCGTCCTGCCGCAGCGCGGCGGCGGCAGCGGCCAGCGGCGTGTAAAGAGGTGTTGTCATGATCTTAAGCGGCCGAAGCCATCAGGCTGGCGCGCAGTTCGTCGAGTTGTTGTTTCATGCCCACCACCTGGTCCAGCGTGCACTGGGTGGCTTGCAGGATGGACGGCGGCAGCTTGGCGGCCTCGTGGCGCAGGGCGTCGCCGCGTGGGGTCAGCTTGATGATGACCTGGCGCTCGTCGTTGGCGGCGCGGGTGCGGGTCAGCAGCTCGGCCGCTTCCATGCGCTTGAGCAGCGGCGTCAGCGTGGCGGAATCGAGGAACAGGCGTTCGCCCACTTCCGAGACGGTGAGTTCGTTTTTCTCCCACAGCACCATCATCACGAGGTACTGGGAATAGGTCAGCCCGAGGCCGCGCAACAGCTTGCGGTACAGCTTGCTCATCGCCAGCGATGTCGAATACAGGGCGAAGCAAAGCTGGGCGTCCAGCTGCGGGACGGCGGCGGGGGATTGGGTGTGCGTTTCCATGTCCTCAGTATAGATAGTGTGCTATATAATTGCAAGCTAGGCGGGGAAAAATAGTTTTGGCGGGCAATTCCGCTCGGTTATGATGGTGGTGAGAATACACGGGGAGTGGCGGCAGATGAATGTCAAAAAGGCCATCGTACTGATCGTCGATGAAGCTACGGACAAGCTGATCCAGATGAACGGCATGCTGGAGGATCAGTACGAGATCCGACTGGCCAACAGCGGCCGCGCCGCACTGGACATCATGCAGCATGTGCCGCGTCCGCACCTGGTGGTGGCCGATGCCGACCTGCCCGGCATCGATGGCTACAGCCTCTGCCAGCAACTCAAGTCCAGTCCGGACACCGCCGACATTCCTGTGATTTTGCTGCAACGCGCGGCCGACGCGCAGCGCGCACTGGACGCCTGCGCCGCCGACGTGGTGCCCAAGCCGGTGGTGGCCGCAGTGTTGCGCGCGCGCGTCGATACCCATCTGCAGCTGCGCCACTCGCGCGAGCTGCTCAAGCAGCAGCGCAATCTGCTGGAGCATGTGGTGGAAGAGGTCACGCTGGAGCTGAGCCAGATGCTGGACGCGATGATCTGGGCCATGGCCTCGCTGGCGGAAACGCGCGAGTACGAAACCGCCAACCACCTGCGCCGCGTGCAGCACTACATTGCCGCGCTGGCGCGCCAGCTGCAGCACCACAAGCGCTTCGAGGAAGAGCTGAGCGACGCCAATATCAAGGCGTTGTTCAAGGCGGCGCCGCTGCACGATATCGGCAAGGTGTCGATCCCGGACGCCATCCTGCTCAAGCCGGACCGCCTGACCGACGACGAATTCGCCATCATGAAACAGCACACCGTGTACGGCCGCGACGCCATCGTCAACGTCGAGAATGCGCTGGGCTATACCAACACCTTCCTGCGCTACGCGCGCGAGATCACTTACTCGCACCAGGAGAAGTATGACGGCTCGGGTTATCCGCAGGGACTGGCCGGCGACGCCATCCCGATGTCGGCGCGCCTGATGGCGGTGGCCGACGTGTACGATGCGCTGATTTCCAAGCGCGTCTACAAGCCCGCGTTCACCCACGAAACCGCGATGGAGATGATACGGCAGGGCAGCGGCGAGCACTTCGATCCCGATGTGGTTGACGCCATGCTGACGGTGGAGGAAGAGTTCATGGCCATCGCCGAACGCTACAGCGATCCGGTTGCCTGATCATGACGCGCGGGCGCGGCTACCTGGCTTTCTTTGTCGGGATCTGCCTGACAGCCTGGACCTGCTATTTCGTGATCGAAGAGCAGCAAAAGATGCAGGTGCGCGCCAGCTTCCAGCACGACACCGAGAAAGTGGCGCGCGATACCCAGAACCGCCTGCAAATCTACTTCGACACCCTGCACGGCATGAAGGGCCTGTATGCGGTCAACGACAGCATCGACCGGCTGCACTTCCACCGCTTTATCGAAGAGTTGAAAGTGGACCGGCGCTATCCCGGTTTCCAGGCGCTGCAATTCGTGCGCATGGTGCCGGAGGCGCAGCTGCCGGCGTTTGTCGAACGCGTCAGGCGCGACACGGCGCTGGAGCCGGAGGGCTACCCCAACTTCCATGTGCACCCGGCCAGCCGCCGCGCGGTGCATTACATCATTGAATACACCGAACCGCTGAAGGGCAACGAGAATGCCTTTGGCCTCGACCTGTCGGCGTTGCCGCCGCACCTGAAGGCGCTGGAACTGGGGCGCGACAGCGGCGAGATCGTCGCCACCGAGCGCATTACGCTGGTGCAGGACGCCAGCGGCGAACCGGGTTTCGTGGCGCGCGCGCCGGTGTACCGCAACGGCATGCCGCTGGAGACCACGGCGCAGCGGCGCGAGGCGCTGGTCGGTTTCGTGGCGATCGTGTTCCGCGTGAATACGCTGATGCGCGAAGTGATCGACAGCGCGCTGCTGGAGCACCTGCATGTGCGGATCGAGGATGGCGGCTTCCAGAACGGCCGGGCGCCGGCGCCCGGCGTCGACACGCTGCTGTATGACAGCGACGGCCGCGTCGAAGGCCATCAGGAGCGCGCCGATGTGGTGCCGGGACTGGCCACCAGCACGGTGATGCCGGTCGGGCAGCGCAACTGGATCATCAAGTTCGAGGGCCGCTCCGGCGGGCGTTATGGCCGCTCGCAGCTGCCGGTGCTGTTGATCGCCATCGTCGGCGTGATCATCAGCGCGCTGATTGCCCTGCTGCTGGTGGCCAACCGGCGCGAGTCGGACGCGCGCCATGGGCTGGAGTTCAGCCTGAAGGAACTGGAGCTGCAGAAGAATAACGTGGAGATGGCGCGCAACGATCTGGCACGCGTGGTGGCCACGCTCAAGCAGGCGCAAAGCAATCTGCAGACGTCGGAGAAGATGGCGTCGCTGGGGGCGCTGGTGGCCGGCGTGGCGCACGAACTGAATACGCCGATCGGCAACAGCCTGCTGACCGCCAGCGCGCTGGGCGACATGGTGCGCGATTTCGAACGCCGGCTGAAGGAGGACGGCGGCCTGAAACGGTCGGCGCTGGAGAACCATCTGAACGATGCGCGCAAGGCGTGCGACATCATGAACAGTTCATTGACACGGGCGGCGGACCTGATCACTTCCTTCAAGCAGGTGGCGGTGGACCAGGCCAGCGGCCAGCGGCGCCGCTTCCGCCTGGACGAGGTGGTGCACGATACCCTGGCCACGTACGCCGCGCAGCTGCGGCGCGCTTCCTGCACGGTGACGGTGGATGTGCCGGCCGACATTGTGTTTGATTCCTATCCCGGCAGCTTGAGCCAGGTGATCAGCAACCTGATTGGCAACGCGCTGCTGCACGGCTTTGATGGGCGCGAGAGCGGCGCCCTGGCCATCATCGCGCGGCGCGAGGGGCCGGATCTGGCCATGATGCAGCTGAAGGATAACGGCATCGGCATGACCGACGTGGTGCTGCACAAAATCTTCGATCCCTTCTTCACCACCAAGATGGGGCAGGGCGGTTCCGGGCTGGGGATGAATATCGTTTATAACATTGTGACCGGCGTCCTGAAAGGCACCATCCGCGTCGAGTCGGTGCCGGCGGAAGGCACCAGCGTGACGCTGGTGCTGCCGCTCTGGCTGGAAGAGGAAGCGCTTCAGGCGTAGCGCTGGCGCAGCAGTGCCAGCATGGCCACGTTCAGTTCCCACGCGTTCGATACTTCCTTCTGGGTGTAAGGCAAGGTTTGCGTGTATGGCACCGGGCCGAATTCCGGCGTCAGCGTCATGCGCCGGGCACCGGCGGCCTTGCGCAGGCGGATCACTTCATCCCACCACGACAGGTGCGCTTCCAGGGCGGCCTGCGCTTCCGGCGCGCGGAAGTCGGCCACCTGCGGCCCCTGGGCGTGACCCACGCGGGCGTGGATGTGGCGCACCTGCGGCAGGGTTTGGGCCAGCGTCTGCGGCTGGTCTTCCAGCAGCGATTCGCAGGCGCAGCACCAGTGCGACAGGTCGGCGGTCAGTTCCAGTGCCGGCATCTGCCGCAGGTAGGGCAGCAACAGCATCGGATGGCCGCTGAAGCGGCTGCGATGGATCTCGTGGTAGATCGGCACGCCGTGCTGACGCGAGATGTCGGCCGCCAGTTCCAGCAGTTCGCGGTTTTGCTCAGGCGTGAAGTAGTCCTTGCCGGTGTGCGAGTTGACGTGCAGCGGCCTGGCGGCGCAGGCGTTGTGCAGCAGTTCGGCCAGCGCTTGCTTGTGCGGTTCAAACGTCGGGTGGAACACCGTCTCCCATTGGGCCACGATCAGGCCCAGGCCGGCGTCGGCGATCTGGCGCGTCCATGCGTCGCGTTCCACGGTGTCCAGCGGCAGCGACATTTCAATGCCGTCGAAGCCGGCCGCTTTCACGCGTTCGATGAAGACAGGCGCCGGCAGTTCGTTATTGCCCCATTGGGCGGCGAAGATTTGAATCTGCATTAGAGGAAGCCTCGCACCGGCAGCTTGTCGTCGCGCTGGATCCAGTTCTGCGGCGAGTAGCGGGTGGCGCCGTCGGTCACGTGCAGGGTGTAGGCGTGGCGCGACACGGGCGAGCGGTTAGGGGCGCTGTAGTGCGGCAGCAGGCCGTGGAAGCATACCAGGCTGCCGGCCTTGCATTCGAGCGGCACGGCGGTGCTGTTGTCCGGCCATGGCATGTCGCTGAGTTTTTCCATGCGCACGTTGTCGCCGTTGCGCAGGAAGCGTTCGCGCATCGGGCCGCGGTGGCCGCCCGGTTCGGCCCACATGCAGCCGTTGTCCAGGGTGGCGTCTTCCAGCGCGAACCAGAAGGTGGTGACGCTGACCGGATCGGTGTCGAAGTAGGTGGCGTCCTGGTGCCAGCGCACTTCGCCGCCGATGCCGGGCTGCTTGAAGATGTACATCGATTGCCACACTTTCGGATCGGACAGGCCGATTTCGCGCGCCAGCTCTTCCAGGCGGGCGTCGGCGGTGAAGGCGCGGAAGGCCGGGTCGAGGTCGTGCATGGCGTGGCCGATCTTGTTGATCGACAGCGACTTGGCCTGTTTCAGCTGGCCGTCGGGGCCGAAAGCTTCTTCTTCAAAGAAGCAGCGGATGGTGTTGTCCGAACCGAGGAAGTAATCGTCGGTGGTCTTTTCCTGTTCGATGGTGCTGAAAATACCGGACTGGGCGGCCGGATCGAAATCGTTGACAATCTCGGCGGCGCGGGCCCGCAGCCGGGCGATTTCCTCGGCGGTCTTGAAACCGGGGATGACGATGAAACCGTCGCGTTGATATTGTTGTTTTTGTGCTTCTGTCAGCATTTTCAGCTCCATCCGGGATAATCGATGACTGCCATTGTATAGGACATGCGCATGGAAAAAGGTTGACACATTGTCGCCAGAATGAAGACAATGGCCGCATGGATCAGTTACGGGCAATGGAAATATTTGTCGAGGTGGCAAGGTTGCGCAGTTTTAGCGAGGCCGGGCGCCGCCTCGGGCTGACGCGCGCCATGGTCAGCAAGCACATCCTGCAACTGGAGGACAAGCTGCAGGCGCGACTGCTGCACCGCTCGACGCGGGAAGTCAGCCTGACCGACGTCGGCCAGGCCTATCTGGCGCCGTGCATGGCGACGGTGGCGCAGGCGCAGGAAGCGGCGCGGGTGGTGGCGCAGGCCGGGGATGATCTGGCCGGGCCGCTGCGGATACAGGCGCCGTCCAGTTTTGGCAGCGAGTGGCTGGCCGGCGCGGTGGCGCAGTTCGCGCTGCAGCATCCGCTGCTGGAGCCGCTGTTGTACGTGGACGACGCGCTGCTCGATCCGATCGAGCATGGTTTTGATCTGACCATACGGGTGGGCGGCATTCCGGACGTGCACGCGCTGGCCATACGGCCGCTGGCGCCATGCCGCGGCGTGTTGTGCGCCTCGCCGGGCTATCTGGAACGGCACGGCGTGCCGCGCACGCCGCAGGATCTGCAGCAGCACCGCTGCCTGCACTTCAGCCACCTGACCGACGGCACCCAATGGCATTTCAGGCGCGGCGATGAGCAGCAATCGGTACGCGTGCCGGCCGCGTTCACCGCCAACAACGGCCTGGTGCTGCAACAAGCCGCGCAGCGCGGGCTGGGCATCGTCTACAACACCACCTTCCTGGCCTGGCGCAGCCTGAAAGAGGGCACCCTGGTGCCGGTCCTGAGCGACTGGGAACTGCCGCTGAATTACCTGAGCGCCTTGTATCCCGCCAGCCGCCAGCCCTCTCCCAAAGTGCGCGCCCTGATCGACTTCCTGATCGCCACATACCACCCGGTGCCGCCGTGGGACCGCGAACTTGATGCTGCCGGCTTGCTTTAAATCTGCCAGGCGCCGTCGCGGTACACGCGCTGGTCGTCCAGATAGACGCCTTCGGTGACGGCGAAGACGTCGATGTGGTAGCGGGCGTCCTTGCGTCTCAGTTGCGGCTTGGTGTAGACGCCGTGCTTGGCGCCCAGCGACAGGTGGATGCCGCACATGCGCTCATAGGTGCCGATGTCGTCCACCATGCAGTCGCGCGAGAAGGCGCGGTTCATGCCGAAGCCCAGTTCGCGCAACCACACTTCGCCTTCATGCTCGCGGATGATGTACAGCATGTTTTCAAACTCCGGCGTGCTGTTTTCCGTGCCCACCACGCGGCCTTTGTCGACAATGATGGTGATCGGCGTTGCTGGACGGTTGACCAGGAATCTGGTGTCCCCAAACACGAAGATGCGCGCCCGCCCGCTCACCGCTTCCAGGTCCTGCGCTTCGGTGAAGACTTCGCCCAGCGGGAACTGGCCGCCGATATTATTCATGCCGCTGTAGTCGCCGATATTCAGCTTGGCCGATTCAAACGGCGAGGCAAACACCAGCCGCGCGCCATTGCCGCTGTCTACCGCGCCATGGCGCGCGCTGTCGATGCGCGCTTTCAGCGCGTGGCCGACGCCGCGATAATAGGCGGGGTCGTAGGCCAGCGAATCGATGTAGTGCAAGCCTTGCTCGCCCGCCATGCGCGACAGGTGCACGTGCTCGATCACTTTCAGCCCGCGCTTGAACAACTCGATGCGGATGCGGTAAGCGTCCATGCGGAAGCTGGTCGATTGCACCAGCACCACCAGGTCGCCGGCCTGCAGCCGTTCAAAGATGCCCAGGATGACGTCCGGCGTGGTGCTGTCGAAATCGATGAACTGCGCTTCCGGCACCACGCGGCGATAAGCCGCGGTCAGCACGCGATTCAGCTCGGTGCGGGTGTCGTAGACGATCAGCGCGGCGTGCGCGGCGCGGTGTTCGATGGCGTGGGTCAGCGTGTCGCGCAGATTGCGTTCGGCGCTATCGACCGCGGAGGGGGGCAGGGTGGACGTCATGATGCGTGGTTCAGATGGATCAGCCCGCATTATAAGGGCTGGCCCGCCTGCGCTTTCTCCTTGTAATGCCCGGAAGTGCGATATAGAATTAAAAAATAGCCTACCAGCAACTTCACGGCGATAACAACAGGAAGCAAGATGACCGTATTAATGGGACAGGATTTGCCGCTGGAGCGACCCGATGCCACCGGGCGCGCAGCGTTGTTCGTGCCGACCGCCGCCATCAAGGGCGACGTGCTGGACGCCGTGCGCATGGGGGCGGCGATTGTCGGTTATGGCAATCATGACCGAACCTTAACCATCTACTACGAGAGCAACCGCTTCAACGAGCCTAACCTCGTCAAGTGGGAGCAGAAGGCGCGCAAGGCGTTCGAACGGCTGGCGGAAAATCTGCCGACCGTGTCCAAGATGATCAGCAAGCCGGATAATTTCGAGCAGGTGGGCTACATCAGCAACAAGGGCATCCTGATCCGCCGCATGGAAAAACTGCGCAACTGGCTGGAAAAATCCGACGCCCTCGACAGCGCGCCGGCATCGGAGCAGATCGACTTCGCGCCGCCGCCCCCGCCCAAGAAAATCGTTGCCGAATAAGCAGTGCGCTGCGCTTTCCCGCGCCGTTGTATGCTCCTGGAAAGAACCCATTCTTTCAGGAGATAATTATGCGTTATATCGCGGTAATGGTGGCGGCGCTGGCGCTGCTGGGCGCCTGCCAGAAAAAGGATGATCCGAGCGAGGCCGGTCCGGCTGAACGCGCCGGCCGCAAGATCGACCAGGCCACCGAACAGGCTGGCCAGAAGCTCGATAACGCTGCCCAGCAAGCCAGCCAGCAGCTCAATGATGCGGCCAGGGAAACCAGCCAGCGCCTCGATCAGGCCAGCGACAAGGCCAGCGAAAAACTCAACGAAGCCACCAAGGAAGCCGGCCGCAAGCTGGAACAGGCCGGCGAGAAGATGCAATCGGCCGCCGAGGAGCGCGAAGCCAAGAAGTAATCAGTGCTTTTGCGCGGCTTGCTTGATGGAGACCACATTGGTGTGCTCGGTCGGCGTGGTGGGATGGGTGCCGGGATCGCCGCCCAGCACCACGCTCAGGTCGACAAAGCCGGCGCGCCAGGCGCGCTCCAGATCCTGTTCGATCGCTTCCATCGACGTCAGGTGGAAATTCTCGAAGCCGCGCACGCCGTAGGCGCGGTTGCGGCCGTGCGCCTTGGCCAGATACAGCGCCATGTCGACCAGGTTGACCGCGCGCTCCCACGGCAGCGGCTCACTGCCCGGCGCCAGCGGGAACGGCGAGAAGCCGACCGAGACATTCACTGAAATCTCGTGCTCCTGGTACTTGAGCGATTGCGACGAAATGCTCAACAGGATGCGGCGCGCGATTTCATCCACGCCATGACGCGGGATGGCCGGCAGGAAGGCCAGGAATTCCTCGCCGCCCCAGCGCACGATCATGTCGGTTTCGCGCAGCGCGACGCGCAAGTTCTCGGCGATCATCTTCAGCACGGCGTCGCCGGCGGCGTGGCCGTAGTTGTCGTTGATATGCTTGAAGTGGTCGACGTCCAGCAGGAACAGGGCGCCGACGATGTCGTCCTGCCGCTCCCTGGCATTCAGACTGCGCATGAAGTCCTGGAAGTGGCGGCGGTTGTACAAGGAGGTCAGCGGGTCGAGCGTGGACTGCGCCTTCAGTTCCAGATTCTTCACTTCCAGCTGCGCGTTGGTGTGGCGCACCTTGCGGTACAACAGGCCGACCACGGCGGCAGCCAGCGCAAACACCAGGGCCAGCAGCCACCACACGCGCTGCTGCAGGCGGCGGTTGTCGATCTCCGCGCCTTTCACCTGATTCTCGCGGCTCAGCAGCTCGATCTGGCGCTGTTTTTTCTCGGTCTCGTATTTTTCCTGCAGCTCCAGCATGGCTTGCTGACGGCGCTTTTCAAACAGCTCGTCGGAAATGGCGCGCTCGCGGTGATAAGCCTGCACCGCGCCGGCCATGTCGCCGGCGCGCTCCAGCGCTTCGCCATATTCGCGCAGGGCCGCTTGCAGATCCGGCTTGTTGTTTTCCTGTTCATAGCGCGCCAGTCCCAGCTCATACTGCTTCTTGCCCTCGGCAATGCGGCCCATGCCGAGGTAGGCCTGGGCGATGTTCAGGCGCGCGGTGGCTTCGACCGATTTGTCGTTGGTCAGCTGGGTCGAGCGCAGCGACTCCTGCGCGTACTGGGCCGCGCGCGCGTAGTCGTGTTCTTTCAGGTAGCTGTCCGACAGGTTGACCAGGGTAACGCCGACCATGCGTTCCGCGCCCATCTTGCGCTCGATCTCCAGGCTTTGCAGCAGCGCGCGCAAGGCGCGTTTCGGCTGGCCGGAGTCGATCGCCAGCGCGTACTCGGTGTTGCGTGCCATCGACATGCGGCCCGGCGAATTGAGCTTCTCGGTTTCCGCCAGCAGCTCGTCCAGGGTTTCGGAGGCGTTGGCATACTCCTTCATCTGCACGTGCAGCTTGGCCAGCGCGTTGAGCGCCGCCACCAGGCTCAGTGCGTCGCCGTTGGGCGGGCGTGCCATGTCCACCGCGCGCTGCAGCTTGACCAGCGCGGCGGGGAAGTTGCCCTGCTCGGCGTAGGTCTGGCCGGCGGTGATGGTGGCCTGCACCTTGAGCGGATTGTCGTTGGTGGTGAGCGCCAGCTTTTCAGCGTCAAAGGCGAGGCGGTGCGCGGCATCGACTTCGGCCTGCGCGAACAAGACGTAGACCTTGGCCAGCATGCCCTTGGCGATGATGGCATTGTCGTGCAGCGATTTGCCGAAGGAGATGACCTGTTCGGCCGCGTCCAGGGCGACGTCGTTTTGCCCCAGCCGCATGCGGGTGGCGCTCATCTGGGTCAGGAATTCGGCGCGGGTGTAGGAGGGCGCGGCGGCCAGCTCGGGTTGCAGTTTTTGCAGCTGGGCCAGCGCCTTGTCGGGCACGAAGCGGCTTTGCTCGCGGATTTCCAGGATGCGTTCATCCAGCGTGGCCTGGCCCAGCGCCAACGCTGGCAGCAACGCAACAGCTGCAATCAGGGCCCGCCGTTTCATGTGCCGCCATCCACCATTTCTCGATCCCGCCAACTTGATGCCCCCGCGCGCTTGCACCGCAATGTCTAGACAATTATATGCTTGTTGCAAGCGAGAAAGCCTCAAGATAGTCGAATAATTCGCGAAAATCGCACAGTTTTTGGCGGCCTAGGCCGCCAATTGTTGCAAAAGATATAGGCGTTGATACAAGCCGCCGTTTATCTGCATCAGCTGCTCGTGCGGGCCGGTTTCCGCGATGCGGCCGTGATTCAGCACGATGATGCGGCTGGCGTCGCGGATGGTGGACAGGCGGTGCGCGATGGCGATCACCGTCACCTTGCCGCGCAGTTCATCCAGCGCGGTCTGCACGATCTGCTCGGTTTGCGAATCGATGTGCGAGGTCGCTTCATCGAGCAGCAAAATGCGCGGCGTGCCGGCCAGCGCGCGGGCGATGGCGATCAGCTGCTTCTGCCCGACCGACAGGCGCGAGCCGCCTTCGCCCAGCGGCGTGTCATAACCCTGTTCCAGCGCCGAGATGAAATCGTGCGCATGGGCGGCGCGGGCGGCGGCTTCAATCTGCTCCTGCGTCAGGCCGCGGCCCATGTCGATGTTCTCGCGCGCGGAGGCGGCCAGCAGGAACGGGTCTTGCGGCACCAGGCCCACTTCGGCGCGGAAGCGTTCATTGTCGATGGCGTCCAGCGGCAGGCCGTGCATCAGGATGCTGCCGTGCGGCGCCGGATAAAAGCGCAGCAGCAGCGACAGCAGGGTGGACTTGCCGCTGCCGGTGTGGCCGACGATGCCGACGAAATCGCCCTGCGCGATTTCCAGCGACAGATCGTGCAGCACCGGCTGGCCTGGGTTGTAGGCGAAGTTGAGGTGGCGGATGGCGACCGCCGGCAGATGGCCGTCGTTGGCGGCGGCCGCGCGCGGGGCGGCCTGCTGCGCGTGCTCCTGCGCAGCGCCTTCATCCAGCAGCGTCGCCACGCGCGCGGTGGCCACCACCGATTGCTGCAACTGGCTGAACTGCATGGTGATCTGGATCAGCGGCTCGATCACGCGCGCCAGGTAGCTGATGAAGGCGTACAGCACGCCGACCTCGGTGGCGGTCATCTCGCGGTGGCCGAACATGAAAATCACGGCGCCCAGCAGGATGATGTTGAACAGATCCAGCGCGGGGCGCAGCAGCCAGGCGTTGGCGCGCAGCTCGGCCAGGCGCGCGGTGTAGTGATCCTGATTGGTGGTGGCGAAGCGCTGGCCGAAGCGGGCCTCGGCGTTGCTGGCCTGGAGCACGCTCATGCCGCCGATCGATTCCGCCATCTGGCCATTGATCTCGCTGCGCAGCGCGCGGGCGCGGGTGACGGCCGGCGCGCTCCAGCGCTGATACAGCCAGACGATCAGCAGTACGGCCGGCAGCAGGGCCAGCACGATCAGCATCAGGCGCCAGTCCAGCCAGGCCATGGCGCACACGGTGCCGATCAGGACGATGGTCGAATCGAGCATCACGAACAGCACCTGGATGTACAGGTTCTTGACCGCCTCGGTATCGTTGGTGACGCGCGACACCAGCTGGCCGGTGATGGCGCGGTCGAAGAAGGACATCGGCAGCAGCAGCACGTGGGTGTACACCATCTCGCGCAGGCGCATCACCGAGCGCATGGCCAGGCCGGACAGGCGCACCAGCTGCAGATAGCGCAAGCCGCTGGCGATCCAGCCGGTCAGCACCACGCCGGCCAGCAGGCCGGCCATGCGCGGCCAGTCCAGATGGTGCGGCAGCAGGTGTTCATCGATCAGCGCCTTGCCCATGATGGGGCCAAGCACCTCCAGCAGCGCGGCGGCGATCAGCCATAGCACGGCCCAGGACAAGTGATGCTGGTCGGGCAGGGCGGCGCGGCGCAGCAGGGAAATCGCCTGGCGCATCTGGCCGGTGGTGGAGGTGTGGTCAGGCTTCATCGAGACTGGCTTCCAATTGTTGATAGCGCCACTGGCTGGCATACCAGCCGTCCAGTGCAAGCAGTTGTTCGTGATTGCCGGTTTCGGTGATGCGGCCGTCGCGCAGCACGATAATCAGATCGGCGCTGACCACGGAGCTGAGACGATGGCTGGCGATGACCGCGCTGCGGCCCTTGCGTGCTTCGCGCAGTTCTTCCAGGTGCTGCAGGATGCGGGTCTCGGTGCCGGTATCGACCGCCGACAGCGCATCATCGAGCAGCAGCAAATCGTTATCGGCCAACAGCGCGCGGGCGATCGCCACGCGCTGGCGCTGGCCGCCGGACAGCGTGATGCCCTTCTCGCCAACCTGGGTGTCATATCCTTGCGGGAACAGCAGGATATCGTCGTGGATGGCGGCCAGGTTGGCGGCGTGTTCGATCTGTGCGCGCGTGGCGTCCGGCCTGGCCAGCGCGATATTGTCTGCAATCGAGGCCGAGAACAGGAAGGACTCCTGCGGCACCCAACTGATGGCCGCGCGCAGCGCATGCAGCTTGTAGGCATCGAGCGCGTGGCCGCTCCACTGGACGCTGCCGTGTTGCGGCGTCAGTTGGCGCAGCAGCACTCGCAGCAGCGTCGACTTGCCGCTGCCGGTGGGACCGACCAGGCCCAGGGTCTGGCCGGGTTGCAGCGTCAGCGTGATATCGCTGATGGCTGGCGCGGTCTGCCCGGCGTAGGCATAGCTGATGCCGCGCAGCGTCAGCGGGCCGGCCGGCACGGCGCTCAGCGTGCCATGATCGTCAATGGCCAGAGGCGCATCCAGCATGGGATGCAGGCGCTGCCAGGCGGCGCGACCGCGCTCGATCAGCGACAGCACCCAGCCGGCGGCAAACATCGGCCAGATCAGCTGGCCCAGGTACATGGTGAACGCGGTCAGCGCGCCGATGGTCAGCTGATTGTGCCAGACCAGATAGCCGCCGAGGCCCAGCGTCAGGCCGCTGGCGGCGGTCAGCGTCAGGCCGACGGCCGGTTCGTACGCGGCTTCCCACACCTGCGCGCGCAGGCTGGCGTCGGAAGCTTTGGACGCCAGCTCGGAAAACTGCCTGGCGCTGCGCTGTTCCAGGCCAAGGGCGCGCAGCGTGCGCACGCCGGACAAGGTCTCCTGCACGTGGTCATTCAGCGCGCTGAAGCGCTTGAGCGAATCGGTGGAGGCGGTGTGGATATGGCCGGAGATATACCAGAACGCCCAGGCCATCAGCGGGAACGGCAGCAGCGCGATGCAAGCCAGGCGCCAGTCGACGCCAAGCAGCATCACGCCCAGCACCATCACCAGCGTGAGGGCGCCGTCGAAGCCGGCCAGCATCGCCTCGCCGGCGGCCATCTCAATCGCGTCGATATCATTGGTGGCCAGCGCCATCAAATCGCCGGTGCGCTGGCGCTGATAGAAAGCCGGGCCTTGCAGCGTCATGCGCGTGTACAGGCGGGTGCGCAGCGAGACGCCGAGCTGATAGGCGGCGCCGTACAGAATCTGGCGCCAGGCCACGCGCAGGAAATAAATGCCGAAGCCGATCAGCAGCAGCGCGCCGATCTCCATCAGCAGCGCATTGCCGGACAGCGAGTGATTGGCCAGGCCATCGATCATGGCGCCGACCTTGCGCGGCACCCAGATACTGAGCGTGGCCACACCGGCCAGCATGGCGCCGGACAAAATATAGGCGCGGCTGTGCTGGCGGACAAAGCCGCCGATCAGCCGAGAGAGTTTAGACATGTTGCCTCGGGAAAGCGTGTAGCCCGCTAGGATACACAAAAATCGGGGTCAGCTCTGACATTCGGACATTTTGGAACTTTTCAAAATTTAAAAAGTTCCGCAATGTCCGAATGTCAGAGCTGACCCCAAATTTCCCGACGTTATTTTTTGGCTTTGGAGGCGGGTTTGGCCGGTTTGTCTTCCGGCGCCAGGGCGATGGCCTTGGGCGGTACTTCCGGGAACGATGGCTTCACGTCGGCTTTGACTTCGATGAAGCTGTCTTCTTCCGGGATCGGGGCGGCCACCGGTTTCGGCGTTCTCGGCACTTTCGGCGCCGGCGCGGCAGCCGGCTCGTTGGCGGCCACCGCTTCCACCGCCGCGCTCACGGCGGCGGCCAGGGCCGGCGGCGTTTTTTGCGTGGTGGCGGCAGGTTTGGCGGCGGCCAGCTCGGTTACTTGCTTCAGGCTGCTTTGGGCGCTTTTGATCAGTTCGCTCTGGGCGGTCGAGGCGATGCTGTACAGCTCGCGGCCATAGGCCAGCAGGCTGTCGAAGCCGGCCGGCTCGGCCGCGCTGAGGGTGAAGAATTCTTTCGGGTCGGTGGCGGTCAGCAGCTTTTTGGCCGCTGCCGAGGTTTTTTCCACCGAGGCTTTGGTGGTGCTCAGGTTCAGCGCGATGACTTTTTCGGCGCTGCCCACGGCGGTGCTGGCAAGGGTGTTGAGGATCTGGAACTGCGCTTCAAGTTGCGATTTCGTGGCTGCGGAAAACTGTTCGGTGATCGAAGACATGGTTTCTCCTGAAATTATGATGCAACGCAATAAGTCCATTCTAGCGACGATTGTCTGGCTTGGAAAGTTATTTTTTCTACCATGGCGCCTGGACTGCCACAGGCTAAATTAATGCAATGCAACAATTGGTGTATTTTGGTGAAAATGCCTACAATGGTTTTACTTTAAATCAATGGAGTCCTTGATGGATGTCGTGATACGCAACGCCAATCTGGCCGACGGGCAGCACGGAGTCGATGTCGCCATCGAGCAGGGACGCATTGCCGCCGTCGCCCCGCGCCTGCCGCTGCAGGCGGCGCAGGAGATCGACGCCGGCGGCGACCTGCTGAGCGCGCCGTTTGTCGATGCCCACTTTCACATGGATGCCACGCTCAGCTATGGCCTGCCGCGCGTCAATGCGTCCGGCACGCTGCTGGAGGGCATCGCGCTGTGGGGCGAGCTCAAGCCGCATCTTACCCAGCAAGCGCTGATCGAGCGCGCCCTGCAGTACTGCGACTGGGCGGCGGCGCGCGGCCTGCTGGCGATCCGCTCGCATGTGGATGTGTGCGACGATCGTCTGCTGGCGGTGGAGGCGTTGCTGGAAGTTAAGCGGCGGGTGGCGCCGTATCTGGATTTGCAACTGGTGGCGTTCCCGCAGGATGGCGTGCTGCGTGCACCCAACGCTCTCATCAATCTCAAGCGCGCGATCGCCATGGGCGTGGATGTGGTGGGCGGCATTCCGCATTTCGAGCGCACCATGGCCGAGGGCGCGGAATCGGTGCGCATTTTGTGCGAGTTCGCCGCCGATCAGGGCCTGATGGTGGATATGCATTGCGACGAGTCGGACGATCCACTGTCGCGCCATATCGAAACGCTGGCGTATCAGAGCAACCGCCTGGGCCTGCATGGCCGCGTGACCGGTTCCCATCTGACGTCGATGCATTCCATGGATAACTATTACGTCAGCAAGCTGCTGCCGCTGATACGCGAGGCCGGCGTGGCGGCGGTCGCCAATCCGCTGATCAATATCACGCTGCAAGGCCGTCACGATACTTATCCCAAGCGGCGCGGCATGACGCGCGTGCCGGAAATGCTGGCGGCCGGCGTTCCGGTCGCCTTCGGCCACGATTGCGTGATGGATCCGTGGTACAGCCTGGGCTCGGGCGATATGCTGGAAGTGGCGCACATGGGCCTGCATGTGGCGCAGATGACCGGCCAGGACGCCATGCGCGATTGTTTCCGCGCCGTGACCAGTACCCCGGCCGCCATGCTCGGGCTGGAGGGGTACGGCGTGGCGCCAGGCTGTCACGCCGATCTGGTGCTGCTGGACGCGGCCGATCCGGTGGAGGCGATCCGTTTGCGTGCCGCACGGCGCCTGGTGATGCGGCGTGGAAAAATCATCGCGCAGTCGCCGCGCGCGCAGGCGCAGCTGGCGTTGCCGGGGCGGCCGGAGCAGGTGGATTTCCGCTTGGGGCGCTAACTGGACTTGCACCCGGAAATACATGACAATTGAACACTGTTTAATCGGCTTGGAGTTACCTTGAAAGAAATCGCCATCCGACCCGCTACGGAAGCCGACTTCGGCCCCATGTGGGAAATATTTCAGGAACTGATCGCCAGTGGCGATACCTATTATTTTGCCGCCGATACCAGCCGTGAAGATTGCCACGCTTACTGGTTCGGCCCCGGGGTGCAGAGCTATGCCGCCATCCTCAACGGCGAGCGCCTGGTCGGCATGTACCGCCTGATCCCCAACCAGCGCGACCGCGGCGCCCATGTGGCCAACGCTTCCTTCATGGTCAGCCCGGCAGCGCAGGGCGTGGGTGTCGGCAAGCTGCTGGGGGCCGATTGCCTTGAGCGCGCCCGCGCCCAGGGCTATCTGGCAATGCAGTTCAATTACGTGGTCAGCTCGAATATGCCGGCCGTGCTGCTGTGGAAGAAGCTGGGCTTTTCCATCGTTGGCACCTTGCCGCGCGCTTACCGTCATCAATACCTCGGCTACGTGGACGTCTATGTGATGTACCAGTTGCTGGCTGATCCCTCGCACTGGCCGGACGCATGAAAATACTGGACACCCCACGCCTGACCCTGCGCACCATTAACGCTGACGATGCCCTGTTTTACTATGAACTGGTGAACGATCCGACCTGGCTGGAGCACATCGGCGACAAGGGCATCCGCACCGTGGCCGAAGCGCGCACCGCCATCCTGGACGGCCCGTGCGTGATGCAGCAGCGCCTCGGCCATTCCTTGTACGTGATGGAGCGCAAGAGCGATGGCCAGCCGCTGGGCTTGTGCGGCCTGATCAAGCGCGACAGCCTGCCGGAAGTCGATATCGGCTATGCCATCCGCCCCGCCTACTTTGGCCAGGGCTATACTTATGAGGCGGCCTCCGCCGTGGTGGCGTATGCGCGCGACGTGCTGCGCATGCCGCGCCTGATGGGCATCACCAACCCGGCCAATACGGTGTCGATCAATTTGCTGGCCAAGCTGGGCCTGACGTTTGTCGAGCACAAGGTGTTGCCGCCGGATGGCCGGCCTACCAATATTTACCGCATGGAGTTGTTGTAGCGGCGGGAATCCGCGAGAATTTTCGCCGTCCGATATTGGCATTTGTGCGCCGCGCGTGCATGATGGACAAGAGTCCTTGCCAAGGAGGTAACAATGAAACTCGCCAATCTCAAGATCGGCGTCCGTCTGGGGTTGCTGGGCGCGTTCTTTTTTGTCGCGCTGGGCGTGGTGTCCACCGCAGGCTGGCGCGCGCTCGATAACAGCAACCAGCGCAGCGCCGACGCCATGGCGCGCTCGGTCGCCATGAGCCAGGCCATCGACACGGCGCGCAGCGCACAGGTCGAATTCAAGACCCAGGTGCAGGAGTGGAAGAATATCCTGGTCCGCGGCAATGATCCCGCCCAGCTGGAAAAATACAGCAAGGCTTACGTCCAGGGCGGCGAAACTACCCGCGCCGAACTGCATAAGCTGGATGCCTTGCTTGACCAGCTCCAGCTCAGCACGCCGCTGGTGGATGAGGCCATCAAGACCCAGAACGAACTGGTCGCGCGCTATCTGGAGGCACTGAAACAATACGATGCCGCCAATCCCGCGAGCGCGCGGGTGGTGGATACCCTGGTCAAGGGCATGGACCGCGAGCCGACCAGGAAGATCGATGACATCGTCGCCTACATCGGCACCGAGGCCAAGCGGCTGAGCGCGACCATGGCGCAGGAGAACGCCGCCGCGCACCGCGCCGCCATGCTGGCCATGGGCGCGACCCTGCTGATTACGCTGGTGGTGGGCGTGGTGACGGTGGTGTGGCTGATCCGCAGCATCACGCGTCCGCTGGACGAGGCGGTGAGTGTGGCGCAGACCGTCGCCGGCGGCGATCTCAGCAGCGAAGTGCGGGTCAGCAGCAGCGATGAGATCGGTGACCTGCTGGGCGCGCTCAAGGTGATGCAGAATAATCTCAGCAGTATCGTTGGTCAGGTGCGTCACGGCACCGAGACCATCCACGGCGCCACGGTGGAGATCGCGGCCGGCAACCTGGATTTGTCGGGCCGTACCGAGCAGCAGGCCAGTTCGCTGGAAGAAACCGCGGCCGCCATGGTGGAGCTGACCACCACGGTCAAGCAGAATAACGAGAACGCGGCCGAGGCCTGCCGTCTGGCCGACAGCGCCAGCAGCGTCGCGGCCAGGGGCGGCGACGCGGTGGCGCAGATGGTGCGCACCATGGGCGAGATCAACGACAGCTCGCGCAAGATCGTCGATATCATCGGGGTGATCGATGGCATCGCGTTCCAGACCAACATCCTGGCGCTGAACGCGGCGGTGGAAGCGGCGCGCGCCGGCGAACAGGGACGCGGTTTTGCGGTGGTGGCGTCCGAGGTGCGCAACCTGGCGCAGCGCTCGGCGGCGGCCGCGCGCGAGATCAAGGAGCTGATCGGCACCTCGGTCGGCCGGGTCGAGGAGGGCAGCCGTCTGGTCGGGCAGGCCGGCGAGACCATGACCGAGGTGGTGGCCAGTGTGCAGCGCGTGACTTCCATCATCGGTGAAATTTCGGTGGCCAGCGTCGAGCAGCGCGACGGCATCGAGCAGATCAGCATCGCCATCAGCCAGATGGACAGCGTGACGCAGCAGAACGCCGCCCTGGTCGAGGAAGCTGCCGCAGCGGCCGACGCCTTGCAGCAGCAGGCGGCCAGTCTGTCGGAAGCGGTCAGCGTGTTCAAGCTGCAGGAGCAGTCCGGCACGGCCGTGCTGGCACCGCGCAGCCGCGCCCTGCAGCTGACCGGCTGAACTTTTGCCACAGGCCGTTTGATGTGCCTCAAGCCGCCGCGCAAACGGCCTGTGGCGGTTGATCCTATCTAATATCATTCCCTCTTCCGCAGCCCACCCGAACCAAGAGGGACGCATGAACAGCTTATGGCCGATAGCGGCCGGCATGGCGCCATGTTTGCTGGCGCTGGTGTTCGGTCAATGGCAGGCACGCACCCTGCGCGCGCGCTGCGCGCATTTGCAGGCGGCGCTGGCAGCGCAGCGCGACACTGAAATGCGGCTCGATTTCATGGCCCATCATGACAGCCTGACCGGCCTGCCGAACCGGCTGCAATTCCAGCTGCAGCTGGAGCATGGCGTGGCTTATGCGCGCCGCCACGAAAGCCGGCTGGCGGTGCTGTTTGTCGATATCGATCACTTCAAGGCTATCAACGACACGCTGGGTCATGACGCCGGCGACCAGGTGCTGGTGCAGTTTGCCCAGCGCCTGCGCCAATGCGTGCGCGAGGTGGACACGGTGGCGCGGCAGGGCGGCGACGAGTTCATCATCCTGCTGACGGAACTGCGCAGCAGCGCCGACGCGCAGCAGGTGTCGGAAAAGATCATGAAGGCGATTGCCGAGCCGTTCACCATCAATGGCGACGACCTGCCGGTGGCGGCCAGCATCGGCGTGGCGGTGTATCCGGATGATGATGCCGATATCGAGGCGCTGATCGAGAAAGCCGATCTGGCCATGTACGCGGCCAAGCAGCGCGGCAAGGGCGCCAGCCTGCGCTTCCTGCCCAGCATGCAGGCCAAGGCCTATTCCAGCCTGATACTGGAGACGGCGCTGCGTCACGCGCAGGAACACAATGAGTTCATCCTCACCTATCAGCCCAAGCTCCATCTGCGCGAGCAGAAAATCGCCGGGGTAAAGGCGCTGCTGCGCTGGAAGCATCCGGAGCTGGGCCTGGTGATGCCGCTGGATTTTCTGCCGGTGCTGGAGCAGAGCGCCCTGATCCTGCCGGTCGGCGCCTGGGTGATGGCGACCGCCATGGCGCAGGCGCGCCGCTGGCTCGATCGCGGCCATGCGCTGACGGTGGCGGTACATTTGTCGCCGCGCCAGTTCTTCCACAAGGATATGGCGCAGATGTTTGCGGCGGCGCTGGAGAAAGCCGGCGTGCCGGGGCGCTGCATCGAGGTGGAAATCACCGAGGCGATGCTGATCGACCGCAGCCAGAACGCGGAGGAAGTCCTGCATCAGTTCAAGCAGATGGGCGTGCGGATTGCCATCAGTGATTTCGGCACCGGCTATGCCTCGCTCAATTATCTGCGGCGTTTTGCGGTGGATGTGGTAAAGATTGATAAGTCGTTCATCGACGATTTGTCGCGCGGCGGCGCGATGGTCCGGGCGATTATCGAGATGGCGCACTCGTTGAATATGCAGGTGACCGCGGCCGGGGTGGAAACCGACCAGCAACTGGCGCAGCTGTCCGCCATGGGCTGTGATGAGGCGTTTGGTTTTTGTCTCAGCGCGGCGGTGTCGCCGGAGGAAGTGGACGCGCTGCTGGCAGGCCGACAGCAGCGCGCCGAGGCGCTTACTTCCTGAAGAACCAGGTCAGTGGCAGGTGCACGCGCGCCGACCATGATTTCTCGTTATGACTGCCGCCCTCCGCGCGGTAGTACATCAGGTCCTCGTTCAACACGTAGCCTTTGGCCAGCATGGCGTCGCGCATGTTGGTGGTGAAGTCGATGCCATCGCCTTCGGTGCCGGCATCGATGTAGAACTTCACCGGCTGTCGCGGCGGCACATTCTTGCGGAACATCTGGTCGTTCCACCAGAATGAACTCGATACCCCGCCAGCCTTCGAGAACACCTGCGGATACTTCTGCGCGATGTAGACCGAGGCGATGCCGCCCAGCGAGGAGCCCATGATGGCGGTGTTGTCACGATCCGGTTTGGTGCGCAGGTTGGCGTCGGCCCACGGTTTGACGGTATCGACGATGAAGGAAGCGTAGGCGTCAATCTTGCCGCCGCCGTTTTCCTTGTCGCAGCACGGCGTGTATTCAGCGATGCGGTCGGGCGTGTTGTCGATGCCAATCACGATGGCCGGTTCGATCACGCCGGTGGCGATCAGCTTGTCCATGTTGGTGCCGATTTCCCATGCCGTGCCGAAGGCGGCGGTTTTGGGATCGAACAGGTTCTGGCCGTCGTGCATGTAGAGCACCGGATAGCGCTGCTGCGGGTTGTTGTCGTAGCCCGGCGGCAGATAGATGCGCAGCTTGCGGCTGTTGTTCAGCTGCGGCGACGCGAAATTGTCGACGATGCGGAGGGTGCCGGTGGCGACGGCCAGTGCAGGCGCGTCGCTGTCCGGCACCGGCAGCACGCGCACGCCATGGATGTCGAACTTGTTGGATGGCCCTTTCACGCCGCCGGCATCGCTGTAGGTGGCGTTGTTCTTCATGTAGCTCATGTTGTAGAAGTCCTGCAGCTGCAAGGTGTAGCTGCCTGGCGTGAGCCTCGCGCGCAGCGGCGTGGAATACCTGGCGCCTTCCTCGGCCGGGGAGTGCGGCAATTGCATCACGCCGTTGGCGACGATATTGCCGCTGTCGTCTTTCAGGGAGGCCCACTTCACGCCGCCGCTGACGCCCAGGTTGATCTGGTGCGCGGTGTTGCGGTATTTGATTTGCAGCGCGTAGCTGCCTGCGCGTTCGATCCTGATTTGCTGCGTGAGGATGTCGGACGGCGAGGCGCCAAAGTCGACACGGGCGGTATTGATTTCTTCGCCGGCGTTCAGGCAGACCGGCATGCTGTGGTGGCTGCGATTGCCGGATTTGGCGTACACCGCCTCCACCGCGTAGCACAGATTGGCCGCCGCATCGGCGCGACGGTCGGCCCAGGTGCCGGCCGAGATGCGCGGGCCGACCAGCTGGCCGTTGCGGTAGATGTTGTACACGATGCCGCCCGCCGCGCCCGCGCCACCCGTCGTCGCGCCGGCGTCTATCTGCAGCATCGGGTAGCCGTACGGGCCGCGCTCCAGTTTTGCGATGCGCGGCTCGGCCGGGGCGTAGACTGCCGCGTCCTGTACCAGCGGCTTGGCGGTCACGCTGCGCTTGGCCTGCTGGCCGGGCAACAGCTTGCCGAGGCGGATCTCGATCGCGTTGTCATCGCCCAGTGCATTCCATGCCAGCGTTGCGCTGGCTGGCTTGCCGTTCAAGCTGACGCCATCCACCGCATAGTAGCCTTCGCCCTTTGCCGCTGCCGGCAGCAGCACGCGCACCTGCAGGCGCTTGCCGCGCACGCTGAGATTATTGAGCGTGATCGCATCGCTGCCCGCAAACGTCTCGCGCCGCAGCCTGGCGGTGATGAACGGCTTGAGCGTGATGCCATCGTTGGTGGTTTGCACGCCAAATACGCTGCCGACCACCATGCCAAGGTAGCCACCGACAGACCATAACTGACGGCGTGAATTCACCACCGGGCCACTCAGCTTGCCATCGTCCAGCATCGGCTGGCCGGACAGCCATTCCAGATTCTCCATGTTGGACAAATTGGTGGCCGCGCCGCGCATCAGGGTAGCGTAAGCCGCATCGGCCACGGCGACATTGCCGCCTATCGCCGCCGCCTTCAAGCCATACGCCGTCACGAACGGCCACATGGCGCGGTTGTGGTAAACCGCCGTATCGGACTGCTGCGGCCAGATCACTGGCGCGCCGAGCGGTCCATGCGGGTAGTGCGCCAGGACGCTCTGCGCCTGCTTCTGATCCGCGATGCCGGTGACGATGGCCAGCGATTGTCCCAGCCAGTCATACTTGTACATGGCCGCACCATCGAAATGGCCGGCGGTGACGCTGCTGTACATGCCGCTGTCGGCCTGCCAGAAGCGTTTGTTGATCGCGATCTTCAGTTGCGCCGCCCAATCGGCGTAGCGTGCCGCCAACCGCGCATCGCCTTGTTCCCCGGCCAGTTGCGCAGCCAGCGTGAGCGCCTTGTAGTGCGCGGCATTGGTGGACAGCGCCTTGGACGTCGCCATGTAGGACAACTCTCCTGGTATCCACTTGGCGTAGGTTTGCTCGCGCCAGTCGAGGAATGATTCTTCGCCGTTGTACAGGCCATCGGCCGCGTCCCAGATGGCGATGCGGTCGTTCTCCAGCGTGTTGGTCAGGGCGTGCAGCGCCTTCTTCGCAAAGGCCGCGCGTTCAGCTGGCGGCAGCGCTTTCAATGCTTCGTCCGCGCCGAAGGCCCAGGTGACGCGGTCGGTGCTGACCGGCCAGCTGCCGCCGCTCCCGGTATCCTGCACGATCTGGTAGCCATCGCCCACCGCGTGCAGTCCGGCGCTGGTGCCTTCGCGATAGCCGGCCAGTTTGAATTCCAGCGAGTTGCGCGTGCGCTGCGGGTCCAGCATGCCGAGGCCCAGCGACGCCGCATACGACAGATCGCGGGTCCACACGTAGTGCCACAACTCGCCGGTTTCAAAGCACTCGCAGGGGATGGCGTTGCCGCCGTTGTAGCTGCCGTCGCGGATTTCGCTGACGGAGTCCAGTTTCATTTCGTTGCCGGCCAGTGCGAACAAGGCATCGAAGGCGAGGCTGCCGCTGCGGACCGTCGGCAGGGCAGGGGACTCGGTATAGCTGATCTCCTGCTTGCCGCCTTCGCGCACGCGCATGGTGGTCGATTGCGTGTAGCTGCGCAACGCGGCGCCAGCGTCCGGGGTGACGTAGCGCACGGTCTCCTGCTTGCCATCCCAGGTTGGATAGACAGCGCTGGCCGAGCCGGCGGCGGCATAGGCGCCCGGCACGGCGCTCGTGCCCAATGCAAGCAGCAGCGCGGCGCGCAGCGGTGTGATTTGCTTCATCATTCAATCTCCAGTATCAGCGCGGAACGCGCTGGCAGTTTAACTTGTCCATCCAGCGAAACGCGCTGGCCACTGATCACGTCCACGCCGGAGCGCACGCCGCTCAGCATCTCATGGAAGCGCGCCGTGGGCAGCGTGATGTCGGTCTTGTTCTTGTTCAGTGCCACCATCACTTTCTTGCCGCCGCCGTAGCGGAAGTAGACATAGGTGCTTCGTTCCGGCCCGTAGTGCATCAGCTTCCCGTTGTGAATCACAGTCGCGGTCTTGCGCCAGTTGAGCAGCTTGCGCACATAAGCTTGCGCGTCGGCCTGTTGCGGCGTGAGTCCGGCGCCGGTGAACGCATTGACTTTGTCTCCGGCCCAGCCGCCAGGGAAGTCGCGGCGGTACGATGCGTCATCGCGGCCCTTGACGGTGCTGGTCATCTGGATCTCGGTGCCCGAGTAGAACTGCGGTATGCGCGGCATGGTCGATACAAATGCCAGCGCCATGCGGTATAAATCCTGATCCTGTTCCAGCGCGCTGAAGGTGCGCGACAGATCGTGGTTCCCCTCAAAAAGCACCAGGTTGGACGCATCCGGATACAGATAATCCATCGACACCGTTTCGTACAGCGCGTTCAGGCCTTGCTCGCTGTCGTCCGTTGCCACCAGCGCGCGGCGCAGGGCGTCGTTGAGCGGGAAGTCCATCATGCTCGGCATGTGCGAGACGTAGCCGTCAAAGTTCTGCTTCCCTCGCTGCCAGTGCGCCACTACCGGAATCAGCGGACTCCATTCTTCGCCGACCAGATTCAGTTTCGGATATTCGGCCATCACCGCGCCGGACCAGCGGGTGAGGAAAGCGTTGTCGGAGTAGCCGTAGGTATCCACGCGCAGGCCGGACAAGCCCGCATATTCGATCCACCAGATGCTGTTCTGAATCAGGTAGTTGGCCACGAAGGGATTGGCCTGATTCATGTCCGGCATGCCCGGCGAGAACCAGCCCTGCGTGAAATTGCGCTTGTCCTCTTCGGCAGCATACGGGTCCTGCACCGCCACGCGGTGGTGCGCGGTCGGCACGTGCTTGCCCTGGTAAGTCAGCCAGTCCTGCATAGGCATGTCCTGCATCCACCAATGCTTGCTGCCGATGTGGTTGAGAACCACGTCCTGAATGATGCCGATGCCGCGCGCGCTGGCCTGCGCAGACAGATTGCGGTAGGCCTCGTTGCTGCCATAGCGCGGGTCGATGCGATAGTGATCGGTCGCCGCATAGCCGTGATATGAAAATGCCGGCATGTTCGACTCCAGCAACGGCGTGGACCACAACTGGGTAAAGCCCATCCCCGCCACGTAATCCAGATGATCGACGATGCCCTGGATATCGCCGCCATGCCGGCCGCCGCCATCGGCGCGATTCAGCTTGTCCGGATAGCCGGCGACGTTGTCATTGGCCGCATCGCCGTTGGCAAAGCGGTCCGGCATCACCTGGTAAATCACGTCGCCGTTGTGGAAGCCGGCGCGCTGGGCCGAGCCTTTTTCGCGCGCCTGCAACTGGTAGTTGTAGCTGATGCTTTGCGCGCCGCGCTTGAACACCAGCTCCAGCTTGCCCGGCGCTGCTTCCGGCGCGATCTCCAGATCGATGAACAGGTAATTGCGGTTGGCGACGCGCGCGACGCTGGCGATGCGCACACCGGGATAGCTCAGCGCCGGCTCCAGGTCGGCTATCTGCGGCCCGTGCACCATCAATTGCAGCTTGCTGTTGTGCATGCCAACCCACCAGGAGGGCGGGTCCATATGCTCGATGCGGTAATTCTGCGAGGCGGCGCCCGCGAGGGTGGGCAAGAGTGCAGCCAGCAGTACTGCCAGCAGGGATTGGTTCATGAAGTCTCCGATCAGGTAGTCGTACTACACGCCCGTGTTTTTCGCGTATCCGGGCTTAGTGCATTGATTTTAATGGAAAAAGCTTGCGAGGCGATGTCTTGTGCAATCCTGTAGTTCGGTGGGAATTTAGTCCGAATACAGCAATTTCGTCATTTTCCTCCAAATTGCGTTTCAGCATGGAAAGTTGCGTAAATCCGCGCCTTGCAGCTGGGTTGCAAACCGATATTTAGCGACAAAATATCGTGTTTCCCGGCCTAATATTGTAGTTCTACTACAAGTCCTGCCCTGTGTTCGTGTAGCCGAAATACAACGTGATAGCGCTCACCATAGGGCGTAACGGCAGTATAGGGCCTGGTAATCCGTAGTGGCAGGGAAGTTTCATTGACACAGAATCTAGTTTTAGTACAAAATTCTTTCCCAGAACGTCTTTAGAACGTTGTAATTCCTTGGATCCCGTGTAGTTGAGCTCTTTGCGGGACTTATATTTGTGTCATGAGAGGGGACATTAAATGATCTTCGCAAGTAAGCGCACCCACACTGCATTCCCGTTGAAACCAGTTGCCGCAGGCTGCGCCCTGCTGTTCGCCGCCGCCATCCCGGCCCACGCCCAGACCGCTCCTGCCGCGTCGGGTGAAGAAGCCAAAGTCATGTCGGTGACCGTGTCCGGCATCCGCCGCGGTATCGAAGACGCGATCTCGGTCAAGAAAGACGCGAGCTCGATCGTTGAAGCCATTTCCGCCGAAGACATCGGCAAACTGCCGGACGTGTCGATCGCTGAATCGATCTCGCGTCTGCCAGGCCTGGCCGCCCAGCGCGTTGCCGGCCGCGCGCAAGTGATCTCGATCCGCGGCCTGTCGCCAGATTTCGCCACCACTCTGCTGAACGGCCGCGAGCAAGTCTCGACCGGCGACAACCGCAGCGTGGAATTTGACCAGTACCCATCGGAACTGATGGGCGGCGTCACCATCTACAAAACCCCGGACGCCGGCCTGGTCGGCCAGGGCCTGTCGGGCACCATCGACATGCAAACTGTGCGTCCACTGAACTTCAGCGGCCGCACCGTGGCGCTGAATGCCCGCGGCGAGAAAAACTCGCTGGGCAAGATCGCCAATGCCAAGGACACCGGCACCCGCTTCAGCGCCAGCTACATCGACCAGTTCGCCAACCGCACGATCGGTATCGCGCTGGGCTACGCCCGCCTGGAAACCCCGATCCTGTCGAATGAGACCGGCCTGTACGAGCCATGGAAGCGTGACGACCGTGCCGGCCTGCCTTCCGGCACCTTCGCTTCCGACGGCATCAAGGCCGTGGCCCGCAGCGGCCGCAACGAGCGCGATGGCCTGATGGGCGTGCTGCAATACCGTCCGAACAAGCAATGGACCAGCATTGTCGACGTGTATGCGTCGCGCTTCAAGGCCGAAGAAACCGCCAACCAGATCGAGATCAACCTGGGCGGCTGGAATGGCGGCTATGAGCCAACCGTGAACTACAACCCGGTGACCACTGCCAACGGCACCATCACCGGCGGCACCATCAACAATGTGTATCCGCTGGTGCGCGGCATGTACAGCAAGCGCAAGGATGACATCCGCGCCGCCGGCTGGAGCAATGAAGTCAAGCTGGACGGCTGGTCGCTGTTCGCCGACCTGAACTACTCGAAGGCGACCCGCGACGAGCTGAGCCTGGAAAACAACCTGCAGCTGAGCAATGCCGCCGACGGTCCGGCGCTGGACTCGGTCAAGCTGGCTTATGGCAACGGCGGCTTCTCGCAGATGACTCCTGGCCTGAACTACAACAACCCGAACGCCCTGTACGTGCGTAACACCATCTACGGTTCCGGCTACGGCAAGACCCCGAGCGTGGAAGATGAGCTGAAAGGCTTCAAGCTGACCGCCAATATTCACTCGTGGGGCGCGCTGGAAAAAGCCTTCTCCAGCTTCGACATCGGCGCCAACTACAGCGACCGTACCAAGAACAAGCACCAGCCTGAAGGCAACATCAACCTGAAAGGTTCGCCTACCCTGATTTCGTCCGACCTGTTCTACCAGTCGGCCGACCTGGGCTTTGCCGGCGCCGGTTCGATCCCAACCTGGAACGTGCCAGCCGTGGTGGCCAAGTACATGACCTTCGCGCCAAGCGATACCGCCGGCTACCTGATCGCCAAGACCTGGGAAGTGAGCGAGAAAGTCACCACCGGTTTCGCCAAGGCCAACATCGAAGCTGAACTGGGCGATGTCAGCCTGCGCGGTAACGTGGGCGTGCAAGTGCAGCGCACCGATCAGTCGTCGGCTTCGCGCTGGTATGACAACACCACTGGCGCGGTCAAGCCTGTCAACGACGGCAAGAAGTACACCGACGTACTGCCGAGCATGAACCTGGCGTTCGGCCTGGACGATCAGCAAACCGTGCGCGTGGCGCTGGCCAAGCAACTGGCCCGCCCACGTGTGGACCAGCTGCGTTCGGCGCTGGACTTCGGCATCGACACCACCAAGCGTGAGCCAGGCGGCAGCGGCGGTAACGCCCGTCTGGACCCATGGCGCGCCAAGGCCTTCGACATCTCGTACGAGATGTACTTCGACAAGAAGGCATACTTCGCTGTGGCGGGCTTCTTCAAGAAGCTGGACACCTACATCTTCACCCAGACCAAGTCGTATGACTTCGCGGCCTATGTGCCGCCAGGTTCGGTGGGTAACGGTGCCGGCTTCCCGCTGCACACCACCATCGGCAACTACACCGCGCCATACAACGGCAACGGCGGCAACCTGAAAGGTCTGGAACTGTCGGGTTCGCTGCCGCTGAATATGCTGAGCAAGTCGCTGGACGGCTTCGGCGTGAGCGCCAGCACCACCTACACCGACAGCAAGATCACGATCGAAGATCCAAGCGGCAGCATCGGTCAGCACATCCCGCTGCCGGGCTTGTCGAAGCGCGTGACCAACCTGACCGCGTACTACGAGAAAAACGGCTTCGAAACCCGTATCTCGCAGCGCCGCCGTTCCGACTTCGTGGGTGAGATCGGCAACTTCGCCAACGACCGCGCACTGCGCTACGTCGTGGGTGAAAACGTGATCGACTTCCAGGTGGGTTACACCTTCAACACCGGCAGCCTGAAAGGCCTGGGTCTGCTGCTGCAGGTGAACAACCTGCGCAACGCCGCCTACGAAACCTACAACGGCGATCGCAACCAGCAGCTGGAATACCAGAAGTACGGCCGCACCGTGCTGGCTGGCGTGAACTACAAGTTCTAAGCTGACTTAGCTCCAGACAAAAATGGCGTCCCGCGGGACGCCATTTTTTTTTACTGCCTGCGGTTTACTTCTTCTCGGCGGCAGCGAAGGCGGCGTTTTGCTGGTCCAGCCAGGTCTTAAGCGGTGCGAAGTATTCGAGCAGCGCATTGCCGTCGATTTTGTCTTCGCCCGAGATGGCTTTCAGCGCTTCCGGCCATGGCTTGCTGGCGCCCATGGCCAGCATCTGCTGCAGCTTGGCGCCGGCTTTGGCGTTGCCGTACACCGAGCAGCGGTTCAGCGGGCCGGTGTAGCCGGCTTCGCGGCACAACGCGCGGTGGAACTGGAATTGCAGCATGTCGGCCAGGAAGTAGCGCGCGTAGGGCACGTCGGCCGCCACATGGTACTTGGCGCCGGCGTCAAAGCCGGTGATGCCCTGGGCTTCGACCGGGCGTTTCATGCCCATGTACTGCTCGCGCAGCTGCCACCAGCTCTTGTCGTAATCGGCTGGTTTGGTTTTGCCCGAGTAGACGTCCCAGCGCCATTTGTCGACCGTATAGGCGAACGGCAGGATGGTGACCTTGCTCAGCGCGCGCTCCAGCAGTTGCGGAATGTCGGCGGTGACGTCCGGCTCCTGATCCATCAGGCCGATCTGCTTCAGGTAAGCCGGCGTGATCGACAGCGCCACGGTGTCGCCGATGGCTTCGTGGAAGCCGTCGTTGGCGCCGTTGCGGAACAGGAAGGGCTGCCTGGTGTAGCCGAGGAAGTAGTAGACGTGGCCCAGTTCATGGTGGATCACGGTGAAGTCTTCGGCGGTCGGCGTGATGCACATCTTGATGCGCACGTCGTCCTTTTCGTTGATCGGCCAGGCGGAGGCGTGGCACACCACGTCACGGTCGCGCGGCTTGGTCAGCAGCGAGCGCTCCCAGAACGATTCCGGCAGTTTCTGCATGCCCAGCGAGGTGTAGAAGCCTTCGGCATATTTGGTCATCTGTTTGGCATCGGTCTTGCGTTCTTCCAGCACCTTGGTCAGGTCGAAGCTCTTGGTGTCGCCGGCCGGTTTCAGGATCGGGTACAGATTGGTCCAGGTCTGGCTCCACATATTGCCGAACAGGTGGGACGGGATCGGGCCGGTCAGCGGCACCACGTCCGGGCCGTAGGTGGCACGCAGCTTGTAGCGGGTGTAGGTGTGCAGCGCATCGTACAGCGGCTTCACTTGCTGCCACAGGCGTTCCATCTCGGCGGCGAAGGCTTCCGGCGGCATGTCGTACTGCGAGCGCCACATCACGCCGGTGTCGGCAAAGCCCATTTGTTTGGCGCCCTTGTTGGACAGGGCAACGTATTCGACGTACTTGTCCTTGTAGTTCGGGGCCTGGGCGTGCCAGCCGGTCCACATCTCTTTCAGCCTGGCTTCGTCGCGGCTGTTGGCCAGGACTTTTTCCATTTCGCCCAGCGCCATGCAGTTGTCCTTGGTCGGGCAGTATTTGGCTTTGCCGTAGGCGCCGTTCAGGGCGGCCTGCAGGGCGGCGTATTGTTCGCGCTCCTTTGGATCGGCAAACACCACGGTCTGCTGCAGCAGCATCAGTTTGCGGGTGGCTTCCGGCGACAGTTTCAGGCCGTTGAAACGGCGCGCGCCGATGGCGGCTTCGCCGGAGGCGCTCAGATAGCGCTCGGCAAAGTAGGCGGCGATGCCTTCGGTGTCGTCGGTGATGAAGTTGGAACCGACCCAGGCGGCGCGGGCTTGTTCGTTGTTGAGTTTATTCAGCCTGGCTTCGGTGTCGGCTAAAAAGCGTTCCGCTTCGGCGGCGGTGGGTTTGGCGGCGGGTGCGGCCAGCGCGGTGGCGCTGACGGCTGCGAAGGCGGTAGCCAGCAGCGTGCTGATAATTTTTGGTGTCACAGACATCTCCCTTGGTCTCTTGTCTTGGTCACCGGACCGGTTGGTCCGATGGGCGACAATCATACACGAGGGCGATCTGCGGTCTGCCTCTCTCAACTCACAGGCTGCCGCGGAGTAGTTGGATATACGCAGGGCTTGCGGAGATATCGTTGTGGCTGGCGCCAGGTACGATGGCGAGTCTGGCGACGCCGTTTGCGAAGTGGGTGTGCAGGGCGCGTGTGCTGGCTGCGGGGATGACTTCGTCGTGTTCCGCCATCAGCAGCAGCGTTGGCGCGGAAATCTTGCTGGCGTACCGCCACGATTCGAATCTGTCGCGCAAGAGCCAGCGAACGGGAAAATAACGGAACTGCTGGCCCGCCAGTTCCAGAATGCTGTTGTAGGGCGTGACCAGAATCAGGCGCGCCGCTGGTCGCTGGCTGGCCAACTGCACCGCCACACCGCTGCCAAGACTGCGCCCGATGATGGTGATGTTCTTGTGCGCCTTCCAGACCTCATCAAACAGCAGCTTTGCATCGGCAACCAGCGCCGCTTCGGATGGGCTGCCGGTGCTTCCGCCATAGCTCCGATAGTGCATCAGATAGAGCGCCCGATCAGGAAAGGCTGCGCTCAAATCCGGCAGGCTGTCAGTGACGTCTTCCGCATTGCCGCCGAAGTAGATGACCGCATCGCCGCCATCCCGCAGCCGGGTCGTGACCAGCACTTGCGCGCCATCTGCTTGCAGCTTGAGCGTTGGTCTGTCCGCCCTCGCGCCAGGCTGCGGAAAGTAGATGAAGGAGCGCTGAACGAAATACAGCACGGCACACAGGCCGGCATAGACGATCAGTGCAAGAATCAGCAGTGCGATTAATTTACGCGGCATGATCCTGCGCCAGGTCGTGGCGCAACCGTTCAAAGGCGGCATCGCCGTGTGCGTCGAGTCCTGTGAATGTCCAGCCGGTGGCGGAGTAGAAGCCTTGCGCGCGTGTGCCGGCGCCGGTGGTCAGGTACAGGCGGCTCAGGCCCTGGGAGAACAGCCACGCGATCATCGGCTCTTGCACTTTGCGGCCATAGCCCCTGCCTTCGTAATCCTGGTGAACAAATACAGCCCAGATATTTCCGGTCCGATGTTCACCAATCGCGAACGCCACGATGACGCCTTCCTCTTCAAGCACCCAGCCGCGACCGATGGTTTCCAGATAGGGGAGGTAGCTCTCCTCATTGATTCTGGTATGGACGGACAGCTTGTTTTCGCGAACCGCCTTGCGTACTCTGTGCATGGCGGGTATGTCTTCACGAACTGCCTGGCGAACGATGATCTTCATGTCAGGAGATCATAGCATGATGTCCACTGAGCGGTTGGCGGCGTCGCTGGCCGGCAGGTCCACCGTCAGCTGAAAGGTTTTGTCGTCCCATCCAAACACTGCGACCTTGCCGTCCACGCGTACCGATGATGGTGGCGCGGTGACGGTGTGGACCGTCAGGGTGATGCCGCGGTCAGGGCGCTGGTACTGTTTGCCGACCTCCGAATTCACCTGCAGCGACAGGGCTTTGCCCTGCAACTTGCTGGTGAAGTGCAGCAGTTCGTACTTGCCTTGTTCGTAGGCTTGCGCGGTCAGGCCGTCGTCATCGTACATTTTTCCGCTGCTGGCGCGCACCGAGGCGTCGTGCCAGTAATGCAGCTCGATGTGTCTGGTGTTGTAGTCGCGCGTGGTCTGCACGACTTTCGCCATCGGCACGAAGGCGCCGGCGCGCACGTAGACCGGCACATGATCGGCGGCCAGTTCGATCGAACGCGTGGCGCCGCCGGACTGCTTTTCGCCGGTGTAGAAGTCGAACCACGCGCTGCGCGCAGGGAAGTAGACGTCGGCCCTGGTCTGGCCCTGCTTCAGCACCGGCGTGACCAGGAAGTCCTTGCCCCACAAGTAGGTCGACGACATCGCGCGTACCTTGGCGTTGCCCGGCTCTTCGTAAAGCATGGGACGCATCAGCGGCAAGCCTTGCTGATTATTCTCGAAGCCCAGCGTGTAGTTGTACGGCAGCATGCGGTAGCGCAGGCGGATCGCTTCGCGCGCGAGGGCCTTGGTGCGCTGTTCGCGATACACCGGCTCCGACGGCACTTCTTCCTGCGCGTGCGGACGGAACACCGGCTGGAACACGCCGTACTGCAGCCAGCGCGTGTACAGCTCATTGTCCAGCACCGGATTGGCGAAGCCACCCAGGTCGGAGTGCATATAGCCCACGCCCTGCATGCCCATCTGCAGTGAAATCTCCGGCTGCGATTGCAATCCGCCCCAGCCGCGATCGACGTCGCCCGACCACGGAATGATGCCGTAGCGCTGCGTGCCCGAGTAGCCGGAGCGCATCAGGATGAACGGACGCTCGGCCGGGAAGTCCTGCTGATAGCCTTCCGCCACCAGGCGCGCCCACTGGTGGCCGTAGATGTTGTGTACCTGATCGGCCATGCCGGTGGCGTGGCGCGTTTCGGTCGGATGCATCTCGGGCTCGCCCAGATCGCCCCACACGCCGGTGACGCCTTGCTGGCGCAGGCCTTTGTAGATATCCCAGTACCAGTCCTTGCCCTGCTTGCTGAAGATGTCGATGATGCCGGTGTGGCCGAAGAAGAAGTCATAGGTCATCGGCTTGCCATCCGGTCCGGTGGCCAGCACTTGCTTGTCCACGGCTTCCTGCCAGCGCCTGGAGGTGTCGACTACAAACGGCTCTGTAATCACCACCGTCTGCACGCCCTTGGACTTGAAGTCGGCAATCATGCCTTCCGGATTGGGGAAGCTGTCCTTGTCCCACGCCAGATTGCCCATGGTGCCTTTGACTTCCTTGCCGAACCAGTACAGGTCAAACACCACCGCATCCAGCGGGATGTCTTCAGCGATGAATTTGTTGACCGTGTCGACCGCTTCCTTCTCGTTGTGATAACCGAAGCGCATGGCGAAGTTGCCGAAAGCCCAGCGCGGCGGCAATGGCTGCTTGCCGGTCAGGCTGGTGTAGTTGCCGACCACGTCTTCCCAGGTATCGCCGGCGATCACCTGATAGGTCTTGCGGCCGCCGATCGCTTCGTAGGTCAGGCTGTTGTTCTTCTTGCTGTCGAAATCGAGGTAGCCGGTTTGCGGATTGTCGAAGTGGATGGCGTACATTTTGGACGACAGCGCGATAGGCATGGTGTAGCCCATCAGCTCCGAGCGGTCGCCATAACCGTAGTTGGCCTTGTTGTACAAGGTGAAGCGATGGCCGCGACGGTCCATGCCCACCGCGCGCGAACCCGCGCCGTACAAGGCTTCGTTCTTGTCGAGCGCGAACTCAATCGCTTCCAGCGTGCGTGCTTCGCCCTTGTTGATGTCCTTGCTGCCTTTGGCCACGTCGTCCTGGACGTGAATGTAGCCGCGCTTCTCCGCTACCAGCGGCTTGCCCTTGTAGGCGTAGGCGATGCGGAACGGCGATTTGCTAATGGTGACGGTGATGCCGGATGTGGCATATTCATAGCTGCCGCCTTTTTGCTTCAGGGTGGCTTTCACCTCGGCCGGCGCCAGCACCACGGCGTGCGACGAAGGATCGACGCTTTCGCCCTTCGGCACAAACGTGGTTTCGACGATGCCGGTGGAATAGGGCTTGATCAGGTAGGCGCCATCGCTGGTGCGCACTTCAAGGTGGTTGTCGCGCCGAGTGATGCCGTCAAACTTGCGGTCGGCGTTCTGGGCGGCGGCCTGGCCGGCCAGCAGGGACAGGGCGGTCAGTGTTGCAAAGGAGTTAATTGTCATGAACTTGGTCTCAGTGTCGTCTTCGGTTTTGTTGTTTGGCTACATTTGACACCATAGCCGGGCCGCTGGATAGGCTTTTATCTTTATTTTACAAGGAAGTTCTTTCATTTGACACGTCGGGAGTGGCGTGTTATTTTCCTACAAATTTTAAAATTCGGGACGCGCAGCATGCAATCTTCCAGTAATAAGCCCATTCTGTCGTTCTGGCAGCTGTGGAACATGAGCCTCGGCTTCTTCGGCATTCAATTTGGCTTCGCGCTGCAAAATGCCAACGTCAGCCGGATTTTCTCCACGCTGGGCGCCAATCCCGATGACTTGTCCCTGTTCTGGCTGGCCGCGCCAGTCACTGGCCTGCTGGTCCAGCCGATCATCGGCTACCTGAGCGACAACACCTGGCACCCGACCTGGGGCCGCCGCCGCCCATTCTTCTTCATCGGCGCGCTGCTGGCGTCGATCGCGCTGTTCCTGATGCCGAATTCCTCCTCGCTGTGGATGGCGGTGATCGTCCTGTGGCTGCTGGATGGCGCCATCAACGTGTCGATGGAACCGTTCCGCGCCTTCGTCGGCGACAAGCTTGGGCCGTCGCAGCAGACCGCCGGCTTCGCGATGCAGACCTTCTTCATCGGCTGGGGCGCGGTGATCGCCTCGCTGCTGCCGACCATCTTCACCCACATGGGCGTGAGCAATGTGCCGGTCGGCGGCGGCATTCCGGACACCGTGCGTTATTCGTTCTACGCCGGCGGCGCGGTATACTTCCTGGCCGTGCTGTGGACCGTGCTGACCGCGAAAGAGCTGCCGCCGGAAGACCTGGATGCGTTCCGCGCCCATCAGCAGCGCAGCAAGGGTTTGGGCCACGCGCTGGCCGAGATTTTCAGCGGCTTCACCAAAATGCCGAAGACCATGGTGCAGCTGGCAGTGGTGCAGTTCTTCACCTGGATTGCGCTGTTCGCGATGTGGATCTATACCACCAACGCCGTGGCGGAAAACGTGTTCGGCACCACCGACGCGCAATCGGCCGCCTTCCAGGAAGCCGGCAATCACGTCGGCGTGATGTTTGCCGTGTATGGCGGCGTGTCGGCGCTGGCGGCGTTCATCCTGCCGGTCTTTGCGCGCCACACCAGCCGCAAGGTCGTGCACCTGACCTGCCTGGTGATCGGCGGCCTGAGCCTGTTCAGCATCTACGGCATCCGTGATCTCGACACGCTGTTCGTGCCGATGATCGGCGTCGGCATCGCCTGGGCCAGCATTCTGACCATGCCGTATGCGATCCTGGCCGGCGCGCTGCCTGCCAACCGCATGGGCTATTTCATGGGCCTGTTCAACTTCTTCATCGTCATCCCGCAGATCGTCAGCGGCCTGGTGCTGGGCTTTGTGACCAAGCACTGGTTTGAGGGCCATTCGGTGAAAACCCTGATGCTGGGTGGCGTTTGCATGGTGGTGGCCGGTGTGCTGACCCTCATAGTGCGCGACGAGGCGGACCCCGTATGATGTAATATTGTTCGCGAGACAAGAATCTGGGTCTGTCACCAACTTTTTTTGGAGCGAACATGAGCATCACCACCGTCAGCACCACCCCCTTCCCCGGCCAGCGGCCGGGCACTTCCGGCCTGCGCAAGAAAGTCACGGTTTTTCAGCAGGCCCGCTATCTTGAAAATTTCGTGCAAAGCGTGTTCGACACGCTGGGCGATTGCAGCGGCAAGACGCTGGTGCTCGGCGGCGACGGCCGCTATCACAACCGCGTGGCGGTGCAGACCATCCTGCGCATGGCGGCGGCGCACGGTTTCGCCAAAGTGCTGGTGGGGCAGGGCGGCATCCTGTCCACCCCGGCGGTCAGCTGCGTGATCCGCAAGCGCGCGGCGCTGGGCGGCATCGTGCTGTCGGCCAGCCATAATCCGGGCGGCCCCGATGGCGACTTCGGCATCAAGTACAACATCGCCAACGGCGGCCCGGCGCCGGAAAGCGTGACCGAAGCGATCTACCACCACACCGAAACCATCAAGCAGTACCGCATCAGCGATGCCGCCGACATCGACCTGAATCGCCTTGGCGCCACCCGCATCGAGGACATGGACGTGGAGGTGATCGACCCGGTGGCCGATTATGCGGAACTGATGCAGCAGCTGTTCGATTTCGATGCCATCCGCAAGCTGTTCGCGGGCGGCTTCCGCATGTGCTTTGACGGCATGCACGCGGTCTCCGGGCCGTACGCCAAGGCCATCATCGAGGGCCAGCTGGGCGCACCTGCCGGCACCGTGATCAATGCCGTGCCGCTGGAAGACTTTGGCGGCCACCATCCGGACCCGAACCCGGTCAACGCCGCGCAGCTGATCGAGATCATGGCCGGCGATGACGCGCCGGACTTCGGCGCCGCCTCCGACGGCGACGGCGACCGCAACATGATCCTCGGCCGCAAATTCGACGTCACGCCATCCGACAGCCTGGCGGTGCTGGCGGCGCATGCGACCGTAGCGCCGGGCTACCGCGCCGGCCTGAAAGGCATCGCCCGTTCGATGCCTACTTCGCAGGCTGCCGACCGCGTGGCCGAAGCGCTGGGCATCCCGGCCTTTGAAACGCCGACCGGCTGGAAGTTCTTCGGCAATCTGCTGGATGCCGGCAAGGCCACCCTGTGCGGCGAAGAGAGCTACGGCACCGGCTCGGACCACATCCGCGAAAAAGACGGCCTGTGGGCCGTGCTGTTCTGGCTTAACCTGCTGGCCGCCAGCGGCAAGTCGGTGGAGCAGCTGGTCAGCGAGCACTGGGCGCGCTTCGGCCGCAACTACTATTCGCGCCACGATTACGAAGCGGTGGAAACTCACGCCGCCAATGAACTCATGGCTTCCCTGCGCATCAAGCTGGCCACGATGGCGGGCCAGGATCTGGGCCACTATGTGGTGTCGTTTGCCGACGATTTTGAATACACCGATCCGATCGACGGTTCGGTGTCGAAGCAGCAGGGCGTGCGCATCGTGATGACCAATGGCTCGCGCATCGTGTTCCGGCTGTCCGGCACCGGCACCGAGGGCGCAACCCTGCGCGTTTACCTTGAGCGTTATGAATCCGATCCGAAGTACCACCACCTGCCAACGCAACAGGCTCTCTCGGCATTGATACTGATTGCCGAACAAGTAGCGGGCATTGCCAACTGGACTGGCCGCGCCCACCCCACCGTCACCACATAACGATAAGGACGACAGCATGAAATTGACGACACTCGCATTAACCCTGGCTCTCGGCGCGACAACGGCGCTGGCCGCTGAAAAGCCCAAGCCATTTTTGTGGGAGAACGCGACAGTCTATTTCCTGCTGACGGATCGCTTCAACAACGCCTTCACCGGCAATGACCTGGCCTATGACCGCCGCGCGGATGCGGCACCGCTGCGCGGCTACATGGGCGGCGACCTGGCCGGCATCATCAACAAGATCAACGAGGGCTATTTCGACTCGCTGGGCGTGACCGCCATCTGGATCACGCCGCCGGTGGAGCAGATCCACGATGGCACCGATGAAGGCACCGGGCGTTCGTATGGCTTCCACGGCTACTGGGCCTCCGACTTCACCACCGTGGATGCCAACATCGGCACCGAGAACGACTTCCGCAACCTGGTGGATGCGGCGCATGCGCGCGGCATTCGCGTGGTGCTGGACGTGGTGATGAATCAGACCGGGCCGGTAACGGATATCGATCCGGTGTGGCCGAAGGACTGGGTACGCACCGGCCCTGTGTGCACCTACAAGGACGCCAAGACCTTCGTCGACTGCACGCTGGTGAAAAACCTGCCGGACTTCCTGACCAACAGCGACACGCCGGTGGAGCTGCCCGAGCGCCTGATGGCCAAGTGGCAGCGCGAAGGGCGTTTTGAGGAAGAGATCAAGAGCCTGAACGAGTTCTTCGCCCGCACCGGCTATCCGCGCGCACCGCGCTACTACCTGATCAAGTGGCACACCGACTGGATCCGCAAATACGGCGTGGATGGCTTCCGTGCCGACACCGTCAAGCACGTCGAGCCGAAAGTGTGGAAGGAACTGCTGAAGGAGGCGTCCATCGCCTACGAGGACTGGAAGAAGGCCAACCCTGAGAAAAAGCTCAGCGACGATAAATTCTTCTCGGTGGCGGAGGTCTACAACTACAACATCGCGGAAGGGCAGTCGCACCATCTGGGCGGCGGCTCGTACGCCAATTACTACCAGTCCGGCTTTAACAGCATGATCAACTTCGGCCTGGTGCACGATGCGAAGAAGGATTATGAGTCCATCTTCAGCAGCTACTCCAGCGCGCTGCATGGCGGCCCGCTGACCGGCTACTCGGTGCTGAACTATCTGGATTCGCACGACGATGGCGCGCCGTTCGACGCCGCGCGCAAGAAGCCATTTGAAAGCGCCACCAAGCTGCTGCTGGCGCCGGGCGCAGCGCAGATATACTACGGCGATGAAACCGCGCGCAAGCTCGATATCGCGGAAGCGGTGGGGGACGCCAAGCTGCGCTCCTTCATGAACTGGAATGAGCTGGAGCAGAACGTGGAGCGCGACGGCTACAAGATCGCCGACGTGCGCGCGCACTGGGCCAAACTTGGCCTGTTCCGCAAGGCCCACGTCGCGGTCGGCGCCGGCGTGCACCAGCAGCTGTCGGCCAAGCCCTACGTTTTCAAGCGCACCTACGAAAAGGATGGCTTGCGCGACAAAGTGGTGGTGGCGCTGGACCTGCCGACCAACAAGCCGAGCACCATCAAGCTGCACGGCGTATTCGCCAATGGCCAGCGCGTGAAGGACTACTACAGCGGTAAAACCGCGGTGGTGAAGGGCGACAGCGTCAACTTCGGCACCCGCAACGCCGTGGTGCTGATCGGGCAGGAATAGTTGACAAACGCCTGTGCCTCCAGCGGCGCCGCGAACAGGTAGTCCTGCACTTCTTCGCAGCCTGCGCGTCGCAGGAAGTCCAGCACGGCGTTGTTCTCCGCCCCCTTTTGGCTAAAGTGCTAGTTGGCGGTGATGGTGACGGTAGAGGAGACGCTATCGAGTTTGCCGTCGTTGACGATCAGCGTCGCCACATAGGCGCCGGGGACGTCGGCAAAGAATGTGGGCGTGGCGACGTGATAGTTGAGCAGCGTGGCGGCGCTGCCGGCAGGCCTGGACAGCGTCCACGAATACAGCACGATGTCCTGGTCGGCATCGGTGCCGCTGCCGGCCAGCCTGACGGAGGTGCCGGCGGCCACGGTCTGCGCCGGGCCGGCGTTGGCCACCGGCGCGTGGTTGGCCTGCGGCTGGTCGTTACCGCCGCCGCAGGCGCTGAGCATCAGCAGGATCGTGATGAATGATTTTCGCATCCATCAATTTTCAACGAAAACGACCGCGCTGCGTGGCGGGATGGTGAAGGTTCCGCTGATTTTGTCGTACTTGGCTTCCGAGGCCACGCGTTTGTCCGCTGCGGTCATGCCGGTGTGGACAGGATGCAGCTTGTACTTGCGGTTTTTCTCTTCATCGGCGGTGACGCGCTGGGTTACCTTGTCGACGTTGATCAGGTAGGTGACGGTCTTGAAGCGCGCGCCGGCGTAGCCTTTGCCGTCGATATGCGCGGCGAGCACGGTCGGCACCTGCGATGGGCCGGTGTTGAAGAAGCGCAGGCGCTGCCTGATGTCTTCCGAAGTGCGCAGGCGGAACAGCGTGCTGCTGGAGCGGATCGCCAGCAGGTCGCGGAAGGCATCGCGCGCGTAGGCGATGTCCTCCGGCGCCGGCTTGATGGCGGCGTTGCGCAGCAGAGGCTTGAGCAGGGCGTAGTCCTTGCCGTTGTCTGCAGCCGGCGGCAGGCCGGTGCCGTAGTAGTTGTCCTGGTAGCTCCAGTCCAGGCGATTGAACCAGTCGCCCGATTCAAAGCTGTTGCGGTCCAGCGACTTGGAACGCAGCATGTCGAAGCCGGCGTGGAAGTAAGCCACGCCCTGGCTGAAGGCGTTGATGGCGGCACCCAGCATTTGTACTTGCGCGCGCTCGCGTGCGCTGGTGGCTTGCGGCAGCTTGAAGGCGTTGATGTCGTACAGGGTCTGGTTGTCGTGGTTCTCGACGTAGTTGACGGTTTCACCCGGTTCGCTGGCGTAGCCGGCCGGCTGGTTGCCGCCATAGACGATGTCCTGCAGCTTGACGGTGCTGCCGTCCGCAATCGTCAGCGGATAACTGCGGATGGTGCCGGCCAGGCCGACCCTGACCATGTCGGCGGCGTTCAGCAAGTCGCTGGCCGGGCGCTGGCCGGCTTGTTCGTTGGCGTCATAGACCAGGCCATTGATGTAGCCCTGCTGGGTGATCAGTTGCGTGCCGCTGTCGCCGGCGCCGCCGCCACGCACGGCGTCGCGCGCGCGGTCGCTGAAGGTGCCGATGCCGCTGCCGTTGAGCGATAGCTGCGATGCTTGCACGAAGCGCGCGCCGTCGGCCACCTCACCGAAGTTCCAGCCTTCGCCAATCAGGTTGATCTTCTTGCCTACGCGGACCTGGATCTGTTCCATCGCCGCGCGCGGCTGATGGCCCATCAGGTCGAAGCGGAACGAATCGATCTTGTACTGTTTGGCCCACAACGCCACCGAGTCCGCCATCAGCTTGCCCATCATGAGGTTTTCGGTGGCGGTGTTGTCGCAGCAGGTGGAGCGTTCAATGGCGCCCTTGGCGTTGAGGCGGTGGTAGTAGCCCGGCACCACGCGGTCCAGCACCGACTTCTCATTCTGGCCGGCGATGTAGGTATGGTTGTAGACCACGTCCATGCCCACACGCAGGCCGGCCCTGTGCAGCGCCTGCACCATCTGGCGGAATTCGATGATGCGTTTGGCGCCATCGGCGGGGGCGGTGCTGTAGCTGCCTTCGGGGGCGTTGTAGTGGAATGGATCGTAGCCCCAGTTATAGCAGTCCTTGAGCTTGACCTTTTCCACCGCCGCTTGCTGCACATCGCTGTCCGCTTCCGCCACCGCGATTTCCGGATCGACGCAGCCTTGCTCCGGCACGCTGCCAATGTCATACACCGGCAGCAGGTGGATGTCGGTGACGCCGGCCTTGCTCAGCGCGGCCAGATGCTTCATGCCGTTGGATTTGGTCTCGGTGAAGGCGCTGTACTTGCCGCGGTTGGCGGCGCTGACTGTGCTGTCGTTGATCGAGAAATCGCGCACGTGCAGTTCGTACACCGTCATGTCGGTCTGCGCCGCGACGCGGTTGGGCGATGGCGTGCTGTCCCAGCCGGCCGGCTTCAGCTTTGCGGAATTCAGGTTGGCGACGTAGCTGCGGGTGGAATCGGTGGTCAGGCTGATGGAGTAGGGATCGGTGACCAGGTTGCGGACCACGCCGGCCGTTGGCGTTACCACGTCCACCAGATATTGGTAGTACTGGCCTGGCGCGCGGGCGGTCCAGATGCCGGTGCTGTCATCGCGCTGCATCGGCGTGATGGCGTTGGCCTTGCCGCTGCCGCTGGCGTAAGTGCACAGCGCGACGTTTTGCGCGCTCGGCGCCCACAATTTGAAGCCTGCGTCGCGCGCGCCGGCGGTGACGCCGAGGTCATTCACCTTGGCTGCGGCGGCGTAGACATCGTCCAGGGCGCCGGCGATTTGCAGCGACGTCACATCGAGTACCTTGCCGTCTTCCGCTTCATGCACCAGCAGCACTTGCCGGGTCAGCAGACGCGCGGCATCGGCCACGCTGAACACCACGCCGTCGCCTACAAACTTGAAGCGCTGCGCGACATCGGCTGGCACGCTGCCATTAAAGCGTGACAGCGTGATCACGCCATCTTCGCCGGTGACGCGCGCACCGGGAGCGGCGCGCAGCAGGGCGGTGGAAGAATAGTACAGCTTGAAAATGCCGCTTTCGGCGTCGATGCCGGGCCACTTGATCAGCTGACGGTTAAGCCAATAAGCGCGCGCATCGAAGGCGGGGGCGGCGTGCAGCGTGGTGGCGAAGGCGCCGTCGCAATCGGCCAGCGTGGGCGCCGCCGAAGCAGCCAAAGAACACAGCGCCAGCGCGCCTCCCAAACCGACCATCGCCACGCGCTTACCATCCATATTTCGCCTCCAAAATAGTAGGCGGCTATGGTACTCCAGAATCTGTCGTTTTGATACTGCTCTGTAGAGTTTGCGACCACTCAAGAATGACCCACCGCTCCAGCGTCAGCATGGATGATATGGAGGGTGCTATTGTGTGCAAAAACCTTAAAAATGCGAATAATATCCCTCGTGGGCATCGTGCGGACTGCGAGAAAGAATGGTTGGCGGCTCGCATCCATTGTCGGGTCTTAATCTATGATCAGATGCAGCAGCGTGCGGGGCGGCGTAAGAAGGTCTACTGCCGGGGTGACAGGCGGCTACACGGATGTTGAGGAGTGTGCCCGTGGATTGGTAGGTCAAGCATGCGGCGGCGACAGGGTCAAATGATGACAAGGCATTGCTATGAATTTTGAACGATCACGGTCAGATCATGAGCTTGAGATAATCTTGAGGACGGCGTACGATCTTGCGCTAAAGAGTCGAGTCACTGAGGCGCTGGCTTTGTGTAACTGGCTGATTGAGGAACCCTCGACGTCTATTGCCGGGCATCGCCAGCGGGCTGCAGTGTTTGAGTACCAAGGGAGCGTATCGGATGCGATAAGCGACATGGAATTTGTCACTTCGCATGATGCCGACGAGCCAGCAGATTTCCATGCACTTGGCATTTTGTACTTCACACTGGGTGAAATGGCGAAGGCAGAAGCGGCGTTCACTACGTCACTTAAGCTGAGTAACGCTGTTCTCAACACGCATTATAAGAATTCATGCCATCTCTTCCGTGCAGCGGCAAGATTAAAGCGCGCACATTACCAAGAGGCGCTCGCGGATGCGCAATCATTACCGGATCAATATTCAACATACATGCCCGGAATGGGTGTGCGGTCCAAGGAGCATATTATTGTTGAGGTGGAGCGGGAGTTGAGTCGAATACCGAAGTCGCGTCCCAATCTGAATCGCCGTGGGCGATGAGTCTGGTAGAGGGAACTTGCCTGTCTTGCCGGTGCGCCTGGCCAAATCCTTCAAGCGCTGTTCGGTTGCGGAATCGAGCTCAAATGAAATGGCCATGGCTGCCCCGCTTTGGCTACGCGGTTTTACGATAATTATCCACCATCTTGTAGCGCAGCGCGTAGAGGGCGAAGATGGCGGCGACGACTGCGGCGAAGGCGGCGAAGAAGAACATCTGGAAGGCGATCGGACTCAAGCCGCTGTTGGCGATCCAGCCGCTCACCACGTCGTTCTTCACGCCGGCGTTCACGATCAGCACCCACAGGTTGCCGACGGTGACGGCCAGGTACCAGAAGCTCAGGATAATGCCTTTCATCGCGGCCGGCGCCTGGCTGTAGGCGAACTCCAGGCCGGTCGCGGAAACCAGCACTTCGCCCAGCGTCAGCAGCGCGTATGGCAGCAGCTGCCACAGGATGGAGACGTGGTCGCCGCCGTCCATCCACAGCTGGATCATGCCGATCACCACCCAGGCGGATGCCGAGAACGCGATGCCCATGCCCATGCGCCGCAGCGGTGTCGGCGTGATGCCGAGCATGCGCATCAGCGGGAACAGGGCCAGGTTGTTGAACGGGATGAGCAGCATCACCAGAATCGGATTCACCGCCTGCATCTGCGCCGGCAGCAGTTTGAATTCCCAGCCAAAGACCGACAGCAGCGGACTGTCCATCGAGTTGGCCTGCACGATCCAGGTCGAGGCCTTCTGGTCGAACAGGGACCAGAACGGCGTGATCATGGCGAATACGATCAGGATGCGCAGCACGGCGCGCACGCCTTCCACCGCTTCATCGGTATGTTTGCCGCGCGCGCGCTCCAGTTGCAGCGAGATGCCGATGCCGCCAAACGCCAGCAGCAGCACCAGCGCCGTGCAGGCGGCAATCACGAAACCCCACGATGGCGTCATGCACAGCGAGATCAGCGCGCCGACCGCGCCGGCGCCGGCCACCATCAGGCCGGGGCGGGATTGACCGTCCACGCGCGCCAGCAGGGCAGTGCGCGCCACGCTGCTGAACGAATCCGGATTCGGCGCGGCCGGCGGCACGTGCACATACTTTTTGCGGCCCATCCAGAACACCAGGGTGGCGATCGCCATCAGGATGCCGGGAATGCCGAACGCCACCGCCGGGCCGTAGTCGCGCAGGAACACCGGCATCAGCAGCGAGGCAAAGAAGGAGCCGAAGTTGATGATCCAGTAGAAGGCGTCAAACACCACCTTGGCGCGGTTCTTGTTGGTCTGGTCGAACTGGTCGCCGACAAACGCCACCACCAGCGGCTTGATGCCGCCCGAGCCGAACGCGATCAGTGCCAGCCCCAGGTAGAAGCCTTCCAGATTGTGCTCGAAAATCGCCAGGCAGGCATGCCCGGCCACGTAGATCAGGCTGAACCAGAACACCGTCTTGTACTTGCCCCAGAAGCGGTCGGCAATCCAGCCGCCCAGCAGCGGGAAGAAGTACACGCCGATCACGAAGGTGTGGAATACGTGCTTGGCTTCCGCCGCGCGATCGCCGACCGGAATGAACAGCAGCAGGGTGCTCAGCAGGAAGGGCGTGAGGATGTTGCGCATGCCGTAAAAGCTGAAACGCTCGCAACCTTCGTTCGCGATGATGTAGGGAATTTGCCGGGGCATCGGCCCGTTGCCGGTGATATTGCTCACTAGTCTGCTCCTGTAGTGTGTAGTTTGACTACTATTTTTTATCTCAAGTATCTCGGTTGAAATACTTAAGCTATTGTTTTTTAACGATTATTTGTGATATTCGTTAAGCTGCTGCCTGATTGAAAAATCTGATTTCGTGATGTATATTCTCTACAAAAAACAATCCCACCAGACAGCCAACCCCGGATTCTCTTATGACTAAGCAACTTACTCAAGTGTCGCCGCACTCCCCAGACTGGTATCGCGAAGCAATCATCTACCAGGTTTACCCGCGCAGCTACATGGATAGCAACGGCGACGGGGTCGGAGATCTGCCGGGGATCACGGCAAAGCTGGACTATATCGCATCGCTGGGCGTGGACATCGTCTGGATTTCCCCGTTCTTCAAGTCGCCGATGAAGGACTTCGGCTACGACATTTCGGACTACTGCGACGTCGATCCGCTGTTCGGCACCCTGGCCGACTTCGACGCCCTGATCGCCAAGGCGCACAGCCTCGGCCTGAAAATCATGATCGACCAGGTGATGGCTCACACGGCCGAACAACACCCCTGGTTCAAGGAGAGCCGCTCCAGTCGCGACAATCCCAAAGCCGACTGGTATGTCTGGTCCGATCCGGCGCCGGACGGCAATCCACCGAATAACTGGATGTCGGTGTTCGGCGGCTCGGCGTGGCAGTGGGACACCCGCCGCCGTCAGTACTACATGCACAACTTCCTGGTCAGCCAGCCGCAGCTCAACTTCCACAATCCGGCAGTGCAGCAGGCCCACCTGGACGCCTTGCGCTTCTGGCTGGAGCGTGGCGTGGACGGCATCCGCCTGGACGCCTGCAACTTCCACTTCCACGACCTGGAACTGCGCAGCAATCCGCCGGCCACCGTGCGCGATACCGCCACCGTGTCGGACGTCAACCCCTACGGCATGCAGGCCCACATCTACGATAAGACCCGCCCGGAGAACCTGCCGTTCCTGCAAAAACTGCGCGCGCTGCTGAATGAATACCAGGCCGTGTCGATCGGTGAAGTCGGCGCCGACGATTCGCTGGCCGTGATGGCCGAGTACACTGCCGGCGGCGACAAGCTGCAGATGGCCTACAGCTTCAACCTGCTGGTGCCGCAATGCTCCTCGCACTACATCCGCAAGCAGGTGGAAGCGTTTGAAGCGCGCGTGAAGGGCGGCTGGGCCTCGTGGTCGGTCGGCAATCACGACGTGCAGCGTGTGGCGACCCGCTGGGGCGGCCCGACCGCGCCGCAGGCCTTCGCCAAGCTGGTGCTGGCGATGCAGCTGTCGCTGAAAGGCACGCCGTGCCTGTATCAGGGGGACGAGCTGGCGTTTGCCGAAGCCGACGTGCCGTTCGAGCTGCTGCAAGACCCGTATGGCATCACCTTCTGGCCGGAATTCAAGGGCCGTGATGGCTGCCGCACGCCGATCGCCTGGTCGGGTGAAGCCAATGGCGGCTTCACCAGCGGCAAGCCATGGCTGCCGGTGTCGCCGGACCACCTGGCCAAGGCGGCCTCGGTGCAGGAGCAGGACCCGGCATCGTCGCTGGCTTTCACCCGCGCCTTCATCGCCTGGCGCCGCCAGCATCCGCAGCTGCTGCGTGGCGATATTGCTTTCTTCGATACGCAAGACCAGGTGCTGGCCCTGCGCCGCGACCTGGAAGGCGAGCGCAGCATCCTGGCCGTGTTCAACCTGAGCGGCGAGGCCCAGACCGTGGACCTGCCGCAAAGCGCCGGCGCCGAGCAGCTGCAAGGCTACGGTTTGCCGGGCGCGGCGGCCGGCGGCAAGGTCACGCTGCCAGCCTACGGCGCCTGGTTCGGCTACGTACAATAAACGTCATTCCGGCGCAGGCCGGAATCCATAGGCCGCCGGCTTGCCAGCTCAGTATGGATTCCGGCCTGCGCCGGAATGACATAGTGGTAACTCAACATTTCAGGTATGCTTCCGCCAACTGTTTTGACTGAAACGACGATGAAACAAGCTGAAGTGGATCAAAAACTGAATCGTACCGCCTTTGCCGACGGCCCGCGCCTGCTGGCCGACATCGGCGCCACCCATGCGCGGTTTGCCCTGCAAACCGCACCCGGCGAGTTCCGCGCCGTGCGGGTGCTGAAGTGCGACGACTTCCCTGATATCGTGGCCATGCTGCGGTCGTATCTGGCCGACCACACGGGCGTCAACCTGAACCACGCCGCGCTGGCGGTGGCCAACCCGGTCAGCGGCGACTACGTCCGCATGACCAACCGCGCCTGGGAATTCTCCACCGACGAGGTGCGTCGCGCGCTGGGCCTGCACACGCTGCTGGTGGTGAACGACTTCACCGCGCTGGCGATGTCGCTGCCGGGTCTGAAGCCGGCCGACCTGATGCAGGTGGGCGGCGGCAAGCCGGCCTCGAATTCCGTGATCGGCGTGCTGGGGCCGGGCACCGGCCTCGGCGTGTCGGGCGTGATCCCGACCGTCGACGGCTTCGTCACGCTGGGCTCGGAGGGCGGCCACACCAACTTCGCCCCGGCCGACGAGCGCGAATACGCCATCCTGCAGTACGCCTGGCAGACCTGGTCGCACGTTTCGACCGAGCGTCTGATTTCCGGCCCCGGCATGGAAATCATCTACCGTGCCATCGCCAAGCGCAACGGCCGTCAGGTGCGCGACCTGACGTCGCAAGAGATCATCTCCGGCGCCTTGACCGACAAAGACCCGCTGTGCCTGGAAGTGCTGGAATGCTTCTGCGCCATGCTGGGCGGCGCCACCGCCAACCTGGCCGTGACGCTGGGTGCGTTTGGCGGCATGTTCATCGGCGGCGGCATCGTGCCGCGCCTGGGCGACTGGTTCACCACCTCGCCGTTCCGCGCGCGCTTTGAAGCCAAGGGCCGTTTCACCAGCTACCTGGCCGAGATTCCGACCTACGTGATCACCACGCCGAATCCGGCGTTCTACGGGGTGGCGACGATCCTGTCCGAGCACCTGCGCGGCCGCAGCGGCGCCAACACCCTGATGGAGCGCGTGCAGCATCTGCAGCATGAGCTGACCCCGGCCGAGCAGCGCGTGGCGCAGCTGGTGCTGGAACAGCCGCGCCTGGTGCTGAACGAGCCGATTGCCGACATCGCGCGCCTGGCGGAAGTCAGCCAGCCGACCGTGATCCGCTTCTGCCGTTCGCTGGGCTTCCTTGGCCTGGCCGACTTCAAGCTGAAATTCGCCAGCAGCCTGACCGGCGCGATTCCGGTGCGGCACAGCCAGGTGCGCGTCAGCGACAGCACGCACGACCTGAGCGCCAAGGTGATCGACAACACCGTGTCCGCGATTTTGAAATTCCGCGACCAGCTGGACGTGCGTTCGCTGGACAAGGCGATCGCGCTGGTGGCCAAGGCCAAGCGTGTCGAGTTCTACGCCATGGGCAATTCGCGCGTGGTGGCCCTGGACGGCCAGCACAAATTCTTCCGTTTCCGCATTCCGACCTCGGCGTATGGCGACTCGCACCTGCTGACGCTGGCGGCCGAGCTGCTGAAGCCGGGCGATGTGGTGATTGCCATTTCCAACTCGGGCAAGCTGCCGGATCTGCTGTCGGCGGTGGACGCGGCGCGGGCGGCGGGGGCGGACGTCATCGCCATCACTGCCAGCAACTCGCCGCTGGCGAAGAAGGCCAGCGTCTGCCTGACGGTGGACCATACGGAAGACAGCACCACCTTCCTGTCGATGATCTCGCGGATTTTGCAGTTGCTGCTGATCGACATCCTGTCGGTGGGCATTTCGCTGGACGCCCAGAACTCGCGCCTGGTGGTCGAACACAAAACCGGCGACGCCGCCGAAAACCGCCGCCTGCTGATCTCCCACCTCGATGGCTAAACTCCGGGGTCAGGTCCGCCATTTCTACACGAGCCCAGCTGTAGGCGCGCCTACAGCTGGGCTCGTGTAGAAATGGCGGACCTGACCCCGGAGTTACAAATCGATACTTGAACTTGGTTCGCAATGGGTTAAGATATATCTTAATAAGTTATATCTTAAGGAGTTCATCATGCGCGGACCTAAAATGTTCGACGCTGGCGCCATGCGCTACGTCGTCTTGCAACTGATCGCGGAAAAGCCGCGTCACGGTTACGACATCATCAAGGAGCTGGAGCAGCGCTCGGGCGGCGGTTATTCGCCCAGCCCCGGTGCCATTTATCCGCTGCTGTCGATGTTGCTGGATATGGGCCACGTGGTGGCTTCGGCCGACGGCAATAAGAAGCTGCACACCATCACCCCGGAAGGCGAGGCTTTCCTGGCCGGGAACCGGCAGTTCGTCGATGCCATCCTGGCCCGCATGGCCGATGCCGACGAGCACCGCGAAGGCCTGCGCGCCGCCATGCACGAGCTGAAACACGCCGCCATCGAACAGGCCCGCGCCAGCAATCACAGCCACGAAAAAATCGAGCAAATCCGCGCCATCCTGCGCCAGGCCGTTGCCGATATTAATGCCTTATGAGTGCCGAACTGACCCCGGCGCGCGAGCGCATCGTGCTGTGGCTGCTGGCGCTGACGCAGTTCACCGTCATCATGGATTTCATGGTGATGATGCCGCTGGCGCCGCAGCTGATGCAGGCCTTCCACATCGAACCGGCCGCCGTGTCCGGCGCGGTATCGGCCTATGCCTGGTGCGCCGGCCTGTCCGGCCTGGCCGCCGCCATGTATATCGACCGCTTCGACCGCCGCAAGCTGCTGCTGACGGTATTTGCGCTGTTTACCCTGTCCAATCTGGCCTGCGCCGCTGCCCCCAACTTCCATGTGCTGGTGCTGTCGCGCGCATTTGCCGGCCTGACCGGCGGCATTCTGGGCGCCATCGTCATGGCCATCATTGGCGATCTGATCCCGGCGCACCGGCGCGGCGCCGCCACCGGCGTGGTGATGACTTCGTTCGCCATGGCCTCGGTGGCCGGCGTGCCGACCGGGGTGATGCTGGCCGCCCACTATGGCTGGGCGTCGCCGTTCTACATTCTGGTGGTGTGCTCGCTGCCGATCCTGCTGCTGGCCGCGCGCATCCTGCCGGCGCTGGACAGCCACCTGCCCAACCGCGTGCCGCTGTCGGCCATGGTGCCCAACCTGATCGCGCTGTACAAGGAACCGATGCACCTCAAGGCCTTCCTGCTGTCGGTGGTGAATATGATGACCGGCATGATGGTGATTCCCTTCATTTCGCCGGTATTGGTCAGCAATGTCGGCCTGCAGCCGGCGCAGATCACCTACGTCTACCTGGCCGGCGGCCTGGCGACGTTTTTCACCGCGCGCCTGATCGGCAAGTGGGCGGACCGCTACGGCGCGCAGAAGGTGTACCGCATCGTCTCGCTGCTGTTCATCCTGCCGGTGCTGTTCATCACCCATATCCCGGCGATGCCGCTGGTCGGCGTGATGCTGTTCTTCCCGTTCTTCATGGTGCTGGCCTCGGGCCGCAACATTCCGATGCAGGCGCTGATGACCACGGTGCCGGACCCCGGCCGGCGCGGCGCCTTCCTCAGTGCCAACGCGGCCATCCAGCAGGTCGGCACCGGCCTCGGCGCCTTGCTGGGCGGACTGACCTTGCATACGGAAGTGTCGGGCCACATCAGCGGTTACGGCCTGAACGGCTGGATCGCGGCCGGCATGGCCGTGCTGACGGTGCTGTGGGTGGGACAGGTGCGCGGCGCCGCGTTCAAGGCGGCGCCGGTGGGCGAAGCCAAGCCGGCCTAGTTGTCGATGGCGGTGCGCTTGGCCGGATGCTTTTCACGCCGCCAGCGCGCCAGGCTGATGACTTCGTCGTTGGTGGCGTCTTCCACCAGGATTTCATCATCGCTGGACGAGACCAGGAAGCTTTCCCAGCGCAGCGCCGACTCGGCGCTGTTTTCCACGTAGCTGAACTGCCAGTAGCTCTTGCCGTTCAGCTTGCGCGGCATCGGATCATATTCCAGCAGGCCGCCATGGGCCTTGCCGCCTGAATTCTTTTCAATCAGCGCCGACCAGGCTTGCAGTTCCGGCAAGGCCATCAGGGCGGCCGCGCCTTGTTCCTTGGTGCGGATGGGTTTGGGTTCGGCCGGCGGCGCCGGGTCCTTGATCTCCGCCGCGCGGTGCGGCGCGGCGGCCGGAGCCGGCTTGGCGGCCGAAGCGGCCTTGCCGGCGCTGGCCGACGCCGCCACAGGCACTTTGACCGTCACCTGCGATTCGGCCGATGGCGAGGCGAACCAGACGGCCAAACCCAGCGCAATGACCGTCGTCGCGACACCGGCGATGATCAGTTTGCGGGAGGACTGCTTGCTTAATTCCATGGGGGAGAATAGCTGAGACATTTTATTGTCGGCCATACTAAACCAAAGGCATCTCAGGGGCAACTTTTTGGCAGGATTCCGCGCGCCGCCTATACTATTTTGGTATTACTCTGGCGAGATAATTCATTGGCTGTTGAGGTGGCTTTTTCGTAACATCGATGCAGCATGAGTAAAGGAACCGCTGAGTGAACAAGCAAATTTTGGGGATAGACTGGGGCACGAGCAATCGCCGCGCCTACCTGATAGATCAACACGGCGCTTGCCTGGCTGAGCATGAAGACGGCCAGGGCATGCTGGCCGTGGGCGGGCGCGACAAGTTTGGCGCCTCGCTGGCCGGCGTGCTGGACGCCATGCAGTTGCCGGACGAGGTGCCGGTCATCATGTCCGGCATGGTGGGCAGCGCCTCGGGCTGGCAGGAAGTCAGCTACCTGGACGCCTCGGTGCCGCTGGAAGAGTTGCCGCGGCATCTGGCCGCCGTCACCGATCCGGCCTGGGCCGGCCGCGCCACCATCGTGCCGGGCTATGTCTACCGCAACGGTGCTGTGGCCGATGTCATGCGCGGCGAGGAAACCCAGCTGCTGGGCGCGGTGCTGCAAGGCCATCGCGACGGCTGGCTGGTGCTGCCGGGCACCCACAGCAAGTGGGTGCTGCTGCGCGACGGCGTGATCCAGTCGTTTGCCACCTATATGACCGGCGAGCTGTTCGCCATGCTGTCCAAGGGCGGCACGCTGTCCGCCATGATGGGCGGCGATAGCGCCAACGCCGAGGGCTTTGCCACCGGCCTCAACCAGGCGGCCCAACATGAGCCGCTGTCGAATTCGCTGTTCCGCGTGCGCGCCGGTGTGGTGTCGCGCGCGGCGCCGGCCGAGCAGGCGGCGGCCACCGTCAGCGGCCTGCTGATCGGTGCCGAGTTTGCCGCTGCCGCACGCGCGGCCGAAGGGCAGAGCATTGCCGTGATCGGTTCGCCGGCGCTGGCGGCACGCTATGCTGTGGCCGCCAGGCATGTCGGCTTGAACTGCGCCGTGCTCGACCCACATCAGGTGTATTGCACCGCCGTTTCCCAATTCCTCAAGGCTTAATCATGACCACTCCATCCCATCCAACCACGCCGCTGGTGGCCATCCTGCGCGGCCTGAACCCTGCCGAGGCGGTCGATGTCGCCAAGGTGCTGCACGCGGCCGGCTTCCGCGCGCTGGAAGTGCCGCTCAACCGTCCCGGCGCGATCGAGGCGATTGCCGCCATCGTCCAGCTGAACCTGCCGGATACGCTGGTCGGCGGCGGCACCATGCTGAATGTCGAGCACGTGGAAGCCGTGCATGCCGCCGGCGGCCGTCTGCTGGTGTCGCCCAACTGCGTGCCGGCGGTGATCCGCCGCGCCGCCGACCTGGGCATGTATTGCGCGCCGGGCGTGGCCACCCCGACCGAAGCGTTTGCCGCGCTGGACGCCGGCGCCCACGCGCTGAAAATCTTCCCGGCCGAGTCGGTCGGCCATGGCGGCATCAAGGCGCTGAAGAGCGTGCTGCCGGCCGGAACGCCGGTGTGGCCGGTGGGCGGCGTGTCGCCGGACACCATGGCGGCGTGGGTGAAGGCCGGCGCCACCGGCTTCGGCATCGGCGGCAATCTGTACACCCCGGGCGTGACGCTGGAGCAATTGAAGGAACGCGCAGAGAGCTTCGTCGCCACCTGGCGCGCTTTGGCCGTATAAAGGGAAATCAAAACGATGAGCAAACATGACGTGCAGTGCCTGTGGGACGTGGGGGCGCAACTGGGCGAGGGCCCGCTGTGGGTGGCGGAACAAAACCGCCTGTACTTTGTCGACCTGAAAAACCAGACCCTGCACGCGCAGGACGTGGTGTCCGGTCAGCGCCGCAGCTGGACCATGCCGGACTACATCTGCTGGCTGATCGCGCGCCGCGACGGCGACGGCTTCATGGCCGGCCTGCGCGACGGCATCGCCCGCGTGTGGCTGGAGCCGGAGCTGCGCGTCGAGTATCTGCACCGTCCTTTCCCGGAAGGCAGCGGCCTGCGCATGAATGACGCCAAGGTCGACAGTGCCGGCCGGATCTGGGCCGGTTCCATGCACAATACCGATTACGCGCAAGCCATCGGCACCTTGTTCCGCCTGGACACCGACCACTCGCTGCACGCGATGGACGATGGCTATCATATCTGCAACGGTCCGACCTTCAGCCTGGACGGCGCCACCATGTACCACACCGACAGCTATGAAGGCCGCACCTACGCCTATCCGCTGGCCGCCGACGGCACGCTGGGCGAGCCGCGCGTGTGGCGCCAGTTTGGCGAAGGTGAAGGTTCGCCGGATGGCATGACGGTCGATAGCGAAGGCTGCGTGTGGATCGCGCAGTGGGGCGGCAGCCGCGTGTGCCGCTATGCGCCGTCGGGCGAGCTGCTGGAGACCATCGCCGTGCCGGTGCGCAATCCCGCCTCCTGCACTTTTGGCGGCGCCGATCTGAAAACCCTCTACATCACCACCGCGCGCGAAGACAACACGCCGGAGCAGCTGGCAGCCCATCCGCTGACCGGCGCCGTGTTTGCCGTGCGGGTTGACGTCGCCGGCGTGCCTGCCGCCCGCTTCGGCTAACAGACATCTCTGCTGTACCCCGCTGTAGCAATATGCCGCGTGTAGCGGCAGGGATGTGTTCATCCCTTTAAAAACTAAAACACTGGAGACGATATGACGTTGAAAGCATTGCTGTTTGCAGCATGCGGGCTGGCGTTCGCCCTGTCCGCGCGCAGCGCCACCTTTGCCAATGGCGCCGATGTCAGCTGGGTCAGCCAGCAGGAGGCGAGCGGCTACGCGTTCTACAACAGCAGCGCGGTGAAAACCGATCCGTTTGTGCTGCTGAAAAACCTGCAGGTAAATGCGATCCGCCTGCGCGTGTGGGTCAATCCGGGCGGCGGCTGGAACGATGGCGCCGACGTGCTGTACAAGGCCAGGCGCGCCGCCGCGCAAGGGCAGCGCATCCTGATCGATTTCCACTACAGCGACAGCTGGGCCGATCCCGGTCAGCAGACCAAGCCGGCGGCCTGGGCCAGCCACACGCTGACGCAGCTGAACAGCGACGTCTATTCGCACACCTACGGCATCCTGAATTACCTGAAGACCAACGGCATCACGGTCGAGTGGGTCCAGGTCGGCAACGAGATCAATAGCGGCATGCTGTGGCCGGAAGGCAAGACCACCAGCTTCAGCAACCTGGCCGGGCTGATCAACAACGGCTACAACGCGGCCAAGGCGGTGTACCCGAATGCCAAGGTGATCCTGCATCTGGCGAACGGTTACGACAACGCCGTGTTCCGCTGGTTCTTCGATGGTGTGAAAGGGGCGGGCGCCAAGTGGGATGTGATCGGCATGTCGCATTATCCGCCGGCGTCGGACTGGGCCAACTACAACAACAAAATCTCCACCAATATGTGGGATATGGTGTCGCGCTACGCCAAGCCGGTGATGGTGACCGAGGTCGGCATGGACTGGACCCAGGCCGCCACCTCGAAAGCCATGCTGGCCGACCTGCTCAACAAAACCAAGGCGCTGGGCTCGAACGGCCTGGGCGTGTTCTACTGGGAGCCGCAGGCCTATCCGGGCTGGCAGGGTTACACCATGGGCGCCATGGACGCCAGCGGCAAGTTCACGGCGGCGCTGGATCCGTTCTAAGCCGCTTGCGGGATTCGGCGGATCGGGAGAAAATGCCGCCATGCTGAATTCCGCCCTCAAATACCTGCATCTTTCACCTTCCAGCGCCATGCCGGCGCTGGAAGGCATGCGTCAATTTAAAACGGTGATTGTCATCGAAGCCGATGTGCATGAAACCATGATGTGGGACGTCAGCCGCTGGCTGATCGCATCCGGCTGCCTGTACGCGCTGGCGTGGGGCAAGGATTGCGACCAGTGGCGCGAGGCGATCGACGATGCGGCGCAGGAAGCAGTCAATTACGAAGACGTGCCGGAGGCGAAGAAAGTCTTCGTTACCGCGCATGAGGATGAAGAGCTGGAAGAAGCCTTCTGGTTCGCCCGCCACCGCGCCATCCATCCCGCGCACGACCTCAACACCACCCTCATCCTCCACCTGGCCGACGCCCCGCGCCGCGACGAGCTGGAATCAGCCTATCACGACGCCTGAGCTCAGCTCTGCGGCATGGCCACGCTGAGAGCCCAGTTGGTGCCGAAGCGGTCGGTCAGCATGCCGAACAGCGGCGTCCATTGAGCTGGCGCCAGCGGGACGGTGATGGTGGCGCCGTTGGCGATCTTGTCCCAGTAGGCGCTGACCTGTTCCGCCGTTTCGGTTTCCAGCGCAACCAGGAAGGCATTCTGGCCCGGATGGTAAGGCGTTGCCGAGGGCACGTCGTAAGCCATGACGCGGAAGCCATTGTCGGCCGCCACCTGGCCCCAGATCAGCTGATCCGCCTCGGCTTCGTTGCTGACCTGGCCGAAATCCTTGTAGCTCATCGCCATCACTTCGCCGCCAAACACGGACTGGTAGAAGTTGAGCGCATCGCGCGCCTGGCCGCGGAAGTTGAGGTGGGCTACAGCGCTGACAGTGTTCGGTTTCATTGAGCGTCTCCTGAAAGAAAAGTGAAACCCATTCTATTCAGCAGCCCTGTCAATTCCTGTCAGTAGCCTGCAGTCAGCCGCGCGCCGTGTGGAAGGTGATGGCGTAGCCGTCAGGATCGGCGGCAACAAAGAAACGGCCGAAGGGGCCGTCCGCCAGCGGGCTGAGGATGGTGCCGCCGCGCTGCACGATCAGGTCGTGCAGCGCGTCGGCGTCGGCGCAGGCAATCCACAGCACCATGCCGGTCCCCAGCGGCCCCGTTTCGGGCAGCGGGCGCAGCGGCTCGCGCAACGCCAGCGGGACCGGCGTGGTCTGGAAAATCACCGCGCCCGGCGGGCAGTGCGACGAGGCTTTGAAACCGAAGGTCTCCAGATAGAACTGGCGGGAGGCGGCCAGGTCGCGCACCTGCAGGGCGATGAAGTCGGGGCCGATCGGGGTGATGGTGGTCATGGGGGATTCTTTCAAGTAATATCAGCACCCTGATACTAATGTAAGGCCCCTGATATGTCAACGGAGAAAACCGCACCGCGGCGCGGCGCCGACTGGATCGGCTATAACCTGAAGATCACGCAGCACCGGCTGCGGCAGCGGCTGGATGCGGAACTGGCGCGGCTTGGCATCACGGCGCCGCAGAACGCGGTGCTGCTGGCGGTGGCCGGCAATCCGCGCATCTCGAACGCCGAGCTGGCCCGTGCGGCGTTCGTCACGCCGCAGACCATGCAGGGAATACTCGTCAATCTGGAGCGCGGCGGCCTGATCGTGCGCAATCCGCACCCGGAACATGGCCGGGTGATCATGACCGAGCTGACGCCGGCCGGTCAGAAGGCGGTTGCCGATGGCGCGCAAGCGGCTGACGCGGTGGAGCGGCAGATGCTGTCCCGGCTGTCCGCCGACGAAGCCAGGCAGCTGTGCGAACTGCTCAAGCGTTGCGCCGCCGCCCTCGACGATTAAAAGGTGATGTGCACCGACGGCGCGCTGCGCCTGGCGTCGCCGTGGAAGACGGCTTCAATGTTGTTGCCATCCGGGTCGAGCACGAAGGCGGCGTAGTAGCCGGGGTGGTAGGGGCGTTCGCCGGGGCCGCCGTTGTCCTTGGCGCCATGGGCCAGTGCGGCCTGGTAGAAGGCGTCCACCGTGGCGCGGTCCTTGGCCTGGAAGGCCAGATGATGGCGCCCGGTCAGCACGCCTTGTGCCGCCTGGCTGTCTGCGCTGGAGACGAATAATTCATCGGCCCAGAAATAGTCAGCGCCGGTGCCGCCGATGGGAATATCCAGCACTTCAAAAACAGCCGTGTAAAACTTTTGCGATGCGGGCAGGTCGCGCACCACCAGTTGAATGTGATCAATCAAACGGCCGCGATGCAGTTCTTGCGTTTCCATGGCGTCTCTCCTTGAGTGAGGGCCGCCCATTCTAGCTCAGAGGGATTTTTGGACGCGCCACGCTAGCGGCAGCGTGAGTAGCAGGAGGGCAGCCAGCGACAGCAAGGCCACCGGCACGCCCATCACGTCGCCCACGCGGCCAAACAGCACCGGCGACAGGGCGCCAGCGCCGATGGTGCCGGTGTAGAACAGGGCAAACGCCTGCTCGCGCCTGCCCGGCGCCGCCAGTTCGGGCACGGCGCCGTACAACACGGATGAGGTGCCGTTCAGCGCCAGGCCCAGCAGAGGCAGCATCGTCATCACACCCGCCAGCGGCAGCAACACCGCCGCCACAATGCAGGCGGAAGTGGCGGACTCGGTCAGCCACACGGTCTTCATCATGCCGATGCGCGCGCCCAGGTAGCCGCACAGCAGCTTGCCAAATGCGCCGCCCACAAACAGCAGCGACAGCGCGACGCCGATGCCGGCCGTGCCGGCGCCCTTGCTTTTCAACAGGAAGGGCAGAAAGGTCAGGAAGCCCATGCGCACCGTGCTGTCCAGCGTACCGGTGGCCAGCAGCGCGCGCAGGCCGCCCGCCGAGCCGCTGCGATTGCCACGGCCGGCCGCCGCTTTGACGCGGTGCGCGGCAGACGCGGGCTGCGCTGCCGGAATGAGCCACCACAGCAGCAATGCCGCCGCCAGCCCGAGCAGGCCGATCAGGGTGACGCTGGTTTGCCAGCTGACCACCAGCAGCAGCAGGCCGACCGCGCCGGGTATCAGGGTCTTGCCGATATCGCCGGCAAAATTGTACTGCGACAGCGCCTGCTTGACGCCGCCGCCAGGCTCGTACGCATCCGTCACCAGCGACGAGGCCAGCGGATGCTGCGTGCTGGCACCCAGTCCGCCCAGCATCAGGGCGATCAGCAGCGTGGCCAGGCCGCCGGCCTGACCGGCGATCAGGTAGGCCACGCCGGCCAGCGCGGTGCCGCCGATCAGCATGCGCTCGCGGCCCCAGCGCCTGGCAAGGCGGCTGGCCAGCAGCTGGAAGCCCGCCATCACGCCCGAATACGAAGCGCGCAGCAAGCCGATCATGGCGTAGCTGATGGCAAACTGGGCCTGCCAGATCGGCAGTAAAACGTAAATCAGATCGGTGAGGCCGTCGTGCACAGCGTGGGCGCTGCTGGCGGCAAGGAGGGCGCGTTTGCGGGAGGACATTCCGTGAGTGTAACAAAAAAGCCCGCGCGGCCGAGGCCTGCGCGGGCTTTCCGATTGGCTGGCTGAAGCAGCCGGCCGGCAGAATTACATCATGCCGTCCATGCCGCCCATGCCACCCATACCGCCCATGCCACCCATACCGCCGGCTGGCTTGTCTTCCACCACTTCAGCGATCATGCAGTCGGTGGTCAGCATCAGGCCGGCGATCGAGGCGGCGTTTTGCAGTGCCGAACGGGTCACTTTGGCTGGGTCCAGCACGCCCATTTCAACCATGTCGCCATAGGTGCCGTTCGATGCGTTGTAGCCGAAGTTGCCTTCGCCTGCCAGCACAGCGTTCACCACCACCGACGATTCTTCGCCGGCGTTCTGCACGATCATGCGCAGTGGCTCTTCCATGGCGCGCAGCACGATCTTGATACCTGCGTCCTGGTCGGCGTTGTCGCCTTTCAGGTCTTTGATCTTGGCGCGGGCGCGCAGCAGGGCGACACCGCCGCCTGGCACAATGCCTTCTTCCACGGCAGCGCGGGTCGCGTGCAGGGCGTCTTCCACGCGTGCTTTCTTCTCTTTCATTTCGACTTCGGTGGCAGCGCCAACCTTGATCACGGCAACACCGCCAGCCAGCTTGGCCACGCGCTCTTGCAGTTTTTCACGGTCGTAGTCCGAGGTCGCTTCTTCGATCTGCACGCGGATTTGTTTCACGCGGGCTTCGATTGCAGCGGCCTGGCCGGCGCCGTCGATGACGATGGTGTTTTCCTTGCCGACTTCGATACGCTTGGCCTGGCCCAGTTCTTCCAGGGTCACTTTTTCCAGGGTCAGACCGACTTCTTCCGCCACCACCTGGCCGCCGGTCAGGATCGCGATGTCTTCCAGCATGGCTTTGCGACGGTCGCCGAAGCCAGGGGCCTTGACCGCCACGGTCTTCAGGATGCCGCGGATGTTGTTCACCACCAGGGTGGCCAGTGCTTCGCCTTCGATGTCTTCAGCGATGATCAGCAGCGGACGGCCCGACTTGGCGATCTGTTCCAGGATCGGCAGCAGGTCGCGGATGTTCGAGATTTTCTTGTCGCACAGCAGAACGAATGGGTTGTCCAGAGCGGCAACCTGCTTGTCCTGGTTGTTGATGAAGTATGGCGACAGGTAGCCGCGGTCGAACTGCATACCTTCAACGATGTCCAGCTCGTCGTTCAGCGACTTGCCGTCTTCCACGGTGATGACGCCTTCCTTGCCGACTTTTTCCATCGCTTCAGCGATGCGTTCGCCGATCGACGAATCCGAGTTGGCCGAGATCGCGCCGACCTGGGCGATTTCTTTCGAGGTGGTGGTTGGCTTGGCGATTTTCTTCAGTTCTTCCACCGACGCGGTGACGGCCTTGTCGATGCCGCGCTTCAGGTCCATCGGGTTCATGCCGGCGGCAACGAACTTCATGCCTTCGCGCACCAGTGCCTGAGCCAGCACGGTAGCGGTGGTGGTGCCGTCACCGGCGTTGTCCGAGGTTTTGGAAGCGACTTCCTTGACCATCTGGGCGCCCATGTTCTGCAGCTTGTCTTTCAGTTCGACTTCTTTCGCAACCGACACGCCGTCCTTGGTCACGGTTGGGGCGCCGAACGAGCGCTCCAGCACCACGTTGCGGCCTTTCGGGCCCAGGGTGACTTTGACTGCGTTAGCCAGAATGTTAACGCCTTCAACCATTTTGGCGCGCGCTGCGTCGCCGAAGATTACTTCTTTAGCTGCCATGTTATTTACTCCTGTGAGGTATTAAGTGGGATCGGCTCGACCAATTACTTGGTGACGATCGCCATGATGTCTTCTTCGCGCATGACCAGCAGTTCCTGGCCGTCGATCTTGACGGTCTGGCCGGCGTATTTGCCGAACAGGACGCGGTCGCCTGCTTTGACATCCAGCGGACGCACTTTGCCGTCGTCCAGGATCTTGCCATTGCCAACGGCCAGGACTTCGCCTTGATCCGGTTTCTCAGCAGCCGCATCAGGGATGATCAGGCCGGACGCAGTTTTGGTCTCTTGGTCCAGACGTTTGACGATAACGCGATCGTTCAAAGGGCGAAGGTTCATACAAAACTCCTTAATTTTTTAGCAATGGTACAGTATGTTGGTAGTTGGGCGTGCTGTTAGCACTCTTCCCTAACGAGTGCCAATTATAGGGACGACCTTGGGGTATTTCAAGGCAAACGCTTTGAGGAAAAGCAAAAAAGGCACGCGCACCAGCAAAAAAACCAACTCCGGGGTCAGGTCCGCCATTTCTACACGGCCTCAACCGTAGCGGACGCTACGGTTGAGGCCGTGTAGAAATGGCGGACCTGACCCCGGAGTTTTGTTACTCGTGGTACAACTGGGAGCGGCCGCCGTCGATCAGGATGTCGGTGGCGTTGATGAAGGGGGCTTCGTCACTGGCCAGGAACAGGGCGGTGGCGGCCACTTCTTCCGGTTTGCCCAGGCGCTTGCACGGCAGCAGGGCGGCCTGGCGGGCGCGCTCGGCTTCAGGATCAGGCTGGGCGGCGAAGTGGCGTTCGATCATGTCGGTGACGATCAGCCCCGGCGAGATGGAGTTGACGCGGATGCCGCGCGCCGCGTACTCCAGCCCCAGCGCGCGTGTCATGCCGATCAGGGCGTGCTTGGCCACCGGGTAGGGGAAGCAGCCGGGGATGATTTTGTGGCCGTGCACGGAGGCGATGTTGACGATGCTGCCGGCGCCCTGCGCCAGCATCGCCGGCAGCACGGCGCGCGCGCCGTTCCATGCGCCTTCCAGATCGACCGCGAAGCAGCGCTTCCAGTCTTCTTCACTCAGCGCCAGCGGATCGTCGAAGACGTTCATGCCGGCGTTGTTGATGAGGATGTCGACTTTGCCAAAGCGCTCGATGGTGCGCGCGGCCAGCGCTTCCATGGCGGCGCGGTCGGCCACGTCGGCGTGCACGAACAGGCTGCGTTCGGGGCCGAGTTCGGCGCTGATGGCGCGGGCAGCTTCGTCTTCGCGGTGGCTGTTGAGGGTGACCAGCGCGCCTTCCGCCGCAAAACGGCGGGCGATGGCCAGCCCGATGCCTTGCGTGGAGCCGGTGACGATGGCGACTTTGCCTTTGAGGCGTTCAGACATGGCGGCTCCTAAGGCGTGACGCGCAGTTGATAGACCGGGATGACGCTGACGCCGCGCACGGTGGCGATCTGCTTCGCGCCGCCGAAGTCGGGCCGCGCTTCCCTGGGCAGGTAGATCGGCGCGTCGGCGCGCAACGGCAGCACGGAGACGGTCAGCGGCTGGTCGAGCAGGGCGGCTTGCTGGCGCAGGCCGATCTGCCACTGGTAGCCGCTGTAGTACCAGTCGTCCAGCAGGCGGGTGCCGGCGTACAGGCGGCCGATGTCGCCGACGAAGTCGATTTGCAGCAGGGCGTCGTCCAGGCCTTTCAGCTGGTGGCGCGGGATGCTGATCTGCCAGGCGCCGGCGGCTTTGAAGTTTTCCGGCAGCGGCTGGATCGCGGCCTTGGCAGTGCCGCCGATGACGATCGCCGCAGCTTCCTGCGCTGCGCGCGTTGGCGTGATGCTGGCTTTGACTTCGCTGGCAGGAAGCGATGCTTCGAAGACCTGGAAGATGCCATCGTTGCCGCCCGCCCGCACGGCAACGGTGGCGGCGGGGGCGTCGCCAGCCGCGTTGGCGCCAGCGTTGCTCGGCACGGCGGTCTGTGCGGCGGCGCGGGCTGCGGCGCGGCCTGGCGCGACGCCGGTGGCGCTGTTCGCCGCGGCGGCCGGGCTGGCTGCGGCGGATGGGCGGACTGCGGCGTTTGCGGCGCCTGCGCGAGTCGCGGCGGCCCATGCGGCGGCGGTGGTCGTCGCTTTCGGCGCGGCGGCCAGTGCCGGGTAGATGGCGAAGCGGAATTTGCTGTCGCCGACCGAGCGCATTTGCAGCGCGTTGCCGTCAACGTAGGCCTGGTCGGCGGACAGCAGCAGGCGGCGCTGGCCGGCCAGCTGCACTACGCTCAGTTGCTGCGATTGTTCAGGCGTCAGCACGACGATGGTCAGCGGGCGCTGGCCGTCGCGCTGCACGGTCATTGCCGCGCCAGCGCCAGGCTGCACGCCGGTGATCAGCGTGTGGCCGCCGGCCGTGGCGATCTGCGCGCCGGCCGCACCAGCCGCGCCGGCGAGCGACACGCGCGCGCTGGCGTCGAACGACAGCTCGACCGGCACGCCGGCGCTGGCGGCAAACACGGCCACCACGCCGGCCTTGCCCTGATCGAGCAGCGTCAGCGGCTGCGCGGTGGCGTAGTGCAGGTTGGTGCCGTCGAGATCCAGATTCAGCGGCCAGATGAAGTAGGCGCCATCCGCGATGTCCACCGGCTTGCTGGGCAGTGTCATGCTCTGCCCTTGCAGCTGGACCGCAAACTGCGTGCCCTTCTGCGCCGCCATCGGATACTGGCGCACGTGGTTGTTCACGAACAGGAAGCCGCGATCGCCGTCACTGCGCACGGCAAAGCGCGCGGTCGACAGATCATCCGGCTTGGCCGGCGATACCTCCGGCTTGCGCACCGTCATCGGCGCCAGACGCGAGCCGAAGTCATGCAGGAACAGGTGGAACGGACGCAGCTTCTCCAGCACCTTGCGCTGCTGGCCATCCGGCCCCAGCGGCGCCTGGAAGTCGTAGCTGATCATGGTGGTGTCGTTGTAGCCGCCACTGAGGGTGCTTTCTTCCATGCCGGTGCCGCCCAGGCTGAGCGGATTGCGGCCGCCATGGAACATGTAGTAGCCCATCAGGTTCACGCCCGAGCCCAGCTGCACCGGCAGCATGGAGGCGATATCGTCGGCCGACACCACCGTGCGGCGGCGATACATGAACGGCAGGCCGGCGCCATATTCCGCGCCGAGGAAGGGTGTCACGTCCTTGTCGGTTTCGGCGGTGCCCGGCGCATGGGCGGCGGTCTGCGCACCGAGGTCGCCGCTGACGCGGGTGTCGAAGCGGAAGGCGTAGGTTTCTTTCGGCGGCAGCTCTTTGGTGCTCACGCCCCACGGCTCGTCGGGATAGCCGCCAAACACCGGCGTCACTTCGCCGGTCGGATAAATCGTGCCGTCCCAGCCGGTGACGGTGTAGTAGGGCACATCCATGCCCGCTTTCAGCGCCAGCTTTTTCAGCGCGGCGATGTGGGCCGCGCCCTTGCCGGGACCATCGAGGTTGTATTCATTCTCCAGCTGCAGGCCGATCACGCGGCCGCCGTCTTTCCACAGCTGGCCCTTGATCTGCTGGCCGATCTGCTGGTACAGGCGCTCGACGAACATCATGTATTGCGGATCGTTGGCGCGGGTCGGCATGGCGTTGACCACCCAGTCCGGAATGCCGCCGTAGCGCACTTCCGCGTGCGCCCACGGACCGACGCGCACCACCACATCCAGTCCGGCCCTGGCGGCCAGTTGCACATAGCGGCGCAGGTCGCGGTTGCCGGACCAGTCGAATTTGCCTTCGACTTCTTCGTGGTGATTCCACATGACGTAGCTGGCCACGATGTCGATGCCGGCCGCTTTCATCTTGCGCAGTTCCGCTTCCCACTGCGAGGCGGGCGTGCGGCTGTAATGGAATTCGCCCATCACCGGCAGCCAGGGGGCGCCGTTGCGGGTCAGGTAGCGCGCGTTGGCGCCGAGGGTGTCGCCGTTGGGGGCGGTGGCGCTGCCGAGACGGAGCGCCGCTTTCAGCGGCGCGGGATTGGGGGCGCTGGCATCGATGGCGAGCATGGCGGCGCCAGCGACATTTGCCGCCAACGCACCCGCAACCAAAGCCGCGCAGGTGCGCAGGCGGAAGATCATCGTATTACCACTCCGCGACGCTGCCGTCTTCGTGGCGCCAGACTGGATTGCGCCAGTCCGGGGCGTTCTTGCTGGCGGCGATGACGCGTTCCTCGTCCACTTCCACGCCCAGGCCCGGCTTGGTCAGCGGATTGCAGTAGCCGTCGACGATCTTGAAGTCATCCTTGTTGATGACGTAGTCCAGCAGCTCGCCGCCCTTGTTGTAGTGGATGCCCATGCTTTGTTCCTGCAGCACGGCGTTGTACGACACGAAGTCGACGTGCAGGCAGGAGGCCAGCGCCACCGGCCCCAGCGGGCAGTGCGGTGCCAGCGTGACGTCGTAGGCTTCCGCCATCGCGGCGATCTTCACGCATTCGGTGATGCCGCCGGCGTGCGACAGGTCGGGCTGCACGATGGCCAGGCCGCCGGCCGCAAACACATGCTTGAACTCGAAGCGCGAGTACATGCGTTCGCCGGCTGCCAGCGGGATCGAGGTCATCTCGGCCAGGCGCGGGTAATATTCGGCCTGCTCGGCCAGCACCGGTTCTTCCACGAACAGCGGACGGTACTGCTCCAGTTCGCGCAGCAGCGTCTTGGCCATCGGCGCGGCCACGCGGCCGTGGAAGTCCAGGCCAAACTCGATGGTGGTGCCGAAGGCTTCGCGGATCTCGGCCACACGGCGCACCGCCTCGTCGACCTTGGCCGACGTGTCCAGCATGCCCAGCTCTTCGGTGGCGTTCATCTTGAAAGTATTGAAACCGCCTTTTTGCAGGGTGCGGATTTGCTCGATGATGTCGGCCGGACGATCGCCGCCCACCCAGCTATACATCTTCATGCGGTCGCGCACCAGGCCGCCCAGCAGTTCGTAGACCGGCTTGCCCAGCACTTTGCCCTTGATGTCCCACAGCGCCTGGTCGATGCCGGCGATCGCGCTCATGAAGACGGCGCCGCCGCGGTAGAAGCCGGCGCGGTACATGGTCTGCCACAGGTCGTTGATGCGGGCCGGGTCCTGGCCGATCAGGTAGGTTTCCAGTTCCTGTACTGCCGTCTCCACGGTGCGGGCGCGGCCTTCGATGACCGGTTCGCCCCAGCCGACGACGCCTTCATCGGTTTCGATTTTGAGCAGCATCCAGCGCGGTGGAACACGGTAGGTCGTCAGTTTGGTGATTTTCATAGGATCAGGTCAGGGTGTGGTGGTTCAGGGAACAGCGCTCAGTCTAAAGCGGGTGGCTAGACTGGAAATATGATTAATTCGCAACGACCCATATCAATATCGGATAGCAGCCGCCTGCCGCCCAGCTATCCGATATCTGCATGGCTGGTAGCGGTTTATTCATAGCAGCGGTGGCAGGGGCTCGCTTAGACTGGCAGCTGTCAAAATATCATCAGGAGCCGTATGAATTCCGCCAGTGCGACCGTCACCTCCACGCCCGGTGTCATGCTCGTCCGGGTGGGGCAGGCCGGCTGTGCGCTGCGCTGGGATGTTCAGCGGCAATGCTGGCGCTGGCCGGACCCGATTGGTAGCCAACTATACGCCTGGCCGGCGCCGCCGGCGATGCCAAGCGGCGTGCGTATGTTAGAAACCGCACGCGTGATCGCATGTTGCAGTTCCGGGCGGGTGCTGCTGGGCCTGGGGAAGCGGCTGGGCCTGCTGGAATTGCCACAGCCCGGCCAGCCCAGCCGTCCGCTGCAGGCCCAGGTGCTGGTCACGGTCGATGCCGCCGAGCCGCGCACCAGCGTCAGCGACGGCTGCACCGACCGTCACGGCAATTTCGTCTTTGGCACCGCCAACACGGGGCAGGACCGGCGCCCGATCGGCAGTTTTTACCAGTATTCCCAGCGCCATGGCCTGCGCCGGCTGGCCTTGCCGGCGGTGGTCAGCGCCAGCGCCATTGCCTTCAGCCCGGACGGCCGCCGCATGGTGTTTGCCGATGCCGCGCACGGCGGCCTGATGCAATGTGACTACGATCCGGAGCGCGCCAAGGTGAGTGGTGTGAAACCGTTTTCAGCTCTGCTGGAACCCGGCGCCGGCGCAGCCATTTTCGATCGCGACGGCCAGCTGTGGAGCGTGCAGGGCGGCGTGCTGGTGCAGTATGACCGCGCCGGCGCCGTGCTGCAGCAGGTGGTGCTGGCGCGTGAGCCGGCCGCCAGCGTGGCGTTTGGCGGCGCGGCACTGGACCAGTTGCTGGTGCTGGGCGCGCAGGGCGGTCTGTACGGCTTGCCGCCGGACTTGCTCAAGGGCTTGGCAGCGGGCGTGGCCGATACCTTGTTTATTGATAGCGGGAGCGCTTCCAGCGTGGTTTCCCGCGTGTAACCACGATTGACGATGGTCGAGCCCGCATTTATGATGGGCAATCAACCTTGATGCCCATATGAATGATTCCCGTTCGGATCGCTTTGTTCGTTCCCACCTGAAAACCCGTCACCTCGTCTTGCTGGTTGAACTCGGCCGGCATGGCTCCATCGCCCACGCCGCCCAGGCCGCCAACCTGACCCAGCCGGGCGCCTCCAAGTTGTTGGGCGAGCTGGAGCATGCGCTCGGCGTGCAATTGTTCGAGCGCCTGTCGCGCGGGGTGTCGCCGACCTGGTACGGCAAGGTGCTGATCCGCCGTGCCGGCGCGGCGCTGGCGGAGATGGACGCGGCGCACCAGGAAGTGATGGAACTGCTGTCCGGCCTGCGCGGCCGGGTCGGCATCGGCACCGTGCTGGCGCCAGCCACCGGGCTGGTGCCCAAGGCGATCAACCTGCTCAAGGAGCGCCATGCGCGCGTGCATGTGGCGGTGACCATGTCCACCAGCAAGGTGCTGGTGGAACGCCTGCGCGGCGGCGAGCTCGACCTGGTGGTCGGCCGCATTCTCGATACCGAGGCCGCCGATGAATTGAATTTCGAACCGCTGACCGACGAGCCGCATTTGCTGATCGCGCGCGCCAGCCATCCGCTGATGGAGCGCAGCGCGCTGCAGCTGGAAGACTTGATGGAACAGTGCTGGATCCTGCCGCCGGCCGGCTCCATCCTGCGCGACCGCCTGACCGCGCTGTTCCTGTCGCACGGCCTGGAGCAGCCGGCCGAGACCATCGAGACGCTGGACATGCCGGTGGTGGCCAGCCTGCTGCTGAACAACGACATGATCGTGGCGCTGCCGGCGGAAGCGGTGCAGCCGTATCTGGATGCCGGCCTGTTGAAAGTGCTGCCGTTCGATCTGGGTGTCAGCATGGATTCCTTCGGCATTGTGACGCGCAAGCGACACCAGCTCTCGCCGGGCGCCGATGCCATGCTGACCGCGCTGCGCGATGCCGCAGTCAGCATCTATCCTCACTATCGCGCACCTGTCTGAAGCGCAATCTTGTTTGATATACGAACTTGGTATGGCGCAAACTAAAATAGCTATTGGTGAGTAATTTGGTGTTTCGTTAGCATCCCGTTATCCGTCCACATCTTCATCAGAGACGGAACACATACAACACTGGAGATGCACAATGAAACACAAAAAAATGAGCTGGCTGATTGCCACGCTCTTCACCGCGCCGCTGCTGGTCCAGGAAGCCTTTGCCCAGGAGGCTGCCGCTGCAGGTGAGATTCAACAGGTAAACGTGACCGGCATCCGCGCATCGGTACGCAATGCGCTGGCGGCCAAGGAAGCTTCCAACAGTATCGTGGAAATGATTTCGTCGGAAGACATCGGCAAGCTGCCCGATACCACCATTGCTGAATCGCTGGCGCGTCTGCCAGGCCTGTCGTCCGGCCTGGATCGCGGCAACGCTTCGCAGATCGTGGCGCGCGGCATGGGCCCGCGCTTCATCGGCGCCACCCTGAACGGCCGGGAACTGGCATCGTCGGAGCCCAACCGCGCCGTGCGTTTCGAGCAGTTCCCGTCGGAGTCGCTGAGCGGCGCCACCGTCTACAAGACGCAGCAGGCGGATGTGGTGGAAGGCGGCATCGCCACCACGATTGATTTGCAAACGGTTTCGCCGCTGAAGATGAGCGGCCGCCAGGTGGTGCTGCGCGCTGACGCGCTGTACTACCCGCTGGCCAAGGACATCCAGGGCGCCGACAAGAGCGCGCCGCGTCTTGGCGGCGTGTATGTCGACCAGTTCGCCAACAAGACCCTTGGCGCGGCGCTGGCGTTCAGCTACCAGGACCAGCCTTCGGTGCAGAAGAACAAGCGCCACTGGGGCTTCAACGAAACCAACTCGGTCGACGTGAGCGGCGACGGCAAGATCGACAAGCTGCCATGGGGCTTCCAGGACGAAGCGCGCCAGGGCAAGGACAAGCGCGGCAGCGTGCTGGGCAAGATCGAGTGGAAGCCCAACAACGACGTGCAGATCACCGCCGACACCTACTATGCGGAAGCCAAGATCAAGGAACGCGGCCTGCAGCACTGGGTGGATGGCGTTGGCAACTGGGATGGCGGCAACTCGGCCAACTACAGCAACCTCGACGTGCGTGATGGCTACGTGGTCGGCGGCACCATCAGCAACGCCAGCCTGATCAACAACGACTTCATCTACGTGCAGGACACCAGCGTGGCCGCCAGCGGCCTGAACGGCAAGTTCACCGCCGGCGACTGGAAGATCGACGCCGACCTGTCGACCTCGCATGCCCGCCGCGGCAGCGCCTGGCGCGACCTGCGCCAGTATGCCAACAACAGCGTGCCGGTCACCTGGTCTTTCCCTGGCGACGAAGTGCAGAACTACAGCTTCGGCATCGACAGCGGCAAGGTCGCCAACTTTGGCGCGCCGTCGCTGTACATCGACAACGATGGCCACGTGAAGGACAAGCTGAACGCCGTCAGCCTGAGCGCATCGCGCCAGCTGGACAACAGCATCATCAGCCGCATCAAGGTGGGCGTGCGCGCCACCGACCGCGAGAAGAGCTACCACCAGACCACCTGGACCCTGCAGCCGACTTCGGCAATTCCAGCGTCGGCCTACCAGACCGTGAACGTGGACGGCTACCCGGCCTTCATCTCGCTGAAAGACTGGGACAGCACCATCGCCAGCGCCTTCGGTCCGAACGCCTTCAACCCGAACGGCCAGAAGCAGGAAGACTGGCAGATCCGCAACGACGCGCTGGCCGGCTGGCGCGTCAAGGAGCGCAGCTCGTCGGCCTTCGTGCAGGGCGACCTGGATGGCGAAGCGCTCGGCAAGACCTACCGCGGCAACGTCGGCGTGCGCCTGGTGCACACCAGGCAGACCGGCTACGGCATGCAGTCGATCAACAACGCCGCGCCTACGCCAACCGAAGGCGGCACCTCGTACACCGAGATCCTGCCGAGCCTGAACCTGGTGTTCAATATGGACGAAGCGCAGGAACGCCAGGTGCGTTTCAGCGTGGCCCGCGCCATGTCGCGCGCGCCGCTGGATGAAATGCGCAGCTCGCGCAACCTGAGCGTCAACACCGACACCAGCCAGCCGGTGACCGGCAGCGCCGGTAACCCGGAACTGAAGCCGATGATGGCCAATCAGGTTGACCTGTCCTATCAGTGGTACTTCGGCAAGGGTTCGCTGCTGTCGGCTGGCGGCTTTTACAAGAAGGTATCGCGCTACATCGCCATCGAAAGCGACACCACCGTGGTCAATGGCCGCAACGCCACCATCACCCGTTCGGTGAACGGCGAGGGCGGCGACATCCGCGGGCTGGAGCTGGTGTACCAGCAGGCCTTCACTTCGCTGCCGGCGCCGTGGGATGGTCTGGGCATCTACAGCAGCTATGCCTACACCACCAGCAACATCAAGGAGCAGACGCCTGCGGTCAATCCGTATCCGATCGAAGGCCTGATGAAGTCCAACGGCGGCGTGACGGTGTGGTACGAGAAGGCCGGCTATGAAGCCCGCCTGTCGGCCAACTATCACAGCAAGTTCGCGCGCAACCCGACCTGGGGCGCCGGTCAGCTGATCATGAACGAAGCCGAGACTTATCTGACCCTGAACCTGGCCAAGCAGTTGACGCCGCAGATCCAGCTGCGCTTCGGCATCGACAATCTGACCAACCAGAAAGCGGTGTACACCAGCGCGAACATTCCAGGACAGCAGGAAGTCACGGAATTTGGCCGCCGCTTCAACCTGGGCCTGACCTTCAAGCTGTAAGCACACGTTCATCCTTTTTATCGTGGTTTTGCGGAGCGGTGCGTGATGGCGCTGCTCCGTTTTTTTTTAATCAGGGAGACGATTTTGAAAACAAGACTGATCGCCACCATCCTGCTGATGCTGGCCTGTGTGGGCGCGAACGCGGCGCCGCGCGAGCGCCTGTCGCTGGACCGCGGCTGGCTGTTCCACCAGGGCGACCTCGTGGAGCCGCCCATCGTCGGGCACGAAGAATCCTACAGCAACGCCAAGGCCGGCAACGCCGCCGGCGCCGCCGGCAACGAGTACGACGACTCCGACTGGCGCCGCCTCAACCTGCCGCACGACTGGGCGGTGGAAGGTCCGTTCGATCCGAAGGCCAATGTCTCGCAGGGCTATCGCCCGCGCGGCATCGGCTGGTATCGCCGCTATTTGAAAGTTGATCCGTCGGATCGCGGCAAGCATTTTGAGTTGCAGTTCGACGCCATCGCCACCCACGCCACGGTGTGGGTGAACGGTAATGTGGTGAACCGCAACTGGTCCGGCTATAACGCCAGCTATATCGACATCACGCCCTTCCTGCGCTACGGCGATGCGATGAACACGATTGCCATCCGCGTCGATGCGGAAGCGATGGAGGGCTGGTGGTATGAAGGCGCCGGCATGTACCGCCACAGCTGGCTGGTCAAGCGCAATCCGGTGCACGTGGTGACCGATGGCGTGCACGCCACCCCGCGTCTCGTGAAAGACAAGCAGTGGAGCATTCCGGTTGAAGTCACGCTGAATAACAGCGGCAAGGCCGCCAGCGACGTGATCGTGGAAGTGACGGTGTACGACCCGTCCGGCAAGCAGGTGGCGCAGCGCACCGCGCCGGCACGGGTGGGCGTGCTGGCCACCAGTGCCGTGAAAGTGCCGGTCACCATCAACAACCCGGCTCTGTGGTCGATCGAGAAAACCAATCTGTATCGCGTGACCACGCGCGTTCTGCAGGCCGGCAAGGCGGTGGATGAGACTTCGCTCAGCACCGGCTTCCGCACCATCCGCTTCGACGCGGCGCAAGGCTTCTTCCTGAACGGCGTGCACGTCAAGCTGCAGGGCGTGTGCATCCACCAGGATCACGCCGGCGTCGGCGTGGCGGTGCCGGATTCGGTGTGGGAATATCGACTGCGCCGTCTGAAGGAGATGGGTGTGAACGCGATCCGCTTCTCGCACAACGCGCCGGCGGCCGAAGTGCTGGACATGGTGGACCGCATGGGCTTTGTAGTGATGGACGAAAACCGCAACTTCAATCCATCGCCGGACTACATGAAGCAGCTGGAGTGGATGGTCAAGCGCGACCGTCATCACCCGGGCATCATCCTGTGGTCGGTGTTTAACGAAGAGCCGGTGCAGGCGACCGAGGTCGGTTACGAGATGGTGCGCCGCATGTCGGCCGTCGTGAAGGCGCTGGACGATACCCGTCCTGTCACCGCCGCCATGAACGGCGGCTTCCTGACCGAGCTGAATGTGTCGCACGCGGTGGACGTGGTGGGCTCCAACTACCAGGTGAAGGACTATGACCGCTTCCACAAGGCGCATCCGGACAAGCCATTCACCAGCTCCGAAGACACCTCCGCCTTCATGACGCGCGGCGAGTACCAGACGGTCAGGGATAAAAACCTGATCGCCAGCTACGACGACGATGCGGCGCCATGGGGCAACACCCACCGCGAAGCGTGGGAAGCGATCGACACGCGCCCTTATGTGGCGGGCGGTTTCGTCTGGACCGGCTTCGATTATCGCGGCGAGCCGACGCCGAACGAATGGCCTTCGGTCAGCTCGGTGTTCGGCATCATGGACCTGAACGGGTTTGCCAAGACGGCCTACTACATCCACCAGGTGCAGTGGATCAAGGACAAGCCGCTGATTCACATCGCGCCGCACTGGAACTGGAAGCAGGGCGAGAACGTGCGCGTGATGGTGATGGCCAACGTCGAGCGTGTGCAATTGCTGCTGAATGGCCGCGCGCTGGGCGAGCAGAAGGTCGATCCTTACCGCATGAACTACTTCAACGTCGCTTACGAGCCGGGTAAGCTGGAAGCCATCGGCTACAAGGGTGGCAAGGAAGTGGTGCGCACCGCGGTGGAAACCACCGGCGCGCCGGTCAGGCTGGAACTGGTACCGGACCGCGCGGGCCTGAACGGCGACGGCTACGACGCCATGCCGCTCACCGTGCGCGCGCTGGATGCGCAGGGCCGCGCCGTGCCGCTGGCGAACAATGAAGTGACCTTCGCCGTGACCGGCGGCGGCCGCTCCATCGGCCATGGCAACGGCGATCCGAATTCGCACGAGGACGAGAAGGGCGCGACCCGCCGTCTGTTCAACGGCCTGGCACAGCTGATCGTGCAGACCAATTACGACAGCAAGGACGCCATCACCGTCACCGCCACCGCGCAAGGCCTGCAGGCCGCGCAGGTGACGATTCCGGTGAAGCAGGTGGCCGCCGTGCCTTACGTCGACCTGGCCGACGCGCCACTGAGCTTTGTGCGCAGCTGGCGCATCGCGCCGGACGGCGATGCGCGTCCCGACCCGAACCAGACGCTGGCCGGCTTCGACATGAATACCTGGGGCTGGGGTTCGCCGCCGATGCGCGCCGCCGCCGGCAAGAAGTATCATTTGTACCGCTCCAGCTTCACGCCGCGCAAGAACCTGGCGGATGGCACTGGCCGGCTGCGGTTTGCCGCCATCACCGGCAAGGCCGAGATCTGGCTGGACGGCAAACTGATCGGCAAGAAGGACAGTTACGCCTCGGCGCCGCTGGACGTCACCTTGCCGGCCGGTGCGGGCAAGCGCGAGATCAATGTGCTGATCGAAGCGGAGCCGGGGCAAGCCAGCGGCATCGAAGGCCATGTCACCATCGAGCCGGGATTGTTGGTAAGCAGTAAATAAATCGTGTGCTTGTTGGTTGCAAATACGCGATTCGGTTGACGGCATCCCGCCCGCTCCCTATAGTGGCGGGATGATTTCAGAATTCCAAGACCTCTCCGATAAAATCGACCAGTTGGCCGAGATGACGCAAGCGCTGCGTCGCGAAAACGCCCAGCTGCGCCAGGCCAATGCCGCTCTTGTGGCGGAGAACATGGGCTATCAGCGCCGCCTGGGCGAAGCCTCCGGCCGCCTTGAAGCTTTGCTGGGTAAGATTCCAGGGCTCGACAGTGCGGACACCGACGACACGCTGCCTGAAAACGAGGAAGCACGATGATCCAACTGGATGTGACCATCATGGGCCAGTCCTACAAGCTGGCCTGCAAGGAAGACGAGGAAGCGGCGCTGCGCAAGGCGGCCGCTTTCGTCGACCGTAAAATGTGCGCGATCCGCGACGCTGGCAAAGTCAAGGGCACCGACCGTATCGCCGTCATGGCGGCACTCAGCATGGCCGGTGAATTCCTGACGGTGAAAGCGCCACAGGGACCGTTGTCTGACATGTCCATGCTGGAAGTGCAGACCAAGATGGCCGCCATGCACAAGGTGCTGGACGCCGCGTTGACGCCGCAGGAAGCGCTGTTTTAATCGATTTTTAATTTGTGCAGCCCTTCCTTTGCGGCGCACAAAAGAGTAAACTTCGTTTCACCCTGCAGTGTTCGAGACTTGTCATATATTCCTTGAACCATTCTTTTGCACCGGTTACGGAAATTTGTTCGATGGGCGAGAGCGTCGCTAGTCCGATGAACCCGAAATTGAACTAACTGTGACCACCTGAGCCATTTTGGTTCGGGATGCCGGCAAGACGGCACAGGCGGGGCCTTATACACAAAGAAGCGGTTGTTAGCATGTGAATGCGCAGCCGCTTTTTTTCGTCTGGAGAATCCGATGCAATACTGGTTGATGAAGTCCGAGCCGGATGAAGTGAGCATTGATGACGTGATGGCATCGCCCAGGCAGACTACCGCGTGGTTCGGTGTGCGCAACTACCAGGCGCGCAATTTCATGCGCGATCAGATGCAGGTCGGCGATGGGGTGTTGTTCTATCACTCCAGCTGTCCGGAGCCCGGCATTGCGGGCCTGGCGGAGATAGTGAGCACTCCTTATCCGGACGCCTCGCAGTTCGACGCCAAGAGCAAATACTACGATCCCAAGGCCACGCAGGAAGCGCCGCGCTGGATTTCCATCGATGTGAAGGGCACGCAGAAAACGCGTTTGCTGTCGCTGGCGGAGATGCGCACCATCCCGGCGCTGGAAGACATGGTGGTGCTGCAGAAGGGCAGCCGCCTGTCCATCACGCCGGTGACGGCGGCGCAATGGAAGACGATCGTCAAGCTGTTGAAATAACCCCGCACTGCGCTCCGCTGGGGTCTGACCCCGGCGGGGTCAGACCCCGGTTTGCCGGGGTTGAGGCGCGCGGCCCTTTTGCTTTGTTTTGTAGGCCCACACCAGCATCAGAATGCCGCCGGCGATCATCGGCAGCGACAACGCCTGACCGGAGGTGATCGGCACGCCGGCGATCACGCGTTCCCAATCCGGGGTGCGGAAGTATTCGGTGAAGAAACGCGCGCAGCCGTAGAGCAAGGTGTAGAAGGCGCCCGCCGCCAGCCGCGGGCGCTCCTTGCGCGCGTACAGCCACAAAATCACAAACACGATCAGGCCATCCACAATCAGCTGGTACAGCGGCGATGGATGGCGCAGGCCTTGCAGGAATACCGGGTCCGGATGCAGCGGGTAGCGGATGTCCGGCCACAGCATGGCCCATGGCAGCGATTGGTCGCTGACCACGCGGCCCGGCAGTTCGGCGTTGATGAAGTTACCCAGGCGGCCGGCCGCGTAACCGAGCGGCACCAGCGGCGCGATGAAGTCGTACACGTCCAGCAGGTTGCGGCCCGCCTTGCGCGCCCAGATCGACATCGCCACCAGCACGCCGATAAAGCCGCCGTGGAAGGACATGCCGCCGTGCCAGACCTTGAAGATTTCAATCGGATCGGCAAAGTATTTGGCAGGCTCGTAGAACAGCACTTCGCCCAGGCGGCCGCCGATGATCACGCCCATCATGCCGTAGAACAGCATGTCGTCCAGATCCTCTTTCTTCCACTGCTGCGCGGCGATGTGCGGCTGCTTGATGCGCACGCGGCCCAGCGCGATGAACATGGCAAACGCCAGCACATACATCAGGCCATACCAATGAATCGCGACAGGCCCCAGTTGCAGGGCGATGGGATCGGGCATCGGGTGTATCAGCATAGGGTGTTCTTTCGTAGGAGTTCCAAAAAGCCGTGCAGCACCGGCGAGCTGTTATCGCGCCGCCATGCGAGACCGGTTTCGACCAGCGGCGTGGCGTCGGCCAGCGCCCGGTATTCTACCCCGGTCCGCATCAGGTTGGAGACGGACTGCGGCACCAGCGCCATGCCGATGCCGGCCGAGACCAGGCTGACGATGGTTTGCATCTGAATCGCTTCCTGGCCGATCTGCGGCGTGATGCCGGCTTCGCGGAATACGGACAGGATGGCGTCATGCAGCGCCGGTGCGATCGCGCGCGGGAAGATGATCAGCGGCAGCGGCGGCAGGCCCGCGAGTTTCAGCTTGCCTTTCTTCTTCAGCGCCGGCAGGCCGGACGGCAGGGCCAGCACCAGCGGCTCGTTCAGCACCGGCAGATAGTCGAGTTCCTGGCGCGCTTTGTCGGGCAAGGGCGGGATCAGCAGGCCGGCGTCGATACGGTTGTGCAGCAGATCGTCCAGCTGCAGATCCGAGGTGGCTTCCTGCAGCGTGATCTGGACCTGCGGATAGGCGGCGCGGTAGGCGCGCAGAAAGGGCGGCAGCACGCTGTAGTCGGCTGAGGAGACGAAGGCCAGCGTCAGCCGGCCCACTTCGCCGGCGGCGGCGCGCTGCACCAGCTGCGGCAGTTCCTGCGCCTGCGCCAGCAGGCGGCGCGCTTCCGGCAGCAGGGCACTGCCGGCCGGGGTCAAGGTGACGCCACGGCGGTTGCGTTCAAACAGCGCGGCGCCCAGTTCCTCTTCCAGCGCCTGGATGGTCTGCGACAACGGCGGCTGCGTCATGTGCAGGCGTAGCGCGGCCTTGCCGAAGTGGAGTTCTTCGGCCACGGTGACGAAGTAGCGGAGTTGGCGCAGTTCCATATGGTTAACTATGTAATTTAAGTCCTGTGATATTTTATACGACTCACAGCAGCGGAAATCATATATTTGACACGGTGGCAGGGTAGTCGCACACTCTTAGGCTAGCCTTACCATTGGAGAAACATCATGCCGCAATACCGTTCCCGTACCACCACCCATGGCCGCAACATGGCCGGCGCCCGCGCCCTCTGGCGCGCAACCGGCATGAAGGATGGCGACTTCGATAAACCGATCGTCGCTGTGGTCAACTCCTTCACCCAGTTCGTGCCGGGCCACGTGCACCTGAAGGATCTGGGCCAGCTGGTGGCGCGCGAGATTGAAAAAGCGGGCGGCGTGGCGAAAGAATTCAACACCATCGCAGTCGATGACGGCATCGCCATGGGCCACGGCGGCATGCTGTACTCGCTGCCGTCGCGCGACCTGATCGCCGACTCGGTGGAATACATGGTCAACGCGCACTGCGCCGACGCCATGGTCTGCATCTCCAACTGCGACAAGATCACGCCGGGCATGCTGATGGCCGCCATGCGCCTGAACATTCCGGTGGTGTTCGTGTCGGGCGGCCCGATGGAAGCGGGCAAGGTGGTCAAGGTGGTCAACGGCGGCCAGAAGGTCATCAAGCTGGATCTGGTGGACGCCATGATCAAGGCCGGCGATACCACCGTCAGCGATGCCGACGTGGCCGAGATCGAGCGCTCCGCCTGCCCGACCTGCGGTTCGTGCTCGGGCATGTTCACTGCCAACTCGATGAACTGCCTGACCGAAGCACTGGGCCTGTCGCTGCCGGGTAACGGCACCATCGTCGCCACCCATGCCGACCGTGAACAGCTGTTCCTGCGCGCCGGCCGCCTGATCGTGGAACTGGCCAAGCGCCACTACGAGCAGGACGACTACAGCATCCTGCCGCGCGCCATCGCCACCAAGTCGACCTGGGAAAACGCCATGGCGCTGGACGTGTCGATGGGCGGCTCGACCAACACCGTGCTGCACTTGCTGGCCGCGGCGCAGGAGGCGGGCGTGGACTTCACCATGGCCGATATCGACCGCATTTCGCGCAAGGTGCCATGCCTGTGCAAAGTGGCGCCGATGACGGACAAGTTCCACATCGAAGACGTGCACCGTGCCGGCGGCATCATTGCGATTCTGGGCGAACTGGCGCGTGCCGGCTTGCTGGATACCTCGCGCCCAACCATACACGCGCCAACCCTGGCCGAGGCGATCGAGCGCAACGACATCAAGCGCAGCGACGATCCCGCCGTGCATCAGCTGTTCCGCGCGGCGCCAGGCGGTGTGCCGACGCAGGTGGCGTTCTCGCAATCGGAGCGTTATGAGGCGCTGGATCTGGACCGCAGCACCGGCTGCATCCGCGATCTTGAGCATGCGTATTCCAAGGACGGCGGCCTGGCGGTCTTGTACGGCAACCTGGCGCAAAACGGCTGCATCGTGAAGACGGCAGGCGTGGATGAGAGCATCCTGAAGTTCAGCGGCAAGGCGCGGGTGTTTGAATCGCAGGACGCGGCGGTTGAGGCCATTCTGGGCGATACCGTGCATGCCGGCGATGTGGTCATCATTCGCTACGAAGGTCCGAAGGGCGGTCCGGGCATGCAGGAGATGCTGTATCCGACGTCGTACATCAAGTCCAAGGGCTTGGGCAAGGCGTGCGCGTTGTTCACCGATGGCCGCTTCTCGGGCGGTTCGTCGGGCCTGGTGATTGGCCACGCGTCGCCGGAAGCGGCGGAAGGCGGCGCCATCGGCCTGGTGGAAGAGGGCGATATGATCGATATCGATATTCCGAACCGTACCATCGGCCTGCGCATCAGCGACGAGGAACTGGCGGCGCGTCGCGCGGCCATGGAAGCCAGGGGCGCCGATGCGTGGAAGCCGGTGAACCGCGAGCGTTATGTGTCGCAGGCACTGCAGGCTTATGCGGCGCTGACCACCTCCGCCGACCGTGGCGCGGTGCGCGACCTGTCGCAGCTGCGGAAGTAAAACACGTCGTCCCGGCGGAAGCCGGGACCCATGCTGAGCATCTGCTCATGCATCCTATGGATTCTGGCTTTCGCCGGAATGACCATCATTTTTTGTCGAAGGTCTTGCTGACGCGTTCCTTGCGGCGTTTCTCGTCTTCATTGTGGGCTTTGCGCTTGTCAAAGCCCAGCATCGGTTCCAGGAACTCGAACCACAGGAAAGCAATCACCATAAGGGCGCCGATCGCCCACCAGGATAGTTCGGCAAACTTCCATACTTCAAAGTAGCGCAGTGCAACCAAAGCAACGATCAATAGGATCAGTGGCATGATTTCCTCCTCTCCCCTCCATCTTACAAGCAATAATCCAGTTTAAGTCAACGTTTACTTGACCTAAGCGTTAAATGCATCAAGGCAAAACGCGGTAGAATGGCCGGCGGAATTTAGTAGCAATCACCTGGAGAACACAATGAAACGACATTTGATGATGGTTGGAGTAGTACTGGCGTCGGCTTTCGCTTCGCAGGCCGCCATGGCGGATGCGGGCCTGGACCTGGCCAAGGCCAAGAATTGCATGGCCTGCCACGCGGTTGCCACCAAGCTGGTCGGCCCGGCTTACAAGGACGTTGCCGCTAAATATGCTGGCCAGAAAGACGCGGAAGCCAAGCTGGTGACCAAAGTGATCAAGGGCGGCTCGGGCACCTGGGGCGCGATCCCGATGCCGGCCAATCCGCAAGTCAATGAAGCGGAAGCCAAGACCCTGGTGAAATGGGTCCTGTCGCAGAAATGATGTAAAAAGAAAGCGCCGTAAGGCGCTTTTTTGTTAGTGAATCACTTCGATCTTGGTCTTCTTGCCGTCGGTGTACGTGAACAGGGTCAGGGCGCCGTCCTTGATGTCGCCCTTGTCGTCAAACGAGATCAGGCCGGTCACGCCCTGATACTTGATCTTCTGCAGGAATGGCAGGTACTTGGCCGGTTGCGCCGAGTTGGCCTGCTGCATGGCGGTGGCCATGGTCATGACCGCGTCGTACACGTATGGCGAGTAGATCTGCACGTCGGCGTTGTACTTCTTCTTGTAGCGCGCCACGAAATCATCCATGCCTTTTTGCTGCTCGGCGGTGACGCCGCCGGCTTCCGCGCAAGTGACCACGCCATTGGCAGCCGCAGCGCCAGCCAGCTTCGGCAGCGATTCGGTGCAGATGCCGTCGCCGCCCATGTACTTGGCGTTGATGCCCAGCGCCTTCATCTGGCGCAGCAGCGGGCCGCCCACCGAGTCCATGCCGCCAAAGAACACCAGGTCCGGATTCTTGGCCTTGATCTTGGTCAGGATGGCGTTGAAGTCGGTGGCCTTGTCATTGGTGAATTCCTTGGTGAACTCGACTTTCGGACCGGCTTTCTTGGCGGCCTTGATGAATTCGTCGGCCACGCCCTGGCCGTAGGCGGTGCGGTCGTCGATCACAGCGATTTTTTTGGCGCCCAGCTTGGTGATGGCGTAGTTGCCCAGCGAGCCGCCCAGCTTGGCGTCATTGGCCACCACGCGGAAGGCCGACTTGAAGCCTTGCTGGGTGTATTTGGTCTGGGTGGTGGCCGGCGAGATTTGCGGGATGCCGGCATCGTGGTAAATCTTGGAGGCGGGGATGGAGGTGCCGGAGTTCAGGTGGCCGATCACGCCGTTGACCTTGGCGTCCACCAGCTTCTGCGCAACCGCCGTGCCTTGCTTGGGATCGCTGCCGTCGTCTTCCAGCTGCAGCACGAACTTGACGGGTTTGCCGTCGATCTTGATGCCTTTGGCATTCAAGTCTTCGACTGCCATCTTGGCGCCGTTTTCATTGTCCTTGCCGAGGTGAGCGGACGGGCCGGAGACTGGACCGACGTGACCGATCTTGATCACTTCTTGCGCACCAGCGCTGCCGGCGAAAGCCAGGGCAATGGCGAGAGGAATGAATTTGAACTGCATGTGCAATCTCCAAAGTTGTATGCAAGGCCACCAAGGTACAACAAATTTTTGACGGCGCAAAGCGTCCAACCGGAGGTTTTGTACTTTTTTGGAGCGCTTCCCTGATTTGATGCAAGGATGCTTCAGGGCGGTGCGGCCCGCGCACCACGGTGGATGCGCGGACCAGGGGCGGGGCTTACTTTTTCTGCGCTTGCAGATGGGTCAGTTCCTGGGCGACCGCGCGCGACACAATCTTTTCGATGGTGTCGTGCAGGCCGATGCGGATCTCGTTGGTCAGGTCATGCAAGGCATGGCTCAGCACTTCGGCCATGCTGTCCTTGATGCGCTGCTCCAGCACAAAATCCACGCGCGACTGCAGCTGGTGCATGATGCGCACCGACAAGCGGTGCTCCATCATCGCCCATTCCGCTTCGGTCCAGCCGTCGATGGCGGCGGCTTCCAGCTGGGCGGCGGCCGACGCCGGCGGTGGTGCGGATGGGGCTGCTGCCTCGTCGCTCAGCGGCTCCGCTTTCAGAACTTCCGTCAATACAGGGATACTTGCGTCAAACGATGCTTGGCTCATGATTTTCCTGCGACAAAGTGGGTCAGTGGATAGTCTTGCTGCTTGTATGCGACATAACGCTTGCGGCCGGCGGCCGCATCCTCCTCTTGCGAGGAAATCACTTCGATCATGCGCGCGAACTGCGTCACGTTGCGGGGCGCCCGGCGCGATAAATTGACCAATAATTCTTTGTGCGTGTGTGGTAATTCCGCCTCATCGTTGTCCGTCAACAGGATCGGCGTGTGCGCCGCCAGCGCATCGTCCGCCAACACGTGCGGCAGGAAGTCGGTGGCGGAAAATGTCCACATCGCCGCGTTAAGTTCTGCCAGCTGCACTGCATCGTCGGTCATCAGCACCACGCGGTTGTTGGCGGCCCAAGCCTTGCGCACGAGGCGGCAGGCGTAGGCTACTTTGTCCGGTACATTGGTGTGGAAGTCGATGCGTGTCATGGTGAATCCAGTGTATGCGAAATCGCCGCAAGCCGCTGGCACCGAGTTTGCTACCGTGCGGCTTGCGTGATGGGGAGATGGTGAATCGTTACGCGGCCATGCCGCTGTGCCGTAACAGTGCGTCGATGCTCGGCTCACGTCCGCGGAAGGCGGTGAACGATTCCAGCGCCGGACGCGAACCGCCGACCGACAGGATTTCCTTCAGATAGCGCTTGCCGGTTTCCGACACGGCGGCCGGGCCCAGCTTCTGTGCTTCTTCAAACGCGGCGTAGGCATCGGCCGACAAGACTTCCGCCCACTTGTAGCTGTAGTAGCCGGCCGCGTAGCCGCCGGCGAAGATGTGGCCGAAGGAGTTCTGGAAACGGTTGAACGCTGGCGGGATCACCAGCGCGAACTTGCTGCGCACTTCATCGATCAGCTGCTGCACGGTCTTGCCGGTGCTGGCGTCGTAATCGTAGTGCAGGTGCATGTCCAGCAGCGAGAACTCGACCTGGCGCAGGGTCTGCAGGCCGGACTGGAAATTCTTGGCGGCCAGCATCTTGTCGTACAGCGCGCGCGGCAGCGGCTGGCCGGTGACGGCGTGCGCGGTCATGTGCTCCAGCACTTCCCATTCCCAGCAGAAGTTTTCCATGAACTGCGACGGCAGTTCCACCGCATCCCATTCGACGCCGGAGATGCCGGACACGCCCAGCTCGTCCACCTGGGTCAGCATGTGGTGCAGGCCATGGCCGAATTCGTGGAACAGCGTGATCACTTCATCGTGGGTGAACAGCGATGGCTTGGTGACGCCGTCTTCCACCGCAGGTTCGGTGAAGTTGCAGGTCAGGTAGGCAACCGGTGTTTGCACATTGGTGGCGTCGGCGCGGCGGCCGCGGGCGTCGTCCATCCAGGCGCCGCCGGACTTGCCGGGGCGGGCGTACAGGTCGAGGTAGAACTGGCCGATCAGCTTGCCGTCGCGCTCGATGCGGAAGAAGCGCACGTCCTTGTGCCACACCGGCGCCGCGTCCGGCTTGATCTCGACGTTGAACAGGTTCTGGATCTGGCGGAACAGGCCGTCGATGACCTTGTGTTCAGGGAAGTACTGCTTCACTTCCTGCGCCGAGAAGGCATAGCGCGCTTCCTGCAGTTTTTCGGAAGCGTAGGGGATGTCCCAGGCCTTGAGATCGTCGATGCCCAGCTCTTCCCTGGCGAACTGCTTGAGCTCCGCCAGGTCTTTTTCCGCGAACGGACGGGCGCGCCTTGCCAGGTCTTCCAGGAAGGCGATCACTTCGTCCGGCGACTTGGCCATCTTCGGCACCAGCGAGACTTCGGCAAAGTTGTTATAGCCGAGCAGCCTGGCTTCCTCGTCGCGCAGCTTCAGCAGGGTGACGATGTTCTGAGTGTTGTCCCATTCATCTTTCTTGCTGAAGACTTCGCCTTGTTCGGAAGCCTTGGTGGCGTTGGCGCGGTAAATGGTGTCGCGCAGTTCGCGCTTGTCGGCAAATTGCAGGATCGGGTAGTAGGACGGGAAGTGCAGCGAGAATTCCCAGCCTTGCTTTTCGGATTTCTCGGCGGCGGCGCGGGCGGCGGCCTTGACGTCTTCCGGCAGGCCGGCCAGGTCGGCTTCGTCGGTCACCAGCAGCTTGTAGTCGTTGGTGGCGTCCAGCACGTTTTCCGAGAAGCGGGTCGAGGTTTTGGCGTGCTCTTCCTGGATGTCGGCAAAGCGGGCTTTCTTATCTTCCGGCAGTTCGGCACCGCCCATGCGGAAATCGCGGATGGCGTTTTCAATGATGCGCTTGCGGGCCGGCGACAGGGTGTCGAATTCGGCCGAGGCGCGCAGCGCCTTGTATTTGGCGAACAGCGCTTCGTTCTGGCCGAGCTCGGTCCAGAATTCGGTCACTTTCGGTTGGTTCTCGTTGTAGACGGCGCGCAGTTCCGGCGTGTCCACCACGTTGTTGAGATGACTGACGATGCCCCAGGCGCGGCCCAGCAGTTCGGTGGCGTTTTCCAGCGGCGTGACAAAGCTGTCCCAGCTGGCGGTGTCCGACGGCGCTTGCAGCTGCTCGACCACGGCGCGGCTTTTGGTCAGCAGCTCGTCGATGGCCGGGGTGACGTGCTCCGGCTTGATGGCGTCAAAGCGCGGCAGGCCGCTGAAGTCGAGCAGGGGATTTTTGTCAGTCATATTCGTTCCAATCAAATCAGCGTCATCCCGGCGAAAGCCGGGACCCATGCTGAGCATGCGTTGTATGGGCACCGGCCTTCGCCGGTGCGACGATCAGGTGCGCTCGGCCGCTTCCACCGTGTTCATCAGCAGCATGGTGATGGTCATCGGCCCCACGCCGCCCGGGACCGGCGTGATATGCGATGCCACTTCCTTGATGCCGTCGAAATCGACGTCGCCGCACAGCTTGCCCTCATCATTACGGTTGATGCCGACGTCGATCACGATCGCGCCTGGCTTCACCATATCAGCAGTCAGGGTGTTGCGGCGGCCGGTTGCGGCCACGACCACGTCGGCCTGGCGGGTGTACACGCCAATGTCCGGGGTCGCGCTATGGCAGATGGTGACGGTCGCGTTGGCTTGCAAGAGCAGCAGCGCCATCGGCTTGCCGACGGTATTGGACCGGCCGATCACCACCGCATGCTTGCCGCGCAGATCCACGCCGGTGCTTTCGATCAGCTTCATGCAGCCGTATGGCGTGCATGGGCGGAAACCGTCCAGGCCGGTCATCAGTTCGCCGGCGCTCAGCACGGCGTAGCCGTCGACGTCCTTCTTGACCGAAATCGCTTCAATCACTTTGTGGGCATTGATGTGCCTGGGCAGCGGCATCTGCACCAGAATGCCGTGGATCTTTGGATCGGCATTCAGCGCGGCAATGCGGTCCAACAGGGCGGCCTCGGTCAGATCGGCCGGGTATTCTTCTTTCAGCGAGTAAAAGCCGGCGTCCTCGCAAGCCTTGACCTTGTTGCGCACGTAGACGTGGCTGGCCGGGTCGTCGCCGACAATGATCACCGCCAGGCCGGGTTGTTTGCCTTGGGCGGTGAGGGTTGCGGCACGTGCAGCAATTTCAGCACGCAGTTTTTTGGAGAGGGCGACGCCGTCGATCAGTTGAGCAGTCATGATTTACACGTGATGGTAGAGGGAAAGCAGGATTATAAGGCCGCAGGGCGCATCCCGCCGTGTTTTTGGCGGCCGGCGCATGCTGCGCTGCACAAGTTTTTCATAGGGAAATTTCATAATATAAAATGGCTTATCGTAATTTGAAAAAGCCAAAATAGGCTGCTAGAATCCCCACACGTCATTGAAGTATTAGTAAATAATCAGCGAACTCTCAACTCTGGAGACTTATTACATGTCAGCTCAACTTGACCAGGTAACGGCATACACCGACCCTGATTCGCAAGAAACCAAAGAATGGTTGGATTCCCTGGCCGCAGTGCTGGAACAAGAGGGCCCTGACCGTGCTCACTACCTGTTGGAGCGGTTGATTGATCTGGCGCGCCAGAGCGGTTCCGATATTCCGTTCTCCGCCAATACTGCATACGTCAATACCATTCCGGCCGACCAGGAGCAGCGCTGCCCTGGCAACCTGGAATACGAAGAAAAACTGCGCTCGTGGATGCGCTGGAACGCCATGGCGATGGTGGTCAAGGCCAACCGTTTCGACGGCGACCTGGGCGGCCACCTGTCCTCGTTTGCCTCGCTGGCCAATATGCTGGGCATCGGCTTCAACCACTTCTGGAAAGCCCCGAGCGACACCCACGGCGGCGACCTGCTGTACATCCAGGGCCACTCCTCGCCGGGCGTGTACGCCCGCGCCTTCCTGGAAGGCCGCCTGACCGAAGACCAACTGCTGCACTTCCGCCGCGAGGTGGATGGCAAGGGCCTGTCGTCGTACCCGCACCCGAAACTGATGCCAAACTTCTGGCAATTCCCGACCGTGTCCATGGGCCTGGGCCCGCTGATGGCCATCTATCAGGCACGCTTCCTGAAGTACCTGCACGCGCGCTCGATCGCCGACACCACCGACCGTAAAGTCTGGGCATTCTGCGGCGACGGCGAGATGGACGAGCCGGAATCGCTGGGCGCGATCGGCATGGCCGCGCGCGAGAAGCTGGACAACCTGGTCATCGTGGTCAACTGCAACCTGCAGCGCCTGGACGGTCCGGTGCGCGGCAACGGCAAGATCATTCAGGAACTGGAAGGCGAATTCCGTGGCGCCGGCTGGAACGTGGTCAAAGTCATCTGGGGCCCGGGCTGGGATGCCCTGCTGCAGAAGGATAAAGAAGGCATCCTGCGCAAAGTGATGATGGAAACCGTCGACGGCGAATACCAGAACTACAAGGCCAAAGACGGCGCCTACGTGCGCAAGCACTTCTTCGGCAAGCATCCAAAGTTGCTGGAGATGGTTGCCAACATGACCGACGACGACATCTGGCGCCTGACCCGCGGCGGCCACGATCCGCACAAGATCTACGCTGCCTTCAAGGTCGCGCAGGAACACAAGGGCCAACCGACCGTCCTGCTGGTGAAAACCATCAAGGGCTTCGGCATGGGCAAGCACGGCGAAGCACGCAACACCGCGCACAACACCAAGAAGCTGACCGACGAAGCCGTGCGCGAAATGCGCGACCGCTACTCGATCCCTATCCCGGACGACAAGCTGGCCGACATCCCGTTCTACAAGCCAGCCGATGACGCGCCTGAAATCAAGTACCTGCACGAGCGCCGCGCCGCGCTGGGCGGCTACCTGCCGGCCCGTCGCCAGCAGGCTGACGAAAAGCTGACCGTGCCGCCGCTGTCGGCGTTCCAGAACGTGCTGGACGCGACCGCCGAAGGCCGTGAAGTGTCGTCGACCCAGGCGTACGTGCGTATCCTGACCACGCTGCTGAAAGACCCGAGCGTAGGTCCGCGCATCGTGCCGGTGCTGGTGGATGAATCGCGTACCTTCGGTATGGAAGGCCTGTTCCGTCAGGTCGGCATCTTCAACCAGCAAGGCCAGTTGTACGAGCCGGTCGACAAGGACCAGGTGATGTACTACCGCGAAGACAAGGCCGGCCAGATCCTGCAAGAGGGCATCAACGAAGCTGGCGGCATGAGCTCGTGGATCGCCGCGGCGACTTCGTACTCGACCAACAACCGCGTGATGGTGCCGTTCTACACCTACTACTCGATGTTTGGCATGCAGCGTATCGGCGACCTGGTATGGGCCGCTGCCGACATGCGCGCCCGCGGCTTCCTGATGGGCGGCACCGCCGGCCGCACCACGCTGAACGGCGAAGGCCTGCAGCACGAAGACGGTCATAGCCACCTGTTTGCCGCCGCTGTGCCGAACTGCATGCCGTACGACCCGACCTTCGGCCACGAATTGGCAGTGATCATCCAGGATGGTATGCGCCGCATGGTGGAAGAACAGGAAGACGTGTTCTACTACATCACCATCATGAACGAGAACTACCCGCACCCAGGCATCAAGCCGGGCCAGGAAGAGGGCATCCTGAAGGGCATGTACCTGCTGCAGGAGGGCGACAAGAAAGCCAAGCAGCGCGTGCAGCTGATCGGTTCGGGCACCATCCTGCGCGAGTCGATCTTCGCTCAGGAACTGCTGCTGAACGACTGGGGCATCGCTGCCGACGTGTGGTCCGCGCCGTCGCTGACCCTGGTGGCGCGCGACGGCCAGGACGCCGAGCGCTGGAACCTGGTCAATCCTACCCAGCCACAGCGCGTGCCTTACGTCGCCCAGCTGCTGAAGGATACCCAGGGTCCGATCGTGGCAACCACCGACTACATGCGTGCGTTTGCTGAACAGATCCGCGCCTTCATTCCGAAGGACCGCACCTACCGCGTGCTGGGCACCGACGGCTTCGGCCGCTCGGACAGCCGCGCCAAGCTGCGCGAGTTCTTCGAAGTGAACCGCTACTACATCACCGTCGCCGCGCTGAAATCGCTGGCCGAAGAAGGCAAGATCGACGTGAAAGTGGTTGAGCAGGCCGTGGTCAAGTACAACCTCGATCCGAACAAACCAAATCCGGTGACCCAATAATTAGAACGGAGCAAACGCTATGAGCATTGTGGAAGTTAAAGTCCCGGATATCGGTGATTTCAAGGAAGTTGAAATCATCGAGCTGATGGTAAAAGTTGGCGATACGATTAAAGTGGACCAGTCCCTGATTACCGTTGAATCGGACAAGGCATCGATGGAGATTCCATCGTCGGCGGCAGGCGTGGTCAAAGAGATCAAAGTGAAGGTCGGCGACAAAGTGGCCGAGGGTTCGCTGGTGCTGCTGCTGGAAGGTGATGCCGCCGCGGCCGCGCCGGCGCCTGCCGCGGCTCCCGCACCGGGCGCCGCGCCTGCGCCAGCACCGGCTGCTGCCGCTGCACCGGCGCCGGCGCCTGCCGCCGCCGTCGGCCCGGTCGAAGTCAAAGTGCCGGACATCGGCGACTTCAAGGAAGTGGAAGTCATCGAAGTGATGGTCAAGGTTGGCGACACCATCAAGGTCGACCAATCGCTGATCACCGTTGAATCGGACAAGGCTTCGATGGAAATTCCATCGTCGCACGCCGGTGTGGTGAAAGAGATCAAGATCAAGGTGGGCGACAAGGTTGCCATGGGCTCGATCGTGCTGGTGGTTGAGGCCACCGGCGGTCCGGTTGGCGCGGCTGCCGCACCGACCAGCGCTGCACCATCGCCTGCAACTGCTGCTGCACCGGCGCCTGTGCCGGCCGCAGCGCCGGCACCAGCGCCTGCTGCTGCCGCCTCTGCGTCGCAAGGCTCGGTACAAACCGGCAAACTGGCACACGCATCGCCATCGATCCGCAAGTTCGCGCGCGAACTGGGCGTGGACCTGGGCAAGGTGCCGGGCTCCGGTGCGAAAGGCCGCATCACCCAGCAGGACGTGCAGAACTACGTCAAGGGCGTGATCGCCGGTACCGTTGCATCGCCGGCTGCCGCTGGTGGCGCGGTCGGTGGCGGCGGCAACTTCAGCGTGCTGCCATGGCCGTCGCTGGACTTCAGCAAATTCGGTGAAACCGAGCTGCTGCCGCTGTCGCGCATCAAGAAGATCTCCGGTCCCAACCTGCACCGCAACTGGGTGCAGATCCCGCACGTCACGCAATTCGACGATGCCGACATCACCGACCTGGAAGCCTTCCGCGTTGAATCGAACAACGCCAATGCCAAGAACAAGGACGCCACCAAGCTGACCATGCTGGCGTTCGTGATCAAGGCATCGGTGGCCGCGCTGAAGAAATTCCCGACCTTTAACTCGTCGCTGGACGAAAAGGGCGAGAACCTGATCCTGAAGAAGTACTACAACATCGGCTTCGCAGCCGACACGCCGAATGGCCTGGTGGTCCCTGTGATCAAAAACGCCGACCAGAAATCGGTGACCCAGATCGCCAAGGAGATGACCGAACTGTCGGCACAGGCGCGCGAAGGCAAGCTGAAACCGACCGACATGCAAGGCGCGACCTTCACCATCTCGTCGCTGGGCGGCATCGGCGGCACGCACTTCACGCCGATCGTGAATGCGCCGGAAGTGGCGATCCTGGGCCTGTCCAAGGCATCGACCAAGCCGGTCTGGGATGGCAAGCAGTTCCAGCCACGTCTGATGATGGGCACCTCGCTGTCCTACGATCACCGCGTGATCGATGGCGCGATGGGCGCCCGCTTCTCCGTGTACCTGAGCGAAGTGCTCGGTGACATGCGCAAAATTCTGCTGTAAGGAGCCCCTATGAGCACCGAAGTAAAAGTGCCGAATATCGGCGACTTCAGCGAAGTGGAAGTGATCGAAGTGATGGTGAAGGTTGGCGATACGATCAAGGCTGACCAATCGCTGATCACCGTGGAGTCGGACAAGGCCAGCATGGAAATCCCATCGTCGCACAGCGGCGTGGTGAAGGAACTGCGCGTCAAGGTCGGCGACAAGGTCAAGGAAGGCGTCACGCTGCTGGTGGTGGAAGAAGCCGCCGGCGCGGCGGCGGCTCCTGCGCCGGCGCCGGCCCCCGCGGCCGCTGCACCGTCGCCTGCGGCTGCGCCGGCCGCACCGGCCGTCGCGCCGATCGGCGGCAGCTACAGCGGCCAGGTCGACGTCGACTGCGACATGATGGTGCTGGGCGGCGGCCCTGGCGGCTACTCGGCTGCCTTCCGCGCCGCGGACCTGGGCATGAACACCGTCATCGTCGAGCGTTACGACACCCTGGGAGGCGTGTGCCTGAACGTGGGTTGCATCCCGTCCAAGGCACTGCTGCACGTGGCGTCTGTGATCGACGAGACCGCGCACATGTCCAACACCGGCGTCACCTTCGCCAAGCCGAGCATCGACATCGACCAGGTACGCAAGTACAAGGAAGGCGTCATCAAGAACATGACCACCGGCCTGGCCGGCATGGCCAAGGCGCGCAAGACCCAGATCGTGCAGGGCGTGGGCCAGTTCCTGAGCGCTAACCACATCGAAGTCACCGCCAAGGATGGTTCGAAAAAAGTGGTGCAGTTCAAGCAGGCCATCATCGCTGCCGGTTCGTCGGTAGTGAAGCTGCCGTTCGTGCCGGAAGATCCGCGCATCGTCGACTCGACCGGCGCGCTGGAACTGCGTCAGATCCCCAAGCGCATGCTGGTGATCGGCGGCGGCATCATCGGCCTGGAAATGGCCACCGTGTACTCGACCTTCGGCGCGCGCATCGACGTGGTCGAAATGATGGACGGCTTGATGCAAGGCGCCGACCGCGATGCGGTCAAAGTCTGGCAGAAGTACAACGAAGCGCGCTTCGACAACATCATGACCAAGACCAAAACCGTTGGCGTTGAAGCGCTGCCGGAAGGGATCAAGGTCACGTTTGAAGCGGCGGAAGCCGGCGCGCCGGCACCTGCACCGCAAGTGTACGACCTGGTGCTGGTGGCCGTAGGCCGCAGCCCGAACGGCAAGAAGATCGCTGCCGAAAAGGCCGGCGTGATCGTCACCGATCGCGGCTTCATCCCGGTCGACAGCCAGATGCGCACCAACGTGCCGAACATCTTCGCCATTGGCGACCTGGTGGGCCAGCCGATGCTGGCGCACAAGGCGGTGCACGAAGGCCACGTGGCGGCGGAAGCGGCAGCGGGGCAGAAGTCGCACTTCGACGTGAAGGTGATTCCATCGGTGGCCTACACCGATCCGGAAGTGGCATGGGCCGGCATCACCGAAGACGAAGCGAAAGCCAAGGGCATCAAGGTCGAGAAGGGCCACTTCCCATGGGCTGCGAGTGGCCGCGCCGTGGCCAACGGCCGCGCCGAAGGCTTCACCAAAGTGCTGTTCGACGCTGAGACCCACCGCATCATCGGCGGCACCATCGTCGGCACGCACGCGGGCGACATGATTGGTGAAATCGCGCTGGCCATCGAAATGGGCTGCGACGGCACCGACATCGGCAAAACGATTCACCCCCACCCAACCCTGGGCGAATCGATCGGCATGGCTGCGGAAGTCTACGAAGGCACCTGCACCGACCTGCCGCCGCCGCGCAAGCGCTAAGTACAGCAGCATCACGAAAGCCGGGACCAGTTCCCGGCTTTTTCAATTCGGGGTCAGCTCTGACATTCGGACATGCACGCATCTTCTTTGCGGAATATCAATACGACCGCCCCTTATACGCGCTACCGCAAATGTAGGATTGCTGCTGTGCCAGACTGGCATTATCTATAGCGCATTTTGAGCCACATCAAAAGTGCGAGCTGCATGTCCGAATGTCAGAGCTGACCCCGAATTTAGCGGGTCAGGCGGTAGAGCAGGATGGCGGTGCGGATGGTGGCGCGTTCGATCGAGGCGATTTCGAGGTCTTCGTCCGGCGAGTGGGCGCCGTTGCCGGTGGCGCCCAGGCCGTCCAGGCTGTCAAGCAGCGGGGCGACGAATTGCACGTCGCCGGCGCCGCGCTGGCCAGGCGGCAGGGCCGGGATTTCGCCCAGGCCCGCGTCCTTGCTGGCCTGCGAGTAGGCCTTCAGCACCGCCAGGTTGCCCGGCGTGGGCGACATCGGCGGGTAGGCGTCATGGAAGGTGATGCTGGCGCTGGTGCCCGGCAGGTTCTGCGCGACGATGGCTTTCATTTTGGCGTGCGCGCGGTCGCGCTGTTCGTAGCTCAGGTAGCGCAGGTCGCCTTCCACCATGGCGGTACGGGCGATGACGTTGCTCTTGCCGGCCGCCTGGCCCGCCGTGCCCAGCGCATCGGTGCTGGCCTCGGTGCCGCCCACAATCAGGCCGGGGCTGAAGGTCAGGTCCGGCTCCATCACTTGCTGGCGGAAGCTGTCGACTATGCGCGCCGCTTCGTAGATCGCGCCGTAGCCCGCGTTCTCTGTGAAGATGCCGCTGGAGTGGCCTTGTTTGCCGCTCACCTTCAATTCCCACGATGACGAGGCGCGACGGCCGATGGTGCCGGTGTCCTTGCCGTCCTGGTTGCGCACTGTGGCCTCGAAGGCGAGCGCGATGTCACTGCGCCTGGCGGCGTTGACCATGTCCGCGCGCGAGATTTCAACCGGCGAGCCGGCATTTTCCTCATCGCCGCTGAAGACCACTGTGATCGTGGTGTTGTCCAGCACGCCCACGCGATGCAGCGCACGCAGCGCTTCGATGATGATGACGTCACCACCTTTCATGTCGTTGACGCCCTGGCCGCGTACGCGGTCGCCGTTGCGCTGCCACAGCTGCACCGGGCTGTCTTTTTCAAACACGGTGTCGAGGTGGCCGATCAGCAGCAGGCGCTTGCCCTGCTTGCCCTCGCGCGTGGCGATCAGATGGCCGGCGCGCTGCATGGCGGCCGGCATGTCGGACCAGCGGGTGGCAAACCCCAGCGCCGCGAACTGCTCGCCAAACAGCTTGCCCACCGCGCGCACGCCTTCGTGATTCATGGTGCCGCTGTTGATGTTGACTGAACGCTCCAGCAGTTCCAGTCCCTGCGCCGAATGCGCTTTGACTTCCGCGACGATCTTCTGCTCGGCGGCCGACAGCCCCTCGGCCCGCGCCGCGCCCCACATCAAGGCCAGCACCGCAAACGCGAACGGTTTCAACTTCATGCGACATTCCTCCGTGGATGGTATGCCGACGATTGTAGCTCAGCCCTGCGCAGATGCGGGCAGGCCGAACACGTGGTCGAAGGCGAGGCTGAAGAGGTAGGTGTAGATCATGAAGAAGATCAGCAGCCCGATGTCCAGCACCAGCGCTTCCCATAGCGAGATGTTGAGCCACCATGCGAACAGCGGCACCAGCACCAGCAGCAAGCCGCCTTCGAAGCCGATGGCGTGGGCGGCGCGGCGTTTCCAGTCGCGCCCGCGCTTGGTCTGGCGCGCTTCCCATGCTTCAAACATGGTGTTGAAGGCGAAGTTCCAGATGATGGCGATCAGCGAGGAGGCAACGGCGGCGGTGCCCGCATGGCCTGCATCGTGTCCGCCCATGAGCATCAAACCACTGCTGGTGAGGCCGATGGCGATGGTTTCAAACAGGGAGACGTAGACGACTTTGCGTTTCAGGCCTTGCATGGTGTTCCTCTTCTTGGTGACAACGCTGCGCATGATAGGGGTGTTTTGCTGATTGAAAAAGTCAGCAGCTTTCAGTTTTTCTGATAGGATGGCCGGCATGGCTTTCTCATCCGATAACATTGCGATTTTTCTGGCGGTGCTGGACCACGGCTCCTTCTCGGCGGCGGCGCGTGCGCTGGGCCGGGTGCCGTCGGCGGTCAGCATGGCGGTCGCGCAGCTGGAGGCGGAGCTGGATCTGACGCTGTTCGAGCGCAGTTCGCGCGAGGTGCGGCCGACCGAATCGGCGCGCGCGCTGGAGGCGGAGTCGCGCCAGTTGGCGGGGCAGCTCAGGCGCCTGCAGGCGCATGCGCTGTCGCTGCATCAGGGACTGGAACGGCGCCTGACGCTGGCGATCGCGCCCGAGTTGTTGTCGGCGCCGTGGAGCAATCCGCTGGCGCAGCTGGCCGAGGAGTTTCCCGCGCTGGAAGTGGAGGTGCTGTCGGCGCCGCAGGAGGATGCGCTGCGCATGCTGCATGAAGGTGCGGCCCAGCTGGCGCTGATGTATGAGCGCCCGGGCGTGGACGAGCATGAGAGTTTTCAGGAACTGGGCAGCGAGGTGCTGGTGCCGGTGATTTCACCGCGCCACAAGCTGGCGCTGGAGCGCAAGGACAATATCCGGCTGGAGGATCTGCTCGATGTGCGGCAGGTCGCCATCGTCAGCCGCGACATGGCGCAAGCCGATCAGCGCGTGCTCATCTCGCGCAAGCTGTGGCGCACCGACAGTCATCTGGCCACATTGAGCCTGGTGCGCGCCGGCGTCGGCTGGGCCTATCTTCCGCTGCGCCAGGTGGCGCCGCTGCTGGAACGCGGCGAGTTGCTGCACATCGGCTTTGCGCACATGAGCAATGAGCTGCGGCTGTGGGTTGACGTGGTGTGGCGCAACGACCGGCCGCTGGGCCTGGGCACCAGGCGCCTGATCGCGCTGATGCAGGATATCGCCGGTTTGGAGGCGCGACCGCCGCAGAAGTGATACTCTGCTGTCTTTGCCCAGTTAGAGGAAGATTTATGCGTTTGCTGAAGATTGCCCTGGTAGTGGCCGGCCTGTGCGCCGCCACCGCGTTCGCCTCGCCTACCGCGCCGCGCAACGGCGCCGAGTACACCACCCTGAAGAACCCGCAGCCGGTGCAGGCGCAGGGCAAGAAGGTCGAGGTGATCGAGTTCTTCATGTATCACTGCCCGGCGTGCTACGCGCTGGAGCCGGCCATGCTGGAGTGGGTGAAGAAGCAGGGCGATAACATCAGCTTCCGCCGCATCCACCTGCCGCTGACCGGCGAGAACGATCCGGAAGCGCATATGTTCCTGACGCTGGAAGCGATGAAGCTGGAGGAGCAGCTGCACGCCAAGATCCTCAACACCTGGCACGTCGAGCGCAAGCGCCTGAAGAGCGATGCCGATAATATCGACTGGGCGGTGAAGAACGGCATCGACAAGGAGAAGTTCACCGCCACCTACAATTCGTTCGCTGTGATGACGCGCCTGAAGGGAGCCGGCCGTGTGGCGGCTGCGTATGAAGTTACCAGCACGCCGACGCTGGTGGTGGCAGGCCGTTATGTGACCAATCCAACCATGGTGGACGCCAGCAATCCTGGCATCCCGCGCCCGCAACTGGGCGCGGCGACGCTGCAGGTGCTGGATGCCCTGGTGGCGCAGGCGCGCGGCAAGTAAGTCTGTCTATAAGCGGCATTGGTACAGGTGGGAGGTGCGATCCTCGCCATTCACCTGTACCACCTGCGGCGCGGCCAGCGGGTCGCGCGTGAAACCGCATTTTTCCGCGACCAGTCGCGAGCCGATGTTCTGCGGCGAGATCCATGCGCTCAGCACGCGCAGACGGTACTGTCCGCGCGCCAGTTCCATCAAGTGTTCCAGCGCCCGGCAGCCCAGCCCCTGGCGCGCTTCGCTGCCGGCGATGCGATACCCCACTTCGCCAGTGCCGGCCTCACGATCGATCTGACGCAGGTTGGCGCGGCCGATGATGGCGGCGCCGTCGTCGCTGGTCAGCACGCACGGATGCATGGTGCCGGCATGGTGGCTGTCGAGGTAATCCGAAATGTGCGCGCCCACGCCGGCCGCCGAGTAGAAGGCCGGACTGCGCGCTTCCACGTGCTGCTCGAACCAGGCGCGGTTGGCCAGTTCAAACGCCAGCAGGCGCGCCACATCATCGGCCTGCAGGGTGCGGATTTTCATGGGTGGGCGGCCAGGTAGGCCAGCATGTGCTGGTTGAACAGCGCCGTCTGCTCCATCTGCGGCAGGTGGCCGGACTGGTCGATCTCGGTGTAGCTCACTGCGGGCATCGCCTGGCGGATGCGCGCCGCCTGCGCCACCGGGATCACCGGGTCCTGCTTGCCCCAGATCAGATGCACCGGCGTGCCGGCCCTGGCGATGCTGGCGTAGATGGCGTCAAAGTTTTCCCGCGACAGGCTCAGACGCGATCGGTACAAGGCGCGGCCGAAGCCGTAAAACTGCATCTGCGGACGATAGCGCTCGGCCCAGCCGGGGAATCGTTCCGGGTGTAGAAAGTCGCTGCTCTGGTTGTCCGCCATGGTGGGCACGGCGGTGGTCTGGAACAGGTAGGGGCCGAGCAGCGGCGCCGCCAGCTGCCATGGAATGGCCGGCGCGGTATTCGATGGATCGACCAGGTTCAGGGTGCGGATGCGCAGCGGATGCGTGGACGCGTAGTGTGCGCTGACGTAGCCGCCAAAGGAGAGCCCAAACAAGTCGATCTTGCCATCCACTTTGAGCGTCTTGAGCAGCTCGTCCAGCTGGCGGTCGTAGAAGGCGCCGTCATAGGCGGCATCCGGCCGGTCGGACATGCCGCGCCCGAACAGGTCGTAGCGGATCACGCGGTAGCCGGCATCGCGCAGGGCGGCAAAGGTGGGGTCCCAGATGTAGGACGGCACCGAAAAGCCGTGCACCAGCACGGCCACGCGGCCGTCATCCGGGCCGGCCGCTTCGTAATAGGTCACGCCGTCGCTCAGGGGGGCATAGGCGCCCGGCGAGCCGTCGTGCTGACGCACAGCCGCGGTCAGCGCGCGCCGCTCCGGATTGCGGTCGTGGTAATAGCCCGTGAGGCCGGCCATGGCCAGCACCACGGCCAGCAAGAGCCAGCGCAGCCGGGTCATGTCAGTTGACGGTGAAGCGGGCCGGAATTTCAATGCCGCCGTTGCGCGCCGCCTCGGCGTACGCCTGCAGTTCAGCGATGACAGCGTCCAGTTGCTCCTGGCCGGGATTGGCCTGGAAGTGTTTGATGCGCTCGTTCATGAGCGTGATTTGCTTGCTCCAGTCCAGACGATTCGTTTTGCTCATGTGTACTCCGGTTTGTAAAAAATCAGTATAGAGCAAATGGCAAAATTTTGGAGCGTTTTAGCGTTTCACGCCGCGCAGGAACAGGTCCAGCCCTTCGGTGGCGCGCACGCGCAGCTCATCCATGGTGGGCGGCTGGGTGATGGGGAACAGCAGGCGTGACATCTGGTCGCCCATGATGCAGTTGAGCAGGAACACCGGCAGCAGTTCCGGCCGCACGTCCGGGCGCAGCTGGGCGCGGATGTCCGGACGGGCGAAGAAGCGGTTCAATTCCTCGCGGGTGCGCTGCGGACCGGCGTTGAAGAAGGTCTCGGCCAGTTCCGGCGTGCTCTTGGCTTCGGCCACCACCATGCGGTGCAGGCTGCAGAAGGTGGGCAGCGAGATCAGTTCCAGGAAGCGCAGCGAGAAGTCGCGCAGGATTTCTTCCATCGGGCGCGGATCGGTTTCCATATTATCCATGCCGCCGAAGAAGCGCGCGCGGCCATCGGCAATCACGGCGTTCAGCAGTCCGGCCTTGCCGCCGAATTTGACATAGATGGTGCGCACCGCCACGTGCGCTTCGCGCGCAATCATTTCCAGGCTGACCTTGCTGTAGCCTTTTTCCAGGAACAGCTGGCCGGCCGTGTGCAGCAGGGCGGCACGGCGGGCGGCTTTGTCGGCCGCGCGCGGGCGGCCGGCGGCCTTGCCAAAGCACGGCGAATCAGGCGGGTAATTGCCTTCCGGGCAATCTTGCTCGTCCAGCGCGGCGTCGGTCAGGTCGGTGGTGGTGTTCATGGCGGTGAATGATAACGAATGCCGACATGCTAGTCCAAAAAAAAATGAAATGCAATCGTTTCATTTCTTGACTTTGGCCGGAAACTGGCGATAATGCTCCTATCTCATTTCATTTTCTGGAGCTCCTTCATGTCCACCCAAGAACAAAAACTCAGTGCCGTGCCTGCCGCTCCAGCCGCTGCGCCGGCCGCGCCGGCGCAGCAACCGAACCGCCGCGTGCTGGTGGTGGCCGCCATCATTGCGCTGGCCGCCCTGGCCGCCGGCGGCCGCATGTGGTATCGCAGCCATTTCTATGTCGAGACCGAGAACGCCTATGTGGCCGGCCACGTGCACCCGGTATCGACCCGCATCGCCGGCGTGGTTACCAAAGTGCTGATTGACGATAACCAGCTGGTCAAGGAAGGCGATGTGATCGCCGAGCTGGATCCGTTCGATCAGGGCGTGAAAGTGGAGCAGATCCAGGCGCAGATCGCCTCGGCCCAGCAGCAGGTCACGCAGGCTGACGCGCAGATCGCGCAGGTGCAGGCCCAGGCCAGCGCCGCCGCCGCCCAGGTGGCGCAGTCGGAAGCGCAACTGGTGCGCGCCAGGCAGGATGCCGAGCGTTTCGGCCAGCTGTATAACAGCCAGATGAAAGCCGTGTCGAAAGCCGAACTGGATGCCGCTGTCGCCGCCCGCGCCAGCGCCACCGCCGACGTGGCCGCGCGCAAGGACAGCGCGGCCGCCGCCAAAGCGCAAATCGCTTCGGCCAAATCGGCGCGCGAAGTGCTGAACGCGCAGATCGCCGTGCTGCAGGTGCAGCTGAAGGACGCCAGACAACAACTGGCGTACAACAAGATTCTGGCGCCAGTGTCGGGCCGCATCGGCAAGCGCACTATCGAAGTGGGCCAGCGCGTGCAACCGGGCCAGCAGCTGACCGCCATCGTGCAGGAGAATGTGTGGCTGACCGCGAATTTCAAGGAAACCCAACTGGCGGACATGAAGGTCGGCCAGGAAGTCAAAGTGACTATCGATGCGCTGCCGGGCAAGGAACTGATCGGCAAGGTGGACAGTTTCTCGCCAGCGTCGGGTGCGCAGTTCGCGCTGCTGCCGGCGGATAACGCCACCGGTAACTTCACCAAGATTGTGCAGCGCGTGCCGGTCAAGATCACCTTCAAGCCGGAAGATGTGAAAGCCCTGAGCGGCCGCCTGGTGCCTGGCATGTCGGCGATCGCTGAAGTGGCGATCAACCAGAAAGAAGCTCACTAATCCAGGGAGCCTCTCATGGCTAGTACTACTTTTGTCCCGCCGATGCCGAGCGAGAAGGTCTCCGCACGCACATGGATGGCGGTTGCCGCCGGCATGCTGGGGGCCTTCATGGCGGTGCTGGATATCCAGATCACCAACTCGTCGCTGAAGGATATTCTCGGCACACTGTCCGCCACGCAGGAAGAGGGCTCCTGGATCGCCACTGCCTACCTGGTGGCGGAAATCATTGTGATTCCGATGACCGGCCTGTTTGTGCGCGTGTTCACCATGCGCGGCTACATGATGGGCACCACCGCGCTGTTCCTGTTGTTCTCCACGCTGTGCGGCTTCGCCTGGAATCTGCCCAGCATGATCGCCTTCCGCATGCTGCAGGGCTTCACCGGCGGCGCGCTGATCCCGATGGCGATGACGCTGGTGATGGCCAAGCTGCCGCCGTCGAAACGCGCCACCGGCATGGCGATCTTCGGCCTGACCGCCACGCTGGCGCCATCGATGGGCCCCACGCTGGGCGGCTACTTGAGCGAGCTGTATGGCTGGCCGTCGATCTTCTACATCAACTGGGTGCCTGGCCTGCTGCTGATTGGCGGTATCGCGCTGGGTCTTGATGAGGAGAAGCCGAATCTGTCGCTGTTGTTCAGCGCGGACTGGCTGGGCATCGGCTTCATGGCGATGGGCCTGGGCAGCCTGACCATCTTCCTGGAAGAGGGCAACACCAAGGACTGGTTCGATTCCGCCTTCATCAATACCTTTGCCGCGCTGGCGATTGTCGGCCTGCTGGGGTGGGTGGTGACCAGCACCATGCGCAAGCAGCCGTTCGTCAATCTGGGCTTGTACGGTCAGCGTAACTTCGCTGCCGCCACCGCGCTGTCGATGGCGATGGGCATGGGGCTGTATGGTTCTGCGTTCATCCTGCCGCTGTTCCTGGCGCAGATTCCGGGCTACTCGCCGATGCAGATCGGTGAAGTGATCATGTGGGCCGGCCTGCCGCAGCTGTTCATCATGCCGTTCGTGGCCAAGCTGTCGTCCAAGATCGACAACCGCATCCTGTGCAGCTTTGGCTTGCTGCTGTTCGGCGGTTCATGTCTGATGAATGCCTACATGGACGCCACCACCGGCTACGACCAGCTGCTGCTGTCGCAAATTGTGCGCGCGCTGGGCCAGCCTTTTGTGATGCTGACCCTGTCGAACTTTGCGATGAACGGCATTCAGCCGAAGGACATACCATCGGCATCGAGCCTGATCAACATGACCCGCAACCTGGGCGGTTCGATCGGCATCGCGCTGCTGGCCACCGCGCTGACCAACCGTGAGCATTTCCACTCGGCGCGCATCGGCGAATCGGTGAGCAATTTCGCACTGGCGACGCAGGAGCGTTTGAGCGCGTTGACCTCGTCGTTTATCGCCAAGGGTTTCGACAGCGCCACGGCCTCGGACATGGCCCTGAAAGCGGTCGACGGCGTGGTGCGCCGCGAAGCGTATGTCATGGCCTATAACGATGGCTTCTTCCTGGTGGCGATGGTGCTGTTTGCCTGCATCGGCGTGCTGTGGTTATCGGACAAAGTCAAAGCTCCTTCGGGGGGCGGCGGCGGTGCCCACTAAAGAGTGCAAGCTGTCATTCCGGCGCAAGCCGGAATGACGCGGATAATGTTTTATTTGAGAGGTAATCATGTTGAATTCAGCTTTGAAGCGCCTGACGCTCGCTGTTTCTGTCACCCTGGCCGTTACCGGCTGCGCCACTGTCGGCACGGACTTCAAGGCGCCGGCCAATGTGGCTGATGCGTCGTTCCGCCATGTGCCGCAGGCCGGCGCCAGCGAAGCACACCTGCCGGCCCAATGGTGGACCGTGTTCAATGACGCCACCCTGAACCGCCTGGAAGAGACGGCGCTGCGCGACAACCCGAGCGTGAAAGCGGCCGCTCAGCGTCTGGTGCAGGCGCTGGAGCAGGCCGGGGTGGCGCGCGCCAACGAGCAGCCGCAGTTGAGCGTCAACGCCGGCATTTCGAACTCGCGCACCTCGGCCGAGACCTCGCAAGGCCTGGCGCTGGGTCATCGCTCGATCAAGGGTAACAACTACTCGGTGGGTTCCAGCTTCTCGTATGAAGTGGATCTGCTGGGCCGCGTGCGCCGTCTGGTGGAAGCCTCGGACGCGCAAGCGCTGGCAGCCGAAGCCGATCGTGACGGCGTGCTGCTGATGCTGTCGTCGCAGCTGGCGACGACCTACTGGCAGCTGCGCGGCCTGGATGCCGAAATCGCCATTCTGAAAGGCGCGCTGGATACCCGCCGTGAAACCGAGGACCTGGTGACCGCGCGCTTTGACGCCGGCCTGTCGAATGAACTGGACGTCTCGCGTGCCCGCATCGAGCGCGCCAATGCGCAGGCGGATCTGCACGAAGTGCAGCGTCAGCGCAATCTGCTGGAACACAGCCTGGCCACACTGGTCGGTGCCTCGCCATCGTCGATGCTGACCGCGGCCAATGCGGATGCCGCCGTGCTGCCGCAACCACCGGCGATTCCAGTCGGCTTGCCGGCCAGCCTGCTGTCGCAGCGTCCGGACCTGGCCGGCAGCGTGGCGACCCTGCGCGCCACCAATGCGCAGATCGGCGTGGCGGAAGGGGCGTTTTATCCCTCGTTCTCGCTGACCGGTAACTTCGGTTTTGCCTCCGAGAGCCTGAGCAACCTGGCCAAGGGCGACGCGCGCCAGTTCAGTGTTGGTCCGCTGGCGCTGTCGCTGCCGATCTTTGACGGTGGCCGCAACAAGGCCAATCTGGCGATCGCCAAGGCCCGTTACGAAGAGGCGCTGGCCAATCATCAGACCAAACTGCTGACCGCACTGCGCGAAGTGGAGGATGCGCTGTCGGACGTGCAGCAGCGTCAGATGCAGGGCGAGGCGCAGCAGGCCTCGCAGGTGGCGGCGGCGCGCGGCTACCTGGTGGCGCGTGCGCGTTACGAGCGTGGCGTGTCGACCTACCTCGACGTGACCGATGCCCAGCGCAGCGCGCTGGCGGCCGATCGCGCGGCGGTACAGATCAACACCCAGCGCCTGCTGGCCGCCGTCTCGGTGGCACGTGCGCTGGGTGCCGGCTGGCAGCCGTCGGCGCAGTTGTCGCAGGTGGCGCAGAACGGCACCATCAGAGCGCAGTAAGTCACTCTCATTTCACTACCCATTACGCGGAAGAGGCCAGCGGCAGATGTGCCGCTGGTCCGAAGCGTTGTCTCTCCTCCCTTCCATACTCTCTGCCACGCAACAGTCGGGACGTCCCGCTTGCGTTGACGAACTTACGCGTGGCATGATGTTCCGACTGCATCCGCATTGCTTCTTCCGTCGGCATTGATCTACTGGAGAGATTATGTTCACGAACATGAGAGTGGCAACCCGCCTGGGTCTGGGTTTCGGGATCGTCGTTCTGCTGTTGTTGATACTTTCGGCAGTCAGCATCAGCAAACTGTCATCCATCAACAGCGCCATGCAGCTGATCATGGAAGACCGCTATCCGAAAATTGTCCTGGGCAATGAGGCCATCAAGCTCACCATCGACAATGGCCGTCAACTGCGTAGCATGTTGCTTGCCACGAGCGATGCCGAGCGCGATAAATTCCGCAACAACGTTGAAGCGAACCGCCACAAGGTGGCCGAAGCGCTGGCGCGCATGGATAAACTGATCAGCACTGAACGCGGCCGTGAACTGTTCAAGGAAATCACCGCCAAGGGCGACGCGCTGAATCCCAAATATGAACAGGCGTATGAACTGGTTCGCACCGACAGCAAGCGTGGCGCGGAATTCGTGCGCAATGATTTTGCCGCGGCCAATAATGCTTACTGGGCTTCGCTGGAGGCGCTGTCCAAGCTGCAGAGCAGCTTGATGGACCAGAGTGCCAAGGATGCGCGCGATACCTATGAGTCCACACGCAACGTGGTGATCATCCTGGCGTCGGTGGCCTTGCTGCTGTCGGTCGCGATTGCGGTGCTGATTACGCGTAACCTGATGCGCAGCCTGGGCGGCGAGCCTGCGTATGCGGCAGAGATCATGCAGCGGATTAGCAACGGCGATTTGAGCGGCGAAGTGGTCACGCGCAACGGCGATCACACCAGCATGCTGTTCGCGGTGAAAAACATGATCAGCAAACTGCGGCAGGTGATCGACGGCCAGCGCCTGGTGGTGGCTGCCGCCAACCGCGGCAATTTCGATGCGCGGGTGGACCTGAACGGCTTGCAGGGCTTCCAGCGCGAGATGGGCGAGGGCTTGAATCAGTTGGCCATCACCACCGGCGCCAGCATCGGCGACGTGGTGCGCGTGATGGGGGCCATGTCCGAAGGCGATCTCACGCAAAGCATCGACAAGGATTACGAGGGGGCTTTCGCCGAGCTGAAGTCCTATGCCAACAACACCATGGTGCGGCTGGCGCACGTGGTCAGCGAAGTGAATGCCAATGCGGAAGCGCTGGCGGCGGCCTCGGAAGAAGTCAGCTCCACGGCGCAGTCGCTGGCGCAGGCAGCCAGCCAGCAGGCGGCCAGCGTGGAAGAGACATCGGCGTCGGTCGAGCAGATGACGGCGTCGGTATCGCAGAATACCGAGAATGCCAAGGTCACGGACGCCATTGCCTGCAAGGCTTCCGGCGAAGCCACCGAAGGCGGCGAGGCGGTCAAGTCGACGGTGGCGGCGATGAAGCAGATTGCCGCCAAGGTGGTGATCATCGACGACATCGCCTATCAGACCAATCTGCTGGCGCTGAACGCGGCCATCGAGGCGGCGCGCGCCGGCGAGCATGGCAAGGGCTTTGCCGTGGTGGCGGCCGAGGTGCGCAAGCTGGCGGAGCGCAGCCAGGTCGCGGCCCAGGAAATCGGCCAGGTCGCCTCCAGCAGCGTGGATCTGGCCGAGCGGGCCGGCCATATGCTGGACGAGATGGTCCCCAGCATCAAGAAGACTTCCGACCTGGTGCAGGAAATTACCGCCGCATCGGAGGAGCAGTCGAGCGGTCTGGCGCAGATCAACTCCGCCATCACGCAACTGAGCCAGACCACCCAGCAGAACGCGGCCGGCTCGGAGGAGCTGGCCTCCACTGCGGAAGAAATGAGCACGCAGGCCAGCGAACTGCAAACGGCGATGGGCTTCTTCAAGGTGGGGGCGCTGGATGCGGCCAACCAGGCCGTGCGCAGTGCGGCACGCGAGACGCGTCAGCGTGCGGCGCAGGCGCCGGCCACGCGCAGGCAGCATAACGAACGTTTCGTCAGCAACGTGGACGAGGCCAATTTCGTCCGCTATTGAGGCTGCCGCCTGCATTACAATGTGGTCCTCACTCCACAAGAGGACCACATGAAAACAATCCTGCTTCCGCTGGCCCTGGCGATCGCCTGTGCCACTGCCTGTGCCGCACCGGCCGACGTCCATCAACTCAACAAAATGAGCCAGCGTTACGCGCCGATCGCGCTGACCGCGGACACCAGCCATCTCTCCGCCGGCGACAAGAAAGCCATCGCCAAACTGATCGAAGCGGCCAAGATCATCGACGTGCTGCAGCTGCGCCAGCGCTGGTCCGGCAACGAGGCTCTGTGGGCCGCGCTGAAGAAGGACACCACGCCGCTGGGCAAGGCGCGCCTGAACTACTTCTGGCTGAACAAAGGCCCGTGGTCCATCCTCGATGATCACCAGTCCTTCCTGCCCGCCGAAGTGGCCGGCATCAAGGTGCCCGGCAAGAAGCCGGAAGGCGGCAACTTCTATCCGGAAGACGCCACCAAGGCCGAGCTGGAAAAATGGATGAATGCCCTGCCGGCGGTGGACAAGGAGCAGGCGCAGTGGTTCTTCACCACCATCCGCAAGAACAAGGATGGCCTGTTCACCACCGTGAAGTATTCGGACGAATACAAGGCCGATCTGGAAAAGGCCGCCGCCCTGCTGAAGCAGGCCGCCGCCGATACCGATAACGCCTCGCTGAAAAAATTCCTGGAACTGCGCGCCGACGCCTTCCTCAGCAACGACTACCTGGCGTCCGATTTCGCCTGGATGGATCTCGACTCGCCGGTCGACATCACCATCGGCCCTTACGAGACCTACAACGACGAGCTGTTTGGCTACAAGGCCGCGTTTGAAGCCTACGTGAATATCCGCGATCAGAAGGAAACGCAAAAGCTGGACTTCTTCGCCACGCATATGCAGGAGCTGGAAGACAATCTGCCGCTGGATGCGCAGTACCGCAATCCCAAGGTCGGCGCGCTGGCGCCGATGGTGGTGGTGAACCAGGTCTACGGCGCCGGCGACGGCAATATGGGCGTGCAAACCGCCGCCTACAATCTGCCGAACGATGAGCGCATCATCAGCCAGCGCGGCTCCAAGCGCGTGATGCTGAAGAACGTGCAGCAGGCCAAATTCAAATCGACGCTGACGCCGATCGCCAGGCTGGTACTGCGTCCGGCCGACCAGAAGGACGTCGACTTCGATTCCTTCTTTACCCACATCCTGGCGCATGAAATCACGCACGGCCTCGGCCCGCACATCACCAAAAACGATGGCAAGGAATCGACTCCGCGTCAGGATCTGAAGGAAGCCTATTCGACCATCGAAGAAGCCAAGGCCGATATCACCGGCCTGTACGCGCTGGGCTACATGATGGACAAGGGCCAGCTGAAAGGCACGCTGGGGCAGGGTGAGGCAGCCGAGCGTAAGCTGTACACCACCTTCCTGGCATCGGCGTTCCGCACGCTGCACTTCGGCCTGACCGATTCGCATGCGCGCGGCATGGCGATCCAGGTGAACTACCTGCTGGACAAGGGCGGTTTCATCTCGCATGGCGACGGCACCTTCTCGGTGGACTTCGGCAAGATCAAGCAAGCCGTGATCGACCTGGACCGCGAGTTCCTGACCATCGAAGCCACCGGCGACTATGCGCGCGCCAAGGACATGATGAGCAAGTACGTGGTCATCCGCCCTGATGTGCAAAAGGCTTTGGATAAAATGAAAGCTGTACCAAACGACATCCGTCCGGAATTCAAGACCGCCAACACCTTGTTGGGCAAGTAAGCATTCCTCTTTTTCTACGTAGTAATAAAACTGCCGCCGGGCAATAATTCTTGCCCGGCGCGTGCTACAGTTTGATCACCATGATCAAACGCGCCTTCCTCCCCCTGCTGCTGTTGACGTCCTCGCTGGCTTCCGCTGCCGATTTGACCGAGATGGAAATCCGCTGGCTGAAAGCCGGTTCCGCCGTGCTGGCCTACGCCAAGCAGGAGCTCAAGCTGCCGCTGGATATCACGGTGCAGCCGCAGGCGCGCCCGACCGACGTGCCGCTGGCGCTGGGCTACGACAACGGCCGCTGCAAGCTGGTGCTGTCGATGCGCGGCAACCCGAACGCGGAAGACATTCTGGACACCGTCCCGCCAGCGCAACGCGCGCTGATGATTGAAGCCATGGTGGCGCACGAGATCGGTCATTGCTGGCGCTACGCGCAGGGCAACTGGCATGCGGTGCCGGCCGGCTTTGAGGAGCAACCGTCGCAAGCTGCACGCCACGCGCTGCGCGATACCCGCCGCGAGGAAGGCTATGCCGACCTGGTGGCGCTGGCGTGGATACAGCAACGTCATCCGGAACAGTATGCCGCCGTGGCCAGCTGGATGCGCCAGGTGCGCCAGCCCTCGCCAGCCAGCGGTTCGCACAGCACCCTGACCTGGCTGCAACTGGCGCCGACCGGCGCCGCCTTCGCGCCCGGCCTGCCGCTGTTTGAACAGGCCGATCGCCTGTGGCAAAAAGGGCTGTTGCAGGACCAATAAAATCCCGAACTGTGTACGTTTCCGCACGGAGTGCTCGGCTGTGCAGGCGTTTAATGTGTCCACCAACCACCACAAGAGGGACACATCATGAATAAGTTACTCTGTTTCGTGCTGGCCACTGCGGCCAGCGCTGCCTTCGCCGCCACTCCAAATAACGACACCGTGGCGTACAAAGCGGCGATCAACAAGTCCGACGCCGACTACAAAACTGCCAAGGCCGCCTGCGATGCACAATCGGGTAATGCCAAGGATGTCTGCCAGGAGCAGGCCAAGGTCAATCGCGCCAACGCCGAATCGACCGCCGCCATGCAATACAAGAACGACAAAAAGTCCATCGAGAAAGCGCAAATCAATGTGGCTGACGCCCAGTACGACCTGGCCAAAGCCCAGTGTGCCGCCAAGTCCGGTGCTGACAAGGACAGCTGCCTGAGCGGCGCCAAGGCGCAGCACACCGCATGGGTGAATGACGCCAAGGCGGGCAAGAAAGCCGCCGATACGGCACAGACCGGCATCGACTGCAGCGCCCTGACCGGCACCGACAAAGCCTCGTGCGAAGCCCGTTCCAAAACCGAGCTGGCCAAGGATGCACTGGCAGACACCGCCATCACCACCAAGGTCAAAACCGAGCTGATGGCCGAGCCGGCGCTGAAATCGCTGGACGTGCATGTGGAAACCACCAACGGCACCGTGATGCTGAGCGGCTTCGTGCCATCGCAGGCGGAAGTGGACAAGGCCGTGGACGTGGCACGTAACGTCAAGGGCGTGAACAAAGTTCAAAGCTCGCTGCGCATCAAGTAAAGGGCAGGCGGGCTCACCCCCACGCCCGCCCACCCTGGCGCCCGCCCGCGCACCCCTGACGCGGCCGGGCGCCACCTTTTTGCTTGTATTCATGATGATCGTAATCTAAAATGGCGGAAAGCGTGCCCTCCGGCGCGCATCGCCATCGTGAGGATCTTCATGTTTGCACAAGCTTTATCCAACTGGCTGCAGCGGCGTGGCCTGCATTTTTCGTGGGTGATCGTCACCCTGACGTTTTTCACCGGGCTGTCCTCGGCAGCCGCGCTGGGCTTGCCGGGAGCGCTGCTGCAGCCGCTGTCCAGGGAGTTTGGCTGGGACGTGGAGCAGATCTCGTCCGCGCTGGCGGTGCGGTTCGCCCTGTTTGGCCTGATGGGGCCGTTTGCGGCCATCTTCATGGAGCGCTTTGGCCTGCGCAATGTGGTGGTCACCGCGCTGACGCTGGTGGCGGCCGGCATGGCGCTGGCCACGCAGATGACGCAGTTCTGGCACCTGGTGCTGTTCTGGGGGATCATGCTGGGCGTCGGCTCCGGCATGACGGCGCTGGTGCTGAGCGCGGTGGTGTCCAACCGCTGGTTCGACAGCCATCGCGGTCTGGTGGTCGGCATCCTGACGGCCAGTTCGGCCACCGGGCAGTTGATCTTCTTGCCGGTGGGCGCCTGGATGATCGAGCACATGGGCTGGCGCATGGCCGTGCTGCCGGTATTCCTGGCGTGCGCGGTGATGGCGGTGGCGGTGTACCTGCTGATGCGTAATCGTCCGGGCGATGTCGGCCTGGCGCCCTATGGCGCGGCGCCCGGTACCGCGCCGGCCGCGCCGGCGGCAGCCATGCGCGTCACGCTGGCGACGCCATTCAAAATTCTGGCGGAAGCCTCGCGCAGCAGCGTGTTCTGGATTTTGGCCGGCACCTTCTTCATCTGCGGCCTGAGCACCAACGGCCTGATTCAGACCCACTTCATCTCGCTGTGCGGCGATGCCGGCCTGGGTCCGGTGCCGGCGGCGTCGGTGCTGGCCATGATGGGGGCGTTCGACCTGGTTGGCACCATCGGCTCCGGCTGGCTGTCGGACCGCTATGACAACCGCAAGCTGCTGCTGATGTACTACGGCTTGCGCGGCTTGTCGCTGCTGTGGCTGCCGTATTCCGAATTCACGCTGTATGGCTTGTCGACCTTTGCCATGTTCTACGGCCTGGACTGGATCGCCACCGTGCCGCCGACCGTGCGCCTGACCGGCGCCACCTTCGGCAAGGAAAAAGCCGGCATGGTGTTTGGCTGGATCTTTGCCGCCCACCAGCTGGGCGCGGCGGTGGCCGCGTATGGCGCCGGCCGCATCCGTACCTTGCTGCTGACCTACAACCCGGCGCTGTTTGCGGCTGGCGCGGCCTGCCTGATCGCGGCCGCCATCGTCATGATGATCCGCAAACCGGCGGTGGCCGGGGCCGCGCAACCGGCTGCGGCCAAGGCGGCATAAAAAAACTGGGAGCGCTTCCAAAATGTAATCAGGCTGTCATTTGCCGGTGCAACAATGCGCCGACTTTTAACCAGCCTGACGGAGTTTTGTATGCGTTTAGTGTTACCTGCGGCGGCGTTGACGGCCGCCGCTGTCGCCGCCTTGCTGGCGGCCTGCGGCAGCGATGGCGTGCCGGTTACCGAAACCAACCCGGGCGACGGTTTCAACTCCACCGCCGTCGCCTTCCTGAGCGACGTGCACTTCGAGAACATATACGGCGATCTGAAAAGCAGCCAGTTTGCCGGCATCCCCACCAAGGATGGCAAGAACGCCACCATCCGCACCATGTACGCGCAACTGACCTCGACGCGCCTGTTCAACGAAAACTACTTCGCCTTCCGCGCCGCGCTGGATGATGCGTATGGCAAGGGCATCCGCCTGGTGGCCATGCCGGGCGATATCTCGGACGACGCCCAGCCGATCAACATCGACGGTCTGGCCGACATCCTGCACGAATACCAGGCCAAGGGCATGCGCTTCTTCATCGCGCCCGGCAACCACGATCCCAACGAGCCGTATGACGATGACGAGGCGGGCAAGAACGACTTCCTGACCAAGGATGGCAAGGAGCAGAAAATCTACGCCGTCAACAACGCCGCCTGCAAGGCCAGGGACCCGGCCGTGGTCTGCACCAACCAGCTGATGGAGCAGGGCTACGAAAAGCTGATGAGCAAGCTGGGCGAATTCGGCTACGCGCCCAACAAGAGCGACATCTACTGGGAAACGCCGTTCAGCAGCTACGCCGACGGCAAATACAGCTACGAGGCGGCCAGCGCCGCGGCCGACCTGAGCAAGCGCCAGTTCGAAATCTGCACCGAAGGCGAGGGCGGCAAGTACAAGGTGGCGGGCAAGACCTACAGCCGCTGCGTCAACATGGTCGACGCCAGCTACCTGGTGGAGCCGGTGAAAGGCATCTGGCTGCTGGCGCTGGACGGCAATGTGCACGCGCCGAATGCCAACTTCGATCCGGCCAACCCGAAATACTTCAAGGGCTATGACAATGCCGGCGACGCGGGCTGGAACAAAATGCTGACCCACAAGATCCACCAGATCGAGTGGATCAAATCGGTGGCGGCGCGCGCCAAGGCGCAGGGCAAGCAGCTGATGTCGTTCTCGCACTATCCGACCATGGACTTCTACGCCAACCAGACCGATGCGATGAAAGCCGTGTTCAAGCCAGGCGCGTTCCAGGTCTCGCGCATGCCGGCCGCGGCCACCACGGCGGCGCTGGCGGCCACCGGTCTGCCGCTGCACGTGGGCGGCCACATGCACTTCAACGGCACCAACGATTACAAGGATAGCGCCGGCAATTACCTGGTCAACGTGCAATCGCCGTCGCTGGCGGTGTTTGGGGCGGCGTACAAAATCGTCAGCTACCAGAGCAAGGATCTGATCGACGTGCAGACCGTCGGCCTGAGCAACGTCGCGCGCCACAACGAACTGTTCCCGCTGTACCAGGTGGAGTATGACTATCTGCAGGGCAGCAGCGCGGCCGGCGATATCGCCAAGCGCTGGAACCGCGGCATCCTCGACAGCAAATCATATGGCGAGTTCACGCGTACCTACTTTGGCGAACTGTCGCGCCTGCGCTTCATGGGGGACTACTGGCCGTGCGAAATGAAGGAAGCGGCGATGTCGCTGGACGCGCGCCAGATGCTGATCCTGTCGCAGCTGCAAACCAGGGTCACGCTGGCGCAGCTGAAAGACAATCCGACGGTACTGCCGCTGACGGCTGGCTGCGCTGCCAAAGGCACGGTAGCGGCTGGCGGCGTGGCTGCCAGCCAGCTGACGGCCGACTGGGCGGCAGCGGCCGCCAAAGCCGAGCAGATCGCCGCAGCTGCGAATCTGAAACTGGCCGACTTCGCCAAGATCAGCGCATATGAATTCTACGGCGACTTCCACCGCACCGTGTACGCCGGCGAACTGGCGCTGCGCGACATGGGCGCCGAGCGGGTGGCGCAGTACAAAGTGTTGATGAATGCGTTCCCGGCATCGCCGGCGGCGATCATCAAGGTGGGGGATCAACTGTCTGACCAGAACCCGGTGCATGTGGCGTTCCAGTCGCAGTTCAAGCAAGTATTCGCGATCCTGAAAGGGCTGGGCTCCGGCAAGCCAAGCGACCACTTCACCATCGACCTCAAGGCGCAAAAGCTGAACAACGCCAGCACCAGCGGCCTGAGCTTCAACTAAACAATCCGGGGTCAGGTCCGCCATTTCTACACGGCCTCTGCCGTAGCGCAAAGCTACGGCAGAGGCCGTGTAGAAATGGCGGACCTGACCCCGGAGTTTGATTACTTCAGGTATTTCGCCAGCCAGCCGTGCACTTCGTTGTAGAAGTAACGGCTGTTTTCGCCTTTGAGGATCCAGTGGTTTTCGTCCGGGAAGACCAGCAGTTTGCTCGGGACGTTCAGGCGCTGCTGGGTGGCGAAGTTCATCAGGGCGTTGTTGGCCGGGACGCGGTAGTCCAGCTCGCCCACCGAGATCAGGATCGGCGTCTTGAAGCCGGTGCCTTTCTCGTGGTTGCCCGCCTGAAGCACCGGGCTCTGTTCGCGCCACACGGCTTTGTCGCCCCACACCGGGCCGCCGCTGTTGACTTCGCGCCCCCAGACGCTGTCGCTGGTGCCCCATTGCATGATGAGGTCCATTTCGCCGGCGTGCGAGACGATGGCTTTGTAGCGCGTGGTGGTGGCCTGCAGCCAGTTGGCCAGGTGGCCGCCGTAGCTGGCGCCGCCCGCGGCCAGTTTGCTGCCGTCGATGTAGCTGTATTTTTTGACCGCTTCGTCAACCGCTTCGTTGACTTCGTCAGCCGGGCCTTTCAACGGATCGCCCTGGATGGCGCGGGCGAATTCTTCGCCGTAGCCGGTCGAGCCTTTGTAGTCGGTCAGCAGCACCACGTAGCCCGGCTGCGCCAGCAGGTGGTAGTTCCAGCGGATGACGAACTGGTCGCGCCACATATTGGCCGCGCCGCCGTGGATGACGGCGAACAGCGGGTACTTTTTGTCGGGGTCAAAGTTGGCCGGCTTGACGAGCATGTTGTGGATCATGCGGCCGTCGCTGGCCTTGAACCAGAAGTGCTCCGGCGCTTGCCAGTCGATGCTGGCCGCGCGTTCGGTGTTGAACGAGGTCAGCCGCTTGGGCGCGCCGTTGCCGAAGGCGTACACCTCCGGCGGGTTGATCGACGATTCCCATACGCCCACCAGCGCCTTGCCGCCCGCGTTCAGCGAACCAATGCTGCCGGTCGGCAGCGAGGGCTCGTCGCGCAGGTCGCCGCCGTGGTAGTTGATGGAGTGCAGTTGCTCCAGGCCGGCGTGCTCGAAGCTGAAGATCACCCGGTTGCTGCCGGCCGGCAGGGCGTAGCGCGAGATCGAGCGGTCCAGCGACGCGGTCAGGATTTTCGGCGTGGCGCTGGTCACCGGCCACGACAGGCTGGCCAGGCGGCTCAGGTCGTACACCTTGCCCGGTTCTTCGGCTTCGGTCAGGGTGAACAGGGTTTTGCCGTCGGCGCTGAACTTGAGGTTGCTGTAGCTGCGCTTGTCGGCGGTCAGCTGGGTCGCTTCGCCGCCGGCCACCGGCAGGCTGAAGATTTGCGTGTAGCCCGAGGCGCGCGCCAGCTCGTCGCGGTTGATCGAGGCGGAGAACACAATGGACTTGCCGTCCGGCGCCCAGATCGCATCCAGCGATTGGCCTTCGTCGCCCTGGCCGCCGCCAAAGCCGGGCAGGGCGGCCAGTTTGGTCGCGCTCAGCAGGTCGCGCGGCTTGGCGCCGAGCTCGGCGTCCATCACGAACAGGCGCACTTTTTTGTCGTCCAGCCATTTGTCGAAGAAGCGCGGCGGGAAGGTTTCGTAGGCGCGCACGTTGTACTTGCGGTCCTTGCGTTCCTTGGCGGTTTTCTTGACGTCCTCTTCGCTGGTGTTGCCAGGGTAGATGTCGCTGACGAACAGGATCTGTTTGCCGTCCGGGCTGAACTTCGGCTGGCGCGCGCCCAGGGTCAGGGTGGTCAGGCGCTGCGCTTCGCCGCCGCCCGCCACGTCGATGCGGTAGATCTGGCCGGCGTCGTCGCCGTCGCGCCTGGCGATGAAGATCAGCTGCCTGCCGTCCGGCGACCAGTTGACCGAGCCTTCGCCGCCTTTGCTGAAGGTCAGCCGGCGCGCCGGGGCGTCGTCGGTCAGCGATTTGATCCACAGGTCCGACCATTGTTCCTTGCTGTCGTACGCCGGATCGGTGACGGAGAACACGGCCCAACGCCCGTCCGGGCTGGGTTGGGGCGCACCCACGCGCTTCATCAGCCATACATCCTCGTGAGTGATGGCGTGCTTGGCCGCCGCGGTGTCAGCCGCAAAAGCCTGGCCCGTCAATTGGGCCGTTATGATGAAGGCAAGAAGAGAAAGTCGCGGTATAGTCATGGCGAGTTCGCTTTAGAGTCAGTGAAACAAAGATAGTGGCCATAACCGTCATTGCTGTCAATCAAGTTTTCCTTCTTTTCAGATCACGGAGACAACATGCAGACCATTACCAAGGTTCACAAAGTTGCAGCTTTCACCAGCGGCGACGCTGGCGGCAATCCGGCCGGCGTGATGATACGCGCCTCGCTGCCGGAAGAACCGGCCATGCAGCGCATCGCCGCCGAGATGGGATATTCTGAAACCGTGTTTGCCGCGCCGCATGAGGATGGCTGGCGGGTGCGCTATTTTTCGCCGGACGGCGAGGTGGCGTTCTGCGGCCACGCCACCATCGCGCTGGGCGCCGTGCTGGCGCAGCAGAATGGCGATGGCATTTTTCCGCTGACCACCAACCACACCCGCGTGACGGTGGAGGGCCGCGCCCATGGCGACGGCGCCACCGCCGCGCTGCAATCGCCGGCCACCTCCAGTTCGCCGGCCGCGCCGGCCCTGGTGCAGGAAGCCTTGACGCTGTTCGGCTACACCGTGGCCGATCTGGATGACCGTATTCCGCCGGCCATCGCCAATGGCGGCGTGCACCATCTGGTGCTGGCGCTGGCCAGCCGCGACAAGCTGCGCGCCATGCACTATGAGCTGGGCGCCGGCCGCAGCCTGATGCAGCGCTATGGCCTGACCACCATTTCGCTGGTGTATGCCGAGACGCCGCAGCGCTTCCATGCGCGCAACCCGTTTGCCTCCGGCGGCGTGTATGAAGATCCTGCCACCGGCGCGGCCGCGGCGGCACTGGCCGGTTATCTGCGCGACCTGGATTGGCCGCATGGCGGCGCCATCGATATCATCCAGGGCGAGGACATGGGCGCGCCTTGCCATCTGCAGGTGCAGATTCCCAACCAGCCGGGCAGCTCAATCCGGGTCTCGGGCAAGGCGCGGATGATTGGTGATTGATTGGCCGCCGGCGTTGCCCGACGCTAGTCCCACTTATTGAGCAGCCGCGCCAGCTCGCCGGATTTCTCCAGCTGTTGGACGGCGCGCTGCACGCGCTGGCGCACGGCCGGCTCGACGTGGGTGCCCATCGCCATGTAGACGTTGGTGGTGGCCATCACGGTGGGCAGGATTTTCACTTTGCCGGCAACCCCGGCGCGGTCGATGAAGCCCTGCATGCCGGGCGCGCGGTGCAGGAAGAAGCGGCCGCGTCCGGCCGCCAGTTTTTGCAGGTTGATGGCGGGGCTGGTGGCGCTGGGATCGACGTGCAGGCCGCCCACGCGTTCCAGCATTTCCGGCGTGGTGTAGCCGCGGTTGGTCAGGATGATGGCCTTGGGGCCGAGTGCGCGCACATCGTCCCAGTTGTTGATGACGGCGGTGTCGTCGGCGCGCGCGATCAACTGATAGCGCAACTGGAACAGCGGCGGATCGAGGAAGACATACTGGCGCGCGCGCTCGTCGGTTTTTTGCACGGCGCACAGGGCGTCATGCTGGTGGGTGGCCAGTTCGGAGTGGGCGCGCAGCAGCGGCAGCCATTGCTGGTCGCCGACAAACTGCAGGGACGGATCGGTACGCTCGATGGCGCGGAACAGGTCGATGCACACACCCACCACGCGGCCGATGCCGGCCGGAATGAATTTGGGCTCGGTGCCTTCCTGCGCCACCACCTTCAGGACCGTGACCGGGGCGGCAAGCGCCGGCGCGCCCAGCAAGGCGCACAGCAGCGTCAGCCCGCAGCGCAATCCCTTCGACAACATGAGCTCTCCTCTGGTTTCCTTGTGAGGGAAAGTATAGAGCAGGCGCGGATGCGGGTGACAGATTATTGCTTGAGCAGGCGCGGCACGCCTTCGCTGACGGCCTCGCGCAGCAGGTGGTCGAGGTAGTCAGTCTTTTGCTTGGCGGTGAGCGCGCCCCAGGTGCGCACCGCGCGCTCGTCGGCATCCTGCGCGTAGGTGACCATCTGGCTCTGCTTGAGACGCACTTCACCTTCCACCGCCAGCGTATCCGCATTGATCAGGCGCAGCTTGATGTAAGCGAACGGCATCAGGACGCCCCGGTTGCTGTGATGCTGGTCCTTTTTGTCGTTATGGGAGACCACCTCCACGCGGTTGTCCATGTAGAAGCCCAGCCCTTCGATCTTGCCGGTGCCGCCCGATTCGTTCATGAACTTCAGCTCGGTGTCAGCGCGGTATTTGGTGACCAGGATCAGATGGGTGATGCCCTTGTCTTTCCACAGGCTTTTCAGGAAGTCGCGGTCGGCCTGGTTGCCGGCGGGATCGTCAAACATGGCGTTTTGCTTCTGGTGCAGGCCGGCGTCGGTGCTCAGCATCAGGAAGCGGCCAGCCGCTGGCTGGACTTCCTGCACGGCGGCGCTGGTGGCGCGGATGGCGGCTTCGTCGAACAGGGTATTCTCGCCCAGCGAGTACACCTGCTTGTCGTTGATGTCGGTGCGGCTGCCGATTTCCGGCACATAGGTGACGGTGGAGATGCTGTCGCCAACCAGCGAGAGAATGCCGTATTTGCGCGGCACATCGGCAGCATGGACGGTGCTGGCCAGCAGCAGGGCGGCCATAATGAGTAAGGATGGTTTCATGAAATCGGCCTGGGTGGGTAAGCTGGCGATTCTAACATTGTTGATTAGTGGAAATACTCACCAATTGCCACCACTTCAGTCCCATTTCCGCATCAGGCGTTCCAGCTCGCCTTTCTTTTCCAGCTGGTTCAGTGCGGCGGCCAGGCGCTCGCTGATTTTGCTGTCCAGTTGCTTGCTGGTGGCGAAGTACAAATTCGCGCTGTACATCACTTGCGGCAGAATTTTGATCTTGTCGGCAGTGCCGGTGCGCTGCAGCAGTTTTTGCAGGCCGGGGCCGCGATGGAAGTACAGGCGGCCGCGGCCAGCGATCAATTTTTGCAGGTTCAATTCCGGGCTGGTGGAGCTGGCGTCGACTTCGATGCCGCCCATCGCCGCCACGATATCGCCGGCGGCAAAGCCGCGGTTGACCAGCACGATGCCGTTGGGCGCCAGCTTGCGCACGTCGTCCCAGCTCTGAATGACGGCGTTGTCGTTCTGGCGTAACAGGAAGTGGTATTCAATGGCGTACAGCGACGGACCAATGAAGTTGAAACGCTTTTCGCGGTCGACGGTCCGCTGCACGGCGCACTGTACATCCTCCAGGCCGGCTTCCAGTTCCGAATAGGCGCGGATCAGGGGTTTCCAGAGCTGGTCGCCGACGAAGCGCAGGCCGGGATCGATTTGCTCGACGGCGCGCATGATGTCGATGCACAGGCCGCCAATGCGGCCCCTGCCGTCAGCAATGAACTTGGGTTCGGTGCCTTCTTGGGCGGCGGTGCGCAACTGCACCGGCTGTTGCGCCTCGGCGGCGGCCAGCAAAGGAATGAAACACGCGGCCAGCAGCAGCTGTTTCCGTTTGCCTCGCCCTGCACTCATATCATCCCCAGGAGTCCGGCGCATCGCGCGCTTTACCCCTAGCTTACACCAGCGGCTGCCCGTGCGGAGAATGGACGAAAAAAAAGCTTCCGTGTGGAAGCTTTTTTAGGAATTCGGTGGTAGGCCGTGCGGGATTCGAACCTGCGACCAACGGATTAAAAGTCCGCTGCTCTACCAGCTGAGCTAACGACCCCCGAAAGAGGCCGTATTATAGACTGCTCCCGCTAAATTGCAAAGGGCTTTTTTATTTGAGTCCCAAGGCTGCGGTGACTTTCAGCACTTCGTCGGCGGTGGTGACGCCTTCCTGAATCTTCAGCGCGCCGGCGATGCGCAAGGGTTTCATGCCGTCCGCCACGCTCTGGCGCCGCAGGGCCTGGATGTCGGTTTCTTCGCGCACCTGGGAACTGAAGGCTTCGGTCACGGTCAGCAGTTCGTACAGTCCGGTCCTGCCGCGATAGCCGGTCTGGCGGCATTCCGGGCAGCCGACCGGTTTGTAGATGGTTGCCGGCTTCGGCAACTGCCATTCGCCGGCCAGGCTGTGCCAGATCTCGTCGCTCAGTTCGCCGCCTTCGGCCTTGCAGTCCTCGCACAGGGTGCGCACCAGGCGCTGCGCCATGATGCCGATCAGCGTCGCTTCCAGCAGGTAGTAGGGCACGCCCAGTTCCAGCAGTCGCATCACCGCCGAGGGCGCGTCGTTGGTATGCAGGGTGGACAGCACCAGGTGGCCGGTTAGCGCCGCCTGGATCGCCATTTCGGCGGTGGCCAGATCGCGGATCTCGCCCACCATGATGATGTCCGGGTCTTGCCGCATCAGCGCGCGCACGCCGTCGGCAAACGACAGGTCGATGCCGGGCTGCACCTGCATCTGGTTGAAGGCCGGCTCCACCATCTCGATCGGGTCTTCCACCGTGCAGACGTTGACCTCGGAGGTGGCCAGCGCTTTCAGGGTGGTGTACAGGGTGGTGGTCTTGCCGGAGCCGGTCGGGCCGGTGACCAGGATGATGCCGTGCGGGCGCTGGGTCAGCGCGTCCCAGCGTTGCGCGTCGTCCAGCGGGAAGCCCAGTTCCGGCAGGGTCTTGACCACCACGTCCGGATCGAAGATGCGCATCACCAGCTTTTCGCCAAACGCGGTTGGCAGGGTGGACAGGCGCAGCTCGACTTCCTGGCCGCCAGCGGTGCGGGTCTTGATGCGGCCGTCCTGCGGGCGGCGCTTTTCAATCACGTCCATGCGCCCCAGCAGCTTGATGCGCGCGGTCATGGCGATCATCACCACCGCCGGCACCTGGTACACCTGGTGCAGCACGCCGTCGATGCGGAAGCGGATCGCCGCCATGTCGCGCTTGGGTTCGAGGTGGATGTCGGAGGCGCGCTGTTCAAACGCGTACTGCCACAGCCAGTCGACGATGTTGATCACGTGCTGGTCGTTGGCGTCGACCTGCTTGTTGCTCTTGCCCAGCTCCACCAGCTGCTCGAAGTTGTTGCGCAGGGCCAGGTCGTTGCCGCTGGATTTGTTGGCCTTCTTGATCGACTTGGCCAGGCTGAAGAACTGGGTGATGTATTGCGCGATGTCGAGCGGATTGGCAATCACGCGGCGCACCGCGCGGCGCGAAATCTTGGCGATCTCCGCTTCCCATTCCTGCACGTTGGGATCGGCGGTGGCCACCACCAGCGTGTCGGCGGTCAGTTCCACCGGCAGGATGTTGAAGCGCGCCGCGTAGCTGGCCGACATCACGTCGGCCACCTTGGTGAAGTCGATCTTCAAGGGGTCGATGCGGATGAAGGGCAGGTTGGCGCGGTGCGCCAGCCACTCGCACAGCGCGTCCAGCGTCAGCAGCTTGTGCGGCGGCTGCGCCGACAGCAGCTTGGCGTGCGCCACCGCGCACAAGGGATGCATATAGCCGCTGGTGTTCTTGAGGATGGCCGAACTTTGCGCGTACAGCTGCTTGACCTCGGCCTTGCGTATCATGCCGTCGGCCAGCAGCCATGTGTAGATCTGTTGCAGGTCGAGCGGTGTCATGGTGCGGCCAGCCTTTCTATTTCGTGATGATGCCCTTGACCCAGGATTTGGCCGGCAGCTTGGTGTCGGCCACGATCTGCGCGGCGCGCGCCGCCAGCACCGCCGCATCGATCGCGTGCTGGCGCTTGAAGGCAATCGCAACCACGTTACCATCATGTACCTGCGGCAGGCAAATCACCTGCGCAAAGGCGAACTTCATGGCCTTGAGATTGCGCGCGTAGCTTGGATGGTCGCCAAACAGGTTGACGGTCATCACGCCATCGTCGGTCAGGCAGGCGTTGCAGGCGCTGTAGAACTCCGGCGTGTCCAGCACCGGGCCGCGCGCGGTGGCGTCGTACAGATCGACCTGCAGCACCTCCAGCGTGTTGGCATTGGCCGGGTCGTTGACGAAGTCCAGCGCATCCATCTCCAGCACCTGCAGGCGCGCGTCGTCGGGCGGCAGCTTGAACATCGATGCGCAGATCGCAATCACGGCAGGATTCAGCTCGACCGCCGTCACCTGCGCGTCGGGGAAGGTGGCGTGGCAGAACTTGGTCAGCGCCGCCGTGCCCAGGCCCAGCTGGGCGATGCGGCGTGGCTGTTCCAGCCACAGCATCCACGCCATCATCTGCTGCGCATATTCCAGCTCCGGCCAGTTCGGCTTGCGGATGCGCATCGCGCCCTGCACCCATTCGGTGCCGAAGTGCAGGTAGCGCACGCCGTCCTGCTCGGACAGGGTGACCGGCGCGTATTTCGGCTTGCGGGCCTTGGCCGGGGCTGGCGCAGCTTTCGAGGCCGGGCGCGAGGATTCTTCTTTTTCGATGGATTTGCGTTTAATTAACATGGGGAAGGCCGCTGGAGGTGAAACGGCATTATCTGAAAACGACAATGCCGGCGCAAGGCCGGCATTGACAGGGCAGGGCGCTCAGGCGATCAACGCTGCATCGGTTCCACCACCACGCGCAGGCGCACGCGCTCGCCCGGGTCGTAGGACATCACGCTGGTGTAGTTGCGGCCGCGATAGTCATAGGTCACTTCGTAGCCCGAGGTGCGCGACTCCCAGTGATCGACCGTGCGGCACTGCTTGACGGCCTGCTGCGATACCGGGCCGCTGTTCGGGGTGTTGGCGTTGTCGACGCGGTCGCCCACCAGCGCGCCGGCGATGGCGCCCGCCGCGGTGGCCACCGAACGGCCGCTGCCGCCGCCGACCTGGTTGCCGGCCAGGCCGCCCACCAGGCCGCCGATGATGGCGCCGCCGACGCTGCGCTCAGGCGCAGGCTGCTGCACTTGCACGTACTCGGTACGGCATTCCTGGCGCGGACGGTTGATCTGTTCGACTTGCGGGGTAACGCGCACCACACGGCCAAAGTCTTCAAAGTCGGCGGCTTGGGCGTGGGCAAAAGGCATGGCGGTCAGGCACAGGGCCGACGCGATCAGTTTGGCTTGCAGGTTCATGTGATACCTCGTTTTGGTTCAGGGTGTCTATCAGGGGAATTCTGATATTGCATGAAACGTATGGTAATCCGGCGCGCAAGCCCCGACTAGTGGCCAGGCAGTATCTGTGGCAACAAATTGTAACAGCGGGCCAAAGGCGAATTGTGCCGATTTCACCCCTAAAACCGGCAAAAAACTTCTGTTTTTAACAAATATTGCGTTAGACATCACATACGTGTTGATCTGGGAGGAACAACACGTTACCCTAATACGCGTATGGGATTAATGGCTGGCGCCGACCTGCTGGCCATGTTTAGTGGACAGGTGCTCAAATTATTTACTCTTTAATACACAAGTTAGGCACTCCCGACAGTAATAAAGTGGACACTCCGTACATACCAGGTCAAATTGAGGGAAACGAGAGCTTGCTGGCCAGCGTGCCGCCCAACCTCGTGCAGTCGATCCGCGCCTACCGCGTGGCCGAACTGCAAGAGGAAGCAGCCCGGCTGGGACAGCACTTCCTGTACGCGCACTGCATCGCCGGCGCGACCAAGCAGCAAGTGCTGGGCATTATTTCGGAGTCGTTCCAGTTTCCCAAGGGAGTAGGCAAGAACTTTGACGGGCTGCGCGCCACCCTGACCGAGACCATGTTCCAGGCCGGCGCGCAGACCGGGTTCCTGATCGTGCTGGAACAATTGCCGAATACCCAAAAATTTGACAAGGAAGCAAGGGAAACCTTGCTGGACGTCTTCCGCGACGCTGCCGATTACTGGGCCGACAAAAAAGTGCCATTCCGGGTGTTTTACTCCTTCGAGTAAGCCCGCGCCGCCGCCTGCCCGCGCTTGGGCAGGCCGCCGGCCGTCTGCTGCGGCGCAGCAATTCTTCAGTGGCCCTGTGCCTGTGGACAAGGTACAATGCCGGGTTATGAAAAACATCGTCATCCTTATTTCCGGTCGCGGCAGCAACATGGAAGCCATCGTGCACGCGCTCAAGACCGAGGGCTGGCCGGCGCGCGTTGCCGCCGTGATCAGCAACCGCGCGGATGCGCCCGGCCTGGCGTTTGCTGCCCAGCACGGGATCGCCACCGCAGTGGTGGGAAATAAGGATTACGCCAGCCGCGCCGAGTTCGACGCCGCCCTGCAAGCGGTGGTGGACGGCTACGCGCCGGATCTGGTGGTGCTGGCCGGGTTCATGCGCATCCTGACCGAGCCGTTCGTCACGCACTATGCGGGCCGCATGCTGAATATTCACCCGTCGCTGCTGCCGCTGTTCCCGGGCTTGGCGACGCATGCGCAGGCGCTGGCCGCTGGGGTGCGGGAACATGGCGCCACGGTGCATTTCGTAACGGCCGAACTCGATCACGGGCCGATGGTGCTGCAGGCGTCCGTGCCTGTGCTGCCGGATGATACGGTCGAAACCCTGTCGGCCCGCGTGCTGGAACAGGAACATGTCATCTATCCACGCGCGGTGCGCTGGTTTATAGAAGACAGGTTGACAATAGCGCAGGGCGCGGTCCAGGTGGACCACAGTAAGTAAAAACTAACCAAGGAATTCCATGAGATTGCCTCCAGCGATACTCGCCAACGCCGAAGAAGTGTTGCGCGAGATTTTGCGCTTTGCCGCGCCGGCCGACACCACCCTGTCGCGCTACTTCAAAGATCACCCGCGCCTGGGCGGCCGCGAGCGCGGCGCCATTGCCGAAGCCGTGTACAACGTGCTGCGCAACAAGAACTTCTACACCGACTTCTCCGAGCAGGGCGGCGGCGCCACCATGCGCCGCCTGACGCTGCTGGGCATGGCCGATGCCGTCGGCCTGGAATCGCTGGGCGGCGTGTCGGCCGAGGAAGCCGAGTGGGTCACCCGCATCATGGGCATCGACCGCAAGCTGATGCACAAGTCCAGCCGCTCCAACATGCCGAAATGGCTGTTCGACAAGTTGGTGGCGCAAATGGGCGAGGAAGAAACCCTGCAACTGGCCGACGGCATGAACCGCCCGGCGCCGCTGGACCTGCGCGTCAACACGCTCAAGGCCAACCGCGACGAGGTGATCGCCAAGCTGGCCGAAGCGCCGATCAAGGCCGAGCCGACCCCATATGCGCCGCTCGGCCTGCGCATCCTGACCAAGCCGGCGCTGCAAAACCTGCCGCTGTTCAAGGACGGCCATATCGAAGTGCAGGACGAGGGCAGCCAGATCCTGTCCGCGCTGGTGGCTGCCAAGCGCGGCGAGATGGTGGTGGACTTCTGCGCCGGCGCCGGCGGCAAGACGCTGTCGCTGGGCGCGACCATGCGCAACACCGGCCGCCTGTATGCCTTTGACGTGTCCGAAAAGCGCCTGACCAAGCTCAAGCCGCGCCTGGCGCGCAGCGGCCTGTCGAACGTGCATCCGGTGGTGATCGCCCACGAGCGCGACGCCAAGATCAAGCGCCTGGCCGGCAAGATCGACCGCGTGCTGGTGGATGCGCCATGCTCGGGCCTGGGCACGTTGCGCCGTAACCCGGATGTCAAGTGGCGCCAGAAGCCGGATGCCATCGCTGAACTGCAGGCCAAGCAGGCCGCCATCCTGGACGGCGCCGCGCGCCTGGTCAAAGGCGGCGGCCGCCTGGTGTACGCCACCTGCTCGGTGCTGGATGACGAGAACGACTTCATCGCCCAGCAATTCCTGGCAACCCATCCGGACTTCGAACTGGTCCCGATGAGCAAGGCGCTGGCCGAGCAAAAGATCGAACTGGAGATGGGCGACTACCTGAAGCTGTTGCCGCACAAGCACCAGACCGACGGCTTCTTTGCCGCGGTATTCGAGCGCAAGCCGATGCCGAAAAAGGCCAGGGAAGACGACGAGGAGTAATTCAACAGGCCGGGGAATCCGGCCTGTTTTACGTTAAGCTACACACCTCAACAACAACGCACTGAAACGATGTCGCAACAACAACCACTGCTCAACCTGATCGAAGACCTGACCGGCGACCTGAACGACCCACGCATCCTGTGGCAGATTGCTGCCATCGTGCTGTGCGCGGCCATCGGCTTCGGCATGGCGCGCCTGCTGAAGAAGCGCTTTGGCCGGCAGGAGGTGCAGAGTGGCGTGCTGGGCTTTGGCGTCGAGAGTTTCGGCCGCGTGATGGCGCCGCTGATGGTGGTGGGCCTGCTGGCGATCGCGCGGCTGGTGCTGCTCAAGTACCGCTTCCACGTCAACTGGATTGATGTGGCGCAGCCGATCTTCGGCTCGCTGGTGGTGATCCGCTTCACCTTCTACCTGATCCGCCGCGTGTTTGCGCGCAACGGCCGCACCATCAGTCCCGGCATGCTGGCGTTTGAGAAAGTGTTCCAGCTGCTGGTGTGGCTGGCTTTCGTGCTGTACGTGACCGGCATGTGGGTCGATGTGTTTGACGTCATGGAAGGCACCAAGCTGCCGATCGGTAAGTACAAGGTGTCGATTGCCGACATCCTGCAGGCCAGCGCTTCGGTCATCGTGCTGCTGATGCTGGCGCTGTGGGCCGGCGCCGCGCTGGAAGAATGGCTGATGAAAATGCAGGGCGGCATGCACACCAATTTGCGGGTGGTGGTGTCGCGCACGGCGCGCGCGGTGCTGATCCTGGTGGCGGTGCTGATGAGCCTGTCGCTGGTGGGCATCGACCTGACCGTGCTGTCGGTGTTTGGCGGCGCGCTGGGCGTGGGCCTGGGTCTGGGCCTGCAGAAAATCGCCAGCAACTATGTGTCCGGCTTTGTGATCCTGCTGGACCGTTCGCTCACCATCGGCGACATGATCACGGTCGACAAATACAGCGGCCGCGTCACCCAGATCAACACCCGCTACACCGTGCTGCAAAGCCTGGACGGCATGGAATCCATCGTGCCGAACGAGATGCTGGTGTCGGGCGCGGTGCAGAACTCCTCGCTGTCAAACAGCAATGTGAACATTTCGACCAAGGTGTCGGTAGCGTACGATACCGATGTTGATTTCGTGATCCAGCTGCTGACCGATGCCGCGCTGACGGTGGAGCGCGTGCTGAAAGATAAACCGCCCTCGGTCAACCTGACCAGCTTTGGTGCCGATGGCCTGGACCTGACGGTCAGCTTCTGGATTGCCGATCCGGAAAACGGCCGTGGCGGCGTCACCTCGGACGTCAACCGCGCGATCTGGCGCGCGCTCAAGGAAAACCATATCTCTGTTCCATTCCCGCAACGGGAAATGCGCATCCTCGGTCCCGTGCCTACGCCCCTGACGGGGCAGGAAAGCACGACCGTGCCCAAGGAATAGTCAGTGATTCGAGGAAAACCATCGTACAATATCGTCCAAAAGACGGAAGCGGCGGGCGGCTTGCGCCTGTAAAAAAACACAATCTTGGTTGGAGTAGTAATGAGTTTATACGCAGTATTGGATTTCCTGTCGAACGGCATCACCCGCTTTACGGGCTGGGAAGTTTTCTTCTACACGATGGTCGTGACCCACATCACCATCGCCAGCGTGACGATTTACCTGCATCGCTGCCAGGCGCACCGCGCGCTGGATCTGCACCCTGTCGTCAGCCACTTCTTCCGCTTCTGGCTGTGGCTGACCACCGGCCAGGTGACCAAGGAGTGGGCATCGATCCACCGCAAGCACCACGCCAAATGCGACACCGAGGAAGATCCGCACAGCCCGGTGACCCGCGGCATCAAGAAAGTGTTCTGGGAAGGCGCCGAGCTGTATCGCGCTGAATCGAAGAACAAGGAAACCATGGAGAAGTATGGCCATGGCACCCCGGACGACTGGATCGAGCGCAACGTCTATACCCGCCACAGCGCGCTGGGCGTGTCCTCGCTGCTGGTGATCAACGTGCTGCTGTTCGGCGTGATCGGCATTACCGTGTGGGCGGTGCAGATGCTGTGGATACCGGTGACGGCTGCCGGCATCATCAACGGTATCGGCCACTACTGGGGCTACCGCAACTACGATTGCGCGGACGCGGCCACCAACATCATTCCGCTGGGCCTGCTGATCGGCGGCGAAGAGCTGCACAACAATCACCACACTTTTGCCACTTCGGCCAAGCTGTCGTCCAAGTGGTATGAATTCGATATCGGCTGGGGCTACATCCGCACGCTGGAAATCCTGGGCCTGGCCAAGGTGAAGAAGCTGGCGCCGGAGCCGAAGTTCGCCAAGGGCAAGCTGGAGGCCGACTTCGACACCCTGCAGTCGGTCATCGCCAACCGCTACGACGTGATGGCCAAGTACGCCAAATCGGTCAAGAGCGCCTGGAAAGAAGAGCTGGAGCACCTGAAGGACAAGGCGCAGCTGGAAACGCGTTTCCTGAAATCGTCGCGCAAGCTGCTGCAGCGCGAGCCGGGCAAGCTGGAAGCGCCGCAACAGCAGCAGCTGTCGGAGCTGTTCCAACACAGCAAAGCGCTGGAAACCATGCACAATATGCGCGTGGAACTGGGCGTAATCTGGGAGCGTTCGCACTTCACCCGCGACCAGCTGCTGCACAAGCTGCAAGACTGGTGCAACCGCGCGGAAGCGTCGGGCATCAAGTCCCTGCAAGACTTCTCGCTGCGACTGCGCAGCTACGCTTGAGGAAGATGGCCCTGCGGGGCCATTTTTTTTGGCCGGTTCTCCTACAGGCGCGCATGACGCCGGCCTATATCGTGGTCCGGCGGGCGCGGCTACGCTGGTGCTTCACTCATTTAGGGGAGGGGACCACCATGCGAACATTATTCCAAACCATGCTGGCGACGGCCGTGATGACGCTGGCGCTGGGCGGCTGCAAGGACAGCCGCGTCAATGCCACGCCGTCGGGCGCCGGCAATAGCGAAAGCGGCGCCAGCGGCGGCTCGGCGGCGGCGCCCGGCGTCGAACGCGGCACTACCGGCAACAGCTCGGACAGCCCGGCCGCCACCGCGCCCGGCACCACCAATGGCGCCACCGGCACGCCCACCACCACCGGCGGCAATCCGACCGCCAGCGGCCAGCAGGTCACGCCGCCGCCGGACGGCAAGACCAACACCACGCGCTAGGACGAAAAAAAAGCCACTCGATGAGTGGCTTTTTCAGAGAAGCGAAGACCGATTACTTGATCTTGGTTTCTTTGTAGATCACGTGCTTGCGAGCTTTAGGATCAAACTTGGTGATCTCCATTTTCGCAGGCATGGTGCGCTTGTTTTTGGTCGTGGTGTAGAAGTGACCAGTACCAGCGGTCGATTCCAGCTTGATTTTGTCGCGGCCAGTTTTTGCCATGATAGCTCCCTATTTAGACTTTTTCGCCACGGGCGCGCATGTCGGCCAGAACGGCATCGATGCCGACCTTGTCGATTACACGCAGACCAGCGTTGGACAGACGCAGGGAGACCCAGCGGTTTTCAGATTCAACAAAAATACGACGGTTCTGCAGGTTAGGCAGGAAACGACGTTTGGTTTTGTTGTTTGCGTGGGAAACGTTGTTGCCGACCATCGGCTTCTTCCCAGTAACTTGGCAAACACGTGCCATAACGCACTCCTTAAAAGACATTCCAAAATTGGAAAAACAAGAGTATATCCAAAAAAATCAGGTTTTTCAATCACTTACGAAAAACAATGGTGTCTTGCGCTAACGCAGAAATTTAACAATTGTGAATTCGCTGGTAAACCCTTGAGCGCATAGGGGTAAACCTAGAGTTGCCCGTGCTCGGCAAAGGAGTGAATTTGATGTCCGGCGACCACAAAATGGTCGAGGATGCGGATATCGACCAAGGCCAGTGCCTGCACCAGCGCGCGCGTCAGCAGCAGATCGGAGTCGCTGGGCTCGGGCGTGCCGGACGGGTGGTTATGGGCCAGCATGACGCTGGCGGCGTTGCGCGCCAGCGCTTCCTTGACCACTTCGCGCGGGTAGACCGAGGTGTGGGTCAGGGTGCCGCGAAACATTTCCTTGGCGTCGATCAGGCGGTTCTTCACGTCGAGGAACAGCACGTGGAAGGATTCAAACGGCTTGGCGGCAAAGGTGGTGCGCAGGTATTCCTTCACCGCGCGTGGCGAGTTGAGCATGGAACCGTTCTGGATGTCCTCCAGTATGGCGCGCCGCGCCAGCTCCATCACTGCCTGCAGCTGGGTGAACTTGGCCGGCCCCAGGCCCTTGACGGCCGCAAATTCCGGCAAGCTGGCGCTGAACAGTTTCTGCAACGAGCCGAAGTGACGCATCATTTCCGCGCCCAGCTGCACGGCATCCTTGCCCATGACGCCGGTGCGCAGAAAGATGGCCAGCAGTTCGGCGTCGGACAACGCCTGCGGGCCTTCGCGTATCAGGCGTTCGCGCGGGCGCTTTTCTTGCGGCCAATCCATTATCGCCATGGTGATCCTCCCCGATTGATCATTTACTTTGCATCAGCTGCAGCGGGAGAAGGCGAGGAGGATCAAAGGTGGCTTACAATAGAGCCTTTGTCAGTTCACCCAAGCTTAAGTCCATGTCTAACGAGCAACCTGTCGTCACCGCGTCGTCCTACCTCACTTTGAACTATCGTCTGGCCTCGCTGGACGGGAAGGATATCGTCACCACTTTCAGCACCACGCCCGCCACGCTGCTGATGGGCCAGGGCCAGCTGGCGCCTGTGCTGGAGGAACTGCTGATCGGCCTGCCGGAAGGCACGCACAAGACTTTTGAGGTGAGCGGCGGCATCGGTCCGCGCAATCCTGAGCTGATCCGTGAAGTCAGCCGCGCCACGCTGGATCAGAATTCGGCGCCGGACGCGGAATACAAAATTGGCGACCTGGTGGATTTCGCCGCACCGGGCGGCGGTCGTTTTGCCGGCATTTTGCGTGAGTTGGGCGAAGAAACCTGCGTGTTCGACTTCAATCACCCGCTGGCCGGCCAGCCATTGAAGTTTGAAGTGCAACTGATCTCGGTGCTGTGATGAGCGATAAAGAACTCCTGTTGGCCCAGCCGCGCGGCTTTTGCGCCGGCGTCGATCGCGCGATTGAAATCGTCGAGCGCGCCCTGCAGCAATTTGGCGCGCCGATCTACGTGCGTCATGAAATCGTCCACAACGCTTATGTAGTGGCTGACTTGCGCGCCAAAGGCGCCATTTTCATCGAAGATCTGGATGAAGTGCCGGCCGGCCAGACGCTGGTGTTCTCGGCCCACGGCGTCTCCAAGGCGGTGCGCGCGGAAGCCGATGCGCGCGGTTTCAGCATCTTTGACGCCACCTGTCCGCTGGTCACCAAGGTGCACGTGGAGGTGGCCAAGATGCGCAAGCAGGGCTGCGAAATCATCATGATCGGACATGACGGCCACCCGGAAGTGGAAGGCACCATGGGCCAGACCGAGGAGGGCATGTATCTGGTGGAAACCGTGGAGGACGTGGAAAAGCTGCAGGTGACCAAGCCGGATCAGCTGGCCTACGTGTCGCAGACCACGCTGTCGGTGGACGATACCGCCGACATCATCGAGGCACTCAAGCGCAAGTTCCCGGCCATCATCGAGCCGAAGAAGGGCGACATCTGCTACGCCACCACCAACCGTCAGGAAGCCGTGAAGTTCATGGCCCCGCAAGTGGAAGTGGTGATCGTGGTGGGCAGCCCGAACAGCTCGAATTCCAACCGTCTGCGCGAAGTGGCGGAAAAGAAGGGCACGCCGGCCTATATGGTCGATAACGCCAGCCAGATCAATCCGGCCTGGCTGGAAGGCAAGCTGCGGGTCGGCGTGACGGCAGGCGCCTCGGCGCCGGAAGTGCTGGTGCAGGCGGTGATCGACCGCCTGAAGGAGCTGGGCGTGCGCAGCGTTCGTCCGCTGGAAGGCGTGGAGGAAAACGTCACCTTCCCGCTGCCGAAAGGCTTGGACGGTGTCCAAAAAACTGCACCAGTCGAGGGCGCAGTCTAACTATTGTTTGGACGGCGCGGAATATAATTCAGCGCCGTTGGTATTATTCCACGATTAGTTTTTCGGAATTATGGCTATCATTTGCAACGCTCTAAAAGAGTGAGAGACACCGATCAGGCATGAATCTTGCATCGTGGGCATGCAGTCAACGGCGGCACTACGGGGACACCCGGGTGCCGTTTTTGTTACATGGTCGCATAACAATAGGTAAAGGCAGAAATGGATACTTTTATCCAACAAATCATTAACGGGCTGGTGCTGGGCAGCATGTACGCACTGGTCGCGCTGGGCTACACCATGGTGTACGGCGTGCTGAATCTGATCAACTTCGCCCACGGCGATGTGCTGATGATCGGCGCCATGACCGGTCTCACCATCCTCAACATCCTCAACACCCATTTCCCCGATTTGCCCGGTTACGTCAAGCTGGCAATTGCCATCGGCGGCGCGATTCCGGTCTGCATGATCGTCAACATCATCATCGAGCGCGTCGCTTACCGCAGCCTGCGCAACGCGCCGCGCCTGGCGCCGCTGATCACCGCGATCGGCGTGTCGACCCTGCTGAACACCTTTGCCATGATGATCTGGGGCCGCAACCCGCTGGCTTTCCCGCAACTGCTGCCATCTGATCCGATCTCCATCGGTGGCGCGTTGATCTCCCCGACGCAGATTCTGCTGCTGGCGCTGGCGCTGGTGTCGATGGCCGGCCTGGTGCTGCTGGTGGAGAAAACCCGCATGGGTCGCGCCATGCGCGCCACGGCGGAAAACCCGCGCGTGGCCGGCCTGATGGGCGTGGATTCCAACAAGGTCATCATCGCCACCTTCGCGCTGGGCGCGGCGCTGGCGGCGGTGGCCGGTGTGATGTGGGGCGCCAACTATGCCTCGATCCAGTTCTCGATGGGCTTCCTGCCGGGCCTGAAAGCCTTCTGCGCGGCGGTGCTGGGCGGCATCGGCAATATCTATGGCGCCATGCTGGGCGGCATCGTGCTGGGCATTATTGAAAGCCTGGGCGCCGGCTACATCGGCGACCTGACCGGCGGCTTCCTGGGCAGCCATTATCAGGACATCTTCGCGTTTGTGGTGCTGATCCTGGTGCTGACGGTGCGGCCGTCCGGCATCATGGGCGAGCGCGTGGCGGACCGGGCGTAAGGAGGGCGGACTATGGGCATCATGAATTTCGACACCACCCGCAATCCGCGCAAGGCGTACGCCAGCATGGCCGTGCTGGCCATCCTGCTGGTGGCTTTCCCGTTCTTCGCGCAAAACTATGGCAACTCCTGGGTGCGCATTGCCGACATGGCCTTGCTGTACATCATGCTGGCGCTGGGCCTGAACATCGTGGTTGGCTTTGCCGGCCTGCTGGACCTGGGCTATATCGCGTTTTACGCGGTGGGCGCCTACCTGGCCGGCCTGCTGGCCTCGCCGCAGTTCGCCACCCTGCTGGAATCGATTATTTCTCAGTATCCGGCGCTGGGGGAATCGCTGGTCGCCATCCTGGGGCCGGAAATCCAGCAGAACGGCATTCACCTATCGGTATGGGTCATCGTGCCGCTGGCGGCGGCGCTGGCGGCCTTCTTCGGCGCCCTGCTGGGCGCGCCGACGCTGAAACTGCGCGGCGATTACCTGGCCATCGTGACGCTGGGCTTTGGCGAGATCATCCGCATCTTCATGAACAACCTGAACGAGCCGATCAACTTCACCAACGGCCCGCAGGGCATCAACCTGATCGACCCGATCAAGGTGTTTGGCGTCAACCTGGCCGGCGAGGCCGGCTCGCGTGCCACCGTCTACATCGGCAGCTACGGCATGCCGTCGGTGAACGCCTATTACTTCCTGTTCCTGTTCCTGTGTGTGGCGGTGGTGTTTGTGACTTCGCGCCTGCAGCACTCGCGCCTGGGCCGGGCCTGGGTGGCGATCCGCGAGGACGAAATTGCCGCCAAGGCCATGGGCATCAATACCCGCAACGTGAAATTGCTGGCGTTCTCGATGGGCGCTTCGTTTGGCGGCATCGCTGGCGCCATGTTCGGCTCGTTCCAGGGCTTTGTCTCGCCGGAATCGTTCTCGCTGACCGAATCGATTGCGGTGCTGGCGATGGTGGTGCTGGGCGGTATCGGCCACATTCCGGGCGTGATCATGGGCGGCGCGTTGCTGGCGGCCTTGCCGGAAGTGCTGCGCCACGTGGTGGAGCCGTTGCAGGAAAAACTGTTCGGCCACGTGCTGATCGAGGCGGAAGTGCTGCGCCAGCTGCTGTACGGCCTGGCCATGGTGTTGATCATGCTGAATCGTCCGGCCGGCCTGTGGCCCGCGCCCAAGCATGAAGATCGCCCGGATGGCGATTCCGACACCAAGAATCAATCGTCCGGCGTGATGGCGGCTTGAGGAAGAGACAATAATGACTGAACAGGTAATTCTCCACATCGCCGGCGTCAACAAGCGTTTCGGCGGTTTGCAGGCGCTGACCGATGTTGGCATCAAAATCATGAAGGGCCAGATTTACGGCCTGATCGGCCCGAATGGCGCCGGTAAGACGACGTTCTTCAACGTGATTACCGGCCTGTACCAGCCGGACACCGGCACCTTCGAGCTGGCAGGCAAGCCGTATTCGCCGTCGGCGCCGCATGAGGTGGCCAAGGCCGGCATCGCCCGCACGTTCCAGAACATCCGCCTGTTTGGCGAGATGACGGCGCTGGAAAACGTCATGGTGGGCCGTCATGTGCGCTCGAAGCAAGGCGTGTTTGGCGCGATTTTCCGCCACAAGGCGGCACGCGAAGAGGAGGCGGATATCCGCCGCCGCGCGCAGGAGTTGCTGGACTTTGTCGGCATCGGCCAGTTTGCCAAGCGCACGGCCAAGTTCCTGTCCTACGGCGACCAACGCCGCCTGGAGATCGCCCGCGCCTTGGCCACCGACCCGCAGCTGCTGGCGCTGGACGAACCGGCGGCCGGCATGAACGCCACCGAGAAACTGGCCCTGCGCGAACTGTTGATCAAGATCAAAGAACAGGGCAAAACCGTGTTGTTAATTGAACACGACGTCAAGATGATGATGAGCTTGTGCGACCGCTTGATGGTGCTGGAATACGGCAAACCGATCGCGGAAGGCTTGCCGGCAGAAATACAGAGCAATCAGGCAGTGATTGACGCCTACCTCGGAGGATCGCATTAATGAGCGACAACGTTCTAAAAGTATCGGGACTGAAAGTCGCATATGGCGGCATTAAAGCCGTCAAGGGGATCGATCTCGAAGTTAATCAGGGCGAATTAATTGCCCTGATCGGCGCCAATGGCGCCGGCAAAACCACCACGCTGAAAGCCATTACCGGCACTTTACCGCCGTGTAAAGTCGAGGGCACGATTACTTATCAGGGCGAGGCTTTAAAAGGCACTAAATCTTTCCATTTGGTGGAAAAGAAACTGGCGATGGTGCCGGAAGGCCGTGGCGTATTTACCCGCATGACGATACACGAGAATCTGATGATGGGGGCTTATACCCGTGATGATAAAGCCGGCATTGAATCGGATATTGCCAAATGGTTTGAGGTATTCCCGCGTTTGAAAGAACGGGCACAGCAATTGGCCGGTACCTTATCCGGCGGTGAACAACAAATGCTGGCCATGGCGCGGGCATTAATGTCGCATCCCAAATTGCTGTTATTGGATGAGCCATCGATGGGTTTATCACCGATTATGGTGGAAAAGATTTTCGAGGTGATCCGCAATGTGTCGAAAGAGGGGATTACCATTTTGCTGGTGGAGCAGAATGCGAAACTCGCATTGCAAGCCGCACACCGCGGCTATGTCATGGACTCCGGCAATATCACCATGACCGGCAATGCCAGCGACATGCTGGACGACCCGCGCGTCAAAGCCGCCTACCTGGGCGAGTAATCCCGCCGCTCCTATGAAGAAGCCGCCGCGCGCGGCTTTTTTGTCGTCCTGCTTATGCTAGAAATTGGCATGTATAAGCCGTTTTCTGGCGTGGAGCGGGAATAAAAAAAAGCCCCGGGATTAACCGAGGCTTTCAAGGACACCCGTTAAAGTGGAAACCACGGATGCCGAGGAGACCTTTAAAACGGGAAGCCGGCGCCCTACCGCGCCGGCGTCCTTATTTATTTCTTGGCTGGAGCGGCTTTAGCGGCAGCAGCGCTGAATTGGTTCACAGCGGCATTCAGATTGCTTTCCAGCGATTCAACAGCTTGTTTAGCGGTTTTGGTGAATTGCTCGTAACCGGCGCTGGCATTGCCAATTGCCGATTTAAACAGGGCCACGGCATTTTCGGTGCCGGCTGGGGCGTTTTTGCTCACTTCTTCAACCAGCGAAATAACTTTACGGTTGGTTTCGGCGATTTGGGTTTCAGCAGCTTTGCTGAATTCAGCGCCGGTGCTGGAAGCGATGGTTGCCAGGTGACGGCCGTAAGCGATGGTTTTTTCAGCGCTTGGTTGTGCCTGAGCGGTCGCCAGCGAGAAGAATTCCTGTGGATCTTTAGCGGCCAGCAATTGCTTGGTGGTGGCCGAAGTTTCTTCCAGCGAGGCTTTGGCGGCGGTCAGGTTCAGGTCGACAAATTTCTCCACGCCTTCGAAGGCTTTATTGGTCAGCGTCGAAAAGATAGCGAACTGAGCTTCGAAATTAGCTTTGGTCGCATTGGAAAATTGCTCAGGAATTGCAAACATTTAGTTCTCCAGGAAAAATAGTCGTTGATGAATACTGCTCATGTTTCTACCGTCGGTGAGAAACCTCCAAACTACGTTTCAGACCGAACAACGAATTGTGCAACGCAACAAACCCGATTTTACGGCCTTCAAAAATTAAGTCAAGCGATTTTTTGTGCGTTGCATCAAAGCACATCATCTTCATCTCGCGGAAATATTGATAGGCGTGAACTATTGCTTTCGCCTGAGGAAAATAGCGGCCTCCCGATGAGAAATCGCCTGTCGTGTTAGACTGGGACCATCCCGGGTCGGCGCCGAAATGTGGCGCCGATTGCCTTTTAGATCACAAGTCAACTTGATGACCGATACCTCCAAAGCCGTTCCTGTTGCCCGGCAAGCCAGTTTTTTGTCACCGTTGCCGTTGTTTTTCGTGCTTTTGTGGAGCAGTGGTTTCATCGTGGCCAAGTTTGGCTTGCCGTATGCGCCGCCGCTGACTTTCCTGCTGCTGCGCTTCCTCGGCGTGTTGCTCATCCTGGTGCCGGCGGTGTTGCTGCTGAAGGCGCCTTGGCCCCACGGCAAGATCGGCCACATCGCGATCGCCGGGCTGCTGGTGCAAGCCGGTTACCTGATCGGCGTCTGGTGCGCCATCAAGCAGGGCATGCCGGCCGGCCTGTCGGCGCTGATTGTCGGCATGCAGCCGATCCTGACTGCGTTTGCCGCGCCGCTGATCGGTGAAAAAGTCCGCCCGCGACAATGGCTGGGCTTGCTGTTTGGCATCGGCGGGGTAGGGCTGGTGGTGGCCGCCAAGATCCAGTTAGTGGGGCTGACCCTGGAGGCCATCCTGCTGTGCCTGCTGGCCCTGGTCAGCATCACGGTCGGCACCTTGTATCAGAAGCACCATTGTCCGCAATTCGACCTGCGCGTGGGCACCGTGATCCAGTTTGCCGCTTCCGCGGTGCTTATATTGCCCTTGGCGATTATTTTTGAAGACCTGGGTCCGGATTTTGCTGCGGTGCATTGGGAGCCGGGCTTTATTGGTGCATTGTTGTGGTCAGTACTGGGCTTGTCGATCGGCGCCATTTTCCTGCTATTCGCCTTGATCCGCCGAAATGACGCCACCCAGGTCACCAGCTTGATGTATCTGACGCCGCCAACCACCGCTATCATGGCATGGCTGATGTTTGGCGAAGCTTTTAACGCCCTCGGCATGGCAGGCATGGTGCTGGCCGTCACTGGCGTGATATTCGTGGTGAAGCAACCCAAATAGAGGACGCATGATTTCCAATCCAGACCAGCAAGCCGTCGATGCGGCCATCACCTCGCGGCGCTCGATCCGGGCGTTTCTGGACACGCCGGTGGCGCGCGAAGATATCGAAGCCATTCTGCAGGTGGCTGGCCGGGCGCCGTCCGGCACCAACACCCAGCCGTGGAAAGTCTACGTGCTGCAGGGCGAGCGCAAGCATCAGTTGTCTTCCGCCATCCTGGCCGCACATAACGACCCGGAGCTGGCGCGCCAGCACACGGAAGCATATGCCTATTATCCGCGCGAGTGGGTGTCGCCCTATGTCGACCGGCGCCGCAAGGTCGGCTGGGATTTGTACGCGCTGCTGGGCCTGACGCGCGACAACAAGGCCGGCATGGCGGCCCAGCATGGCAAGAACTATGCATTCTTTGGCGCGCCGGTCGGCCTGATCTTCACCATCGACCGGATCATGGAGCAGGGCTCGTGGCTGGACTACGGCATGTTCTTGCAAAACATCATGGTGGCGGCGCGCGGCCGCGGCCTGGATACCTGTCCGCAGGCGGCTTTCACCCAGTATCACCGCATCATCAGCGCGCAGCTGGCGCTGCCGGAAAACGAGACCGTGGTGTGCGGCATGGCGCTTGGTGTTGCCGATATGAGCAAAATCGAGAATTCTTTGATCACTGAGCGCATGGCGCTCGAAGAATTTGTTAAATTTATCGAATAACTCAGCTTGTTTTTCCCGTATTGCGGCTACGCAACCAATAGCGGGAAAAAGGTTAAATTTGCTTGCGCTCGCTCAGTGTTTTGCTACACTGCAACGAGTATTGGAACGGATTCTTTTTTGGGGAAGTGGAATGATTAAACTCGCAATTAGCGCGCTGATCTCGCTGATGTTTGCATCTGCTGCCATCGCCGCACCGGCGACGGAAGCCGGCGGCGCCGCGCCCAAAAAACAGCAAGTCAAAAAGAAGCGCCAACCCGTGCGCGTGGCCGCCGCCGATGCCGGCGACCGCGTGGTCAAGCGCGTGATGAAAGTCAACGGCAAGCGCAAGGTGGTGTACCAGCGCGTGCTGGCGGCCGCGCCGGCCGTGCCGACCATGGGCGATCTGGCGGGCCTGAACCACACCAGCGATCCGCTGGACCTGAAATCGAATGTGGCGCTGGTGCTGGACCAGGCCAACTCGGAAGTGCTGTTTGAAAAGAATTCCAATATCGCCTTGCCGATCGCCTCGATCACCAAGATGATGACCGGCCTGGTGGTGGTGGAAGCCAAGCAGGACATGGACGAAGTCCTGACCGTCACCGACGAGGACGTCGACCGCGAAAAATTCAGCAGCTCGCGCCTGAAAGTCGGCACCCAGATGACGCGCGCCAATATGCTGCACATCGCCCTGATGAGTTCGGAAAACCGCGCCGCCTCGGCGCTGGGCCGCAACTACCCGGGCGGCAAGCCGGCCTTCGTGGAAGCCATGAATGCCAAGGCGCGTGAGCTCGGCATGACCGATACCCACTACGTCGATTCCAGCGGCCTGTCGAAAATGAATGTGGCCAGCGCGCGCGATCTGGCCAAGCTGGCCATGGCAGCGTATCAGCAGCCGATGCTGCGCCAGTTCTCCACCGATCCGAAAGCCATTGTCGAGACCAGCAATGGCCGTCCGATGCAGTTCGGCACCACCAACCATCTGGTGGCCAACCCGGACTGGGCGATCGGCTTGCAGAAAACCGGCTTCATCAACGAAGCCGGGCGCTGCCTGCTGATGCAGGCCGTGATTGAAGGCCGCTCGGTGATCATGGTGTTCCTTGATTCCAAGGGCAAGCAGTCGCGTACCGCCGATGCCGGCCGCATGCGCAAGTGGCTGGAAGCGCTGCGTCCAGCCAGCCTGGGCGGCGGCATCAGCACCGGCGCCGCTTATTCCACCGGGATGTAACCGAGGGTGACGGAGATCTGGCGCGCAGTCAGCACCAGATCTTCCAGCCATTCTTCCTGCAGACGGTCGGCCGGCGCCGAGATCGACAGCCCGGCAATCAGCTTGCCGCTGTCATCGTAGATGCCGGCGGCCATGCAGCGCACGCCCAGTTCCAGTTCCTCATTATCGCGCGAGTAGCCGCGCGATTTCACCAGGCTCAGCTCGCGCTCCAGCTTGCCCAGATCCGTGATCGAATTCTTGTTGTGCCCCGCCAGCCCGGTGCGGGTGGCGTAGGCGCGGATGGCTTTCGGCTCGTCCACCGACAGGAACAGCTTGCCGGTCGAGGTCAGGTGCAGCGGGCCGCGGCCGCCGATGGCGCGCACCACCTGCATGCCCGAGCGCTCCGAGAAAGCGCGGTCGATGTAGACAATCTCGTCGCCTTGCCGCACCGACAGGTTGATGGTCTGCTGGGTCTTTTTGTGCAGTGCACGCATGAAGTCCAGCGCCGCCTCGCGCACGGACAGGCGGCTCTTGACCACATTGCCCAGTTCCAGCAGGCGCATGCCAAGCCGGTACGTGCCGGGCTCGACCCGGTCGACAAAGCGGGTGACCACCATGTCGTTCAAAATCCGGTGGGCGGTGGACGGGTGTAGCCCTGAGACCTTGGATAATTCCTTCAGGCTGACGGGGTCGGGATACTTGGCCAGGGCATCGAGCAGCGCCACCATGCGCTCGATCACCTGGATGGTGGTCTTTTGCTCTGGAACGGGTTCGATTTTCATGATGTGGTTGGTGCGATGCAGTATGCGATACCAAACTTTATACCATAATGTGGAAAAAAACGAAAATGCTGCATAATGTGACATTATTTCTTTTCGCCACATCATGGAACCAGTCAGCGAGTTCAAGAGCAAGAGCGGCCTCAAACGCATCTACACGGCATTTTTCTATTCCATCGACGGCTTCCGATCGGCCTGGCGCAACGAGCACGCCTTCCGCCAGGAGGTGGGGGTGTTTGTGGTGGGCGCCATTATTGCGCTGCTGCTGAAGGTGTCGGCGTTTGAAAAACTGGTGCTGATCGGCGTGCTGCTGCTGATCCTGATCGTGGAACTGATCAATTCCTCGATCGAGGCGGTGGTGGACCGGGTATCGCTGGAGCGCCACCCCTTGTCCAAGAACGCCAAGGATTTTGGCAGCGCGGCCGTGCTGCTGACCTGCCTGCTGGCGATCGCTACTTGGTCTGTGGTGCTTTACAATCGTTTCATATGATTTTTATGCATAAGAAACTGATAAAAGCTTAGTTCTCATTTATAAGGGGCAGGATTAATCTGGAGGCCTTCACTACTAGGGGAATCCAATGCTGTCCAAGAAAATCATTGCTGCCGCTGTTCTTGCTGTTTCCGCCGTTGCCCCAGCCCTGGCTGCGGACATCTCGCTGCTGAACGTTTCCTACGACCCGACCCGCGAGCTGTACCAGGACGTCAACACGGCCTTCGCCAAGGAGTGGAAAGCCAAGACCGGCGACAACGTCAAGATCAAGCAATCGCACGGCGGTTCGGGCAAACAAGGCCGCGCAGTGATTGACGGCCTGGAAGCCGACGTGGTCTCGCTGGCCCTGGCCTACGACATCGACGCCATTGCCGACCACAAGCTGCTGTCCCCAGACTGGCAGAAAAAGCTGCCGCATAACAGCACCCCCTATACCTCGACCATCGTGTTCCTGGTCCGCAAAGGCAATCCCAAAGGCATCAAGGACTGGAACGACCTGGTGAAACCAGGCGTGGCCGTGATCACCCCGAATCCGAAAACCTCGGGCGGCGCCCGCTGGAACCACCTGGCAGCCTACGGCTACGCCCTGCGCCAGCCCGGCGGCAGCGAAGCCTCGGCCAAGGAATTCCTGAGCAAGCTGTACAAGAACGTGCCGGTGCTGGATTCCGGCGCCCGCGGCGCCACCACCACCTTCGTCGAACGCGGCATCGGCGACGTGCTGATCGCCTGGGAAAACGAAGCCCTGCTGGCGATCAAGGAACTGGGGCCGAACAAGTTCGACATCGTGGCGCCGTCGGTCTCCATCCTGGCGGAACCGCCAGTGGCCGTGGTCGACAAAGTGGTCGACAAGCGCGGCACCCGCAAAGTGTCGGAAGCCTATCTGAACTTCCTGTACACCGATGAAGCGCAGGACATCATCGCCCAGAACTACTACCGTCCCGGCACCGAGAAAGCGTCGAAAAAATACGCGGCCCAGTTCCCGAACGTCAAGCTGTTCACCATCGCGCAAGTGGCTGGCGACTGGACCAAAGCCCAGAAGACCCACTTCGCGGACGGCGGCCTGTTTGACCAGATCTACCAGCCTACCGGCAAATAAGGTCAGCAAGCCATGACCGGCGTCTTTGAACAACTGCGCGTGCTGATCGCGCCCGGTCTGCACAACAGCGGACCGGACCACTGGCAAAGCCGCTGGCAACGCTTGTACCCCGCTTTCGAGCGGGTGCAGCAGGATGACTGGAAGCAGCCGGACCTGGCGCGCTGGTCGGCCAGGGTGGACGCGTTGCGCGGCGCCGATGAACGGCCGACGCTGATCGTGGCGCACAGCTTCGGCGCGCTGGCCACCGTGCACAGCGTGGCGCGCAAGCCGGACCACGTGGTGGGCGTGCTGCTGGTGGCGCCGGCCGATCCCGACAAATTCAAGGTGGCGGCGCTGCTGCCGCAGCAAGCCCTGCCGGTGCCGTCCATCATGGTCGGCAGCACCAACGATCCCTGGATGGCGGCGCCGCGCGCCGAACTGTGGGCGCGGCGCTGGCACAGCCGCTTCATCAACGGCGGCCCGCTGGGCCATATCAATGCCGAGTCCGGCTTGGGCGACTGGCCGGAGGGGCTGGAAACCTTGTACTTTTTAGCAGAGCAGGCGCACAATAGCGCCTTGTCCGCGTGACCACTTTCTACTCTGGAGACCAAGTTATGACTATCCGCCTGGGCGATACCGCGCCTGATTTTGAACAAGACTCGTCCATCGGCAAGCTGAAGTTCCATGAGTGGGCGGGCAATTCGTGGGTGGTGCTGTTCTCGCACCCGGCGGATTTCACCCCGGTCTGCACCACTGAACTGGGCCTGACCGCCAAGCTGAAACCGGAATTCGACAAGCGCAACGTGAAAGCGATCGCGCTGTCGGTCGATCCGGCGGAATCGCACCAGGCCTGGATCAAGGATATCGAAGAGACGCAGAAAACCGTGGTTGGTTTCCCGATCATCGCCGATGCCGACCGCAAGGTGGCCACCCTGTACGACATGATCCACCCGGAAGCCTCGGCCACCGCCACCGTGCGCACCCTGTTCGTGATCGACCCGAACAAGAAGGTACGCCTGAGCATCACCTACCCGATGAGCACCGGCCGCAACTTCGACGAAGTGCTGCGCGTGATCGATGCGCTGCAACTGACCGACGGCTACACCGTGGCCACGCCGGGCAACTGGAAAGATGGCGACGACGTCATCATTCCGCTGACCGTGCAGGACCCGGACGTGCTGAAGCAAAAGTATCCGAAAGGCTTTACCGCCGAGCGCCCATACCTGCGCGTGACGCCGCAGCCAAACAAATAATCCGGATAAGCTTATAAGTTTTCCGTTGTTTGGATCTTTCCCCAAAGTAGGTAACCTTCACACCTACTTTGGGGAAACTCTATGGATTTGCAGTTTGTCGCGTCAGGTTTTGCGGTGGGTTTGCTGGTCGGGATGACCGGTGTAGGCGGCGGTTCGCTGATGACGCCACTACTGACCCTGCTGTTCGGCGTCACGCCCGCAGTGGCGGTCGGCACCGATCTCGCCTTTGCCTCCCTCACCAAAGGGGTCGGCACCTTCACCCATCGTATGCGCGGCACGGTTCACTGGGACATCGTGCGCCGCCTGTGCATTGGCGCGCTGCCGGCGGCCCTGCTGGCCAGCATCGGCCTCAAATATTTTGGCACGCTCAGCAAGGAGATGGGCCAGATCATCCGCTACACCATTGCCGGCTCCGTGCTGCTGACCGTGATTGCGTTGCTATTCAAACGCAAGATGCTGACCTGGATCACCGCCCACCCAGAACGCCAGTTGCAGGGCAGGGCGCTGCACAACGCCACCATTTTTACCGGCGCCGTGCTGGGCGTGCTGGTGACGATATCCTCCATCGGCGCCGGCGCCATTGGCGCCACCGTGCTGGTGATGTTGTATCCGCGCCTGACCGCCGCCGAAGTGGCCGGCACCGACATCGCCTACGCCGTGCCCCTGACCGCGATTGCCGCAGTCGGCCACTGGTGGCTGGGCTCGATCAACTGGACGCTGTTGCTGACCCTGCTGGTGGGATCCGTGCCTGGTATTACCATTGGTGCGTACGCTGCCCGCGCCGTGCCGGAGCGCCTGCTGCGCGGCATTCTGGCCTTCACCCTGGTCGCTGTGGCCGTCAAACTTGTATATAGCTGAATCGCATAACGACATGAGAAATGCTTCGTTTGTATTATGAAGCATTGATGAGAACATGCAGCCCTTATAGAAGGAATTGTAATAAGGGAGCATACATGTCTGCTGTTCTTGCAGCGTCCGGCGCCACCCCGGTGGCGGCCAAACGGGGCGCACCGTTCCGCGTCATGCCGGGTTTCCGGCTGTCGCTGGGCTTCACCATTTTCTACCTGACGCTGATCGTCCTGATCCCGCTGTCGGCGGTGTTCCTGAAAACGTCCACCATGAGCTGGGAGCATTTCTGGAACACGGTCACCTCGGCGCGCGTGGTGGCTTCCTACAAGCTGACGTTTGGCGCCTCGCTGCTGGGCGCTTTCATCAACGTCATTTTTGGCGGCATCGTGGCCTGGGTGCTGGTGCGCTACGAATTCCCCGGCAAGCGCATCGTCGACGCCCTGGTCGACCTGCCGTTCGCGCTGCCGACCGCCGTGGCCGGCATCACCCTGACCGCGCTGTACTCGGCCAATGGCTGGCTGGGCCGCTTCATCGAGGGCGAGCTGGGCATCAAGGTGGCGTTCACCCCGCTGGGCGTGATCATCGCGCTGACCTTCATCGGCCTGCCGTTCGTGGTGCGGACCGTGCAGCCGGTGCTGGAAGACGCCGAGCGTGAACTGGAAGAGGCCGCCGCCAGCCTGGGCGCCAACGCCTGGCAAACTTTCTCGCGCGTGGTGTTCCCGACCATCCTGCCATCGCTGATGACCGGCTTTGCGCTGGCCTTCGCGCGCGCCACCGGCGAATACGGTTCGGTGATTTTCATTGCCGGCAATATGCCGATGGTGTCGGAAATCACGCCGCTGTTCATCATCACCAAGCTGGAGCAGTACGACTACTCGGGCGCCACCGCGATTGCGGTGGTGATGCTGGTGGTGTCCTTTATCCTGCTGCTGACCATCAACCTGTTGCAAGCCTGGGCTCGCGGAAAGTCGGGGAAATAATATGAGCGGAGCTCCTGTCACCAATGTGCGCCGTGGCGAACTGCCATCGGCGCCGCAAATCCTGGAACCGCGCTGGGTGCGCGGCGTGCTGATCGCCGTCGCGCTGCTGTTCCTGACCCTGTTCCTGTTCGTGCCGCTGGTGTCGGTGTTTTACGAAGCGCTGAAAAAGGGCTGGGACGCTTACGCCGCCGCCATCGTTGAAGAAGACGCGATCTCGGCCATCAAGCTGACCCTGATTACCGCCGCCATCGCCGTGCCGCTCAATCTGGTGTTTGGCGTGGCTGCCTCGTGGTGCATCGCCAAGTTCGAGTTCCGCGGCAAGAGCATCCTGCTGACGCTGATCGATCTGCCGTTCTCGGTGTCGCCGGTGATCTCCGGCCTGATCTATGTGCTGCTGTTTGGCGCGCAGGGCTGGTTCGGCCCGTGGCTGCAGGAGCACGATATCAAGATCCTGTTTGCGGTGCCGGGCATTGTGCTGGCCACCATCTTCGTCACCTTCCCGTTTGTGGCGCGCGAGCTGATCCCGCTGATGCAGGCACAGGGCAGCGAAGAAGAAGAGGCCGCCATCGTGCTGGGCGCCTCGGGCTGGGATACCTTCCGCCGCGTCACCCTGCCGAACATCAAGTGGGGCCTGCTGTACGGCGTGATCCTGTGTAACGCCCGCGCCATGGGCGAGTTCGGCGCGGTGTCGGTGGTGTCCGGCCACATCCGTGGCGAAACCAACACCATGCCGCTGCAAGTCGAGATTCTCTACAACGAATATAACTTTGCCGCCGCCTTTGCCGTGGCGTCCCTGCTGGCCCTGCTGGCGCTGGTGACGCTGGTCGTGAAAACCTTTATCGCCTGGCGCCTGAACGAATCCATCGCCGACGACGTGCGCACTTCGGAGTAATACCATGACGATCCAAGTTAAGAACATCAACAAGCGTTTCGGCGATTTCGTCGCCCTCAACAATATCTCGCTGGACTTCCCGCAAGGCGAGCTGACCGCGCTGCTGGGGCCTTCGGGCTGCGGCAAGACCACGCTGCTGCGTTGCATCGCCGGCCTGGAACATCCGGATTCGGGCCAGGTGCTGCTGGACGGCCAGGATGCCTCGGACCGCCATGTGCGCGAGCGCCAGGTGGGCTTTGTGTTCCAGCATTACGCGCTGTTCAAGCACATGACCGTGTTTGAAAACGTCGCCTTCGGCCTGCGCGTCAAAAAGCGTTCGGAGCGGCCTTCGGAAGACCAGATCCGCCGCAAGGTCAAGGACCTGCTGGAACTGGTGCAGCTGGACTGGCTGGCCGACCGCTATCCGCCGCAATTGTCGGGCGGCCAGCGTCAGCGCATCGCCCTGGCGCGCGCGCTGGCGGTGGAACCGCGCGTGCTGCTGCTGGACGAACCGTTTGGCGCGCTGGACGCCAAGGTGCGCAAGGAACTGCGCCGCTGGCTGCGCCGCCTGCACGACGAATTGCACGTCACCTCCATCTTCGTCACCCACGACCAGGAAGAAGCGCTGGAGGTGGCCGACCAGGTGGTGCTGATGAACAAGGGTAACGTCGAACAGATCGGCGCGCCGGACGAGGTGTACAACCACCCGGCCTCGCCGTTTGTGTACGGCTTCCTCGGCAACGTCAACGTGTTCCACGGCCGCGTGCAGGATGGCGTGCTGGCCAGCGGCGAAGCCAGCTTCGACGTGCCGGGCCAGCCGGCAGCGGCGGGCCGGGGCACGGCCTATGTGCGGCCGCATGAGCTGGACGTGGACCGCTACACGCCGGGCGCGGAAGGCATCGTGGTCAAACTGCGCCGCGCGCATGCGATCGGCCCGCTGGCCCAGCTGGACCTGGAACGCGGCGACAACGCCGAACTGATCGAAGCAGTCATCCCTAACGAGCGCTTCAGCAGCCTGGGCCTGAAAGAAGGCGAGACGCTGGTAGTGCGACCGAAACGCCTGCGCGTGTTCGTGGACGAAGGAGCCTCCATATGAATTTTCAACAGCTGCGGTCCATCCGCGAAGCCGCCCGTCGCGGCTACAACCTGACCGAAGTGGCCAATGCCCTGTTTACCTCGCAACCTGGCGTGTCGCGCCAGATCCGCGAACTGGAAGACGAACTGGGCGTCGTCATCTTCGAGCGTAACGGCAAGCGCCTGACCGGCATGACGGAGCCGGGCAAAGGCATCCTGAAAATCATCGACCGCCTGCTGATCGAGGCCGAGAATCTGCAACAAGCCAGCCTGGAATACACCGGCCAGCAAAGCGGCACGCTGAGCGTGGCCGCCACCCACACGCAGGCGCGTTATGCGCTGCCGAAAGTGGTGCAGAGCTTCCGCACCGCGTACCCGGACGTGCGCATCGCCCTGCAGCAAAGCGCGCCCGAGCACATCGCGGAGTGGATCCTGTCCGGCAAGACCGATATCGGCATCGCCACCGAAGGCTTGTCGGCGTTTCCGGATCTGGTGTCCTTCCCTTGCTACCGCTGGAGCCACCTGATCGTGGTGCCGGACGGCCATCCGCTGCTGTCGCGCTCGCCGATCAGGCTGGAAGACCTGGCTGAGTTCCCGCTGATCACCTACGATGTCGGCTTCACCGGCCGCGGCCACATCGATGCCGCGTTTGAACAAGCCGGCGTGCGCCCGGACATCGTGCTGACCGCCATGGATTCGGACGTGATCAAGCAATACGTCTCGCTCGGCCTGGGGGTCGGCATCGTTGCTTCGATGGCCTTTGATCACGGCCGCGACAAGGGCATGCGCGCGGTGGAAGCCTCGCACCTGTTCGCGCAAAACACCACGCGGCTGGCGGTGCGCAAGGGCGCTTACCTGCGCTCCTACGCGTATCACTTCATCCAGCAATTCGCGCCGGAGCTGAGCCGCGCCGACATCGACGCGGCCCTCAACGGCAACGAGTTGAACTAAGCGCTGGCCGCCGCCACCAGAGTGTGGCGGCGGCAAAACAGTCTTAAATTTTTTCCTATTTGCATGTTCAATTGACCATATACTGAATCCCTGCAACCAACTCCGGGGAGCCTCAAATGGGATTCGGTAATTGGAAAATCGGCTATCGCCTGGCAGCCGGTCTGGGTGTGGCCATCATCTTCATGATCGGCATCGCTGTGGTCGGTATCGGCAATCTTGGCAAGTTGAATAACAACACCAACGATCTCGCCACCGACAAAGTTCCCAAGGTGATACTCGCTTATGAAACGATAGGCGGTCTGAATGATATTGCCCGCGCCATGCGCAATGCCATGCTGTCCAGCGATCCGGCGGTGGTCAAGGCCGAGCTGGAGCGGGTGGACCAGCGCAAGCTGGAAAACGCCGAGCGCCTGGAAAAACTGGGCAAGCTGGTTGCCGACGACACAGACCCGCAAAGCAAGGCCAGGCTGCAGGCGGTGCTGGACGCGCGCGAAAAATACCTGGTGGTGCAAAGCCAGTTTGTCGCCATGTCGGCTGACGACAGCAAGCGCGGCGAGAACGTCAAGTACCTGCTGACCACGGTGCGCAAGGAGCAGACGGCTTACCTGAATGCGCTGACCGATCTGGTCAAGTTCCAGAACGCGGCGGTGGAGCAGGCCAGCGCGCTGGCCGAGCAATCGTATTCCAGTTCGCGCACCACCATGGTGGTGCTGACGGTGATTGCCGTGGCGCTGGCGGCCTGGGTGCTGCACTGGATTACGCGCAGCATCACGCAGCCGCTGAACCGCGCGGTCGGCATGGCGCAGGCAGTGGCGGGCGGCGACCTGACCATGCGCATGGAGTGCAACACCACCGATGAAACCGGCCAGCTGCTGCGTGCGCTGATCGACATGAACGAGGCGCTGGCGCGCACAGTGGGGCAGGTGCGGTCCGGGACCGACACCATCACCAATGCGTCCAACGAGATCGCCAACGGCAATCTGGATTTGTCGACGCGCACCGAGCAGCAAGCCTCCAGCCTGGAGGAAACGGCGTCGTCGATGGAGGAGCTGACCTCGACCGTGTCGCAGAATGCGGAAAATGCGCGGCAGGCCACCCGGCTGGTGGTGGCGGCGTCCGATTACGCCACCAAGGGCGGGCAGGTGGTGGGCCAGGTGGTGAGCACCATGGGCGCCATCAAGGAAAGCTCCAGCAAGATAGTCGACATCATCAGCGTGATAGACGGGATTGCGTTCCAGACCAACATCCTGGCGCTGAATGCGGCGGTGGAGGCGGCGCGCGCCGGCGAGCAGGGCAGGGGCTTTGCCGTGGTGGCCTCGGAGGTGCGCACGCTGGCGCAGCGCTCGGCCGCTGCCGCCAGGGAGATCAAGGAATTGATCGGGCGTTCGGTGGAAACGGTGGATGCGGGCGCTTCACTGGTGGATCAGGCCGGGGCCACCATGCAGAACATCGTGCAATCGGTGCAGCAGGTGGCGGACATCATGAAGCAGATCAGCGCCGCCAGCAGCGAGCAGAGCACCGGCATCGAGCAGGTCAATCAGGCCATCGTCTCGATCGACGATGTGACGCAGCAGAACGCCGCGCTGGTGGAAGAAGCGGCCGCCGCCGCGCAGAGCATGCGCGATCAGGCCGATTTGCTGGCGCAGGCGGTCAGCGTGTTCAAGCTGGCGGGCAGTGCGCCGCCAGCGCGGCCGATGAAGCAGCTGAGCGCCCGCTTGGGCGCTTACCAGCTGTAGCCGGCCTTGGCGTAGTAGTAGCGGCCGTTGAAGCCGTTCGGCGCCCAGCCGCTGTACGGGTTGATGCCGTTGTTGTTGAGGTTGCCCGCCGACGTGACCTGATCCGGATAGCGGTCGGTCACGTTGTCGATGCCCACACTCAGGCGCCAGTGCCTGCCCAGCCTGACGCTGGCCGACAAGTCCAGCACCCATTGCGGATCGTAAGTCTGATCCAGCGTCGCATTATTCTGCGGCACGGTGAAGCTGCCGTAGCGCGTGACCACCGCGCGCGTGCCCCAATTCCCCAGCGTCCAGTCGGTCGCCAGGCTGAACTTGTCCTTGGGCGAACCCACCGTGATGCGGTTGATGGTCTGGCGGTCGATCAGGGTCAGGCCATTGGCGCTCAGGATGGCCGGATTGGCGTTGACGTGCTCCAGCGAATTCTTGTTGTGGTTGTAGGCGGCGGTGAAGTCAAAACGGCCGGCCTTGCTGGTTTCCCAGCGGTAGGTGCTGAGGATGTCGACGCCGGTGGTGCGGGTGTCGATGGCGTTGGTGAAGTAGCGGCCGGCGCCCACCAGCAAGCCTTGTTTGGCCAGCGTGTCCTTCAAGGCCTGGTTCAGGGTCATATTGGCCGACAACGCGATGCGGTCGTCGATGTCGATGCGGTAAGCGTCGATGCTGGCGGTCCAGTTGCGGGTGGGCTGCAGCAGGATGCCGAGGCTGTAGTTGCGGGCTTTCTCGGCCTTGAGCGGCGTGGCGCCGAGGGCTGCCGCGGCGGCGCTGCCGACCGCAAAAGTGCCGGTTTCAATCGGCGTGTTGACGCCATTCACCACCGAGAAATTGGTGGTGGTGATGGTGTAGAACTGCTGCGCCAGCGATGGCGCGCGGAAACCGGACGAGGCGGTCGCGCGCAGCGACACCGTATCGTTGAAGGCGTAGCGGGTCGAGGCCTTGGCCGACGTCGTATTGCCGAAGTCGCTGTAGCGCTCGTGGCGCAGCGCGGCCGAGGCCGAGAACTGCCTGCTCACTTCCGCCTCGAAGTTGGCGTACAGCGATTCGTTGTGGCGGCTGTTCTTGCCCGCATTCACCGCGCGGAAGCCGGAGAAGCCCTGCGCGCCCGAGCCGCTGTACGAGGCCACGTCGCCGGCGCCGATCTCATATTCCTCGCGCCGGTATTCGGCGCCCAGCGCCACCGTCAGCGGGCCGGTGAAGGCTTCCACCGGATAATCACGCGCCACGTCCACATTCAACAGCGATTGCGAGCTCTTCAGCTTGCCGGCGTAGAAGTGGGTCGGGCTGTTGGCGCCGAGGTCGAGGTTGACGGTGTTGTCGAGGTCCAGCTTGAATGCATTCTGGCCGTAGTTCAGGCTGACGTCCCAACGCCAGCCCGCTGCTTCGCCGCGCAGGCCGGTGACCAGCGAGGCGTCGGTGGACTGGCTGTTCTCCAACGGCAGGAAGCCGTCCGGATACAGCGGCGAGCGGCCGAATGTGCGCCAGGTGGCGGCCGCCGACGTGTCGCGCTGACCGTAGTTGGCGAAGGCGTACCAGTCGATGTCGTCGCTCACGCGGTACTGGCCGTTGACGAACAGCACGCGTGGTTTGGTTTCGGGATCGCCAAAGCGCTGATTGACCTTGCCATAGCGCGGGTCGGCCGGATTGCGGAAATCGGCGCCGGCGCGGTTGGTCGGATCGCGGTCGGCGGCGTCGATGGCGATGCGCACCCAGCCGTCTTCACCGAGGTTGAAACCGGTCGAGCCGCGCAGCGAAACTTGCTTGCCGTCGCGTTCCTGGTATTCGCCAAAACCGATCTCGGCGTCGCCGCCGGCCGCGCCCTTTTTCAGGATGATGTTGATCACGCCGGCAATCGCGTCCGAGCCGTACTGGGCGGCGGCGCCATCGCGCAGCACTTCGATGTGATCGATGGCTGACAGCGGAATCGCGTTCAGGTCGACCGGCGCCGAGCCGCGGCCCTGGGTGCCGTTGACGTTGACCACCGCCGAGGCATGGCGGCGCTTGCCGTTCACCAGCACCAGCACCTGGTCCGGCGACAGGCCGCGCAGCTGTGCCGGGCGCACGGCATCGCTGGCATCGGCGCCGGATGGCCGCGGGAAGTTCAGCGACGGCAGCACGCGGCCCAGCACGGTGGCCAGTTCGGTCGAGCCGCTGGCCTGCAGCTCGCGCGCGCCGATGATGTCGACCGGCGACTCGGTATCGACGGTGCGGCGGTTCTTGGCGTAGGTGCCGGTCACCACAACCGACTGCAGCTCGCCGTCAGCGGCTTGTTGTTGGGCGAAGGCGGGAATGACGATGGAGGAAATCAGGCTGGCAAGCAGGAGGGGGCGTACGCGCATCGGTCAACTCGTTATGGTATCAATGGCAAAAGGATAGCAGCGGGTAGCCATGCTGCCCACTAATCGTTATGACTAATGATATTCAAGTTTTGGATAACGTGTCGCGAATGCCGTCATTGGCCGGGATTGGTGATCTCGGCGTGGACCTGATCCACTTGCTTGATGAGCTCCAGCGGCAGCTGGATGGCGTAGGCGTCGATGTTGTGCCTGAGCTGGTCGACACTGGTGGCGCCGATGATGGTCGAGGCCACAAACCAGCGCGAGTAGCACCACGCCAGCGCCAGTTGCGCCGGCGTCAGACCGTGGTCGCGCGCCAGCTGGGCGTAGCGCGCAGCTGCCGCCACCGTGGCCGGACGCGTGTAGCGCGGGCTCCAGTTGCTCGGGAAAATGGTCAGGCGGCCATGCGCCTTCGGATCATCGAGGTATTTGCCGGTCAGCTGGCCAAACGCCAGCGGGCTGTAGGCCAGCAGGCTGACGTTTTCGCGGTAGCAGGTCTCGTCCAGCAAACTGGTTTCGAAGTGGCGCGCGGTCAGGTTGTACAGGTTCTGGATGGTGGCGATGCGCGGCAAGTCTTTCATCTCGGACTGCTTGATGAATTCGTTCACGCCCCAGCACGATTCATTGGACACGCCGATCGCGCCGATCTTGCCCTGCTTGACCAGATCACCCAGCGCCGCCAGCGTTGCTTCAATCGGCACGCTCATCCGCTCGTGCCGGGGATTGAAGACGTTGTTGCCGAAGACAGGCACGTTGCGGCTGGGCCAGTGCAATTGGTATAAATCGATATGCTCGACCTGCAGGCGCTGCAGGCTGGTCTCGACCGCCGCCTTCAGGTTGGCGGCGTCGTAGTTGCGCGCGCGGCCGCCGCGCACCCAGGTCACGCTGGCGTTGGGGCCGGCGGCCTTGGTGGCGATCACCATCTTGTCGCGCCGGCCGGTCTTCTTCAGCCAGGTGCCGATGTAGCGCTCGGTCAGGCCCTGGGTTTCCGGGCGCGACATCACCGGGTACATTTCCGCCGTGTCGATGAAGTTGATGCCGCGCTCGAATGCGTAGTCGAGCTGGCTGTGTGCTTCCGCCTCGGTGTTCTGCTCGCCCCAGGTCATGCTGCCGAGGCAGATCTTGCTGACATGCAGATGGCTGTTACCCAGTTGTACCTGCTGCATAGGCTGTCCTTATTGGCGTACCGCGTCGGCGCAATCCTTGATCAGTGCCGGCCCCGCGTAGATCAGGCCGCTGTACAGCTGCACCAGTTGCGCGCCGCATTCCATTTTGACCTTGGCGTCCGCACCTTGCATGATGCCGCCCACGCCGATGATCGGCAGCGCGTCACCCAGCTCGGCCTTGAGCAGGCGGATCACGGTGTTGGAGAACTGGAACACCGGCGCGCCCGACAGGCCGCCCGCTTCAGCGCCGTGCAGCATGCCGGTGACGGCATCGCGGTTGAGCGTGGTGTTGGTGGCGATCACGCCGTCGATCTTGTGACGGATCAGCGCGTCGGCAATGTTCTTGACCTGGTCGCCATCCATGTCCGGTGCGATCTTCAGGGCCAGCGGCACATAGCGCTGGTGCTGGTCGGCCAGGCGCAGCTGGGCTTGCTTCAGCGTACTCAGCAGACCGTCCAGTTCCGAGCCGCCCTGCAGCTGGCGCAGGTTCTTGGTGTTGGGCGAGGAAATGTTGACGGTGACGTAGCTGGCGTAGGGATAGACTTTTTCCAGGCAGTGCAGGTAATCGTCGGTGGCGCGCTCGATCGGCGTATCGGCGTTCTTGCCGATGTTCAGGCCCAGCACGCCGGCCTTGTCCTGGTAAAAGCGCGAGGACTGCACATTGGCCACGAAGGCATCCACGCCGCCGTTGTTGAAGCCCATGCGGTTGATGATGGCGTGCGCTTCCGGCAGGCGGAACATGCGCGGCTTCGGGTTGCCGGGCTGGGCGCGCGGCGTCACGGTGCCGACTTCGATCGAGCCGAAGCCGAGATCGGCCAGCGCGTCGATGTAGGCGCCATCCTTGTCCAGGCCGGCAGCCAGGCCGACCGGGTTTTTAAAGGTAATGCCCATCACGGTGCGCGGATCGGCCTTGGGCTGCTGGATCAGCTTGGTCAGGCCCAGCGAGGCGGCGCGTTTCAGGGCCGGCAGGGTGAAGTGGTGGGCGGCTTCGGCGTCCATCGAGAACAGCATCGGACGGGCCAGGGAGTACAGGAATTTGTTGGACATGGGGCGCTCTGGTTATTGTTCGCCCGTATTTTATCAGGCGTCCAACACGCTCCACACGCCTTTCACGCGGGCTTCCAGCGGTTTGAAGTTGGTTTTGTAAGACATTTTCGGGCTTTCCTTGATCCAGTAGCCCAGATAAACGTAAGGCAGTTTCAGCTCGCGCGCCTGCTCGATTTGCCACAGGACGTTGAAGGTGCCGTAGGAGGCGCCCTCGACATCGGGATCGAAGAAGGTGTAGACCGAGGACAAGCCGTCCGACAGCACGTCGATGATGCTGACCATGCGCAGCGTGCCGCCCGGCTCGCGGAATTCCACCAGCCGCGTGTTGACGCGGCTTTGCAGCAGGAATTGCGCGTACTGGTCGCGGCTGTCCTGGTCCATGCCGCCGCCGGCGTGGCGCTTGCTCTGGTAGCGCAGGTAAAGCTCGTAGTGCTCGTCGGAGAACGACAGCGTGGCCACGCCCGCGACCAGTTCGCCATGCTTGATCCAGGCGCGGCGCTGGGTGCGGTTGGGGCGGAACTGGTCGGCCACCACGCGCACCGGAATGCAAGCCTGGCAGCCATCGCAATATGGCCGATAAGTAAAGATGCCGCTGCGGCGGAAGCCGTTTTTCACCAGCTCCGAGTAGACGTCGGCGTTAATCAGATGCGAAGGCGTGGCCACCTGCGAGCGCGCTTGACGGGCGTCAAGGTAGCTGCAAGGGTAGGGCGCCGTCGTGTAAAACTGCAGCGTCGCGAAAGGCAGGTCGTTCAGGTGCGTCATGCACGTCCTATCTGGCGTTTTGGTTGAGTCTTGATGCTAGCTTAACTGGCTGGCGCGAGTGGTGCAATTGGTTCCCATCCGGTGATCTGGGGCAATTCAATACTGTTGCGCAGATGCGCCAGGAATTGCGCGCGCGGCATCGGGCTGGCGCCGAGGGAGGCCAGATGGCCAGTCTCCTGTTGGCAATCGATCATGCTTACCCCTTTGTCACGCAGAAAGCGCACCAGATAGGATAAGGCGATCTTGGAGGCATCCGTGACGCGCGCGAACATCGATTCGCCGTAGAACATGCGGCCGATGCAGACGCCGTAGGCGCCGCCGACCAGCTCGCCGTCCAGCCAGACTTCGGCCGAGTGCGCGTAACCCATGCGGTGCAGGCCGGTATAGCCGGCAATGATGTCTTCCGAAATCCAGGTGCCGGGGCCGTCGCGGCGCGGCGCGGCGCAGGCGCGCATCACCTGTTCGAAGGCGCTGTCGAAGCGCACTTGCCAGCGGCCGTTTTCGCTGCGGCTGCGCTCCACCTTGCGCAGGGTTTTCTTGAGCGAATCGGAGATGCGGAAATTCGCCGTGTGCAGCACCATGCGCGGATCGGTGCTCCACCACAGGATGGGCTGCCCCTCCGAGAACCACGGGAAAATGCCGTGCCGGTAGGCCATCAGCAGGCGCTGCGGCGACAGGTCGGCGCCGGCCGCCAGCAAGCCCGGCGCGTCCTTGGTCAGCGCCTCGGAGACGTCGGGAAACGGCGTGTGGGTGTCAAGCCAGGGGATCACGTGGGGTCGAGGTCCGAACGCATATTGCGGATGATGTCTTGCGTGTGGAAACCGTAGCTGCCGCCTTCACGGATGTTGACGCGGTCGGCAAAGAACAGTTCCAGCGTGGTGCGGATGGTGGGGAAGGCCAGGTCGTCCCATGGGATGTCCTGTTCCGTGAACAGCCTGACTTCCAGGCTTTCCTCGCCGGGGGCGAAATCGAGGTCGAGCAGTTCGGCCAGGTAGAACATGTGGACTTGATGGACACGCGCCACGTTCAGCAGCGTGAACAGCTTGCCCAGTTTGATATTGGCGCCGGCTTCTTCCTGCGTCTCGCGGATCGCCGCTTCGCCGGTGGTTTCATTGTTTTCCATGAAGCCGGCCGGCAGCGTCCAGTAGCCGTAGCGCGGCTCGATGGCGCGCTTGCACAGCAGGACCTGCAGTTCGCCGTCGCGTTCCCACACCGGGATCGAGCCCAGCACCATTTTCGGATTCTGGTAATGGATGGCGGCGCAGCTGCTGCACACATAGCGGGGACGGTTGTCGCCAGCCGGAATGGACAGGCTGACGGGGGAAGCGCATTCGGAACAGAATTTCATAAACAATTGCTCAAGTCGATTTTATGCTTACTTTACACCGATTGCCGCCCGCACGGCGTGTTGGCGGCGGCGCCGGCCGGGCATTTATTCGAACTATCGCGCCTGTTTCCGGGATTGATATTGCCTAAACTCCAGATCTGCCCTATAATAACGGCATCAGACGCGGGGTGGAGCAGTCTGGCAGCTCGTCGGGCTCATAACCCGAAGGTCACAGGTTCAAATCCTGTCCCCGCAACCAAATTCGAAGCCGTTGATACCGTCAGGGATCAGCGGCTTTTTCGTTTTCCGCCGGCCTCCTGCTTCGTGCGCATGAAACTAGTTTAAAAAAAACTGTTGACGTACGGAAACTATGTAACTTAGACTCCACTGCAGTTTGCATTAATCTGGCGTACACGTTCATTTTGGAGACTGGTCTATGGAAATCCGAAACATCCTGGCGGGCATGTTTGATCGAACCCATGTTGCAGCTGCGTTGCTCCTGCTGAGCACTGCCACACTGCCGGGGCACGGCAGCGCTGCCGAGTCCCGTGTTTTCACGCATCCCGGCACGCCGCTCACGCTGGCGGATCTGAGCGCGCTCAAGGCGCAAGTCGACCAGGGGCGGGAGCCCTGGAAGTCGGCCTATGACATGCTGGCCAACGATGGGCGGTCCCGGCTCACCTACGGCATGGCGGGGCCGTTCGCCACCGTCAGCCGGGCGCCCGATGTGAATCTGGGCGCGTGGCGCAGCGATATGATGGCAATCTGGAATCTGTCGCGGATGTGGTATTTCACCGGCAACCAGGAATACGCGAAGAAGGCGCGGGCGATCCTGAGGGCATGGGCCACCACCCAGACCGAATTCACCGGCCGCGAATCGATGCTGGATCTGGGCGATTACGCTTACATGTTCGTGGGCGGCGCCGACATTCTGCGCGGCACCTGGCAGGACTGGACCGAGGACGACACGGCGGTGGTGAAGAAGTATTTCAAGGACGTGCTGATGCCGGCTTCCAACCCCTACGGCGAAAAACAGTTCGGCGCCGCCAACAAGGGCGCGCTGGCGCTGGTTGCGCTCGGGCTGATGGCCATCTACAACGACGATGCCGAGGCGCTGGACAAGGTGATTTACCAGACTCGCACGCTTGCCCACATCGGGCTGCGCAGTTCCAACGATATCGGCATGCTGGGCGACTCCCTGCGCGACCAGGGCCATGCCCATGGTCAGCTCAAGTCGCTGACCATGCTGGCCGAGGCGTTGTGGAAGCAGGGCATCGACATCTATTCCGATCTGGATGATCGTTTGCTGGCGGCCGGCGAATATTTTGCGCGGGTGAATGAGCTGGCGCCGACGCCGGCGCTGCCGTTCGGCACCACCGACGCTTACTACACCGCCGACAACACCAACCGCGGCTGGGGTGGCGGCAACATTACCCTCAATCAGGTGTATGGCGCTTACGTCCTGCGCAAGGGCATGCAGGCGCCGTTCATCGCCCAACGGCGTTTGTGGATGCCGGTGGACAGCGGCAGCTTCATGTTCCTGAAGGAAGCCGACAGCGCGACCGCAGCGCCCGAGCCGGCGCCGGCCATGCCGTCCAGCGCGTCGGTCACTGCCGGGTTGAGCGGCATTAACATCGGCGGCGCCACGCCGGCCGGCACCGCCACCTATGCCGACGGCAAATGGACCGTGCAGGGCGCCGGCGCCGAGATCTGGGGCACGAGCGACAGCTGCTACTTCGCCTACCAGGCCCTCACCGGCGACGGCAGCATCATCGCCAAAGTCGACGCGGTGCAGAACACCAGCCCGTCCGCCAAGGCCGGCGTGATGATACGCACCAGCCTGGACCAGGGCGCCCCGCGCGCCTGGATGGCGATCACCAACCGCATCCAGGCCGAGCAGAACATGCAGAATCTCGCGGTGTACGGCGGCAACAACTACGGCAACAAGGCCCTGCCCATCGCCAGCGCCACGCCGTCGTACTGGGTCAAGCTGGAGCGCATCGGCAACGTCATCAGCGGCTACATCTCGCCCGACGGCACCAACTGGGCCGCCACCGATGTCGGCCGCCTCAACGCGCCGCTGCCGGATACCATTTATGTCGGCCTGGTGGTGTCCTCGGTGGCGAATGGCACGCTGAATCGCTCGGTCTTCAGCAACGTCCAGATTACTGGTGGCGACGGGGCGGCGCCGGCCGTCATCCCGGCGGCGCCGGCGGCGCTGCTGGCGGCGCCTGGCGATGGCGTGGTGCCGTTGCGCTGGCAGGCGGCGTTCGGCGCCACCAGCTACGCGGTAATGCGCTCCACCTTCAGCGGCGGGCCGTACACCACCATCGCGCCGCACGTGACGGGCAGCAGCTATACCGACACGACAGTGACGAATGGCATGACCTACTACTACACGGTCAAGGCGGCCAATGCCGCCGGCACCAGCGCCAATTCGCCGGAGGACAGCGCCACCCCGGTCCATCCGCTGGTGAACGTGGCCACCGGCGGCAGCGCCACCGACAGCGCCAGCAACGCCGCCAACGCCAGGCGCGCTTTCGACCAGAATTCGGCAACGCAGTGGTTCTACTCGGGCGTGGCGGGCTGGCTGCGGTATGACCTCGGCCACACCGAGAGCGTGCAGCGCTACACGGTCATCAGTTCCAACGACAAGGTCGAGCGTGATCCGAAAGACTGGCAATTCCAGGGTTCCAACGATGGCGTCAACTGGACCACGCTCGATACGCAAAGCAACCAGATGTTCAGTGCGCGCTTCCAGCCGAAAAACTATGCAGTCGCGACGCCGGCCGCCTATCGCTACTACCGGCTCAACATCACGGCCAATAATGGCGACGCCAGTTTTACCGACCTGTCGGAATTCGGACTGTTCGCGGCCCGGCCGTAGGTAGCGCCGTCCACGGCATGAAGTCCCGTTCCAGTAGTTGTTCCCGGGTATAGGCCAGGGTGTCAGGGAAGCTGGAGCGGGGCAGATTGGCTTTGCAGGTCAGGCGCTCGGTGATGTCGGCGTAGGCGTCGGCGATGTGGTTGTCGATAAGCGGCGCCATGCTGGGCATTTTGTTGATCAGCTTTTCGATCCAGCGGCGATGGTGGCATAGCTCGCCCAGCCAATGACCCGAGACCCGCTCGGGGTAGAGTTTGCTTTTCAGGAAGTAGTGCAGCAGCTTGCGTACGTGGCGCTTGAGCTGCTTTTGCTCCTGCCCGGCCAGATGCAGTACTTCGGCTACCAGATTGTCCACGTCCAGTTGTTCAAAGTGCTTGGTAGAAGTCTGCGTTGTAGAGATTGTTGAGATGATCGTCCATGGGGCACCATCGTAGAATGGGGGAGGGACTTTCACTTTATGCGGGATCAACGCGTGTCAAGCGGCGGCGGCTGTGCGGATGTAGTCGAGCATGGCTGTGCTGACCCAGGTGCCTTGCAGCAGCGCTGGCTCGCGTTCGTGGGCGGTGCGGATTTTTTTCAGGGTGGCCGGATCGTTGCCGACGCGCAGGCGGAACAGGCGCAGCCACTCGCAAGCCAGTGCATGCGACGATGGCGCGTTTGCAGGTACGCCGCTGGCCATGTGCTTGTGCACGGCGACGATCAGTTCCATCCATTCGCGAAAGTGCTTGCCGCCGTGCTCGCGCATGTGCTGCACTTCTGCGGCGCTCAGGTAGTTGGCGTACAGTGATAGCCGGTATTCGCTGAACGCTTCGCCGACGTATTGCCTGAGTTCCGGCGTGATGCGCGTGAGCCGCTGCGCCGTGGCTTCCTGTTCCAGCATGGCGGTCATGCGCCAGGCGAATTCGGGGTTGCCGCCGGTGTCTTGTTCCAGCATCTGCATCCAGCGTCGGGCCAGCGCACCGGCCTGCGGATCGCTGGCCGGCAGTTTGCGCGCCATGGCTTCGCGGACTTCACGCACCAGCGCCTCCCACGCCTGATTGCGGCGCGCGTCGCGCTGCCAGAAGGGCAGGCGGCGCAGTTCGTCCTGTGAGAAGTATTGCTCATACAGATGCATGTGTTCGAGCGTGGACAGCCAGTCCTCCAGCGCCGGTTCGTCGCCGCCACGCATCTGGCGCTGCAATTGCGAGAGCTGCTCGCGCAGCGTGGTCGCTTGCGCGATCTGGCGGTTGAGCGCCTCGATCTGCTGCGCGACGATATCGGCAAACGGTGCATCGGGACTGGCGAGGAAAGTGCCGATATCGGCCAGCGACATGCCGAACTTGCGCAGCGCCTGGATCTGGTGCAGGCGCGCGACGTCGTCGCGGCTGTACAGCCGGTAACCGGAATCGGCGCGCGCCGATGGCGTCAGCAGGCCGATGTTGTCGTAGTGGTGCAGCGCGCGTACGGTAAGGCCGGAGCGCGCCGCCAGTTCGCCGATTTTCAGTGCTTTCATGCGTGCTAGTGTACTTCACGCCACCGCATCACGTGGCAGGTTAAGCAGCAGCGCCAACAGGGCCGCCAGTTCGGCGCGCATTTCGCGGCGGTCGACGATCATGTCGATGGCGCCGCGCTCCAGCAGGAACTCGGGCCGCTGATAGCCATCCGGCAGCGTCACGCCCAGCGTGCTTTTGATGACGCGCGCGCCGGTGAAGGCGATCAGCGCTTTCGGCTCCGCGAGCACCAGGTCGCCCAGGAAGCAGAACGAGGCCGAGATGCCGCCCGAGGTGGGATCGGTCAGCACGGAGACGAAGGGCAGTTTTTTCTCCGCCAGCCGGGCCAGCATGGCGGTGGTTTTCGCCATCTGCATCAGCGACATCAGGCCTTCCTGCATGCGCGCGCCGCCGCTGGCGGTGATGCAGATGAAGGGCACGTGCTGCTCGATGGCCGCCTGCACGCCACGCACGAAACGTTCGCCCACCACGGCCCCCATCGACCCGCCCATGAAGTTGAATTCAAAGCAGGCCACTACCACCGGCACCGAAAGGATGGCGCCGCCGATGACGATCAGGGCATCGGTTTCGCCGGTGGCTTCCATGGCGGACTTCAGGCGCTCGGTGTAGCTTTTGCTGCCTTTGAATTTGAGGGTATCGACCGGCAGCACTTCCTGGCCGATTTCGTGGCGGCCGCCGGCATCGAGCAGCGCGTCGAGCCGTGCGCGCGCGCTGATGCGCATGTGGTGGCTGCACTTGGGGCAGACGTGCAGATTGGCTTCTAGGTCGGCGCGGTACAGCACCGCGTCGCACTCCGGGCATTTGATCCACAGGCCGGCCGGAATGGCCTGGCGCGCGGCGCCGCTCTTGATGCGCGGCGGTAGCAGTTTTTCGATCCAGCTCATGACGATCCTCCAGTAATGCAGCGGATCGTAAACCCTGACGTTACGTCAGGTTCAAGCGGAATTTAGTCTTCGTCGCGTGGGTGCAGGCTGGCCCACAGGTGGGCGGCCGCCATGGTGCGGTGGGGGCTGTAGCGGGCCAGGATTTCTTCGGTGCGTTTGATGTCGGGACGTTCGTCATCACCCAGCAGGGTTTGCAGCGCCGCGCGCACGGCGACGTCGCCATGCAGCGAGCAGTCGGCGTAGCCGTAGCCGCGCAGCAGGCCATAGTTGACGGTCCAGGGGCCGATGCCTTTGACGGCCAGCAGGGCGGCGGAGATCTGTTCGATGCTGTTGTCGTCCGCGAGCTCCAGCCGCAGCTGGCCATCGGCCACCAGTGCGGCCAAGCGCAGCAGGGTTTCCGCTTTCGCGCGCGAGAATTTGCGGCTGGTGAGGTCTTCCACCGACAGCGCCGCCGCGCTGCGGGCGTCGGGATAGCACCATAGGCCGCTGCTGTGCTGGCGGCCGGCCAGCAGGATGAAGGTGCGACGCAGCGAGATCGCAAACGACAGGTTGATCTGCTGGCCGATGATGGCCCAGGTCAGCGCCTCGAACACGGTGGCCGACTGCACGATGCGCAGGCCAGGCTGTTTGCGCGCCAGGGCGGCGAACAGTTTGTCCTTTTTCACGAAAGCGATGAATGGTGCGGGATCGATGCGCAGGCCGAGGATGTTCAGCACGGCCTCGCGCGCCTGCTCGCGGCCCGCCGCGGTTAAAGCGCCATCCGCGTGAATGCTGACGCGGGCGCCAGCGCCGGCGCGTGCGGTCTTCCCGGCGGCCGGTGGCAGCACGATGTCCAGCACCACCGGCACGCCCTCCAGCAGCACGCCCTTGCGCAGGCGTTCTGCGCTGACTTCTTCAGCGATGCTTTCGGCATCGCGGCGGTGAAAGGTCAGCACATCCTGCAGGCGGTAGTCCGCGGGCAGCTCCAGCGTGTAGGGTTTCATGCCGAGCGTGGCTTGAGGCCGAAGCCTGGACGGAAGCCGGTCACCAGCGCGGTGCCGGCGATGACGATGGCGGCGCCGGCAAAGGTGTACCAGCCCACGGTCTCGTCGAGGAACATGACGCCCCACAGGATGCCGAACAGCGGGCTGAGAAAAGTCACTGTCAGCGCCGACGACGGACCGACGTCCTGGATCAAACGGAAGTAGATCAGGTAGGCCACGCCGCTGCACAACACGCCCAGCGCAATGACCGCGCCCATGATGCCGACGGTCGGTTCGCCGGGCGCGGGGAAGAACGGCACGACTGGCAGCACCAGCAGCGCCGAGGCCCACATCGAGCCATGTGCATTGGCAAACGGCTCCACCGCCTTGGCCTGTTTGGCGTAGTTGCTGGCGATGCCGTAGTTGAAGGAGGCGAACAGCACCGCCGCAATCGCGATGCCGGCGCCCGGCTTGGAGCTGACGTGGTCAAAGCCGACCAGCAGCGCGACGCCGGCCGTGCCCAGCGCAAGGCCGATCAGCACTTTGGCGCTGACCATGGTGCGCGACCACACGGCGGCGATCAGGGTGCCCCACAGCGGCGTGGTGGCGTTCAGCACCGCCAGCACGGAGGCCGACAGCGTGCGCGCGGCGAAGGCAAACATCAGGAAGGGCAGCGCGGAATTGAACAGCCCGAGGATGAAGTAATGCTTCCAGTGCTGTTTGAGATCCAGCGACTTTTTCAGGAACACGCCGATCACTGCCAGGAACAGCGCCGCAAACAGCACGCGGTATTCGATCAGGACCGCGGCGCCCAGCACCGGCGCGGCAATCCGCATGAACAGGAAGGAGCCGCCCCAGATGGCGGCCAGCAGGATAAGGCGGAGTAGGTTGGCGGTGCTCATGCTGATTCCAGAAAAAGAAGTATTCTCCGGCTAGCGAGCCGATTGCGCCAGCCGTTTCTTGCTTTTGAATTAAACGGCGCCGCTATCGACCACGCAGACCGCATCACCGGCTTTGGTCGGCGCGGCGGCGTGCGGCACGATCAGATTGGTCGGCACGCCGTTTTTAATCGCGGTCATTTCGGCCAGGATGGAGATGGCAATCTCCGATGGCGTCTTGCTGCCGATGTACAGGCCGATCGGACCATGCAGACGCGCCAGCTGTTCCGGCGTCAGGTCGAATTCCAGCAGCCGCTCGCGGCGCTTGCTGTTGTTCAGGCGCGAGCCGATCGCGCCGACGTAGAAGGCGTCCGATTTCAACGCTTCCATCAGCGCCAGATCATCCAGTTTCGGATCGTGCGTCAGCGCCACCACGGCGCTGCGGTGGTCCAGCTGCATGTCGATCACTACGTCGTCCGGCATCTCGTGCACCAGCTGCACGCCGTCGACGTGCCAGCCGGCGCGGTATTCTTCGCGCGGATCGCACACGATGACACTGTAATCCATGGCCAGCGCAATCTGCGCCAGAAAGCGCGACAACTGTCCGGCGCCGATGATCAGCAGCCGCCAGCGCGGGCCGTGCAGCGTGACCATGGCTTGTTCGCTGACCTGCATCTGCGCGCCCGGCGCGGCCTTGGACAGTTCCACTGCGCCGCTGTGCAGATCGAGACGGCGCTGCACCAGTTCATGCCGCTCCAGCCGCTCCAGCAGCTCGGCAATGCGGCTGCGCTCCGACAGCGGCTCGATCGACAGTTCAATGGTGCCGCCGCAGGGCAGGCCGAAGCGGTGCGCTTCGTCGGCGGTAATGCCGTAGCTGACGATTTCCGGCACCGTGCGGCTGATGCCCTCATTGCGCACGCGGGCAATCAGGTCGTCCTCGATGCAGCCGCCCGAGACGGAGCCGATCACCGTGCCGTCCTCGCAGATGGCCAGCGTGGCGCCGATCGGGCGCGGGCTGGAGCCCCAGGTCTTGATGACGGTGATCAGTTCACAGCGGCGTCCGGAGGCAATCCATGCGGCGCTGGTTTTTAATACTTCGAGGTCGATAGAGTCCATGGATGGAATATACTACGCCGATGCTAATCTTGCAGGGAACGGATATGCCTCAAAAGGAAGATGACGGTTCACCTAAATTCGGCCGCCTGCTGGTGGTGCTGATTTGCGCGGTGCTGGTGTGCGCCGGCCTGACCTGGCTGATGGCGACAGTCTTCCCCAACTTCCCGAATTAGATCTTGCAGGCTGCGGCCAGCGCGCTGTCGAAAGCGCTGTCCGGCACGATGTCTTCCGGGTTGAATTTCTCGAACTTGTAGTTCTCGACCGGCTCGCCCTTGCCCATCGGCTCCGGATAGTAGACCTGTGCCAGCAGGGTGGTGGTGTGCTCCTCGCAGGCATACACGTGCAGCATCTTCACCGAGCGATACAGCTTGCCCTCCGGCGTTTTCTGCGGGCGTCCATAGCTTTGCATGGACCAGACCTTGCGCGTTTTCTCGGCCTTGATCACGCTGGCCTTGTCGATGTAGAAGACGTTGCCGCTGCTGCTGCCCACCTTCATCCATTGCGCCGCCTGCGCCCAGCCGGCCGTCAACATCAATACGATTGCGATCAGGCCGGATTTGTTCATGGCGTTCTTTCGGAGGTTACGGGACCAGCGGGCGCTTGGCCGCCTGCTTGCTGCGGATTTCGGCCACGGTCTTCTCGATCACGGCCAGGCGGTGCGACACGGCGGGATGGTTGGCGGTGTAACCGTTCAGCACTGTGGCCGGATACTGGCTGGCGAGACGCTGCCAGAACGCACGCGCGCCGTCCACGCTGTAGCCGGCGCGCGCCACCATGTACAGCGACAGGTAGTCGGCGGCGCCGTCCAGATCCTGCGGCATCGGCTTGACGCCGGCGGTCCCGATCAGCATCGACAGGTCGGGGCGCACGGCCACCAGGTTGTCGATGATGCTGCCCACCGTGTAGGCCTGCTTGGTGATGGCCGCGTGGCCCAGCACATTGTGGGCGATGTCCTTGGCCAGCACGTAGGCAATCGCTTCGTCGCTCTGCGCGAAGTTGACCATGCCGCGCGTGATCATCACACGCTGGCCGTCGGAATAGGCGTTGATGTTGTCCGAATTGCCGATGTCGATCTTGAAGGCGCAGGCGCGCGTGACCGGCACCTTGAGCTGCTGGTTGCTGCCGCCGCGCGCCACCGTCAGGTCGAGCGACTGGCTGCTGCTGGCCAGCGGACCGAGGATGCCGGCGGCCAGCGTTTCGGCGTTCGATCCGATCGGCAGCACCTTGCCGTTGGCGGCCACCAGCGCGTCGCCCTTGCGCAGGCCTGCGCGCGCGGCGCCGCTGCCGGACAGCACGCTGGCGACCTCAAGACGGTCGCCGTAGTTCAGCACCGCCTGGGCGGCGTCGACGAATTCGCCGGTGTAGGAATATTTATTCTTGGCGGTGAAGCCCAGCAGGTTGCGCGCCTGCGTGCGGCACAGGTCGGCGTTGTTGATCAGCAGGGGACCGGCGATGCGGTACAGCCGGTCCTGCAGGGCCACCATCTGGCTCAGTTGCTGGCGCGCGGCGGCCATCTTGGCGGTGACCACCGGCGGCGCCTCGGTCACGCTGCTGACGACTGCCGGCGCCGGCGCCGGGGCGGCGGGCTGGGACTGGAAGGTGGAGCAGGCGCTGAGCAGGACGCTCGCGGCCAGCAGGGATAATGTGCCAATGTTATGCGTCTTGTTCATCCCTGTGCTCCGTCTCCATTTTAGTGTTTGCCAGTGCTGCCGAAACCGCCGGCGCCGCGTTCGCTGGTGTCGAATTCTTCAACAATATTAAAGCCGACCTGCAGGACCGGTACGATGATCAGCTGCGCCAGGCGTTCCATCGGCTGCAGCGTGAAGGCGCTGTGGCCGCGGTTCCAGGTCGATACCATCAACTGGCCCTGATAGTCGGAGTCGATCAAGCCTACCAGATTACCCAGCACGATGCCGTTTTTATGGCCCATGCCGCTGCGCGGCAGGATCATGGCGGCATAGCCCGGATCGGCGATGTGAATCGCCAGGCCGGTTGGAATCAGCACGGTCTGGCCAGCTTCGATCACCATCGGCGCGTCGATGCAGGCGCGCAGGTCCAGGCCCGCCGAACCTGGCGTGGCATACGCCGGCAGCTGGTCCTTCATGCGCGGGTCAAGGATTTTAACGTCTACGTTTTTCATTTATTTAGCGAACAAAGAGTGTTGCGAGATCCGCTTGGAGATCTCCGAAATCAGCTGGCGCGCCAGCGTCAGTTTGTCGGCGCGCGGCAGGATGGTGTGGCCGTTCTCATCGAACAGGATGATGGTGTTGTCATCCTGGCCGAAGGTGTGATGGCCGATATTCCCGACCAGCAGCGGGATGCCTTTTTTCTCGCGCTTGTCGGCGCCGAACTGCACCAGGTTCTCCGACTCGGCGGCAAAGCCCACGCAGTAGGGATGGCCGGCCAGGTTGGTGCGGGCCGCCACGGTGGCGAGGATGTCCGGGTTCTGCTCGAATTTCAAGTCAGGCGCGGTGCCGTCCGGGTTTTTCTTGAGTTTCTGCTCGCTGGCGTTGGCGATGCGCCAGTCGGCCACCGCCGCCACCGCGATGAAGATGTGCTGGTGGTCGACGTCGGCCATCACCGCGTCGTACATCTGCTGCGCGCTTTGCACGCTGATGCGCTGCACGCCAAACGGCACCGGCAGCGTCACCGGCCCGGAGACCAGCACCACTTCGGCACCGGCTTCGCGCGCGGCGCGCGCCACGGCGTAGCCCATCTTGCCGGAGGACAGATTGGTGATGCCGCGCACCGGGTCGATCGGCTCGAAGGTCGGGCCGGCGGTGATCATGATGCGCTTGCCGGCCAGGACTTTCGGCTGGAAGGCGGCAATCACTTCTTCCAGCAGCTGCTCCGGTTCCAGCATGCGGCCGAAGCCCACTTCACCGCAAGCCTGGTCGCCGGCCGCGGGGCCGAACAGGGTGATGCCGTCGTCGCGCAGCTGCTGCACGTTGCGCTGGGTGGCGGGGTTCTGCCACATCTCGACGTTCATGGCTGGCGCGATCAGCAGCGGCACGTGGCGCGGACGGGCCACGCACATGGTCGACAGCAGGTCGTCGCAGGCGCCGTGCGCCAGCTTGCGGATGAAGTCCGCCGAGCAGGGCGCGACGATGATGGCGTCCGCATCGCGCGTGACGTCGATGTGAGCCATGTTGTTGTTGACGCGCGGGTCCCACTGGTCGGTGTACACGGTGCGGCCGGACAGCGCCTGCATGGTGACCGCCGTGATGAAGTGGGTGGCCGCTTCGGTCATCACCACCTGCACCGAAGCACCGGCCTTGGTGAAGGCGCGGCACAGCTCCGCGGCCTTGTAGCAGGCCACGCCGCCGGACAGGCCGAGGACGATTTTTTTACCAGTCAATTCCATCATGATGCTGCTCCGCTTATTTATTCACCCGGCGCAGTTCGTCGAGGATGAACAGGCCGGCGCCGATGCAGATGGCCGAATCGGCGACGTTAAACGCCGGGAAGTGGCCAATGCCGGGCCAGTGAAAATCGAGGAAGTCGACCACGTGGCCGTAGGCGATGCGGTCGATCACGTTGCCGACGGCGCCGCCCAGGATCAGCGACAGCGCCCACGAGAACATGCGCTGGCTGCCGTTCTTCTTCAGCAGGTAGACGATGAACACCGCGGCAGCGATGCCGATGCCGGTGAAGAAGTAGCGCTGCCAGCCGCCGCTGTTGCTGAGGAAGCTGAAGGCCGCGCCCTTGTTATAGGCCAGCACCAGGTTGAAGAACGAGGTGATGATTTTTTCTTCGCCCAGCTGGAAGGTCTTGGTGATGGTGATCTTGGTCAGCTGATCGATCAGGATCACCAGGGCGGCGATGCACAGCCAAGGCGTGAGACTCGACGAGGATTTGGTCGGGAAGATTTTTTTGGTGGCCATGTTGAATAATTTACGTAGCGGTAGCACCGTCATCCCGGCCTTCGCGGGATGACGGTGGCCGTCATATTAAGCGAACTTGCGTTTTTCGCCCGCACCAAACAGGTTGCTGTGGCAGCGGCCGCACAGGGTCGGATGATCGGCGTGGGCGCCGACGTCGGCGCGGTAGTGCCAGCAACGCTCGCACTTCTCCGCCTTCGACGCCGCCACGTTGACCGCTTCCTCCGCTTCGGTCGCCACTTCGCTGACCGATGCCAGCGAGGTGATGAAGATGAACTTCAGATCATCTTCCAGGCTGGCCAGCATCTTGTACTTGTCGCCGGCAGCCTTGATGCTCAGCTCCGCCTGCAGCGACGAACCGATCGCGCCCGAGGTGCGCAAGTCCTCCAGCTGCTTGGTCACGTCGGTACGCACGGTGCGCAGTGCGCTGTACTTGGCCAGCAGGGCGTCGGCATCGGCCAGTTCCGGCAGCTGCCACCAGGTCTGGGTGAAGATGGTTTCGTCGCTGGCTTGCCAGCCTTGCGGACCGGCGAAGATTTCCCACGCTTCCTCGGCGGTGAAGGACAGCGCCGGCGCCATCAGGCGCAGCAGGCTTTGCGTCAGGTGATACAGCGCGGTCTGCGCCGAACGGCGCGCCTGCGAAGTCACGCCGGTGGTGTACAGGCGGTCCTTCAGGATGTCCAGATAGAAGCCGCCCAGGTCTTCCGAGCAGTAGTTCTGCAGCTTGGAGGTCACCGGCTGGAATTCGTACTGCATGTAGTGCGCTTCGATTTCCTTCTGCAGCGCCGCCATGTTGGCGATGGCGTAGCGGTCGATCTCCAGCAGCTCGGCCGCCGGCACGGCGTCCCTGGCGTAGTCGAAGTCCGACAGGTTCGCCAGCAGGAAGCGCAGGGTGTTGCGGATGCGGCGGTACGACTCGGTCACGCGCTTGAGGATCTCGTCCGAGATCGACAGCTCGCCGGTGTAGTCGGTCGACGCCACCCACAGGCGCAGCATGTCGGCGCCCAGCTTGTTCCACACGTCCTGCGGCGCGACCGTGTTGCCGATCGACTTGGACATTTTCTTGCCTTCGCCATCGACCACGAAGCCGTGGGTCAGCAGCGCCTTGTACGGCGGCGCGCCGTTCAGCATGGAGGAGGTCAGCAGCGACGAGTGGAACCAGCCGCGGTGCTGGTCCGAACCTTCCAGATACAGGTCGGCAGGGAAGGCCGATTGCTCCTTGTGCGAGCCGCGCAGCACGGTCTGATGGGTGGTGCCGGAATCGAACCAGACGTCCAGCGTGTCCTTGTTCTTCTCGTATTGCGCGGCCTGGTCGCCGATCAGGTCTTTCAGGTCGAGCGACTGCCAGGCGGCGATGCCGTCTTGTTCGATCAGCTGGGCCACTTGCTCCAGCAGCTCCGGGGTGCGCGGGTGCAGCGCGCCGGTTTCCTTGTGGACCACGAAGGCCATCGGCACGCCCCACTGGCGCTGGCGCGACAGGGTCCAGTCAGGACGGTTGGCGATCATGCCGTGCAGGCGCGCCTTGCCCCAGTCCGGGAAGAACTGGGTGGCTTCAATGCCTTGCAGCGCGGTCTGGCGCAGGGTCGGGCCGCCGTCTTTCGGATGCGCGTCCATGCCGGCAAACCACTGCGAGGTGGCGCGGTAGATGATCGGGGTCTTGTGACGCCAGCAGTGCATGTAGCTGTGGTCGAACATCTTCAGCTCGAACAGGGCGCCGGCTTCCTTCAGCGCGTTGCAGATCGGCTTGGACGCGTCCCAGATGGTCATGCCGCCGAACAGCGGCAGGGTGGAGGCGTATTTGCCGTCGCCCATCACCGGGGTCAGGATCTTGTCGTCCTTCATGCCGTGCGCGCGGCACGAGATAAAGTCGTCCAGGCCGTAGGCTGGCGCCGAGTGCACGATACCGGTGCCGCTGTCGGTGGTCACGTAGTCGGCCATGTAGACCGGCGACAGGCGGTCGTAGAACGGATCGGCCGCGTGCAGCGGATGGCGGAAACTGACGCCGTCAAACGCCGCGCCGTGGGCGGTGCCGATGGTGGTGCCTTCCAGCTTGTAGCGCGCCAGGCAGGATTCGACCAGGTCCTGCGCCAGGATCAGCAGCAGCGGCTGGCCATCGCGCTCGGTCTGCACCAGCGAGTAGATCACTTCCGGATGCACGTTCAGCGCCTGGTTGGACGGGATGGTCCATGGCGTGGTGGTCCAGATCACCAGGAAGCCGTTATCGGTCGGCAGCTGGTCGAGGTTGAAGATCTGCGCCAGCCTGGCGCTGTCGGCAAATTTAAAACCGACGTCGATGGCCGGATCGCGCTTGTCCTTGTACTCCACTTCCGCTTCGGCCAGCGCCGACTGGCAGTCGAAGCACCAGTTGACCGGCTTCAGGCCGCGATACACATAGCCTTTTTCCAGCAGCTTGCCGAGGGCGCGCAGTTCGTCGGCCTCGTTGGAGTAGTTCATGGTCAGATAAGGATGCTGCCATTCGCCCAGCACGCCCAGGCGGATGAAGTCCTTGCGCTGGCGGTCGACCTGTTCCAGCGCGTAGGCGCGCGCCTTGGTCAGCACGTCGGCGGTCGGCAGGTTCTTGCCGTATTGTTTTTCGATCTGGATCTCGATCGGCATGCCGTGGCAATCCCAGCCCGGCACGTAAGGCGCGTCGTAGCCGGCCAGGGTACGGGCCTTGACCACCATGTCTTTCAGGATCTTGTTGACGGCGTGGCCGATGTGGATGTCGCCGTTGGCGTATGGCGGACCGTCGTGCAGGATGAATTTAGGACGGCCGGCGGCCGCCTTGCGCACGCGTTCATAGATTTTCTTGTCTTGCCATTGCTTGACCCAGTTCGGCTCGCGCTTGGCCATATCGCCGCGCATCGGGAACGGGGTTTCGGTCATGTTGACCGGGTATTTACTCTCTGGCTTCTTTGCTGGTTTGTTATCGGACATGGTATGCGTTCAGTGATTTATACGGGTGTTCTGTGTAGCCGGCGCTCGTAGCTGATCGCGCGGTCAAATTCGGTCGGTGGCGCGCTTGGCGAAGAAGGCGCGGGCGATGTCGGCGTCGCGGTGTATCGCGGCCGTCAGCGTCGGCAGGTCGACGTATTTTTCCTCGTCGCGGATCTTTTGCAGGAATTCGACCCGCACCTGCTTGCCGTAGCAGTTCTGCGCGAAGTCGAGCACGTGCACTTCCAGCAGCACGCGGCCGCTGTCGTCGACGGTGGGGCGCACGCCGAGGCTGGCGACGGCCGGCAGCGGCTGTTCGTGCAAACCGTGCACCTGCACGATGAAGATGCCTGACAGCGCCGGGCGGTGCGGCACGCGCAGGTTGAGGGTCGGGAAACCCAGCGTGCGGCCCAGTTTCTGGCCGTGGATCACATGGCCGGAGATGGCGTAGGGGTGGCCCAGCAGCGCTTCGGCGTGCGGGAAATCGCCGTCGCCGAGCGCGGCGCGCACGGCGGAGGAGGAGATGCGGGTGCTGCCGTTCATCACGGTTGGCAGGGTCTCGACGTGGAAGCCGTATTGCTGGCCGGCCTCCAGCAGCATTTGCACATTGCCGGCGCGGCGGGCGCCGTAGCAGAAGTCGTCGCCCACCATCAGCCATTTGACGTGCAGGCCTTCGACCAGCACCTTCTCGGTGAATTCCTGCGGCGTCAGGGCGGCAAAGGAGGACGAGAAGTGTTCGACGATGACGCGGTCGATGCCGTTGTCGGACAGCGATTGCAGCTTGTCGCGCAGGTTGGCGATGCGGGCCGGGGCTTTCGACAGGTCGCCGGATTTCTGGGCGAAGAATTCGCGCGGGTGCGGTTCGAAGGTCATCACGGCCGCTTCCAGGCCCAGGCGGTCGGCGGCTGCGCGCACGCGGGCCAGCAAGGCCTGGTGGCCGCGGTGGACGCCGTCAAAATTGCCGATCGTGAGCGCGCAGGGCGCACGCGCCGCTGCATTGGGTAGACCTCGAAATACCTTCATGGGAATCTGGGGAAAACTATCGCAAATAAGGGATTATACGGGCAAACCCCCAAAGCGAAAAAAAACACTCCGGGGTCAGGTCCGCCATTTCTACACGAGCCCTGCCGTAGCGGCGCTACGGCAGGGCTCGTGTAGAAATGGCGGACCTGACCCCGGAGTATGCTGCCCGGCGGGCCGGGACAGCGCTTGGCGCATGGACCTGCCCGAATTACATCGGGCGGTTAATGTTCAGGGTCCAGTAGCGGGCCAGGTCGGCGCTGCCGTCCGTGCCTTTCACCGATTTCAGGGTGTTCAGCGCAGCAGCTTTCTTGCCGGCGATGTTTTGAGCGATGCCCAGGTGCAGCTTGATGGCTTCCGGATTCTTGCCGGTGCCCAGCTTCACTGCCTGTTCCATCAGCGGCAGACCCTTGTCAGCCTTGCCTTCCGAGACCAGGGCGAAGCCCAGGTTGGCCAGGGCGTCGGCGTCCTTGGCTTTCTCGGCTTCCGCTTGCGCGGTCGCGACCTTGGCGTCGAACTCGGTCTGGGTCTTGGCGGCCAGGTCTTTCAGGCGCTGGTGACGGGCAGCGTCGCTGCCGGTGCCCAGGGCGCCTTTTTTGTAGCCTTGGTCGATGATCTTGATGGCTTCGGCCGGGTTGCCGGCTTGCAGGGCCAGCTGGCTCATTTCCATGTATTCCGCCGGCTTGCTCAGCAGGCCGTTGGCCAGGCGCAGGCGCAGCACGTCCAGCGACAGCGCCGAGGAGAAGCCCGGCTTGCCCGACACCCGGTTCAGCAGGTCGGTCCAGTAGCTGGCTTTCGGGTAGGAGCCGGCCAGCTTTTCCAGGGTCTGCACGTAGCCGGCCTTGTCGTTCTGCTTGAGCTGGATGTTGGCCAGCATGCCCAGCTGGCTTTCGCTCAGGTTTTTCGAGCTTTGCAGTTCCTTGGCGGCTTCAGCGTATTTGCCGGAGGTGTAGTAGATCTGGATCAGGTATTCGTGCGCCTGGGTGTTGCCCGGGTTGTCTTTCAGCACGCGCTGGAAGGCGGTGATGGCTTTGGGATAGTCCTTGGCGCGGTAGTAGATGCCGGCCAGGGCTTCAGCGAATTTCGGGGTTTCGGCAGCGGACAGCTTGCCGGAGTTCAGCACCGATTCAAAGGCCTTGGCGGCGGCGTCGTTGTCGCCTGCGGCAGCTGCGGCCGATGCGCGGGTGCGCTCGATCAGATAAGTTTCGTTGGCGGTTTTGCCGCCGACTGCGTCGGTTTCTTTCAGTTTAGCCAGCGCTTCCTTGTTCTTGCCGGCTGCGGCCAGTTTCTGTGCTTCTTGCAGTGGCTTGCCGATTTCAGCGCGCACCGACTCGGCTGCGTAGGCGACCGACGTCAGGCCGGTGAGAGGGGCTGCTGCGGTAAAACCAATGGCGGCCATTACCAGGCCGAGATGAGCGAGACGAAACTTGGTCATGGGTGAGTTTTCTTTCATCAAAAAACGAAAATAGGCAGGAAAAGGTCCTGCCTATCATTGTACATGGGACGGATTACTGGAACTGTTCGTTACCGACCAGACCAATCTTGGTCACGCCCAGACGTTGGGCCGAAGCCATTACGCCTGCGACCACTTTGTACGAAACCAGCTTGTTCGGACGCAGATGCACTTCCGGCTGGTCAGCTTGCGCTGCGACATCGGTCAGTTTCGCTTCCAGGGTGCCGCGGTCAGGAACGACCACGTTATCCCACAGAATCGTACCGTCGAAGTCGACGTCAATCGTGATCACCACTGGTTCCTTGGTAGGCGGCGGCGGGGTGCCGACCGGCATATTCAAGTTCACCGAGTGGTTGGCCTTAGGAATCGTAATGATCATCATGATAATCAGCACCAGCATCACGTCGATGAGGGGCGTCATATTCATTTCCATCATTGGTTCCGGATCCGAACCACCGCTCGATGGGGAGCCGACATTCATACTCATGGGTTGTTTCCTTTTAAGAAGGGCAGACCTGGCAAGCCAGGCCTGCGGTGCACTATCGGGGATTAACCCTTATCAGGCGGTTCGGTGATGAAGCCGACCTTCTGGATACCAGCGCGCTGGGTAGTGTAAATAACCTTGCCGATGGCTTCGTACTTGGTTTCTTGGTCACCACGTACGTGTACTTCCGGCTGCGGCAATTTCACTGCTTCCACCTTCAGAAAATCGAACAGCTCATTGGCGTCGCGCATTTTCTTCTGATTCCAGTAGATGTCGCCATCCTTGCTGACAACGATGTTGACGTCTTCCGGCTTGGTCTGAATAACCTGGTTGATTTCTTCTGGCAGCTGGATCTTGATCAGCTTCAGAACAACCGGGCTCGTGATCAGGAAGATAATCAGCAGAACCAACATGATGTCCACGAGGGGCGTCGTGTTGATTTCCGACATGACGGTATCTTCGTCTCCGGTATCGGAGCCTACGGACATGGACATGGTGAATTAGCCTACTTTTTTGGAGCCGGTTGCGGTCGACATGGCGCCCGAGATCAGTACCGAGTGCACGTCAGCCGAGAAAGCACGTACGTCTTCCATGGCCGACTTGTTACGACGGACCAGCCAGTTGTAACCCAGAACGGCTGGAACTGCCACGAACAGACCAAACGCGGTCATGATCAGCGCTTCACCCACTGGACCTGCCACTTTGTCGATCGAGGCGTTACCCGACATGCCGATCGCGATCAGTGCATTGTAAATACCCCAAACGGTACCGAACAGACCGATGAACGGCGAGGTCGAACCCACGGTTGCCAGGAACGACAGGCCGTCTTGCAGACGCGACTGCACTTTGTCCACAGCGCGCTGGATCGACATGGTCACCCAGGTCGACAGGTCGATTTGTTCCAGCAGGGCGCCGTCGTGGTGCGCGGTGGCCTTGGTGCCGGTTTCAGCGATGAAGCGGAATGGCGAACCTTCGGTCAGGGTTGCCGAACCAGCAGCGATCGACGACGCTTTCCAGAACTTGGCCGAGGTTTCTTTCGACTGTTTGAAGATCTTGGTCTGGTCGATCAGCTTGGTGATGATGATGTACCACGAACCCATCGACATCAGCGACAGGATGATCAGGGTTGCGCGCGAGACGAAACCGGCTTCCCACACTGCCTTGAAGCCGTATGGGTTTTCCACTTCTTCTTTACCACCGTGAGCTGCTGGAGCTGCAGCGTCCGCTGCAGGTGCTGCTGCCGCATCCGCTGCTGGCGCAGGTGCTGGCGCTGCTGCGTCAGCTGCTGGGGCCGAAGCGGCAGCCGAGGCTTGCTCCTGCGCGAAGGCAGGGGCGCTCACCAGGGCGGTGGCTGCGGTCACCGAGAACAGCACAGCGGCCAGTACAGCGGACAAACGGGTATTCTTAAACATGCTTCCTCCAAATTGATAAAATAATCAGATCGCTGGCGTAATGACAACGAAATTACTAAGTGAGACGGTGCTTTGTCTCGGTTTTACTCCAGCGTCCAGACGTATTGCATCTGCTGCCAGCCTTCTTGTGGAACGCCGTCCACGGTTGCCGGTTTGAAACGGCACTTCGTGATACCAGCGACCGCAGCTTTATCCAGATCTCTAAAGCCACTCGATTTCACAACTTTCGAATCTGCCACGCGACCGTCAGCGGCAATCAGGAACGACAGCTGAACGGTGCCGGTTTCCTCATTACGCAGCGACGACTTCGGCCATTCCGGCTTGGCGCACGTGCTGAAGTCAACCACAGCTGCGGTACGCACACCGGTCTTGGCCGGACCAGGTGGCGCTGCCGGCGGTGCTGGCGGTGCTTTCTGGATCTCGGTGGTTGCCGGCTTGACGTTGGTCGCGTTCGCGATCACGTTTTGCGGTGGCGGCGGTTGCTGCACGTTCACCTCAACTGGCGGGATGAATGGCGGCGGTGGTGCCTTCATCTCTGGCGGAGGTGGCGGTGGTGGGAGCTCCTTCGGTGGAGGAGGTTTCACCTCCTCGATGATCTTGGTCTCCACTGGTGCGATCATCTTGTGCACCAGTCGCGTTCCCAAGCCCGTCACGATCCCATAAGCAACCAGGACGTGCAACAAAACGACAATCGTAATGCCTGTAAAGTTCTTCCCGGTGCTTTTCTCGTTGTGCGTGAAATTCATGCCTGCTTTCTCCAATACCAACTCTCTTTGGTGCTACTTAAACCCCAAAATGGCGACACAAAACAACAGCCGCATCCGGGACGTCGGCGAATTATACATACGAATTCTTGATTTTACATAGATTTTTCATCCCTAAAACCGGTTAAATTTCATAGGGTTTTCCTATATGGTAGCGCTCACTTTGCACCGTTCTGGCTCAATCGGCAACACTGTTTGGCGCATTTTTGGGCGCCAGCGCACCATGCCATTACTTAGTTTTCCCTTAAGGCCAAAAACGGAATTTTATCAGCGTAATTTTACTACGCACAGTTGATAATTTGGCCGCAAATGTTTCTTTCATGAAATTCTTGCGCAGGCTCCTATATAAGTAGCTGAAGAAAAATATTGACTTCCAGCCCCGGTCGTGCATTCAGGAAAAAAAACCGGGGCCAGCGTGCCAGCGCCGGCCCCGGTATCGACCTTGCAAGAGCCGTGCCCACTGCCAGGCACGGTTCGCTAAAGCCTTATATATATGTTGCTCAGGAATTGCGGCCGCGTTTCTCGCGCTTGACTTCCAGCGTGCTGACCACGTCGCCGTTCGGCCCCACGGTTTCCAGGTGCACGTCAAAGCCCCACAGCCGGGCCACGTGCTTGAGCACCTCGCCGGCCTGCTGGTTCAGCGGGCGGCGCTGGAACTGGGTGTGGCGCAGGGTCAGCGCGCGGTCGTCCTGGGTATTGACCGACCAGACCTGGATGTTGGGCTCGCGGTTACCCAGGTTGTACTGCTCGGCCAGCTGCTGGCGCACGTAGCGGTAGCCGAGGTCGTCGTGGATGGCGGACACGGTCAGCTTTTCGTTATTGTCATCGTCGAGGATGGCGAAGAAGTGGAACTCGCGGATCAGCTTGGGCGACAGGTACTGGGCGATGAAGCTCTCGTCCTTGAAATTGCGCATGGCGAAATCCAGCGTCTTGCGCCAGTCGCTGCCGGCGATGTCGGGGAACCATTCGCGGTCCTCCTCGGTCGGGTTCTCGCAGATGCGGCGGATGTCGGTCATCATGGCAAAGCCCAGCGCATACGGATTGATGCCGCTGTAATACGGGCTGTTGACCGGCGGCTGGTACACCACATTGGTATGGCTCTTCAGGAATTCCATCATGAAGCCGTCGCCCACCACGCCCTCATCGTACAACTGGTTGAGGATGGTGTAGTGCCAGAAGGTGGCCCAGCCTTCGTTCATGACCTGGGTCTGGCGCTGCGGGTAGAAATACTGGGAAATCTTGCGCACGATGCGCACCATCTCGCGCTGCCAGGGTTCCAGCAGCGGCGCGTACTTCTCGATAAAGTACAGCAGGTTTTCTTCCGGCTCGGGCGGGAAGCGCTTGGCCACGCGCTCGGTTTCCTCTTCCTCGCGGCGCGGCAGGGTGCGCCACAGTTCATTGATCTGCGACTGCACATAGGCTTCGCGTTCCTTCTGGCGCGCGCGTTCCTGCGCCATCGACAGCTTGGCCGGCCGCTTGTAGCGGTCGACGCCGTAGTTCTGGATGGCGTGGCAGGAATCGAGCAGCAGCTCGACCGCGTCGATGCCGTGGCGCTGCTCGCACTCGGCAATGTAATTCTTGGCAAACACCATGTAGTCGACAATGGCGTCGGCGTCGGTCCAGGTGCGGAACAGGTAGTTGCCCTTGAAGAAGGAGTTATGGCCATACGCCGCGTGCGCGATCACCAGGGACTGCATGGTCAGGCTGTTTTCCTCCATCAGATAGGCAATGCAGGGATTGGAGTTGATGACGATCTCGTAGGCCAGCCCCATCTGCCCGCGCTTGTAGCCCTTCTCGGTGCTGAGGAAATGCTTGCCGAACGACCAGTGGTTGTAGGACACCGGCATGCCGACCGAGGTGTAGGCATCCATCATCTGCTCGGCGGTGATGATTTCCAGCTGGTTGGGATAGGTGTCCAGCCCGAAGCCCTCGGCCACGCGGCGGATTTCCTGGTGGATCTGCTCGATCAGCTCGAAGGTCCATTCGGATTGCTCCGGCAGGGCGTTCGGATGCTTCGGCTTGGGCGTGGTCATGTCGTTCATTTTGGCTGCTTCTTGAACAGTTCACGGAAGACCGGATAGATATCGGCCGGCGTCACAATCTTTTGCATGGCGAAATGCGGATGGTGATCCGGCACCTGCGAATATTGCTCCCACAGGTTTTGCGGCGGGCCATCGGTGATCTCGACATAGGTGTAGTACTGCACCTTGGGCATGATGGTATTCACCAGCAGCTGGCGGCACAGCACCGAGTCGTTGTCCCAGTTGTCGCCGTCCGAGGCTTGCGCCACGTAGGCATTCCAGCTGCCGGCGCCGAAGCGCTCGTCAATGATCTTGTCCAGCAGGTGCAGCGCCGACGACACCACCGTGCCGCCCGATTCGCGCGAGTGGAAGAATTCCTCTTCGTCGACCTCGGCTGCGGCGGTGTGATGGCGGATGAACACCACTTCGATCTTGTCGTACACGCGCTTGAGGAACAGGTAGAGCAGGATGAAGAAGCGCTTGGCCGTGTCCTTGCGGGTTTCGTCCATCGAGCCGGAGACATCCATGATGCAGAACATCACCGCCTGCGTCATCGGCTTGGGCACCTTGACGCGGTTGGTGTAGCGCAGGTCGAACGGGTCGATGAAGGGGATGGCCAGCAGGCGCGTGTGCAGGTGGTGGATCAGCTTTTTCAGCTCGACCACGCGGGCGTCCTGCAGCGGCACGCCTTCCAGCAGCAGTTCTTCCAGCTCGCGCTCGGCCTCGATCACGCGCTTGCGCGAGTTGCCGCCGACCGCGATACGCCGGCCCAGCGCGCCGCGCAGCGAGCGCAGCACGTGGATGTTGGACGGCGTGCCCGACATATTGTAGCCGGCGCGCTGGTTTTTAAAGTCGGTGGTGGCGGTCAGCTGGGTCTTGACCATGTGCGGTAATTCCAGGTCTTCGAAGAAGTAGTTCATGAATTCTTCGCGCGACAGTTCGAAGATGAAGTCATCCTCGGTGAGCTGGTCGCTATTGCCGGCCTTGCCGCGGCCGGAACCGGCGCCGCCCTTGGGCCGGTTGATCTGGTCGCCCTTGAGGTATTCCTGGTTGCCGGGATTGACCACTTCCCACACGCCGCCATGGGCGTGGCCAAAAGAGGGTTCGCTCACATCCTTGACCGGGATGGAGACCTTTTCGCCGTTTTCAACGTCGGTGATGGAACGGCCCTTGATGGCCCGGCCCACCGCGTCCTTGATCTGGGCTTTATAACGCCGCAAGAATCGCTCGCGGTTGACTGCAGACTTGTTCTTGCCCTGCAAACGTCGGTCGATGAGGTAAGTCAAAAGATGCCTCCTATTCGCGTCGCTCCCGCGCAGGCGGGAACCCATGCTGAGCGTGCATGCACGCGGCCTATGGATTCCGGCCTTCGCCGGAATGACGATTCATGCTACGACGACTTCCTCACACGCAGATACCACTCGCACAGCAGGCGCACCTGCTTGGCCGTGTAGCCTTTTTCCACCATGCGCGCGACAAAGTCGGCGTGCTTGTTGGCGTCTTCCGCGCTGGCCTTGGCGTTGAACGAAATCACCGGCAGCAGTTCCTCGGTATTGGAGAACATCTTCTTCTCAATGACGGTGCGGAACTTCTCATAGCTGGTCCAGGCCGGATTTTTGCCGCCGTTGTTGGCGCGCGCCCGCAGGCCGAAGTTGACGATCTCGTTACGGAAGTCCTTCGGATTCGAGATGCCGGCCGGCTTTTCGATTTTTTCCAGCTCGTTGTTCAGCGATTCGCGGTCGAAGCTTTCGCCGGTATCCGGATCGCGGTATTCCTGATCCTGGATCCAGAAGTCGGCAAAGGTCACGTAGCGGTCGAAGATATTCTGGCCGTACTCGGAATACGATTCCAGGTAAGCGGTCTGGATTTCCTTGCCGATGAATTCCACGTAGCGCTGTGCCAGGTGCTCCTTTATATAGGAGAAGTACTTCTGCTCCAGCTCGGGCGGGAACTGCTCGCGTTCGACCTGCTGCTCCAGCACGTACAGCAGGTGCACCGGATTGGCCGCCACTTCGGTATTGTCGAAGTTGAAGACCTTGGACAGGATCTTGAAGGCAAAGCGCGTCGACAGCCCGTTCATGCCCTCGTCCACGCCGGCATAGTCCACATATTCGTGGATGGACTTGGCCTTGGGATCGGTGTCCTTGAGGTTTTCACCGTCGTACACCAGCATCTTGCTGAAAATGCTGGAGTTTTCCGGATCTTTCAGGCGCGACAGGATGGCGAACTGCGCCATCATGCGCAGGGTGCCCGGCGCGCACGGCGCGCTTGACAGCGACGAGTTGAACAGCAGCTTGTCGTAAATCTTGATCTCATCGGTCACGCGCAGGCAGTACGGCACCTTGACGATGTAGATACGGTCGAGGAAGGCCTCGTTGTTGCGGTTGTTCTTGAACGACTTCCATTCGGATTCATTCGAGTGCGCCAGCACGATGCCGTCGAATGGAATCGCGCCAAAGCCTTCCGTGCCCTTGTAGTTGCCTTCCTGGGTGGCGGTCAGCAGCGGGTGCAGCACCTTGATCGGCGCCTTGAACATCTCGACAAATTCCATCAGGCCCTGGTTGGCCAGGCACAGGCCGCCCGAGTAGCTGTAGGCGTCCGGATCGTCCTGCGAGTAATCTTCCAGCTTGCGGATGTCGACCTTGCCGACCAGCGAGGAGATATCCTGGTTGTTTTCGTCGCCCGGCTCGGTCTTGGAGATGGCCACCTGTTTCAGCACCGACGGATAGCGCTTGACCACGCGGAACTGGTTGATGTCGCCGTTGAACTCGTGCAGGCGTTTGACCGCCCACGGCGATGGAATATTGCGCAGGTAGCGGCGCGGGATGCCGAAATCCTCTTCCAGGATGGCGCCATCCTCCTCTTCGTTGAACAGGCCCAGCGGCGACTCGTTCACCGGCGAACCCTTCAGGCAATAGAAGGGCACATGTTCCATCAGGGACTTCAGTTTTTCCGCAATTGACGATTTACCGCCGCCCACCGGACCCAGCAAATAAAGAATTTGCTTGCGTTCTTCCAGGCCCTGGGCCGCGTGACGGAAGTAGGACACGACCTGCTCGATCACTTCCTCGGTGCCATAAAACTCGCGGAATGCCGGATAAATCTTGATGACCTTGTTCGCAAAGATACGCGACAACCGGGTGTCATTGCGCGTGTCGACCAGGGTCGGTTCGCCAATGGCGGCCAGCATGCGTTCCGCAGCGCTGGCGTAGGTAAGCCGGTCTTTCTTGCAAAGTTCGAGATACTCCTTCATGGACATCTCTTCTTCTTTGGTCCGTTCGTATCGTGCGGCGTAGTTGTCAAAAATGGTCATTTGAATGTCCTTTAATGATGGAAACCTGCTTGTCACGAGTCACCGGCAGTTCGCCTGCCCTGGCTCTGGTTCGTATAATTCCTTTCTGTCTTATTTTTCTTTTTGGTCAGCTTCCTTTGGTGGCGCGGATTGCCCGTACCTTGAGCTGGCTTTATGGCCGGATGGCGGCTTTTATGTGTTGGTCGTAACGCTTCTTACGTCTATGAAATTGATTATTGCGCTATTGGTGCAGGAAGTCAAAAGGTATGTCGTAATATCGTTAATACCCTTTTGTAACTGCCTGATTTCAAAACAAAATATCGAATTAATCACGACGTTTTCCGGGTGTTTTCCGATCCTCTGCCACCACAGTAACATGCCTTTGAAAGATGTGCAGACACGCTACCGCCGCATGAGATAAGATGGACCGATTCAGTCACCCCAGTAACAGGAAAAAATAAAATGTTGAACGACCAATTGCGCCGCGTTTTGCAGCAGATGCCGAAAGCCGAGCTGCACATCCACATCGAAGGTTCGCTGGAGCCGGAGCTGATCTTCGCGCTGGCCGAACGCAACGGCGTCAAGCTGGCGTACGGCTCGGTGGAACAGCTGCGCGCGGCGTATGCCTTCACCGATCTGCAATCTTTCCTCGACATCTACTATGCCGGCGCCAGCGTGCTGCTGAAGGAGCAGGATTTCTACGACATGACGGCCGCCTACCTCAAGCGCGCCGAGGCCGACAATGTGCGTCACACCGAAATCTTCTTCGATCCGCAAACGCATACCGCGCGCGGCGTGCCGATGGACGTGATCATCAACGGCATCTACCGCGCCTGCCAGGACAGTCCGGTCAGCGCCACGCTGATCCTGTGCTTCCTGCGCCACCTGTCGGAAGAGGACGCCATTGCCACGCTGGACGCGGCGCTGCCTTACCGCGACAAGTTCATCGGCGTCGGCCTGGATTCTTCCGAAGTCGGCAATCCGCCGGAAAAGTTCGCGCGCGTGTTCGCGCGTTGCCGCGAGCTCGGCCTGCACCTGGTGGCGCACGCCGGCGAGGAAGGCCCGCCGGCTTACATCTACACCGCGCTGGATACGTTGAAAGTGGAGCGCATCGACCACGGCGTGCGCTGCCTGGAAGACGCCGCGCTGACCGGGCGTCTGGCGAAAGAGCAGATGGCGCTGACGGTGTGCCCGCTGTCCAACATCAAGCTGTGCGTGTTCGACCAGATGGCGCAGCACAATCTGCTGCAACTGCTGGACGCCGGCATTCTGGCGACGGTGAACTCGGACGATCCGGCTTACTTCGGCGGCTACATGAACGACAACTTCATCGCCACCTTTGAAGCGCTGCCGCTGGGCTTGTCGCATGCGCACCGGCTGGCGCGCAATGGCTTTGTGGCGGCCTTCCTGCCGGCTGCGGAAAAGCAAAAATATCTGGATGAAGTCGACGCATTCTTTGCCAAGGTCTAAATGTTCAAACTCGCCCTGAAAATGACGGCGCGCGACTGGCGCGCCGGCCAGCTGCGCTTTCTGCTGATCGCGCTGACGGTAGCGGTGGCCGCCTTGTCGGCCACCGGTTTCTTCATCGACCGCCTGCGCAGCGGGCTGGATCGCGACGCCCACCAGTTGCTGGGCGCCGACGTGGCGGTCAGCGCCGACTTGCCGGTGCGGGCCGAGTGGCGCGCCGCCGCGCTGCGGCGCGGGCTGGTGGTGACCGACGCCATCACCTTTCCCAGCATGGCGCAGGCCGGCGAAGGCGAGCAATCTTCATCCATGCTGGCTGCCCTGAAGGCGGTCGGTCCCGGCTATCCGCTGCGCGGCAAGGTCAAGACCACCACCGATGCCGCGCAGGCGGAGCAAAGCGTGGGCACGCCGGCCGACGTTACGCCCGCTGCCGGCACCGTCTGGGTCGAGCCGGGCCTGCTGGGCAGCCTGAAAACCCGGGTCGGCGACCAGCTCAAACTGGGCGACAAGACGTTCACCATCGCGCGCCTGATCGCCGCCGAGCCGGATCGCGGCGCCAACTTCCTGGCCTTTGCGCCGCGCGTGATGTTTGCGCTGGAAGACCTGGAGGCCACCAACCTGATCCAGCCCGGCTCGCGCGTCAATTACCGCCTGCTGGTGGGGGCGCCGCCATCGCTGAAGAATGGCGCGGCGGTGGCCAAGGCGTATCAGCAGTGGATCGAGGCGCAGATCAAGGACAACAACATCAAGGGCGTGCGCGTGGAGTCGCTGGACGGCCGCCCTGAGATGCAGACCACGCTGGAGCGCGCCGACCGCTTCCTGTCGCTGGTCGGCCTGCTGTCGGCCATGCTGGCCGCGGTGGCGGTGGCGATGGCTGCGCGCCGCTTCATGCAGCGCCACCTGGACGCCTGCGCCATGCTGCGTTGCCTGGGCCTGACGCAGAATCAGGTCACGGTGATGTACCTGATCGAATTCCTGCTGGTCGGCCTGCTGGGCAGCGCGGCCGGCGTGGCGGTCGGTTTCGCCGGCCACTATGTGCTGCTGGAGGTGCTAGGCGCGCTGGTCTCCAGCGAGCTGCCGCCGCCGACCATTTATCCGGCCCTGCAGGGCCTGGCCATTGGCATCCTGCTGCTGGCGGCGTTTGCGCTGCCGCCCATCCTGCAGCTGCGCAAGGTGCCGCACAACCGTGTGATCCGTCGCGAGCAAGATCCGCCGCAGGTGGGCGCGCTGGCCACCTATGGCTTCGGCATGGGCGGCTTTGTGGCGCTGCTGCTGTGGCAAGCGGGCGATCCGAAGATGGCGCTGTACACGGCGCTGGGTTTCTTCGGCGCGTTTGCGCTGTTCGGGCTGGTCGGCTGGCTGGGATTGAAGTCGCTGCGCTCCCTGCGCGGCGCGATCGATCATCAGAGCTGGCGTTTTGCGATTACCTCGCTGCAGCGCCGTCCGGGCGCCACCATCGTGCAGATCGTCTCGCTGGCGCTGGGCATGATGGCGCTGCTGGTGCTGACCGTGGTGCGCGGCGATCTGATGACCGCCTGGCGCAACGCCACGCCGGCCGACGCGCCGAATCGCTTCATCATCAACATCCAGCCGGAGCAGCAGCAAGAGATCGCGCAGCGCCTGAAGGCGGCGGGCGTCAGCTACGCGCCGCAATATCCGATGATACGCGGCCGCCTGACGCAGGTGAACGGCAAGCCGGTCACCGCCGACACCTACACCGAGGACCGCGCGCGCGGCCTGGCCGATCGCGAATTCAATTTGTCCACCATGGCGCAGATGCAGGCCGAGAACAAGATCGTCGAGGGCAAGTGGTTCGAGGATAAGCCGGGCTTCCCGGAGGTGTCGGTGGAGCAGGGCATCGCCAAAACGCTCAACTGGAAGCTGGGCGACAAGCTGCGCTTCGATATCGCCGGCACGCCGGTGGATGTGACCATCACCAGCATCCGCAAGCTGGATTGGGGCTCGATGCGGGTCAACTTCTTCGCCATCATCAACCCGGCGGCGATGACGGAAGTGTCGCAAAGCTGGATCACCGCCTTCCACCTGCCGCAAGGGCAGGGTGCGGTGATGAATGCGCTGACGCGCGATTTCCCCAACCTGACCATCGTCGACGTCGGCGGCATTTTGCGGCAGGTGCAGGCGGTACTGGATCAGGTGATTACGGCGGTGGAGTTCCTGTTTATCTTCACGCTGGCTTCCGGTGTGCTGGTGCTGTATGCGGCGCTGATGGGATCGCAGGATGAGCGCACCCGCGAGGCCGGCCTGCTGCGCGCATTGGGCGCGACCCGCAAGCAGCTGTCGCAGGCGCAGCTGATCGAGTTCACGCTGGTGGGCGCGTTGTCCGGCGTGCTGGCGGCCAGCGGCGCGGCGGCCATGGGCTGGGCGCTGGCGACGTATCAGTTCAAGTTTGCGTGGAGCTTCAGTCCCATGGTGTGGCTGGTCGGGCTGGTGGCCGGCGCGCTGTGCGCCATCGCCGGCGGCTGGCTGGGCCTGCGCAACGTGCTGCGCCAGCCGCCGCTGCAAACCCTGCGCGAGGCCTGACCTGTCATTCCCGCCTGCGCACGAATGACAATGGGCTAGGCGGCGACCGCTTCGGGCTGCAGTTCCTGCACAAATTGCGCGTAGGTGTGCGGCCGCTGATCGAAGTAGTGGGACGGCAGGTCGAACAGCGCCCAGTAATAGGTTTCCTTGCCCTGGCAGACGCGCGGCGCGGCGCAGTAGCGGTGCCAGTTTTCGGCCATGCCGCTGCTGTACATGCCGTCGCCAAACGGATCGCTGAAGAAGGTCAGCACGCGCCGCTCCAGCAGCGCGTGCAGCAGTGAGCGCGGCGCATCGCTGTCGCGGGCGATTTCGTATTGGGCGTACATGCTCTGCTCCGTTTCGATCACCATCAGCGTGGCCTTGCCGTGCTGGTCGAGGAACAGGATGCCGGTCGGATTCGGGAAAATGTAATGCTCGACAAAGCCCAGCGTACGCTTGAGTTCCCGCACCACCTCCGTCAGCGCCGGATCGGTCAGGAAGCGGTAGTCATGCAGCGCCACCATCTCGCGCAGGGTGTCGGAGCGGTGGTCGAAATAACTGTCCTGCAGCGCCGCCACTTCCATCTCCAGGATGTCCAGCGCGTGGTCGTCGCTTTTCTTGATATAGCGGTCGATCAGGCCGCGATTGAACGCGCTGACGGCGATCTTCTCATCGGCGGCGCCGGTGAACAGGATCTTCTTGCACGGCAGGTGCGCCACCGCCGCGCAGAATTCCAGGCCGTTCATCTGCGGCATCGAGTAATCCACCACCAGCACCGAGGGTGTGGCAAAGCGCTGGCGCTGCTCGGCAATGCGGTAGATGCGCTCCAGGTCCAGCGCCACGTTGCACTGATCGGCCGGCAGGTTGTGCATGTCGAAGTTGACATGCAGCGGCACGCCGCTATCGGGCGCGCTGCTGCGCAGCCAGTGCAGCGCTTCCGTGGTGTCATGGAAGGTTTTGTTGGCCAGCATGGGATCGAGCTGGAATGACAGGCTGCGCAGGAAGGAGTCGCTGTCGTCGACCAGTACGGTCAACGTGGGATGGGCGTAGACGGGTAGATGCATGACTTACCTCGCGGGGAATTCCAGGATGAAGATGGCGTAGGCGCTCTCGCGCGAGACGCAGCGGATATGGGCGCGCCAGGCTTCCATGATTTCCTGGCACAGCGCCAGCCCGATGCCGGCGCCGTTGTGCGGCGGGTGCGAATAAAAGCGGCGGAAGATCAGCGACATGTTCTGCGCGGCGATGCCGCAGCCGGTGTCGATGAACAGCAGGCGAGGCGGCTGGTGGGCGCCATCGATGACGATGCGCACGCGGCCCTTGCCGGCGCGCTGCACGGCGCGCAGGGCGTTGCGCATCAGGTTAAGCAGCACCACCACCGCCAGCTCGCTCTGGCCGGCGAAGTGGAAATTGCGGCGCAGTTCCAGCCGCACCATCTTTTGCTGTCTCTGGGTAGCGAACGGGTAGCGCTTGAGCACTGCCTCCACCACCGATTCCATCGACACCGTCTCCACAGGATGCAGGTTTTGCCGCACCGCCGTGGCGCTCAGCAGGAACAGGTCGATCATGTGGTTCATGTGGCGCACCTCGAACTGGATGCGGGCCAGCGCGTCCATGATGCTGAGGCGGTCGTCCTTGCTCTGCATCTGCGCGTCCGACAGCATGCGCAGCAGGCCGCGCACATTGGCATCGACGCTGGTGAGCGGCGTGCGCAGTTCGTGCGCCACGGTGGCCAGGCCGGCGCCCATGCCGGCCAGCTTTTCCTGCGCCAGCACGTGGCGGCTGATCTTGGCCACCGACAGCACCGCCATGGTGAACCAGTGGATCGGCACCTGCTGCAGCACCTGCCTGCTCAGCAGGAGTTCGCCTTCGCCCAGCGCGGCCGCCACCGCGCACGCCAGCAGGGTGCCGATGGCGTAAGCGCGCAGCGCCAGGCCGGTATCGAAATGGAACAGCACCACCAGCCCGATCAGCAGCGATTCGCTCCACACGCCGGAAGCGTGGTTCATCAGGAACATCAGCGTAAAGAAGAAGGGAAAGATGTAGCTGAGCGTGACCAGCAGATACAGGTTGAGCATCTGCCGGCTGAACTGGCGCGCAAACAGGCCCACGGTGCACAGCAGGATGCCCAGCATGCGCAGCGGCAGCGACTCGTACTCCTGCGGGAAAAAGTGCTGCCAGATCACGTAATACAGCGGCATGCCCACCGTGCCGATGCAGGCCAGCAGCAGAACGCGCACGGTCGCGTGGTCGTCGCGGCCGTGGTACAGCAGCAGGGACTGCAGGAGTCGGTGCTGCCAGCGTTTCCAGCGTTCTTGCAAGGGAGAGCTCATGGCGGCTTTTGATTTTTATCAAGTTGCCATCATCGCCGGTATTTGCAACGCATTCAGCAATATCAAAACGGATATTGATCCGTATCAATCTCGATGAGTTTTTTTCGCCGCATGGTGGCGTCTGCAGTTCACAAAAAAACAAGTTGTTTTGTCCAAAACCCATCGGAGATGCACTATGACCTACGCTATTGCCCACCATCACATACCTGCCGTGCTGCCGGACTTCGTCACCCGCCGCATGGATTTGCACTATGTCACCCGTATTCAACAACTGCTGGGCGGCGAGCATCCGCACGCCTGGCAGCCGACACCGGCCGGCGCGGTTTTTTTAGCCGGCAACGACTACCTGTGCCTGGCCGGCGAACCGGCGCTGGTGGCGGCGCAGGTGGCCGCCCTGCAGCACAGCCAGGGCGAATTGCTGATGTCGGCCGTGTACCTGCAGGAAGGCAGCCCGCAGCACCAGCTGGAGCGCAAGCTGGCCCGGTTCATGGGCGCCGAGGATGGCATCCTGGCGCAATCCGGCTGGGCTGCCAATGTGGGGCTGGTGCAGACCCTGGCCGGCCCGGGAATTCCGGTCTACCTCGACATGCAGGCGCACGCCTCGTTGTGGGAGGGCGTGCAGTCGGCCGGCGCCTTGCCGGTCTCCTTCCTGCATAACGATATGGAGCATCTGCAGAAGCAGCTTCAGCGCCACGGACGCGGTCTGATCGTGGTCGATGCGCTGTACAGCACCAATGGCAGCATCGCGCCGCTGGCCGAACTGGCGGAGATTGCTGAACGCAGCGGTTGCATGCTGGTCGTCGACGAATCGCATTCGCTGGGCACGCACGGGCCGCGCGGCGCCGGGCTGGTGGCGGCCCTGGGCCTGAACGAGCGGGTGCATTTCCGAACGGCGTCGCTGGCCAAGGCGTTTGCCGGGCGCGCTGGATTCATTACCTGTTCCAGCCATTTCAAGGGCTACTTCCTGTCCGAGTCGCGTCCGGCGATTTTCAGTTCCTGCCTGCTGGGGCACGAGCTGGCGTGGTTCGACGCCGCCATCGACTTCATCGCGGCGGCGGATCAGCGCCGCGCTGCGCTGCACGCCAATGCGCGCGCGCTGCGCGAGGAGCTGAGCGTTCTGGGGTACAACGTCAGCGACGGCACGGAGCAGATCATCGCGCTGGAGCCGGGACCGGAACCAAAAACGCTGGCCCTGCGCAAGCTGCTGGAACAGCAGGGCGTGTACGGCGCCATGTTTTGCGCGCCGGCCACGCCGAGGAACCGTTCGCTGGTGCGGCTGACGCTCAATTCCGGCCTGGATGACGCGGCCCTGACACGCATCGTCCGGGCTTGCGATGAGATCCGCGCGCAGGTGGATATGGAGAGCTGGTCGTCCACGCGGCGCTTGCGCAAGCTGGCCCTCGTATAAGCTATCATTGCGGGTATGACTGAAGAATCCCGCACCCTCTATGAAGTAATTGGCGGCGAACCGACCATCCGCGCGATGGTCGATCGCTTTTATGATTTGATGGAGCTTGAACCCGAGTTCCAGTTGCTGCGCTCCGTGCACGGTCCCTCGCTGGAAAATGCCAACCAGCGCCTGTTCATGTTCCTCAGCGGCTGGATGGGCGGCCCGGACCTGTACCAGCAGGCGCACGGCCATCCGCGCCTGCGCATGCGTCACATGCCGTTTGCCATCGGTACGCAGGAACGCGACCAGTGGCTGCGCTGCATGGCGTGGGCGATGGAAGACGTGGGCATCGACACCGAACTGCGCGTGCGCCTGATGAATTCCTTCTTCCAGACCGCCGACTGGATGCGCAACAAGCCGGACTGATTCCATGACCTCGATCGAGTTTTTCGTCCTGCTGGCGGCACTGGCCGCGATCATTGTGCTGCAAGTGCTGGCGTTGTTGCGAGCGCGTGGCGGCGCGGCCGGCGACCTGGCCGAGCGCATTGAGCGCGTCGAGCGTGAAGTACGCATGCAATTGCAGACCACCGCGCAGACCAGCAACGCCGCCAGCGTGCAGCAGTTTGAAGCCATGCGCCGCCAGCTGGAAGAGCAGGGCGTCAGCAGCCGGCACGAGCAGACCCGCAATCTCAAGCTGTTTGCCGACACCATGAACCAGCGCATGCTGGAAGTGCGCGTGATGTTGGAGACCAAGATCAAGGATCTGCAAACCGACAATGGCGCGCGTCTGGAAGAGATGCGCAAGACGGTGGACGAAAAACTGCACGCCACGCTGGAGTCGCGCCTGAACGCCTCGTTCCAGCAGGTGTCCGAACGCCTGGAGCGCGTGCATCAGGGCCTGGGCGAGATGCAGCAGCTGGCGCTGGGCGTGGGCGATCTGAAGCGCGTGCTGACCAACGTGAAAACCCGCGGCACCTGGGGCGAGGTGCAGCTCGAAATGCTGCTGGAGCAGGTGCTGACGCCGGACCAATACGCAAAGAATGTCGAAACCATCGCCGGCACGGGCGCGCGCGTGGAGTTCGCGCTCAAGCTGCCGGGCCAGACGGAGGGCGGTGCGCCGGTGTGGATGCCGATCGATGCCAAGTTCCCTAAAGAGCAATACGAACGCCTGCTGGAAGCGGCCGACAGCGCCGATGCGGAAGGCGTGGCGCAGGCCGGCCGCGAGCTGGAACGCGCGGTGCGGGTCGAGGCCAAGACCATCTCCGAGAAATATGTCTCGCCGCCGCACACCACCGATTTCGCCATCCTGTTCCTGCCGACCGAAGGCCTGTACGCCGAAGTGATGCGCCGTCCCGGTCTGGCCGACGAGCTGCAACGCGTCAACCGCATCAGCATCGCCGGACCGTCGACGCTGACGGCGCTGCTCAACAGTTTGCAGATGGGCTTCCGCACGCTGGCGCTGGAAAAGCGCTCGTCCGAGGTGTGGCAGGTGCTGGGCGCGGTGAAGACCGAGTTTGCCAAGTTTGGCGACGTGCTGGCCGCAACCAAGCTGACGCTGGAACGCGCCGCCAAGAATATCGAATCGGCCGAGACCCGCAGCCGCCAGATGGCGCGCAAGCTGAAAACGGTGGAAGCCCTGCCGAGCGAACAGGCCCAGTTATTGCTGGATAAAGGCGAGCTCGATACCGAATAAGGAGCGCGGCACGTTGGCCGCTGGATGTGGCGATTCTCGGAATCCATGGTTTTGCGTGTTTGTGCGCGTTTTTGCGTATTTGTGTACAATGCGGGCATGAAAACCGAATCCCTCCTGCTGCCCGAGCGGCATGCATTGATACTTAAGCAACTTAACGCCGAAGGCCGCGTGCTTGCCGCTGCGCTGGCGCGTGAGCTCAACGTCACCGAAGACACCATCCGCCGCGACCTGCGCGACCTGGCCGCCGCCGGGTTGTGCCAGAAGGTGTATGGCGGCGCGGTGCGCATCTCGCCAGGACCGGAAAGCGGCACGCTGGTGCAGCGCATGGAGCGCCAGCAGGACGATAAATCGCGTCTGGCCGCAGCAGCGGCAACGCTGGTGGCGCCAGGCAGCACCATCTTCCTGGACGCGGGCAGCAGCAACCTGGCAGTCGCGGAAGCGCTGCCGGTGGCGCCGGTGACGGTGTTGACCAATGCACCGTCAATCGCCGCGCGGCTGCTGGACAAGCCGCATGTGGACCTGATCATGATCGGCGGACGCATCAAGCAAAGCCTGGGCGGCAGCGTGGGCGCGACCGCGCTGCGCGAGCTGCAACTGATACGTCCCGACCTGTATTTCATCGGCGCTTGCGGCGTCGATATGCAGGCCGGCGTGACGGCGGTTGATTACGAGGAGGCGGAATTCAAGCGCCGCCTCGCATCACAAAGCAAGGCCACCGCGGTGCTTGCCACGACCGGCAAGATCGGTGCGGTGGCGTCGTACAGCGTGCTGCCGATTTCCCAATTAACCCATTTGATCGTCGAAGCCGCAACCAGCGCGGACGTCGCGGAGGCCTATGCCGCCGCTGGCACCCGCCTGCTGCGCGCCGGCGCATAAACTCATGAACAACTACGGATTGAAACAGCGCGTATCGACGCGTTTAGCTTTTCTGGCGGCCGGCATGGCCATGTCTGCGTGGGCGCCGCTGGTGCCTTACGCCAAGGTGCGTACCGGCGTGGAAGCGGCGCAACTGGGCTTGCTGCTGCTGTGCCTTGGCATTGGCTCGCTGCTGGCGATGCCGGTGACCGGCGTGCTGGCGGCGCGCTTTGGCTGCCGCCGCGTGATCATGTGGTCCGGTCTTGGTTGTGCGGTGGTGTTCCCGTTCCTGGCGATCGCACCGAGCGCGCCCTTGCTGGCGTTGACCTTGTTCCTGTTCGGCGCCACCATCGGCACGCTGGATGTGTCGATGAATGTGCAGGCGGTGATCGTGGAGAACGATTACGGCGGCGCGTTGATGTCCGGCTTCCACGGCATGTTCAGCGTGGGCGGCATCGTTGGCGCGGGCGCCATGAGCGCGATGCTGTGGCTGGGCATGGACATCATCAGCGCCTCGGTGGTGATGACGATTGCGGTGGCGCTGGTGTTGCTGGCCGCTGGCCCGAATCTGCTGCGCGAAGCGCCGGCGGCGGAGCGTGATGCGCCTTTGCTGGTGGTGCCGCGCGGCGCGGTTATTTTGATCGGCGTGCTGTGCATGTTCGTGTTCCTGGCCGAAGGCGCGGTGCTGGACTGGAGCGCGGTGATGCTGACCAACAGCGGCATGAGCAGCGCACAGGGCGGCCTTGGCTACGCCGCGTTTGCGGTGGCGATGACCATCGGCCGCCTGAATGGCGATCGCATTGTCCAGCGTTGGGGCGGGCGCCGCATCTTGTTGTTGGGCGGCCTGGCGGCGGCGACAGGTTTCCTGATTGTGGTGCTGGCGCCGTCGGCGTGGCTGGCGCTGGCGGGCTTTTTGCTGATCGGCTTTGGCGCATCGAATATCGTGCCGGTGTTGTTCACCGCAGCCGGCAGCCAGAAGGATATGCCGGCCAGTCTGGCGGTGAGTGCGATTTCCACCATCGGCTATGCCGGTATTCTGGCTGGTCCGGGATTGATCGGTTTCGTGGCGCACGCCGTTGGCTTGCAGTGGGCCTTTGCGGCGCTGGCGTGCGGCATGCTGCTGGTGGCGTTCAGCGGCTCGTCAAACGCTCCAGCCGCAAGCGGTGGCGCTCGTCCGTGATGCTGCGCGCCGCGAGGTAGACAGCCAGCGTGACAGCGATGCCGCTGCCGCCGGCCAGCAGGAACATCAACAGGATCTGGTAGCGCACCGCGTCCATCGGGTCCATGCCGGCCAGGATCTGGCCAGTCATGATCCCCGGTAGCGTGATGATGCCGGCCGCCGACATCTGGTTGATGATGGGGATCAGGCCTTTGCGCACCGATTCCCGGATCAGCGGCGCCAGTGCTTCGTTGCGGGTCGCTCCCAGCACCAGCTGCGCTTCGATGGCGGCGCGGGCGTTGACCACGCCGCCGTAGAAGGTGTCCAGGCCCAGACTGGCGGAATTCAGCACGTTGCCCAGCACAATGCCGATCAGCGGCACGGCATATTGCGGTTCGTACCATGGCGTCGGATGCAACACCGTCAGCAGCGCCAGCACCACGGTGGCGATGCTGGACAGGCCGACGCTGGCCGTCGCCAGCCACACGCCAGGCCAGCCACGCAGGCCGTGCGCGGGACGCATCGCCACTTCGCGTGCGGCGGCCACGATCATCAGCAGCGCCACGGCCAGCGTGGCGGCGGGAGAGGCCAACGCGAATACCCAGCGCAGCACCAGCCCCACCAGCAGCAGTTGCACCACCATGCGCACGGCGGACCACAGCACCATGCGCTGCATGCGCAGGCCGAGGTAGGCCGAGATGCCGGCATTCAGCACCACCAGCGAAGCGGCAACGGCAAGGTCGATGGCGCCGGGCTGGATGGCGTTCATGGCCTGTCCTCCCTGAGCTGGCGGTCGCGCATGGTCATGCGGCGGCTGCCCAGTGCCTGCGCTTGCGTCGTGGAGTGCGTAACGAGGACAAGCGACAGGCCGTTGCGGACTTCCTTATGCAGCAGGGATTCGGTGGCGGCGACTGCCTCGGGATCGAGTGCGGCGGTGGGTTCGTCAAGCAGCAGCACTTTCGGCTGGCACGCCAGGGAGCGGATCAGGGCCATGCGCTGGCGCTCACCGGTGGAGAGACGGCTCACTTCCTGTTCCAGCAATGTGGGCGAGAGGTTCAGTTGCGGCAGCAGCTCATGCACGCGCGGGATCTGGCCCGGTTTGAAATGGGCACCGGCGGTGGGCAGCCACCATGCCGGCTCGGCCGGCTGGTAGACGACTTGTGCGCGCCATGCGGGAGGGCTGATGCTGGCGCGTGATTTGCCGTCCAGCAGGATCTCGCCGGTGTTGGGATCGAGATCGCACAGCATGCGCAGCAGCAGGCTTTTGCCGGAGCCGGACGGGCCGGAGACGGTGATGCACTGGCCGGCCGCCAGTTCGAAGGAATAAGGTCCGGCCAGGGGCGATTGCAGCTGGCGGACTTGCAGGCGTGGCTGCATGCGGCGTCAGGTCAGGCCGTCGAACAGCATCACGTCGACCAACTGGCCGGCGGCCACGCTGGCCTGGTCATGGTGCAGGACGACGATGCAGTTTGCTTCGCTCATCGAGCGCAGGATGCCGGAGCCCTGGGCGCCGGTCAGGCGCACTTGCGGCGCGCCGTCGCTGCCGGTGCTGAGGATGGCGCGCTGGTATTCGGTGCGGCCGGGGCGTTTGCGGATGGCTTCCGTGGCGCGGGCCTGGACGGTTTGCTGTTGGCAGTCGGTGCCCATCATGCGCAGCAGGGCAGGGCGGGCGAACATGTAGAACGAGACCATCACCGCGACCGGATTGCCGGGCAGGCCGAATAGCCAGGCGCTGTCTTGCTCGGTCTGGACTTTGCCGAAGGCCAGCGGACGGCCGGGGCGCATGGCCAGCTTCCAGAAGGCGACGTCGCCCAGCAGGGCCATGATGTCGCGCGTGTAGTCGGCGGCGCCTTCGGAGACGCCGCCGGAGGTGATGATGGCGTCGGCCTGCCGGGCGGCGCTGCGCAGGGCCGCTTCCAGTGCCTGCGGGTCGTCTTTGACCACGCCCATATCGATCACTTCGCAGCCGAGGCGGGTGAGCATGCCGAACAGGGTGTAGCGGTTGCTGTCGTAGACGCAGCCTTCATCGAGCTTGTCGCCCACGGAGCGCAGTTCGTCGCCGGTGGAGAAGAAGGCGACCTTCAGCTTGCGCTTGACGGTGACCTGGCCGATGCCCAGCGATGCGACCAGTCCGAGGTCGGCGGGGCGCAGCAGTTTGCCGGCGGGGATGGCGATGCCGCCGGCCCGCAGGTCTTCGCCGGCGCGGCGCAGGTTGGCCCCAGCGCGGATGGCGTTGGCGGCGATGGTGACGGTTTGGCCGTCAATGCTGGCGGCCAGTTCTTGCGGCAGGACGGTGTCGCAGCCGGGCGGGATGCTGGCGCCGGTCATGATGCGCACGCACTCGTTGGCTTGCGGCGCCTGCGTGACTGGATGGCCGGCGTAGGCGATGCCGATGATGTTGAAAGCCGCCGTACCTTCGGCAGGCAAATCGGCGCCGCGCAGGGCATAGCCGTCCATGGCCGAGTTGTCGTGCGCGGGGACGTTGATCGGCGAGATGATGTCGGCGGCCAGCACGCGATCGAGGGCGGCCAGCAGGGGCAGTGTTTCGGTTGCCTCCACCGGTACGACGCGCTCGCGGATCAGCCGCTGCGCCTCCGTCACCGGCAGCGCTGGCGGATCGGTGTCGCGCGCGGCTGCACCTGGCGCGTGCACCGCCAGGTGCGTGTCGCCCGCACCAGCGGCCGGCGCGTGCGCCGCCAGGTCGGTGTCGCCCGCACCAGCTCCCGGCGCGGTCACCACGTGGCCCGTGCTGCGCGCCGCCGGCACTGCGCCCGCTCCGCTCGGGTCGGATGCTGCCGGGCGCACGTCGTCCGCGTTATCACGCACGTTTGCGGCCGGGCCGCTTGCCCCGCGAGACGTGGCGTCGGTGCGTTCGTGGTGCTGCAGTTCTTCCAGTGTGTTGATGTTGCTGAAGGCCGCGCTGTCGTCGAACAGCACTTCGGCCACTTGCAGCGTCTTGAAGAAGCCTTCCATGCGGCGCGCCCCGGTGTCGAGGTAAGCTTCCAGCTGCGGCAGCACATCGGCCTTGATCAGGCTGAAGACAGGGTGCGGCTGGCGGTACAGCGCACCTTGCTCATCACGCTCCATGGTCACCGCCATCGCCATGTCGGCGCCCTGTGCGAGCATGGCCTCGTGCAGTCGCGCGGCCAAGTCGGCCGGGAGGAATGGCGAATCGCACGGCGCCGTCAGCAGTAACTCGGTCGGGCAGAACTGCAAGCCAATCTGCAAGCCCGCCAGCGGCCCGGCAAAACCATCCAGGAAATCCGGCAGCACCGGCGATGCACCTGCCAGCGCCTGATACTGCGGCAGGTTGCGATTGGCATTGATCGCCACGCTGGCCACCTGCGGCGCCAGGCGCGCCAGCACATGCGCCACCAGCGTCGAGCCGCGGAACGGCTGCAAACCTTTGTCCACGCGGCCCATGCGCGTGCCGCGTCCACCCGCCAGTATCAACCCGGTGACCTTGCTCTTCAAAGACAAAACTATCCCCCGATGTAAGACATTTCCACTTTATTGGCACTGCGCTGCTGCTTTAGTGCCTCGGTCTGGCTGGTGCGCAGCTCCGAATAGCGGTCCTCGCGTGCGCGCCACAAATGCGCCAGCGCGGTGCTGATCTCGGCATCGCTGCGGCCTTCGCGCAGCAGGGCGCGCAAATCGTGGCCGCTGGTGGCGAACAGACAGGTGTACAGTTTACCCTCAGTCGAGAGCCGCGCGCGAGTACAGTCCGAGCAAAATGCCTGGGATACACTTGAGATGACACCGACTTCGCCGCTGCCGTCGGCATAACGCCAGCGCGCGGCGGTCTCGCCGGTGTAGTTGGCGGCCACCGGCTCCAGCGGCATCTCGGCGCTGATGCGGCGGATCACTTCGGCCGATGGAATCACTTCGTCCATCTTCCAGCCATTGGATGCGCCCACGTCCATGTACTCGATGAAGCGCAGGATATACGGGCTGCCGCGGAAGTGGCGCGCCATCGGCACGATCTCCTGGTCGTTCATGCCGCCCTTGACCACCATGTTGATCTTGATCGGCCCCAGGCCAACCTGGTGGGCGACGTCTATCCCTTTCAGCACATCATCGACGGCGAAGTCGACGTCGTTCATGCGCTGGAACACGGCGTTGTCGAGCGCATCCAGCGACACCGTCACGCGCTGCAGGCCGGCGTCTTTCAGCGACTGCGCCTTGCGCGCCAGCAGCGAGGCGTTGGTGGTCAGCGTCAGGTCCAGCGGCTTGCCGCTGACGGTTTTCAGCCCGGCCAGCATGGCGATCAGCTTTTCGATGTTCTTGCGCAGCAGCGGCTCGCCGCCGGTCAGGCGGATTTTCTCGACGCCGTGCGCGATGAACAGTTTGGCGATGCGGGTGATTTCCTCAAACGACAGCAGCGAGGTGTGCGGCAGGTATTGGTAATCGTTGTTGAACACCGCTTTTGGCATGCAGTACACGCAGCGGAAGTTGCAGCGGTCGGTGACCGAGATGCGCAGGTCGTGCAGCGGCCGCGCCAGGCGGTCGCTCAACAGGCCGGTCGGCGTTTCGAGGGCGGTGGGAACGACCGGCGCCGTACCGCGCTGCTCGGTCATCATGATAATTTTTTCTGCCATATTGCTGTTTATGAAATGCACTTGCTAATGACTCAGACAGCTACGATAGCATGATAAAAAAAGGGAAGCACGAGGCTTCCCTTTTTTAGCTTGCAGCTGGCGCGGCTTAACGGCGGGTGTCGACCTGGATCAAGGGCTCGTCAACCTGCGGTGGCAGCGGCTTGCGCTCGCGTGGCACGCGCACTGGTTGCGCCACTTGTGCAGCGGCTTCCTGGGCGGCGCGCAGCTTGGCGGGATCGGTCGAAGCCAGGGTCAGGCCGGCCGAGCTCAGCACGGCTTGCAGGTCGATCGGGGCCGATGGTGCTGGCGCGGCGGCCACCGGTGCCGGCGCTGGGGCTGGTGCCGGCGCTGGTGCCGGCGCAGCGGCTACCGGGGCGACTGGTTCGGCGGCCAGCGGTGCTGCCGGTGCGGGCTCGGCGGCGACCGATGCAGCCACTTCGGCCACGACGGCTGGCGTTTCCACTGCCGGAGCCGGAGCTTCGGCAGCGGCGACCACAGGCTCGGCAGCCAGCGGCGCTTCGGCCACTGGCGCTGCTGGCGCGGTTGCCACGGCCGGCGCGGCGGCCGGGGCAGCTTCCGCTACCGGGGCGGCTGCAGGTACCTCAATTGCCGGTGCAACTGGTACAGCCACGGCGGCTGGCGCGGCTTCAACGGCAGCTTCGGCAAGCGGAGCGGCTGCGGCTGGTGCGGCAGGTTCGACGGCCACAGGCTCGGCGGCTGGAGCAACGGCGGCCGGGACGGGTTCCACGGCAGCTGCGGCGGCTGCCTCGGCGGCTTCCGCCACTGGCGAGAAGCTCAGTTCAGCCTGTTCGCCGTTTTCGCCGGCAACGGCGTCCTGGCCTTCCACGCCTTCGCGTTCGCGGCGGTTGCGGTTGCGGCCGCCACGACGGCGACGGCGGCGCGGCTCATCGCCGTCCACTGCCACGTCATTTTCATCGCCTTCCGGACCGGCGTTCGGCGCCGATTTCAGGATGCTGGCGGCGGCGTCCACGGCCGGACCGGTCGACCCTGCAGCGGCGGCGTTCAGTGCCAGCTCTTCCACTTTGGCTTCCACCGGCGCCTTGTCGGCGCGCGGTTCGCGTGGCTGGCGTGGCGGACGCTCAGCGCGTTCGCCACGCTCTGCGCGCTCGGCACGCTCCGGACGCTCGGCGCGCTCAGGACGTTCAGCACGCTCGCGTGCCTGGCCTTCCGCTGCCTGCTCGCGTGGCTCACGCGCTTCACGCGGCGGACGCGGCTGGCGTGGCGGACGGCCGTTGGCGTCCGCGGCCTTGTTGTCTTCCTTGGCTGCGCCTGGTTCTTTCTCTTCGCGCTCGGCACGGCCGCCTTTGCCGTTACGGTTGCGGCCGCGTGGGCCACGGGCATTGCGGTCGCCGCGCTCGCCGCCGGCTGGCGCCTTGACCACGATGGTCGGCTGCTGCGGCAGGGCCGGTGCGGCTGGCTTGCCGGTGAAGAAGCCGATCAGCTTGGCAAAGAAGCCTTGCTCGGCCGGCGCCGGCGCTGGGGCCGGGGCTGGCTTGATGATGGTTTCGGTCGGCTTGCGGTCAACCATCGGCGCAGGCTGCTCAGGGGTGATGGTCTTGACCATGGCTTCCTGGCGCGGCTTGGTTTCTTCCTTCTGGCGCTTGCTGTAGGCCATGTCGGTTTCAGCCTGCTCGGCCAGAGTGTAGCTGGCGCTGCTGTCTTCCAGGCGCGGATCGTCGTGCTTGATGCGCTCCAGCTTGTAGTGCGGGGTTTCCAGGTGCTTGTTCGGCACCAGGATGATGGTGATGCGGTGGCGGGTCTCGATCTTCAGCACTTCGCCGCGCTTCTCGTTCAGCAGGAAGGCTGCCACGTCCACCGGTACTTGCACGTGAATGGTGGCCGAGTTTTCCTTCATGGCCTCTTCCTGGATGATGCGCAGGACTTGCAGGGCCGACGATTCGGTATCGCGGATGTGGCCGGTGCCCGAGCAACGCGGGCAGGTCACGTGCGAGCCTTCGGACAGCGACGGACGCAGGCGCTGGCGCGACAGTTCCATCAGGCCGAAGCGGGAAATCTTGCCCATCTGAACGCGTGCACGGTCGTGGTGCAGGGCGTCTTTCAGGCGCTGTTCCACTTCGCGCTGGTTCTTGGCCACTTCCATGTCGATGAAATCGATCACGATCAGGCCGCCCAGGTCGCGCAGGCGCAGCTGGCGGGCGACCTCTTCGGCGGCTTCGCAGTTGGTGTGGAAAGCGGTGGTTTCAATGTCGGAACCGCGGGTGGCGCGGGCCGAGTTGACGTCAACCGACACCAGCGCTTCGGTGTGGTCGATTACGATAGCGCCGCCGGAGGGCAGCGGCACGGTGCGGCTGTAAGCCGTTTCAATCTGGTGTTCAATCTGGAAACGCGAGAACAGCGGCACGTCGTCGCTGTAGCGTTTTACACGGTGCACCATGTCGGGCATCACGTGGCTCATGAACTGGTGGGCCTGCTCGTAGATCTCGTCGGTATCGATCAGGATCTCGCCGATATCCGGCTGGAAGTAGTCGCGAATCGCGCGGATCACCAGCGACGACTCCTGATAGATCAGGAACGCGCCGGACGCCGATTTGCCGGCGCCTTCAATCGCGCGCCACAGCTGCATCAGGTAGTTCAAGTCCCACTGCAGTTCTTCCACGCTGCGGCCGATGCCGGCGGTGCGGGCGATCACCGACATGCCGGACGGCAGGTCCAGCTTGTCCATGGTTTCGCGCAGTTCCTGGCGCTCTTCACCTTCCACCCGGCGCGACACGCCGCCACCGCGTGGGTTGTTCGGCATCAGCACCAGGTAACGGCCGGCCAGCGAGACGAAGGAGGTCAGGGCGGCGCCTTTGTTGCCGCGCTCTTCCTTCTCCACCTGGACCATGATTTCCTGGCCTTCGCGCAGCGCTTCCTTGACCGAAGCGTTACGGACATCCACCCCTTCCTTGAAATAAGTGCGCGCTACTTCCTTGAACGGCAGGAAACCGTGGCGATCTTCGCCATAGCTGACGAAGCAAGCTTCCAGCGATGGTTCGATGCGGGTGATCACGCCTTTGTAGATGTTGGACTTGCGCTGTTCGCGTCCGGCGGTTTCGATGTCGATATCGATCAGTTTCTGACCGTCGACAATGGCTACGCGCAGCTCTTCTTGCTGCGTAGCATTAAACAACATGCGTTTCATTTTTATTAACTCCGCGACCCTTGGGCCATGTATGCTGTCCGGTTTCTTAGGACCGGTGCAGCAAGCTACAGGGATACACGCGAGAATCAGAACGATTGCGGTGGGTATGCCCATCCTGTGCGGCTGCACGGAGCGGCCGCAACTGGGCGCATGAGGTTGATCGACATGCCGAGTGCTCGCTTCATCTGTAGTTCTCCATGCGGCCCCAACGGACGGCAGAAAAGAACAGACGGAGAGCAGTCTTGAAGGCCAGATCTCGACCAGGCTTACAAACTACAAGTATTGCTACTTCTATAACCGGGCTGGCATCAGCCGGCGGTCAGGCTTGCAGTGAGCATGGGGTCTGGCGAAAACGGCAAGCGTTATCAACTACTCATCAACCGGCCAGCCCAACTGATAATCTGGCTGACCGGACTTTATCCTTACTATCCAATCATTCTTCTTCAGCACCCCTGTCGCCATCCGATTACAACTACGGTGCAACCCTGATTCCGGCAGGGATGGTGCGCATACATTTTTTCCTCTGAATTTGCAATTTGGCGAGGCCAGTGGAGACGCCCCTGTGTAAAATGTGCTTTTATTCTTACACTTGCCGCAGTGAGAACCGCAGCGAAACGATTATATATTCAAAATGAAGGACTTAGAGAGATTTCTGGGAAGACAGAGCAAATGAAGATGCAAAAAGATGTTGTTCCCGCTTCAACGTCCGCCCCGCTGCAAGCCCAATTCGTCACCATCACTGAAGAAGAAGCCGGTCAACGGATCGATAACTACCTGTTGCGCGTTTGCAAAGGCGTGCCGAAAAGCCACGTCTATCGTATCCTGCGCTCGGGTGAAGTGCGCGTTAACAAAGGTCGTATCGACCAGCTGTACCGTCTGGCACAAGGCGATGTGGTGCGGATTCCGCCCATTCGCTTGGCAGAAAAACAAGAAAATCATGTGCCAGCCGCCGAATTCGCGATTATTTTCGAAGACAGCCACCTGCTGGTGATCGACAAGCCGGCCGGCGTGGCCGTGCATGGCGGTTCCGGCGTGTCGTTTGGCGTGATCGAGCAATTGCGCGCCTCGCGTCCGGACGCCAAGTTCCTGGAGCTGGTGCACCGTCTGGACCGCGAAACCTCCGGCCTGTTGTTGTTGGCAAAGAAACGTTCGGCCCTGACCAGCCTGCACGAGCAGATGCGCGACGGCCTGACCGACAAGCGTTATCTGACCATGGTGGCTGGCGACTGGAAAAATGCGCGCCAGCACATCAAGCTGGCCCTGCACAAGTACAGTACCGCGGATGGCGAGCGCCGCGTCACGGTGTCGCCGGACGGCATGCCGTCGCACACCATTTTCAGCCTGCGGAAAAAATTTGAAGGTTTTGCCCTGCTGGAAGCCGAGCTGAAGACCGGCCGTACCCACCAGATCCGCGTACATCTGTCATCGTCTGGCTTCCCCATCCTGGGTGACGACAAATACGGCGATTTTGCGCTGAACAAGGCACTGCAAAAAGCCACCGAGACGCGCGGCGCGCTAAAGCGCATGTTCCTGCACGCGCATCAAATTACGTTTACCCATCCTGAATCCGGCAAAAACATGACGCTGAACGCGCCATTGGCCGCCGAATGTGAGCGATTCTTGGTAAGCTTGGGAAAACCTCTTAACTAATCGCAAACACATGGCAAGAAAGCAATTTGATCTGATCGTCTTCGATTGGGATGGGACGTTGATGGATTCGACTTCCACCATCGTCAAGTGCATCCAGGCAGCCGCGCGCGACCTGTCGCTGCCGGTGCCGCGTGACGATGCGGCCGCCCACGTGATCGGCTTGGGCCTGCATGAAGCCATGCAGGCGGTGTTGCCGGATGTCGATCCGGCTTTTTATCCGCGCATGGTGGAACGCTATCGCTACCATTTCCTGTCGCGCGATCACGAGATCAGCCTGTTCCCGGGCGTGCACGACATGCTGGAAGAGTTGTCGCAGAACGGCTATTTCCTGGCCGTGGCCACTGGCAAGAGCCGGGTCGGCTTGAACCGCGCCATGAATGATGTCAAAGTATTGTCGCTGTTTGATGCCACCCGCTGCGCGGACGAAACTTTCTCCAAGCCGCACCCGGCCATGCTGCAAGAATTGACGCGGGAATTGGGGCAAGATATGCGACGTACCGTGATGATCGGCGATACCACCCATGATCTGTTGATGGCCAACAATGCCGGCGCGGCCGGCATCGCGGTCGAGTACGGGGCCCATCCGGTCGATCAGCTGCACGCCTGCAAACCACTGTACTCAGCGCGCACGGTGGCCGAGCTGCATCAATGGCTGAGCGAGCACGCCTGATGGACGAGATCCTGATCTGCGCCGCGGACGCCATCGCGGAAGGGGGCAGAGGCGTGCGCTTTGCGTTGACCGCCGGCGGCGAGGACGCCACCGGCTTTGTCGTGCGCCACGGCGGCAAGGCCTATGCCTACCTGAACCGCTGCGCCCACGTGCCGATCGAGCTGGACTGGAACGAGGGCGAGTTTTTCGAGTCCAGCAAGCTGTACCTGATGTGTTCCACCCACGGCGCGCTGTATGTGCCGGAAACCGGGCAGTGCGCCGGCGGTCCCTGCCGCGGCGGCCGGCTGCGGCCGATTGCGGTGGTGGAGCGCGATCAGCAGATTTATTGGCAGCCCGATGACTACCTGCGCCCCGCGCGCGCCTGATTAATCCATAAAGTATTCCATGAGCGACAACCTCGACCAGAACACCCCTCCCGCAGCACCGCCGGCCAAGGCCGCCCCATCCAACTGGGAGCGCGAGGTGCTGGAAAAACTGGTGTTTGCCACCCTGAAAGAGCAGACCGCGGCGCGGCGCTGGGGGATTTTCTTCAAGGCCGCGACCCTGCTGGTGATTGTGTTTGCGCTGAGCGCCTATTTCGACTTCAGCTGGACCGGCTCGGACGGCGAAACGCTGGGCCGGCACACCGCGCTGATCGAGGTTGAGGGTTCGATCGAATCGGAAGGCAGCGGCTCGGCCGCCGTCGTGATCCCGGCGCTGAACAAGGCGTTTTCCGACAGCGGGTCGGTGGCCGTGGTGCTGCATATTAATAGTCCGGGCGGCAGCCCGGTGCAGGCCGGCATGATTGTCGATGAGATGATCCGCCTGCGCAAGGGTTATCCGGGCAAGCCGCTGTACGTGGTGGTGGACGAGATTTGCGCCTCCGGCTGCTACTACATCGCGGCCGGCGCCGATCGCATTTACGTCAACAAGGCCAGCATCATCGGTTCGATCGGCGTGCTGATGGACGGCTTTGGCTTTACCGGCGTGATGGAAAAGGTCGGCGTTGAGCGGCGCCTGCTGACTGCGGGGGAAAACAAGGGCTTCATGGACCCGTTCAGCCCGCTGACGGAAAAACACAAGCAGCACGCTCAGACCATGCTGAACGAAATCCATCAGCAATTCATCCAGGTGGTGCGCAACGGCCGCGGCAAGCGCCTGAAGGAAACGCCGGACATGTTCTCCGGCCTGTTCTGGACCGGCGCCAAGTCCATCGACCTCGGCCTTGCGGACGCCTACGGCACCGTGGACAGCGTGGCGCGCGACGTCGTCAAGGCGGAAGACATTGTCGATTACACCCAGCACGAAGGCTTGCCGGAGCGTGTGCTGAAGAAATTTGGCGCCGCCATGGGGGCGGGCGCCATGAAGTCGGCGGTGGACACGGTCAAACCCAGCTTGCATTAGGCAGGGTGGTAGGATGACTGGCAGGCCGATTAATATTATCAATACAGCCTTATTTTCGCTTGCGGATATTCCATGGTGAACTATATTGGTGTTGTAGTTCTTACCTAGGGGGGCCAACATCAATACATACCAGTTGTGCAGTACAACGTAGAGAACTACTCAACTGCATCATTGATGCGGAGTAGAGTGAATTTCGATTCCTCATTCAAGTCCCTTTGTGGGGCTGAAAACAGCGGCGCCATGCCGCTGTTTTCTTTTGCAAAGCCGCCGGCGTCCAGCCAGGCGAGAAATCCCGCTTGTTGCGCGGCATGCCAGACGGCTGCGGCCTGGTCCGGCGGCGATGACGTGTGGCTGCAACGTTCCAGTAGCAGGGCGGTACGGAGGTGGGCGGCCGAGGCTTGCGCCGCTGGGTTGGCTGGTTTGGGCATGATGATCCTGCTGAGCTTTCCTAGTGGCAGTAGGCGGATTCCTAATGCTGTTTCAGTCTAACAATAGAATCTGAGCATGGTTTGATATGCGTCAAGGATGCGCGCATCCTGTAAAATCGCGGCCATGAGCAAATTATCCCTGGACCGCATCCTGCAATCGCAGGGCTATGGCACCCGCAAGTTTTGCCGCACCCTGATCGAGGACGGCGAAGTCACCATCAACGGTGTGGTGCATGACAACTACAAAGAAACCCTGGAAACCGACGGACTGGTGTTCCGCCTGTTTGAGGAAGACGTGCAGTATCGCGAACACGTCTACATCGCCTTGAATAAGCCCGCCAATTATGAATGTTCGCGCAAGCCCAGCCATCATCCGGGCGTGCTGACCCTGTTGGCCGAAGAGCTGACCTGGCGCGATGTGCAGCCTGTTGGCCGGCTCGACCATGACACCACCGGCATGCTGCTGATGTCGGACGATGGCGCCTTTATCCATGCACAATCGTCGCCAAAGCGGCACGTGCCCAAGATTTACCAGGCCACTACCGCCGAGCCGGTCACTGACGAGCTGATCGAAAAAATGCTGGCGGGCGTGCAATTGCACGATGAACCGGCGCCGCTGGCGGCGGTCACCTGCCTCAAGCGCGGCGAGCACCAGCTGGAAATCGTGCTGGAGCAGGGCAAGTACCACCAGGTCAAGCGCATGCTGGCGGCCGCCGGTAATCATTGCGCGGCGCTGCACCGTTCGGCCATCGGCAAGCTGGAGCTGGCTGCGCTGGATCTGAACGAAGGCGAATGGTGCTATCTGACGCCTGAACAACTCGCATTGCTGAGCCCTGAATGAAACTCGCTACCCTGAAAGACGGCACCCGCGACGGCCAGTTGATGGTGGTCGCGCGCGATCTGAAAAGCGCGCAACTGGCCGACGGCGTGGCCCGCACCTTGCAGCGCGCCCTCGACGATTGGACCTTCATCTCCCCGCAACTGGATGCCATCTATCAGGAACTGAACCGTGGCGGCGGCCGCCGCAGCTTTGACTTCGACCCCGCCAACTGCATGGCGCCGCTGCCGCGCGCCTTCCAGTGGGCCGACGGTTCGGCCTATGTGAACCACGTTGAACTGGTGCGCAAGGCGCGCGGCGCCGAGCTGCCGGCTTCGTTCTGGGAAGAGCCGCTGATGTACCAGGGCGGCAGTGACGATTTCCTCGGGCCGACCGACGACATCGTACTGTCGCATGCCGAATGGGGCATCGATTTCGAAGCGGAAGTATGCGTGATCACCGACGATGTGCCCATGGGCGCCACCGCTGACCAGGCCCATCAGCGCATCCGCCTGCTGATGCTGGCCAACGATGTGTCGCTGCGCAACCTCATTCCCGATGAGCTGGCCAAGGGCTTCGGCTTCCTGCAATCCAAACCGGCCACCAGTTTCTCGCCGGTGGCGGTCACGCCGGACGAGCTGGGCGACGCCTGGAAAGGCGGCAAGGTGCATCTGCCGTTGTTGTCGACCTGGAACGACAAGCTGGTCGGCAAACCGCAGGCCGGCGTCGACATGGTGTTCAATTTCCCGCAATTGATTGCCCACCTGGCCAAGACCCGCAACGTGCGCGCCGGTTCCATCATCGGCTCCGGCACCGTGTCCAACAAGGACAGCAAGAAGGGCTATTCCTGCATTGCCGAGCAGCGCTGCCTGGAAATGATCGCCGGCGGCGAGCCGGTCACGCCCTACATGGCGTTTGGCGACACCATCCGCATCGAGATGCTGGACGACGGCAAATCGGTATTTGGCGCGATTGCCCAAACCATCAAGCAAGCCTGAGTTTCCTGCCGTATTCGAGCGATGATCTTGCCTTGCCGCAATCCATAATGGCAAGGTCGAGATCAACCCGAGCAGCAGGCAGACCAAATGGCAGAAGACAGCGACGCCGAAAAGACCGAACCCGCGTCAGCGAAGCGCCTTGAGCAGGCGCGTGAAGAAGGCGACGTTCCCCGATCGCGGGAAGTGGCGACGTTTACCGTGCTGATGGCGGCCGGTGCCGGCCTGTGGGCCACCGGCGACGGCCTGATCCGCCAGTTGCAGGCGGTGCTGGTGTCCGGTCTCAAGCTGGACCAGGAACAAATCTTCAATGCCGACGTGCTGTTCCACCGCATTGCGCTGGACGTGGTGCAGGTGCTGATCGCCTGCCTGCCGCTTGGCATCGCGGTAATGATCGTGGCGCTGGCTTCGCCGATGCTGGTGGGCGGTTGGCTGTTCAGCGGCAAGGCGTTCATGCCGAACTTTAACAAGCTCAATCCCATCAATGGCATCAGCAATATGTTTTCGACCAATGCGCTGGTCGAGCTCGTCAAGGCGATCCTGAAAACCATCGTGGTGGGCTTTGTCACCTGGCTGGTGGTGCTCAAGTACAAGGATGCGGTGATCGGCCTGTCGGTCGAGCCGCTCAAGCTGGGCATCGGCCATACGCTGAATATGCTGGCTTCCAGCTTCATGTTCATCGTCGGCGCGCTGGGTTTGATTGCCGCCATCGACGGCCCGTACCAGATGTGGCATTACGCGAACAAGCTGAAGATGACGCGTCAAGAACTGATCCAGGAATCCAAGGAGTCCGACGGTAATCCGCAAATCAAGGGCAAGATCCGCCAGCTGCAGCGCGAGATGGCCAAGCGCCGCATGATGGCCGACGTGCCGACCGCCGACGTGGTGGTGACCAATCCGACCCACTATGCGGTGGCGCTGAAGTACAACGACGGCATGCGCGGCGCGCCGAAGGTGGTGGCCAAGGGCACCGACGAGGTGGCGGCCAAGATCCGCGAAATCGCCAGGGAACACAAGGTCACGCTGCTGGAGGCGCCGGCGCTGGCGCGTGCGTTGCACAAGCACACCGAGATTGGTGACGAGATTCCGGAACAGCTGTACGCGGCCGTGGCCGAGGTGCTGGCCTACGTGTTCCAGCTGCGCCTGTTCAGCAGCGGCAAGGGCAAGTATCCGGACAAGCCGCAGAAACTTGATGTGCCGCCAACCATGGACCCGCTGGACCCAGCCTTCATCCCCAAGCACGGCACCCCCGATTTGAATAACGGAGCATCCGCATGAACGCCCTCAGCAACGTGAAACTGCCGCCATGGCTGCAAGGCCTGGCCACGGCGCAAAACAAGGCCAGCCTGGCGGCGCCGATCCTGATCATCATGCTGCTGGCGATGATGATCTTGCCGCTGCCGGCCTTCGTGCTGGACTTGTTCTTCAGCTTCAATATCGCGCTGTCGATCATCGTGCTGCTGACCGCGCTGTACACGGTGAAGCCGCTGGACTTCATGGCCTTTCCGACCATTCTGCTGCTGTCGACCATGCTGCGGCTGGCGCTGAACGTCGGCTCGACCCGCGTGGTGCTGACCGAGGGCCATACCGGCGCCGACGCGGCCGGTAAAGTGATTGAGGCCTTCGGCCACTTCCTGATCGGCGGTAACTACACGGTCGGGATTGTGGTGTTCATCATTCTGACCATCATTAACTTCGTGGTGGTGACCAAGGGCGCCGGCCGTATTGCCGAGGTGGGCGCGCGTTTCGCCCTGGACGCGATGCCAGGCAAGCAGATGGCGATTGACGCCGACCTGAACGCCGGCCTGATCGGCGAAGCCGAAGCGAAAAAGCGCCGCAGCGAAGTGTCGATGGAAGCCGAGTTCTACGGCGCCATGGACGGTGCCTCGAAATATGTGCGCGGCGATGCGATCGCCGGTATTCTGGTGACCGTGATTAACGTGGTGGGCGGCCTGCTGGTCGGCGTGATCCAGCACGACATGCCGTTTGCCGATGCCATCAAAAACTACACGCTGCTGGCCATCGGTGACGGTCTGGTGGCGCAGATTCCCTCGCTGGTGATTTCGATTGCGGCTGGTATTGTGGTGTCGCGCGTGGCCAGCGACCAGGACATCGGTTCGCAACTGATGGGCCAGTTGTTTGCCAAGCCGCAGGTAATGTATATCACGGCTGCCATCATTGGCGGCATGGGCCTGATTCCGGGCATGCCCAACCTGGTGTTCCTGCTGCTGGGCGCGACCCTGGGTGGCGCCGGCTACCTGATGAGCAAGCGCGCCACCGAGAAGACCACCGCTGAAGTGGCGGCGGCCGAGGCGGCCGCGCCGGCAGCGGCCGCGGCGGCCGAGCAGGAAGAGGCCAGCTGGCAGGATGTGATGCCGGTCGATACACTGGGGCTGGAAGTGGGGTATCGCCTGATTCCGCTGGTGGACAAGACCCAGGGCGGCGAGCTGCTCAAGCGCATCAAGGGCATCCGCAAGAAGTTCGCGCAGGAGGTGGGCTTCCTGGCGCCGCCGGTGCACATCCGCGACAACCTGGAGTTGAAGCCGTCGGCTTACCGCATCGCGCTCAAGGGCGTGGAAGTGGGCGTGGGGGAGGCGTACAACGGCCAGTTCCTGGCCATCAATCCGGGCATGGCGACCGGCACGCTGCAGGGCATGGTCACCACCGATCCGGCGTTTGGCTTGCCGGCAGTGTGGATTGATGCCAGCCTGCGTGATCAGGCGCAGGGCATGGGCTACACCGTGGTCGATGCCGGCACGGTGGTGGCGACGCACCTGAATCACCTGATCACCACCCATGCGTCCGAGCTGCTGGGCCGTTCGGAAGTGCAGGCGCTGCTGGACCACTTGAGCAAGGAAGCGCCGAAGCTGGTGGAAGACCTGGTGCCGAAGCTGATTCCGTTGTCGACCTTGCAGAAGGTGTTGCAGAACCTGCTGGCCGAAGGCGTGCACATCCGCGACATGCGCAGCATCATCGAAACGCTGGCCGAGCACGCGACCCACACGCAGGATGCCGGCGACCTGACCGCGCTGGTGCGCATCGCGCTGGGCCGGGCGATTGTGCAGCAGCTGTTCCCGGGCGCCGGCGAGCTGTCGGTGATGACGCTGGATAACCGTCTGGAGCGCTTGCTGATGCAGGCGCTGGCGGCCAGCGGCCCGGATGGCGCCGGCATCGAGCCGGGTCTGGCCGACACCATCGCCCAGCAGGCACAGCAGGCCGCGGCGCAGCAGGAAGCGCTGGGGCTGACGCCGGTACTGCTGGTGCCGGGGCCGTTGCGGGCCCTGCTGTCGCGCTTTCTGCGCCGCGCCTTGCCGCAGCTGAAAGTGCTGTCGCACGCCGAGATCCCGGAAAGCAAAACCATCCGTGTCACCGCGTTGGTGGGGCAGCAACCGGCCTGAGTTTGATCCAGCGCGCAGCGCGGCCATGCGGGCAGCCTAGACTGCCTGCATGGATGACGACTATGACACGCCATGGAAGGAAGTGGTCACCAACTACTTCCCTGAATTCATGGCCTTCTATTTTCCCGACGCCCACGCGGCGATCGACTGGTCGCGGCCGTACGCGTTTCTCGACCAGGAGCTGGCCTCCCTGTCGCGCGACGCCGAGGTCGGCAAGCGCCTGCTCGACAAGCTGGTGCGTGTGCACCTTTGTGACGGTGGCCAGCAATGGGTGTTGGTGCATCTGGAAGTGCAGGGCTGGCACGACGCCGCGTTTGCCGAGCGTATCTTTACCTACCACTACCGCGTGTACGATCGTTACCGCAAGCCGGTGGTCAGCATGGCGGTGTTGGCTGACAGTGGAAAAGGCTGGCGGCCGTCGAGGTTTGTCTATCGCACCATGGATTGTGAAATGCGTCTGATTTTTCCGATCGTGAAGTTGCAGGACTATGCAGACCGCTTGCCGGAATTGCTGGCCCATCCCAGTCCGTTTGCGCTGGTGACGTCCGCTCATTTGCTGACGCAGCAGACCCGGCGCAATGCTGAACATCGACGTGCCGCCAAGTGGCGCCTGACCAGGCTTCTGTACAAACGTAGCTGGGACAAGCAGCGTATCATCGATTTCTATCATGCGATCGATTGGATGATGCGCCTGCCGGATGCGCTGGATGCGCAATTCAGAGACGATGTGTATGCATTGGAAAGGAGAGAGGCCATGCCCTACATAAATAATTTTGAGCGGGCCGGGCGCAAGATCGGCCGGCAGGAAGGGTTGCTGGAAGGACGGCAAGAAGGGCGGCAAGAAGGGCGTGCTACCTTGCTGGCGTCCATGTTGGCAAAGCGCTTTGGCGCCCTGGATGCGGTGGTGATGGCGCGGCTGGCGACAGCGGATGCGGAGCGGCTGTCGGCATGGGCGTTGAACTTCGTTGATGCCCGCACGCTGGACGAGGTTTTCCGCGACTGAATTGCGGCCGATTTCCGGCCTTGTTCATCGGATCGTTTCCAAGGTGCATCGTCAATAATGGAAGCATAGGAGTGAAGCTGCTCCATTTGCTTTCCACGAGAGACGGTCATGAACGTTAAAAAATTTACCGCGTCGACTTCCCGCGAAGCGCTGCGCAAAGTCCGCGAATCGCTCGGCCCCGACGCCGTGATCCTGTCCAACCGCCAGGCCGATGGCGTGGTTGAAATCCTCGCCCTCGCCAACGACGATGCCGCGTCGCTGGCCATGCCCGCACCGCATTCGCCGATGGCGGAGCCAGCCCCATCGCTGGACCTCGGCACCACCGCTATCCCTGCCATCTCCAGCGGCCGCGTCGAGCCGCGCTTTGAAGATGAGCTGCCGCACATGTCGCCGCCAGTGGCCGCCAAGCCGGCCAGCCTGCCGCCGCAGCCGCAACGCCGCGTGGTCGCCTCGCACTCGTCGCTGGCCACCAAGGTGGCCGCCGCTGCTGCGCCCGCGCCGGCACCGCAGCCGAAAGCCGCGCCAGCCATTGACGCCAACCAGATCGCCGCCCTGGTCAGCGCCGCGGTCGCCAGCGCCAAGGAATCCGCCGCCGCTGAAATGAGCGGCATGATGAGCGAACTCCGCGCCATGCGCGGCATGATGGAAACCCAGCTGGCCGAACTGTCGTGGGGCGCGACCCAGGCGCGCGAGCCGCACAAGACCGCCGTGCTGCGTTCCATGCTGGCGGCCGGTTTCTCGGCCAGCCTGGCGCGCTACCTGATCGAAAAACTGCCAGCCAATCAGCGCGACGCCGCCGACAGCCTGCGCTGGATGAAAACCGTCCTGGCGCGCAACCTGCAAACCATGGCCAACGAAGATGCGCTGATTGACCAGGGCGGCGTGTTCGCACTGGTCGGCCCGACCGGCGTCGGCAAGACCACCAGCACCGCCAAGCTGGCCGCGCGCTGCGTGATGCGCCACGGCCCGGACAAGCTGGCCCTGATCACCACCGACGCCTACCGTATCGGCGCCCACGAGCAGCTGCGCATCTACGGCAAGATCCTCGGCGTGATGGTGCACTCGGTGAAAGACGAAGCCGACCTGCGCATTGCCCTGAAAGAGCTGAAAAACAAGCACACCGTGCTGATCGACACCGTTGGCGTCAGCCAGCGCGACCAGATGGTGACCGAACAAGTCTCCATGCTGCAAGGCGCCGACGCCAACGTCAAACGCCTGCTGTGCCTGAACGCCACCGCCACCCAGGAAACCCTGAGCGAAGTGGTGCGCGCCTACCAGGGCAGCGGCCTGGCCGGCTGCATCATGACCAAGCTGGACGAGGCCGCCGCCATCGGCAATGTGCTGGACGTGGTGATCCGCCACAAACTCAACCTGTTCTACGTGTCGAATGGCCAGCGCGTGCCGGAAGACCTGCACCTGGCCGATCCGGCCTACCTGATCGACCGCGCTTTCAAGTTGAAACGCGATATCGTCAACACCCAATACCAGGATGCAGAGCTGCCTCTGCTGATGAGTAGGGAAGGTTTCGGCCTGACCACCGAGCGCGAGGTGCACCTTGGCTAACTTCAATTTCGACCAGGCGGAGGGACTGCGCCGCATGCTGGCGGGGCCGCAGCCCCGCATCGTCACCTTCCTGTCGGCAGCGCCGCAGGACGACAAGGGTTCCATGCTGGTCAACCTGGGCGCCTCGCTGGCCCGCGCCGGCAACGACGTGCTGATCGTCGACGCCTGCGCCAGCGCCCACGGCGTGGCTTCGCGCCTTGGCGTCGATGGCGGCCACAGCCTGCTGAACGTGGCGCGCCAGGAGTGCGGCCTGAACCAGGTCATTCATCCGGTGCCGCAAGGGTTTGCTGTGGCGTCCATGACACGCGGCGCGGCGCGCTCCGGTCCGGACGAAACGCGCCGCCTGGCCAAGGCTTTCGATGTGATGGCCAAGCAAACCGGCATGGTGCTGGTGGACGGCGAATTTGACGGCGTGGCCTTTCCGGTGCCGGTCATGGCCAGCTCGGAAATCGTGGTGCAAGTTTCCAATAGCGCTACCTCGATCAAGGCCGCCTACAGTATGATTAAGCGCCTGAACCAGGAACTGGGCCGTCGCCCGTTCGGGATTCTGGTGACCGGGGCTTCCGAATCGGAGGCAAAGGTGGTATACGATAATATGGCACAGGCAGCCAGCCGTTACCTGGCGGTCAACCTGGTTTCCATGGGCTCGGTGCCGGCGGATGAGTACCTGCAACGCGCAGCGCGCTTGGGGCGCGCGGTGGTTGATGCGTTTCCGCTGGCCGGGGCTTCAGTCGCGTTCCGTCAGCTGGCGGGGCGCTTCGCGCTGGGGGGAAATAGCCAACTCAGCGCTTAATTAATACAAAAATATTCGAATGTACACGGTAAAAGGGAAAGCGGACAAGGACACCTTACTGACGGAACACATGCCGTTGGTCAAGCGCTTGGCCCACCACATGAAGGCGAAACTGCCGCCCAGCGTCGAAGTCGACGATCTGGTGCAAGCCGGGATGATCGGCCTGCTCGACGCCATCAGCCGTTACGAAGAAACCCACGGCGCCCAATTTGAAACCTACGCGGTGTTGCGCATCCGCGGCGCCATGCTGGATGAGCTGCGCAACAGCGATTGGCTGCCGCGTTCGCTGCGCCAGAATATGCGCAAGGTCGAGGCGGCCATGTCGACGCTGCAGCAGCGCCTGGGCCGGCCGCCGAGCGAATCGGAAGTGGCCAAGTCGCTCAAGCTGTCGCTGGCCGACTATCAGGAAATGCTGTCCGACGGCGGCGGCCACCAGCTGGTGTACTACGAAGATTTCCACGACGATGACGGCAACGACAGTTTCCTCGACCGTTACGCCTCGGACGACGAAGCCGATCCGCTGCGCTCGCTGCTGGACGGCGACTTCCGCCAGGCCGTGATCGACGCCATCGACGCCTTGCCGGAGCGGGAAAAAATGCTGATGGGCCTGTACTACGAAGAGGAGCTCAACTTGAAAGAAATCGGCGCCGTGATGGGTGTCTCTGAATCGCGCGTATCGCAGCTGCATACGCAAGCCGTGGCGCGCCTGCGTGCCTCACTCCGGGAGCGGTCTTGGACTGGGCCAGCGTAGCCGGCGTCCTGGTGGCGCTGGCCGGCATCGTCATCGGCCAGGGACTGGAGGGCGGTAAGGTCACTTCCTTGCTGCAACCGGCGGCGTTTGCGATCGTGGTGGTCGGCACCTTCGGCGCCGTGCTGCTGCAGACGCGGCCGAAAACCCTGTGGCGCGGCCTGCGCATGCTGCGGCTGGTGTTTGCGCCGCCGCCCGACACCCGCGCCGCGCTGGCGCGCGACATCAACGCCTGGAACCTGGCGGCGCGCCGCGACGGCCTGCTGTCGCTGGAGCGTTACATGCTGGCCTCCAAGGACAAATTCAACACCAAGGGTCTGCGCCTGATTGTTGACGGCATCGCGCCCGACAAGCTGCGCCAGCTGCTGGACACCGAAATCACCGCCTATGAAACCGAGGAGCGCCAGGCGGTGCGCATCTGGGAATCGGCGGCCGGCTATTCGCCCACCATCGGCATCCTCGGCGCGGTGCTGGGCCTGATCCATGTGATGGAAAACCTGACCGACCCGAGCAAGCTGGGCTCCGGCATTGCGGTGGCGTTTGTGTCCACCATCTACGGTGTCGGCCTGGCCAATCTGTTCTTCTATCCGATCGCCAACAAGCTGAAAGCGATCGTCACCCAGGCCGTGCACCAGCAGGAGATTGCGGCGGCGGTGTTTTACGATATCGCCACCGGCGACCACACGCGCGTGATTGACGAGCGCATCGCCACGCTGCTGCGGGAGCATTGAGATGCAGTACCGGCGCGCGCGCAGGAAGTTCGACGACGAACCGGAAAACCACGAACGGTGGCTGATTTCCTACGCCGACTTCATCACGCTGCTGTTCGCGTTTTTTGTGGTGATGTACGCGATTTCGGCGGTCAATATCGGCAAGTACAAGATTTTCTCTGACGCGCTGGGTGACGCCTTCGGTGGCAAAGGCGCGGCGCAGCCGGTCAATACCGAGGTGCCCAATCTGCCCATTCCCAATCCGGCCATCAAGCGCCGCAATGAATTGCTGCGCAAGGAAAAGGAGCAGATGACCAAGCTGGCCCAGGATCTGTTGTCCACCATGGCGCCGCTGGTGAAGGAGGGCAAGGTGCGGGTGACGCAGAACAGCCGCGGCGTCAGCGTCGAGATCAATGCTTCGGTGCTATTCGATCCGGGCGATGCGCGGCTGATGCCGGAATCGGTGGAAGCGCTGCGCGCGGTGGCGGCCCTGCTCAAGGACGACAGTCACGATGTGCAGGTGGAAGGCCACACCGACAATCAGCCGATCGGCAATACCCGTTTCCCGTCCAACTGGGAGCTGTCGTCGGTGCGCGCCAGCAGCGTGGTGCGCTTGTTTATTGATGCCGGCGTGGCGCCGCAGCGCCTGACGGCGGTGGGCTTCAGTTCCAACCAGCCGGTGGCGCCGAACGACACGGCGCAGGGCCGCGCACGCAACCGCCGCGTGGCGGTGACCATTCTGTCGGGTATCCCCGATCCAAGTACGGAAGTGCCGACGAATTAACCGGCGAGGAAACCGCGGCTGCGCGGCAGGGAAGTGGAGATGCCGGCCGGGCCGTAGAAGTTGTTGGCCGTGCCGTTTTGCGGCCGCAAGGCCTGCAGCGCGCCCTGGGTGTGCCCCATCTGCTTATTGATCAACATGCCGTTCACGCGGTTCAGTTCCTTGGCTTCGCGCGTGTGCTGCAACAGCGCCTGCCACAGACTGGCCGATTCGTCGCGCGCTTCGCCGCTGGCGGCGATCCACGCATCCATGCCGGCTTCCTCGGCAGGAAAGCCGCATTTGCCCAGCGAGCGGTGACGTTGCGCCGACAACAGGGTCATTTGCGTGACCAGCGCGGTTTTGCGGGTGGTGATGGCCGGTAAGGCCTCGATGTCCGCCGTCACCAGCAGGTGCTGCTCCTGGCGCAGCACGTCCAGCAGGGTGGACATGATCTGTTCTTCTTCGCGCAGGCTGTTCAGCGGGGTGACGGTGGTCATGATGATCCTATCGTTTTCTTGAGTGCAGCAGATCCTTGACGGTATCCAGCAAGCCATCCGCTACTTTTTCCGAGTTGACCTGGAACTGACCGTCGGCAATCGCCAGCTTGATGCGTTCGACTTTCTTGGTGTCGAACACCGCATTGGCGCCGCCGGCCGAACTGGCCGCCATGGCCTGGCCTTGCGGCGACAGGCGTACATTGTCCGACGCAACGTTGGTCGCCGCCGCTTCGGCCGCTTTTTCCGCGCCGCGCGCGGTGGAGCCGGTAGCAGCAGGCGTCGACGGCAGGCCGGGCGTGCTCTTTAATGTGTCATTGATTTTCACAGCATTTCCTTCTCAGCTAGGAGTACGAAACTCCGGGATCTGAGTCGGTAACGGCGGCGGCGGCGGAAACTTTAGCTGGACTGTGCCGCAAGTTGCTCAAAATGCCACCTCCACCGTCCCGCCAGTCTTGGCGATGCCGGTAATTTGCTGGCCGTTGGCGGTTTTCACCTGCACCACCTGGCCTTCGCCGGCCGTGCTCATGGCGCGCGCCTCGGCCGACACGCTGAAACCATTGCCACTGGACACCAGGCGCACCAGTTGACCCGACTGCACCACCGGCTTGCTGCGCAAGGTATCCAGGCGCAGGGGAGTTCCTGGCGGCAACGACACCGTGGCGCTGCGGCCGATCACCTGGTTGACGTCGGTGGCTATCCCGGCTGGCAACATTGTCAAATCGCCCTTGAGGATGGTCAGCTGGCCGGCGTCGATCGGCTGGCCCTGCACCAGCGGCGCGGCGCTGGCGACATAATCGCCCACCACCGTCACGCTGGCCTGAATATATACCGTCCAGGCCGAAGGCGCCGCACAGCGCACGCCGACCGAGGTTTTGCCCCAGGCGCGTGCGCCGGGCATGAAGAAGGCTTGCGGATCGGGGCAGGCGGCCAGGTTCAGGCGCGGATCGACCGCGCCGACGTTGACCGTGACTTCGCCCGGCAGGCCGCCGGCCTGCACCTGCAAAAACTGTTCAACGGTACGCTTGAGCACGGCGATGTCCTGGCGGCCGTTCTGGGCGGCGGCGGTGCCAGCGGCGGTCAGCAGGCTGGCCGCCAGTGCAGTGCTCAGCAAGCGCGTAAGTAAGCGAGATTTCATGGCGTCGGTTTCCCCTTCAATGTTGCCATCATAGTCTGGCGGGCTGGACTTGAAGCGTGGAATAGGACTGGAAATGGGGTGTTTATCGCCCGATGGTGACAGCGGCCAACTCCGTATCATCGAATCTGTCACCAATGTGGAAGGGGAGCGAATCATGCTCGGCAGCAAGTTAGACGATTACATGCGCTTTAATGAGACTGCGCTCAGCCTGCGCTCGGCGCGCCAGACCGTGCTCGCCTCCAACATTGCCAATGCGGACACACCGAATTACAAGGCGCGCGATATCGACTTCAGCAGCGCGTTGCAGGCCGCGCTGGACAAGGCCAATCCCGACGCCAGACAAACCTTGAGCACCACCGCCAGCAAGCATTACCCCAACCCTCAGCAAGACGCCGGTACGCTGGCTGACGGCACGCCGCTGTTGTACCGCGGTGTGATCCAGGGGGCGGTGGATGGCAACACGGTGGACATGGACGTCGAACGCAACCAGTTTGCCGACAACGCCATCCGTTATGAAGCCGGCATTACCGCCATCAATGGCCAGATCAAGGCGATGCTGGCGGCGCTCCAGTCAGGGAACTAATCATGTCGCTATTCAAAATTTTTGATGTGTCGGGTTCGGCCATGAGCGCGCAGGCGCAGCGCCTGAACGTGGTGGCCTCCAACCTGGCCAATGCCGACAGCGCCACCAGTGCCAGCGGCGAAGCCTACCGCGCGCGCCAGGTGGTGTTCGAGGCGCAGACGCCCACCAACGGCGGCACCGCCACCGGGGTGCGCGTCAAGCAGGTGGTGGAAGACCAGTCGCCGATGAAGATGATGTACGACCCCAAGCATCCGGCGGCGGACGAAAACGGCTACGTCACCATGCCGAACGTGAATGTGGTGGACGAGATGGTCAATATGCTGTCGGCCTCGCGCTCCTACCAGACCAACGTGGAAACCATGAATGCGGCGAAAACGCTGTTGTTGAAAACCCTGACCATCGGTCAAACCTAACTAAGAGCAAGAGGTCATCATGGCGATTAGCGGCATTATCGATACGCCCAAGGCAGCCACCACCAACAGTGTGGACACCACCAGCAAAACCAGCACCGACAGCGTGCAGGCGGACCAGGACAAGTTCATGAAGCTGCTGGTCACCCAGCTGCAGAACCAGGACCCGCTGAATCCGATGGACAACGCGGCCATGACCAGCCAGCTGGCCCAGCTGTCGACGGTGACCGGCATCAACAAGGTCAACGCCACGCTGGAATCGCTGCGCACCGACATTGCCAGCACCCAGTCGGCCACCGCGATCAGCCTGATCGGCAAGGGCATCCTGGTGGAAGGCAAGGGCATCACGCTCAGCAGCAGCACCGATGCCGATGGCAAGACCACCAGTTCCAGCGTGTTCGGCATCGACCTGCCGTCGGATGCGCAAAGCGTCACCATCAACATCCAGGACAAGAACGGCAAGACGGTGCGCACCATGAGCATGACCAATGCCGAGGCCGGCACCTATCCGATCACCTGGGACGGCACCACCGACGCCAAGACCACGGCGGCGGCCGGCGAATACACCTTTACCGTCGAGGCTTCCAACGCCGGCAGCAAACTCAGCGCCACGCCATTGCAACTGGCGGCCGTGGCCAGCGTGTCGACCGGCAGCGGCGGCGTCAAACTGAATACCTCGCTCGGCCATTTCGCCATGAGCGATGTGAAAGAAGTTCTGTAAGCGCAGTTAAACAAGTCACACCTAGATAGGGGAATACCATGTTCCAACAAGGACTGAGCGGCTTGAATGCTGCATCCAAATCGCTGGACGTTATCGGCAACAACATTGCCAATGCCAGCACCGTGGGCTTCAAGGCGTCACAAGCGCAGTTTGCCGACCTGTATGCCAATTCGCTGAATGGCGTGTCGGGCAATAACGCCGGTATTGGTGTGACGGTGTCCAAGCTGGCGCAGCAATTCACCCAGGGCAATATCGAGACCAGCAGCAACCCGCTGGACGTGGCCATCAACGGCGGCGGTTTCTTCCGCCTGGTGGTGAATGGCGCGGTGCAGTACTCGCGCAACGGCCAGTTCCACGAAGACTCCAGCCACACGCTGGTGAATGCGCAGGGCGCGCAGCTGACCGGCTACCTGTCCAACAAGGCTGGCGTGATCCAGCTGGGCGCGCCAGTACCGCTGACCCTGGACAAGTCCGACCTGACCCCGGTGCAGACCACCGAGGCCAATTTCCAGCTGAACCTGAGCTCGGCGGAAACCGTCCCCACCACGATCCCGTTCGACGCCAACGACCCCACCAGCTACAACAAGCAGACCGTGCTGAACGTGTACGACTCGCTGGGCACCGCGCACATCATGACGACCTACTACGTCAAGACCGATGCCAACACCTGGGACGTGTACGCCGCAGCCGACAACAAGGAAATTGTCTCGGCCAGTGTGGCGGCCACCGTGGCCACCGACCAGCCGACCATCGACGCCCGCACCGCCTACAACGACGCCGTGCGCGCCACGCCGCCGGATGATGCCGCCATCGCAGCGGCGGCCGGCACCTACGCCACCGCGGCCTATAATGCCATGCTGACCGCCGCCAGCACGCCGCCGGCTGCCGCCACCCAGGCCCAGCTGGATGCGCTGACCGCGGCCTACACCGCGCTCGATCCGACCGTCAGCGGCTCGATCACCGGCAAGACCCCGGACCAGATCAACGCCATCCTGGGTGCCGCCATCACGGTGCCAGCGGTCAAGGTCGGCACGCTGTTGTTCACCAAGAACGGCGCGCTGGACCCGCAGGCCATGGCCCTGATGAATCCGCCGCAAACCCTGCCGTTCCAGATCCAGCTGCCGATCTTCCCGGACACCGGCGCGCAAGTGCCAATGACGGTCTCGACCACGTTCGACAAGACCACCCAGTACGGCAGCGTGACCAATGACCTCGGCTCGACCCAGAACGGTTACTCGGCCGGCTCCTGGCAGCGCTACTCGATCGATGAGAATGGCGTGATCCTGGGCCAGTACAGCAACGGCAAGTCGCGCGCCATGGGCCAGATCGCCATGGCCAACTTTGCCAGCGTCGATGGCCTGACCCCGCTGGGCAACAATGCCTGGGCGGAAAGCTCGGCCTCCGGTCCGCCAACCGTGGGCGTGCCTAACGCTGGCTCGATGGGCCAGCTGCGGTCGGCGGCGGTGGAAACCTCCAACACCGACCTGACGGCGGAACTGGTCAACATGATCACCGCGCAGCGCGTCTACCAGGCCAATGCGCAGACCATCAAGACCGAGGACTCGATCCTGCAGACGCTGGTCAACCTGCGTTAATCGACGGGTAGATCATGGACCGCCTCGTCTACACCGCCATGACCGGCGCCCGGCACGTGATGGAGCAGCAAGCCACCGTGTCGAACAACCTGGCCAACGCCACCACCACCGGCTTCCGCGCCCAGCTCGATTCATTCCGGGCGGTGCCGGTGGTGTCGGAAGGCTTGCCCACGCGCGCCTTCGTGGTTGATGCCACGGTCGGCTCGGACTTCCGCGCCGGCCCGATCGAGACCACCGGCCGCGCGCTGGACATCGCCATCCGCGACCAGGGCTGGCTGGCGGTGCAGTCGGCCGACGGTTCGGAAGCCTACACCCGCAACGGCAGCCTGAAAATCAGCGAAAACGGCATCCTGCAAACCAGCAGCGGCCAGACGGTGATCGGCGATGGCGGGCCGATCGCGGTGCCGCCCGACACCAAGATCAGCATCGCCAGCGACGGCACGGTCAGCGTCATCAACGATACGTTCCAGCCGGGGCCGTCCAACACCCTGGGCCGCATCAAGCTGGTCAATCCCGACACCAAGGGCTTGCTGCGCGGCGATGACGGCCTGTTCCGCCAGGCCGACGGCACGCCGGCGCAAAACGACGCCAATGTGCGCGTGGTCGATGGCGCGCTGGAAGGCAGCAACGTCAATCCGGTCGATTCCATGGTCAACATGATCAGCCTGGCAAGACAGTTTGAAATGCAAATGAGCCTGATGAAGAACGCCGAGAATAACGCGGCAAAAGCTACCCAGATCCTCGCTTTGAGTTGACCGCCTCTCCCGCATAATGCTTGCATGGGATGAACAGCTAAAAGTTCGTCCGGCATTGGGAGAAGCATCATGATACGTTCGTTATGGATCGCCAAGACTGGCATGGAAGCGCAGCAGACGCAGATGGACGTCACGTCCAATAATCTGGCCAACGTCAGCACCAACGGCTTCAAGAAATCGCGCGCGGTCTTTGAGGATCTGCTGTACCAGAATATCCGCCAGCCGGGCGCGCAATCGTCGCAGCAGACCAATCTGCCGTCCGGCATGCAGCTGGGCACCGGCGTGCGCCCGGTCGCCATCGAGCGCATCCACACCCAGGGCAATCCCCAGTCCACCGGCAACGACAAGGACATCATGGTCAACGGCAGCGGTTTCTTTACCGTGCTGCTGCCGGACGGCACCACCGCCTACACGCGCGACGGCTCCTTCCAGCGCGACAATAACGGCCAGATGGTGACCTCGGAAGGCTTTGTGCTGCAGCCGGCCATCACCATCCCGATCACGGCGCAATCGATCACCGTGGCGCGCGACGGCACGGTGTCGGTCAACGTGGCCGGCGCCAACGGCGCCACCACCACCCAGCAGCTGGGCAGCCTGCAACTGGCCACCTTCATCAACCCGACCGGCCTCGAATCCAAGGGTGAGAACCTGTACGTGGAAACCACCGCCTCCGGCGCGCCGCAGCAGAACACGCCGGGCACCAATGGCACCGGCACCATCCTGCAGGGCTATGTGGAAACCTCCAACGTCAACGTGGTGGAAGAGATGGTAAATATGATTCAGACCCAGCGCGCCTACGAGATCAATTCCAAGGCCATCACCACCTCTGACCAGATGCTGCAGAAACTGTCGCAGATGTAAGGAGCTGATGATGAAACATGCCATTCTTGTTGCCGCCGTGCTGGCGCTGAGCGCCTGCCAGAGCACCCCGACCACCATCGTCAGCGGTCCGATGAGCGCGCGCCCGCTGACCAGCGAGCAAATGCAGGCTGTGCCCAACAACGGCGCCATCTACCAGCCAGCCGCTTTCCGTCCGGTATTCGAAGACCGTCGTGCGCGCCATGTGGGCGACGTGCTGACGCTGGTCATCACCGAGCGCACCTCGGCCAACAAGAGCGGCACGGCCACCGGCAACAAGTCGGGCAGCGTCAGCGCCACCATGCCGAAGAAGCTGGCCGGCACCTTTGGCAATCCGCTTTCGGTCAGCACGGAAAACACTTATTCGGATGGCGACACCCAGGCCGCCAGCAACGCCTTCACCGGCACCATGGGCATCACCGTGGTGGAAGTGCTGAGCAACGGCAACCTGATCGTGGCCGGCGAGAAGCAGATCGGCATGAACAAGGGCACGGAATACATCCGCTTCTCCGGCATGATCAATCCGGACAGCATTGCCACCGGCAATACCGTGCAATCGACCGCCGTGGCCGACGCCCGCGTCGAGTACCGCACCGCCAACAAAATCGACCGCGCCGAGCTGTCCTCGATGGCTTCGCGCTTCTTCCAAAGCTTGCTGCCGTTCTGACCATCATGAAAACTTCCCTCCAAGCCGCGCTGCTGTTGAGCCTGTCCTTGCTGGCGCCGCTCAGTCAGGCCGAGCGCATCAAGGACCTGGCCAGCATTGCCGGCGTGCGTAACAACCAATTGCTGGGCTACGGCCTGGTGGTCGGCCTCGACGGCAGCGGCGATCAGACCACGCAAACGCCGTTCACGGTGCAAAGCGTGATTTCCATGCTGCAGCAACTGGGCGTGAATCTGCCGCAGGGCGGCTCGCAGCTGCAACTCAAGAACGTCGCGGCGGTGATGGTGACGGCCACGCTGCCGCCCTTTGCGCAGCCGGGGCAGCAGCTCGACATTACGGTGTCGTCGATGGGTAACGCCAAGAGCCTGCGCGGCGGCACGCTGCTGATGACGCCGCTGAAAGGCGCGGACGGCCAGGTGTATGGCATGGCGCAGGGCAATGTGCTGGTCGGCGGCGTCGGCGTGCAGGCCGGCGGCGGCGGCGGGGGCGGCAGTTCGCTGACGGTCAACCACCTGAGCGTGGGCAAGATCGCCGGCGGCGCCACCGTCGAACGCGCCGTGGCCACCAACCTGGGTGAAGGCAATATGATCAAGCTGGAGCTCAACAATGCCGACTTCGCCACCGCCAGCCGCGTGGTGGAAGCCATCAACGACAAATACGGCGCCGGCATCGCTTACGCGCTGGACAGCCGCGTGATCCGCGTGCAGGCGCCCAGCAGCAGCGACCAGCGCGTCAGCTTCATCGGCACGCTGCAGGACATGCAGATCAATCCGGCCGAGCAGCCGGCCAAGGTCATCATGAACGCGCGCACCGGCTCGGTGGTGATGAACCGCGCGGTCACGCTCGATACGTGCGCCATTTCCCACGGTAATCTGTCAGTATCGGTTAACGCCGATACGCAGGTGAGCCAGCCGAATCCGCTGTCGGGCGGCCGCACCGTGGTCACGCAAAATCCGCAGGTCGGCATCAAGGCCGATGCGGGCAAGGTCATGCTGGTCAAGGGCGGCGCCTCGCTGGCCGACGTGGTCAAGGCGCTCAATGCCATCGGCGCCACGCCGCAGGACTTGCTGTCCATCTTGCAGGCCATGAAGGCCGCCGGTTCGCTGCGCGCGGAACTGGAAATCATTTAAGCAGGTATTGCCATGGCTTCCCAGACCTCCACCACCAATGACCTGAGCAGCAAGTTTTCGCTGGACGTGCGCGATATGGGCAGCCTCAAGCAGCAGGCCCGCGCCGGCAGCAAGGATGCGCTGAAAACCGCCTCGACCCAGTTCGAGGCCATGTTCGTCAACATGATGCTGAAGAGCATGCGCGAAGCCACGCCGCAGGACGGCATGCTGGACAGCCAGCAGACCAAGACTTTCCAGACCATGCTGGACCAGCAGACCAGCCAGAACATCGCCAAGAAAGGCATCGGCCTGGCCGACATGCTGGTGCGCCAGCTGTCCGCCAAGACCGACGCCGCCGCGCTGGACATCGGCGGCCAGCCGGGCGACCGCAACAGCGGCGCCAACGCCGGCAGCTTTGCCGGCATGGCCAGCCTGATGGATGCCAAGCTGCAGCGCGCGATCGCTGCCGCCGGCGGCAACAACGCCACTGCCGCCCCCCCTGCCGAGGCGGCCGCCAGCACCAACAAGGGCTCGCAAGCGCCGCACGTGCGCAGCTTCCAGGAAAAACTGGCGGCCCATGCGGAAGAGGCCAGCAAGGCCACCGGCATCCCGGCCAAGTTCATGCTGGGCCAGGCCGCGCTGGAATCGGGCTGGGGCCGGCGCGAGATCAAGGGCCGCGACGGCACCAACAGCAACAACCTGTTTGGCATCAAGGCCACCGCCGACTGGAAGGGCCGCGTGGTCGAAGCCACCACCACCGAATATGTCAACGGCAAGGCCCAGACCCGGGTCGAGCGCTTCCGCGCCTACGACAGCTATGCCGACAGCTTCAAGGATTACGCCAGGTTGTTGGCAAGCAATCCACGTTACGAAAAAGTACTGGCCAGCGCTGGCGACGCCAGCAGCTTTGCGCGCGGCCTGCAGCAGGCCGGCTACGCCACCGACCCGAATTACGCCAGCAAGCTGACCAGCATCATCAAGCGCTCGCTGGCCGGTTAGTCAAGTTTTCAAGTTTACGCGCGGGCTGCCGTTACCCCTCACAGATAGAGTAAAAATATTATGTCCAGTCTCCTCAGCATCGGTAAAAGCGGCTTGTTGGCATCGCAGGTCGGCCTGGCGACGGTGGGTAACAACATCACCAATGCCAACACGCCCGGCTACAACCGCCAGGTCGCCATCCAGGGCGATACCGGCACCCAGTACCAGGGCTTCGGCTACGTGGGTTCGGGTACCGAGATCCAGGCTGTGCGTCGTTATTACGACAACTTCCTGGCCACCTCGCTGCGCAATGCCGAATCCAACCAGGCTTCGCTGGACGCTTACAGCTCACAGATCAGCCAGATCGACAACCTGCTGGCCGACCCGACCGCCGGCCTGTCGCCGGCGCTGCAGGACTTCTTCAACGGCGTGCAGGATGCCACCGCCAGCCCGGCCTCGGCCGCCGCGCGCCAGTCGCTGCTGTCGAACGCGGAATCGCTGGCCTCGCGCTTCCAGGCCATGAGCGCGCGCCTGACCGAGATCTCGTCCGGCGTCAACAACCAGATCACCTCCAACGTTGGCGAGATCAACGCCTACGCCAAGCAGATTGCCGACATCAACCTGACCATTGCCGGCCTCACCACCAGCCAGGCCGAGCCGAACGACCTGCTGGACAAGCGCGACCAGATGCTGACCGAGCTCAACAAGCTGGTCAGAGTCACCGTGGTCCCCGGCGACAACAATATGCTGAACGTCTCGTTTGGCACCGGCCAGCCGCTGGTGGTGGCCAACAAGGCCTTCCAGCTGGGCACCTCGACCTCGCCAACCGACGTCAGTCGCGTGACGCTGGGCTACCAGACCGACGCCGGCGCCTTCACGCCGCTGCCGGACGAGGTGTTCACCGGTGGCCAATTGGGGGGGCTGATCGAATTCCGCAACGGCGCCATGGACCGCGCGCAAAACTCGCTGGGGCAGGTGGCGGCCGGCCTGGTCACCGCCTTCAATGCCCAGCACGTGCTGGGCCAGGATGAGAACGGCGCGCTGGGCAGCAACTTCTTCAACCCGATCCAGGCCTACGTCGGCACCAACACGCGCAACTCGCCGGCCAGCACGGCCGAGGTGAGCGCCACCGTGGTCGATGCCGGCGGCCTGACCGCCAGCGACTACAGCGTTGACTTCGACGGCACCAACTTCAACGTCACCCGCAAGAGCGACGGCAAGGTCACGCAGATCAACCCGTTCCCGCAGACCACGCCGCAGGTGATCGATGGCGTGGCCTACAGCATTACTGGCACGCCGCAGCAGAACGACAACTTCCTGGTGCGCCCGACCTACACCGCTGCCAACGACTTTTCGGTGGCCATCAAGGACCGCGACAAGATCGCGCTGGCGGCGCCGATCTCGACTGCCGCGCCGACCACCAATGCCGGCAACGGCAAGATCTCGGCCGGTTCGGTGGACGTCAACTACCTGACGCCGGGCAATGCGCTGACCGCCACCGCCACCCTGACCTTCGACCAGGCCAGCGGCACCTTCTCAGGCTTCCCGGCAGGGCAGGACGTGACGGTCACGGTCAACGGCACCGCCACCGTGTACCCGGCCGGCACGCCGGTGCCCTACACCGATGGCGCCAACATCAGCTTTGGCGGCGTCAACTTCAGCATCAGCGGCACGCCGGCGGATCAGGACACCTTCACCATCGGCCCCAACACCAGCGGCGTCGGCGACAGCCGCAACGGCGCCCTGCTGGCCGGGCTGCAGACCAAAAACATCCTGGACAACGGCAAGGCGACGTTCCAGACCACGTATGCCCAGATGGTCAACTATGTGGGCACCAAGGCGCGCGAGGCGCAGATCAGCGGCACCGCGGCCGATGCCGCCGTCAAGCAGGCCACCGATGCGCAGCAGAGCGTGTCCGGCGTGAATCTCGACGAAGAAGCCGCCAACCTGCTGCGCTATCAGCAAGCGTACCAGGCCAGCGGCAAGGTCATGCAGGTGGCCAGCCAGTTGTTCGACACCTTGCTCAGCCTGGGAAATTAAGGAAAATAGGGTAGCTCTATGGTTATGCGCATCAGCACCAGAACGATATATGACACCGGGGCGTCGCAGATCACGTCCTTGCAGACGTCGATGGCGCGCACGCAGCAACAGCTGTCCACCGGCCGCAAAAACCTGACCGCGGCCGACGATCCGATCGCCACCGCGCGCGCGCTGGAAGTGACGCAATCGCAATCGCTCAACACCCAGCTGGCCACCAACCGCGCCAACGCCAAGGGCGTGCTGTCGACCGAGACCACGGCGCTGGCCAGCGCCACCTCCATCCTGCAGGACATCAAGGATCTGGCCGTGAAAGCCGGCAACGGCTCGTACACCGATTCCGACCGCGAATCGGTGGCGGTGGAACTGGAAGCGCGCCTGGCCGACCTGCTGGGCATCGCCAACACGGCGGACGGGGTGGGCGGCTATGTCTTCTCCGGCTATAAATCCACCACCTTACCGTTCACCAAGACCGCCACCGGCGCCGACTACCAGGGCGACCAGGGGCAGCGTTCACTGCAGGTGGGTTCCACGCGCAGCATTCCGATCACCGATTCCGGCGCGTCCGTCTTTGAAAGCAATGCCACCGGCAACGGCACGTTTGTGACCACAGCCGACCCGGCCAACTATGGCCGCGGCGGCAGCGGCATCATCAGCGCCGGTTCGGTCAAGGATGCCACCCAGCTGACCGGCCACAAATACCAGATCGACTTCCAGGTGGTGCCGGAATCGCCGGGCGTGCCCAAGCAAACCACCTACACCGTGACCGACCTCACCACCGGCACGCCGGTGCCGCCGGCGCCGGTGCCGGCCGTGCCGCAAGCCTATGTGAGCGGGCAGAACATCACTTTTGACGGCGTGCAGTTCGACATCAAGGGCGATCCGGCCGATGGTGACAACTTCCAGGTCGAGCCGTCGACCAAGCAATCGATCTTCACCACCGTGCAGGGCTTCATTGACGCCTTGCGCGCGCCGGGCACCGGCCCAGCGGGCCAGGCCAGCCTGAGCAACAAGCTCAACCAGTTGCAAGTGAATGTCGACAATGCCACCGACAACGTGTTGTCGGTGCAGGCCGCGGTGGGTTCGCGTCTGAAAGAACTGGACTACCTGGACAGCTCGGGCGACGACCTGGGCCTGCAATATGCCACCACCCTATCGCAGCTGCAGGATCTGGATTACACGGCGGCGATCTCGCTGTTCACCCAGCAGCAGACCACGCTGACGGCGGCGCAGAAATCGTTCACCACCATGTCCGGCCTATCGCTGTTCAACTACATCAGCTAAACCGGCGCCCCCAAAAAAGAAACGGCCAGCTTGCAAAAGCTGGCCGTTTTTTCTTGCCCCCAATTTGGGGTCAGCTCTGACATTCGGACATTTGGGAACTAAAAAATTCTGAATTAGTTCCCAAATGTCCGAATGTCAGAGCTGACCCCGACTGTTGGGGGCGCTATTTGGCTGCCAGGAAGCCCTGGCTGGCGCTGGCTTGCTTGCGCAGCCAGTCGTCGTGCTGGGCCGTCACGGTGCCGCTCAAGGCGGTCGTGGCCTGGTATTGCTGCAGCTGGCCGGCCAGCGCGGCGACGTTGTTGCTGAGGCTGGTGTCGGCGCTGCGCTCGCCCGGCAGAGTCAGCTGGCCGGCATGGCCGCTACCGCTGTCCGCTTGCTGGTTGTAGCTGCCAATCGCCTGCGTCAGCGTGGTCGTGCGTTGCGCCAGGAACCAGACGTCCGCCAGCGCGTGGCTGCTGCCGTCGCTGCTGGTGTAGCTCGATGTCAGGCCGATCCAGTTGCCCTGGTCGAAGGCGGTGCTGGCCTGGGCTGCCACCGTCAGGCTGGCCACCTTGAGCGAGGCCAGGGTCTTCAGCTCGTCGGCCTGGCTGATGCCGTCCGAGTTGGCATCGATCCAGACGCGCAGGTCGCCGTATTGCGCGTCCTTGCTGTCAACCAGGCCATCCTTGTTGCTGTCGAGGTCGGCCAGCGCGGCAAAGCCGTCCGCCGCCTTGCCGCCCTCGGCGCTGTTGGTGGCTGTGCCGAATAGTTCGCCGCCGTCGTTGATGACGCCGTCGCCGTTGCGGTCCAGGACCAGCAGGCCGTCCTTGGCGTCGACCCAGCCGGTTCGCACTTGCTGGCCGTTGGCGCGGATGTCGAAGGTCACCCCGGCCGTGATGCCGAGGGTGCTGATGCCGTTGCCGTCCAGATCCAGCACCAGCGGGCTGGCCGTCAGGACGGCGCGCTGGTCGGTGGTCAGCGCGCCTTTCTGCTGATCGGTCAGCGCGGTCACCTGTGCCATGGTCAGTCCGGCCAGTTGGTCGGTGCTCATCGATTTGAGTACCGAGTTGGCCATGTTGCGCATTTGTTGGGTACTGAAGGCTGCTACCTGGTCAACGCTGAGCTGCGCCACGACGGCCGCTTTCAGCAGGTTGATCTGCGCCGTCTTCAGCGCCGCGATGTCGGTGGCATCCAGCGCCGCCACCTGGTCGGAGTTGAAGGCGTTGAGGGCGTTGACCGACAGCGCGCCGATGTCGGCGGTGCTGAAGGTGCCGATTTGCGAGGTGCTCAGGCCCAGAATCTGGGTCGAGGCCAGCGCGTTCAGCTGGCGCGTGCTCAGCGTGTCGAACAGGGCGTCGTCCAGCTTGGCGATCTGGTCCGAGCTGAGGCTGCCGATCTGCGCGGTGGCAAATTTGTTCAGGCTGGTGAAACCGTTCAGCTGGTCGGTGGTCAGGGCCTTGACCTGGGTAGCCGTCAGGCTGCCGAAGGCGCGGGTTGACAGGGCGTTGAGCTGGTCGGCCGTCAGCACCGCGATCTGCGCCGTTTTCAGCAGCGGCAGCTGGGCCGTGGTGAGGCTGCCCATGGCGCCCACGCTCAGCAACGGGATCTGGTCGGTGGTCAGGAACTGCAAGGTCAGACCGCTGGCTTGCTGGGTGGTCAGGCTGGACAGCTGGTCAGTCGACAACATGGCGACCTGCGCCGATTTCAGCGCCGCCATCTGCGCCGATTTCAGCGACTGGAAGCTGTCGTCATCCAGCGTGCTCAGCTGGTCCGAGGTCAGGGCCTGCACCTGGGTCTGGCTGAGCGTGCCCAGCGTCGACAGGGCGTTCAACTGGTCAGTGCTCAGCACCTTGATGTCGTTGGCGGTGATGCCGCCGATCTGGCTGGTCTTCAGGCCCGCCAGTTGCTCGCCGGTCAGGAAGCTGAACTGGGTCGAGGTCAGCGTGCCCAGTTGGGTGCTGCTCAGCGCCTGTACGTCTTCCACTTCCATGAAGGTGATCTGGTCCGAGGTCAGGCCCGGCAGCGCCGTCAGCGACAGCGCGCGCGCCTGCGCGGTGGTCAGCGCAATGATCTGGTCGGTGCCCAGCGAGGACAGCTGGACCTTGCTGAGCGAGGCGATCTGCCGCGTCTGCAAGGTGGCGATGTGGGCGGCGTCCAGCGACAGCAATTGGTCGCTGCTCAGGGCGCTGAATTGCGCCGTGGTCAGCGGGTTCAGCGTGCTCAGGCCGGCCAGTTGCTCGGTGCTCAGGGCCTTGATCTGCGCCAGCGTCATGGCGGCGATCTCGCCGGTGCTGAGCTGGCCCATCTGGTCTATGCTCAGCAGCTGGATCTGGGCCGTGGTCAGGGCGGCGAACTGGTTGGTTTTCAAACCGGCCAGGTCTTCCTGTTCCAGCGCCGCCAGCTGGTCGGCGCTGAGCGCGCGGATGGCATTGGTGTTCATGGCGCGCCACTGGGCGACGCTCAGGGCCTGGATCTGGTGGGTGTTGAGCGAAGCCACCTGCTTGGTCGACAGCACGGCAATCTGCGCCGTGGTCAGCGACGCCAGCTGGGTGTCGTCCAGCGAGCCGAGGCTGTCGCTGTTCAGGCCCGGGACCTGGCGCGTGCCCAGCCAGCCGAGCGGAATCAGCGCCAGCTGGTCGGTGGTCAGCGTGTTGACCTGCGCCGAGGTCAGTGCGCGCACCTGTTGCGAGGTCAGCGCGGCGAGCTGGGCGTTGGTAATGGACAGCATGTCCTTGGTGCCCAGCGCAACAATTTGTGCCGTGCTCAGCGAACTGATATCGACCGCCTCAATCGCCGCAAACTGATCGCTGCTGAGGGCGGCGATGGCTTTGGTGCTGAGGGCGCGCAACTGGCTGCCGGTCAGGAAGATGAGCTGGTCGGCGCTGAGGATCTGGGCCTGGGCCACGCTCAGGCCGGCCATGGCCGCGGTGCTCAGCACGCCGATCTGGTCGGTGGTCAGGACCGTGAACTGGTCGGTGGTGAACGACGCCAGCTGGGCCGAGCGCAGCGCCGCGATGTCGGCCGCCTCGATGGCCATGATCTGGTCGGTGGTCAGCGCCTGCAGGGTGCGTGTGTTCATGGCGATCAGGTCGCCAGTGTCGAGGGCGATGATCTGGTCGCTGCTGAGCAGCGGCACCTGGGTGTTGCTGAGGGCGGCGATCTGGCGCGTGTTGAGGGCGGCGATCTGACCGACCGACAGGTTGGGCAGCTGGTCCGAGCTCAGGGCGCGGATCTGCGCCGTGCTCAGCGCGGCAATGCCGGCCATGGCGTTCAGCTGGTCCGAACCCAGCGCCGGAATTTGCGTGGCTTTCAGGCCGGCCACGCTCTGGGTCGTCAGCGCGGCGATCTGGTCGGTGGTCAGCGACTGCAGCTGGTCGGTGTTGAGCGAGGCCAGTTGCGCCGACTTGAACAGGGCGAAGTCCTCGGCGTCGATCAGCGGCAGCTTGGTCTGGTCCAGGCCTTTCAGGGCGTTGGTGCTGAGCGCGCCCACTTGCGCGCCGCTCAGGTAGGACAGCTGGTTGGCGTCCAGCACGGACGCCTGGAGCGAGGTCAGCGCGGCGATCTGACGGGTGCTCAGGGAGTCGATATCGCCCTGCGTCAGCGCCACGATGCGGTCGGTCGACAGGCCGGCGATCTGCGCCGTGGTGTAGTCGGACAGATTGCCCAGCGCGGCCAGCTGGGCCGGGCTGAGCGCGCCGATCTGGGTCTGCGTGAAGGCGGCAATGCTGGCGCTGCTGAGCGCGTGCAGCTGCTCGGTCAGCAGGGCAGTCATCTGGTCCGTGCTCAGCGCGCGCAGTTGCGCGCTGCTCATGGCGGCAAAGTCTTCGACTTCGATGGCCACGATCTGGGCCTGGCTCAGGCCCGCGATCACGGCCGTGCCCAGCGAGCGGAATTGCGCGGTCGACAGGGCGATCAGTTGTGGATCGGTCAGGCCAGGCGCCTGCGCGCTGGTCAGCACCGCCAACTGGCTGGTCTTGAGCGCGGTCAGGCTGCCGACCGAGAGGCCGCCCAACTGGTCGGAACTGAGCGCACGTACCTGGCTGGTGGTCAGCGCGGTCAGGCTGTTCAGGGCGCCCAGCTGATTGTTGTCGAGGAAGCCAATCTGGCGCGTGGTCAGCGCCGCGATTTCCTGCGTGGTCAGCACGCCATATTGGGGCAGAGTCAGCGCGCCCAACTGGTCGCTGGTGAGGACGGCGATCTGGCGCGAGGTCAGGGCGCGCAGATCCTGGTCTTCCAGCCAGTTCAGCTGGGTACCGGTGAGGGCGGCGATCGCCGCGGTCGACAGCGAGCGGATTTGCGCCGTGGTCAGCGCCGGAATCTGGTCGCTGGTCAGGAAGGTGATCTGCAGACTGCTCAGGGCGGCCAGTTGCTGGGTTTTGAAGTTGGCGATCTGCGTCGGCGTCAGCGCGATGATCTGGTCGGAGGACATGCCGGCAATTTGCTTGGTGCCGAGCCCGCCGAGCGAACCCAGGGCGGCGAACTGGTCGGTGGTCATCATGCCCAGCTGGGCCGTGGTCAGCGCGGCGATTTCCTGCGAGGTGAAGGCGGCCAATTGGCCCAGCGTCAGCGCCATGATCTGGTCGGTGCGCAGCGTCGCCACTTGCGCGGTGGTCAGGGCGGCAATGTCGACCGCCTCGATGGCGGCGATCTGCTCGGTGAGCAGGCGCGACAGGATGGCGGTGCCGAGTCCGCGCACTTGCTGGGTGGTCAGTTCGACCACCTGCGCGGTGGTCAGCGACTGCGCCTGGCTGCTGCTCAGCGCCGTCAGCTGGTTGGTCTTCAGTGTGCTGATCTGCGCCAGCAGCAGGCTGCTGAGCTGCTCGGTGCTCAGGGCGCGGATCTGGGCCGTGGTCAGCGGCGCCAGCGACGCCAGGCTGTCCACTTGGTCGGTGCTGAGGGCGGCGATCTGGCGCGTGGTCAGGCTGCTCAGCACGCGGGTGCCGATGGCGCCAAACTGGGTGCCAGACAGGGCTGCCAGTTGCGCGCTGTTCAGGGCGACGATCTGGTTGCTGCCCAACGCGGCAATGTCGACCGCCTCGATGTAGGTCACCTGCTCGGTGGACAGCGCGGCCAGGGTGGCCGAGCTCAGGCTGCGCACCTGCTGGGTGGTCAGCGCGATCACCTGGTCGCTGGTCAGGGCGCCGATCTGGGCGCTGGTGAGGCCGGCGATCTGGTTGGTCTTGAAGGTGGCAATGCCGGTCAGGCTGGCGATTTGCGTGGTATTCAGGGCGCCGATCTGGCGGCTGGTCAGCGGCGCCAGCGTCGGCAGCGAGGCCAGCTGGTCGGTGGTCAGCGCGCGCACCTGCTGGGTGCTGAGCGAGGCGATGATCTGGGTGCCCAGGCCGGCCACCTGGGTGGTCAGCAGGCTGCTGATCTGGTCGGTGGTCAGGCCGACGATCTGGCGGCTCGACAGGGCCTGCACGTCCACCACTTCCATCGCCTGCAATTGCTCGGTGCTGAGGGCGGCCAGCTGGCGCGTGCTCAGGGCGCGCACCTGCTGGGTGTTCAAAGCAACGATGGAGTCGGTGGTCAGCACTGCCGCCTGGTCGGTGGTCAGCGCGGCGATCTGCGCCGTGGTCAGGCTCAGCAGGATGTGCAGCGGCAGCGAGATGATCTGGTCGGTGGTCAGCGCCCCGATGGCGGCGGTCGAGAAGCTGGCCAGCGAGGACAGGGCAGCCAGCTGGTCGCTGGTCAGCACTGATTTCTGCAGCGGCGTCAGGGCGGCGATTTCCTGGGTGGTCAGGGCCGTGATCTGCTGCGTGCTCAGCATCAGGATCTGCGCCGGGGTCAGCGCGATGATCTGGCGGGTGCTCAGGCTGGCCAGTTCGGTCGCGGTCAGGGCGGCGATCTGGGCACTGTTCAGGGCCTGGATGGCACCGGTGCCCAGCGCGCGCAGCTGCTCGGTGCCCATGCCGGCGATTTGCGCCGTGCTCAGGCCCCCCACTTGGTCGGTCGACAGCGCGGCAAACTGGCGCGTGGTCAGCGACCGCAGGTCGGCCAGGTTGAGGTTGGCGAGCTGGTCGGTGCTGAGCGATTGCAGCTGGCGCGTGGTCAGCGCGCTCAGGGTCAGCAGGGCGTCCAGCTGGGTATCGTTCAGCTTGCTCAACTGGGTGGCCGTCAGCGCGGCGATTTCGGCCGTGGTCAGGGCGCGGATCTGCGCTGTGCTCAGCGACAGCAGCTGGTCGGTGGTCAGGGCGGCGATCTGACGCGTGCTGAGCGAGGCCAGGTCGCCATTGCTGAGCGCGACGATGCGGTCGATGGCCAGGGCTGCCAGCACGCTGGTGCTGAGCGCGCGCAGCTGGCTGGTGTTGAGCGCCACCATCTGGTCGCTGGTGATGGCGTTGGCTTGCAGCGCGGTGAGCGCCGCCAGTTGCGTGGTCTGCAGCAGGGCAAAGTCGGCGCTGCTCAGCTGCGCGATCTGGTCGCTGGTGAGGGCGATGATTTGCCTGGTGTTCAGCGGCGCCAGTTGCAGCGCCGCCAGCTGATCGCTGTTGAGCACGGCCAGCTGGGCGGGCGTCAGGGCGCGCACGGCGGCCGTGGTCAGCGCCGCCATCTGGTCGCTGCTCATGGCCATGATCTGGTCGGTGGTCAGGCGGGCGATCTGCGCGGTGCGCATGGCCAGGATGTCGCGCGTTTCAATCGCGGCGATGGCCGACGGCGCCAGCACGGTCAGCGCGGTCGGGCTGAGGGCGGCGATCTGGTCGCTGCTGAGGGCGACGATTTGTTCGGTGTTCAGCGATTGCAGCTGGTCGCTGCTGAAGGCGCCCAACTGGCGCGTGGTCAGCGTGACCAGGTCGGCCGAGGTGATGGTGCCGATCTGGTCGCTGGTCAGGGCGCGGATCTGGCGCGTGCTCAGCACGGACAGCGAGCGCAGCGCATCGATTTGCGCGCTGTTGAGGGCGGCGATCTGGGCATCGGTCAGCGCGGTTTCCTGCGCTGTGGTGAGGGCGGCAATCTGCTCGGTCAGCAGCACCAGGATCTGGTCGGTGGTCAGCTTGTTGACTTGCTGGGTGTTGAGCACGGCAATGTCGCGCGTCTCGATCGCCACGATCTGGGCGGCGTTGAGCGCGGCGATGCCGTCCGAGCTCAGGCCGCGGAACTGGCCGCCGCTCAGGGCTTCGATCTGCTCGGTGGTCAGCGCCAGCACCTGGTCCGAGGTCAGCACGCCCAACTGGCTGCTGGCCAGCGAGGCCAGGTTTTTCGTGGTCAGCGAGCTGATCTGCAGGGTGGTGAAGGCGCTCAGCTGGCGGCTGGAGACACCTGCCAGGGTGCTCATGGCGTTGAGCTGCTCGGTGGTCAGGACCTGGATCTGGTCATTGGTCAGGGCGCCCACGGCGGCGCTGCTGAGGGCATTGAACTGGTCGGTCAGCAGCGACACCAGCTGGTCGGTCGACAGGCGCGCCACTTGCGCGGTGCGCAGGGCGCCGATGTCGCGCGTTTCGATCAGGCGGATCTGGTCGGTGGTCAGCGTGTTGAGCATGGTGGTGCTCAGGTCGGCGAACTGGGCCGTGGTCAGGCCGATCACCTGGTCGCTGGTCAGGGCCTGCACCTGGTCGCTGGTGAAGGCGGCCAGTTGGGCCGCCGTCAGGGCGATCACATCCTTGCTTTCGATCCACGCCAGCTGGGTGGTGGTCAGCGCCTGGATTTGCGCGGTGGTCAGCGGCACCAGGGTTTTCAGCGCCACGATCTGGTCGGTGGTCAGGGCCGCGACCTGCTCGGGCGCCAGCGCGCGCAGGGCGTCGGTGCTGAGCAGGGCAAACTGGTCGCTCAGCATATTGGCCAGCTGGTCGGTGCTGAAGGCGCGGAACTGGGTGCCGCTCATCACGGCGATGTCGCGCGTTTCAATCGCCTGCACCTGGCGCGTGGTCAGCTCGCTGAGGAAGGCGGTGCCGAGCCCGGCCACCTGGCCGGTGCTGAGCGCGACCAACTGGTCGCTGGTCAGCGCCTGCACCTGGTCGAGGTTGAGCGAGGCCAGTTGCGCATTGCTGAGGGCGGCAATAGTCTGGGTTTCCAGCGCGGCGATCTGGTCGGTGGTCAGCGAGGAAATCTGGGTGGTGGTCAGCGGCAGCAGCGATTTGATGGCCACGATCTGGTCGGTGGTCAGCACGGCCAGCTGGTCCGGGCGCAGCGCCTGGGCGCTTTCCGTGGTCAGCGAATAGATCTGGTCGGTGGTCAGGGCCAGCAGCTGGTCGCTATTCAGCGCGCGGATCTGGGCCGTGTTCAGGGCACGGATGTCGCGCGTCTCGATGGCCTGGATTTGCGCCGTGTTCAGTTGCGCAAATACACCGGTGCTCAGGGCGCCGATCTGGGCCGTGGTCATCAGGACCACCTGGTCGGTGCTGAGCGCCTGGACCTGGCCTGGCGTCAGCGCGGCCAGCTGGTTGCTGGTCAGGGCCACCAGGTCCTTGGTGTCGAGCGCGATGAGCTGGCTGGTGGTCAGCGCGGCAAATTGGGCGGTGGTCAGGGACAGCAGGGTGCGCAGGGCCGAGATCTGGTCGGTGCTGAGCGCGGCCACCTGGTCGGGCAGCAGCGCGGCCAGCATGTCGCTGGCCAGGATTGCGAACTGGTCGGTGGTCATGGCCGCCAGCTGGTCGCTGTTGAGCACGCGCAGCTGGGCGCTGCTCAGGGCCGGGATGTCGCGCGTTTCAATCGACTGGATCTGGGCCGTGTTCATCTGGCTCAGCATGCTGGTGGTCAGGCCGGCGATCTGGGCCGTGCTCAGCAGCGGCACCTGCACCGTGGTCAGGGCCTGGATCTGGTCCGGCGTCAGCGCCGCCAGCTGGCTGCTGGTCAGTGCCACCAGGTCCTTGGTGTCGAGCGAAATGATCTGGTCGGTGGTCAGGCCCTGGATTTGCGCGGTGGTCAGCGTCAGCAGCGACTTCAGCGCCGAGATCTGGTCGGTGCTCAGCACGGCCAGCTGTTCCGGCAGCAGCGCTGGAAGCATGGCGGTGGCCAGCATGAAGAGCTGGTCAGTGCTGAGCGCGCTCAGTTGGTCGCTGCTCAGGGTACGCAGCTGGGCGCTGGTCAGGGCGGCGATGTCGCGCGTCTCGATGGCCTGGATCTGCGCCGTGGTCAACTGGCTGATGACGGCGGTGGTCAGCGCCGCCACCTGGGCGGTGCTGAGCGCGATCACTTGCGCGCTGTTCAGCGCAGCCACCTGGTCGGCGCTGAAGGCGGCCAGCTGGGCGCTGGTCAGGGCGGCCACGGTCTTGGTCTGCAGCGAGGTGACCTGGTCGGTGGTGAGGCCGGTGATCTGGGCCGAGGTCAGCGGCGCCAGGGTGCTGAACGCCACCAGCTGGTCGGTGCTCAGGACGGTGAGTTGGTCGGCGCGCAGGGCGGCAATTTCATTGCTGCGCAAGGCGTGCGCCTGGTCGGTGCTCAGGCCCGCCAGCTGGGTGGCGGTGAGGGCGCGGATTTGCTGGCTGCCCAGCCACACCAGGTCGCGCGTTTCCAGCGCGGCAAACTGGTCGCTGGTGAGGGCTTGCAGGGTGGCGCTGGCCAGCGCGCTCACTTGCAGGGTGCTCAGCTGGGCGATCTGGTCGGTGGTGACCGTGCTCAGCTGGCCGGCGCTCAGGGCGTTGATCTGCTGGGTGGCGATTTGCTGCAGCTGGTCCGACACCAGCGCCGCCACCTGCGCGCTGTTGAGCGCGGCGATGGCGCGGGTGCTGATGGCGCGCAGCTGCTGCGAGCTCATGGCCGTCAGCTGGTCGGTGGTCAGGTTGACGATCTGGTCCGAGCTGATGGCATTGACCTGCTGGGTCTGCAGGGCGCGCACGTCGTTGGTTTCCAGCGCGGCGAGCTGGGTCGGCGCCAGCAGGTTGAGCTGGCGCGTGGTCAGGGCGACCATTTCCTGGGTGGTGAAGGCCACCAGCTGGTCGGTGCTCAGGGTCAGCACCTGGTCGGTGCTCAGCGCAGTGATGTTGGCCGGTTTCAGTGCCTGGATGCCATCGGTGGTCAGGCCCAGCAGGCCGTCCAGGCTGAGCTTGGACATTTGCAAAGTCGACAAGGCCCGCACATTGGCCGTCGATAAGGCGCCGATCTGGTCGGACACGAACGCCTGCATATCCTCGGTGGTCAGCGCAGCCACTTGCTGGGTGCCCCAAAGGATGATGTCGTCGGTAGTCAGGGTTGGTACGATCGTGCTCATTGCAGGCTTCTCCAGGCAAGCTCCCATGATACCCGGCTTATTGCCTCATGGAAACCAAAAATCAAGCGGCGGCTATTGAATTTCCCTATGGCAGCAAGCCCGGAGGTCGAACCGGCAAGCTTGCCGGTTTCGCTACTGGCGGTCGCTGCGACCAGGTGCGCGGCAGCAGCCGCGCGCGTTCTATGCCGTCCAAAAACAGGTTCTGGATCGGCGTTCCGAAGTACGGCAGGGTCATGGCAATCACCAGCAAGCCCATGCCGAGGGTAATCGGAAAGCCGATCCCGAATAAATTCAACTGCGGCGCGGCGCGCGTCAGAATGCCCAGCGCCACGTTGGTAATCAACAACGCCGCCACGATGGGCAGCGACAGTTGCACCCCGGTGCTGAAGATCCGCCCGCCCCAGTCGGCCAGCTGCTTGAAGCCGCCGCCGTAGATGGGGATGCTGGACACCGGCAATGTGGAAAAACTTTCCACCAGCGCCGACAACAACACCAGATGCGCGTTCACCGCCAAAAACGCCATGGTCGCCACCAGCGACAAAAACTGGCTGATGGCCGACGACCGGCCCTGGGTGGTCGGATCAAAAAACGTCGCGAAACCCAGGCCCATGGTCAGACTGGAAATCTCCCCGGCCATCTCCACCGCCGCAAAAATGATGCGAATGGTGAAGCCCATCGCCAGGCCGATCAGCATTTCTTGCAACAAGATCAACAAACCAGCCATCGACAGCGGGTCGGTGGCCGGCCACGCCGGCACCGCCGGCGCCACGATCACCGCCAGTCCCACGCCCAGGCTGACCTTGACGCTGGCCGGTACCGCCCGGTTACCGAACAGCGGCGAGGCGGCAAGCAGCGCCAGGATGCGCGTCAGCGGCCACAGCAGGCTGGCGATCCAGATATTGATATCGGCAGAAGAGACGGTCAGCATAAGGGTCTGTTACATTTCCGCCTGGCATCTTTTAGGTATTGTAGACGAACTTTTTAGTAAATCGGAAACTGTTACATATTGGCAAAAACATCACCCGACCAGCAGCGGGATGCCGGTGAAGATCTCGCGCATGTAGTCGAGCATGACGGACAACATCCACGGCCCGGCCACCACCAGCGCCACGAAAATGCCGACCAGCTTGGGGATGAAGGACAGCGTCTGCTCGTTGATCTGGGTGGCGGCCTGGAAAATGGAGACCACCAGGCCGATGATCAGCGCCACCAGCAGCATGGGCGCGGCAATCATCAGGGTAATCTCCATGGCGTGGCGGCCCATGGTCATCACGCTTTCGGGCGTCATTCCAGCCTCCTAGTAGAAGCTCTGGGCCAACGAGCCCAGCAGCAGCTGCCAGCCATCCACCAGCACAAACAGCATCAGCTTGAACGGCAGCGAAATCACGGCCGGTGACATCATCATCATGCCCATCGACATTAGTACAGAGGCGACCACCATGTCGATAATCAGAAATGGAATAAAGATGGCAAAGCCGATCTGGAACGCGGTTTTCAGCTCGCTGGTGACAAAGGCCGGCACCAGGATGCGCAGCGGCACGTCTTCCGGCCCCTGCAGGGCAGGGCTGCGCGACAGTTTGACGAACAGGGCCAGGTCGGCCTCGCGGGTCTGCTTGAGCATGAAGGTTTTCAGCGGCGCCGCGCCCTTGTCCAGCGCCTGGCCCATGGTCAGCTTGTTTTCCTGCAGGGGCAGATAGGCTTCGGTGTAGATCTTGTCAAAAGTCGGCCCCATGACAAACAGGGTCAGGAACAGGGCCAGCCCGACCATCACCTGGTTGGGCGGCGCCGATTGCGTGCCCAGCGCCTGGCGCAGCAGCGACAGCACGATGATGATGCGGGTGAAACTGGTCATCAGCAACAACGCGGCCGGGATGAAGGTCAGCGCCGTCATCAGCAGCATGGTCTGGATCGGCAGCGTGTAATTGGTGCTGCCGGCCGGGCCAGGGGTGGAGGTCAGGGCGGGGATGCCGATGCTGGAGTCGGCCCCGGCCGTCAGCGGCAGGGCGATGGCCGCCAGCAGAAGCAGCGTTTTTGCAGCCGCCGGGAACAGCTTATTTGCCATTGCGCTTGTCTATGGTTTGTTTGATCCAGTCGGCGAAATTAGCGCCGGGGACGCTGGCCACCGGCAGCGGTTCGCTGCTTTCCTGACGCGGCATGGTGGCCAGCGCATTGATGCGGCCGGGCGAGGCGCCCACCACAATCCATTGTTCGCCCACTTCCACCACCAGGATGCGCTCGCGCGTGCCGACGCTGAGCGAGCCGACCAGCTTAACGTTGCTGTTGCCGCCGCCGAAGTTCTTCGGGCCAAAGCGCTTGGTCAGCCAGGCCAGGCCCAGCATCAGGCCGATCACAAACAGCAGCGCCAGCGAGGTTTGCAGCAGGCCGCCGCCAGTGGACGGCGCGCTTGGCGGCGGTGTCGGGATGGTCATGGCCAGCGCGCTGGGCTGGGCTGGCGTTGCGGCCGCGACAGGAGCGGGTGTGGCCGCTGCGGCCGGGGCGTCGGCGGCCGGCGTTGCGGCATTGTCCGCTGGCGCGGCAGCCGCGGCGGAGGCCTGGGCCGGGGCGGCTGCGGCAGCCGGGGCGGCCGCGTGGGCGCCGCCGATGGTGCCCGAGACGCTGCGCTGGGCCATTGCAGGCGCGGCGGCCAGGGCCGCCGCGAGGGTAAGGGTTGAAATCAGTCCGTGCTTCATTTATTCAGTTTTCGGATACGTTCGGACGGCGTGATGATGTCAGTCAGGCGGATACCGAACTTGTCATTCACCACCACCACCTCGCCTTGCGCGATCAGGCAACCGTTGACCAGCACGTCCATCGGCTCGCCGGCCAGGCCGTCCAGCTCCACCACCGAGCCCTGCGCCAGTTGCAGCAGGTTCTTGATGGCGATCTTGGTACGGCCCAGTTCCACCGTCAGCTGGACCGGGATATCGAGGATGAAGTCGATATCGTTGTGGGTTTCAGTTTTGCTGGGCGTGCTGGAAAAGTCCTTGAACACGGCGGCGCTGGCCGCTTGCGCAGCCTGCTGCTTTTCCAGCGCGGCGGCTTCCGCCTGCGCTTGCTCGGCGATCGCCGCGCCCCATGGATCGTCTTCGTCCAATGGCTGATCGTCTTGGTTATCCGACATGTTTCTCTCCGGTTTTATTTAAGGTTATCGGCATTGGCCAGCAGTTTCTCGACCTTGAGCGCGTATTGTCCGTTCATCACGCCGTAGCTGCAATCCATGACCGGCACGCCGTCCACGGTGGCCGAGATGAATTCCGGGATCTGCAGCGGGATGATGTCGCCCACCCGCATGTTCAGGATCTCGTCGAAATTGACCTTGGCGGTGCCCAGTGAGGCGACGATTTCCACCTCGGCAATCTGGATCTGTTGCGTCATCAGGCGGATCCAGCGCTTGTCCACTTCCAGCGCCTCGCCCTGCAGGCTGGAAGTCAGCGAATCGCGGATCGGCTCGATCATCGAGTACGGCATGCAGAAGTGGATCTGACCCGACACCGAGCCCAGCTCCACCGTGAAGGTCGACGCCACCACCACCTCGTTGGGCGTGGCGATGTTGGCAAACTGCGTATTCATTTCCGAGCGGATGTATTCGAACTCGACCGGGTACACCGGCTCCCACGACTTGGTGTAGGCCTCGAACACGATGTCGAGGATGCGCAGGATGATGCGCTGCTCGGTCTGGGTAAAATCGCGGCCCTCGACGCGGGTGTGGAAGCGGCCGTCGCCGCCAAACAGGTTGTCCACCAGCAGGAACACCAGGCCGGGATCAAACACCATCAGCGCCGTGCCGCGCAGCGGCTTCATGTGCACCAGGTTGAGGTTGGTCGGCACCACCAGGTTGCGGATGAACTCGGAATACTTGGACACCCGCACCGAGCCGACCGACACCTCGGCGCTGCGGCGCAGGAAGTTGAACAGGCCGACGCGCAGCAAACGGGCAAAGCGCTCATTGATAATTTCCAGCGTCGGCATACGCCCACGCACGATCCGTTCCTGCGTGGCCAGGTTGTACGTGCGGACGCCCGCGACATCTTCTTGCGCCGCAACGTCATCCTGGTCGCCGTTGACGCCCTTCAGCAGGGCATCGACTTCTTCCTGGGAGAGAAAATTATCAGCCATGACGAGTCTGCTTACTGAATGATGAAGGACGTAAACAGCACGTCCTCGATTTCCTGCGGCGAGCCGCGGTCTTCAAACGGCTCGCGCAGCTGGGTAATGATTTCCTTGGCCAGCTGGACCTTGCCTTCCGGCGTGTTGATGTCGGCCGCGCGCTTGCTCGACAGCAGCAACAGCATGCGGCTGCGCACCTTGGCCATGTTGTTCTTGACGTTTTCTTTCTCTTCCAGACCGCCCACTTCCAGCGTGAAAGCGATTTGCAGGTACTGGTCGGCGCCGCTCTCGCCCGGCTGCAGATTGACGGTGAACGGTTCCACCGGCACGTATTCAGGCGGACCCACGGGTTTCTTGGCTTTTTTCTTTTTGGCTGGCGCTTCGTCATGCTCTTCGGCATCGGCTTTGCCGTGCATGAAGAACCAGGCTGCGCCGCCGCCGGCCGCAGCCAGCACCAGCACCAGGGCCAGGATGATGATGATCAGTTTCTTGCTGCCGCCACCGGATGGCGCTTCAACCTTCTGATCGGCTTTCATTTTCGGATTCGCTTTCAAAATAGCCCTTCATGCTGCGGCAGTGGTTCACGCCGCCATTATGTCATTATCAGTTGTGCCTGCGCAGTTGGATACGCCGAAAAGAGGGGCGTTCCTGCTGCTGCTCGACGTTTCTTTAGTGTAACAGACAACAAAACCGGGAGGGCAGGGGCGCCGCTCCCGGTTGCGTATGGCGGCGCTGCGAAATCAGGCGAAAGTATCGACCGCGCCGGCTGGCAGGCGGCGCACCGGTGGCGCGCTGCGCGCGGCGTCGGCGTCGTTGCCGCTGTCGCGGCCATAGCTGCCGCCGCTGCGGCTGCCGCTGCCGCCATTGCCGCTTTGTGCCGAGCTGGCTTGCTGGCTATAGGCGCTGTTGTTCTGATCCGACATGCCGGCCGAGACGGTGGCGCTGCCCAGCTGGATGCCGGCCTCGCTCATCATCTCTTTCAGTTTCGGCAGGGCGTTTTCCAGCGCCTGGCGCACTTCCGGCGCGGCCGAACTGAAGGCGGCGGTGGCCTGGTCCTTGTTCACGCTCAGCACCACTTGCAGCGGGCCGAGGTCGGGCGGATTCAATTCCATGGTGGCGCTTTGCTCGCCGCCAGCGGCCATGAAGATGATTTTCTGGCCCAGTTGCTGGTCCCACTGCTGGGTGCCGACACGGCTGCTGAGCTTGTCGGTCGGGACAGTGGTCGCGGCCTTGGCGATGTCCTGCGCGGCGTGCGCGGCGGCCGGTGCGACGGTGATGCTGGCTTGCTCCTTCAACGCGGCGGTGGCTTCGGCATTGACGCTGGCGCCAGCCCTGGCGCTGGCGGCCAGCTGGGCCGGGTCGGCGGCCTGCTGCTGTTGCTGGGTTTGCGACACCTGCGGCTGGGCGTCGGTGGCTGGCGCCGCCTTGGTTTCGATGCGGTTGATGACGTCGGCGCCGGTTTTCGGCGCCGCATCCGCCACGCCGCTGGCATCTGCAATGGCGGGCTGGGTATCGGCCTTGGTGGCGCCGGTGTCTGGCGCGACGGCGCTGGCGATGGCTGGTTTCTGGCCGGCGGCATCGGTCTTGCCATCGGCAGCGGCTTTGGCGGCGGCAGCGGCCGCTGCTGCGGCGGCATCCGCGGCAGTTTGCGCGGCTGCGCCGGCCTTGCCAAGCGCGGTCTTGAAGTCGCTGGCGGCGGCAGCCTGGTCTTGCGCAGCTTGCAGGGCGGCGGCATCGGCGCCGGCCGTGTCGGTGGCGGCCAGTGCGGCGGCGTCGGCATCCACCGCGGCGGCATGGGCGGCGGCGGCGTCGGCCGAGGTGTCGCCGGCAGCGGCCAGCGCGGCCTGGGCGGCCGTGGCGGCGGCTGCGGCAGCCGCAGCGGCGGCATCGGCCGCGCTGACGGCCGGGCCGGCGCCGCCGGTGCCGGCAGCGATGGCGCCGGCATCGGTGGTGGCGGCCGGCGTCGTGGCCGGCGCGGCCGGCTGGTTAAAGGCGGCCACCAGGGCCAGCATGTCCGCCATTGGATCGGCGGCTTGCGCGGCCTGGGCGTCGCTGCTGGCGCTGCTGGCATCCTTGCTGCCGTCGGCGCTGCTGTTGTCGCTGTCGCTGGCGGCGCTCTTGGCTGGCGCGGGCTGCGCGGCGGCGCTGCTTTCGTTAGCGGCCGTTTGCTGGGCGGCCTCGGCCTGCTGGTTCTGTGGCTGTGCCGGTTTGGCGGGCGCGGCCTGCTGTGGCTTGGACGCGGATGCGCGCGAAGCAGGGCGCTCGGCGGCGCGGGCTGGCGGGTTGCTGCTGGCGTTGCCGCGCTGGTCCATTTCGCGCGACAGCGCCTGCTTGAACGCGCTGTTGTCGTTGCCCGCTCCCAGGTTGACATGCACTTTCGGCGCGGCCACTGCATTGGCGTTCAGGGTAGGAATTGGAAGATTCGGGGTCTGCATGTTTCGCGCTCTCTAGGATGTCATCGTTTGTAGTACGCCTGCCTTGCTGCGTGTTCGTCCATTTGCTTCTGGTCGCGCTTGTTTTCCAGCTTGAGCGCGGCGGCGTCCGCCCGGTCGTTCAGGGTGGAGTAGGACATGCGCTTGCGCTCGCTGGCCTGCCACGCGGCTTTTTCCTGCTCGCTGCGGTATTCGGCATGCCTGATCATGTCCAGCTGGCCCTTGACCGCGGTTTCCAGCTTTTCAATGAAAGCCACGAAATTGCGGTATGCCATCGGCGTGATGCCGGCCGCCTGGGCCGCCTCGAAACGCTTGAGGTATTCCTCACGGTAGCCGACCAGCATCTCGTGCTTCTGCCGGGCCTCATCCACCGCCTTGAGGGCAACACCCAGCCGCTTGGCGGCGTCGTCGGTCTCACGCCGCGCCAGGTCCATCAGGGTTTCTAATTGCGCTTTGGAAGCCATGGTGAGTCAATTATAGGAGGCGGCCGAAGCCGTCAATCAGTCGAATAGAGAGGTAAGTTGCCCCAAACTCTCGCCCATGGTCACCCGTTCGGTGATCTGTTGTTGCAGGAAATGCTCGATCCGCTCGTGTAACTGGATGGCCTGGTCCAGCACCGGATCGGTGCCGGGGGCGTAGGCGCCGACGCTGATCAGGTCGCGGCTGCGCTCATAGCGCGAGAATAGTTGCTTGAGGTGGCGCGCCTTGGTCTGGTGCTCATGCGAGGTGATCGAGTGCATGGCACGGCTGATCGATTGCTCAATGTCAATGGCCGGGTAGTGGCCGGCTTCGGCCAGGCGGCGGTTGAGGACGATGTGGCCGTCCAGAATGGCGCGCGCCGAGTCGGCAATCGGGTCTTGCTGGTCGTCGCCCTCGGTCAGCACGGTGTAGAAGGCGGTGATCGAGCCGCCGCCCAGCTCGCCGTTGCCGGCGCGCTCGACCAGCACCGGCAGCTTGGCAAACACCGATGGCGGATAGCCCTTGGTGGCTGGCGGCTCGCCGATCGCCAGCGCGATTTCGCGCTGCGCCATGGCGTAGCGGGTCAGCGAGTCCATGATCAGCAGCACGTTCTGGCCCTTGTCGCGGAAGTGCTCGGCAATCGCGGTGCAGTAGGCCGCACCCTGCAGGCGCATCAGCGGCGGCGTGTCGGCCGGGGCCGCCACCACCACCGAGCGCGCCAGACCTTCCGCGCCGAGGATCTGCTCGATGAATTCCTTGACCTCGCGGCCGCGTTCGCCGATCAGGCCGACGATGATGATGTCGGCCTCGGTGTAGCGCGCCATCATGCCCAGCAGCACCGACTTGCCGACGCCGGAGCCGGCAAACAGGCCCATGCGCTGGCCGCGGCCCACGGTCAGCATGGCGTTAATGCAGCGCACGCCCACGTCGAGCGTCTCGACGATCGGCGCGCGGCCCAGCGGATTGGCCGGGCGGGTGTTGATCGGCGCGCTGTCGCTGGCCTGGATCGGCCCCAGGCCGTCCAGCGGGCGGCCGGCCGCATCGACCACGCGGCCCAGCAGTTCGATGCCGACCGGCAAGTGGCGCGCGCGGTCGCTCGGGCGGCGCCGGGGATGGGCGACGCTGCCCGGTTTCGGGATGGCCGGCTCGACCGGGAAGACGCGGGTGCCGGGCACCACACCTTCGACGTCCGATTGCGGCATCAGGAACAGCTTGTCGCCCTCAAAGCCGACCACTTCGGCCTCGATCTTGCCGCCGGCCGGCAGCGGCACGGTGCAGGCCGCGCCCACCGCCAGGCGCAGCCCGACCGCCTCCATCACCAGCCCGGCCACGCGCGTGACGCGGCCGGAAACCTGCATCGGCTCGACCATGTCGGCCAGGGCGGCGCAATCGCTGAGGTAGGATTTCCAGCGCCCGGCGTGCGGGCTGGCCGGGGGAGCGCTGAGGCTGCGGTCGATGGTGTCCATGGCGTCAGTCCAGCCAGTCCACTTCCTTGCCGAGCGCGTGGCTCAGGCGCTGCCAGCGGGCGGCGGCGCTGGCGTCGATGGTGTTGCTGGCGGTATCGACCTTGCAGCCGCCGCGGCCGACGGATGGATCTTCCACCACGCGCCAGCCGCCCTTGTCGAGCTCTTCGCCAAGGCCGGCGCGCACGGTGGCGGCGTCGTCCGGATGCAGCACCAGCAGGGCCGGTTGCTGCAACACCGGCAGGTATTCGATGGCTTCGCGCACGATGGGCAGGATCAGCTCGGGCTTGACCTGCAGCGCATTTTTCAGCATGCCCTTGGCCAGCTGCAAAGCCAGCTCCAGCACCTCGTTGGCGATCAGCTGGTCGGCGTCCTGCAGCGCGGTGCTGAAATTGTCCGCCAGCACGCGCACCTGCTGCAGCTCCTGTTGCAGCGCCGCGTCGGCGGCCTGGCGCACCGCCTCGGTGGCTTCGGCGTGGCCGGCCGCATGGCCTTCCTGATAACCGTCCTTGCGCGCATCCTCGCGGATCGCTTCCAGTTCCTCGACGGTCGGGTATTGGATGGGCGGCGGCGGTGGCGGCCCCATTTCCAGTTGTTCCTGCTGCGCCTCCAGCGCTTCCTGCACGCGTTGCTCGGCCTCCAGCCGGGCGTGCTCGGCCGCGATTTCGCGTTGTTCCGCTTCGCGCAGCGCGAGTGTGCTGGGACGCTCGTCGCCAAACGAGGTCATCTCCCAGCGCTTGAAGGCCGGCTGCGCGTCTTTTGAATGTATCACCATTAAACGAAGGAATCCTCACCTTTGCCACCGAGCACGATCTGGCCTTCGTCGGCCAGGCGGCGCACGATTTGCAGAATTTGCTTTTGTTGCGTTTCCACTTCCGACAGGCGCACCGGCCCTTTCGATTCCAGGTCTTCGCGCATCATTTCCGAGGCCCGCGCCGACATGTTCTTGAAGATCTTGTCGCGCAGCTCCTGCGAGGCGCCTTTCAGCGCGATGATCAGCATTTCCGACTGCACTTCGCGCAGCAGCAGCTGGATGCCGCGGTCGTCGATATCGATCAGGTTGTCGAACACGAACATCTCGTCCATGATCTTTTGCGCCATGTCGTTGTCGTAGTTCTTGATATTGTCCATGACCGAGCTTTCCTGCTCGCCGGACATGAAGTTGAGAATCTCGGCGGCCGCGCGCACGCCGCCCAGGGTCGACTTCTTGATGTTCTCGTTACCCGACAGCAGCTTGGTCAGCACGTCGTTCAGCTCGCGCAGCGCGGCCGGCTGCACGCCGTCCAGGGTGGCGATGCGCAGCACCACGTCATTGCGCAGGCGGTCGGTGAAGTGGCCGAGGATTTCGCAGGCCTGGTCGCGCTCCAGGTGGACCAGGATGGTGGCGATGATCTGCGGGTGTTCGTTGCGGATCAGCTCGGCCACGGATTGCGAATCCATCCACTTCAGCGATTCGATGCCGGAGGCGTCCTTGCCGCCCAGAATGCGCGACAGCAGCACCGAGGCCTTGTCGTCGCCCAGCGCCTTGGTCAGCACTTGGCGGATGTACTCGTCGGAGTCGAGGCCGACGGTCGAGGCGGCCGCCACCATGTCGCGGAAGTTGTCGAGCGTGCCGACCACTTCCTCATGCGGCACGTTTTTCATGGTCGCCATGGCGGCGCCGAGCTTGAGCACCTCGCGCGGGCCGAGGAACTTCATCACCTCGGCGGCTTCGGTTTCGCCCATCGCCAGCATCAGGATGGCGGCTTTTTGCAGTCCGGTATTCTCAGTCATTTGCGCCTATCCATTCCTTGATCACGTTGGCCACGATGCGTGGGTCTTCCACGGCCAGCTTCTTGGCCATGGCGAGGTTGTCGCGGTAGCTGCGCGCGGTGTTTTCTTCCATCTTGCGCAGCTCTTCTTCGGCGATGAGCGCTTCGTCCGGTTCTTCCGGCACCGGCTCTTCCGGTACTTCCGGTTCCGGCTCGGGCGCGTTGATCTCGTCGATTTTCTTGAACACCGGGCGCATCATCGGGCGCACGATGCGCAACACGATGTACAGCAGGATCAGGGCGGTGATCAGGAACTTCGCCAGGTCTTTCGCCATCGGCAGGTTGGCCGGGTCTTTCCACCATTCCGGCGGCGGCTCGTAAGGCTTGTCGACGCCGTCAAATGGCGAGTTGGCCACGCTGACCGCGTCGCCGCGGTCCTGGTTGTAGCCCATGGCCTGACGCACCAGATCATTGATCTTGGCCATCTCTTCAGGAGTATAGGCCTTTACCGAGACTTTGCCGTTCTTATCGACGATGCGTTTGTAATTGACCACCACCGCCACCGTCAGACGGCGCAGGCCGCCCATGCCGCGCTGCTCGTAGCGCACGGTTTTATCGACTTCATAATTGGTAGTCGATTCCTTGTGGGTGGGGCCGGCGCTGCCGTTGGCGGCCACGGTGCCCGGCGGCGTGCCGGGGGCGGGCGCGTTGGGGCCGTTGGCGGCGGCGGTCTGGTTGAGCGGCGCGGTGGCGGTGCCTGGCGGCTGATTGGACAGCGCGCCCGGGATGCCGCCCGGATTCTGGGCGTTGTTGTTGCCGTTGGTCTCGCTGGTCTGCTGGCTGCGGATGGCCGAGGCGGCCGGCGGCGAGTTCGGCTTGTAGTTTTCCGAGGCTTGCTCGATCTTGGCAAAGTCGACATCGGCCACCGCTTCGGCCCGCACATTGCCTTCACCGACGATAGGGATGACGATCGATTCGACCTGCTTGATGACCTGCGCCTGCAGATCCTTGACGTATTTCAGTTGCTGCTCATCGAGCTTGGCGTTGCTGCCATTGGCATTCTTGTTCTGGTCGGAAATCAGGTTGCCGGCCTGATCGACCACGGTGACATTGGCCGGCAGCAGATCGGGCACGCTGGACGCCACCAGGTGGATGATGGCACCGGTCTGTTGCTGGTCCAGCATGCGGTTCGGGTGCAGGGTGACGATCACCGAGGCGGTCGGCTTTTGCTGGTCGCGCACGAACACGGAGGGCTTGGGCAGCGCCAGATGGACGCGGGCGTTTTCCACCGGCGCCAGCGACATCACCGAGCGCGCCAGCTCGCCTTCCAGCGCGCGCTGGTAATTGACCTGTTCAAGGAATTGCGACACGCCCAGCTTCTGGTTTTCCATCAGCTCAAAGCCGACGTTGCCGCCTTTCGGCAAGCCCTGCGCGGCCAGTTTCAGGCGGATATCGTGCACCTGCTCGGCCGGCACCAGGATGGCGGTGCCGTTGTCCGAGAACTTGTGCTTGACCTGCATCTTGTCCAGCTCGGCCGTAATGGCGCCGCCGTCGCGGTCAGTGTAATTGGAGAACAGCACCGCGTACTCGGGCGGCTTGTTCCACAGGTACAGGCCGATCAGGACGGCGACGATGGCGGCCGCGCCGGCTGCGCGCAGGAAATTGCGCCCCATCGGCGTCTGAATGAAGGGCAGCTTCTCGGCGCCGTCGTCTGGCGCGCCGGCTGCTGTGGCGTTGTCGATTTCTTCCGCTACGGCCATGATGGTGAGGTCCCGGGTGAGGGTTCTTGAAGGAATACCGCCATTATTGCTTGTAATCAGGAAATTCAATAGGGGGAACAGAGCGCCGTTTACGGTCCTGCTCGATGCAGGGGGCTGGCGCACGCCTTGTTATTCTGCTACCACGTAGAAAAAAGGAGTCAGCAATGATTACAGGGGGAATTGACAGCAGTCGAATCCAGGCCATGATTGCGCAGCTAAAAGCGCACGCCACCAAGCCGGACTTGCAGCCGCCGGTGATTGCCACCGAGCCGGCGGCGGTGCCGAAGGCGGATTTCCAGGATGCCTTGAAAAAGTCGCTGGACGCGGTCAACGCCAGTCAACAGGAGGCGGAGGGCATGAGCAAGCGCTTTGCCATGGGCGATGATAGCGTGAGCCTGTCGGATGTGATGATCGCGCAACAAAAAGCCAGCATCAACTTCCAGGGCGCGATCCAGGTGCGCAACAAACTGGTATCCGCCTACCACGACATCATGAACATGCAGGTATAACACTCCGGGGTCAGGTCCGCCATTTCTACACGAGCCCAGCCGTAAGCGACTGCTTACGGCTGGGCTCGTGTAGAAATGGCGGACCTCGTATATTGAGCATACCGCGTCTTCGCCAGATAATAAGGCTGTCGATGCGGCCAGGCGGGGTGACGCTGAGCAGACTTAGTGCCGTTGAGCACGTGGGTCAGATAAG